>CBDFIS010000006.1:4800000-6801917 GCA_965248205.1 Bryobacterales bacterium
ATGGAGTCGCGCAACGCCTCGGCTCCCAAGCGGCGGAGCGGGTAGTGATGCAACAGCGAGTTTTGCGGGTCGGCCTCCACCGCACCTGGGGCAGCTTCTCCGGCCTGCTGAAAGGTTTCAGAGAGTGCCAGCAGCCGAATCATCTTCTTGATGGACCACCCTTCCTCGACGAAGCGAGCAGCCAAATAGTCCAACAGCTCAGGATGCGTCGGCTTGTCGCCGATGAGCCCGAAGTTGTCAACCGACCCTACGATTCCCCGACCGAAGACGTGGTGCCAAATGCGATTTACCATCACGCGCGCCGTCAGCGGGTTGTCAGGGCTCGCGATCACTTCGGCCAGCTCCCGCCTGCCGCTTCCAGAGACCGTGGGCGCCCGGGCCCCCAAAAGTTGCCTCAGGAAAAGGCGAGCGGCCGGCTTTCCGTAGCCTTTCGGATCGCCACCAATTAAGACGGGGAAATCGCGGCCCGGACCACCGTCCGCCAAACCTTCGACAACGCGGGGCAGGGAAATGCCGTCCTCTACCGCGCGGTACTCATCAATCAGCGCGCGCAACCGCGGGCCGGCGCTCGTAGAGTTCGACAGCAGATCGTTGCGGGCAAGCCAGTCCAACCAACGGGCATCGTCGTCGGTCGCTCGGCCCGCAGCCCAGTTGGTCACGGCCATCCGGACCGAGGCGGCGTAGCGGCCCGCTAGATCGTTCCAGTCGATTGGTGCACCGGCGTCGAACAGCCGCATCATGTGCGACAGCTCCTCGCGCGGCGTCTCATCAACGTCGTGCAGTACCGCCTCAACGACCCCGAAATAGGACGTTGGCGACTCCATCTCCCCGGGTTGGGCCTTCAGCCTTTTCGGACGATCTGGGATTCGTGGATTCTCCCATTTGGTCACCAATTCGACGAAGACGGGGAGCTCCTGTTGCTCGGCTTCGGTTTCCAGCTTGTTCCACCTCAACGAACCGCCCCTGAGGATCTCGTACTTTTCTCCGATTGCACAGTTGTCGATGACCTTGCGGTGGGCACCGAGCATGCCGCCCATCGCACGGACGCTCAGATACTTTTTGTCCTTGGGAAGAGTGGGAGACCGCAGGGCTCCATTCAAGCGGCTCGACAACGTATGTGTGTAAACGCCGGCGGGGAAAACACCTGCGACCACTCGATCTCCTTCCGGCGCAACTGCAAAATCGCCGCCGGCAACCGGTCCCTGCCTCAGCCCGCTGCCTGAGGCTTGCCAGTTGCTTCCATGCTCGGAACGGAAGTCTGCAAAGGGCTCGAAGTTGGCGCTGTTAAACTCCGCGCGCTCGGTCAACTCCCTCCGGTAGAGAGCCGCCAATTCACCGGACGCAGACTGGAATTCTGCCTGCGAACTACCGCCCCCATCCAACAAGACAGCCCAAGGGTGACCGGGGTCCGCGAGTCCCTGTTCCGGACAGCTGACGGCGTTGCGCCAAGCCTCGACGCGATTCGGGTCCAACTCCTCAGGAATCGATGACTGGGCGGGGCTCGAAGAAGGTGCGGAAGCAAGCAAATACTGAGCCACATCCTTCGCTTCGCTGAGCCAGATCTTCGCAAGCTCGTTTTTGATCCGCGGTTTTAGGCGGCGGAGCTTCGCCGTTTCCTCGGCGTGGACCTCCGACGTGTCGATCGTGTGAGCGACAACCCGGCTGCTGTTGAGGATGCCGTACAGACCGTAGTAATCTTCGGTCGGAATCGGATCGAGCTTGTGGTCGTGGCAGCGCGCGCAAGAGACGGTGAGCGCCTGAAACGTCTTCGTCAGCGTGTCGATCTGGTTGTCCATAACGTCGAGAGCGATTCCGCGGAACATGATGCAATCGTCGTGCCCGGCTTCGCCAAGACGATAAAACGCAGTCCCAATGACGGACTCGTTGATACGCTCATCGTGGTTGATCCTCGGTTCCTCCAGCAGATCCCCGGCGATGTGTTCGCGTACCAGCTGGTCGTAGGGGACATCGCCGTTGAAGGCCCGGATTAGGTAGTCGCGATAGCGCCACGCGCCGATGATTTCGTAGTTCCACTCGTAGCCGCGCGTTTCTCCGTAGCGCACCAGGTCGAGCCAGTGCCGCGCCCAGTGTTCACCGAAACGCGGCGAAGCCAGCAGGCCGTCCACGAGCCTCTGGTAGGCATCGGGTGAGCTGTCGGCGACGAACCGATCGGTTTCGGCCGCTGTGGGCGGCAGCCCGGTCAGAACGTAACTAAGGCGCCGGATCAGTATGCGGCGCTCAACCGGCTCGGAGGGAGCGAGGCCGGCCTCTCTCAACTTGCGATAGATGAAGCGGTCCGCCGGGTTTCGCGACCACCGCGCCTCGGCGACTTCGGGTAGTAGCGGTTTCCTCACCGGCTGGAAGGCCCAGTGCTCCCGGGCCAGCTTTTCGTATTGGTCGTTGCCGGCGGCTACCGCGGGCGAGACAGGCCAGGGGGCGCCCCGTCGAATCCACTCTTCCAGCGCCGCGATCTGGGATTCCTCGAGCCTGCCGCCCAGTGGCATCTGCAATCCCTGGTGGCGGACGGCTTGGATGAGCAGGCTGTCTTCGGGCTTGCCCGAGACTAGCACGGGACCGCGCTTTCCGCCCTGCATCATCGACGCGCGCGAGTCAAGGCGTAAGGAGTTGGACTGCTTCTCGGGGCCGTGGCAGCCGTAGCAATTGGTGGCGAGTATCGGACGGACGCGCGTCTCAAAGAATTCGATGTCCGCCGGTGCAGGCGGCGGGTTTTGTGAGGCCACCGGGGGGACGGTCCCACAGACTATGCCGGTCCATATTATGCAACGTGCAATCGAACCGAGGCGGCGCAAGTTTAAGACTCCTCGCCCGTAGGTTAACATTCCGCCGGAGTATCCCATACAACCGTGCGCCTGTGGCGACTTCTGGTCGCCGTGGACCCGCCGTATCGCGCCGGGACAAGCTAAAGCTCGTCTGTACCGCCCACCGGGACAAACACGAGTGCTCGTCGCCACCGAAGCCGCGAGACATTCGATGCCGGCAGGCACACGCCGCTCGGCTAGCGGAAGCTCTTCGCGCAGCGAAAGCCCACGTTCGGACTGCGCTCGGCGGCTCGGGCAAAACTGCGATACGCACAGGTGAGATATTTCGGCAAATCCGCCCAGGACCCGCCCCTGAGGACTCGATACAGTCCGCCTTCGGGACCTTGCGGGTTTGCCTGGGGCGCGCGCTCGTAGTAGTCCCTTTCGTACCAGTCGGCGCACCACTCCCAGACATTCCCAGCAATGTCGCAGAGTCCGAAATAGCTTTCAGGCAGGTGACAGACTTGGCCGGGACCGGTAATGACGTCGAAGCGAACGTCTTCTTTCGTGGGATCCCGGTCGCCCCAAGGATACACGGCTCCTTCGGCGGGACCGCGGCAAGCGCGCTCCCATTCGGCTTCGGTCGGCAATCTCTTGCCCGCCCACCGGCAGTAGGCTACCGCCTCCCCCCAGTTGACGTTTACCACCGGGTGGTCAACCTTGTCAGCAGGCAATTCCCGGTCGGGCCAGTAGTAGGGGGCGGCCCGGCCGGTCGCCTTGACGAACGCCGCGAAGTCCCGGTTGGTCACCTCCCGCCGATCGAGGTAGAAGGGATCGACAAAGATCCCGCGGACCGGGCGATCGTCTTTGAGGAGGGTGGGGAACCACTTCAGCTCGTCGTCGGGCAGCGCGTGGGAGCGGCCTCGAAGAAACTCGCCGCCGGGGATAAATACCATTCCCGGCTGGCCGGCCTGCGCGACAAGAACCGAAAGCGGGAAAAGAATACTAACCGTAAATGGTCGTAATCTCATCGGTGGGGATGTGGCCGTTGGGTCCCAGAGGATCTACGTAAACGTAGGGGCGGCCCGATGGTGCGTTGCGAATCTCCTTGCTCCAATCGATTCCGAGGGCTGAAAACATGGTCGCCGCGATGTTCTCTATGCGTGGCTGCTCTTTTCGCTGCCATCCGGTTTCCAGGCATTTCTCACCTGCGCGATCCGAGCGGCCCAGGACGCGACCGCCCTTGACCCCGGCACCTGCGAAGAGCGCCGGAAAGCATCGGTTGTAATGATCGCGGCCATTCATATTGTTCAGGGCGCCCGGGGTACGGCCGAATTCGCTCATGGCGACAACCAGCGTTTCGTCGAGCAAAGTGTCTCGAGGGTTGTTTCCCGAAGGTGTCGACGCGAGATCCTCGAGCAGAGCCGAGAACGCCTGGTCGAACTCCGCACACAGCTTATAGTGGTTGGACTCCGCCTCGCGGTCCCAGATCTTCACATGGTGATCCCACCCGGGGTGGCAGACATGAATGTAGCGCGTACCGGCGTCGCTCGCCAGGACGTTGCGCGCGAGAATCGAGGCAACTCCGACGAGCGTGTCGCCATATCGCTCGCGCTCCTCGTCGGCGATTCCGAAGGCCGCCGGCCAGCGATCATCGGAGAGCAACTTGTAGGCAGCGGCGTAAAAATCGTTGTAGCCCGTTATCTCCCTGCCATACCCACCCGACCGAGAACTTTCCGCTTCTCGTATTTGGCTCAGCAAAGACCAGCGCTCCTCCAACAAATCGACTGCTTTCTCATCGAGCGCCATCCCCGTCTCGATGGATTCGGTATTGATGTCGACCACCGAAAACCTGGGTGGAAGAAATCCTGTCGCTAACGCCCCGGCAGACCCCTTTTCCAGATTGAACGACATATAGACGGGGAACGTGTCGTTCGGACGACGCTGCGGCTCGAGCTCCATGGCAATCACGGAGCCCAAGGCCGGGATTTCGCGCGCGAAGGCGAGGTTCATCTGCCGACCGGTCTGAACGTAATATTGCGCCCGAAAATGCACCTCCTCGTGACTCAGCATCGAACGCAGGATGGCGAGCTTGTCCAGGTGTTTCTCGAGGCGAGGGAACAGCAGGTGCGGCAGCGAAAGGTCAGAGTTTATTCGTCGGACGTCCAGGTCGTCCGGTGATCCTTCGTTTTCTTTGAAGTCGAACGATTCGGTGTGGCTGACGGCACCGGAAATCTCGAAAAACAGAACGTTGCGCGCGTTGCCTCGGGGGTGAAATCTCGGCTTCGTGGCGGCCGCCTGCAGGGGCCATGCGCCTCCGACCGAGGCTCCCACAAGTCCCAGACCACCGAGGCGCAGCAGGTCCCTGCGAGTGCTGAATACTTCCCCTACGGTTTTCGTTCTCGACATAGGGCACTCCTAATAATTGAATAGGAACTCCACATTGTTGATCAGCGCCCACTGCAGGTTCTGCGCCCCCTCGACGCGGTTCCTTCGAAGCGCTGCCAGGGCTATTTCTTCTTCGCGATCAGATGGCGGTCGCGAAAGCGTAGCCAGAAACATCTCTTCCACCACACGAGAGTCTTCCGAATATCGATCAAGGAGTTGTTGCACCCTGCCGCAGTCCTCCGCGAGAACGCGCTCGGCGACTATCGGCGACTGCATCAAAACAAGCGGATGCAGAAGCGATCCGGCGACCTTACGGGGAGGGGTATTTCGGTCCGACTGCCCGAGAGTCTCCATGAAATAGCGAATTTCCCGGCCCTTAGAGGGTCCGCTGAGCTGCATCGCCATGCCGACCGTTCCATCACCAAATTCGAAGTTGCCGGGGCGGTCAGTCGCGAGCACGACAGCGTCATGGAGCTCTTCGGCACCGAGCCTGCGCACAAACTTGCGGGCATAGTACTTGGTGTAGGAATCTTTCCACTGGCCGGGGAAGCGAGCTGACAACTGGTAGGCGCTCGAACGGCAGATTGTCGACATCAGGTGCTTGAGGCTATAGCCGCTGCGCTCAAAATCTTTCCCCAGCTCATTGAGTAGCTCCGGATGAGAAGGCTGTAGCTCCCACCCGCGTGGCAGACTCTGAGGGTCTTGGCGCTCAAGGTCAAATTCATCATGCGGCTCGACAATGCCAAAGCCCATCAGCTGGGCCCAGAAGAGATTCACCGTGGCGCGAGCGAACTGAGGATGACTGGTGAGCATCCTAGCCAGCGCATCCCGTGGCTCTTCCTCGGGCTTCATTCGTTCGGCGGTCAGGATGAAAGCCGGCTCGTTGGACCCGCCCAGGCGAGGGACTCGGATCATACTCTGGCCGGTGGTGTCGTAGCCTGGGGCGTGATCGTCGATGATAAATTCCCCGGCATTGCCCATCCCGTTTTCCCAGTACATCTGATAGCGGGTCCGACCGAGGAAGGCCGCATACTGGAAAAACTCTTGCCGTGTCTTGCGGCTTAGCCAGACATTAACCTCCTCGAGGTGTCGTTGGCCATCGTGGCACGAGACACAGGAGAGGTTGATGCCGAGAAACGCTTTTGCATAGATGATGGCGAGTTCGTCATGGGTGTCCAACTGGTGGACCATTCCGAAGTCGTCGCCATCATCCGCGCTGGCTTTGCCCTGAACATGTTCGCGGGCAATCAAGTTGGCTGCCGCTACCACATGGTTGCTTTTGGCGGAAGCGGCGATGATAGCTCGGGCGACTTCATCATAGGGCCGATCCGAGCGTAGGTTCTCCTTCATCCAGTAATGAAAGAGATACTTCCCTCGACCCATCTTGCCGTTGGCCCGAAACAGGTCCATGAAAAAGTACGCCCACTTGTCAACCCAGGCTTCCCTATCCATAAGCTGGTCAATCAGCTTGTCGCGCTTGGCCGGATCTCGGTCGGCAAGGAAGGTTCTGACTTCCGCGGGAGAGGGGATGCGGCCCGTGAGGTCAAGCTTGACGCGACGGAGAAACTCTCTATCGGTCGAGAGCGGGGCATGGGGAATGCCGTCGCGCTCGATCTTTCGGAAAATGAACCGGTCGATGAAGTTCCGCCGAGGGGCCGGCGATACTTCCGGTTGCTCCCCGTTCGCCGTGGAATCAACCAGGCGCTCGGTCAGCGAGCCCGCGTCATTCGATTTGGGCGCTGCGAAGAGCGGTGCGTGGGTCTTGGAGAACTGCTCCGGCGGCATCGCCTCCGGCTTGGCTTCACGGGGTTGCTTGCGTGCTTCCTCGCTCTGACCAAACAGGGCGAACCCGCCAATCCACACCCACAGGACTGTTAAAAGGATCCGCGTCATGGGCGGCCTCTATCGGAACGTCTAAGGGCATGGTACGTGAAGGCAACGTGACTGTCAATGCGGCATTGACCCCCCACTCCTGGCGGTCCTGGTTTCGGCAAGGCCTTACGGCAGACCTAGTCGCCCGCCTTTTTCTCGGGTGCGTACCGACCCAGGATTCGCAACAGCTCATGAGCCGCCGCTGGAGCCTCGACGTCCCCTCGCAAGATATCTTGGGCGCGGGCATCGAAGCCGTACAAGCTGCGATTGGCCCCGTGGGCCGGACGCAACGTCGCCCCATCGAAGGCGACCCCCGCGAACAGGCCGCGGGAGCGAGCATACGTTAGGATCTCGATACGCAGAAAGGTGTCCGTGTTTCCCGACGCAGCGCGCCCAACCGGCCCAGCCGCGGCCGCACCATCGACGCCGATCGTGAAGCTGGTCCGGAGAAGTTTTCTGATGCTTTCCTTACCAAGGAACACCAAGACAAGATCCGTGGAACTTCCGCCGATTTGAAACCCGACGTTGCCGCCCTCAATGCGGAACGTTGCGGGCGCACTCCAGTCTTGAGCGGCGGTCCGACAGCTCACCACACCCTTGCCGTATTTGCCCCCGAAACCCAAAGCTCCTTTCCATACCGAAGGAAACACCCCGACGCACTCCGCCCTCTTTAGAAGGCCTTCAGGAATGCCCGCGTCGCTTCCGGAAAGCGTGTCTCTAAGCACCATGGCAGCCGCGTCCACCCGCTTGGCAGCCCGATGTGCATCCGCCACGAGCTTCGCGGGGCTGATCAACGTCAGCAACACGACGGCCGCTCCAATCGCAACCAGGCAGCAAGCCGTTACTGATCCCGAATCAACCTGGCGCAAAAACGTGCCCACGAGGCCACCCCGGTTGCCGGATCTCCTAGTTCTGTCGGCCTTCATAGGACCTCCTCTTTTTTACTAGTGTTTGGTAGACGAATACTTGTTCAGGGTTGCCAGCAAGTTCCCGGTCGACTCGGGGGCGGGTATTTTGCCGCTCAAGATCTGCTTCGGCTCAACGTCCCTGCCGTAGATCTTGAAGTTGGCGTCATGGTCGGGCCGCAGCGTGGCGCCCTCCAGTGAAACGCCCGCAAAGACGCCGCGCGATCGAGAATAGGACAGAATCTCGGCGTGCATCTGAGCGTCCGTCTGAGCTGTCGCGGTCCGGCCCACCGGCCCACCTGCCACTGCGGCGTCCGCTCCTAGGGTGAACTTGCTTTGAATGAGCTTTTCCGCACCACGCTCATTCATCACCAAGAGCACAACGTCGGTCGAGCTCCCGCCGATCTGTAAACCAAAACTGCCTCCTTCGATGCGAACCGTCGAAGGTCCCGTCCAACCCTTGTTGCCCTTGCCTCTGCAGTTCAGCACGCCCTTGCCGTACTTCCCGCCGAAACCTAAACCAGCCTTCTTGACGCCGGGGATGATGGCCACGCATTGCGCCTTGCCCAGCAGATCTTGGGGAATGGCGCTGTCCTTGGTTCCCATGACTTCATCGAGGACCCGCGCGGCTTTATCGCAACGCTCGACCGCCTTGTTCTTCCTGGCGGCCAAGCTAACTACTGTCAGAATGAGCAGAATGCTGACTCGAACTTTCATAGGATCCCTCCTTGGACCATACCTATTCTAGATCAGCCAGCCACCTGCCAGTCTCGTCAATTCGTTTCCTAAAGTACGCTTCCAGGCGACAACACGAGGGCTATTGGCCCGAAACATGTTCTATCATTTATGTTTTAACATATCCACCCGCCGGTGCAGCGTCAAAAACAGCCTAGAAGGCGATTTGTTCAATCTCTGCTAGGATCGACCAGGGCCGATCACCCTTGCCAGGGCGGTCGGTCTCGGGCGGGAATCCGACACTGGGCAACCCTGAAATTGAGTCCATGACCTACGAGCCGGCAGCTCCCATCCTTTTGGAAGGCGTGACCTATCGCGTCGGCGAAACGGCCCTCGTTTCAGACTTGACACTCACGGTCGAAGCGGCTCAGACGCTGGTGTTGCTAGGTCGTAGCGGCTCAGGCAAAACGACAGCCCTTCGTCTCATAAACGGCCTAATCAGGCCGACGGAAGGGCGTGTCCTGGTCGAGGGCAAGAGCACGGACGAATGGGACCCCATTCGCCTTCGACGCAAGATCGGCTATGTCATCCAAGAAGTAGGCCTTTTCCCACACTTCACCGTGTCACAGAATGTCGGCCTGGTCCCGACGCTCGAGGGATGGAGCGAGTCGGACGTCGAGCGTCGCACCAACGGGCTACTCACGAAGGTGGGACTCGACGCAGAACCAATGCGCGAGCGGTACCCGCACCAGCTTTCCGGGGGACAGCGGCAACGCGTTGGCGTGGCGCGCGCCCTGGCCGCCGATCCCCCGTTCCTGCTGATGGACGAGCCCTTCGGCGCGCTCGACCCCATCACGCGAGCTGAGATTCAGCGCGAATTTCTGACCATCCGCAGAAGCCTCGGCAAGACAATTGTCTTCGTCACCCATGATGTACGCGAGGGTTTGCTACTTGCCGACCAGCTCGGCGTCCTGGAAAGAGGGCGGCTAGTTTGGTCCGGCACGCCGGAGCAGTTTCGTTCGTCGGGCGACGCTGCCGCCGCGCCTTTTCTGGAGTCTCTATCGTGAACCTATTCAGCTACCTTCAGCAGTATCAAGCACAGTTAGCAGGACGGACCCTGGAGCACCTGTGGCTTGTGGCGCTGTCGATCAGCATCGCGGCGCTGATCGGGATTCCATCAGGCGTGCTACTCACTCGGCGGCCTACCCTCAAACGGTGGGTGCTGGGAGCGGCCAACACGGCGCAAACAATTCCAAGCCTGGCCCTTTTCGGATTCCTCATTCCCCTGCCCTGGATCGGGGGGGTTGGTCCACGATCGGCCATTGTCGCTTTGGTCCTATACGCTTTGTTGCCCATCATTCGAAACACGTATACAGGGATCGTGGGCGTTGACCGCTCAGTTCGGCAGGCGGCGGAAGCGATGGGCATGACCGACTGGCAGCTTTTGAGGCTCGTCGAGCTGCCGTTGGCGGCTCGCACGATCATGGCCGGCTTGCGCGTTGCCACCGTCACCGGCATTGGGATCGCCACGATTGCGGCCCTAATAGGCGCGGGAGGCCTCGGAGAGTTCATCTTTCGCGGCATCCAGTCCGTCAACACGGGTCTGTTGCTGATCGGCGCCGTGCCGGCCGCGCTGATGGCGTTGGCCGCTGATTTCGGGCTAGGCCTGATTGAGAAGCGGCTCGTGAGAGGACAAGCAGCGTGACAACTAGGACGTTGCCGGCAACCGAATGGCAATGTTTGAAAAACTTTCCCCGGGCTAGCGGCTCTTGAGGGCTGGCGCAAAAGGGAGGCTGGAGAGGCCAGAATGTCAGTCCCGCTGACCTCTTGAGCACCCTGGAAACAGAGACCCGAGCCCGCCGAGTCCCCGACCACTCGGCGTCGTTGTTCGTGAAGCGACAGGTTTCTCCACGGACGGCATGAACTCCCCTACGCAAAAGCAGATGCGCTTTCGTTGGCCGGGAGGTTTCTGGCGCTCTCTCGTCAGTATCCTGATCGGCAACGCCATCTACTACGGGCTGGTGAATTATCTTCCGGGCGGCGCGCGGCACGAACCTTTCGCCTTCGACTGGGGGCTGGTCGTGGACCTTTGGATATGCGTATGCGTCTACGGCCTGAGTCGCCTGGTCTGGCCCGTTCGAAAAGGATAGGGCGCTAGGCTAGCGCGTCTGGGGCGGCGTGGGCCCTTCGCTAGAGACGCGAGCGCTGGGAGCATGTTTTCGCTCCGAAGCCGCCGCCCTGTTCGATTCGAGCCGTTCCCAAAACCCGCGGAGGTCTTCCAGGTCAAGTTGATGGGCTCTCCGCTCCGCTTGAACCAGCTTCGACACCTGAGATCGACCGTAGACACTTGATAGATTGTTCAGCAAGGTCTTGCGGGGTTGGCGGAAACAATGCTGTAGGAACTCCACAAATCCGGCTTCGACATTCTGGCCGTGCCGCAAGGTGAACCGGACCAGGGCCGAGCTGACTTTTGGTAGGGGCCGAAAAAGTTCCGGTGGCACGGCAAAGAGCCACTCCGGCTCACTATAGAGTTGACACAGAACGCTTAGAAAGCCGTAGTCGGAATCCCCTCTTTTTGCGACCACCCTGCTGGCCACCTCCTCCTGCATCAGGAATGCGGCCTGGGAGACTCGATCGGCCACGGCAAAAGTCTTCTTCAGGATTGGGGAGGTGATGTAGTAGGGAAGATTCCCGACCACCAACACGGGACCCTCGGTGCGGCTCGCGATCAGCTCGGGAAGATCAACATTCAGAATATTCGCGGGGACGATTTCCACGTCCGGCGACCCGGCGAACTTCTCCTCCAGACTTGTCACCAGCCGGGGATCAATTTCCACGGCGACGATCCGGGCGCCGCGGGCGAGCAAGGGTTTTGTCAGTGCTCCGTGCCCGGGACCAATCTCGATGACAACGGACCCGGGCTCGATCGGAATCGCGGCGGCGATCTTCTCGAGCACCTCGCGGTCACGGAGAAAATGCTGACCCCACGGGGGCCGTGGCTTCGCGCGCGGCACGGTTTCAGTGTAGCGAGTGGATCCCGGAGGACAGGGGCTGATGCCTGCTACGAAATAGTTTCGTTGGTGTGCGCCGAAAGTGTGAGATCTGGTTCGCCGGCCGGCCGTACAGTGCGCACTCGTTCGCGAGGTGATTCGTCGGAACCTTGCCCGCAGTTTTCACTGCGGGCCCGTCGAAGTTTTCACTCGGTCGCGAATCCCGCGGACCAATCGTTTCGGTCCGGGAGCTTCGGGTACAAGCTGAGCCAACTGTTCGGCGTAGGGCAATGCCTTCCGAAAATCGGCCTGCTGAAGATAGAACGTAGTGACCGCGTTGAGGATGTCCGGATCGGAAGGATCCAGCTCATAGGTTTTTAGCAGCTGGGCTTCCGCCTGCGGTCGCCGCCCCAACTGCTGAAGCGACAGGGCGTAGTTGTAACGGACTCGAGCACGCTTCGGAAGCAGTTCGACCGCCTTCTTAAGGCTGGCTGCTGCCTCTTCGAGTCGGTTCTCCTCGGCCAGCAAGAGGCCGAGGGAGTAGTGAACCTCCCCCTCGTCAGGCGAACTCTTTGCTGCTTCGCGAAGGACACGTTCCGCGTCACTGTTGCGGCCGATTTGGTTGTATAAAGTCGACAGATTCAGCTGGGCCGGCAGGAAGCCAGGATCTAACTCGAGGGCGGTCGCGTAGTGCTGCTCCGCGCGATCGGAGTCTCCCAAAGCGGCGTATGTGGCGCCTAGGGTCAGATTCGCCCCCGGAGTGTCCGCCATCGCCACTTGAACTTCCTCGAACTCTCCGAAGGCGACGTCGAACTGACTACGCCGGCTTGAGTTAAGTAATGCCCGTGGAACCCATGCCAGCACCCGCGCCGCCTCGATGCGCACAGCGCGGACGGGGTCTTCGAGCAGCGGGGCAAGGGCGGTCACCCTTTGATTCGGCGGAAGTCCCTGCA
Organism: Bryobacterales bacterium; assembly: GCA_965248205.1. GTDB lineage: Bacteria > Acidobacteriota > Terriglobia > Bryobacterales > UBA6623. The sequence continues at coordinate 4,812,543 of CBDFIS010000006.1, forward strand.
GTGCCGCCGCTACGTTAGTGCGTATCAGGGGGTCTTCGTCGAGGGTCAGAGATACGATCGCGGGAAGATGTTCGGGAGGATAATTGCGCAACAGCTCTAGCGCCGTCGCGCGCGCGATCGAAGGCTGATCCGTGTCTTTCGCAAGCTGGATTAGCTTTTCCGGTGCATCCTCCGGTCCAGACCGGCCGGCTGCGATAGCTTCGGCGAAGTGCGGCTCTAATTGGCGCTTCGATCCGTACCACTCCTTCATATGGTCAGCGGCCCACTGTGCTGTCTGATCCTCATGGCATGCGTTGCAGGCGTTGGGAGTGTTCAGCGTCACTGAAAGGTCGGGGCGCGGTATTCGGAAACTGTGGTCGCGACGGGGATCGACCACCATGTAGGTCCGTGCCCGCATGTGGCACTCCACACACGCTGCCCCTTTTGACGCCGCGGGGTGGAAATGGTGCTGCGGCGTATCGTAGTTCTTTGCTGGCATGTTCGGAAAGTCCTCCGGGGGCGCGGTCTGATGGCAGCGGACGCAGAGATCGTTCCCGGGCCTCCGAAGTTCCAAGCTGTGCGAGTTGTGGCAGTCGGAGCACCGTACACCTTCGCGGTACATCCGGCTTTGGGTGAACGAGCCGTACACATAAACCTCGTCCAGTATTTGACCGTCCGCGTGATAAAGACCCTCCCGGAGTGGCGCGACCAGAAAATCGTCCAGCAGTGGCCGACCATGCTGGTCGCTGGGACTCACCTGGTGCCGTCGCGAATGACACCGCGCGCAGTTGTCGACTTCGTATCGTGGGTCCGTCGTTTTGAAATCGACAGCGAGCTGGTGATCACCTGGCTCCGGGACGCTTCCCGGCGGAATCGCGCGGGCCCAGGCGACGTGCTCTTCGGCGGGACCGTGGCAGGCTTCGCAACTAACGTTAATCTCGCTCCACGACGTATGGTAGGAGTCCGTCTTCGAATCGTAGTTCTTGTGCAAATTCGTGGAGTGACATTCGGCGCACATCACGTTCCAGGTTTGATAGCGCCCGGTCCAGTGAAGAGGATCGTCGGCCGTGATTCTTTCGTCCGGGTACAAGTGGAACCAACGCTTGTCGCGGACATCCCAAGCGATGGTCAGACTTTGGAGCTGGCCTCCCGGGAACTCGATCAGGTATTGCTGCAAAGGATCGACGCCGAAGGTGTATTTGATTTCATAGTCGGTGAGGTTTCCGTCCGGCCCTTCCGTGTTGACGTAGTATTTCCCATCCGCGCTGAAGAAACGAGACGTTACGCCAAAATTTGACAACGTTGCGTTTTCAAAGTCGCCGAGCACACTGGTCTCATTGGCGTGTCGCATGGCCCAATCGTGATGAGAGCCGGACCACTCCTCGAACTGCTGCTCGTGACATTCGACGCAATCTTGATTGCCGACAAACCGCATATCCTTCGCCCCGCGGCCTTCCATTTGCCGGGGCCAAGTTTGCTGGTTGGTCCCACAGTTCACAAGGAGCAACGCAACACCAAGGACGGTCATCAAAAGACTTACCGCCAGGCGCATCCTTAAACGGGGTTGGGGGTAGAAACACATGAGGAGTGAGCTCAGTGGCTGTCGGCGCCGGAGGGGTTGTAGAGCCAACTTCGTCAGTGCTGGCGGCTTCGCTCGCTCAAGCATGTAGGTGAAACCGCTCCGGCCCAGCTTGCCCATCGCCTTCTTGACATTCTATGGCTAGCTCTCCGAGGGTAGCGCACCACCAGCGGGTTGCAGGGCTAGATTCAACAGGGGAGGTCAGCCTGCGTTGCCTGGCTCGGGCGATAGCGGCGACACGTATAGGTAGGCGCCCGGTGGCATGGCGGATCGTGAACGTAATCTTCCAGAACACGCTAGAAATCCACCTGAAAGCGGGTCTGGAATAAGTGTGCCTCTCCCAGGTCGACCTGGTCGGCGAATACGTAGTTCCACATCAAGCGGGTTGTGGGATTGAGATACCAGTTTAGGCCGAGGGTCACGTCCCGTAGCACGCCGCCGCTGATCAGGCGATCATTCAAGTCAATCTGCGAATAGCGGAGCGCGATTTCCCATGCTCCCCATCCCTTCTGATCTCCGAGATTGTGGGACGGCTTCACCCGGTTGAAGTACCCCCTGAATCACGATACGGGCGGTGCTCCCCGGTAAGGAAATAACTGCCTTGGGCGTAGAACGACCCGAAGCTCAAGTCCGCGCCACCTGGCTGGTGCACTGAATTGTGAATGTATTCAGATTGAAAAGAGGCCGGCCCCCCCACTAGCGCCGCCTCGACACCAACCAAATCCAACGATTCAGCCGGGAACCGGCCTGTGTTGACGAACCTGGTTGTAAGGTGTGCCTCGGGTCGCTGTCGGATGTGTAAAGTGTCGCCCGTTGGGTTGCGGTGGCTATAAGCCAGCCCGAGGTGTAAGAGCTTGGATCCCCCGTCCGCATACCATGGGCTGGTGGTGACGCGTCCCGTTACAGCGTAGTTTCCGGGACCGCTGGCCTCGCCGAAACCGTCCGAGTCGCGGAATGTGCCCAGGGCCCAAGTCAGGCGTTTGCCCATGCCCGCGTTGGCGATCATCATGCCACTGTTTCGTTCGGGCGCGAACACGTTCGCTAGAGATCTCTCCATAAAGGTGATGTACTTGCTGCTGGTCTGCATTTCTAGGCTGAACGGCTCCTTGAAGTGGCCGACCCGAAGCTTTCCGACGCCAGGAAGCTTCTCGATCCCAATGTAAACGTCCTTGAAACCGGCGGCTCCGCCGGCGAAATCGTACTGAGCCTTAAAGCTCACTCGATCGTACATGCGCCCTGAAACGTATAACCTCGCGCGGCGAAACTCCGTGCCGTTCACCACGGGCCCCACCGCTTCATTCAGCTCGTCGCCAGTGGAGAAAAAGCCCCAATCGTTCATAATGCGCCCCCCGATGCGGAGGCGTTGAGACTCATCCGCCGAGTCGAGGCGCAGACCCTCCTTCCAATACACTTTCAAGTTCTGAGAGGAGGGTCTCGAAGAAGGTTGAGATTGTTTGTCAGTTGGAGATGCCTTGGCCTGCTCAGTGGGAGGCGCCGGCGGTTGCTGCGAAGCTTCGGGAGAAGCGTATGCCCGAGGAAGCGACGTACCTGGAACTTCGGCGGCGTGTTTGCCATCCGAAGTGCGTTCCGCCGGGGACGGATCCTTCCTCAGTTCCGCCACTTGACGCCTGAGTTCTTCGAGAAGGGCTCCCTGGGCTTCCAACTGCCGCTGCAGCTTGCGCGTAAGCACTTTCAGTTGTTCGACTTCTCCAGGCTCGTCGGAAGCGAGAGCCGCCGGCTCCGAAGCATCTCCAGTCCCCGACGCGGCAGGGTCGGGCGCGGCGAAACATTCGATTGTAAACACCATGACTACAATGATTCTGGCTAGACTGGCCATCGGTAAGCTCTCGCGAAGATCAGATTAAATCGAGGCCTGGTAGAAAAAAGGGGTGGGTCAGCCAACGGAGGCTCAGCGACGCTGAGCAGCGACCGTCGCCGGCTTCGCACGAAGAGGGTCTCCCGGTCGCGATTGGTTGACGGCTTGTTTGGGAGGTTACCCGTGGGCGGCTCGTACCACCCAGACAGCGATCCAGGGGTTTTGAAAAGCCTGAATTTCTGATTCACGAGACCGCGACGGTAATGCCGTTCTGGCTCGAGGCTGGGCCGATTTGAACCTGGACTGGGACCGCCCCGCCGGGCTGCACGTTCGCCGGAATGGTCGCATTGATCTGCACGACACCGAAGACCAAAGCAGGCGCTGCTCCGGCGAATACAGTCGTAGCCGTGACTCCTCCGATCTCGACTTGCACGTTCGCGGAGAGGTTATGGAACGGCGGAGGCAGAGGAGCAATCCCGCCTTCGATCGCGGCTGGGTTCGTTTCACCTCCCCCGGTGAGGAAAATCGCAATCGTCGAACCACGGGGCGCCGGATTGGCCGCATCGTTAACGGAGCCATCCTGGTTGAGGGCCGCGGCTTGTCCGCTGCCGCTCTGGTCCAGTGCAAAGACACCCGGACGGGTTGCCTGGATCGGCAAATCGACCGGGTCCGAGAGCACCCCGTCGACCTCAACCTGGATGGTCGCGACCGGGTCTCCGGCGATGCCGAAGGGCGCAACCAGGTTGATCTGCGTCGCACTGACAAAAAGCAGGGGAGCCGGTTGCCCGTCGAAGATCACTCGCGTCGGTCCGAGCTGGGTCGCAACTGGAATTTCCGTTTTGGCCATCCCGCGATGGTCAGGATACTCCGATCCGCGGCTCGGGTGCAAGGTCTTCGTCTTCCTCTCACGATCGATGCTCCGTTCGCTCCCGTTTGGGTCGCTGAATGCCGCTCGATCGCCGCGTTCCAGCTCGCTGGAGGGCTTTTCGCCGACACGGCTCCGAGTAGTTCCCTCTTCAGCAACCCAGCGTCTCTTCTCCGTCGCAGCCGTCGCCCGTTACCCGCCTGGCACAGGCAGCGCCCAGATCCGCCCCAGCATCTCAGCGAACAGCTTGCGGTTGAGATGCCCCTCGGCCAACAGCAGCCAGTAATAGCGGGCATGCTTGACCAGCCGCCCTCCGGTTTTCATCAACCGATGCTGCAAGCTCGTCAGCGACCAGTTCTTGATCCTCTGCGCCAGCCCCAGCCGCCGCCACAGGTTCCCCAGGTTGTAGGCCAACACGCTCAACTGCAAACGCACCTCGTTTGCCCGGAAACGATGACAGGACAGCCGTGTCCAGTGGGTTGCCTGCTTGCCTTCCTTGATCCATTGCTCGGCCGTGCCGCGCTTGTTGTAGAAGCGCACCAGCGACCGACTGGGCAAGCTCATGCTCGTGACGATGAACCCGACGCGAGGAAACAACTCGCCTTGGTGGTGCTCAACCTTGGCCACAACCCGCCGAGGCTTCGACCAACTCGCGGCCTGATAGCGGAAGCTCTTGTAGCGCACTAGTGGCTTCAGGCTCGGCCTGCCCGGCGGACGGAACAGAATCTCTTCGATCTCCAACTCCAGGTTCTTGTTTGCTGGGATGCGAATGACGTAGTCCACTCCGCGATCCTCCAACGCCTCGTAGATCTCCGGCTTGGCGAAGGCGGCGTCGGCGCGGAACGTCACTTGCTTGCCTTCTCCCTGTTGGCGCTCGATCTCGGGCAGCAGCAGTTCGTCCCAGTCCTCGGCGCTGGACACGTTACCCGCTCGCAGCTTCGCCGCCAGACAATCACCGTGCTGGTTGAACAGCAACAGCGGGTGGTAGCAGGTGGACTCGAAATGGCCGTTGTAAGCGCTGCCTTCCTGCTGACCGTGGACCGGGCTTTCCGTGGAGTCCATATCGAGCACGACACGCTCGGACTCGTCCTGCGCTTGGGCTTGAGCGACCAACTCGCGGTTCACCGCCATCAGCCCAAGCAGGTTCTCTTCACTGGCCAGCAGCTCTGCCTCAAAGCTTTGTAGACGCGACGTAAGCGCCCCGCCGCGATCCCAGTTCTTCTTCGAGCCGATCAGACGAAAAGTCGGGTCAGCCGAGACACGGGCAGCATCGTTGAGATCCTCGTAGCCGGCGAGGCGGCTGTAGACCGATTGCCGCACCAGGTCGGCCAGTGGGAACTTCTTGTTTGTGCCTTGCCGCGAATCCGTCAGATGCTCGTCGATCAGCTTGCCCAGTCCGAGCCGCTCGTCCAGTTCCCGAATGAGAATCAGGCCACCATCCGAGGTGACGCGCGATCCTTGGAAATCGACTTTGAGAAATCCGTTGAAGGTGAGCTGAAACGGCTTGTTTTCTTTTTCACCCATTGGGTGTTGGCCTCCGTGCGTCCTGACAGGGCTTGAACCCCTATAAATAAAGACGCTGAAGGCCGCTGCAAGGTCGGGATGCCGAAATCAAATTGGAAATGCGGGCGCAATGGTGCCGTTCGGGCCGACGAGCGCCCCGACCGGCGTCTGCGGCCCGAGACCACTACCGAAGATCGAGAGGATCTCACCCGGCGAGACAGCGCCGCCCAAGAAGCTGGCACCGCTGATGATGCCGCTTGCGTTGATGCGCGGAGCGACGTTCATTTCGCGAGCGGAGGCATTATTATCACAGTGCAGCAGCTTCTGGACCGCGAATGGAGTTGTGATCGAGTCCAGGTTAGTCGGATCATCGTCAGCGGAGACGCTTACCAATGCGGTCGCCGGGCCGGCCTCGCTCGGATTCCACACTCAAATGGACCGAGTACCGTCTGGCCGCTCGAAGGGAGCGTGCCCGCGAGAGCAATGGGACCGGCGCCCATCGCCGCCCAGTCGGTGGGCCACAAATGGGCGCTTCCGGGCGCGGCTAGAAAGGCGCGGGCAACCACGTTCTGTGCCGCTTGGGTTCCGCGGTTACGGACACGGACGTACAGGAAATTAGTCGCCCCTGCCAAAGGGGTTTCGTGCGCGGTTCCGGCGTCAGGGTTGCGGCGGTTCCAGATGTCTTGCGATGTCCATACGAATTCGGGCGCGGGACTATACTGGCCGGCCCGACCGTCATTGATAAACACGTCAACATCCGGTGGGGCCCCGGGCGTCGTCACCGAGGCTGGTGCGCCAGGCGGCTGGAAGGCGCCTTGTTGCTCGAACGCCCATCGGATGACCTTATGGACGACCCCTCCAGGTTGTCCCTCGAAATTAACCGTGCCCAGATCGGCGTCGCTGAGATCGCCGGAGTAGTCCTCCGCGTCGAGAGGTTGGCTAAAGGGCGTCAACGAACCGATCGAGGAGAAGATCAAGTAGGCGACGAAGCGAGCGGCGAATCTTCGCACGACGACGTCTGTGTGGGCGCCGCCGGTGGCCCGGTACAGCCGGAAAAGCGTGGACGAGAGAATCTGCTCTCTGCTGTATCCGGCCACGTCGCCGGACAAAGGGTGGCCAACGGGAAGCGGGTCGTCACGCGAACCGCCCCAAGCCCAGCCGGCGGCGACCGGGCGGTCGTGACGTCGCGTGATGACGGTCCAGGGAAACGTGAGGCCGGGGTCACCTACGTTCGTTTCCGTGTCGTTCAGGATGGCGGCGAGGCTGTCGCCGGCGCTATGGGCAAAGCGGAAGTTAGGCGAGTCAACATGGTCCCATAGGATCGTGTGCCCGAATTCGTGAAGAATCACGCGCCACTCGACTGCCATTCCGACCGAAGTATTGCGCTCGACGAGGGCAAAACGAAATCCGTCCGAGCCGTCACCCGTGGTGTTCCCCGGGGCCGATGCGTTGACGATGTTGGCGGTGAGAATTCCGAATGAGTTTCGATAGCGAACTCGGTGGTCTATACGAACCGGGAACGTCGTTCCATTGAAGTAGTCGGCAACGTTGAATCCCATGCTGTCGAGCATTCGGAACAAGCGATCGCAGTGGTAGTAGGCATTGACCGCGGCGAAATCGTTGGTGGGGACTGGAAACTCGAAGTCGTCCGTGGCGGGCTCGACCGGAGGCAGCGCGTTCGGAGACTCGATGTTCTCCATGCGCACGTACTCGCCCGCAAGGCTCTGGTTGCTCGTCTGAGGGTTCGGGGGATTCAGGCCTTCCAGGTTGACTCGGTCCCGCAGCGTGTTCAGCACGGACGCCGGCGAAGTGGGCCGAAAACTAGTGTTCCCGGTTTTGGTGAGAGGATCGCGAAGGTACACAAGCCCGTCCACGCAGCCAACGAATGAGCGGAGCCGCAGAACGGATCCGGTCCTAGGCTCGATGAAGGCGCTCCAGTTGGTGTCTCCCCAGTCGGCGGTCTTCAGGGTGAAGAGGATCTCTGAGACGACGTAGTGCTTCTTGTCCCGGATCTCGGTCGAGACTTCCGGCACGGGTAGGGTCGGCCAGGCGACGTGCATCTGTTGTTCGTCGTCGGGAGGCGCTTCACCTACGCCGTTCCCCCGGTCTTGGGCGTCGTAAGCGTAGATGAGCAGGCGCTTGTTGTTGATCGTCAGCGGCTGTCCCGAGACGCCAAGCTGAGCGCCTAGATTCGTTTCGTCGATACTGTCGGGGAGATACGGCGCGTCAGGTTCAGGGAGTTCGACGCTCACTTCATAGTGAACCGAACTCTGCGATCCGGTCACCTGAAACGGCCGGCCGCGCATCTGAACTGCGAGCCCGGCCTCCCAGATCGGCAGGCCCATGTACGTTTGGCTGTACAGGACAGTCGCTTGGTCCCGAAGGACCTTTTCTTCCTTGAGGCGGAGTTGCGGACCCTCCTGGTCGTCCATTTGGCCGGAAACCTCCGCGCTGAGGTTTGTCGCCATGCCGGCGTCGACTTGGTACTGCGGCAGAACCTCGCGGAGGTACTCCTCCGCCAGCTCGCGGGGTCGCTTGGCGCCAACGCCCTCGGCTACTGCCTCCAAACGGCCGGAGAAGGGTTTGCGAGGGTGACTCAGTTTGCGGATTCGACCGGCGGAATCCTTCCTTACTGAAACCTCAGGGGTGATTTCAAACGGCATGGCTCCTCCTTTCTGGGGATCAGGCCAGCGCGATCAACGCGAATTGGTGTAAGTTCGCCGCGAAACGGTATGGTCGTTTCGGGATCGGATCAATCGATAATTCTCTATTTAGCGCTCGTTGCGCTACGAGTATACGCCTCACACTGCTGGAACACAACGGCTTTTTGGACGGTTGACGGTGGAATCGTTACTCGTGTCTTTGACACAATTTCAGGCTCATCCCGGCGAGCAGTCTTGTCGTCGAGGTGCTTTCCAGCGACGGTTGCGGGAAGGATGGCCTGACCCTCTGGGATCCATGAGACTTCGGTTCCCACGCATCCCGAGTGATGCTGGCGCTGCACCGTCTCCCGCGACCGTTTCGGCAGGAACCAGTCTAGCCGAAACCGTGAACGTGACGGACGTTTCGCCGAGCATCTTCGTCGCCACGAAGGTGGACTTCTCGCTCATTCAGCCTTCGAACCCTGTCGCCGTGGGCGATCCGATCATCCTGTGGACGACCGGACTTGGCGAGGCTACGCCCCCTGTGGAAGCGGGCCGGCTTGCCCCGCCCGCCCCTCCCATCTCCGTGCCGAACGCGACCCCCACTGCCACGATGGACGGCATCTCGGCGACGGTCCTCGCCACTGCGCTTTCCCCGGGATTCGCCGGACTTGAGCAGGTTGCCGTTGCAGTGCCTTCGGGCGTTGGCTCGGGACCGGCGGCCGTTGAGCTCACGGTCAGCGGACGTACAGCGAACGTGATTCAGATTCACGTTGCCTAGTTGGCAGACTGCCAAAGAGATCAGTGGGACAAGCAATCCTGCTTGTCCCTCCAGACACTAGCCGGGAAGGAGGCGCAAGCCGGGCTGAATCAGGACCTTAGTGGAGGTACGCTCGAATAGCGACGCAAGGCTTGTCACCAACAGGTATTTTCATAGAATTGGACAGGCAATCAAGGCCCCGCTAGCGGTGCTGCATGCTCGGCCAAACCATCTCCCACTACCGCCTCACCGAGAAGCTCGGTTAGCGCGGTATGGGAGTCGCTTACAAGGGCAGGGCAACGACGACGAGGCAAAGGCGGGATTTCTGCGCGAGGCCAAGGCGGCGGCAGGTCTGTACAATAACATCATCTTGGAGGGAGTGTGAGCGCTTCCCGGCCCGCTCGGGTGAAGACGAATGTTCAGGACCGCTTGGTGCGCGGGCAGCTCGACAAGATTCTCTCGAGCAACGTCTTTGCTCGGACGGAGCGCCTTCGGAACTTTTTCCGGTTCATTGTCGAAGAAAGCCTCCAAGGCAGGGCAGACAGCCTCAAGGAGCAGGTGCTGGCCTGCGAAATCTACGGCAGAGGGGCCGACTTCGAGGCTGCCATCGACCCGGTCGTGCGAGTCGATGCCCGCCGGCTGCGCGACAAGTTGCGCGAGTACTATTCGGAATTCCCGAACGATCCGCTGATCATCTCTTTGCCGAAGGGCGGATATGCGCCGGCCTTTGAAAGAAATCCCGACAGCATCGGCGTTGTCCAAGAGATCCATCGGGAAAAGCCTGCGCCCTCGTCGGCGCCGGGCTCGGCCGACCAGCAGCCCAAGCCGACTCAAGTGAGGGGGATTGCGCTTGCCGTGGCGGCGGTGGGTGAGGCCGGCACCTCGGGGGCTGCTCCCGGGCCCTCCCTTACCCAGGTTCAACGCTCGCAACGCTGGCAGCGCATCGCGGTCGGGTCATCAGCCCTCGTAGCGGTGGCCATTGCCATCAGCTTCGCGATGTGGCTCCGCTTCCCAGAGACGGCACCTCCCCCTCGCCCGGTGCGGTTCGCCTTCACGCCAGGCACCAATGTCGCCGACCTGGTCATCTCTCCCAACGGCCGGCATATCGCCTACCTTGCGGAAGACGAGGAGACCAAGCTCTGGGTTCAGGATCTCGACCAGCAGGAACCTCGCGAACTCGTCGCTGCCTCGCCCGCGGGGTTCAGCCTATTCTGGTCGCCCGACAGTGATTTTATTGGTTTCATTGCGGGTGGGGAGTTGAAGAAGATACCCGCCCGGGGGGGGGGGCAGCTACGCTGCTTTGCCGACTGCCTGGCTCAACCTTCTTGGGCGGAGCGTGGAGCCCCGACCGCGACACAATTGTTTTCACGGCCGGCCAACCGCTGAGCTTGTATAAAGTCGCGTCCGCGGGAGTCACGCCCGAGCTGTTGATCAAGGGGCGCCCGAATGAGGTCATTCCAGTAACGCCTCATTTCCTGCCTCGTGAGCACGGCAAGCGACTGCTGTTGGTAGGGGACCTGGCGAGAGGCGCCGTGCTCTACAACCTCGACACGGGGGAGGAGGAGATTCTGTTTGGAGCGTTACCGGGCGGTTTGTTCTATTCCCCCAGTGGACATGTGCTGCAGCAACGGGGAATGCAAGGGCCTTCCTCCAGGGTTTGGGCCATGCCTGTTTCGACCGACAGGCTGACACCGACCGGCGGACTCTTTCTCGTGGCTGAGAGCGCGTCGTACCCGAGCGCTTCTGTTGACGGGACCCTGGTCTACCTCGACCAGACTGGTAGAGGCCGGCAACTTGTCTGGCGGGATCGCAGCGGCAACAAGCTGGGTCTGATCGGCCAAAGTCAACCGTTTATGTATCATCCCGAACTATCACCAGATGGTCGGCGCGTCGCCGTTAGGGCCTGGGATGCCGATTCATGGAATCTGTGGGTTCACGACGTTGACCGGCCGCTCAAGACTCGTCTTACCTTTGAAGAGCGGTCGGGACAGGGAATTAACCCCCTTTGGTCGCTCTCAGGAAGCCAAATCTTCTTCTTGGGCCTGGTTGAGGACCAAGAGGGTCTAGAAATCTTGTCCATCCCCGCCGATGGGAGCGGTAAGGCGAGAGCCCTGATCCCCTCATACCCGGATGGGAAGCCCTTGGACTGGTCGCCCGACGAAAAATACCTCCTGGTCAGCGTGTTGGGGAGTAATCGGGCTGGCGACATCGAGTACCTCGAACGGAAAGACGACAAGAGCAGTTACGAAGTTGTCGCCTTTTTGAAGGAGCCGTTCGATGAAAGAGGGGCGCGGTTCTCCCCCGACGGCCGCTTTGTGGCCTACTCGTCGAATGAGTCAGGCCGAAAGGAAGTCTATGTGCGGCGCTTTCCCGACGGTGGCGGTAAGCGACAGGTCTCAGAAAGCGGCGGCATGAAGCCGCGCTGGAGTAGGAACGGCAAAGAGCTGTTCTATTTCGATGGTGACTGGCTGGTGGTCATTCCGATTACCACCTCACCGACCTTTTCCGTGGGCTCTCCGAGGAGGCTGTTCCGCTCCGCAGGGTTGAAGGAGGGGTTTGGCACCTATGCTTACGACGTCTCGGCCGACGGCAAGCGCTTTGTCATCGCGGAACCGGTGGAAGACGCGCCCCCACCGACCATCCGGGTGGTCCAGAACTGGGTCGAAGCCTTCCACGACCAGCAGCGATAGCGGGCACCATAACGAGCCCCGCCATGCCGCTCCGTCGCGGCGCCTCGAAGGACTGACAAGATTGTCGGTCCCCACCGCCTCCAGGTTTGGGCCACAGGAACCGTCGATCTGGCCGAGCAAGTAGCCGAGATCAAACGCTATTCGGCTTGATTAGCTTTTGAGTCCACCAAAGAATTTGTGTCCAGGGTCCGTTTGATGTACTTACCATCACTAATCTGGATTTCTCACGACAAAACTGTAGGGGCGGGCCGCTGCGCCCGCCCAGAGAGGCTCTCACGGGGTTTGGCTGGGTGATCGGATGGGACGGAGTGTGCAGCTCCCGAATGGGCGGACACGGCGGTCCGCCCCTACAAAACAAAGTTCATTCAACGCCGGTCGTCCGAACGCTGGTGAGAAAAGCGGGCTAAGTGTTGCATGGTCTCTCCTCCTTAACTAAGATTTCCGATCTAAATCGCCCCGCCATGGCTCGTCATCGTTTGCATCGTGCATGTCAACCCGGCAGGTACAAAACTCGAAAACAGGCCCCGAGGGCCCCAACACGCGCATCATCCGGCCGATCGGCAAAAACGTCGCAGTCCGGCGATAGGGTGGTCGGCCTTCCAAGGCCTTACGGGCAGCCGGCGCTCCCGCGTACGAGCACGGTCCCGTCACACTGGACGGAACCGACGAAGGGTGGCCCGCCGAACGTCACCCGCGAACCAAAACGAAGATCGACATCGACGTCGGTGTTGTCGGTAATCGAAGATGGATTGGGCGGAATAGAAACCAGAGTCAGTGCTCCGGCGCCGTCCGCTAACACACCGGTGCCGTTGTTGCGGACCGTCAAGCCGCCGATGATTGTCGCGTCGGAATTACTTTCGAAGTTGAGACCCGTTGGGTTCTTCTCGATGACGAACTTGGCCGCTGCTACAGGACTGACGATGGTTCCCAGAGTGGTGGGCAACCAGATACCGTTCACGCCGTTGTTCGAGGCTGTAATCACGTTCGCACCGCTTCCAAATGGTCCAAAGACGAAAAGACGTCCGTCGAGAAGCATTCCGGATTCGCCGTTTCCGTTCATCGTCAGAGTGCTTCCTTGCGATTCTGTAAACCCGTAAATGGCCACCGACGATTGGGCGACGACGAGGCCGAAGCTCCCGTTGTTGTTCACCTCGACCTGCGCCCCGCGGATTTCCAGCATCGCTGAACCCTGGACGTTGACGCCATCGAACTGGCTGTCCGTGATGCTGATGGCACCCTTCACGATGGCCGTTCCCCCGCTGAACACATCCAGGCCCAACGCGTTGTTTCGCATGGTGCAGTCCGTTAGTTCGGCTGTGGAATTTGCCGCGACCACGATGCCGGTATAGCCGTTGTCCTGCACTATGACGTCGTAAGCCGAGAACGAAGCGCCGTTCTGTGCGAGGATTCCTTCCGCCGAGCCGTTCTGGATGGTGAGCCCCTTGATCGTCACACCCCTGGCTCCGTCGATCGTTATCAGCGCATTGAACTCCGGCGCAGAGGGCTCCACACCCGTGCCATCGATAATTGAAACTGCAGTGGGGTGGCCTTCGAGCGTGATTCGATCGGTAGTGATGGTGACCCTTTCGTTGCACGTTCCCTGAATGCGAATGACGTCGCCCGGGAGGGCTTGCGCCAAAGCCCTGTCAAGGCCCCCGAACCCCGGACAAGTGGCTTGCAAGAGTCTGGGCAGCGCGAAAGACTTGGGCGCGAAGACGGCAAGCAGAAGTAGCAGCACGACGGAACGCACGGATATGTTTTGAGGTTTCATGTGATCTCCTTTTCGTCCTTGAGACGAGGCCGAAACAATTGAGCGGCGAATTCGGCCGTTATCAAGGCCAGCTTAAGACCCGGAAGACGCCGGCAAAAGTGTAATACCGTGTTTAACACCCTCACTTTCCACAATTTGTGAGATGGGTCGTATGCCGATTGGCCCTGACCTGCGCCCGTTTTTCTTGCCGACGAAGAATCGTATCTCGCTCACCAGTACGAGAACTCCTGCCCAGGACGCTTTCGGTCGGACTCCAATCTCCCGGTCACGGGTGGCAACATCTCTTGTTTTCAATAACCTCTGTGCTCTTGCCCAGGGAAATCCTAGCCGTCCGCGATAGAATAAGCGCAGGAGGCTGTCCCGGGAAGGTATGACAATCTCGTTGAGTGCCAAAAGCCGCTTGGAAGCCGTCGATGGGAAAACGACGAAACAAACCCAATTCGTAGGTAAACAAAACCATTTCAATAGCTTAACTCGCAGCGCGGATCTCGATTTTCAGATCCACGGCCCTTTGTTTTTGTGGCTGACGCTCTCAGCCTGCCGGAGCCGCGCTCGTGAGCAAGCAGTAGGTTCCAAAACCCCCTTCGGTTTCCTAACGGAAGAAGTTTTTTCACAGACCCGGGTAGCCTGCGTGCCCGCGCCCCAGGAATACCACCCGGGTCAGGGAGAGGTTCAGCAACTCGCCGGCCTCACCAACGATAAACGACCAAACAAACCCAATCTCGCCGAACTCCAGTGGAATCAAGCGCTAACTGCCGATCCGACCAACGGCACAGCCGCGGGCGGTGACCAGCTGTTGGTGGGTGGGTCAGCCAACCGCTCGCTCACGGTCGCGGCTCCGACAGACGGAAACCGATTGTTGCGCAGCCGCGCGCGTCAGCAAGCGGTAAGTTCCAAATCAACGAGCTACCGCAACAGCGAACCAAATCCAGCTGCGGACCGGAGCAGGAAAATTACCAAACAAAGCCAATTTTCATATAAGGCAATTTATTTCAATAACTTAGCCGGCATTTCTGAGGCTACAAAACGGCCTCACTCAGAGGCAAAACGATCCCAATGGCTGCCCGTTCGCCTATGGCTGATGCTTTTGGGTGTCCCCCCAGGCGCTAGCCGGACTGACCCGCCGACTGCCGTAAGCCTTTGCGTTGCAATGTGTCTCAAATCGTGGCGACGTTGCGTCGGTCCTCTGCCGGGTATGCTGAAAGGCAAGGGTGCGCTCTCAGGCTACAGCGGAGGATGCCGGCAAACGCTTGGATCGATTCCTGGCGGAGCAAATACCCGAAACCAGCCGTGCTCGCATTCAACAGTGGATCCGCGCCGGACGAGTTACGATCGACCAGGCGCCCGGTCAGGCTTCGTTCAGGTTGCGTGGCACGGAGTTGATTGCGGTCGACCCTGGTCCCGCCAAGCCGCTCAAGGCCTTCGCTGAGGAGATTCCGCTCGACATTCTCTACGAAGATGAAGACATCGCGGCCATCAACAAGCCTGCCGGCATGACCGTCCACGCCGGCGGAGGAGCCACCTCGGGAACGCTCGTAAACGCCCTATTGCATCACTTTGGAAAACTCTCGGGCACGGGTGGCGAACTGCGTCCCGGAATCGTGCACCGGCTGGACCGGCTCACCAGCGGTGTCTTGCTGATTGCAAAGAACGACCGCGCACACCACCACTTGGCCCGGCAACTTCAGTCCCGGCAAGTCAAGAAAACGTACTGGGCCCTGGTTCACGGCGATGCCAGGCGGCGTCACCCAAAAGGCAGACAAGTGGAGGCCGACGGCCAGTGGTGGACGCGCCTCGAGATGCCTGTCCATCGCGATCGCCGGCAACGTGCAAAAATGGCCTCCGGCCGATCCGGACGCTCCGCGCAAACCGACTTCAGTCCGTTGCAACGCTGGCGCTCGTTCACACTGCTTGAAGTTCGCATCGCGACCGGGCGCACCCATCAGATCCGCGTCCACCTGTCCTCGATCGGGCATCCTGTCGTCGGAGACCGTCTTTACGGGGCGCCGGTCTCGGTCCCTGGACTGCCGAAACTAGAGCGCTTCTTCCTCCACGCGCGGGCTATCGGATGTCGCCACCCCACCACTGATGTCCCCCTGGAAATCGAGGCGCCCCTACCGAAGGAGCTCCAGAGTGTATTAGAAGCCTTGGAGGTATAATGAAGCGGGGTTTTCAGGCAGCAAGAATCACCATGAAGCGAGTCGGACTGCTGTTCTTATTGGCCGGCGCGATGTTCGCGCAAAACGGCAAGAACGCTCCGCTAGGCGGCGTCTTCCCCGCCGACCCGGAATCGACCATTCGTGTTGAGGTCTTCCGAGTCCCGCTTCTGTTCACCGTCACGGACCAGAAGAATCGCTTCATCACCGACCTGGATCGTGAGGATTTCCGGGTCTTTGATAAGGGGAAAAGGCAAGTCATCAAGGAGTTCGTTCGGGAGAGCGAGCTGCCTCTGCGAATCGGCATTCTGCTCGATACGAGTAACAGCATCCGCAACCGATTCAAGTTCGAGAAAGAGGCGGCGGTAGAGTTCGTCCGCACGGTTTTACAGGAAGAGAAAGACAAGGCGTTCTTGGTCAGTTTTGACACGCGGGCCGAGCTGATCGTCGATTTCACCAACGATGCCGACGAGTTGGCGAGAGGCATTCGGTCAACGCGCTCCGGGGGCGGGACGGCGCTCTTTGAAGCCATTTACTACGCCTGCCGAGACAAGTTGCCCGAGGACTGGCCACCCGAGCAGTTTCGAAGAGCGCTCGTGGTTCTGGGCGACGGAGAAGACAACCAGAGCTCAGTGACTCGCGAAATGGCGCTTGAGATGGCCCAAAAGGCCGAGACGGTGATCTATGCCATCTCGACCAACCGTTCGGGGAAGTTTTTCCCCGGAGACAAGGTGCTCAAGAGATTTACGGAAGCAACGGGGGGCGTCAAGTTTCACCCTTTCCAAGCTCGCGACATGGAACAGTCTTTCGCCGATATTGCCAACGAGCTGCGTCACCAGTATTTCATTCTGTATTCGCCGAACAACTTTGAGCCGGACGGGAGCTTCCATAAGATTCGAGTTAAGGCCCGCGTCAAAGACACCGTGGTGAGGGTCAGACGGGGCTATTACGCTCCCCTGCCGGGCGAGGAACGACGCTAAGACACGGCGGCCTGCCTACCGCCGCCTGGTAGTTTTTTTCACGGGATCGTCAGATTTCCCTTTCGCTTTTTGTTCGCCTGTAGTAAAATCAGCAGTCAAGAGGTCAGACCGAGCGGATCACGGGTGTTGAAGCCGGGTTCGATTCAGCCCTTCCATCAGTTTTTCCGGTCCAGGCTGCGAGCCGATCGGATAGCGGGCTGATCCGTTATCTCTCAGGTTTCCCCCGCGTTGGAACCTGACCTACGAAAAGGAGCCAATCACATGGATCAGCGAGATCGCGATCGCAGCTTAGAACTAGCCCTGAGTGAGATTGAAAAGGCTCACGGTAAGGGATCAATCCTTCGCCTCGGTTCGCGCGAAGCCATCGTGCCGGTGAGCACGATCCCAACGGGTTCGATTTCCCTTGACGCCGCCCTGGGTGTGGGCGGATTTCCGCGCGGACGGGTCATTGAAATCTACGGCCCGGAATCTTCCGGCAAGACCACGCTGGCGCTGTCCGCCCTGGCACAGGGCCAGAAACTCGGTGGCATGGCAGCTTTCATCGACGCTGAACACGCCATGGACCCCGGCTACGCCAAGCAGCTTGGCGTAGATGTCGATAACCTGCTCGTCTCTCAGCCCGACAGTGGGGAGCAGGCATTGCAAATCGCCGACGTACTGGTGCGCTCCGGCGCAATCGAGGTGCTGGTTGTCGATTCGGTCGCCGCTCTTGTCCCTCGCGCTGAGCTTGAAGGCGAAATGGGGGACAGCCATATGGGTCTTCAGGCTCGCTTGATGTCCCAGGCATTGCGCAAGCTGACGGGCCTAGTGTTCAAGTCCAACTGCTGTCTGATATTCATCAACCAGATCCGCGAGAAGATCGGCGTCATGTTCGGCAACCCGGAAACCACGACCGGCGGACGGGCCCTGAAGTTTTACTCCTCTATTCGGATTGACATTCGGCGCATCGCCGCCATCAAAGACGGCGATAAGATGATCGGCAATCGGACGAAGGTGAAAGTCGTCAAGAACAAGGTCGCGGCGCCGTTTCAGCAAGCTGAGTTCGACATTATGTACGGCAAGGGCATCTCTCTAGAGGGAGATCTACTCGATCTCGGAGTCGCCCACCGCGTGGTGGCAAAAAGCGGCGCCTGGTACTCCTACGGCGGCGACCGCATCGGACAGGGGCGGGAGAACACAAAAGAATTCCTCCGCGAAAACACCGACATCCGAGACAAGCTGCACGTCGAACTGCGACAGGCTCTCGGCCTGCAGCCGCCTCTGGAAACCGAGCCGGCCGAAGGACCGAACGGCTCGCCAAAGACAACTGCCGAAGATACACGGACGGTCGCGCAGGCGTAGGCAGTTAGGGTTAGACCGAAGGCCAAATAGCGCAGCGTGTCTAGTACGGCGTGCGCCTGTCGCTGAAGGTCTGTTCCGCTACGGGGCCTAAAGGCTAGGTCTTTCGTATGACGTAATCATTTCATTGTGCGCACTCGTAGGTCGACCCCAGCCGCGTTTACGCGGGGTTTTTGGGTTTTGTAGGTCAGCCCTTGTACGGCTGGTGGCGAACCCGGCCTCCCAAAACTCATCTCGGCCCGCTTCTAGCTAGCGGGCTTTCTTCACGCGGCATTCGTACGTCAAGTTCTGAACTGAGTGCTGGAAGCTAAAATCATCGACCTGCGTCACCTCGCGGTCGTACAAGTCGCTCGCAGTAGGCGGTCTTCCGAGCTTGGCTCAGGGTGTCATCGCACCTGATCCGCCCGTGCCCGGCGAGGGCTGAAGCTGTGGTTTCAATTGATCGAGGAGCTGATCTGCCAGCTCCTTGAGCGGTGCACTGTCGTGCTCATAGACTCCGAGGTAGCGGGCCACGGTGCGAGCAGTCACGTGGTTGACATCAACGGTGCCCAGAAAGCGGCGGGCCTCCTGAGGGTCGCGACTCTTGATCCGAACGAGTGAGGCAACGTGTGCTTTTGCCCGCTCCTGAGCGGTGCCATCATCAATGAGAGCCGATCCGTCCGGAATAAGCAGCGTCAGCATGTAAAGCTCCATGAGATTCTGATGGGCCCAAGCTTGTCGCTGGAGATCGGCTCCCTCAAGATCCTGCTTTGACAAGAGACGCGCGAGCTCCCAGTCGTCGCGCGACACCCTCTCCCCCCCTTCGCAAACGGCGGTTAGCGCAAGTTGCTGCGCAAGAGCCCAGTTTTGCGAGCGGTCGTTCTCGTATGCGTCGCGGTAGTAGCCAAGAGATCGTTCCAGGCAGTCGCGCGGTGTCTGTTCCTTCATCGTCGACCCCAATAAAGAGTTGAGGCCCAACAGAACTTCGGCCTGTCTTTTTTCCGTGGTCGCCAGCAGACCGTTGATTCGCGACTGCTCGCGTGGATTCTCCTGGGATTCAAGGGCGGCCGTGAGACGCTTTTTGGCGTCATTCAACTTCTTCAGCGAGTCCTTGACATCGTCGATCTTTTCTTGCCTCTTTTCTTGCGGGGCGGACGCGCTCGAGCTGCCGTCTCCCGTTCCCGCTAGGCCCTGGGACGATCGTGTGGCCTCGTCGGCGTGGTTTAGCGCGGCCTCAATGCTTCGCCTAGACTGGCGAACCTGCAAACGCGCCAACTGACGCTCCATGTCTTTCGGCAAGGAGGCGTAGGCAACGATGCTCGCCCAGTCGTGCGCGTGCGGCACTCGTGCCTTGACTCCGCGACGAACTGCGTCGATGAGAGTTCGGGGATCCTCACCCCACAGCAGTCCCTCGTAGAGAACCTTGATCATCTCGATCGAGCCGGCGAAGGAGAGGGGGAACTGCGAAGCCACGACGAACGGAATTCCGGCTTGATGGAGGGCGTGAGCCACGCTGGCGCCCGCACCGACGACGGAACCGGTGTTGCCGCTGTCGCAGCTCGCCAGGGTTACGGCCAATGGGCGCGTCAGACCGGCACCTACCCTGTCCTCGGGGGTTCGCAGCAGAGTCGCCAGTCTGCCTCCGTCGACGACGTCTTTCTTGCCGGGATCGTCGCTGTCGTGGAGAGCCAGACCGTAGCGGCGGTCCTCGCCCTTCTTGTAAGGAATGCCGTGGGCGAGAAGATGAACGTGGGTGATTTCGCCGCTCCGGCAAACCTCCTGCAAACTCTTGACACTTGCTCTCGGCAGGATCCGCAAGTGTTGCTTGATGTCGGCATTGCGATCCTTCTTGTCATCGAAATGACGTAGCCAAGGCTCGATAACCTGGCGGAGGGCCAGCGCATGAGGTTTGAATGGAACCTCTCCCACTCCGCCGGGCGAAGCCGCGGCGAAAAGGATCTTGGGCGGCTTCGACGTCCAGTCCTGCTCCTCGTGGCTGACGCGTCGTGCCTCCCTGGTAATGCAGATGCGCGCCTGAGCCTGCAGGGCCAGCGGCTGGCCCGCGCCGGGAAAGCCGTTGGGGGCATCCGCCAACTCAAAGGGCAGCAAAGCTAGCTCGTTCGCGCTGAGCACGAGCCGTAAGTGCGTCATTTCTCCCCGTTCGCACTTGTGCTGCGCCAGCTCGGCGATGAGTCCGGGGATCTCGCCCAAGATCTTGCCCATCTGCCTGGCCGTTCCTTCCAACTCAAGATCGCGCGTGACGGCGTCGCCGCCCTTGTAACGCAGGGACCTGAGCTGCTTCAGGAACTGAGCGTGCATGAAGGGCAGCTCGACGGTCTCACCCGGGTGATTGCCGCACAAAGCCACGTAGCGGGTGAGAGGTGAAAGCAGCTGGTTGTGTGGCGGACCGTGCCGGAGGAATTCGAGAGTCACTGTGCGCATGATGTCGCTCCTCACCCCGTCGGCGGTGACAGAAGGTAGCCCTCGGTGAAACCGTCGGAATTACCTTCCCGCACCGCTACGCGGCGCTTTTCGGCTTGACCGGATCTAGTTTCACTTCGTCACCGACGAGACTGACTCGTTGGAGAGACCCAGTCACCTGTCCCTTCTCCTCACGAACGGCGATCACCGCCGGCTTGCGCATCACGAGCGGCCGCTTTTCGCCATTCACCGTAATCTTGGCCTTGCCGAGCTCCTTGCGAGATGATGTGTCGACAAGGATCTTGACGGCGTCTCGAAACGCTTGGTCGGCCTCGACGACGTCAGGGGTCAACCGAATCAGGGGCACCCACGTGCCGCTGTTGAAATACGCGCCCCGCCCCCCTGACCTCGCCAGGACGCGTTCCAAGTGGGTGTGGCCGGTCATGACGATGTCGAAGTCAGCCCCGACGGCCGCACCGATCTCCTTGAAAGTCGAATCTTTATCATCGAGATCAAAGGTTTGGTCTTTCTTGAGACCGTCCAGCGCTTCTTGAACAACCTCGTACTTGTCGGCTCCCTTGAGAGCCTTGGCGATCGCGTCAACGACCCCGAGCTGCTGCTCCTTCTCTTCGGTGCCTACCAGTGACATGGGGTCGCTGTCCAGTTCTTCTTCGAGGTCATCGAGGATGTCGCCCTCTTCCAGCTCCTGGGCGCGTCCGGACAGGCTCCGGCTCACACGAGACCCTAAAAACTGATTGAGCGACTGGGCGGGGTCTTCGTCGGCGGCCTGCTCCTCTTCCTCAGCGGACAAGAACCAGTTTTGTACCGTCCGACGAACGGGATCCCAGATAAAGCGCTTGCCTGCGATGCCCCAAACAGCGTCCAGCCTAGACTTGTACTCGGGCTTGAGTATGGCCAGAATCGGCACGACACCTTGATTCTCCGGCTTCAGAAGATCCACAAAGGGACAGTCCTGCTTGATGTCGTTCATCACGTCGATGACGACTTTGGTGCCGGCGTTCGGCGTCCACTCCATCCACTCCTTGCTGCGCTGGCCCTGCGTGTAGTCGACGCCGCAACGTCTGAGGTTCTCATATTCGGTCCAGTTCCACTGGTCGACGTCGTTGCCGTGAACGCACAGCACCGACTTGTCCTTCACCGCACAGGCGAAGCCGGCGCCGTCAAAGGCCAGCGTAATGCGGCCTTTCGCCGCATCATCCTTGTCGCTGATCGTATCCAACAAGTGCTCCCGGACCCAGGGAAGCGCCAACTCGAGGTCGTGGTTGCCGAGTGTGATGGCTAGGTGCCGGCGCGCCTTGCCCACGAATCGGTTTAGCGCTTCAAAAACGGGAGCGAAGGCCGCGTCCTTGACGATGCGGTCAAGCTTGTCGATCGCCCCCTCGGGATCGAAGTAGCGGGGCTTGGGCTCGGCTAGGAAGTCAACCGCGTCGCCGTTGATAACGAGTGCCACATCCTTGTTAGCCGGGCGGTCCCGCAAGTGGTCGATGAACTGTCCCAGCAACTCGCCCTGGTCGAAGATCTGAAAACCCCTTGCTCCCCCGATGTGGAGATCCGAAATCGAGTACAGTTCGTCAAACTCCGGAACGTAGTTCATTGTGAAACCCTCCCATAAACCTGGACCGACAGATTAACATAAACTGTTACTTATGTCGTGGTGCGTTCAAATTTCGTTTCGATAAACGCGGGTGGGCTCGGAATAGGGCCCGACTTCCGATGGGGCGACGGCCGCTAGGGCCACAAAAACTCATGAGCCGCGACGATTTTGAAGAGTTGGCTGAGCAGGCCTGGCGATCGATTCCCAAGAGTTTTCGAGACCGCTTTTCGAACGTCGCCATCTTTGTAGAGCAAGAACCGGCGCCCTCGGACCTGCGTGCCGCCCGAGTTCCCCACGGGGGTACCTTGCTCGGACTCTACCAGGGTGTGCCGCTTTCACGGCGGGGTCACGGCTACGGGATGGTTTTGCCGGACAAAGTAACGTTGTTTCAGGGGCCGATCGAGCGCTCCGCCCGACGGGCGGAAGAGATACCCCAGATCATCTACGACACGTTGTGGCACGAGCTGGCCCATCATCTCGGGATGAACGAGAAGGAGGTTCGCGACGCCGAACGCCGCCGGGGAAGGTGGTGAATGCTAGATCGGCGAACCACTCAATAAAGACCCGAGTCAGCCCTGGTATCCCAGGACAAGCAGGGTCAAGTCGTCGTTTTGCGGGGCTCCCGCAGTGAAAGAGCTGACTTCTTCCCGAATGGATTGAAGGAGTTCCGGAGCGCTGGAAGAGGCGTGTCGCTCTGCCGCTTCTTTCAGGCGCTCTTCGCCGAACTGCTCATTCGACCAATTGACCGCCTCGGAGACGCCGTCGGTATAGACAATCACCTTGTCACCGTCCGACAAAGTAAGGTCCTGTTGCGGAAACTCCGCCTCCGGGAAAAGGCCGATCGGAAAGCTGGTCGCATTTAGCCATTCCGTTTCTCCCGAGGCGCGCACAAGTATCGCCGGGCAATGACCCGCGCTGACCCATCGCGCGGCGCCGTCGCGCTGCACCACGCAATAAAAGACAGTCGCGAACCGGGCCGAACGCGAGCGCTCACAGATGTATCGATTTACTCGGGCTACGATTTCAGAGGGGCGCGGGTCCAGAGATGCGGTGGCAAAGAAAGCGCCTTGGATGAGAGAAGTCAACAGGGCAGCCGACACACCCTTGCCCGAGACATCAGCTTGGACAACGCCCCAGTGGTCCCCCGACAACTCCATGACGTCGAAATAGTCCCCGCCCACCTGGAAGCAAGCCTCGCTACTGCCCTCAGCCACCAACCAGCCCTCGGCGGGCAGCTGCGCCGGCAGCATCGATTGCTGGATGTCGCGCGCGATCTTAAGCTCCTGCTCGAGCGACTGCTGCTTATGTTCCTGGGCCAGCAGACGGGCATTTTCAAGAACCGTCGAGATCTCAATCGCCAGCGTCTGTAGCAGTTCCCGGTTGGCCGCCGACAAGTCACCCGTGACCTGCTTCGAGTCCATGTAGAGAGCGCCCAACGTATCCTCGCCGGGGGAAAGCAAACTGGTTTCGTGCTGTTGGCCGATTCGTATTCGCACCAGCGGTACGCAAATGGCGCTTCTGAGCTCGAGCCGCGCAACGGTTTCGCCCAGCTCTGTGTCGGCCGTTTCTTCCTTGGCGGGGTCAAAGGTCATCGACAACAGATCTCGGCGTCTGGTAAGCGCTTTTTGGATTACCCGACGCGGCACGTGCAGTTCGTCGGCGGCCAACTCTTCACCTTTAAGGTCTCGAGCGACTTTGACTTCGAGTGTTCCCGATTCATCCGTCAGCATCAGGAAGCCCCGCTCGGCTCCGGTCACGACTAGAGCCGCGTCGACCGCGGCGGCGAGAACCTCGTCAACTGCGAGCGACGCTTGTAGCGCCCTTGCCACTTCCAACACGGCACTAAGACGACCGAGGTTGCCCGTGCCCTCGCTTTCGGGCATGGCTGCGACCTTTTCCATCAGGGGAGCTGTGAAGGTTAGGTCCTTCCCAATTACAAGACGATAGGAATCTTCGATACCGAAGTCAATTTCGTCTCCCGGGCGCAGTTCGTGACGGTCGACTTTCTTTCCGTTCACGAACAATCCGTGGCGGCTTTTGCTGTCTTCGAGGTAATATTTCGATCCCTCAAGCAGAATTTGTCCGTGGTTCCGCGAAACGCGGCTGTCTCGGAGAGGGATTTCGCACTCGGGGAGTCGGCCGATTCGAAACGGGCTGTGAGTGACCTGGAGCTCGTACCTCTCCCCAGACGGACCGATGACTGTTACGGTCAAGGCGGCTTGGTGGGGACCGCGTGACGGAGCTGAGGCCGCTGGGTCCGCAGACATTGGCGCTTACTGGGACGCGCGCGAAGAGCGCTTTGGGCGGGGGAGGTTGTCGGCGTGGTTTTCCGTGACCTCGCTACTGCTACTTAGTGTTGTGGTTTGGCAGTCAGGGCAATAGCCTCCGACTTCTGTCCTGGCGACGAGAATCCGAAACCCGAAGTCGGATTCGATTTGTTGCTTTAGTAACTGCAGCGGCTCCCCAAAGAATTCCTGAACGGCTCCGCAGCGAAGGCAAACAACGTGGGCGTGCTCCCGCTTGAGGCGTGTTTCGTAATAGTGCTGGTCGCCTTCGTGGTGCAGCAGATCCAACTCGTCAATCAAGCCCTCTTGCTTGAGCAGCTTGAGCGTACGGTAAACGGTAACGCGGTTGATCTTGGGATCGCGTTTTTTCGCCAACTCATAGAGTTGATCCGCATTGAGGTGCTTATGGGAATGGTGAATGATCTCGAACAGCAGTTCGCGTTGGCGGGTCAGACGGATGCCGTGCCTTCGCAGTGGGCCTTTGAGAGAGGTTTCGCTAAGCACGACAAGGGTTCCCCAAGCTAGGTCATTATCGTAGCACAACGTCTCGGACCCGCAGGTCGGGCTTTGACAGGATTCAAGAGGTCTATTCTCAGGGGCAGAAGTGGTTTACCGGCGCGGAACCGAGATGGCCTGTGGGGTCTCCGGGAGCGTAGATAGGGCACTTTTGGGAGATCTAGGCGCGCACCTGGTCGCGGGAGTCAAAGGGCCGGTTCCAGGGAGCATGTTGATCTCAGACCGCGGCGTGGGATCATGCTTCTACACAGGCTGTCGATATGAGTGCTGAGCTTCGCAATCGACGGAAACCTGACGGAGCATTCGAATTTGCATGGTAAGATGATGACGGGTAGGGAAACCCTGGGATAACTGTTGCACCGCGCCATACACTTTACAGTTCCGACGTGCAAGCGGTAACCGGGACATCGCTGCTTACTTTCTAAGCGGAGGACAATGTGAAAAAGAAGGGGCGTTCACGGCCGGTCAACGAAGAACCCGTCGTCGACCCCAAGTTATTACAGTCGGCTCAAGAGATCGTGTTCGAGCCTAAACCTCTGAAGACATTCGCGTGTCAAGTTTGCGGGTCCGAAGGTGCGACAACGCAGTCCGAGGGCCTCTGCTGGGTTTGCCGGCGCCTCAAGATCAGCGCCTGGCGTGAAGTCGAACAACCCACGATGTTCACCGAATAGCGTTGAGTTCTTGCCGGACCAATCCCCTAGTTAAGATCTTACTGTGGGCTGATGTCGAGTCCGACGGTAGTTCCACTCTCTGGATATCGCCCGACGTTTGCTTCGCCCGATGAGAGAGGCGTCCGGTGAACTGAACCCACGAAAGTTGGACCAAACGCAAGCCGGAAACCTTGGTTCGCTATCCACTTTTGTGCTTCCACCGCTCGAAATCGAAGGAGCTTCGTTGTCGGCTGGCCACACTCCCTTGAGGCGAAAGGTGAGGCTAAAGGTGTATTCACTTCCCCTTTCCGGTATGCGACAATGGGATCGGCTCAGACGGGACTGATCGTGCCGGTTTCCGGACTTCGGCGACCCAAACCGCCCTGCAGGACGTGTCTGGCTGTTGTCAGCCGGACCAGGTGACCCTGGTTAGCCGTAGAAAGATCCATGGTGGATCTGTGAGGAGTGCTTGTCGTGAGAGAAAAAGGTGTAGTGAAGTGGTTTAACGAAGCCAAAGGGTACGGATTTATCCAACGATCCAATGGCTCCGACGTGTTCGTACACTTTTCCGCTATTCAAGGGGATGGTTACCGAACGTTAGAAGAAGGCGCAGAGGTTGAGTTTGAACTTGAGGAGGGCCCCAAGGGCCCTAAGGCTCTCAACGTCACCGTCGGTTAGGGCATAGGTTGCTCCGTTAAGACTTCGCCCTTCAGCTCCAGGTCTAGGGTCGCAAGTCAGGCCCTGCATGAGATCCCGCCGATGAGGCGGTCCCTGCGTCGGCCAGGTCTGTGACAGTGTGCCCGCCGGCACGTGGCGCTTGTCGAGACTCGAGAAGCAATCCCGCCGCTTTGATTCCCGTATTACAGTCCCTCGCCAAATGGCTCGAACGCATGGCCGACCACACCACAAACATCGCCGAGCAGGTCATTTTCATGCTGCGAGGCAAGGATATCCGCCACCTAGGCAAGCTGCCGGCTGCTTCGTAGCACCAGCCCGCTTCGCGCCAGAGCTTCAGCCAGGACCGAAGAGCCTGCGGCCAACCGCTAGAACACTTTCTTCTTCAGCAAGGGAATCTTGAAACTTGCGGTGTCTGCGATGGCCATGACTGCCATCACTCCGGCCTGAATAGGGTCGGTGACGACTAAATCAGCGGCTTCAGGAACCGAGCCGGCCATGTTGAGAGAGATAACGAGTATGCCCTTCTGTTTGACTTCCCGGACGGCTTGCTCGATTTCGCCTCCCATCAAAGCGCCGGCCAGTACAAGGGCCCGAGCTCGAGGCAGGCGGGCGACCGCACGGACCGCTTCGGCAAGCTCTTCTTCGCCGACCAGAGGAATCGTGTCCACCGAGATCCGTTCCCCGCGCAGATTGTGGCGATCGGCCTCCGACGCAGCTCCAACGGCTACCTGGCCTACCTGGGCGCCGCCACCGATGATGATGATTCGTTTGCCGAAAACTCGTTTGAGGGTCTTTTTCTCTTCAACTTTTTCCACCGCCGCCAAGGATTGGAGTTCGTCGACGAGGGCCTGCGAGTCTGCGACGCCGGAAATCTCGAAGAAGACTGATTCCATTGGCTTTTGGCTGTCGAGTATGGCAACCCAGGTAATGTCGCCGCCTAGGCGCGCGATGACACCCGTGAGATCATGCAGGACCCCCCGCTGGTTCTTGACCTCGACGGCCAGTGCCAGGGAATCTCCGTCGGCCTCTGATTCTGCTAGGGACATGCTCGTGGGGTTAGGCCGCTTACAGTCGATCTCTCGTTGCGTTCGACAGTATCGACTACGCGTGGAATCAATGCGATTCGTTAGCCCGGAAGTTGTTGTCCCTCCAGTATAGCCTCAGCGTGAGCGGCCCAGCGGCTGCCAAGCGTGCCGGGGGCCATTCGGTCCCCTAGGCCTTGCAGCGCAAGCCTCAAACCATCTCCTCACGAGCGCCAACCGTGCTCTCGCTCCAAAGTCCGTGGCCGATATGTAGAGTAAGCCCCTCCACGCCCATGGTGTCCGCGATTTCTCCCGCAACCTTTATCACTCCGCAGATCCCCTCCAACGGCAGTGCGAACGCCCAAAGCCCCGACCGCGCGAACCAAAGCGCCGGCGTCCAACATTCGGAGGTTGCTGACCCCGGCAACCGCAAAGACCCGGACTCAACAGAAGCCGCCGGCGACAGCGGGCGGGGCCAGATTGCGCCCGGTGGGTTGAGCTCCGAAGAGCAGGCTGTTGTGGCCGAACTTCGGCAGACCGATCGCCAGGTTCGAGCGCACGAACAAGCGCACCTAGCGGCCGCGGGCGGACTGGCGAGGGGCGTTTCGTTCACCTACGTAACTGGGCCCGACGGCCAGCAATACGCTGTCGGCGGCGAAGTGAGTATCGACACTTCGCCGGTAGGAGGGGATCCCGAAGCGACGATCCGCAAGGCGCAGCAGATTCGCGCGGCGGCCAACGCCCCCGCCAATCCCTCGTCGCAGGACAGACAAGTGGCTGCTCAGGCCAGTCAGATGGAACAGGCGGCCCGTGTCGAGCTCACGCAGCATGAGCGTGAGAAGGTCGAACAACAGACCCAAGCCTCGCAAGCCCGGTCCTTCGAGCCGCGGGATCCCGCGCGGATTGGCACTGTCCTCTCCCTGTTGGCCTGAGAGGGGTTACAGGAAGACGTGCCCGTCAACACCCCTCCTGCTTATCCATTACTGGAGGAGCGGCGCGCTGGTAGCGAAACGCAGGCCCGATACGGCGCGACCCAGTAGCTCAACCCCCTGATGTTTGAGCAACGACAGTCGTTGCGAACGAGCGTTACGAGGTGAAAGGTGCCCCGGACTCGGTCCTATTCAGTCGCGACCTTGGCTTCCAGCCAATCGATGTTTTTCGCAAGCGGCGAGGGAGCGGGGTCCAGGGCGGCGACCTTCTTCAAATAGGCAAGCAAGTCTTTTCGGGAATTGGTTGTCGGCAGTGGGAATTTCTCGCCGCGGTGAATCGCGAAGAGTTGATCCCCCTCGATCAACAGGCAGGCCGGCGGGCCGCCGTAGAATGCGGACATGCCGACGTCGATGAAGATGGCCCGCCCACCGAAACGGGGCATGACGGCTTTGGCAATCATTGTGTGCCCCATGACGATCCTCCTTGCGTCGTGCTGGTCGAGTAGAGCTTGTAAGTGCGGCTGTTCAAACTCCTCGTCGTGTTGTGCCAAACCTCGGTACCACAGGGGACCTTCAGGATCTATTACGATCCCACCGCTGAGCGTGCTGAAATCCTCAAGCTCACCGCGAACCCGGGTGTTGATTTCGGCAATGGTCAGCGGGACATAATCTGGTCCGATGCCGCCATGAAGGAAAAGAATGTCGTTGATCCTGATGATCGCGTTGTGTTTGCGAATCCACCTGCCGTATTTCCCACCGCGAGCGTATTGGAGACGGTGCTCGAAGAAGCCAAGGGGACGATCAACTAACCACTTCTCCTTGTAGGTAAGGTCGAACTTTGGAAGACCTTCCGGGGGGGGAGTTCTCTCGAGACGTTCGACGTGATTCTCGTAGTAAGAATCCCGAAGTTCGCTGGAGTTCATGTCTCGAAATGCCTCATACTCGCCGGGATGAACATACCTCCAGTGCTGTCCGGGGAAAGTCGCGCCATCGGACGGTAAGTCTCGACCGTTCAATGTCTTATGGCCTGTTTTGCCCGGGAACGATTTGAAATCCCGAGGCCGCAAATGGTCGCCTGAACGGAGCATCCGGACGCGGCACAATGAGGGATGAACCTTGGCCGTACGGTTTTCTCCCAACTGATCGAGCACCTACCGAGCAAAGAGTTTCAGAAATGTGTATCGCGCTACCGCGGCGATTCCTATCTGAAAAGTTTCTCCTGCTGGGATCAGTTTCTTGCGATGGCATTCGCCCAGCTGACCTATCGGGCAAGCCTCCGCGACATCGAGACGTGCCTGCGTTCGATGCACGGCAAACTCTACCACATGGGATTCCGCGGCAGGGTAGCGCGCTCGACACTGGCCGACGCGAACGAGTCGCGCGACTGGCGGATCTACGCGGACTTCGCGCAGGTCTTGATTGGCATGGCACGGCCGTTATATGCCCACGACCCGATCGGTGTGGACTTGGACCAGACTCTGTACGCTCTCGACTCGACAACAATCGACCTCTGCCTGTCGCTGTTTCCGTGGGCGAGATTCCGCAAGCAAAAAGCCGCCGTGAAGATGCACACGCTGCTGGATCTGCACGGCAATATTCCCACGTTCATCCGCATTACTGGAGGCAAAGTGCACGACATCAACATCCTCGACGAGATCGGCCCGGAGGCCGGCGCGTTCTACGTCATGGATCGGGCCTACGTCGATTTCGAACGCCTCTTCGTGTTCACTCTCTGCTCGTCGTTCTTCGTCGTGCGAACCAAGAAGAACATCTTGCTCCAACGGCGCTACTCGCATCCCGTCGACAAATCCACGGGCTTGCGCTCGGATCAGACCGTCATACTGGCTGCCATCGAATCGGCCCAAGCCTATCCCGACCCGTTGCGGAGGGTCAGTTACTTCGACGCCCGGACGAACAAGCGGCTGAAGTTTCTGACCAACAACTTCGCGCTCCCGGCGCTGACCATCGCCCACATCTACAAGTCGCGTTGGCAGATTGAGTTGTTCTTCAAGTGGATCAAGCAACATCTGCGAATCAACTCGTTTTACGGCACCAGCGAGAACGCCGTCAAGACGCAGATCTGGATCGCTGTCTCGATTTACGTGCTCATCGCCATCGTCCGGAAACGCCTCGGGCTGGAAGCGAGTCTTTACCAGATTCTACAGATTCTCAGCGTTACGCAATTCGAAAAAATGCCCCTTTTACAGGCACTCCAGCCATCCGACTCCCCAAACGAATCCCCCTATGACCCCAACCAATTGATTCTATTCGACTTTTAACCGGACAGCAGTGACATACCTCAAATCGCCGTACACGTTCATCGCCTCGTGGTTGGCGATCAGCGCATGAACGAAGCCCTTTGCCTTTTTCGCCTGCTTTTCGAGTCGCATCAGAAGGTCCATGGCCTTGCGGGAATCCGGACCCCGATGGGGCACATCGCCCGTTTGCACCAGGTGGGTCTTCCCGCCTATCCACTTGTTTTTCTGGTCAATGATCCCCGCCGCGCGCAACGTCCTAACAAACTGCTCATAGTCGCCGTGCACGTCGCCCACGGCTACGATCCGCTCGACGCCGCTCCATGTATCTTTCGGTGCTGTGTGCGAGGCCGAGGTGGCCAGGCCAGTGAGCGACACACCGGTGACGATGAGGGATAACCTAAGACGCTGGTGCAGTGATTGCATTGGTCGTCCGCGCGCAATGGCTGGAGCAATCTACACCTTAGCAATTCGAGTAACTCGCCCCAGAATAGGTTAGACACGCGAGTGGGCGGATCCGTTTCGCGCCCCGGCGGTGTAATCCAGTAACAGTTCGTTGGCGGACCGCCTGATGCGGTGTGCTGAATGGGCCGATCTGCTCCTATTGATCGAAGGACCCAGCAGCCCGTGGTAGAAGCTAGGTTGTAAATAGCTCGGGGCTCTTCCGGGTTTTAAGTGGGCGAAGGAGCCAGATCGAGTTTCCCACAGTGGAAGTAGATGGCGTTGATGAAGTTCTGTTGATTGCGGAAACCGCGCGCCGTGGCCTTGACCCATTGAATCCTTGAGTTCAACCCCTCGCTGACCGCGTTCGTAATGCGGTGTTTCAGATACGTGAGTATGTTTTCGAGGCGAGCCGTCAACATCCGCGCTACGGTGACCATCGGCGTCAGCCGGCTGCGACTCGCCCAGCCGCGCCATTGCTCGAAGAAAGCTCGCGCCGCCGATTCGCGACGATAGTCGAACAGCCGCATCGCCGTTTCCTTCAACGCCCACGCCCGCGCCGTCTTCAAGTCGCTTTCGCGCAGCGCGCGGAACTCGCGCCAGGCGTCCTCGGAAAAGTTCGCTGGATGCCGCAGCCAAGCGTACTTCGTGCCTGTCAAACGCTCGTCGCCGAGAGCCAATAAACGCTTGTTCTCCGCCCGCCGCACCTGGTCCACCGCCTTCGCCAGATGCGCCGCGATGTGATATTTGTCGTAAACGATCTTTTTCTCCGATTCGTCGAGATGCTCCCGGGTCGAGGCGACATAAGGATCCCACATGTCCATAGCGACGGCCTCGACTCGGGCGAGTTGCTCTGCGCTCAACGTCTTCCAAAAGCCGTCCAGGCTGGCCTGGCGGCGTCCCTCGGCGACGAACAACACGCGCGAGCAGTTGAGATCGTTGACGACGGTGAGATAGCGATGGCGCTTGCGGAAGCTCTTCTCGTCGACGCCCAGGTAGGGAATCGGCTCTGCCGCGCGACGTTCGAGCCCACGTTGCACGCCGCGTTCCAGGATGCCGTGAATCTCGTCCCAGCTCAGCGCCAGCAACTCGGCGATGCCTTGCTGGCTGGCTTCCTTCAGCCACGAGATCGCGAGAGCTTCAAACAGCGCGGTGAAGCGGCTGGAAGC
Organism: Bryobacterales bacterium; assembly: GCA_965248205.1. Taxonomy (GTDB): domain Bacteria; phylum Acidobacteriota; class Terriglobia; order Bryobacterales; family UBA6623. The sequence continues at coordinate 4,844,582 of CBDFIS010000006.1, forward strand.
CTCGGCCCAGGGCAGTCGCACGACGCGCGGCCCGTGCTCGGAGCAGTCGCTGCGCGGCGGCCGGGCGTGCAGGATCGTGCGGTACTGACAGGTGTCGAGGTGACGCCAGCGGCGTTCGGGCTGATGATCGTGGAGTGCGCACACGGCGCTGCATTGGCGGCACGGCCAGCGGACTTGCTCGTCGTGTTCGAGGAAGACGTGGACTTCGCCGTCGGCTCGGCGCAGCTCCACTCGCACGACTTTCCAGGGACTTTCGATGCCCAGAATCTGGCGGTATAGCTCGCGGTCTTGCATCCCGCGAGACTACCACCGAGCCCCACTCGCCCACTAGAAACCCGGAAGAACCTAGCTCGGAAGAAGTTCTTCGCACTACTCAAGCAATGACCCAACCTCGAGATCTGCGGGCGGGAACGGCTGTAAGTCAATAGCGAAAGGCCTGTTTGACCGCGGTCCGGAGTGGGGCGATTCCTACGTTCGGTCTCTACCGACCCTGATAGAATGAGCGGCGGACGCAACTCTGTAGGCGGGAGGTTCACCATGAAACACATTCCAAGGCGCAAGTTCCTTTTTGAGTCTCTCGGCGGCGCAGCGGCGGTCGGAGCCGCGGCGGGTCTTGCCATTCGAGCCTCCTCTGCATCTCCGAACGACCAATTGGGTGTGTCGATTATTGGTGTTGGCGGGATGGGGTACGGCCACGTGAAGCGGTTGCTGCTCCGCCCCGATGTCCGCTTCGTCTCGCTGTGCGACATCGATCAAGCGAGACGCGAGCGTGCCGGCCAGACGGTCAACCGCGACAGGCGGACGACACCCAAACTGCAAGAGGACTTCCGCGATGTCTTAGCCGACCCGGACGTGGATGCCGTGGTGGTTGCCACTCCTCACCATTGGCACTGCCCCATCGCGATCCCGGCCATGCAGGCGGGCAAGGACGTCTACATTGAGAAACCGGCTAGCCACGTCTTCCGCGAAGGGCGGCTACTGGTGGACGCCGCCCGCAAGTACGACCGCGTTGTTCAGCACGGCACCCAGATGCGCTCGAGCGAAGTGACGAAACAGGCCGACGAGCTGCTCAAAAACGGCGTCATCGGTGAAGTGAAAATGAGCAAGGCTTGGAACTGCCAGAAGCACAAGCCTCGCGAAGCGGTTCCCGATGCTCCCGTACCCGCGGGTGTCAACTACGACATGTGGAAAGGTCCTGCCGCCTACGACGGCACGTTCAACCCCAATCATTTTCACGGCAACTGGAATTGGTTTCCCAAATACGGCAATGGCGATATCGGCGGCGACGGGATCCACGATCTCGACTTGGCCCGTTGGGGACTTGGCGTCGAAACCCACCCCGTACGCATCACCGCCCACGGCAGCCGGATCGCGCTAACCCGCGAGCGCGGGTTTCCCGACAACATGATGGTGGCCTACCAATACGAAGAGGACAAGGTCCTGCTTTATGAGGAGCGCGGCTGGACGCCCTACGGCATACACGGTTTCGACAGCGGCAACACTTTCTACGGCACCGAAGGGCGTATGGTCTTCTCGCGCCGTGGCTATTTTCAGGTCTACCTTGGCAAGCAGGACGAAAAGGGCTTCAGAAGGACCTGAGACATGACTTCCTATTGGCGATCAAGCATCCCGCTGCATTTACCGCTATGCTGGAGACTTTGGTAGGGCGCTTCCCTTGTTACGGGATTATCCGCAACCCGCTATCTGTATTGGCATCATGGAATAGCGCCGCTGTACCTCTTGAAGATGGTCATGCCCCAGCTGCGGAGAGCTTAGACACCACCCTGGCGGAGACGCTCCACCGAACACGGGATAAAACAGAGCGGCAGTTACACCTTCTATCTTGGTTCTATGAGAGTTACCGAAGGGTTCTTCCCGACAGATCTATCGTGCGTTACGAGAACATTATTTCCTCAGGTGGCAGGGCGTTGAATGTCATCACGCCTGAGGCCGACGAGCTTACTGCGAAGCTGGAGAACAAGAACAAGAACAAATCGTATGACTGGCAGCTGATGGAGATGCTTGGAGAGATACTGCTAAAGACAGATGGGGCATTTTGGGAATTCTATTCTAGAGAAAGCGTCGAGTGCCTATTAACCGATTGATCTCAAGGATGGATGTGAATGTCGATCCCAGAACTTCGATCAGGCTATTCCCCGGTCGCTTCCAAGAATCTCTCGGCCTCAATAGCGGCCATGCAACCGGCCCCGGCCGCTGTAACTGCCTGACGGTAGACGCGATCCTGCACGTCGCCGGCGTGGAAGCAGCCTTCCACGTTCGTTTTGGCTCCCCCCTGGGAGATGATGTACCCCTGCTCGTCAAGATCCAACTGGCCCTGAAAATCTTGGTGTTGGGAATATGGCCGATCGCGAGGAAAAGCGCGTCGGTCTTGTGATTCCAGGCCTTGCCATTGCCCACGCTCTTCAGACGAACGCCGGTGACCTCGCCCTTGTCGACATCCTGGACCTCTTCGACGAGCGCACCGGTAATCCATTTGATCTTTTCGTTCTTTTGGGCGCGATCGAGCATGATCTTCGACGCACGAAATTCATCCCGGCGGTGCACGATCGTCACTTCCGAGGCGAACTTCGTCAAGAACGTAGACTCCTCCATGGCGGAGTCTCCTCCGCCGACCACCACAACCGGCCTGTCGCGAAAGAAGAACCCGTCGCAGGTGGCGCAAGAGCTGACGCCGTGTCCGATGAGCTTTTGCTCGGATTCCAAATTCAACCAGCGGGCCGAGGCCCCCGAGGCCACGATCAGCGTTTTCGTTTCGACCGTTTCTTCGCCGATTTGGAGCTTGAACGGCCGCTCCGAAAGATCCGCCTTCGTGACTTCACTCGATCGAAAAACGGCGCCGAATCTCTGCGCCTGCTTTTTCATGTTCTCGACCAGCTCCGGCCCCATGATGCCGTCCGGAAATCCCGGGTAGTTTTCAACATCGGTGGTCAGAGACAACTGGCCGCCCACCTCGAGACCCTCGATGACCAACGGCTCGAGGTTTGCCCGCGCGGCATAAATCGCCGCGGTGCTGCCCGCGCAGCCCGATCCAATGATGACGACGTTTTGCATTCGAACCCGCCCCCTTGGTGAAGTAAATTCCATGGTACACAGCGCTCTGTGGTGTGAAGGCCGCCGCTGTGCTGGCGGTACCCCCGCGCGGGTACGGCGCGTCCTGCCCGTGAGCTTTGCGATGTGCCGGGTGGGAATTCGTCGGGTTCGGGGCGAATGCCGGAGGGTCGCCGGGTTTTTCGGCAGCAGAGTCCCGTAGCGCATGGCTCGGCGGTCGTTTCGCCGAGACTTGCGGCCGTTGGCTAAACGCGGACGGAGCCAGGCCATTATCGGTCGAGCCCAGTGCGGACACTCCCCCCTGTTTGTCCTAGCCGCCGAGGGCGGCTCTCATTACGTTCGAGCCGCGTTCACGCGGTTTCGGAGGTCGTTGCTAGGCCAGCCGTTCTACGACTGGTTACCGCTCGCTCAACGGAACTCCACGGTGAGGCGGTCGGCCGGCCTGGCCGGCGGATCGGGGGTCGGGGTGGGGCCAATCGGCCGTACAACGGCCGATCTTTCTTCCTCCAGCACCACGCTAGGTGGCGTTTCGCTTGCGCTAGGACGGCGCTACGATATGGTTTTGGCACGGAAAATCGGGCCTCGAGGACGCTTTTCACTACCTCCGTAAACCTCCGTCACAGACTTTTCGCATTTTTTCTCCTCGCCATTTCAACGACTTATGTCCCCGGACGCCTTCTAACCCCCCATCCATCCCATATTCTGGTACGGGGCCCGGAAAGCGAAATATCGGGGGGATGACCCTGGTATTTCCGCCACTTTCTGCCACCGGCTCTTGGCCTGGGCCGCTGCGAATGATGCTATGTCTCACAATTCAGAAGACTTAACCATCAAGCAGAGCGCTCCCATCACCGCTCCCCTCGCCTGCCAAACCACCGCCAGGTGACGAAAATCGCCCGCTAGCCCACTCCTGGGCCGTGTTTTCTGCCCGCGAGGCGGCTTTTTCTGCCCGAATAACGGGGTCTGATTGGTCTCGGAGCCATTGTGATTCTTGGCCAGACGCGTAGCCCGCTGCTGGGGTCGTTTGGCCCGCGCGTGCGGCTGTTTTCAACCACTTGCAGGGGGTAAGAATCGCGAAGGGAGGCCGGCGTCGAGCGGGGAAAGAGCCGTGTGCCCGTCAGGGTGTGTGAAAAAACCCGGGACTGTCCCAAAGCGCCATGCACGGACGGGGCGCTTTATCAATGAGTTGCGAGAGGCGCGGGGGCTGGCGGATGGGCATGGTTCCGGCTCGGCTCGATGCCAATCGTTCGCCGCCTGCCGAAAGTACTTGACCCACCCGCCAATTGTGAGGGAAACCGCAAAGACAACTGGGGCACGGAGGAAAAAATACGAAACAAACCCAATTCCTAGCAAGCCAATTGCAATCAATGAGTTACGGTTGGTTCTGCGCGCCGCGGGCAAGATTGGCGACGGGGGGGCACGGGGTAAGAATCGTGAAGAGGCCGGCGTCGAGCACCGGAAAGAGCCGTGCCCGTCAGGGCGCGGGCCCGGCGGATGGGCACGGTTTCCGGCTCGAAGCCATTTCACCGTTCGAGGAAGGTACTTGACCCACCGGCGATGGTGAGGGAGACCGCGAAGAACGACATCACGCTGGGGCACAGGGGGAAAATACGAAACAAACCCAATTTCTAGCACGCCAATGGCAATCAATGAGTTACGGTTGGTTCTGCGCGCGCCACGGCCCGGGTGAGAGGGAAAAAAGCGGGCTAACGTCGGGAACCGGGCAGAGCCGGGGTACTCCTGTTTGTCCCAGCCGCCGCCAGGCGGCTCTCACGACGTTTGAGCCGCGTTCAACGCGGCTTATTTGCGCCGTTGCTAGGCCAGCCGTTTTACGGCTGGTCGCCCCCGCACACCGCTCGTTCGTTTCGGCGCTCGCCCGCCCCCGGCGGGCGAGCGGGGCTTGGGGTGGGACAAAAATCGGCCGTGCCGATGGCCGATCCCCCTCCCACCACTCCCCGAAACCCAGTCACACGAGTTTGAAATTTCTAACTCGTCCGCCATCAACAAGATCGTCTTACCCCCACCATCTGACTCTCCCTCAGCCATGTTATTCTGGCCCCGTAAAAGCGCCGGCCTTCAGGGAGCGACAGACCGGCGCGCCCCGGCCGGGAAGTAAGTCCTCCCCAGGGCCTCCGTCGGTGAGCCGATCAACCGACCGCGTTACGCAGGACAACGGGATCGATCCCAAACCGTTTTGGCGGCTCCGCGCGTTACCAGAGGAGCCGCACCTCATCAAGCTGCGCCCGGGGCGCCCCTCGCGGGGCGCCCCGGCGTCGGCAACTGTCTTTCGGTACATCGGACTAGAGCCGTAGAGATTATGGATCTCAGCTATCGCTCAGGTACACCCATCGCTAGCGACACCATCGACGGCGCTTTCTCTTCCTCGATCAGCACCCCATCCCTTACTCGCAGCTTTTCTGAAGCTGTCGCGCTCACCCGTGGTCCCGGTAGAATCACGCCCGCTAGGTTGAGGGGGTCGGCGGAGCCGATCACGATTTCTTCTCCTGAAGGTTCCTGTCTTCGGACCGAGCGAAGCAGTTCCACGGCCTCTGGAAGCGCGAATTGCTCGCCCACGAAAGCCTGGGCGAAGCGGCCGCCGCGAATTTCGCCCCTAGCTTCCAACCGGCGCAGCGCTACCAGCAAGTCCCTCCAGGCAGGAGCGAGTGCCTCTCGCTTGACCAGGTCGCGGAATACTACCCCCCAACGCGCCAGGAGCTGTCGGGCGAACGCCTCCGTGGCTTCGGCATCCTGGTCCGGGACCCGGGAAGAAATTGCGGCCGCACGCGGCGCGGCAGGACGTGGGTCATCGACAGTCCGCGACGCAGTTGCTCCGTCCGGCCGGTTGCCCACGACTTTTCCACGGCTACCTGGGTCGTTGTCGGAATTTGCGTCGTATGCAGAGCCGGCGGGGCGCCCGAAGGTGCTCTCACGCAACAGCGCCCAGCGACCGACGGCATGCCGCGGACGCGTACTTCGCCCGCGACCCTCGCCGCGCCTCCGCTTTGGGTCGATGAGAGCGCGCAGGTTTTCAAACCCATCGGCGGTCACGATACCAGCAGCCACCAGTTCCCAAAGGCCATCTTCGACTTCAGCGGGGAGCCGTCCGGTAAAGCGCTGCACGTCGGCGAAAAAGGATGCTCCCCGGTTCTCGATCACCTGGAGCGCCTCTTGCGCGGCGTGAGAAAGCGGAGGTCCGGCACCCTTGGCTGATGTTCCGCCGTGCCAGCCTGGCAACCATCCGGCATCCTCACGCAGCCAGAAAGTGACCGGCGCCACTCGCGTCGGCCGCACCCGCCGGATTAGCGTTCCGTTCCCTTCCTGTCCTTCGGTTTGCCCTGCCTCAAAAGCCGGGTGGGGCGAGAGTCTCCCCCACATCACTTCGCCTGACAGACAAGCCCGATCCAGCAACTCCGGCTTGTAGTCGACGATGCGCTTCGGCAGGATCTGCGATTCCCATGCCGCGGCGGATGTCTCATAGCCTTGAAGTTGCTTGATGATCTGAAGTGTCCCGTCCACGCCGTGCAGGCGCCCGCCCGGTGCAACGTGCTGCCAGCGGCAAAGGAATCGGACGAAGTCGGCCGTCGTGACCGGCTCGATTTCCCGACGCAATCTCCGTAGCGTCAGGCGGTGAATGCGCGCCAGAAGTCGTCGGTTGCACCATTCCACGCGGTCGGCAGCCAAGCCCTGCGAAAAGCGCCCACGCAGGACTTGGCCTTCAGCCTCAAGCTGCGCCAGACCGGATTCGACGATCGCCTTAGGCAACGCTAGCCGCTCGGCCAATTCCGATGCCTCGGACGGACCCGTGGAATCCAGCCATCCCCGAATGACTTCCGCGGCGGCAGCCTCTCGAGATTCCGGCAGCGGACGCGCTGGTTGTACAGCCTCGATCGCCGGCGCGGCTTTGCCCTCTGGCTGAACGACGCTCGCCAGCAACAACCGCTCGGCAGCGACCCAGAAGCTGTTTTCTCCCACGTGCAGAACGGTCGCCCGCCCCGCTTCCATCAGCTCCGCCAACACCTCCTCCCATTCCGGCATCGGAGGAAGCAGGCCGAGCGTCAGCAACGCGTCGTGAAGTTCATCCTGATCCCGCACGACCGGCCACGACTCGTCTGCGACCTGGGCAATCGCTTCGGGGTCCAATGCCCCCGCACCTTCCGCGATTTCGGGATCCAGGGAACGCCTCATTTGAACAGCGCGCGTCCGGCGTTCCTCGAGCGGCGCATCGTCGAGGAAGGCGTAAGGATTAGCGTTGAGGATCTCGTGTGAGAACGGCGATGGTTCGGCCGTGTCGATGGCCACGGTCGAAACTTCACCGGCCACGATGCCTTCGATGATGCGCCGCAAGCCGTCGACGTCCATGGCTTCGTGCAGGCAGTTGCCGATCGTCTCCTTCACAAGAGGGTGCTCCGGGATGCGAATCTCCCCCGTAAGATTCTCGGCGCAAGCAGCCTGATCGGGGAAGACCGCGGCCAGCAAGTCCTCGGACCTCATTCGCTGAATGGGTGGCGGCACTTTCCTGCCCCCCGAAAAACGTAGTATGGCCAGCGCTCGCGAAGCGTTCCAACGCCACCGTGCGGTGAACATAGGTGAGTCGAGCAGCGCCTGCGTCAGCACGTTGTCGAGGGTCTCTGGTTTCAGAAAGTCAAAGACGATCTCCAGCGGAAAGGCGTGCTGTTCGCTGAGCGAGATGACGATTCCGTTGTCCGTCGCCGCCGCCTGCAGTTCGAGGTTGAAGGAGCGGCAGAAGCGTTTGCGCAACGCCAGGCCCCAGGCGCGATTGATGCGGGTGCCGAAGGGGGCATGAATAACGAGCTGCATGCCTCCTGACTCATCGAAGAATCGTTCCGCGACGACCGTCTTGAAGCTGGGCATCGCTTTAAGCGCGCCCGCGCCGGCCCGAATGTACTCGACGACCTGTTCAGCGCCGCGCCGGTCAAGGCAACACTCGCCGGCGAGGATGTCGTGTGCGTTCGTGGACGAATCGCCCTGCCCGTCTCCTAGTCCACCGAGAATGTCCTCCCGCAATCGGGACACTTCTCGTGACAGCTCATCCGTGCGTCCCGGCGCCTCGCCTCGCCAGAAAGGGATCGAGGGTGCCGCGCCGTGAGCGTCCTCGACCCGCACCCGGCCCGGTTCGACCCGTCGAATGCGCCACGATGTCGTACCCAACAGGAATACATCGCCCGCCAGACTCTCGATCGCAAAATCTTCGTCCAACATCCCCACCGTTGTTCCTTCCGGCTCGGCGACGACCAGATACTGGGCGTTGTCGGGTATCGCTCCGCCGGAAGTAATCGCGGCCAGGCGCGCTCCTCGCCGTCCTCGAAGCCGGTGGTTGACCCGGTCGCGGTGCAAGTAGGCGCCGCTATGCCCGCGCGGGGTGGCGATCCCCTCCGACAGCATCTCGATCACATCATCGAACTCGCTTCGAGAAAGATTTCGATAGGGATGAGTGGCACGCACCAGCGAGAACAACTCGTCTTCGCTGAAATCTTCACAGGCTGATGCGGCGACGATCTGCTGGGCCATTATGTCGAGAGGCCCTTCGGGAATCTCCAGCCGATCCAGCTCGCCCTGCCGAACCGCTCGCATAAGTGCTGCGCACTCGATCAGCTCGTCTCGCGTGGTTGCGAAAAGACGGCCTTTGGGCATCGCGCCGACCCAATGCCCGGAGCGCCCGATTCTTTGCAGAGTGGTGGCGATCGAACGCGGCGAACCGATCTGACACACGAGGTCTATGGATCCGATGTCGATTCCCAACTCCAGCGACGCGGTTGCTACGATGGCCTGGAGTTCTCCGTCCTTCAAGCGCTGTTCGGCCAAGAGGCGCAACTTGCGAGACAGGCTGCCGTGGTGCGCGAGAACGCTTTGCTCCCCGAGCCGCTCCTCGAGGTGATGGGTAACTCTTTCCGCGAGCCGGCGCGTGTTCACGAAGACTAGAGTGGTGCGGTGAGAGCGGATCAACTCGGCCAGGCGGTCGTAGATCTCCTCCCACATCTCGTTGCTGGCTACAGGGCCGAGTTCGTCCTTCGGGACTTCGACTGCCAAGTCCATCTCGCGGCGGTGCCCCACTTGGATGATTCGCCCTGTGCCGCGCCCGAACTGGTTGCTGAGGAATCGTGCTACTTCGTCGATCGGCTTGACCGTGGCTGAAAGCCCTATTTTCTGGAGTCGAGTGGAGCGGGAGCCGTTGCCGGAACCATCGCCGACAAGCCTTTCCAGCCGGGCCAGTGAAAGCGACAGATGCGAGCCCCGCTTATCATCGGCGACGGCGTGGATCTCGTCGACGATGACGCTGCGAGCCCGGCGAAGTATGTTGCGGCTCTTTTCGGCCGTCAGCAAGATGAACAGCGACTCCGGTGTTGTGACCAGTATGTGGGGTGGGTTGGCGAGCATCTGCTGCCGTTCCCAGGCGGTGGTGTCACCGGTCCTTACGGCGGTGCGAATCGGCGGGAGCGAAATCCCTTTTTCGGAGGCGAGCTGATAGATCTCGGCGAGCGGCGCTTCGAGGTTCTTGCGGATGTCGTTGCTGAGAGCCTTCAGCGGCGAGACGTATACCGCGACCGTGTGGTCGGGGAGGGAAGCGGACTGGGCAGCGCGAAGCAGCTCGTCGAGACAGATCAAAAACGCCGCCAGCGTCTTTCCTGATCCGGTGGGCGCGGATATCAGTACGTCCCGTCCTGCCCGGATTTCGGGCCAACCAAGCCGCTGCGGTTCAGTGGCGCCTTCGAAGCGCCGTCGGAACCATTCTGCGATCAGAGGATCGAAACCGGAGAGGGGCATGGCCGGGGTCCTACCCTAGTAGCTTCTTAGCTTAGCCCGTGGTGGCGACGGATGGCAGCCAGGGCTTGTCCCAGCGACCGACGTTCCTAGTCTTGGCCGCAGCCTGACAGGCCGCGGGTCGCCGGCGAAAACCGGACTGAGCCGTGCCCGTCAGGGCGCGGGCCCGCTGATTAGCCCACCGCGCTGTCCCCGCCGCTCCGGCTTGGTTTTTTGTGGTGTCGCCCCAAACAGGGTTGCCTCCGCCAGTCGCGGGAGTTATGCTAGGACCTGTCGTAACGTAGAAAAACGGAGAATTTTCTTTAGGAGGACAGGGACATGGCTTCAAATCGTGGAGTTGCCTATATGGGCCCGGGCAAGGTGGAAATACAGTCGATCGACTTTCCCGAACTAGCGCTCGGGGACCGCAAGTGTGAACACGGTGTGATTCTCAAGATCGTGGCGACGAACATTTGCGGCAGCGACCAGCACATGGTCCGCGGCCGCACGACCGCCCCGCAGGGGCTGGTCCTGGGACATGAGATTACCGGCGAAGTGATTGAGGCGGGTCGAGACGTTGAGTTCATCAGCGTTGGGGATCTGGTCTCGGTGCCCTTCAACATTGCTTGTGGCCGGTGCGTCTGCTGCAAGGAACGAAAGACCGGCATCTGCCTGAACGTAAACCCGGCGCGGCCCGGGGCCGCCTTCGGCTACGTCGACATGGGCGGTTGGGTCGGCGGCCAGGCGGAGTACGTGCTGGTTCCCTACGCGGACTTCAACCTGCTGAAGTTTCCCGACAAAGACCAGGCCATGGAGAAGATCCAGGATCTGGCTCTGCTCTCGGATATCTTCCCGACTGGCTATCACGGTGCGGTCTCGGCCGGCGTCACGACGGGTTCGACCGTCTACGTGGCCGGCGGCGGGCCGGTCGGCTTGGCCAGCGCCGCGTCGTGCCACCTGCTTGGTGCGGCTGTGGTGATCGTCGGTGACCTGATCCCGGATCGGCTGGCTCAGGCTCGCAGCTTCGGATGTGAGACAGTCGACCTAACTCAGGATGCATCGGTGGAGGACCAGATTGCAGAAATCGTCGGCGAGCCGCTAGTTGACTGCGGGGTGGATTGCGTAGGTTTCGAGGCGCGTGGACATGGGGCGGACTCTGCCGTCGAGCGGCCCGCCACGGTGCTCAATTCGCTGATGACGATCACCCGCGCAGGTGGCGCACTAGGTATCCCGGGCTTGTATGTGACCGAGGATCCCGGCGGCGTCGACGAGAACGCGCAGTTCGGCCGGCTGAGCATCCGCATCGGATTGGGCTGGGCGAAGTCGCACGAGTTCACCACCGGTCAGTGCCCGGTGATGAAGTACCATCGCGGGCTCATGATGGCCATCTTGCACGACAAGGTGCAGATTGCCAAGGCGGTGAACGCTACCGTCATCACACTCGACGATGCACCGACTGGGTACAGGGACTTCGACAAGGGAGCAGCGAAGAAGTACATCCTTGACCCGCACAACAGCCTTGCAGCCTGAGGAGCGCGTGCGTTAGTCGGTCTCCGTGCCGTCGAGAGGTCGCGGCTAGAATCGTCGTTGCTGGAGGCGCGAATGGCTCGCGCCTCCGGCTGAGTTGGTTCGAAGTGTAAGTTAGTACTTCCCCCCTTTGGCCGGAATCCCCGGCCGCTCATCAGAAGTGCGGTGTTTTGAGGCTGTCACGAGGGGGAGGATCAATGCTGTTCCACAGACGATGGGGGTCGTTGGGGTGTACTCTTGTTGCCTTTGCCTTCTTTCTGCCTGCTGCTGGGGAGGGCCAGCAGGTCATTTCAGTGAAGGCGGGGCTGATCCACTACGCGGACGGCGACGTATTTCTAGAGCGGGAACCTCTGAGGATTCAGCCTCACGAGTTCGTTCATGTGCGCTCGGGTCAGCGTTTGCACACGGGACGCGGCATGGCCGAGGTGCTGCTTGCTCCCGGGCATGTCTTGCGTGCCGGGGAGTGGACCGAGATCGAAATGGTGTGGGACGATATCGGGGGCGCGAAAGTTCGGCTGTTGGAAGGCGTGGCACTGATTGACTTCATCGGGCGCTACAGCGACGACGATGTTTTGTTGCTCTACGGCGACGCGGCTGTGCGGTTCAAAAGGGCCGGTGTGTATCGAGTGGATGCCCGTCCCGGGGAGGTCGCTACTTTGAGGGTGTTTCGAGGCAGTGCGCTGGTTTCGGTGGGCGGCGTCGAGTATGAGGTTAAAGCGAAGCGGAGTTTGCCACTGCGCGCCGAGCAGGGCCGCCTCACGGTGGCCAGGTTTGATCGCGGGCGGAGGGATTCTCTTGATTCCTGGAGCGGGACGAGACGCTCCTTGTTGAAGAAGCACCGCGTGCCTCCAGGCGATTGAGTCCCGCTAGCAGTGCCGCGGGCCATTCCAGCCAGGCAATCTTGCTCACTGCCGTTAGCAAAACACCGTGACCTTGGAAGGCGTGCACGGCATGCCGTCTCCACCGTCAACATGAGTGTCGACGCGGCGGACGTAGCCGTCTGCGCGACAACATTAGACACGGAAGCCCAATGTTTGAGTCCCGAGCGTAAAGCGCCAACTGCCTTCGGGGCGCAGGTCCCGAGACCTGCTGCGTCGGTACTCCTACCGACACAGGTGTCGAGTTGCCCAGACGCCAGGACCAACTCGGCTAACTTGGTAGGGCTCTACGCTCAGAGTTTCCTACACAACTACGGTATCGCCGGCAGGGCCCCGGCGATCGCGCTTTCGTCGGCAACATTCGCGGTAGAGTGCGGATGACCAAATCCGCCCGCGGACTCAGGGTTGCCCCCCGCATCGTCAGCGAGGTCGAAGACGATGTTGTCAGGCCTCGCCGCGTCACCACTTATACCCCCAGGGACGTGATCCAGGCCAAGATTATTCCGGGTCCGCCAGGCGACGTTGTGGTCGGCGCATGAGCTGTCACCGCTGACGCCTACGGCCCCCACCAGTGCGCCGTCGCTGTTGTACAGCGCCAGTCCGCCGCCGAAGACGTTAACCCCGCCGATTTTCTTCCCGCCCATCGGGTCGTTGTCCTGTCCATAATGTTCGGAGTTGCCCCCGTAGGCAACTTCAGTGTCAACCGGATTGCTGTGTTGCAAGCCGTATAGACTTCCTCCTGGTTGCGTCGCCGCCCACAGATTGGCGGTAGAGAGAGCCAAACCAGGCAAGCTGAAGGCATTTGCGGTGTTGGCCTTTTGTGCGGAAATCACGCGGCTTCCGGGCCACTGGTCGCCCCGATCATTGCCCGTGAAGGCAACCGCACAGACGACCCCGTCCCGGTCCACGATCGTGGCCCACATGTGCAGATTAAAGCCCCCGTTTCCAGCTGGCGGACTGCCGACAGCAGCGGCGAGCGCGGCTTGTAGTTCGGAATGGCTAGGTAATCCTTCGCAGTTCATCGTTCCTCCCGTGTTGTGTTGAGTGACTAAAGTATCCTCGCCATTGTCGCAAGAGGAGTTCCTCGAGCGCTAGCCCTAATACTCGTTATCTAGCGACCACAGATGCTCCAATTGCTCCCTGGGTTGGGAGCTGGACGCAGGGCTTGTAAGGATACGGAAGGTGGTCGCCAGGCGGCTCCCCGGGGCGACATGTCAGGGCCCTGGACCGGCGAGATCGCCGGTCGCTACTGCCGCAGCTTGTGACGACTCAAGTAGGGACAAGCGATCCCGCTTGTCCGGAAGCTCCGCCGGCTCAAAAACTCAGCCGTAGCAGGAATCGGAAAGTGCGTCCGTCGTTCAAGGTGTTCGTTATCTGGCCGAAGTTGGGCGAGGTCAGCTCGCGGCCCGGTTCGGCGAATTGTGGCGAGTTGAACACATTGATCGACTCGGCTCGTAGGACGAGCGACTTTTCCCCGCCCAGCGGCCAGCGACGAGACAAGCCCGCGTTAACGTTCCAGACGCCGTCTTTGCGGAACGTGCTGCGGCCCAGGTTGCCGGCTCGCTCGGTAGGTTCGATGTAGGCAAAGGCGGATGCGGGCAGACGCTGCCGGGAGGTATCCGGGTTATCGATTGTGCGGCCGAGGATGGAAGGATCGATCACGTGCGGGCGGTCGCCGGCGGCGCCGTCTACGTTTCCGAAGCCGGGTCCATCGGATCCTGAAATAACGGTAAAGGGAGTGCCTGACTTGAGCGCCAGAACGGTCGAGAGCTCCCATGCCCCGAAAGCCTGCCGGAGCCATCGCTCCCGCGAGGCGAAACGAGGCAGCTCGTAATTGGCGCTCCAGAGAAAGGCATGAGGCTGATCGAACGGACTTAGCCCTCGCATCTCGGGGTGACTATTGAATTCCGATTGGCTCCGGCCTCGCCTGGCGTCTCGGCCCGAGGCGGTCCCGGTGTAGTCGCCTCCCAGGTCGATGGCCTTGCTGAACCAGTAGGAAGCCTCGCTCGAAAGCCCTCGCCAGCGAGGGATCATGAGCGTAATCTTAGCGGCGTCGTAGAAGGCACGGGAGCTATTCTGCACGTGGCGGATATCGAAGAAGCGAGGGTCGGGACGGCGGTCGTTGATGGTTTCGGTAGTTTGCTCAATGCCGGGCACAATTCGCGCCCGATTGAGATACCACATATTCAGCAAATGGTGCGTGCGGCTGCCGACGTAGCCGAGTGCCAGCTTCCAGTCTCCGGCTAGGCTCCATTCCCAACTGAAGTTGTACTGATGAGAGTAGGGCGCCACCAGCTCGGGATCCATTTCGAAGACGGTACTGCGGGTTTCCGCGCCGAGACCTTCCAAGGGATTGATCAGGCTGGGTGCGTCGAGAGAGAGCCGCAAGTTCCGAGGCAGATTGAAGCGAGACTGCCCGAACGTGACGGGGAATATCAGCCCATATTGGATCCCATAGGCGCCTCGCAGAACTCCCCACTTGCCACCCGGCCGGTAAGCGAAACCGAATCTAGGCGCCCAGTTATTGCAGTCACATCCGTAGGGGATGTCGGTTAGCGCGTTGACCTCGCTGACCGCGGTAACCGGTTGGTACCGCAGCCCCACGTTCAGGGAGAGGTTCGCGGTGGCTCGCCATTGGTCGCCTAGGTAGTACTGCATGTCCCAGTTTCGAAATCCCCGGTAAATGTGGCCGGTCGCCAGTATGTATCGTCGAGGCTTGCCCAGCCTGAGGTTGGTGATGGAGTCATGGCCGAAGTCATCACCGAAGACGAAGATGCCACGGTGTCCGGCGCTCTCGAAACCGTTGGCTTGGCGACGGAGGAGTTCAAACCCGGCGTGCACTTGGTGGCGGCCTCGAACGAACTTCGCTTGCCCGGCATATCGAAAACTATTCCAGGCGCGGTCGATGGGGATACTCGAGCCGGGGCCTAGCCAGTCCAGGGCGAACCCGGGCAGGATTACTAGTCCGAGGGACGTCTCTTCCGGCACTAGCAAAGATCCAAGGCGGTCGAAACCAACCGACAAGTCTGTGGTCGTCCGCGGTGACCAGGAGCGGTTCCAGGTAATGCGGGCGGCATGGTTTTTTGTGATCGTGTCCGGATTCTGCCCCCCGACGAGCTGGAAAGCCTCCACGTTTTGCGCCGTAAACTGGTAGTCGAGCGCCAAGTGGTCTCCGGTTGACCAGGACTGGTCGAGGCGTGCCCCGAGGCGATCGTTGTCGATCGACTGTGGCGAGTTAGTATTCAGCGCGCGGGGATCTATGTCGGGCCGGTTAGGCGGTTCCGTAGGGTAGGCAGAGAGTATTCTAGCGACAAACTCGCGCGTAGCCGGATCGACGGGCTCGCCGGTCAGCGGGTCATGGGTGAGGGGAGTGCGCTCGTCGGCTCGCGGAACTAAGACGTTGCCGTTGACACTGCCGCGAATCTTCTGTTGGCTACCGTTAACTGTCAGCTGCGCCCCGCGCCATACGGGGAATCCGACTCTAAATCCGTAGTCGTTCTCGCGGGCCGGCCGGACATCGCCCACCTGGAAAAACGAGCGAGCAGAGAAGATGCTGTTGTTGTGGGCCGCATGCAGGTTTCCGTGGAAACGCGGGGCAGCCGCTGCCGGCAGGTGCAAGAGTGATGAGGGCTTACCGCCGAATTCAGAGCCGAAATAGTTTCGATCGGCGCGAAACTCCTCGACCACGGTTGCGGTGGTTCCCATTCGAATATTAAGTTCCCTCAGCACAGCGTTGTCGATCAGCGTGATACGGACGTTTTCGTTGCGGCGGCTCTCACCGGACGCGGCATCGAGTTGCCCCAGCAAGTTCAGCTCGGTGCGGCTGGAGCTCTGGGGCGTTTGGTTGGTGGGGGTTTCGGGGGGCAGCTCGGAGCTGGGGGTTGGCAATTCCTCGGCTTCGCCCGTGGAGCTAGCCCCTCCACGAGAGACGCTCCCGGTGACCTCGGTGGATGCGGACCCGTCACCGGCCGAGTCTGGAAGACTACCGGCCTGAGCTGGGGTTTCTTTCGGCTCACCTGCTTGGAGGGACCCGCAAGCAAACAGAAACAGGACAGCGCACCGGAGGAGAGCCCGGTCAGCCTTTTGCCGCCGGTGGGCAAGAGCAGGTCTTGGGTGGAATGCGGGAGAGATTCGAGGTGTGCGAGATTTCAAGGGCACAGCGACCTGCTCAGGCGTCAACGAGGGCGCTGCGAGTGTTCTCCCGGCGACGCCGGCAGAGGGCTACATCATCCTTTTGATGATTCTGTCGCTCTGCTCTTTGGTGACAAGACCAGGCCGGCGGGCCATCGGGCCGCCTTCCTCGAGCACGGGCTCGAGCTCGTCCAGTGTTGGGCGCCTTTTCTGGTAGAAGAGACCGGTATAGATGGTGTCGCCCCAAAGCATGGCTTTTTCGCAGGCAGCTTTCCAGTCGCCGGCGTCGTGGTCTTCGTCTTCCAGCTTCTTGACGCGCGGGCGGAAGAAAGCGTAGTCGTTGTCGTGGTTGAACGTCACACAGGGGCTGAAGATATCGATGATGGCGAAGCCTTTGTGCTCAATGGCTTGTTGCATGAGCTGTTGCATGTGTTTCGGATCGCCGCTGAAAGCGCGGGCGACGAACGTGGCGCCATGCATGATCGAGGAGGTGATGGGGTTGACCGGCTCCTCCACACTGCCAAACGGCGTACTCTTGGTCTTCATGCCGTCGCAGCTCGTGGGTGAAACCTGACCGGTCGTCAGGCCGTAGATCTGATTGTTCATCACCAGGTACGTCATGTCCACGTTGCGGCGGGCGGTGTGAAGCCAGTGATTGCCGCCGATGCCGTAGCCGTCGCCGTCCCCGCCGGCGCCGATGACGGTCAGCTCGTGATTGGCCATTTTGACACCCGTTGCCACCGCGAGGATGCGGCCGTGCAGGGTGTGCATGCCATAGGCATTGAAATAGCCTGGGAAGTTCGACGAGCAGCCAATCCCACTAATCACAATCATCTCGTGGGGCAGGATGCCCATATCCGCACTTACTTTCTGGAGGCTAGAGAGAACACCGAAGTCGCCGCAGCCGGGACACCAGTCGGGGTCGACCTTGCCTTTGTAGTCCTTCGGCTTAAGCTTTACGAGCTCCCTGTCTTCGGTAATGGCGGTACCTGTGGCCATAGTGTCTCCCTTAAACCATAATCTCCTGATAGGGCACCGAATGAGTGGTTTCGCCGGCAAGCTGTTCCCGCACACAACTGACGATGTGGTGGGGCATGAACGGCTCGCCGTCGTACTTGCGGATGTGCCCATCGACCGACAGTCCGGTCTCGCTGCGCAGGTAGCGGTAGAACTGACCGGAGTGGTTGTTTTCGACCATGATCGTACGCTTCGCACTCGAGATCACCGTGGTGATGACCTCGCTGTGCAGGGGGACGATCCATTTGATTTGTAGATGGTTCGTGCTGATGCCCTGGTCGCGCAACTGCTCGGCGGCCTCCCGGATCACTCCGTAAGTTGACCCGAAGCCGATCAGGGTGACGTCGGCATCGTCGGGGCCTTCGAGCTCGGGCGGCGCGATCTCGTTCACGATGCCCTCCATCTTGCGGGCTCGTTTCTCGACCGCCTCGCGGCGCTTGTGCGGGTTCGTGAACTCGTCGCTGATCAGGATGCCGTCTTCGTCGTGCTCGTCGGTGGCGACCACGTGAACGTAGCCTTCGAGGCCGGGGATCGCCCGCGGAGAGACGCCGCTCTCGGTGTCCAGATATCGCTTGTAGCCGTCGGTCGGGGAGGGCTCGGTTATCAGCTCGCCGCGGTCGATCTTCGGCTGCATGTTGACTTCGTCCGGATCGAAGCTGAAAGTGCCCTCCGAAATCAGAAGATCGGACAGCACAAGTCCCGGGCACTGGCACTTATCGCAAAGATTGAAGATCTCCGGAATCGAGTTGAAGGCATCCAGCGCGTCCAGGGGGGCGACGATGAAGCGCTGGAAATCGCCCTGGCTGGCCCCCAGCATCTGCCAGAGGTCTCCCTGCTCGGTTTTTGTGGGCACGCCGGTGGAAGGGCCGGCTCGCTGAACGTTGATAAACACCACCGGGATTTCCATCATCGCGGACGCCCCGACAGCCTCGGTCATGAGAGCGAATCCACCGCCCGAGGTAGCGCACATGGTGCGGCATCCGGTGTGAGCGGCGCCGATGGCCATGTTGGCGACCCCGATTTCGTCTTCGACTTGGCGCACCATGATACCCAGCTCGCGAGCATTCTGAGACATCCAGTGAAGGACGCCCGTGGAGGGGCTCATCGGATAGGCGCAATAGAACTTGACGCCGGCGGCAGCACCCCCCATCGCGAGCGCCTCGTTGCCCGTCCAAACGGCCAGGGGTTTGGGCTTTTTGGGCAGCGGATCGGGGAAGGGAGCGAAATTCTCCGCGGTGTAGTCGAAGCCGGCTCGAGCCACGCTGACATTTTCGTCAACGACGGCCTGTCCCTTACGTTGGAACATCAGCGTCAGGGCATCTTCCAGGATTTGGAAGTCCAGTCCGAACAGCGACATCACGGCGCCCAGCGCTACGGTATTCTGAACCAGCTTGTTGCGGTTGTTGTTCGTCAGCTCGGCAATGGGCAGGCCGCAGAGCTGCACGCCCTCAGCGGCGTCGCCGGGGGTGATCGTGTCGCCGTTGTAGATGGCTCGCGCCCCGGGTCCCAGTAAGCCCAAGTGCCGGTCCATGGTGTCTTGATTGAGGGCCAACAGCAGATCTAGCTTGTCGCCGTGGTCGCCGACCGGCTGGTCGCTGATCCGAATGGTCAGAAAAATATGTCCGCCTCGAATAATTGATTGGTAGGCGTTGTAGGCGTAAAGGTGAAGCCCGCGCCGGACAAACAGCCGCGCCAGGATGCTGCCCGGAGTAGCAATGCCCTGGCCCGCCGCACCGCCAATGGCTAGCGCGAAATCGAAGTTACGTGCACTCATTCACTTTCTCCCTTTTCGCGTCGGGTCGACACACCAACAATCCCGGCTCATCCGTGCACAAAAAGAATCCTTAAGCCCCCGCCCGGCGACCGCGCCGACGATAGGACCTCAACCCCGACCAGCTTCGTGAACTCTATTTTACGCTTTTGGGGGTCCAAGCGGCAATCGAGCGGATTACCGAACTGGGGTGGGGAATGGTCTTAATTCGGATTCCCTGTCTTGCCAGGGCGCGATCTTCGCTCCGGCAGCGTCCCTCTCCGGGCATCTCGACGTAGACGGCTGGCACCCCTTTGTCTCCCGCAGCCGAGAGCGAACGGCCCGGGAGAGCTGTCGTCCCCCAGACGAGATCGAACCCGAAAGCGATGGCGCCCGCCTTTTGCACCTCGTTGATCTCGGGAGGGCGGACCGGGTATCCGGCAAAGCGCTTGATCGAGTAGAGGTTTCCCGCCGCGTGTATGTCGAGATAGAAGTCAGCCTGGCCGACAACGTGCTCGGAAAAGGCATGCGCGATGCGCTCGCTCACGGTGCCTGATGGACTTCCGGGGGAAATGCGTGCCAGGTTCTGGTGGTCCCAGCCGCCCTCGCGCGTTCCGGCAACGAAGGCCGGGGTATTCAGAATGGGAATGGCGAAGAAGGTGCCACGGAGCGTTTCCGGATCGAGTTCCTGGAAGATGTCCTGAATCGCAATCGGCCCCTCATACTCGTCGCCGTGCACACCGCCGGTGACGAGAAAGGTTTTTCCGGGCGTCTTGCCGCGCACGACGAGAGTTGGGAAGGCGAGGGGTTGACCGTCGGGAAGGGTGTCGACAAGAAGCTGGAGTCGCTTCTTGGTGCCCGGAGCGACAGCGTCGAGTTTGAATTCGGAGACGGGAAGTTCTTCGGCCGGGCGGTACATCAGGGTTGGCGGGATGGTACCACTTTAAGAACGGGGCCGTCACTTGAAACTCTTAGGATGATAATCCCACCTTCCTATGGCCTAGCTGAGCGACTCTACGGCCTGCCTTTGTGGATGCTGCTTACATTGGAGATGTGGCACCATGGGCAGAGGTCCTGTCTGACTCTCAATGTGTGCCACCAAGCACTTGAGTAGTTTTGCTTTCCTGCTGCTCAGCGCGTGCGTCGGACAAGTGCAGCCTGTATGCGCGGCAACGCCGGAAGGGCAGGGCTTGTCGGCGACTGTGGCGGAGTTTCTGGAGTCTTGGCTAGTCGACCGCGATGTTGAGGCAGCCCTCAAACATCTCGCCCCACCGGCCGCGAGATGCACCTATTCCGTGGAAGACCACGATCCCTTGGATGAGGAGGAATTCCTGGCCGAATGCGAAATACCCGAAGTCTGTCGTGAGTTTCTCTGGTTCTTGCCAGATCTCATAGGCGAGGACGAGACACGCCGGCAGACTGCCAATGAGAAACTCTACCAGCTCTACTTACAGATGATGATCGATGTGCTGGTCAAAGAGTTTAGTTGGAACCCCCAAACCTTGGCCGAAGCGGTTTTTCCACTAGGCGGCGGTATCCTTTCCGGCGATGGTCTAAACTGGAATTTCCGTTTTGGCCATCCCGCGATGGTCAGGATACTCCGATCCGCGGCTCGGGTGCAAGGTCTTCGTCTTCCTCTCACGATCGATGCTCCGTTCGCTCCCGTTTGGGTCGCTGAATGCCGCTCGATCGCCGCGTTCCAGCTCGCTGGAGGGCTTTTCGCCGACACGGCTCCGAGTAGTTCCCTCTTCAGCAACCCAGCGTCTCTTCTCCGTCGCAGCCGTCGCCCGTTACCCGCCTGGCACAGGCAGCGCCCAGATCCGCCCCAGCATCTCAGCGAACAGCTTGCGGTTGAGATGCCCCTCGGCCAACAGCAGCCAGTAATAGCGGGCATGCTTGACCAGCCGCCCTCCGGTTTTCATCAACCGATGCTGCAAGCTCGTCAGCGACCAGTTCTTGATCCTCTGCGCCAGCCCCAGCCGCCGCCACAGGTTCCCCAGGTTGTAGGCCAACACGCTCAACTGCAAACGCACCTCGTTTGCCCGGAAACGATGACAGGACAGCCGTGTCCAGTGGGTTGCCTGCTTGCCTTCCTTGATCCATTGCTCGGCCGTGCCGCGCTTGTTGTAGAAGCGCACCAGCGACCGACTGGGCAAGCTCATGCTCGTGACGATGAACCCGACGCGAGGAAACAACTCGCCTTGGTGGTGCTCAACCTTGGCCACAACCCGCCGAGGCTTCGACCAACTCGCGGCCTGATAGCGGAAGCTCTTGTAGCGCACTAGTGGCTTCAGGCTCGGCCTGCCCGGCGGACGGAACAGAATCTCTTCGATCTCCAACTCCAGGTTCTTGTTTGCTGGGATGCGAATGACGTAGTCCACTCCGCGATCCTCCAACGCCTCGTAGATCTCCGGCTTGGCGAAGGCGGCGTCGGCGCGGAACGTCACTTGCTTGCCTTCTCCCTGTTGGCGCTCGATCTCGGGCAGCAGCAGTTCGTCCCAGTCCTCGGCGCTGGACACGTTACCCGCTCGCAGCTTCGCCGCCAGACAATCACCGTGCTGGTTGAACAGCAACAGCGGGTGGTAGCAGGTGGACTCGAAATGGCCGTTGTAAGCGCTGCCTTCCTGCTGACCGTGGACCGGGCTTTCCGTGGAGTCCATATCGAGCACGACACGCTCGGACTCGTCCTGCGCTTGGGCTTGAGCGACCAACTCGCGGTTCACCGCCATCAGCCCAAGCAGGTTCTCTTCACTGGCCAGCAGCTCTGCCTCAAAGCTTTGTAGACGCGACGTAAGCGCCCCGCCGCGATCCCAGTTCTTCTTCGAGCCGATCAGACGAAAAGTCGGGTCAGCCGAGACACGGGCAGCATCGTTGAGATCCTCGTAGCCGGCGAGGCGGCTGTAGACCGATTGCCGCACCAGGTCGGCCAGTGGGAACTTCTTGTTTGTGCCTTGCCGCGAATCCGTCAGATGCTCGTCGATCAGCTTGCCCAGTCCGAGCCGCTCGTCCAGTTCCCGAATGAGAATCAGGCCACCATCCGAGGTGACGCGCGATCCTTGGAAATCGACTTTCAGAAATCCGTTGAAGGTGAGCTGAAACGGCTTGTTTTCTTTTTCACCCATTGGGTGTTGGCCTCCGTGCGTCCTGACAGGGCTTGAACCCCTATAAATAAAGACGCTGAAGGCCGCTGCAAGGTCGGGATGCCGAAATCAAATTGGAAATGCGCCCTTAACCTCTTGATTCGACTGTATCTGGCGGAGGCTTGGCGGGCACAAGATTCCTCGACACCCTAACCCAAGCTGCCCCCCTGCCGGGGAAAAACATCAACTGACAAGCCGTGTAGACCAGAAGCTAATGTTATCGATCCGTTGCTTGCCGGCGTCTGCCAACCGCTTATTCCTGCGATCGGCTTCTCAATACACTGAGATGTGGTGTGGGGGTCCGAGGGGGATAGTTTCGACCTAGCTGCCGTGAGATGGTGGCCCGGCGTGAAACCAGGGCCTGAGAGTTACCGGCACCTTCGATTTCAGCAGGAAGCCGAATTACGATTCTTGATGCTCCTCAGAAACCGCTAGACCGGCCGTGGCGGACTCAGGAAGTAAAGGCGAGGCCGCCCCGACGGTGAGTTTGCCGTATTCATCCGTGATCTCACCGGCAGGACCGTCCATCCGAAGCATCCCCTCATCGAGCCAGATGGCCCGGCTGCACATCGAAACCACGGTCTCCAGGCTGTGCGAGACAAAGACGACCGTTCTGCCTGATCTCGTAAACTCTTCCATCTTTGCCGTGCATTTCTTCTTAAAGGCGGCGTCGCCCACCGAGAAGACCTCGTCGAGAACGAGGATCTCCGGATCGGAGTGAATGGCGACGGACAGACCCAGCCTGCCGACCATACCGGTGGAATAGGCCCGCACCGCCTCGTCAATAAACGTCGCAAGTCCCGAAAACTCCACGATCGAGTCAAACCTCTTGCGGACCTCGGAGCGGGTCAATCCCATCAGCGATGCGACCAGGTGGATGTTTTCCCGGCCGGTCAAGTCCTCATGAACACCGGTACCCAGTCCTAGTACAGCGCCCACTCGACCACGAACCCGAACAGTTCCTGACGTGGGATGGGAAATGCCTGAGATCAACCGCAGCAGAGTTGTCTTGCCCGCACCGTTGGCTCCTATGATCCCCAGTCTTTCTCCCTCTTCGAGTTGAAAAGAGACGTCCCGAAGGGCCCAAAAAGATTTGACATCGCGCCGGATCTGCTTCCAGGCGTGCTGCGAGAGTAGCTGCCGTCTCTGGTGCAGCAAATATCGCTTGCTGACTTGATCGAGATCGATGATCACCATGGCTGCCCGGTATCTCGGCTAGAGGTAGTCCGAAAAGTTCTTTTCCATGCGAACGAAAACCATATAGCCAACCCAAAGAGTCAGCACGGACACCGCGGCCAGCTTCACGATCGTCAAGCCTGGTGGAACACCGTCCAGAAAGATCCGGCGCATGATCAATATCACGGCTGCTACGGGATTGACCTCGTAGAGCCAAGCGTACGCGCCTGGCACATCCTCGAAACTGTAAAAGATCGGACATAGCCAAAACAGAACCAGGGTTGCCGCGTTTACCACGTATGCCACGTCCCGATAGTAGACGTCGAGAGCCGCCGTAACGAGTGACAATCCGCACACAAACACAAGTTGGAGCACCAGCACCGCCGGCAGCCAAAGCCACTGAATGTTGACATCGCGAACGACGGTCACCGCGATCATTAGCAGAAAGAGTTGCAGTAAGTAGTGCAAGGTGTTGCCGAGCACGACGGACAGCGGCAACAACTCTCTCTGGAAAGGCACGTGCTTAATCAACGGACCGTTGCCAACGACCGATTCAGTTCCCGCCGACCAGGCCAGCGCGAAGAAGTTGTATGGCAGGAGGCCGATCAAGATGAAGAGCCAGAAGTGCTCTCCCCCTCTCTTGAAGACGAACATAAAGACGAAGGTCAGCACCGCCATCATGATGAGCGGGTTGACCAGGGACCAAAAGACGCCAAGCGACATATTCCGATAGCGGACCTTAAAGTCCTTCTCTACGAGGGTGCTCAGGATGTAGAAGGGATCGTTCACGGGTCGGACGGCGGGGGCCCTATCTTAGGGCAGCACTCGGTTTCGGACCTGGCTCAGAGGGACACGTCATTGTACTAAACCCCAAGATCGAGACGCATCGCACACT
Organism: Bryobacterales bacterium; assembly: GCA_965248205.1. Lineage (GTDB taxonomy): Bacteria > Acidobacteriota > Terriglobia > Bryobacterales > UBA6623. The sequence continues at coordinate 4,868,924 of CBDFIS010000006.1, forward strand.
GCTCTTGGTAGGGCGGAGGGGCAGTTAGGATCACGCGACAACGGGGACGGATTTCCGACCGCGACCCAACAAACCTTTCCGCTACCCTGCTGAGGTAACGGCCAGGCGTGACGCTGACATGATAGCTTCCGGGGAGTAGCGGGCTATGGTTTGGAGTACGATTTGCGCACGTCGAACGCGTTCCCGAGACAGGCGGATGGCTGTCTCCTCGATGTGCGTGCCGCAAGGATAGATGTCCGGGGCATTGCGCAGGCCGAGCTTCACGTAGAGTGGCGCCGCGATCCGAATCAACTCAGGCACTTCGTAATTGCGGATGAATCCGCCGATGTTGTCCGGCGCTTCGACGTAGAAATCGATGGGCGCATCGATAGCGGCGCGGATGGCGGCAACTTGGGGCAACGACAAGTCTGAGGGGATATTGATCGTCGTTGCGCCCAGATCCTCTAGAATCCGGGCGGATGCCGGGTTGGCAGGCGCCATCATGACGGAAGTCTTGATGATCAGATCCGGCGGCAGCTCGCCTGCAGTCGTCATCTTGGCGAGTATGGCCAATAGGCCGATGTCGGAAACCAGCACGCTACAGATGCCCAGACTCACGGCTCTCTTGATATCTTCCAGCGCATAAACCAACTGGTCAGCACCTCGCAAGCTGAGGCCGAGCGATTTCCCGGCGGGCGCGACCGCCTGGGCACCGATGTCGAAGGACGCGCGTGGTCCGACAAACAAATTAACCTCAATGCCATGCTCTTCTCCCACCCGCACCATCTCACGGATCTCTTCGTCGCTCAGCAGCATGATGCCGCTGCCTTGGCTCACGCGGTGCACTGACACTGACCGCCGAGTCGCTTCGTCCACAACAGCCGCCAAGGCTCTTGGTCCCTCGGTGCTCGGGATTTCGATGCGATACTGGGCGCCGTCGGCGAAGCGCTTCCTCGAGGTAGGGCAGTCGAGAAGATCTCGTCCCGGCCAGCCGTGCTCTTCAAGAAAGGTGCGGGTCTGGTTCATACGATTTGCAGTCCCTCGCGATCGATACCGGCCAGAATGACTTCGCTGGAGTGTCCTGAACGATGGAATGCGTGCTGCACCTGCTCGACCACGGACTCCGATCCTCGCTCGAAGAATACCAGGACGGCCGGGCCCGCGCCGCTGAGAGCACAGCCCAACAGTCCCGGGGCGCGCAGTTTCAAAACGTCGCTGAGGCCGGGAACAGACGCCAATCTGTACGGCTGGTGAAGCCGATCTTCGAGCGCGTCTGGAAAGGCCTCCCGATTGCCCGTCGCGAGAGCGGCGACCAGGAGCGTCGCCCGTTGAAGGTTGAAGACCGTATCCTCCTTTGAATAGCAATCCGGCAGGAGCGAACGCATTTGGTTCGTGGCCAGCGCGAAGTCGGGACAAACGACGGCGATGCGGAAGCGCTTGGGCAAATCAAGGCGCACCGCACGCGTAACGCCGTCAGCGCCGATCGCCGCGGTCACAATCGATCCCATCACGCAAGCCGCCGCGTTGTCGGGATGGCCCTCTAGGCGCACCGCGGCATCGAGAATACGTTGCCGGCTCCAGTCGAGTTTTAGGAGAACCTCGGCAATCGTCACTCCAGCGACGAGAGCCGCGGCGCTGGATCCAAGTCCTTTGCCGACAGGGATGTCGTTCGAAATCTCGATCGCTGCCGGTGGCAGCCGCAGGCCCTCGGATTCAGCCACTTTGAGGGCGGTCTGCCAAATCAAGTTGCTGGCGTCGAGCGGAATGATAGCGGCGTCCCGGCCGCGCGCGGTGATCTTTAGTTCGGCGGCTGGCTGAAACTGACATTCCAAGTAGATTTCAAGGGCTACCCCCAGGGTGTCGAATCCCGGTCCAAGATTGGCACAAGATGCGGGGACCCGCACTTTGGTCGCGGCCGACATAAGGTGGTCATTATAGCCTAGCGGTTTGACGGAGCTAGCCTGGCTACAAAGATCTTGCCAAGACGAGTGCTGGTTCTCGGGGTGCGACAATCTTCCTCAAAGGAATTCGGCTCGTGGCGACAGGGAGGGTTACGCCAATGTTGCTCGGTTGCCGGGAGGGAAGGCCGATGCTAAACTCTGGATGCGGAGGAGTTCCCACGCCCGAAGATTGTAGCGACTATGCCCCGACTCCTGAGCTGGTGCGGACTGCTGTTGCTTACCCTTCCCTGGCAAGCTCATGCCTACATTGATCCGGGCGCCGGCAGCTATTTCCTGCAACTTCTCATCGCAGGAATCCTAGGAGCCTCGTTTGCGGTTAAGCTCTTCTGGAAAAACCTCACGGACTTCTTCCGAAACCGGGGTTCCAAGAAGCGGTGAACCCCCTGTTCCCAGCAGAAGGTCTGTAAGCAGTTCCTTCCGGGACCCCAGTGGTTTTGTGTTCCTTCACGACGGTGTCGTCTACCGGCAGGTAAACCATACCTACAAGGAACACTACGATCGTTTCATTGAATCAGGCCTGTACGGTGCGCTGGTGGATCGGGGACTCCTCATTCCCCACGAAGAAGTTAGTGTCGAAAGTGGGGATGCCGAGGCATACAGGGTTCTTCGGCCAGAGCGCGTACCCTTCATTTCCTATCCATACGAATGGTGTTTCAGTCAGTGGAAAGACGCGGCTCTCGCCACATTAAGCGTTCAGCAGACAGCCTTCGACTTCGGCATGTCTCTCAAGGACGCCAGTGCATTCAATATCCAGTTTGTGCAGGGCCGGCCAGTATTGATCGATACCCTGTCGTTTGAGAAATATCAGGCAGGAACACCTTGGATCGCCTACCGGCAATACTGCGAACATTTCCTGGCCCCGCTGGCGCTGATGGCGCATCGAGATATCCGACTGGGGCAACTGTTTAAGAACCACCTGGACGGTCTCCCCCTGGACCTCGTGAGCCGCTTGCTACCCGGCCGGACTTGGCTTCGGACGGCTCTATTGCTTCATGTCCATCTTCATGCGAAAAGCCAGCGGAAGTACGCCAACAAAGAACGAGGTCCAACGGCGGCCAAGATCAGCCAACGGGGATACCTTGGTTTGCTGGACAGCCTGAAATCGGCCACTTTGGCTCAGAAATACAAACTGAAGGCTTCGGATTGGACCGCGTACTACGCCGACAACAACTACACCGACAAGGCCTTGGACCACAAGAAAGCGCTTGTGCGAGGTTTCATCGACGAAGTCAAACCCCGGACAGCTTGGGACCTTGGAGCAAACGACGGCACGTTCAGTCATATGACTGGGGAGCAGGGCATTCTGACGATTTCGATCGACGCTGATTTGGCCTCTGTGGAAGCGAACTACCAGCGGTGCCGACGGGAGAGTCGGAGCAACGTTTTGCCTTTGTGCGTTGACTTGGCGAATCCGACACCTGCACTGGGATGGGGCGGAGAAGAGCGTATGGCGCTTCTTTCCAGAGGAAGGCCGGATCTGGTGTTGGCGCTGGCGTTAATTCATCATTTAGCGATTGGCAACAATACGCCACTCGAGCGCATCGCAGAATTCTTCGCGCAGGTCGGTGGCTGTCTCGTTGTCGAGTTTGTACCGAAAGAAGACTCGCAACTACAGCGCATGTTAGCATTTCGGGAGGACGTGTTTGACCGCTACACCCAGGAGGACTTCGAGGAGGTCTTTGGTCGGTTCTTTTCGGTACTCCGACGCGAAGCGATCCACGAGTCTGTAAGGACGCTCTACTTGATGCGGGTGAGGGACGATCAGCGATGACGAAGCAAGTGGTTATTCACCCGGTGCTGTTCTCTTTGTATCCAGCCGCCCTTCTCTACTCCGCCAATGCCGGACTCGTCGATTTCCAGGACGTGATTGGGGCCGCACTGGCGAGCGTTTGCCTTGGTGTGTTGTTTTGGTGGGTCGTGACTCACTTTATTTCCGATTACAAGCGCGCAGGGCTGATTGTAACCGCGTCTATCATCGTCATATTCTCCTTCGAGGCTTTTTGCCAGCAGCTATTAAAGGAGTTTCAGGGAAATTTTCTCGGCGATCTGGCAGTCATCATTTCCTGGGCGCTTCTAGCTGTCGGGATCGTATTTGTTTTGAGCTCGAGACATTTAACCAATCAGTTGACGTATTCTATGAATATCCTGGGTACGTTGTTGTGTTGTATTTTGCTCATGATTCCGGCGGCTCAGCGGGTCAGGACCGCCCAGGCACGCGAACTCTTACCAGATCGCCAGGTGTGGGACGCCGATGCACACGTAGCTCCTCAAAATGTGGATGTGCGGGACATTTATTATCAGTGCTGTCCGGGGAAAGTCGCGCCATCGGACGGTAAGTCTCGACCGTTCAATGTCTTATGGCCTGTTTTGCCCGGGAACGATTTGAAATCCCGAGGCCGCAAATGGTCGCCTGAACGGAGCATCCGGACGCGGCACAATGAGGGATGAACCTTGGCCGTACGGTTTTCTCCCAACTGATCGAGCACCTACCGAGCAAAGAGTTTCAGAAATGTGTATCGCGCTACCGCGGCGATTCCTATCTGAAAAGTTTCTCCTGCTGGGATCAGTTTCTTGCGATGGCATTCGCCCAGCTGACCTATCGGGCAAGCCTCCGCGACATCGAGACGTGCCTGCGTTCGATGCACGGCAAACTCTACCACATGGGATTCCGCGGCAGGGTAGCGCGCTCGACACTGGCCGACGCGAACGAGTCGCGCGACTGGCGGATCTACGCGGACTTCGCGCAGGTCTTGATTGGCATGGCACGGCCGTTATATGCCCACGACCCGATCGGTGTGGACTTGGACCAGACTCTGTACGCTCTCGACTCGACAACAATCGACCTCTGCCTGTCGCTGTTTCCGTGGGCGAGATTCCGCAAGCAAAAAGCCGCCGTGAAGATGCACACGCTGCTGGATCTGCACGGCAATATTCCCACGTTCATCCGCATTACTGGAGGCAAAGTGCACGACATCAACATCCTCGACGAGATCGGCCCGGAGGCCGGCGCGTTCTACGTCATGGATCGGGCCTACGTCGATTTCGAACGCCTCTTCGTGTTCACTCTCTGCTCGTCGTTCTTCGTCGTGCGAACCAAGAAGAACATCTTGCTCCAACGGCGCTACTCGCATCCCGTCGACAAATCCACGGGCTTGCGCTCGGATCAGACCGTCATACTGGCTGCCATCGAATCGGCCCAAGCCTATCCCGACCCGTTGCGGAGGGTCAGTTACTTCGACGCCCGGACGAACAAGCGGCTGAAGTTTCTGACCAACAACTTCGCGCTCCCGGCGCTGACCATCGCCCACATCTACAAGTTTACTTTATCGTTCTGGATGGGTACGGGCGCAGCGACGTTCTGAAGGAATTCTATGAATATGACAACTCCGACTTTCTTCGAGGCCTCAAAGAGAAGGGGTTTTACGTCGCCCAGGGCAGCCTGGCGAATTATTCTCTTACCGCTCTCTCGGTAACGGCCACTCTAAACGCCGAATACATAGACAGCCTCGTGGCCGCCGATTTGAAGGACAAGGCTGACTGGCGCCCGGTGAGGCGATTGCTGCGGAAGAACCGGTTGACGGAATTCCTACAGCGGTGGGGCTACTCGATCGTTAGTTTTTCGACGGTGTATTACAACGCGGACCTCACTCAGGCGGATTTCTACTTCTCGAAATGGTGGTACTTGAATCTGTTTGACTGGAATTTCCGTTTTGGCCATCCCGCGATGGTCAGGATACTCCGATCCGCGGCTCGGGTGCAAGGTCTTCGTCTTCCTCTCACGATCGATGCTCCGTTCGCTCCCGTTTGGGTCGCTGAATGCCGCTCGATCGCCGCGTTCCAGCTCGCTGGAGGGCTTTTCGCCGACACGGCTCCGAGTAGTTCCCTCTTCAGCAACCCAGCGTCTCTTCTCCGTCGCAGCCGTCGCCCGTTACCCGCCTGGCACAGGCAGCGCCCAGATCCGCCCCAGCATCTCAGCGAACAGCTTGCGGTTGAGATGCCCCTCGGCCAACAGCAGCCAGTAATAGCGGGCATGCTTGACCAGCCGCCCTCCGGTTTTCATCAACCGATGCTGCAAGCTCGTCAGCGACCAGTTCTTGATCCTCTGCGCCAGCCCCAGCCGCCGCCACAGGTTCCCCAGGTTGTAGGCCAACACGCTCAACTGCAAACGCACCTCGTTTGCCCGGAAACGATGACAGGACAGCCGTGTCCAGTGGGTTGCCTGCTTGCCTTCCTTGATCCATTGCTCGGCCGTGCCGCGCTTGTTGTAGAAGCGCACCAGCGACCGACTGGGCAAGCTCATGCTCGTGACGATGAACCCGACGCGAGGAAACAACTCGCCTTGGTGGTGCTCAACCTTGGCCACAACCCGCCGAGGCTTCGACCAACTCGCGGCCTGATAGCGGAAGCTCTTGTAGCGCACTAGTGGCTTCAGGCTCGGCCTGCCCGGCGGACGGAACAGAATCTCTTCGATCTCCAACTCCAGGTTCTTGTTTGCTGGGATGCGAATGACGTAGTCCACTCCGCGATCCTCCAACGCCTCGTAGATCTCCGGCTTGGCGAAGGCGGCGTCGGCGCGGAACGTCACTTGCTTGCCTTCTCCCTGTTGGCGCTCGATCTCGGGCAGCAGCAGTTCGTCCCAGTCCTCGGCGCTGGACACGTTACCCGCTCGCAGCTTCGCCGCCAGACAATCACCGTGCTGGTTGAACAGCAACAGCGGGTGGTAGCAGGTGGACTCGAAATGGCCGTTGTAAGCGCTGCCTTCCTGCTGACCGTGGACCGGGCTTTCCGTGGAGTCCATATCGAGCACGACACGCTCGGACTCGTCCTGCGCTTGGGCTTGAGCGACCAACTCGCGGTTCACCGCCATCAGCCCAAGCAGGTTCTCTTCACTGGCCAGCAGCTCTGCCTCAAAGCTTTGTAGACGCGACGTAAGCGCCCCGCCGCGATCCCAGTTCTTCTTCGAGCCGATCAGACGAAAAGTCGGGTCAGCCGAGACACGGGCAGCATCGTTGAGATCCTCGTAGCCGGCGAGGCGGCTGTAGACCGATTGCCGCACCAGGTCGGCCAGTGGGAACTTCTTGTTTGTGCCTTGCCGCGAATCCGTCAGATGCTCGTCGATCAGCTTGCCCAGTCCGAGCCGCTCGTCCAGTTCCCGAATGAGAATCAGGCCACCATCCGAGGTGACGCGCGATCCTTGGAAATCGACTTTGAGAAATCCGTTGAAGGTGAGCTGAAACGGCTTGTTTTCTTTTTCACCCATTGGGTGTTGGCCTCCGTGCGTCCTGACAGGGCTTGAACCCCTATAAATAAAGACGCTGAAGGCCGCTGCAAGGTCGGGATGCCGAAATCAAATTGGAAATGCGGGACAAGTCGCGTTGGCAGATTGAGTTGTTCTTCAAGTGGATCAAGCAACATCTGCGAATCAACTCGTTTTACGGCACCAGCGAGAACGCCGTCAAGACGCAGATCTGGATCGCTGTCTCGATTTACGTGCTCATCGCCATCGTCCGGAAACGCCTCGGGCTGGAAGCGAGTCTTTACCAGATTCTACAGATTCTCAGCGTTACGCAATTCGAAAAAATGCCCCTTTTACAGGCACTCCAGCCATCCGACTCCCCAAACGAATCCCCCTATGACCCCAACCAATTGATTCTATTCGACTTTTAACCGGACAGCAGTGATTTATTATATTGTGCTGGACGGGTACGGGCGTGCTGACGTTCTCCAACAGGAATACGGATTTCAGAGTGCGGGGCTTGTGGAGTTCTTGGAGAGAAGGGCTTTTGTGGTTGCCAAAAAAAGCATGGCAAACTACCCGTTCACCTTGGTGTCGATGGCGTCTTCATTGAACTTCAGTTACTTGCAAGACATGGTCGGAGACCGTTTGAGCTTGCATCAGGACTACCGATTCATTCGGGAGTTGCTAAGGGACAGTCGGGTGCTAAGGTTCTTGAGGAGCGCTGGCTACTCGGTTGTCACAGTTCATTGTACAAATACGTCGCTGAATCTCGGTGACCGAGGCGTAGAGATTGGCAGGTGGTGGCAACCCAACTTTTTCGGCACGAGGGTTTGGGGCATGACTCCGTTCCCGTGGCTGATGAGAAAAGCGGGTTGGCCGATTCTCTACGATCTGCACCGGATGCGAATCTTGGAGGCGTTTGAAAAGTTGTCGGAGGCGGCGAAGCTTCCGGGACCGAAGTTTGTCTACTCCCATATCTTCGTGGGTCATCCGCCCTTCGTGTTTGGCCCGAAAGGCGAGGAAGTAAACTGGGATACGGGCTATCGGTGGCAGGATGGGGACGGGTTGATGAGAGCTGCCGGCGCGAGTCGCCAGCAATACGTGAGAGCCGTGAGAGCGTATCGTGACCAGGTGAAGCATTTGAACGGCAAAATTAAAGCTGCGGTGGATAGTATTCTTGAAAAATCCTCTGAACCGCCAGTGATGATTATCCAAGGAGACCACGGTCCGGGATCGAGACTGAGTGTAAAGAGCCTTGACGGTACGAATGTGAGAGAGAGATTCGGCATCCTCAATGCTTATCATCTACCGGGAGCGGAAAACGAACTCCTCTACGATACGATTAGCCCTGTCAACACGTTCCGCATTGTCCTAAACGAGTATTTCGGGACGGGCTATCCGATCCTTGAAGACAAAAGCTATTATTCACTGCTGTCCGGTTAAAAGTCGAATAGAATCAATTGGTTGGGGTCATAGGGGGATTCGTTTGGGGAGTCGGATGGCTGGAGTGCCTGTAAAAGGGGCATTTTTTCGAATTGCGTAACGCTGAGAATCTGTAGAATCTGGTAAAGACTCGCTTCCAGCCCGAGGCGTTTCCGGACGATGGCGATGAGCACGTAAATCGAGACAGCGATCCAGATCTGCGTCTTGACGGCGTTCTCGCTGGTGCCGTAAAACGAGTTGATTCGCAGATGTTGCTTGATCCACTTGAAGAACAACTCAATCTGCCAACGCGACTTGTAGATGTGGGCGATGGTCAGCGCCGGGAGCGCGAAGTTGTTGGTCAGAAACTTCAGCCGCTTGTTCGTCCGGGCGTCGAAGTAACTGACCCTCCGCAACGGGTCGGGATAGGCTTGGGCCGATTCGATGGCAGCCAGTATGACGGTCTGATCCGAGCGCAAGCCCGTGGATTTGTCGACGGGATGCGAGTAGCGCCGTTGGAGCAAGATGTTCTTCTTGGTTCGCACGACGAAGAACGACGAGCAGAGAGTGAACACGAAGAGGCGTTCGAAATCGACGTAGGCCCGATCCATGACGTAGAACGCGCCGGCCTCCGGGCCGATCTCGTCGAGGATGTTGATGTCGTGCACTTTGCCTCCAGTAATGCGGATGAACGTGGGAATATTGCCGTGCAGATCCAGCAGCGTGTGCATCTTCACGGCGGCTTTTTGCTTGCGGAATCTCGCCCACGGAAACAGCGACAGGCAGAGGTCGATTGTTGTCGAGTCGAGAGCGTACAGAGTCTGGTCCAAGTCCACACCGATCGGGTCGTGGGCATATAACGGCCGTGCCATGCCAATCAAGACCTGCGCGAAGTCCGCGTAGATCCGCCAGTCGCGCGACTCGTTCGCGTCGGCCAGTGTCGAGCGCGCTACCCTGCCGCGGAATCCCATGTGGTAGAGTTTGCCGTGCATCGAACGCAGGCACGTCTCGATGTCGCGGAGGCTTGCCCGATAGGTCAGCTGGGCGAATGCCATCGCAAGAAACTGATCCCAGCAGGAGAAACTTTTCAGATAGGAATCGCCGCGGTAGCGCGATACACATTTCTGAAACTCTTTGCTCGGTAGGTGCTCGATCAGTTGGGAGAAAACCGTACGGCCAAGGTTCATCCCTCATTGTGCCGCGTCCGGATGCTCCGTTCAGGCGACCATTTGCGGCCTCGGGATTTCAAATCGTTCCCGGGCAAAACAGGCCATAAGACATTGAACGGTCGAGACTTACCGTCCGATGGCGCGACTTTCCCCGGACAGCACTGGCTATTATTGTTCGTTTACAAGGCCCTACCATTTCGTTCCCGCCGAAGCTGAAGGACCTCTTGGAGATCTCAATTAGGTCTCCTGAGGGGATCAACAGGGTCTGCTTCATCTTGACGGGATGATTCATCATCAATACGCTGTCGGACGGAACGATCACGCCTCTGCCCGGTGCTATCAGAGGCGGGGTAGAGGTGATCGAGCAGCGGCATGACCGGACCGTGTTTGCCGGCTGGGCGAGACACGGGACCAGGCGGGTCGACCGTGTGGCAGTCTTTGTCGACGGGGATGCTGATCACTACATACACACCGCGGTACCTCAGAAAGATGTCGTCAAGACCTCCAACACGCCGTCGCTCTGGGAGAAACAATGGATCAGGCTGGACAAGCACCTGTCACTCTCTGGCGACGGTGAAGCTGATCAAGGCGTGGATACCGAAGGACCTAGGAAGGATGTTGCCACCGAGGTCAAAGCCCGGTCGCCTCAGAGTCACTCTGTGGACCCGGGTTTTTGCGCCGCACACCGCACCCGAGGTGAGAGTGTTTGGCATCTCGTCGTCAGGTGTAGCTTCAGTCCTGAGGTACAAGGAACATATGGCCGCGGAGACGGGCGAATTGTCCTTGGTAAGCGGTCAGAAGCGGAACCCCAAAGCCGCGTCCAACAGCTTGAAAAACCGTAGAAGCACTATTGTTGTCGACGGTCAGACGCGGTTAATGAGCGTCGCCACGTAGGCTGCCCCAAAACCGTTATCGATATTGACAACAGAAACGTTGCTCGAGCAACTGTTGAGCATCCCCAACAGGGCCGCTAGCCCACCGAAACTAGCCCCGTAGCCGACGCTGGTAGGCACGGCAATAACGGGCACCGCCACCAAGCCGCCGACCGCGCTCGGCAGCGCCCCCTCCATACCGGCCACGCAAATGATGACCCGGGAGCTCAGCAATCGCTCGCGGTTCGACAGCAGCCGATGGATGCCGGCCACACCCACGTCGTAAATCGTATCGATTTCATTACCCATCACTTCGGCCGTGACTTGAGACTCCTCGGCCACCGGAATGTCGGCGGTTCCGGCGCATACGATAGCGATCTTGCTTTTGCCCAGAATGCGCCGATCAGCCCAAACCCGGATCGCTCCCGAGCGCGGAAAATATTCCGCATCTTTGTTCAGCTTTTTGACCGCCGCCGCCATTTCCTCGCCGGCGCGAGTGATCAGAAGGTTTTCCGATTGCTCCAGCAGCCGCTTCGAGATCTCGACTACTTCCTCCACCGTTTTGCCTCGCCCGAGAACCACCTCGGGCATACCGTGCCTCAGCGCGCGGTGGTGGTCGACCTTGGCAAACCCAAGATCCTCGAACGGCAGGTGCTCGAGCTGCTGAAGCGCCTGGTCGGGATCGACGGACCCATCCTTGACCGCTTCCAGGAGTTTCCGAAGCTGGCTTTCCCTCATGTACCCGAAGAGGATAGCTAAAAGCTGAGCCGGTCGCCAACCTGTAGGCCCTGCGCGGCGGCCTGCCCGCCGCCGAGTTCGAGCACATATTGGGCGGGTACGCCTTCACCGTAGTTGGGGCAAGCAGCAGGGTTCCTTGACGGGCACGGAGGCGTGTCAGCCGAGATGTAGGCGATGCGCCGGTCCGCATCGATCCACAAGATATCGAGTGGGATAAGGGTTTGGTACATGTAGAACGAGCGCGGCTGCATGTCGGCGAAAACGAACAACATGCCATGATCAGGAGGTACGTGATCACGGAACATCATCCCGGTCTGATGTTCCTGAGGAGTTAACGCCACTTCCGCCTGGATCTTTGCTCCGTTCGGCAAAGTTACGGGCATGGTCTGGAGCACTGCATACGTGTTTGCCGCCGGCGGCGACGGAGAACAGGCTATCCAGCAGGAAGCGCACAGACAGAGAACGAGCGGACCCATCCGCATCGGCGTTGCTTTCCGAGAATGAAGCGCAGAGCCGAGCACTTGGTTTGAGTGTAGCCTGAGAGGAGGGGAAGAAATCGGTTGTCCGATCGGGGGCTTGGACCCTACAAGCCCGCGGACCCTCACCCTATGATACTAGCCGCATTATGGATCGCTGCCGCGCTGTTCGCTCTTACTGCGTCCGCGGGTCCGAGGACCCAGCAGCTCGAAGCCCTTATCGACCAGGCGGAAGTCGTCGCAGCGGTCACTATTCTTTCGACAGACTACCGCGCCACAGCGGCAGATGGGTCGATGTATGCGGACGCGAAGCTGCTCAAGGTCATCAAAGGAGAGCTTTCAAGGGCGCAAGGGATTCACTTTGGGGCCAGCGCCTGGGTGGGGCCAACCTACAGTGCCGGTCAGGAAAGGATTATCTTTCTCGCTCCCGTAGCCGGCGGTCACGGCTACTACAAGAACACTCGGTGGAGCAGTCTCGAGGCCGGAAAGGTTGACCTTTACTTTGCCCGCCCAGCGATCGGCGAGCTATCGGAATCCACCCTCCGGAAGTTTCTCCGTGGCCTAGCTCATGCTGGAAATTCTCCCCCCAACCTGGAGTGTGAGCTCGTTCGCGTCGGCGATGGGAATCGCCAACTATCCGTAAGGCTGACGAACACAGGCGATCAGACACTCTGGTTTCACATGTCTGGGCTGCGGTTCAGCTTCGAAGCTCGTCAAGTGAGACACGCTCTCTCCGTCGATTGGCACGCGGACGACAAGGGCAACTGGTTTCCACTTGCGCCGGGGTCGGTTCTTTCCGGCTACGCCATTATTGGGGAAGAGCAAGTCCCCGGTGCAGTGGACCTGACCGTCACGCTGAGTCATCAAAGTGCTCGGTTTCCCGAGTCCGCCTGGTTGGGCTCTCAGAGCGTCAAGGTGCGGCTCGGCGAGTAGCAGCAGTACGATGCACCGTCGCCTGCTCGGGGCGGCAGACCGGTTTGACAATCAACTAAAGGCCTACTGTCCTTTTGCGGACTCTGACGAGTAATAGAGATCATCGCTAGTATCAGCGGGATCTGGACCGGAACTCCAGATCGTGTATTCACCGTTCTCGACTTCATAACCAAAGCGCCCGCCGTCATAGGGGTCCAGGGGCTCCGCCTCTTCGGGGTGGAGGAGAGACCACTCCCGATAGAGCTGCTCGACATCGGTTGGCGGCACGCCCGCGACGGCCCGGTAAGAGTCCGCAGCACCGGCCAGCGAGAGAATTCCGGCCTCTGCTTGGGCGGGCAGGTCGTCCGCTGGTGCTGCAGCGTCCGCTGACGCCTGCCGGGCCTTAAGCGCCGCCTGAAACTGGGGCCACACTTGAACGAATGCGACTGACGCGAACACCGGAGTAAGGACAAGGAGCACGAGTAACGTCGCCGCGGCCACGGCGGCGCCCATTCCACTGACATTGCCTTCAGAGAGCGACGGCTGCAGGGCACCAACGCGGTGAGCTATCGGCGGATGAGAAGAGAGCCAATGTCCTATTTTCATCAAGATGCTATTGAGGTCAGATCGCTGTGCTACGAGAGCGCGTCGGTTGACCGCGGGACCGTACTCGCGGCCTGCGGCCAGAATGCAAAGGCCATCTAGTGCTCGCTCCGCATCATCGCCGGCAGCCAACCCGTAGCGGTCGCACGTGTACTCGCAGGCTCGCGAGTATGCGGCGCCAAGAAACGGCACAAACAGCCCTGGCGCCAAGAGCCAGCGCAACCGCAGGTGGCCCGCATGGAGGTGCCCCAGCTCGTGAGCGATGATGAAGTCGCGGGCATCAGTATTGTCGCCGCAAGCCTCGAGCAGATCAGAGTAGAGAACGATAAAGTTTGAGCCCAGGAACCTGGTCGCTAGCGCGTTCAGAGTCCCCCCGGCCTGAACGACGTAGGCTTGGGGCGTCTTGTGCAACCCGATCCGCTGCGCAAGAGTCGCGACCCGGTTGTAGAGTTCAGGCATCTGGTCTGGTCCAAGCCGAACCGCGCTGCCTCTGAGATGGGTGATAAAGGTTAAGTGCGCTACAAAAAGGAAGATTCCAAGAAACACCGCGTAGAAGATACCGACCAACGACACGACTAGGGCGGTCCAAATGCCTACTGCCATGAGCCAAACTAGGATTCGCAGCGGCCGTTCACTCGGCCACCGATTCACATCCAAAGATGTTGGTGTAGCCGCGTTCGTATCTGTTATTTCTACCCCTCCATTGCCAGGCATCCGCCCGCAGGGAGCAGATTAGCCCCTACTCTAGCGTGGCAGCGCGGGCACAAACACGCATAACGGCACTACGATGCCTGTAATGCCATGCATACCCTACGCTATCGGAAGTCCAAATCGCAATCTGATTCTCTGTAATAGCTGAGGAATACTTGGGGGAGGTCCAAATTCCGATACGACCAACGTTATTTACGTGTCCCCACGTCAGTGGAGCGCTCGGTTTTCCCCAGTCCGGCTGGCTAGGGTTTCAGAGCGTTAAACTGCGCGCCGGCGAATAGCGCGGGCTAGCCCCAATACTCGTCACTTAGCCCGCATTTCCAATTTGATTTCGGCATCCCGACCTTGCAGCGGCCTTCAGCGTCTTTATTTATAGGGGTTCAAGCCCTGTCAGGACGCACGGAGGCCAACACCCAATGGGTGAAAAAGAAAACAAGCCGTTTCAGCTCACCTTCAACGGATTTCTCAAAGTCGATTTCCAAGGATCGCGCGTCACCTCGGATGGTGGCCTGATTCTCATTCGGGAACTGGACGAGCGGCTCGGACTGGGCAAGCTGATCGACGAGCATCTGACGGATTCGCGGCAAGGCACAAACAAGAAGTTCCCACTGGCCGACCTGGTGCGGCAATCGGTCTACAGCCGCCTCGCCGGCTACGAGGATCTCAACGATGCTGCCCGTGTCTCGGCTGACCCGACTTTTCGTCTGATCGGCTCGAAGAAGAACTGGGATCGCGGCGGGGCGCTTACGTCGCGTCTACAAAGCTTTGAGGCAGAGCTGCTGGCCAGTGAAGAGAACCTGCTTGGGCTGATGGCGGTGAACCGCGAGTTGGTCGCTCAAGCCCAAGCGCAGGACGAGTCCGAGCGTGTCGTGCTCGATATGGACTCCACGGAAAGCCCGGTCCACGGTCAGCAGGAAGGCAGCGCTTACAACGGCCATTTCGAGTCCACCTGCTACCACCCGCTGTTGCTGTTCAACCAGCACGGTGATTGTCTGGCGGCGAAGCTGCGAGCGGGTAACGTGTCCAGCGCCGAGGACTGGGACGAACTGCTGCTGCCCGAGATCGAGCGCCAACAGGGAGAAGGCAAGCAAGTGACGTTCCGCGCCGACGCCGCCTTCGCCAAGCCGGAGATCTACGAGGCGTTGGAGGATCGCGGAGTGGACTACGTCATTCGCATCCCAGCAAACAAGAACCTGGAGTTGGAGATCGAAGAGATTCTGTTCCGTCCGCCGGGCAGGCCGAGCCTGAAGCCACTAGTGCGCTACAAGAGCTTCCGCTATCAGGCCGCGAGTTGGTCGAAGCCTCGGCGGGTTGTGGCCAAGGTTGAGCACCACCAAGGCGAGTTGTTTCCTCGCGTCGGGTTCATCGTCACGAGCATGAGCTTGCCCAGTCGGTCGCTGGTGCGCTTCTACAACAAGCGCGGCACGGCCGAGCAATGGATCAAGGAAGGCAAGCAGGCAACCCACTGGACACGGCTGTCCTGTCATCGTTTCCGGGCAAACGAGGTGCGTTTGCAGTTGAGCGTGTTGGCCTACAACCTGGGGAACCTGTGGCGGCGGCTGGGGCTGGCGCAGAGGATCAAGAACTGGTCGCTGACGAGCTTGCAGCATCGGTTGATGAAAACCGGAGGACGGCTGGTCAAGCATGCCCGCTATTACTGGCTGCTGTTGGCCGAGGGGCATCTCAACCGCAAGCTGTTCGCTGAGATGCTGGGGCGGATCTGGGCGCTGCCTGTGCCAGGCGGGTAACGGGCGACGGCTGCGACGGAGAAGAGACGCTGGGTTGCTGAAGAGGGAACTACTCGGAGCCGTGTCGGCGAAAAGCCCTCCAGCGAGCTGGAACGCGGCGATCGAGCGGCATTCAGCGACCCAAACGGGAGCGAACGGAGCATCGATCGTGAGAGGAAGACGAAGACCTTGCACCCGAGCCGCGGATCGGAGTATCCTGACCATCGCGGGATGGCCAAAACGGAAATTCCAGTCAAACAGATTCAAGTACCACCATTTCGAGAAGTAGAAATCCGCCTGAGTGAGGTCCGCGTTGTAATACACCGTCGAAAAACTAACGATCGAGTAGCCCCACCGCTGTAGGAATTCCGTCAACCGGTTCTTCCGCAGCAATCGCCTCACCGGGCGCCAGTCAGCCTTGTCCTTCAAATCGGCGGCCACGAGGCTGTCTATGTATTCGGCGTTTAGAGTGGCCGTTACCGAGAGAGCGGTAAGAGAATAATTCGCCAGGCTGCCCTGGGCGACGTAAAACCCCTTCTCTTTGAGGCCTCGAAGAAAGTCGGAGTTGTCATATTCATAGAATTCCTTCAGAACGTCGCTGCGCCCGTACCCATCCAGAACGATAAAGTAAATGTCCGCTTAGTGTGCCTCAGCCCTTGCGGGTTACAGAGTTACTATAAGTTACTATCAGTGCTGTCCGGGGAAAGTCGCGCCATCGGACGGTAAGTCTCGACCGTTCAATGTCTTATGGCCTGTTTTGCCCGGGAACGATTTGAAATCCCGAGGCCGCAAATGGTCGCCTGAACGGAGCATCCGGACGCGGCACAATGAGGGATGAACCTTGGCCGTACGGTTTTCTCCCAACTGATCGAGCACCTACCGAGCAAAGAGTTTCAGAAATGTGTATCGCGCTACCGCGGCGATTCCTATCTGAAAAGTTTCTCCTGCTGGGATCAGTTTCTTGCGATGGCATTCGCCCAGCTGACCTATCGGGCAAGCCTCCGCGACATCGAGACGTGCCTGCGTTCGATGCACGGCAAACTCTACCACATGGGATTCCGCGGCAGGGTAGCGCGCTCGACACTGGCCGACGCGAACGAGTCGCGCGACTGGCGGATCTACGCGGACTTCGCGCAGGTCTTGATTGGCATGGCACGGCCGTTATATGCCCACGACCCGATCGGTGTGGACTTGGACCAGACTCTGTACGCTCTCGACTCGACAACAATCGACCTCTGCCTGTCGCTGTTTCCGTGGGCGAGATTCCGCAAGCAAAAAGCCGCCGTGAAGATGCACACGCTGCTGGATCTGCACGGCAATATTCCCACGTTCATCCGCATTACTGGAGGCAAAGTGCACGACATCAACATCCTCGACGAGATCGGCCCGGAGGCCGGCGCGTTCTACGTCATGGATCGGGCCTACGTCGATTTCGAACGCCTCTTCGTGTTCACTCTCTGCTCGTCGTTCTTCGTCGTGCGAACCAAGAAGAACATCTTGCTCCAACGGCGCTACTCGCATCCCGTCGACAAATCCACGGGCTTGCGCTCGGATCAGACCGTCATACTGGCTGCCATCGAATCGGCCCAAGCCTATCCCGACCCGTTGCGGAGGGTCAGTTACTTCGACGCCCGGACGAACAAGCGGCTGAAGTTTCTGACCAACAACTTCGCGCTCCCGGCGCTGACCATCGCCCACATCTACAAGTCGCGTTGGCAGATTGAGTTGTTCTTCAAGTGGATCAAGCAACATCTGCGAATCAACTCGTTTTACGGCACCAGCGAGAACGCCGTCAAGACGCAGATCTGGATCGCTGTCTCGATTTACGTGCTCATCGCCATCGTCCGGAAACGCCTCGGGCTGGAAGCGAGTCTTTACCAGATTCTACAGATTCTCAGCGTTACGCAATTCGAAAAAATGCCCCTTTTACAGGCACTCCAGCCATCCGACTCCCCAAACGAATCCCCCTATGACCCCAACCAATTGATTCTATTCGACTTTTAACCGGACAGCAGTGAGTTACTATATATCACCCCAATCAGTGGCAGATGAACCACGAGTCTGGCCCCGTCAGGGGGCCGCAACAATCACAGCCCACGGCTTCAGCCGTGGGGAAAAGTGGCAGTGCGGAAAGCCCCGGAGAGGGCGACACAGCTCCCACACATGCTGCAGCAAAACCGGGGGTCCGTATGCACAAGCGAACAGGCCCCGGAGGAGTCTGTGGGGCGATGTGTCGGACCCCCGGACCGGCGAGACCGCCGGTCCCTACTGCCGCGGCTTGTGACGACTCAAGTAGGGACAAGCGATCCCGCTTGTCCAGAGCGCAACATGTCGCGCCGGTACATGACAAACGGTGCAATGCGGAAAAAACTCGGGGTTCTATTACAGCTTAAGTGAACGGTATTGCCGCTAGCCGGGCAAACCTTCCCGGGAAGTGGTCCTACGCCCGCACTTCCACGATGGTCGCTCCCGCGCCGCCTTCGTGCTGTTCGGCTTGGTAGTAACGTTCGACCAAAGGATGGCCGGCGAACATTTGCCACAACGCTCGCCGCAAGACGTTCTTGCCGTGTCCGTGAATCACCCGCACTCTGGTAACCTCCGCCAGCAGGGCATCGTCGAGTAGCTTGTCTACGAGCTCTTGAGCTTCGTCCGAGGTCTTGCCGATCACGTTGATTTCGCACAACTCCTTCGGTTCCCGCGGCGGATGCTGAACAGTGACGCGGGCGGGCAGTCTGTCAGCAACGTGGCCGGCCGGCAGAACTTCGGCGATGTCCGTCGGCGCCACCCGAAGCTTCAACGAGCCGGCCTGCACCTCGAAGCCGCCGTCAGCGAATTTCCGCGTCACGCGCCCGACGGCGCCTAGCTCCGCAAGCCGGACCGTGGCTCCCTCCTCGACCGCGGGGGGCTCGGGAGGCGATTCCACGGTCGACTGCAACATGGTTTGGGCGGCCGTGCGGAAGTCTTCTCGAAGCTCGCGGCGTCCCTTGGCAGCTCGGACCTGAGCATCTGAGACCAGGCGACGCTTCGCTTCGGAACGAGCCAACCGTTCGAGGGCGTCCTTGCTCTGAGCTTCGAAGCGCGCGATCAACTCCTCGACCCGCTGCTCCAATTGCTTGATCTTCGCGGTCTCGCGACGCTCCCATTCGAGCGCCAGCTTGCTTTCCCGCTCGCGCAGGCTGCGCTCGGCCTGGCGCAGGTCGGCCTCGGCCGATTCGTAGCGCGCGAGCTGAAGCCGAAGTTGCTCCAGGAAGGCTACCGTTTGCTCACCTCGCGGGTCCATCGCCTTTCGGGCGCGCTCGATGATGGACTCGGGAATGCCTAGCCTTTGAGCCATCGCCAAGCCCGCGGACTGGCCGGGCACTCCCACCGTCAGCCGATAGTTCGGTGAAAGCGTATCCTGATCGAAGCCGACAGCAGCGTTCTCGACGCCTTCCCCGGTGGCCGCAAAGGCCTTCAGAGCCGGCAGGTGAGTCGTGGCCAAACAAAAAGATCCCCGAACACGAAAGTGGTCTAGGACAGCGACCCCGAGGGCGCCGCCCTCTTCCGGGTCGGTGGCGGCCGCGATCTCGTCGATAAGGACCAGCGAGCGGCTGGTTGCCCGCTCCATCATGTGCCTGAGTTGATTTACGTGAGCGGAAAACGTGCTCAGGCTTTCGGCAATCGACTGCGAGTCGCCTATGTCGGCCAAGACTTGTTCGAACCACGGGAACTCGGCTTCGTCCGCCGGGACAGGCAAGCCGGACTGAGCCATGACCACCAGCAAGCCGACTACTTTGAGCGCGACGGTCTTCCCCCCGGCGTTGGGACCGCTGATCACCAGGACGCGGCGCTTCTCGTCCAGGGTGAGCGACATGGGAACCACGGCCTGGTCTTCGTTTCGAAGCACGTCCTCGAGCAGCGGATGGCGGGCGCGCTTCAGATTCAGCCGCACGGGTGGCTGGGAGGAAAAGCTCGGTATGATGCAGTCAAACTCCCGGCCGAAACGGGCCTTCGCGAACAGTAGCTCGAGATGAGCGAGCGCCTCGACCGTGGCAGTAACTTCGTCGACGCGCCCGCGAAGCCGCTCGGTCATTTCAGTCAGAATGCGTTGGATCTCGCGCTGCTCATCCTCGAGCATGCGTACGTGGCGGTTGTTGAGTTCGATCGTGGTAAGGGGCTCGATGAATACCGTCTGCCCGGTCGAACTCGCGCCATGAATCACCCCTTCGATCCGCCACTTCCAGGTGGCTTTGACGGGCACGACGAGCCGCCCGTTGCGAATCGTGACGTAGTCTTCCTGCAAGACCCCTTCCTGGCCGTGCGTGCGAAGAAAACGCTCCAGCGATTTGTGAACCAGTTGGCGGTTTTGTTCGATCTGCCGGCGGATTCCCGCCAACGCCGGGCTAGCCTGGTCGGCCACTCCCCCATCGGGCAGGATCTTGCCCGACAGTTCCTTGACGATCGGACGAAAGCCGTCGAGCGCTTCTCGCGATGTTGCCAGGCGCGGATAATGGTCGCCGCACGCGCCGAGGCGTTGGTGAGTTTCCCCGGCCCGATCGAGCAGTCCGAGCAAGTTATAGATGTCAAGCGCCTCGAGAACCGATCCCTCCAGGCGAAGGCGCTCGAGGGCGGGTCGCACGTCGCGGAGACCCGAAAAGCCGGGAGCGGGAGCTGGCTGGTGTCCAGAGCCGGCCCTTTCGGCCTGCCGCAGCCACCCGAGAGCTTCCGCCGCTTCGGCCAAGCTCTCCTCCGCCACATCGCGCGAGGCCAGCACCGGCTGCCGGGCAAACTCTTCAAGCCGCCACTTTCCCAGCGGGCTGACGATGTAGCGCTCGAGCAGTGCCATCAGCTGGGGCAACTCGAGGGCTTCTAGGTGCTCCATGTCATCAATGCGCTTGCGTTATCTGGGAACACGGGCGGGCACGGTGGTCCTCGCGCCCAAGACCCCGGATACGAACACAGGCTAGGTCGGCGGCCAGCATGAGAGCTCAACCACTCTGGGAAAGCGCGTCGCGCAACGCAAACGCCTTTTCGATGACAGCCGGCGTACCTTGGGTGATTTCGTAGCCAGACACGTCCCGGCGGTTCACCCATTCGGCCGCGTCGGCATCGTCAGCGACTTGCAATGTCCCGCCCAACGGTTCACAGACGTAATCCACGAGGACGTAGTGGTACTCGATCTTTCCGTCGTCGTCGTAGATGATTCGGTCCAGCACTTCAACCGTGTCCAGCACTCGAACGTCCAGACCGACCTCTTCGCGGACCTCCCGGCGGATGCCGTCGACCAAAGACTCGCCGAGCTCCAGCATGCCCCCGGGTATCGACCACAGTCCCTTGCTGGGCTCTCGGCCGCGGCGCACCAGCAAGACTCTGGGGCCATCGGTGATGATGGCCCCAACGCCCACGACCGGTCGTGACGGATATCTACGGGACATTCTCTTCCCCGATTCCATCACACCCGCTTCGGGCAGGCAAGGTTGCCGGACTGGCACCCGGATCGAGTGGAATCGCTTGCCTGTTCATCATCACCCCGTGTCCCGGGTGTAACTTTCTAGTTTCTTTACTTGGCATCCAGTTTCGCCTAAGGTACATACTGTAAGGAAGGGAGACGTCTCATGGCTCTATGTCCGGATTGCGGGCAGACAGTCGACATCGCGGAAGACGACCTTGCCATCGGTGACATCGTCACTTGTGCGGATTGTGGCGCCGAGCTCGAAGTGGTAAGCCTGAAGGAACTCGAACTCCAGGCGGTGTTAGATGAGGACGAACTAGACGAAGACGTACTGGACGACGAGGAGTTGGAAAGGCATGAGCAACACTCCCGCAACGGTAGAAACCAGAATCTCAACAAGGAGAACTACGAAGATTTATAAGACACTCTGTCGACAGATCGTAGCGTGCTGCGTCGTGCTGCTGTATAGCGGGGTTGTGACGGCCGGCGCGAAGAAAAAACGAACGACGCAGCCACAGGCACTCGTTGCCGGGACGGTGTTCCAGAAGAGTGGCCGGTTGCTGCCCGGCGCCAAGGTCACTGTAGTGGACGAAGAAGGCAAACTAAAGCGGGCACGTGGGATCACGGACCGACGTGGCGAATTCGCGATCCGCGTACCGGCGGGCAGGGCCCGCTATCGCGTTACCGCGCAGGCGAAGGGTTTCCAGTCACAGGAAAAGACAGTCGAGATTTACGAGAGTGAGAAGGTTAGTGTCAATTTCCAGTTACCGCCCAACCAGAAGGCAACCGCCAAGCAAAACTAGACGTCCAATCACTGACCCCAACGCCGCGGGCGGAGGAGAGAACCAATGAGAAGATCGCTGCGATTTTCGGCTGTGTTATTGGTGCTCGTGTGGCTTACCGTCACGGCTGACCCCTCTCTGGCTCAGAAGAAGAAGAAAAAGGAAAAACCTACACGGTCCGTCACCGGGCTGGTTTGGGATCAGATGGAGAATCCCATCGCGGGGGCCGTCATTCAGCTCAAAAACGTCCGCACGCTGCAAGTCAAGTCGTTCATTACTCAGGAAAAAGGCAGCTACTACTTCCACGGTCTCGACCCTAACGTGGACTACCAGCTGACAGCACGGTACGAAGGCGTCAGGAGCCGAACACGAACCCTCAGCACCTTCGATGACCGGAAGGAAGTGATCTACAACTTCAAGCTAAAGCTGGAGAAGTAGCGGTTCGTCCGGCCCACGACTTCCCCCAAACAGGCGTCTCGGCCCAGGTAACGCGTCAGTGTCGCCGGCTCTGCTTGTAGGACGCGTCTTGGACCTGCCGAGAGGCTCGTTTTCAATCGATGCCAACCATACGAGCGGCCAGCTTCGCACACTACGCGGCGAGACGAAGCGTGAGAGCCGCGTGACTACTTTGAAATCGCACGTTGCGATATCAAATTGAGTTACTTCTTGGGCTCAGTTCACGAAACGGAGAGATCGTACACTGCCGGTTCTCAGGTCTAAATTGGATCCTCAAGGATCGGATTTTGTGATTCCACGGCAGCTACTTCTTCGACGGCCGGAACCCTATGCCCCGCCCCGGCTTCTCCGTTGGCGACCCCATCAGCTTGCGGAGGGCGTCGAACACGACCTTGAACTTCGCATCGTAATTCCGCTCCATTGCTTCGAGCTTTCGGGCGAGATCCTTGTGAGTGGCGAGCATTTCGCGCAGTCTGACGAACGCCCGCATGATGGCGATATTGACCTGGACGGCACGAGGGCTTCGGAGGACGCTGGAGAGCATGGCCACACCTTGTTCGGTGAAAACGCGAGGACGGTACTTGATGTTCTGGCCGCGCTTCAAGGTCACAAATTGTGACCTTAAAAGTGTCTTGGATTCCTCCCATGTTAGTTGGAACATGAAGTCTTCCGGGAAGCGCGCAAGGTTGCGTGTCACAGCCTGATTCAAGACCTTTGTGGGCACTGCGTACAGCTCCGCGATGTCATGATCGAGCATGACCTTGTGGCCCCGGATTAGGAAAATGCGCCGTTCGATCATCTCCACGGGGAGAGCCAACCGCTCGCTGGCTAAAGGCTTGGATTTCTTCGCCATCTAGATTGAGTGGTTACGGGTGAGGTGAAGTGTATCAGGAAGGCGGTCGTCATGTCCCCGGTAGTGCTCGCGGAGTTGTTCAGTGATCCTTCCTAAGCAGAAAACTCCAGGAGAGCTTTCGCGCCCTGCCGATGCTCGACACCAGCCCAGGATTTCGGGAACGATCCGGTCGACTTAGGGCGCGGCTGAGGGAGCGCGGCTATCGGCCCAAGTTAACAGACACACTCATCGCGCAAGTGTGCATCGACTATCGCATCCCTCTTTTGACGAGAGACCGCGACTTCCGGCTATTCGCTAAGCACGCGAAGCTTGGACTGGTCTCGCCGGCTTGATGAGGATGGCTGGGCCGAGTTCAGGCTGAAGGTCGCTCGCGGCCAGTCGTGCCCCATAGCCGAGGCACCCGCAAACACTCAACGCAGCAACTGATGAGGCCCGGCAAGCTCAATGGCCTACAACACTGGTCCGATCCGCCAGGGAATGAACTCGCGGTGCCCGAGAGCTTCGCTGAACGTCTTCTTGCCGGACGCAATTCCTAGCAGGATACGGTAGATCTTTTTGCCGGCTTGTTCAATGTCTTCGGCCCCTTCGGCGATGGTGCCGGTATTGATGTCCATGTCCTCGTCCATGAATTTTCCCGTCTGAGAATTTGACGCGATCTTGACCACCGGCACGGTCGGGAAGCCGAAGCAGCTACCACGTCCGGTAGTAAACAGGCAGACGTTGCATCCGCCGGCGGCCATCCCCGTGACTGACGTAGGGTCATACCCGGGCGTGTTCATGAAAACGAAGCCGCTGCTGCCGATTCGCTCGGCGTAATCATAGACATCGGTCAAAGGCGAAGTGCCGGCCTTGGCGACGGCTCCCAGCGACTTTTCGACGATGTTGGTCAGGCCGCCGGCCTTGTTGCCGGGCGAGGGATTACTGTCGAACGTGGGCGCGTCGAGGAATCCTGCCACATAGCGCTTGTACCAGTCGATCCTGCCAAGCAATTTTTCGCCGACTTCGCGGCTGACGGCTCTACGCGTGAGCAGATGTTCCGCCCCGTAGATCTCGGTCGTCTCGCCGAGACAGACCGTTCCTCCCTGCTTGGCCAGCAGATCCGAGCAGTAGCCGACCGCCGGATTCGCCCCAATGCCGGAGAACGCGTCCGACCCCCCGCACTCAAGCGCCACGACCAGTTTCGACGCCCCGCATTCAACTCTTTCGAGGCTGCCAACTTCCGCGATCAGTTCCCGCACCGCCTTGACGCTATCGGCGACAACCCGGCGCGTGCCCCCGCTCTCTTGCAACGTGAACCCCCGCCGGGGTGCGCGCTCGCTCCCGTTTTCGTCCGGACGGAGGTAATAGCTAATCTGGTTGACCTCGCAGCCGAGCCCCACAACGACTGCCGCGGCAACGTTGGGGTGGTCGGCCAGTCCATCAAGCGTCCGGCGAAGCAATTGGGTATCGGGCCCCTCCGCCTGCCCACAGCCGTCGACATGGGGAAAACAGACGACGCCGTCAATGCCTGTTCCCTCGAAGGACTCATCTTTAAAAGCAGCCTCGATCTTCTGCGTGGCGTGAGCCGCGCAATTGCTGGCGCCGACGATGGCCACATAGTTGCGGGTGCCCGCGCGCCCGTCACAGCGCGGATATCCCATGAAGGTGCGCTCCGGCAGAAGCGGCACCTCGGACAAATCGTTGAGTGACGTCGAGAACTCGTACTGGCGATCCTCGACGTCGAACAGCAGGTTGTGGACGTGGACCAACTCGCCGGGACGGATGAGTTCACGGGCCGTACCAATGTTCTCTCCATACTTGAGGACAGCGGTTCCCCCGGCGATGTCAGCCACGGCGATCTTATGTCCGGGTCCGACCGCTTGGTGAATGTGAATCTCTCGGTCTTCGACGGTGATCAGGCTACCGGTCGGT
This sequence comes from Bryobacterales bacterium, assembly GCA_965248205.1. GTDB lineage: Bacteria > Acidobacteriota > Terriglobia > Bryobacterales > UBA6623. Next base: position 4,894,166 of record CBDFIS010000006.1, read on the forward strand.
AACGGCACCCGGGCGACCACGACGTTGTCTCGGCTGTTGAGCCGAATGAATGCCTCGTCGGGCTGAATGGCGGCGCCGAGATTTACAAGTCCCATGTCTGGTTGGAAGGAGTTCAGGCGTTCAGCCGGGTGTCGAAAGGTCGGCGAGACCCAACGCTTCCGGACGACCAGCCGCAGCGCTCGACCGTCGGCGTCAGACTCATCAGACTCCGCAAACCATTCATCCTAACAGCTTGACTGGGCGGATTCGGAGAGAGAAACGCGCCTGTCTTATGGGTTCGAGACCCCGACGGCTCCGTTGCACCGGGAGTGGAGCTGGAATACTAACCGTGCTCGGCGAGCACCCGTCCCACTTCCAGCAGCAACGCAACGTCTTGTTCCGTAAACTCCCGTTCTTCGGTGGTGGCGATGCCGAGCGCCCCCACCACGCGCTCGCCTGACATCACGGGGACGCAAATGGAACCTTTAACGCCCGTATCCCGGGCTTGCGGACGCGCCGCGCCACTGGCATCGTTTTGCAGATTGCACAGGTTGACGGGTTCCTTGCGCTCAACCGCCAACCCGGCAATGCCTTTGCCCACGGGAATGGTTCGGATCACCCCAAGCAAGTGCTCCGGGATCGATCCTGCCCAGGCTTTGAGGTGCAAGAGCTCGTCGCTTCCCAGTTCGTGGATCGTTCCCGTGTCGGCCCGAAAGTGGCGGAGCGTGAAGCTAAGAACCCGGGAAAGGTCGTGGGCGTGGTCTCGTAGTTCCTGCAAGAAAGCCTCTTCATGCATGGCGCTTGATCTCCATGATCCGACTACTTTTGCCCGACCCACTTTTACCACGGGCGGTTCGTGGTTCGTAAGTTGCTGAAACTGGGGTAACCGTAACTGCGCCAGGCGTCGAGAAGGTCTCGACGCGGCACGCTGAGAGCGTTCGCCACATCGCTGTCAAGCCGACCACATCCTGACAAACAATGCGTCACAAGCAATTGGACGTTTACGCATGGGCTTTGGGCGCTGCCGGTAGAAGCCGTAGCGCAGGTGTTGGGCTCCTGTCTGCCGCGTCTGCCTTGCTGCGAACGCTCTCCGCCAACTTGGCCCCCGGGGCCGTCGACCGCTCGTTTTGTCACGCTAAAATGAACGGGGTTGCTTGGGCAAGTCTTCCGTTCAAGCATCCGATCTCTGATGGTGGCACAAGCGCTAAGGATCTCGCTCGCTTTGGCTGCTAGCTTGGCCCTAGCCGTGGAAGCGGGGAACACGCAGACCTTGGTGCGGTCAACCATCGTCGGGGAGCCGCTTCACCTTTTCAATACCGACAAGGCCGTTCTCTCGTCCGGGCAGCGCCGCACCGACTTCCCTTGTTCGGTGACGCCTCTGCCGCCTCAGCTTGAGTTTGATCTGGAGTTCCTTGCGGGTTATCGGTTCGACATTCCCCTAAGCGCCCTGGCGGGTGAGGGGTCGGCAATCCGGGTCCTGTTTAGAGTTCAGCCACTCGACGGGAAGCAGCGCGACTACTACTTCTCGGATCGCTATAGCGTTCCGCCCATCGAGGAGGGCAAGAGCGGGAACATCACCCTCGTAGGGCGGTACAAGCTGGGACCGGGCCGCTATCAGCTGGACTGGCTACTGCGCGACGGCGCGGAGAGGGTGTGTTCGACTCACTGGCAAGTCAAGACGCCTTCCCTCGAGGATCTTGACGGCCTCGCCGCGACCGGCATGCCTAATTCCGTCGCGGCTCACCAAGAAGAGATCTTTAAGGAGGATCCTCCCATGCAGCGGGCGAGACCCGGGAGCCTGCTGCATCTCAAGCTTCTGGTGAACTTTACGCCCACCGACTTCGGCCAGTTCCAGCTGCGAAAATACGACCTCCGAAACCTCGTTTCCATCCTGCGAGCCATCACGCACGAGCCGCGGTTCGGCACCTTCAGTCTGGTTGCCTTCAACATGCAGGAAGAGCGCGTGTTCTTTGAAGAGCAGGCCGTCCCGAGGATCGACTTTCCTTCATTAGGCGATGCGGTCGCATCCGTCAGGGGAGACACGGTCGACGTCGCACAGTTGCAAGACCAAGAAAGCGGCTCCCGTTTCTTGACGGAACTGCTGCAAGACCAGCTGGGGCCCCAAGAAGCCGAGCCTGATGCAGTCGTCATCATCGGCCCCAAAGTCTTGCTGGGAACCAGAATCCCGAGGAAGGCGCTCCGCGAGGCGGGGCGTGTGAGCTGCCCAGTTTTCTACCTCATCTACGATACGACCCCGCAGGCGCATCTTTGGCGAGACGCCATCAGTAACGTCCTTAGAGTCTACAAAGGCCAGGAGTACGCCGTCGCCGCGCCGAAAGACCTTGGACGCGTTATAAACAGTATGATCCGCCGACTGACCGCCAACGCAGAAGCCGTGTCGAGCTTTAAGCAACGGGGTGGCTCCGGGGCAGGCCAGGAGTGAGGAAGACCCTGTCCGGAAGCCGGACACGAGTGACCGGGTCTTTCGAGCGGTGTCACCGGAGGGAGGTACCCCCGACGATCGCTTCACGTGAAAGAAAAACAGCCCGTCACCGCCGCCGCGCATCGGCTTCTGGGAGTGCATCGATCCAGTCGCGGAGGAGGACTGGTGGCAACTGTCTAGAAGAGAGCCTTCGCCCTAGTTCGCCGCTCCCGCGGGATTTTTCTCGAGTGTCTTGGTCAGCCTGGCGACCGCCGAGCTGATCTCTTCCCCGCCCTTAAGCCACTGCCGGTGCTCGAGCGACAGCTGCTCGTGCACGGCCTCGACAAATTGCGGTAGTGCCTCTTTGTTGCCACTCGCCGTAGCCCAGCGCACTTCATCGAGGCGCTCGCTCAGTTCTTGTAACGTCTGCCAAGTGCGCGCATATCTTTCCGAGTTGCGGGTATCTTGGCCGACAGCCTCGCGGTTCGCCACGAGCGACGCGAACGCTTGAGCCGCGACAGCCACGGCGGCAATTCCCGCCCATTCAATCCCCTGTAGAACAACCAATCCGTTGGCTAGTGCGAAGACGCCCATGCTCCACGAACTCATAGAAACGGCGCGTTCTGACGCGGCCCGATGGTCTTGTCCTCGCCTAAGGTAATAAGTCCGCTGCACGTCGAGCTGGAATCGGCGAAAGTACTCAAGTTGCAGGATGCCCGTCTCAAAGTCGTCGCTTGGCTCGGTGACATGCGAAAAATACCTGAGGCGCTGACTCTCGGCCTCAGCGCGCTTCTCCATCCACCGGCTAAGCAGCTTTCCTGAGCCGATCTGATTCAGCCAAATGCCGGCAAGGACACCGCTGACCAGGCCGCCGACCGGCAGGACTACCGCGAGAGCCTCTCGCCACGGTCCCGACCAATCCGCGAAGTTCCCAAGTGCCAGAAGAGACCCCGTAATGCAGGCCGCCACGAAGACGCACCACCGCGCGCGAGAAGAAAGCGATTGGAAACGCTTCTGTGCTTCACCGGCTTCGCGGTCAGCCACCTGGTATGACTCCGCCTGGCTCTTAACTCGGGATCCCTCAAGCAGACCCGCTAGAGACGGCGCCCGCTCGCGAAACTGTTTAGCGTGGTCGAGGGGTGAAATTACGTAGTCATCAGGTTGGTTCTTCCCAACGGCCACACGCAGTTCATTGATCATGTTTTGCTGTACAGACATTAGGATCCCCCGCAAAGTTTAGCTTCCATGCTAAAAGCACACCACCGTCTTCAAAGTGAGTTGTATCAAGGACTCCAGCGCTGCCAGAGTTTAGCCGTCATTGCTTTGCCATCACGCGCAAAAGTCGAGGTGTAATACATTGATTCCGTTCTTCGGTCCAGACATTACTGAGGTTTTCGTGTGCGTTTGTGTTGTTCGCCCCCCTCACCGGCTGCCGGTCATCGCCGCCAGCTTGTCCTTGCCGTCGGTCAGCCATTCGACGTTGAATCGCGCGAAGGTGATCTTTTCGTAGGGGCTCTGGTCGCCCCGCTCGTAGAGACACCCAATCGTCAGATCCTGCAGAACCGTAAGGGACGAGTAGGCAGATGGGCCAGCGTAAAGCTGTTTACTGAATGGCCAGGTCTTGCCCTCGTCGTGGCTGAGGCGCGCGGTCATGTTATCGCGCTCCAGGCTCGCAGGATTCAAGAAGACGAGCCGACTCTTGGGATAGTGCAGTCCGTCGGTGTGAACGATCAAGCTGCCCTGGCAACGGGGCTCGATGAGGGCGGGGTCTTCGGTCATTTCCGACCAGGTCATCCCGCCGTCGGTGCTGCGGGCGACTTTGCGGTGGTTGCCGCTGGCTCCTCTCATGTTCAGCAGCAAGGTTCCATCATCCAGCTCGACCACATCAGTCTCGTTCGTACTCCACGGGCCTTTTGCTTCGCCGCCGATCTGCCACGTCTTCCCGTGGTCATCGCTGTAGCTCAAAAACACGACCGAGCGTCCGTCCGCGGGCGTGTAGTAGCGAGGAATAATGAGCCGGCCGGCCCGCGTTTGGATTCCCGTACCGGGGCCGGGAGAGCCGGCGCGCCATTCGGGTTTCTTGACCATGGTCGTGATGTCGATCGGCTCCGACCAAGTCTCACCGTCGTCATCGCTCTTGACAGCCCAGTACATGAAGGTGTCCCCGGTAAGCCCGGCCTTGGCATTTGCACTACCGATACCCTTGGGACAGTAAACCGAGAACACCCAGATCGTCCCCGTTCGGCGATCGACTAGGCCACACGAATCCGCGACCGCCCCCTCTCCGGCGTCCACGAGCAGTTGCAGCGGTCTCCAACTCTTGCCGCCGTCGAAACTGCGTTTCAGAGCCAGATCAATGTTGTTGGGCGGATCGCCCTCTTTATGAACCCGGGCATCGCAGAACGCCAGCAAGGTGCCCTCGTTCGATGTCACGAGGACCGGGATGCGGTATTCGAAAATCCCGTCCTGACCGCCGACAAAAACATCGGTCTCCTCGAAGATTGCTCCGCTTTCGCCGACCGTCTCTACGTCGCTGCACATAAGGCACGCGACCGCCGCCGCAACTAGTATCAGTCTAAGCATTGGGTCATTCTCCTAATTGGGGCTTGTCGGCGCAACGATAACAGCCCGTAGTGAAAGCGTAGTGACCACGGATGGGTACACCCCGCCTCTCCGATGGCGCGGAAATCTCGACGGGCACGTTGAGCGCGTGCCCGCGACAAGAGGGTCGGGCGCCTTTCGCCAAACGGCCGCGGATCTCAGAATCGAGATCCGTGCTACGAACTGTAAACCTATCGCAACCCATTGATTCCGCGTTGGTTGCGCGAAATTGGGTTTGTTTGGTTTTTTTCTCTCGCTCGTCGAGCGGGGTCTCAGCAGTCTCCCCCTTTCAGTTATAGCCGGCGTGTCAAGCCAACGGCCGCAAGTCTCGGCAGAGCGGGATCGGCCGTCGGCACGGCCGTTTTCTTGCCCCACCCCAGGCACCGCTCGGCCCCCAGCGGGACCGAGCGCCGAAGGAACGGACCCGGGCACGGCCAGCCGGGCGTGACGCCCCGGGCCGGCACTAATGGAATGTTGCCAGCGGGGTGTAGTGCGGGCCCGGAAAGATGCCCGCTGCCCATGGTGCTAACTGAGGCTGTCCCGGCTCCCCCCCCCGGTTTCCCCCATCGTTCCTTCCGCTCTTTCAGGGCTCCCACTACAGTGTCGCCTTCCCCCTTTAATTGCGACAGCCCACGCTCTCACGATCCCGTAAGTCTTTGATTTCTGATCCAGTGGCAAGAAGGATTTCGTCATCTGGTCGCAATCCTTTAGAGATCCAGACATCCGCGCCACGTAACCCTCTTGCGACGCAGCCCGTACTCCTGATAGATTCGTAGTTTCAGGCGCTGGATGGCTACTGCCTTATCCAGCCAGCAAACGCAGCTTTACTGGTTGGCGTTACACTTAGTTCCGGGGCTCGGTGCCCGGAATGCGCTTAAGCTGGTTCGGTCGTTTGGAAACCCTCAGGCTGTTTTCCACGCTTCGCTAACAGAACTTAAGGCCTGTGGTCTGCGAGCCGCCATAGCGGAGGCGGTCCACTCGGGCATCACTTTCGAAGATGCCGGCACGGAACTGGAGAAAGCGGGTCAAGCAGGGGTAGAAATAATCTCTTACCAGGATCCGCGCTACCCGCGCTACCTGAAGGAAATTTTCGATCCTCCGGTCTTGCTGTACGCCCGAGGACGAGCGGAACTGCTTAGCGGTCACAACCTCGCTGTTGTGGGTTCGAGACGTCCTTCCCCTTACGGCATGTCGGTGGCTCAGAAACTAGGCCGCGAACTGGTGCAGACCGGTTTGGTCGTGGTGAGCGGGATGGCCCGCGGGGTCGATAGCCTAGCTCACCGCGGAGCGCTGGATGCCGGAGGGAGCACGATCGCCGTACTTGGCTGCGGCGTCGACGTAGTATATCCTCGAGAGAATGAGAAGCTAGCGCAGCGAATCGTGGAGCGGGGGCTCATCGTCTCGGAGTTCCGTTTGGGCTCGACGGCGTTCCCGCAGAACTTCCCGATTCGAAACCGCATCATCAGTGGCGTCAGCTTAGGGGTTATTGTAGTAGAGGGGGCGCAATACAGCGGCTCGCTGATTACTGCGCGACTGGCCCTCGACCAGGGGCGTGAGGTCTTCGCCGTGCCGGGCAATATCGTTTCCAAGCAAAGCTGGGGACCCAACTTGCTCATCAAGCAAGGCGCTAAACTTGTTCAGGAGCCGACCGACGTGCTGGAGGATCTACCTCTGGATGTTCGTCGGGAGCTGGCGCAGGCGGCGAAACCGGACGTGGTGGGAGCAGGAGATGAAACTTCTTCCCCCGCTCAAGCATCCATTTGGCAGGACTCGCTTTCCAGGTTGGCCAAGCAGTTGTTTTCGCTATTGCGCGTCGACTCTTCGATGCACATCGACGAAGTGATTCGTAGCTGCGAAGATCGCTCCGCCTCGGAAATCCTGTCTGCGCTGAGCGAGCTGGAGCTTTTCGGGCTGGCGAAGCAGCTGCCCGGGAAGCACTTCGTCCGGGTCTGGTCTTCTTGAACCAGGTCTAACGGCAACTCTATGGCAAAAGCATCTACGGAACAAAAGCTCGTCATCGTCGAATCGCCAGCCAAGGCGAGGACGATCAATCGCTATCTGGGCAAGGGATACGTCGTCAAGGCTTCGCTGGGACACGTCCAAGATCTCCCCAAGAAAGACCTGGCGGTCGACGTCGAACGCGACTTCGAACCAACCTATGAGGTCATCGAGGGGAAGAAGGCCTTGATCGACGAGCTCCGCCGACACGCCCGCAAGTCATCCGCCGTCTACCTGGCGGCTGACCCCGACCGCGAGGGCGAGGCCATCTGCTACCACCTCGCCGAAGTCCTGCAAGGGAAACGCAACAAGACCCTCAAGGTCTACCGTGTTCTGTTCAACGAGATCACGCAAAAGAGTGTCCGCAAGGCATTCGAGAACCCGATCTCGATCAACTTGGATCTCGTGGACGCGCAGCAGGCGCGGCGTATCTTGGACCGCCTTGTCGGCTATAAGATCTCGCCGCTGTTATGGGACAAGGTCCGCCGGGGGTTATCCGCGGGACGTGTCCAAAGCGTGGCGTTACGGCTGGTCGTGCAGCGTGAGCAGGAGATCCGCGCTTTCGAGAAGAAAGAATACTGGACGATAGACGCCCGCCTACGAGCGAAAAGCCCGCCGACGTTTACCGCGCGCTTCACCCGTCGCAACAAAGAGAGTATCGAGGTAGGTGACGAAAAAACCGCCACGCAGATGGTGGAGGCGCTCACCAACGCAAGCTTCCGAGTCGAGTCTGTCGCCACCAAGGAGAAGAAACGCAATCCTGTCGCCCCCTTTATTACTTCGACAATGCAGCAAGAAGCTGCCCGCAAGCTGCGCTTCAGCGTAAAGCGCACGATGATGATGGCGCAGCGACTCTACGAAGGTATTGAACTCGGCACGGAAGGGGCAGTGGGCTTGATCACCTACATGCGCACCGACTCGACTCGGGTCTCGGACGATGCTCTGGCCGAGTGTCGGGACTACATTAAGGAGCGCTACGGCGAAAAGTACTTACCCGCGTCCGCCAACATCTACAAGACAAAAAAAGCAGCACAAGACGCGCATGAAGCCATCCGACCCACGTCGGCCGCTCGGACGCCGGATTCTCTCAAGGGACGGGTCGGCGAAGACGAACTGAAGGTCTACTCGCTGATCTGGAAACGCTTCGTCGCCTCGCAGATGAAGCCGGCGCTGTTCGACCAGACGACCATCGAGATCGGTGCCCAGGGTGCTGACGACGCGCTCTACACGTTCCGTGCTACGGGCTCGGTGCTCAAGTTCGATGGTTTTCGCGTGGTCTACCTGGAAGGCAAGGATCAGAAAGACGAGGAAGAGGAAGATCTCAAGCATAAACTTCCGGCGGTGGAGCAAGGCGAAGCCCTGACGTTGAAGAAGCTGGAACCCGAGCAGCACTTCACCGAGCCGCCTCCGCGCTACAGCGAGGCGACCCTGGTCAAGGAGCTGGAGGCACAGGGCGTCGGTCGGCCTTCGACCTATGCTGCCATCCTTTCAACTATCCAGGATCGCGAATACGTCAAGAAGACCAGAGGGCGCTTCATCCCCACCGAGTTGGGGCAGGTGGTCACCCAGCTGCTGTTGGAAAGCTTCGACGACATCTTCGATGTCGCCTACACCGCCCGGATGGAAGAGGAGCTCGACGAGATCGAAGAAGGTAAACGCAACTGGCGGGAATCGCTGGCTGCCTTCTACGATAAATTCTCAAAAGACCTCGACACCGCCGCCAAAACCATGACCGACATGAAGCGGCTCGAGCGGCCCACCGACCTGGTCTGCGAGAAATGCGGCAAACCCATGGTCATTCGCTGGGGCCGCCATGGCAGCTTTATCGCCTGCAGCGGCTACCCCGATTGCACTAACACACGGGAGCTCGAAGTCGATCTTCCCGATGTCGATACGGCGGATCTTTCGAAGGTCGAAGGGGAACCGGAATACTGCCCCAACTGCGGGCGCACGATGACGCTTAAGCGAGGCCGCTTCGGCACGTTCTTTGCCTGCTCCGGCTACCCGGATTGCAAAACCACCAGGGCAGTCGACCGCGAAGCCAAGAAACCTGACGTCCCACTGGACGAGAAGTGCCCCCAGTGCGGCAGCAATCTCGTGCGCAAGACAGGCCGTTACGGCGAGTTCACCCCTTGCAGCAACTATCCGACGTGTAAATACGTTAAGCAGAACACGATCGGAGTAGCGTGCCCTAAGGCTGGTTGCGAGGGCGAGGTCGTCCAGCGTCGCTCGCGGCGGGGCCGCACGTTTTATGGCTGCAGCCGTTATCCCGATTGCGATTTCACCGCCTGGAGCAAGCCTGTGGCCGTAACCTGTCCCGAGTGCGGCAGCCCGTATATGGAAGAGAAGAACCTCAAAACCGGCTCTCGACTGCAGTGCCCTAACGCCGAGTGCAAGCACAAGATGCCGGCGGTCGAAACCGCGTCATAGCCTTGACCCAGCGGTGTCCGAACCATACGCAGCCGCGAACGCGAGGGTGTGTGAAAAAACCCGGGACTGTCCCAAGCGCCGTGTACGGACGTGGCGTTTTATCAATGACTTGCGAGGGTGCGGGGACTGTACCCAGGGTTTTTTCACAGAGCCATAGGCAAGCGGTAACGGTGCCGCTCGCACACCCTCCCAACCCGCGAAACAGAGCCGCGAACGCGAGTGAGCGGTCAACACCGTTGCGGCCAGTGGGCAGTCAGAGCCTCGTGACCACAACGGCTTTGTCGCATCGACGAGGCAATTCGTAGCCCTGACCGCGGCCTCGCTCCCGCGGCTCTACCTGCGGGTCCCCGTCACCGTAACGGGACCCAACTCCCCTAGCAACTGCGCGACACTAGCCACATGAGAACCGCCATCATCGGGCTGCCGCAGGTCGGCAAGACATCTCTGTTCACGATCCTGACGGGTGCGAAACGAGAAGCCCGATTGGGCGCGACTTCGGTGCAAGTTGGTGTTACCAGAGTGCCCGACCCTCGTCTCGATGAACTCGCAGCAATCTTCCAGCCAGGAAAAGTCACCCACGCCACCGTCGAGTATGCCGATGTCCCGGCTATGTCGAAGGAAGCTTTGCGCGATCCGGCCTATATCGGAGCGCTGCGACTGGTTGACGCGTTTGCTCACGTGCTGCGGCTCTTTGAAGATGATGCGGTGATGCACGTCGATGGGTCGGTTGATCCCGAGCGCGATTGGAAGAACGTTGAGCTGGAGCTGATCTTGAACGACCTCGCCGTGATCGAAAAGCGACTCGAGCGCGTGGAGAAAGACATCGGGCGAATCAAGGACGCGGGCCTGGAATACGAAAGAGACCTGCTGGTCATTGCCAAGGAGTTTCTCGAGACCGAGCGCCCACTCCGCGAGTTGGAGCTCGAACCGGAAGAGTCCAAACGTCTGCGGGGTTTCCAATTCCTTTCTGAGAAACCCATGTTACTGGTCCTCAACCTCGGCGAAACCCAGGCCTCGAAGCTACATGAAACGGAAGAGCAATACCGGCGACAGTGGCTGTCCGGCCGGAAAAACGCCGCCATTACTGCCATCTGTGGAAGCATCGAGGCGGAAATCGCCGAGCTGTCCGAAGAAGAAGCTCTCCCCTACCTCGAAAGCTACGGGCTGACGGAATCGGGACTGGACCGGCTTATCGGCGCCACGTATTCCCTTTTGGGCATGATGTCGTTCTTGACCGCTTCGGAAAACGAGGTACGCGCCTGGACTATTCCTTGCAACACGCGCGCCGCCAAGGCAGCCGGCACTGTTCACACCGATTTCGAAAAAAAGTTCATCCGCGCCGAAACCATCCAGTGGGAAAGGCTAGTCGAGGCCGGGGGATACGTCGAAGCCCGCCGGGCCGGGGAGCTGCGTCTCGAAGGGAAAGACTACATCGTGCAGGAAGGCGATGTTCTGTTGATCCGCCACGGGTAACGCGTTGGACAGGCTAACCCTGGATTATGGGGATTATGAGATCGGCTTTGAAGAGATCACTTGGGCCTTGGATTCGCATCCTAGCGATGCAGCTCCGATCGTGAGGCAACAATCGCGCTGGTGGCGCAGGTCCCCAGACCTGCCGTGTCGGAGTCCTTACCGACACTTGTATACGAGCGGCCTACAGGCGTTAGGCCTGGCTAGACCGGTCAAGAGGCTGAGGTCTTTCGTGGCGCACGCTCTCAGCGTGCCGCGTCGAGACTCTTCTCGACGCCTGGCGCGGTTTGCTACCGGCGCAGGATCTGTACGTTGAGCACCTTGAGCAAGCGCAACGAAGTAATGGCGGGCCTATCGCGCGCTTCGGCCGTCAGCTGGTGAGTAACACAAGGCGGATCGACGGTCGCATTTGTCGTACGGAGGCGACATATCGCACGCCTTCCACCACCGCGAGCTTCCGACCGGCGTCGTCCCCATATTCTGCAAACGTCTGTAGGCACAGGCCTTACCCCGCGCTTTCCTCGCTCAATACAGCAGCTTCTCTGCCGGATCGAAGCCCTTCTTGCCGAGCGGCTCGAGGATCTTTCGAGCACCTTCCCGCATGAGCCCTATCACACTGCCGCTTAGGAAGAATGAAAACCCCTGCTCCATGTATTGGTCGACCTGCTCGGCGCTCCCAGCCGGACGCCCAAGAACCTTGTTGTTTCGCTTGGCCGCCGCAATGATCTTCGCCACAGCCGCCTTGAACCTGGGATGTTCGTACTGGCCTCCGATACCGAGCTGCCACGAAAGGTCGCTCGGCCCGATGAAGATCACATCGATGCCGGGAATCGCAGCAATCTCATCGACGTGGTCCACGCCGGCCTGGTTTTCGATCAAGGTGACGACCATCACGTTGCGGTTGGCGAACTTGTGATAGCCTTCCGGCGACGGCCATCGAAACGACGCCAGGCCCGCGCCCGACCCGCGCAAGCCCTCGGGCGGATACTTGCAGGCCGCGACGGCTTGCCGCGCCATTTCCGGAGTCCCCGTAAACGGAAAGATCACCCCGAGCACGCCTGCGTCGAGGACGCGCTTTGCGGTCCACAGCTCGTTGACCGGGACGCGAGCGAAAGGAATCGCCCTGAGACCACGCGTTGCGAGCACCATGTCGCGAAGCGTCTCTAGCGTCAACGGGCTATGCTCCATCTCGATCCAAAGAAAGTCGAACCCCATGTTGGCCGTATGGGCAGCCACATCTACGCTGTTGACGTTAATCGTCACGCCAACTACAGGTTTGCCTTCTTCCAGCAGCTCGCGGACCGGGTTTTCCCAATCCTCTGCACCCAAAGGAAGCAGCCACCCAAAAGCCAAACCAATCGCCAGTAACTTAGTCCAGTTCATCACGGTTCTCTCCTCCAAGGCACTGCTCGATCTCCGGTGGGATCAGCACTCCTGCTTGTTGTAGTGGGGACAAGCGATCCCGCTTGTCCGCTTTCCAGTGTCACGAACAATCTTCTTTGTCCAGGACCGGCAGGAGTGCCGGTCCCTACCCAATCGGCCGAGACGTCGGGCACTACTGAAACCCTAGTCGGACCAACATTCCCCCGATCCACGTGAAAACCATCATCACCAGGGCGTTGCCCAGCGACAGCTCGAAGATCGCTTGGAGGATCAGGAGATGGACAACATAAATCAAGTACGAAATCCTCGGGTCTACTTCTTGCGCGATGCCAAAGAAACCCACGACGTCGCCGTGAGGGCGACCGCCGCTAGCAGAGCTCTTCCGAACGTACTTCCTTCGCCGACGACCATCTTGGCCACGACCCAGAGGACCACTATGTAGACGCCACAGCGGACGGCCATTTCGCCGATCATACGCAAGCCGAGAGAAATACTAGCACATGGGTTTACCTGGTCGCGTTTCGAGCACCGGGCCGCGGGAGTCCGAATGGATTGTCAAACATTCCCTGGGACTCCGGGAACCATCGAGCGCCAATGCCCTTATTTCATCTTGTCGAATCAATGCGGCGTATTCACGAGGCGATCCAAAAAGTGGCGGACGAGGAGAACGAGAGTAGGAAAGACCCGCCGTAGCGCCGTCGCATCTGGACGGGCTTCTGGCTCGTGGGTCCCGCCTTGGCGAGTCCCGTAGCGAGGATCTAGGCGGGCAGGATCCCGCTTCCACCGCTATCGGTGTGCCGCCCGCCAGATCCGCGGCCGTTGACTCTTTGTAGCGCAGGCCTGGGCCGCCGTTAGCCCCGTACCTGCTGCGGTTGCTGGGCCAAGGCCTCGGAAGTGACAAGCTCCAACGGCACTCTTACTCCCAGTCCCGTAGAGCATGGCTCGGCGGTCGTTTCGCCGAGCGGCCGTGGGCCGTTGCGACGCTAGCGCCTTGCCGCTTAGCCCCGTTCAATGGCAACCGATGCCCCGTGGGGACAAACAATCCTGTTTGTCCTAGCCGCCGTCAGGCGGCTCGCTTTGCTGCCCGTTTAGTCGTGGTACCCGCACGCCACTGGCTTTGAGACGCGTTGACGCGGCCCGTGTGAGGCCGCGGCTAGGCCAGCCATCTTGCGGCTGCACCAAAAACTCAGACATCGACGCCCGACATCACAGCTCCGAGCGTATGGCATCAATCGCGCTGGTGGCGCAGGTCCCCAGACCTGCCGTGTCGGTACTCCTACCGACACCGGTCGCCCGCGCACACCCGGTCGCTCCTTTTCCCCGCTTGCCGCTCCCGGCGGCCGAGCGGGGCTTGGGGTGGGGCAAGAAATTGGCCGTCCCAACGGCCGATCCCCCTTTTCCTGGCTCCATTTATTCGCTAGGCGGCGTTTTCCTTGCGCTAGGACACGATTTTTGCACGAAAATCCGGCTTCGACGTCGCTTTCCACCACTCCCGCAAACCTCCGTCACAGACTTTTCACATTTTTTCTCCGTGCCATCTCAACGACTTACGCCCTCGGGCCCCTTCTAACCTCAATCCGTCCCGTATTCTGGTACGGGGCCCAGAAAGCGAAATCTCGGAGGGATGACCCTCGTATTTCCGCCACTTTCTGCCACCGGCTCTTGCGTGGGCGGCTGGGAACGCTGCTATGTCTAACAATTCAGAAGACTTAACCATCAAGCAGAACACTCCCATCGCCGCCCCACTCGACTGCCAACCCACCGCCAGGTGACGAAAATCGCCCGCTAGCCCACTGCTAGGCCGTGTTTTCTGCCCGCGAGGCGGCCTTTTCTGGCCGAATACGGGGTCAAATTGGTCTCGGAGGCGTGGTGATTCTTGGCCAGACGCCTAGCGTGCTGCTGGGGTGTCGTTTCTCCCGCGCGTGCGGCTGTTTTCAGCCGCTTGGACGGGGTAAGAATCGCGAAGGGAGGCCAGCGTCGAGCACCGCAAAGAGCCGTGCCCGTCAGGGCGCGGGCCCGCCCGCCATTGTGAGGGAGACCGCGAAGAACGACATCACGCTGGGGCACAGGGAAAAATACGAAACAAACCAAATTCCTAGCAAGCCAATTGCAATCAATGAGTTACGGTTTGTTCTGCGTGCGTAGCGGGCAAGATTACGAAGGGCGATGTTCTGATCCATGGGCAGAGTCAACGCGGAATCGGTCATCACCCGAGACACTTGGACACACTCGCTCTTCTCGACGAGCGAGGACCGCGAAGGACTCATCTATCTTCGACTAGGCCCCCCCCAGCAGGGATCGCTTCCCCTTGGCGGTTGGCGATCGGTCGCAGGGAGCGGCCGAGCGGGGCTTGGGGTGGGGCAAAAATCGGCCGTCCTAACGGCCGATCCCACTCGCCCACCACTCTCCGAAACCAGTCACGGCGATTTGAGATTTCTAACTCGGGCGCCGTCAACGAGATCGCCTTGCCTTGACCATCTACCCTTCCCGTGCGATGTTACTCTGGGCCCGTAAGAGCGCCGGCCTTCAGGGAGCGACAGACTGGCGCACCCCGGCCGGGATTCAAGTCCTCCCCCATGGCCTCCGTCGGTGAGCCGATCAACCGACCGCGTCACACAGGACAACGAGATCGATCCCAAACCGTTTTGGCGGCCCCGCGCGATATACCAGGGGCCGCACCTCATCAAACCGTGCCCGGAGCGTTCCTCGCGGCCCGTGGTAGAAGGTAGGTTCGGCAAAAAATTGGGACTGTCACCCGATTTTCGCTGGTGCAAGTGCCTTGTTTCCCGTTCGGGATGAGAGGCGAAAATCGGTGACTGTACCATTTTTTGCGACGAACGACTTTCACCAGGGCCCCCTCACAGGCCGCCGCGGCGTCGGCCAACATCTTCCGCGCATCGGACTACGGTGTCGGGCGAAACAAGGGGGACTGTCATGGACTGCCGGTAATCCGCTCTCCATTCATGGCCGTCGAAACAGAACCGCGCTTCTGGCCAGAGGTGGTTGCAGCAAGAAACCTAAGCTGGACGACGGGATTGCCGGAGAACCCGATCCGCCCGTGGCGGCAAGGACAAGCAAGATTGTTTGTCCTACTTGCCCCCGGAGGGCTACGCGGGCGGGCGAAGGTCCTTGACTAGCCCGGAATTGAGAACGAAATCCCGCACGGGAGCAGCTTCCTCATCCTCGACGGTGATCGTCAGAGAGACGTCGACCGGCGGGCCTATCAGGCGGATGTCGATGCGGTCAAGATCCTCGTACAGGCGGATATAGGAAATAGCTTGAATGTTGATGACGCGATTCCGGATGCGGATGAATTGCGGCTGCATACAATGTGCCTCGTTCCAAACTGTCTAGGGTGGATAACGCTTCCCGACCTTGCGGAGAATAGGAAGCGACTATTCTAACCGATGGAGGCGGCCAAGTGCTCGCACCCGCTATGCTCGACGGTGAAAGTCGGAACCAAATCCTATAGAGTCCCGCTGTCATCCGGGGAGCCCGAATCCTCGTCAAACGAAGCACCGGTTGCTTCCGCTGTCGAACCCAAGGAGCCTAGACGTTGCCAAGGCGGCGCAAAAAGAGATCTTCCCCCGAGCAAGCCGCAAGAAAGACGAAACCCGAGGCCGGTGGACCTGGCGGCGCCTTCTTGGGCATTCAGCCCAAGCGATTGGTCTTCGGCATTATCACTGTTTTTCTCAGTGTGTCAATCTCGATGTTGGGGGTCGAGCTCGCCCTTCGCCGTCAGGTGGAAGGCAGTTGGTCCGCGGTCTTCGGCAACCTTGTTTCCGGTGGCGTCCCGTATTCGAATCTGGGCTCGGATCAATGGGTCATCTCGGACCCGGATCTCGGCTACCGCCTGAACCCGGACCACCCCGACAACAACTCGCTGGGCCTCCGCAACCCCGAGATCGGCATCAAAAAGCCTGCGGGGACGAAGCGAATCCTAGTGCTGGGAGATTCCGTCGCCGCCGGAGCAGACAGCTTTGTCACCATTCTGCGCCAAAAGCTAAAGGATCGGGCCCAAGTGATCAACGGAGCGGTCCCCGGCTACACCATCTACCAAGAACGCCTCTATCTCGAGCGAGACTTGCTGCGCCTAGAACCGGACCTCGTCGTCCTGCAGTACTGCACGAACGACAATCACAAGTTCCTTCACCGTTTGGACCCTGAAGGACAATTCCTGATCACCGAGGAAGCTCGGCGGGCGCTGCTTCCCGATCAACGCGACCCCTTGTCGTGGCTGCCTGGAAACAGCTACCTTGCGTTTCGTCTCCGATTCGCCCTACTGAAATGGCGGACAAGGCAAGAGCCCGGCTATCCCTGGGATAAAATGCCGGACTTGGCTACTGCTTGGCGGGATGAGAGCTGGGACGAATATCGTCAGCAGTTCCTGGCCATCAACAAGATGGTAGAAAACTCTGGCGGCACCCTGGCCGTGGTCGTCGCACCTTTAGCCGCGCAGTTCGATCCGGGAATGCTGCGCCACGACCCCCGCTACGTCCTCAAGCCTCAGTCCAAGCTGGCCGCAATTTGCCGACAGGTGCAAGTTCCGATGTTGGATCTTCATCCGGTGTTTTACAAGCACCAGGGGTGGACGCTGTATCGAGGAGACGGCATCCATTTCAACGAGACGGGCCACCAGGTGACGGCGGATGCGTTAACGGATTTTCTCGAGTCGAACAGGCTTATCCCGACGAACTAGCTGAAGCCTGGACATGTTCAGCCCGACGGGGTGCTTGCTCGGAAACAGGTGTCGGTAAGAGTATCAACACGGCAGGCCTTGAGACCAACGCCACGATGAGGGTGCGCGAGTCTCACGCGAAGGTTCGGTCTTAAGGCGGGGCGTGAATTGTTGTGGCGCAGACGCCCACGTCTGCCGCGTCGACACTCGTGTCGACGCTTAGGCCAGTTCATGCGCCCGCGTACGCGAATCTGAGTCTGAGACGATCCTGTTCCAACTGCTACGATCAGAAGTTCGGTGACGTTTCGCATCTCGGAAGGAGAACCAATGAGTGACGAAAACCGTCATATCCGGATCGTAGCGGTCCCGGGCAGTGTCCGGCCGGGCAATCTTACCTCGAAAGCCATGGCCGTCGTGGTTGATGAGCTTGCCAAGCAGGAGGACGTCGCCGTCGAGTTGATCGATCCCGCCGAAGTCGAACTAGCGCTGCCCGGCACCGCGAAAGACACCTCAGTCGCCGACGCCATGCAGCGGTCCGTCTCGAATGCCGCGGGTGTCATCTTCGGCACGCCGGAATACCACGGCAGCTACAGCAGCGTGATCAAGCTGGTCATCGAGCACCTCGGGTTTCCGTCCGCGCTGAAGGGCAAACCAGTAACCCTCGTCGGCGTCGCGGCGGGGGGTATCGGAGCGATCAAAGCCCTCGAACACCTGCGCAGCGTGTGTTCCCACGTAGGCGCAATCGTGCTGCCCGGCCCGGTTTCAGTGGCGTCGGTTCACAAAGCCTTCGACCAAGAAGGCAACTGCCTGGACCCCGCGATCGATAAGAGGCTAAGGGGAGCTGCCACAGGCCTTGCCGACTACATCAGAACCACCGTCTGTCCACGGATAGCCCTCGAGCAGATGGTCAGAGGCGGGTCAAATTGAGATGCGCTCGTATGAGGAAGCGAGGTTCGGATCGGGAACTTCGGGCACCGCGTGCCGCAGCCTGCTGTGCGCCTGCATTTCCACGCACAACAGATCTGTAGGGACACAGTATGCTGTGCCCACGGACTCTAAGGGGGTGCGCTTCACTTCAAGGCCCCGGATTAATAGTGATCGGAACAGCTCATGTAATAGCCGCAGCGATCGCAAATCAACTTACACTTGAGTTCGCGCAAGCGGCTCGAACAGCGGGGGCAATACACGCTAGGGTCCTCGTGCCCCTTAGTGGCAGGCTTTGGCTGTGGGGTCCCGGCAACCGTTTCTTCGCGCAACCCGGCCTACTCCGTAATCCCGAACATTGAAATCAGATTAGCACTCCTCGGCGCCAGCCGCAGTCGCGAAGCAGAGGAGAAAGGCCAGAGATACGCACACTTAAGTACTATTACTAAGTCGCATGACCCTCACACAACCTCGCCGTGGTGGTTGAAAATTCGCTTCGGTTCCGGTATGTTCCATAGGTGCTATGAGCTCTACGGCGGCGGTCTCAGCACCTACGGACGTCACGCCTGACCTTTGCGGCAAACTCCTCTACTACATGTCGCTGATGCGGGAACTGGAAGACCGCATCGAGCTCAAGCTCTACCGTCAAGGGAAGATCGCCGGCGGGTGTTATACGGGTCGCGGACAAGAAGCAATCCCGGCCGGAAGCGCCATCGTAGGCGAACCGGGCGACTACTTTTGCCCGTCCCACCGCGACCTAGCCGCCTACCTGATCCGCGGCATCACGCCGCGCGAAATGCTGGCCCAGTATCTAGGCCGGCTCGGCAGCCCCACCAACGGACGCGACGGCAATATGCACATCGGCTCTCACAAGCGCAAGATCCTTACGATCATCAGCAGCATTGGGTCGAACGTGCCGGTTGCCGGCGGCATCGCCCTATCGATCAAGTACCGTCGTGAGCCGCATGTCGTCTTCAACTACTGGGGCGAGGGCGCCACCAGCCGAGGAGATTGGCACGAGGGAGTCAACTTCGCATCCGTGCAAAAACTCCCCATCGTCTACCTGTGCAACAACAACCTCTACGCTTACTCGACCCCGCTTGAGCAGCAGATGGCGATCGAGAATGTAGCCGACCGCGCCGCTGGTTACAACATTCCGTCCGAGATCGTGGACGGAAACGATGTGATCGCCGTTTACGAAGCCACCAAGCGAGCAGCCGCGTACGCCAGAGAGGGCCACGGTCCGTACATGATCGAGTGCAAGACTTTCCGAGTCAGCGGGCACTCCGCCCACGACTCCGCCGATTACGTCCCCCGAGAACTGCGTGAAGAATGGTCCAGGCGGGACCCCATCCTCAAACTCCAGAAGTACATGGTGGAAAGAGGCTGGTCGACCGAGCAGGATTTCAAGGAAGTCCGAACACGAGTTTTGGCCGAGATTGACGATGCTGTCGAGTGGGGGCTCAGGCAGCCCTACCCCGATCCCGCCACTCTGGAACAGAACGTCTACGAGAAAATCTAGCGACGGGGCTTGCCGGCTCAGCTGTTAGCGAAACCCAAGTGAAAACCATGGCCGAGATGACCTACGTCGAAGCGATTCGCCAGGGCCTTTGGGAAGAAATGGAGCGTGACGAGTCAGTCTTCGTGATGGGGGAGGACATCGCTGTCTACGGCGGCGCCTTTAAGGTAACGAAGGGTTTTCTGGAGCGCTTCGGCGAGCGGCGAGTCATCGACACACCACTCTCGGAGGCCGCTATCGTGGGAGCCGGAACTGGGGCTGCCATCAACGGTCTTCGGCCGGTCGTCGAAATGCAGTTCTCGGATTTCATGGCCTGTGCGTTCGACCAAATTACGAACTTTGCCGCCAAGTGCCGCTTCCGCTGGGGAGGGAACGTTCCTCTCGTGGTTCGCGCTCCCACAGGAGGCGGCTTTAGCGGCGGCCCTTTTCACTCCCAAAATCCGGAGATGCCCTACGTGCACACGCCGGGCTTAAAGGTGGTCGAACCCTCGACAGCCTACGACGCCAAGGGATTGCTGAAAGCAGCGATCCGTGACAACGACCCGGTCATCTTTCTGGAGCACAAGCACCTGTATCGCAGCATCAAGGGCGATGTCCCGGGCGATGACTACACCGTCCCCCTCAGTAAGGCGGCCGTCCGTCGATCGGGCCAAGACCTGAGTGTGATCACCTACGGCGCCATGGTTCACGTAGCGCTCGAGGCGGCCGAGAAGCTCGCGGAAGAAGACATCGACACCGAAGTCGTCGACCTAAGAACGCTGGTGCCACTCGATCGTGAAGCTGTACTGGCAACGGCGAAGAAAACCGGCAAGGTAATCCTGCTGCACGAAGATACTCTAACCGGTGGATTGGGTGGAGAGCTGGCCGGCATCATCAGCGAACACGCTTTCGAACATCTCGACGGACCCCTCGTCCGCATCGCGCCCCCCGACACGCCGGTCCCCTATAGCCCGCCCTTGGAGAAAGCCTTCCTGCCGAACGCGGAGAAAATCGTGGAAAAGGCGCGCTGGCTCTATCGGTATTGAGCCTGCTGCTGTTGGTTTACCGCGACACCCCGCGTACTACGCCGAACGCTCCCGCCACTAGTCCGACCTCGAATCCCGTTCTTCTTTTAAAGCCGCCAGCAGTGTTTCGAAATCCGCTGCTGTCATTTTCACGGACGCTCGGATGACCTTCTGATCGTCGACCACGTCGATGGCGTCGAACAGCTTCATAGCCTCGGGGTATTTGTCGCTCAGTGTCAGCCGCCCCAACGCGACCATTCCCCGGCCGGCATCCGCCAAGGTCTTGGCGTCTTCGGGGGTAGCGCAGACACCTTCGGCCTTAACGTCGATTCCGTCCGTCAGATCCGCCGCCAGACTCGAGCTCTCCATCGAGCGGAAGATGCGGAAGGCGGGAATGTTGATACCGCTCGGAAGGTTGCCGGCCCCGCTCTCCCAGAGCTCCCCGGTGTTCAAGGAAACCGACCAGAGCTGGTTTGACTGGTTGAGCGCTTCTGCTCTTTCGAGCAACTGAATGTTGTCGAGGAGGCTCGCGCCGCCGTCCATTTTGCGGTCGATCGTTTTCATCACGGCAGGCTTCACCCCAGCGACAGCGGTCCTCTCGTCGAAGAACGCTAGGGAAAAGCCGTCTTCCAGTTGCTTAAGAAACTCTGAGCCCGGCGCCTCCGGTATTGAGCCACTCGGTTGGGGCACGGGCTGATGGTACACGGTGACGCCACGGTACTGTTCGACTTCGGCGTCGTCTAGCTGGTGGCCTATCTCCGTGAGGTCGAACCGGCCACGAGCCACGACCAGAAACCGCGCCGTGGGAGCACTGGACTCGTCATTTGGTGCATCGACCCATGAGGCCACGAGAACCCGGTCGAGGTCCTGCAACGGGTCGAAGCCCGTCTTCTCAACGATAGTCTTGACGCGTCCTCGAGGACCCTCGTTCTTTCGACTCTCTTCTTCCAAAAACCGGAAGACAGGAGTGGTTTTCAGCCGCAGGATATCTGCGCCCGTCAGCGACGTCGCACTAGGCGGTAGCAAGGCTACGAGCTCTCGGTCCAGCCCGCCGGCTTGGCCCTCGTCCTCGGTCTGACAGGAGTAGAGAGCAACAACCACGACAAAGATCACGAGGAGCAAACTTGCGGTGGACCGATTCGCGACTCGCCGCTTGCCAAACCGTTTCCGAGAAAAACCCTTCGGTAACATGATCAATAATCCTTCCTTTGGAAAAACCAAACACCTGCCCCCAGCACCACCAGTGCGAAGATCCCAGAGCTCCAAATCGGCATCCACGACTCCAGCTCCCGCTCCATAAGCACCAGCCTTGCCGTGTTCCCGATCTCGAAGAGCTTCGGGAAAACGTGATAGAGCCACTTCACCAAATCCCGTGGCCACTGGGAGTCGAAATAGGGAGCGATGCGCTCGTGTTGCGAAAAGATCAGGCTCATGAGCGCCACGAAATACGTTACCATCGTCGCCAACACCGCGCTGTCCGAAACTACTGCCACGAAAACGATTACCGGCAGCAGAACAGCAAACGCGAACATCGCCAGCGCGGTCGCAAGCAGAAAGTCGGCCTTCCAAATCTCAGTCTTGAAACCGAGGATGACCCAGACGCCAAGAACGAGATAGAACAGGTTCACCCCAATCACCGCGAGTGTTCCCAAGAACTTCCCGAGCAGCAGCGTGGGCCGAGAGACCGGCTTCGACAGTAATAGCTCAATTCGCCCCGGCTCGAAGACCGTAGGAATCAGCCCGGCGGCCGCGAAGATAGCCAGAAACAACCCCGCGGTGAACAAGAACGACGCCACAGTCCCTAGGATGACCCCAACCAGCTCTTCCACCGGAACCGTCCGGCCTTGATTGACCTCCGTGCCAAACAGTTCGACGGCCGCGACCCCTCCTTCTACAAGATCAATGTTGAGCACCAGCAAGAAGAGGAGGATCATGACCGTCGAACAGCCGAGGAATCCCCAGAAAATCTTCCGCGACAAGGACTCCCGGAACGTGTCGCCGACCAGGGCGAGGATCTGGCTGCTGAAAGTCATTGTGTCCGCGCCTCCTGGACCGCTCGTACGAAGACGTCCTCGAGGGTAGAGCGCTGAGCACGCAGCTCTTCCACCTTCACTCCGTCGCGGCGCAACACGTCAATAGCACGATTCGCAGCCGCGCGGTCGGGGAAATCCAGGTGAAGCATTCCATCTTGCGAGGAAATACCCGCCGCTTTTTCTCGTATTTCGCTCAAGGCGCTATCCGTGATGTCAACTGCCGTCAGCCGGTAGCCGCTTCCCGCGGTGAGTTCTTGCACCGAGCCCGTTAAAGCCAGCTCTCCGCGGCGGATGATCGCCACCTGTTCGCAGAACAACTCGACCTCAGCCAGCAAATGCGAGTTCAAGAAGATGGCCGTCCCTTCTTGCCGCAGCCCTTCAAGAATCTCTCGAATCAGCCGCCGGCCGACCGGATCCACCCCGTCGCTCGGTTCGTCAAGGATCAGCAAAGAGGGCCGGTGCATCAGGGCCTGTGCGAGTCCGAGGCGCTGCAGCATACCCTTCGAGTACTTTCCCACACGCACGTCTCCCCAGCCATCCAGACCGACGCGCTCGAGCAGCTCCCCGGCTCTGCGTTTTCTTTCGTCCGAGGCCACACCGGAAAGCGCGGCATAAAACTCGAGCATCTGCCGGCCGGTGTTATAGGTTGGGAAGCGATGGTTCTCGGGCAAGTAGCCGATTCGCCGGCGGGCTTCGGGTTCCCGACAGCCTCTCCCAAACAAACGCGCCTGGCCCGCGGTGGGGTGCATGACCCCGAGCAACAGCTTGACGAATGTGGTCTTGCCTGATCCGTTGGGCCCCAGAAGGCCGAAGGCGGCGCCGGGCTCGACGGCCAACGAAATCCCGTCGACCGCCCGCACAACTCGACGGCGGTAGGTGCTGCGAAAATGTTTCGCCAGCCCTTCCGTCTCGATCACCGGTCCTGCCGAGGTCATATCCTTCGATGTTACCCTTTCGTACGAGCTCGCTTCCGGAGGAGTTCCGCCGAGTCGGGGTTGTTTGTCACAAGAAGTCTGCCTAGCCCGCTTTCTTGACGACGCTTTGGGTGGCCGGCGTGATCCAATTGGTGCTGCGGACGCACCGTTTCCCTCCACACAAACTACGAAGCTTGTTCGTAGGGGCGCAGTTCATTGCGCCCGAAAAGGGGTAGCGACGAACGGCCGGTGGCGGGCGCGATGAATCTCGCCCTTACAGATACTTGGCGCCATGCTTCCGCGTCCGCCCGTGCGTAAGATTCACACCGCGTCACTATCGATCACGCGACCAATCCCCCCACAAAAACCTCTCTGGGCAGGTACGACAAAATAGGGCGCTACTACCGAAACACGTCCAGGATGCGTCCGAAGAAACCTTTCTTCTTTTTCCCGGACGCTTGGTCGCGATCTTGGCGAGGCGGTGGGGGTGGGTATCTGGTGGGTGCGGCCGACCTTCGTTTTGCACCGCGGCCGGTACGGGACGATCCCTCTGGGTCGACAGCCGCCGCTCGCGGAGCTGTGCTGTCCCACCCGGCCACGTTGGTCGCCAGCAACGTACCGCGCCGGCCCCCGCCGTGGAGACGGCAGTATTGAGTCGGCTCGGACCCGGCGATAAACACCTCCGCTGTCTGGTCCGGGCAGGCGTAGGTAGCCAACTCGTAGGTATGCGGATCAAGCGGCACGGTGACGATGCCTTCCACGGGCTCGAAGGGTTCGGGATCGCGGTATTCCGGCAGGTCGTGGGCCCGCTTCATGAACTCGGTCCAGATCGGCAGCGCCGACTTCGACCCTTCGATGCTTAGATCCGTGTTGTCGTCGAAGCCGACCCACACAATGCACAACAGATTTGAGGTGTAGCCGGCAAACCAACCATCGTCATCTGTCCCGGTTTTTCCCGCCGCCGGCTCGGAGAAGCCCATGGCGCGCACTCTAGCCCCGGTGCCTCGCCGGACGACGTCTTGCAACATGTTGGTCACGATGTAGGCGACTCGCGGATCCAGGACCTCTTTTTCCTGCGGCCTGTTGTGGATCAGATTGCGGCCTGTCTTATCCCGTACTAGGCGGATGAAATAGGGCTTCATCTTGATTCCGCCGTTGGCAAGCGCGGTGTAGGCCCCGGCAATGTCCAAAGGGGTCACTTCGTAGGCGCCTAAAGCAATAGCCGGCGTCGGTTGAATTTGGTCCCCAAGACCAGCTCGTTGTGCCGTTTCCGCTACACGGTCAAAACCTACCCGCTCCGCCACCTTGACCGTGGCAATGTTCATCGACCGCATGAGCGCTGTGCGTAGCGTAGTGACGCCATGGATACGATTCGAAAAATTCGCAGGCTCATACGGCTTGTCGTCGAACCAAAACGTGGTCGGCACGTCGTCCACCGTGGTAATCGGCGTCAACAGCTCCTGATCCGTTTCGATGGCGGTGTTGATCGCCGTGGCGTAGACAAAGGGTTTGAACGCTGAACCCGGCTGCCGCTTCGCCAGCACGCGATTGAGCTGGCTTTCGCCGTAGTCTCTTCCTCCGACGATCGCTTTTACCTCGCCGGTATAGGGATCCACAGCTACCAGGGCGCATTGGGCGCGGGGCGGCTCTTGATCTCGGAAGCGTTTTTGCTTTCGGACGCGCTCGTCAACTTCAGCCATCCCAATGCGAACCGCCTCCACGGCGGCGCGCTGCAGCTCCATGTCGAGAGTCGTATACACCCAATAGGACCGCGTGATGAGATCATCCTCGGAAAACCACTCCCGCAGGCGTCCGTTGACCAAGTCGACGAAGTAGGGGGCGTTGCTGGATTCGATGTGCCCTACCGACAGCTCGACGGGTTCGGCGACCGCGGTTTCAAAATCTTCTTGGGTGATGAAGGAGTGCCGCAGCATAGCCTGCAACACGGTGTCGCGGCGATTCTTCGCGCGCTCGGGATGCCGGTAAGGATTCAGGTAGCTTGGCCGCTGGATCAACCCGGCCACAAGCGCGGCTTCGGCCAAAGTCAGTTCCACTAAGTCCTTGTCGAAGTATGCTTGAGCGGCCTCGCCCACTCCCATGACGTTGAAGCTGCCCCGCCGGCCGAGAGGCACCTGATTTGAGTAGTGCTGGAAGATCTCCTCCTTGCTAAGGCGGCCTTCGAGTTGGATGGCGATTAGCAACTCCGCCAGCTTCCGGAGATAAGCCTGTAGCCCAGTCCGCACAGGAGTAAGAAAGAAGCCGCGCGAGAGCTGCTGTGTCAGTGTGGAGGTGCCTCGGGGCCTTCTCCAGGTGACGATTCCGTCGTAGGCGGCCTTGGCGGTTCGTACGATGTCGATCCCGGCGTGATCGAAGAAACGATGATCCTCGATCGCCAAGATGGCGTTACGCATTACCTCCGGGATCTCGTGGTACTCGACGAGTCGCCGCTTGGAGCGTTCTTTGTCGAACAGATTAGTGATCAGCTCGGGCTCGAGCTCATAGACCTCCCGAGCTTGGTTGTCGCTCACCGAGATGATCTTGGTGACTTCGTTGTCCTTGAAGTGAAGGATGGCCGGTTCCGGGGCGAAGTAGGACATTCCGCCCGGATAGATCCCGACCAAGTTGGGCTTGAGTTCAAACTGCCCGACTCGGTTGTGCCGGGCTTCCGAGTATCCGGCGCTGCGGAGCAGCGACACCACCTCATCGGGCGATATCTCCTCCCCGACGAAAACGGCGTTCGGCGCGGCTAGAATCTTTGAGGTTCGGTTGAAGGGCCCGCGTTCCAGCTTGGCGTCGATCAGTTTCGCGTATTTCCAGTAGTAATGGTTGAAGGTCAGAAGACCCGCCAATCCCAGTATCAAGACCAGCGCTACCGTTACTTTGCCCAGGGGGGAGCGCACAAAACGCACCACTCGGCGGAAAAGGCTGCGTCGTGTCTTCCTTTTACGAGACCGCTTTCGCAATGCCATGACCGCTAGAGAGTGTGGCGAATAACAGGGCGCCGGATGCCTTGTGGAATGGGCCGTGGGGCGTCCGTCGAGGTTCGCTTCTCGCCGGCAGGAATCGCCCAGGTGCAGGCGAGGCTACAAGATCCGTGTGCGACAGAATCACCGTGATAGTGTTTCTTGGTTGAGAAGCCTGCGCGTGAGTCGAAAGACTTATGCGGGCGAATGGGCAAAGTCCTTTTGTAGCCGTTCCTTAACGCGCTCCGGCGACTCTTCGAGTGTAACATCGGCCGATTGGCGTGTCGAGCGATCGGTCAGCTCTACCGTGCCCTCGGTCACCTTCCTCCCAACCGTAATACGGTAGGGGATTCCGACTAAATCCGCGTCGTTGAATTTCACACCGGGACGCTCTTGGCGGTCATCCAATAGAGCGTCGAGACCCAGCTCGCAACAGCGTCGATATGTGCTTTCGGCGGCCTCCCGCTGATCGTCTTTCTTCAGGTTGACCGGGGTGATGACTACCTCGAACGGAGCGATCGGCGCCGGCAGAATAATGCCGAACTCGTCATGGTTTTGCTCGATGGCGGCCGTGAGGATGCGCTCCAGGCCAAGGCCATAAGAACCCATGATCGGCGCTACTTCTTTCCCATTGGCGTCCAACACCCGCAGGCCCATCGATTCCGAGTACTTGTAGCCGAGTTTGAAAATGTGACCGACCTCGATGCACTTCCGGCGTCGTAGCGGTTTCGAACAACGGACGCAGCCGTCACCCGCCTCCACCTGGCGCAGATCCACGAAGCGGGCGTCAAAATCGCCGCCGGGTGTGACGTGACGCAGGTGGTGGTCGTCTTTGTTCGCACCGGCGATCATATTGCGACGGCCTTCGAGAGCCGAGTCGGCGAGAATCTCCATGCCCTCGACACCCACCGGCCCGATGGAGCCTGCCGAAGCCCCCAACCATTCACGGATCTCCTCCGGGTGAGCCGGTCGGACGTCCGCTGTGCCGACCAGCGAGCTGAGCTTCGCATCGTTGAGTTGATCGTTACCCTGCAGCAGGATCAACAGTCGCTTTCCGTCAGCCACCATGACGAGGCTCTTGACGTGAGAAGTTACCGGCAGGCCATCAAACTCTGCGACCTCGTCGATGGTTTTCTTGCCGGGGGTTGCGAATTCTTCCGGGTCGGCCGCTCCCGTTGGGTCTTCGCCATCCGGAGATCGGGGCACGGACTCGGCCTTTTCGAGGTTGGCTGCGTAGCCGCAGCCCTTGCAGATCACGACGACATCCTCGCCCGCTTCCGAGGGCACGACGAACTCCTGTGATTGGCTACCTCCCATGGCGCCGGAGTGGGCCTCCACACCGAGGTAGCGCAGCTTGCAGCGCTCGAGGATACGGCAGTAAGCGTCGTGATGCTTCTTGAAGCTGGCGTCGAGACCATCCGCGTCAATGTCGAAGGAATAAGAGTCCTTCATCGTGAACCGGCGCACCCTCATCAGCCCGGACTTGGGCCGCGGCTCGTCTCGGAATTTCACCTGGATCTGATACCAGAGCTGAGGCAATTGCTTGTAGCTTCTCAACTCGCCACGGGCGATCGACGTCATCACCTCTTCCTCGGTCATGCCCAGGCACAGGTCCCGTCCCCAGCGGTCCTGGAGCCGAAACATGTCCGAGCCCATCGCCTCCCAGCGCCCGCTCTGCCGCCACAACTCCGCGGGGTGGAGTTCCGGCAGATGGAATTCCTGGGCTCCGATAGCGTCCATCTCCTCGCGGACGATGCGCTCGATTTTCAGTAGCGAACGCTTGGCGAGAAACAGATAGCTGTAAATTCCCGACGCCAGCTGCCGGATGTAACCGGCCCTCAACAGCAACTGGTGGCTGACCACCTCGGCTTCGGCCGGCGTTTCTCGCAGGGTCGGGATGAACAACTGGCTCCAGCGCATAAGGTTTCGGAAAACAGGGACTTAGGGCGCTAAAAAAGGCTCATTGTAACATGCTAGAATTCCTTCTAAATCGGCGGGGCTCTCCGACTCCCCTCGCCGCACGAGTCTGCCGAGCTCGTTGGCTGTGAGTCATCCAAGAGAGGAAGGCGGACCGCGTCGGGACCTTCAGTGGCGAGACTAACTAAAACTAGCGCCGAGACCCGGGAGAGCGGCGCCGCCCCCGAACAGGGGGCTGCCACCTCCGATTCGCGTCCCCTGCGAGTCGGCATCGATATCCGCCGCGTGGGCGACTTCGGCGTCGGTACCTACATCCAAAACCTCGTCGCCGCGCTAGCGCGGCTGGGCGATCAGGGCACCTACGTCTTGGTCGGACACTCCAACGACCAGTTTGAGCGCCTAAGACCCCTGCCCCCGAACTTCTCTTTCGAACCGTACCGCTTAGCGTTCAACTCTCGCAGGAGTCACCTCAGCTTTCCTGTGCTGGTTCGCCGCCTGAACCTGGACCTTTTCCACATGCCCCATCGCTGGGTGCCCTATTTCATGCCGAGCACCTACGTCGCCACGCTGCACGACATCAACAACATCCTCTACCCCCAAGAAGAGGCCTCCGTACTGGGCGAAAGGGTGCGACATCATCTGTTGCGGCACGGTCTCAGGAGGTCTTCCTGTGTCATTGCCGTGTCAGAGGCCACCAAGCAGGATGCCATCCAGCATCTGGGTCTTCCCGCGGACCAGATCCAAGTCGTCCCCAACGCGATTGACCCGCGTCTCGCTCAGCCGGTCCGCCAGCACGAACGTCTTCACACTCTGCAGCGATATCAGATCCATGACCCCTTCGTGCTTTACGCGGGCCGGATTCAGCCGCACAAGAACGTCCCCCGGCTCATCGAGGCGTTCGCCGTCGTCCGCGCCGAACTGGAGAATCACCCGAAATACAGCAACCTACGCCTCATCGTCATCGGCGATGAGCTCAATGCCTTTCCGGCCGTCCGGCACGCCGTCATCAAGTCGCGGGTTCAAGAGAGCGTCCGATTTCTGGGATTCGTGCCAGTCGAAACCCTGCGCTGTTTCTACGACGCGGCTGTGGCCTTCGCTTTTCCGTCGCTCTACGAGGGATTCGGACTGCCGCCCCTCGAGGCCATGGCCCATGGCACACCCGTCATGACTTCCAATGCCTCTTCCCTTCCAGAAGCGGTCGGGGATGCCGCGATACTCGTCAATCCGGAGAACGTCTTCGACGTCGTCCGCGGCTTGCGCCAGGTCCTTCTGGACGACAGCCATCGGGAGCGGCTGCGGAATCGTGGTTTCATCCAGGTGCGGCGCTTCAGCTGGGACGCCTCTGTCAAGCGTGTGCTTGAAATCTACCGCAGTGTTACCTCGTAGCCCCGGGGTTGCGTCCATCAGAGTTCCGTTACGCTAACCGTTCTGTTGGTCCTGTTTGTCGACTCCAGGTGAACCGGAGTGAACGACAACGATTCCCGACTCGGTGACGAAATGGCCTTTCCGACGGTCCTGTTCGACATCGAAGCCGATTTCAGTGTGCTCGGGTAGCTGCACTCGACTGTCAATGATGGTGCGCCGTATTCGGCTGTGCCGGCCGACCGCGACGTTGCGGAATAGGATCGAGCTTTCCACCTCCGAATGGCTGTTAACACGCACTCCGGGCGACAAGACGCTGTTCACCACACGGCCCCCCGATACGATGCACCCGGCGCAAACCATGGAGTTCACGCCCACCCCCATTCGCCGGCCTCCCTCGGCGAAAACGAACTTCGCCGGCGGGTACATCGGTTGTTCGGTTCTGAGCGGCCATTGCTCATCGTAGAGATTGAACTCGGGTGAGACCGAAACGAGGTCCATGGTCGCCTCGTAGTAGGCGTCCAGCGTTCCGACGTCTCGCCAATAGGGAGCCTCCTTCTGACCGTTGCCGGCTAAGTCTAAGGCATAGACATGGCGGCCGCTTTCGACCAGTCGCGGCAGTACGTCCGCGCCGAAATCATGCGAGCTGCTCTCCAAAGAGTGATCTTCCCGTAGGGCATCCAGCAAGACGCGCGTGCTAAACAAATAGATTCCCATCGAAGCGCTGCACATTTGCGGATTGAATTGCGAGCGGCTCGGATGGCCGTGGCTCGGCTTCTCCTCGAAACTTCGAATGCGAAACTCCGCATCGATTTCAACGATTCCGAAGCGCGCCGCCTCCCCAGGAGGAACCTGGGTAGTCCCCACGGTTACTTCGGCCGCGTGGGACGAATGCCAATCCAGCATCGCTTCGTAGTTCATTTTGTAAACGTGATCGGCGGCCACGATCAGCGTGTAGGGCGAGCCCTCGGCTTCGATACTCTGAGCGTTCTGAAAAACGGCGTCCGCCGTGCCCAGGTACCAGTCCTCGCTAACCCGCTTCGTGGGAGGAACTATTTCGACAAACTCACCCATCTCGGGCGAGAGAATGTTCCACGCTTGGCGGATGTGCCGGTTGAGCGTCAGCGCTTTATGCTGAGTCAGAATGTAGATCTGTCTTAGACCGGAGTTAATACAGTTCGACAGCGTGACATCGATAATGCGGTACGCGCCGGCAAAAGGGACGGACGGTTTCGCACAGTCTTTCGTCAGCGGATAGAGTCTCTCTCCCGCCCCGCCGGCGAGCATGATTGTCAATACCTTGCTCATAGTAGGGGCTTACAGCACGCCGCCCGAAGCTGAGCTGGCTAGCAGCCCGTGGTAGAAGCTAGGTTCGGCAAAAATAGGGACTGTCATCCGATTTCCGATTGTGCGACTGCTTTGCTTCCAGTGTGGGTTCGAGGACGAAAATCGGTGACTGTACCATTTTTTGCGACGAAGGACTTTCACCACGGGCCGCCTGGCCCAGCATCCGACCTCGCGGACCATTCTTCGTTTTCGGCGGCGCCGAAACCCAGGCGCGTCTACCTGTTGACTTGTGCTAGCGGACCAGGAGTGGAAGGGGGCCCAGGATGGCAACTGGCGCAGACCAAATTCACCCCGGACAAGCGGCATCAATGGCCCGCTGCCGATTCCGGTTTGGCCTCGCTCGCAACCCTAGTGTACAATCTTAGGGAGACAGTTGGGGTGCGCTGGTTCCCGCCTTGCGGTATGCACGAGGGGTGCACCCCTACCGAGGAGGTCAATTGAGTGGCTGAAGTTTACGTAAACGAAGGCGAAGCGATCGACGGCGCGCTACGGCGCTTCAAGAGGAAAGTACAACAGGAAGACATCATAAAGGAAGTGAAACGCCACTCGTATTACCTCAAACCTGGCGAGAAAAAGCGGCTCAAGCAGGCGCTGGCCCGAAAGCGAAACCGCAAAAAAATGAGGCGCGACCGCGAGGGCTGATCCCGGCTGGGAGTTCTTCCCGATAAGCCCCATGCCGCGGCACCCAGCTACAAGTATTTGGCCTGTCACTGCGGTTCCAAACTCGGTTCCCCGCGCGAGCGCACCTGTGCGACGAGCGAATCAGAGCGGCGAACGCGAGCGAGCCGTCCTGGCGAAACAGTCACGTTGACCGAGCGGTAAACGTGGACTCCAGCCTCCTGAAACACCCACCCTTCTAGTCAAAACGCCGCTTCTTTCGCATGACCTCTCCGAATCATTTCTACGTTCAGAATTTCGGCTGCCGGGCTACGCAGGCCGACGGTGCCGGCATAGCGGCTGCCTTGGCGGCCAAGGGTTTGCGCCAGCTGGACACGCCCTCCGCCGCCGATCTCGTGATCGTCAATACCTGCACGGTGACCTCGGAAGCTGACCAGGACGCACGCCAAACCATTCGCCGCATCCATCGGGAAAACCCGAAGGCCCGCATCCTTGTCACCGGCTGCTACGCCCAGCGGCGTCCCGCCGAACTGGCCGAGCTTCCCGGTGTTTGCTGGGTCGTGGGCAACTCGCATAAAACAGCCGTTGCTGACGTCGTCACCCCCAAGCTGGTCGGTATCTCTACGGCCGCCGGGTCGCAGGCGCCCGCCTACCACGGAGAGATCCCTGCAGGTCGGGTCCTTGTAGGCAACATCTTCGACCAGCAAGACTTTCTCGCCTACCCCGTTACGGCTGCCGGACAAGACCGAACGCGGCCCAACCTCAAGATCCAAGAAGGCTGCAACAACCGCTGCACCTTCTGCATCATTCCCTCCGTTCGAGGCAACAGCCGGAGCGCTCGTCCCCAGCAAGTAGTCGACCAGGTCGCCTCGCTTGCCACGCGATATAAGGAGATCGTCCTGACCGGAATCAACCTCGGGCGCTGGGGCCGTGACTTGCCCGCGCGGGCGCGCCTCGTTGAACTGCTGCGTCGGCTGCTCGCGGAGACCGCCGTCGCCAAGCTTCGCCTCAGCTCTGTCGAACCGATGGATTGGAGTAACGACCTTCTTGCTCTAGTGGCGTCCAGCGATCGCATCTGCAAGCATGTTCATATTCCGCTTCAGTCCGGTTCGGACCAAATCCTCAAAGCGATGCGGCGCCGCTACCGCGTTCGCCACTACGCCGACCGGCTCGAAAGAGCGCGCCGCCTGATGCCCTGGGCCTCGATCGGAGCCGACGTCATGGTCGGGTTCCCCGGGGAGACCCCGCGTGATTTCGAAGCAACCCTCGAGTTCGTTGCCGATATGCCGTTCACCTACCTCCACGTGTTTACCTATTCGTCGCGTCCAGGGACGCCGGCGGCGAAGCACGGAGACCAGATCCCCCCAGCCGTGAAGAAAGAACGCAGCCGCATCCTGCGGGAGCTCATCGCCTCAAAGAACCTCGCGTTTCGACGGTCGCTTCTCGGGCGACGTTTTTCTGCCGTCACACTCGACAGCAAGGACCAGCAAGGGACCCGCGCCCTCACCGACAACTACATTCCAGTCACAATTGAAGGGAAGCGCCTCGACCCCGGAAGACTAGCGGAGGTCGAAATCACGCGATGTCGTGAGCAGAGCACGGGTGCCCGGCTATCGCGTCGCTTGTCCCTATAGAGTGAGGGCGCGCCCGACTACCCCTCTGATGAACACACCGAAGCGAGCCGTCGTTTGTAAGAGTGCGTGAGAAAACGGTTACTGGAAGGTGTGAAATTCGTGCTCCCATTCCCAATCAACTCGATATGCATATCCTAGAAATGGGTGAGCGATAGTCCAAAAAAGATAGCCGGGAGTATCGGTATTGGCGGAATCCGGCTGAATGGGCTTGGGGTGAGCGAAGTCAAGAACTGGATACCTGCTGAAGCGAAAGTTTCTGCCAGGCTTGTCGGGCGGAAATTTAACTTGGAGGTGTCCCTTTCGAGTTGATTGTCTAAAGGCTGTGGCACACCAGTTTGCGTTTTTGTCCTTAAATCCACCGTAACGGATTGACCTCAGGCGGCACTCGAATACGGAATCCGGTTCAGCATCTTCAATATCAATATAGACATAGTAACGGTCGATTAGAAGGCCTCCCTTGCACTCCTCTTTCACCTTCCTCAGCTCGATGTCGTGTGTGTCAGAGTGCACTTCTGGCTTCGTCCCAGAAGTGCCAACGAGGCGTCCAAAGCATTTTGTGTCTTCACGAACCTTTCGGACTGTATAGACGGTAGTAAACACCGCTTTTCCATCCTTTGGCTGACCCCCGGGCGTCCACTCGCTCAGGTCAACACTTGTCTTCTTTTCGAGAATCTCGACTCCCGGAAAAACAGCAGCTTCTGTGGTCGATTCGCCGCCAACAATGGCTCGAACGATTGCTTCCTTTGTGTTGTCCGCGAGCTGGCTGAATACAGCAAAAACCGTGAGAACGACCGCGAGTAGGGAGATAACTATCCACTTCCAATGACCAAACTTCTTGGCTTCGTCCAAAAGAGTCTCAATGATTCCTGCCATCGCTCTGTTTGCGCTAACTGTTGTTTACGCTTACCTGAATAAACCGCCGGTCCTGATAGTCCTACCACTCCCGAAACAGCCTTGGCCAAACTGTCGAGGCGGCTTCGGCTGTCCAGGGAACAACACCAATGGCGATTGAGGATCTGCGCTGGCGTCTTCCCGCGGTCTCGCCTCAAAAAGCAACTCTCCTCGAGTTTCCGACAGGAGTGCGTCAATTATGACAGATAGAGCTGCAGAGCGACCTAGGCGGGCACCCATCTCTCCCGCCTTATTAACCGCCCTCGTCGCCCGCTAGATCCGAAGCCGGCGTTATGATGAGATTTGGCGCCCGCCTCACGGCAAATGGGCGGCCACGATCCGGTTGAGAGAAGGATGCTCGGGTATCGCACCAAACTTGCCCTTTTGCTCGCCCTTGCGAGCTTACCGGCCGCCGCCCAGGACTTCCGCGGTTCGGTAGTTCCCCGCAACACCGCACCCCGTTCCGCCAAGGCCATCGATTTTTTCGCGTTTGATTTCCAGTCGATAATCTGGGGCCGCCACGGCCCCAGCTATTTCGAGATCGAGACTCCTCCGGTCAAGGGCCGTGAATACCTGGTCGAAGCAGACGTTTCCGGTATCGATGCCATCGCCAGCCTGCAATTCTATATCGCCGACGAAGCCGGCAGCTCCGCCGAGCCCCTGATCATGTGGAAAACCGACGATTCGGAAAGCGACGGAGAGTTTCTCGGCTTCGTCACGGTTCCTTCTCATCCCTTCCTTGTCGTCGTCAGCGGCAGCGACCGTCATGGGACCCCCTTCCGGCGGGCCTTCCCCGAGGTCATCCGGCCTGTCGACAGCGCCCAGGAACGGCCTCTGCTCCCCCCTGGTATCGACGGGTCCCAGGCTGACCAGGTGCAAAGCTGGGTGGATGAGCTTCGTGGAAGACTGAAAGCTCGTAGCACCCAAGCTGAACGCCTCCATCCCGACGGCATTATTGCCCTTACGCGGTCAAGCATTCTGGATATGACGTACGAGCCGTTCCACTCCTCGGACGGTAGCCCGATAGGCCTCCGCTTGCGCTACCGCATCCGGTTCGCCGCGGATGCCCTGATCACTGCCGTTCCCCGAGTCTTCCCGCGCTATTCCAATCGCGATTGGCTTGGCGTTGTCGACATGAAGCCACTCCGAGGAAATATCGCACCCGCACCCGAATTCCGGGGTTCATCCAGCCTGACCAACCTGATCGCCCACCGTGGCCGGGCCAGTTACCGCGCCGGCGTCACCTACTCCTTCACGATCGATATGGTCCCGGACTACGTCATCCAGGGGGTCCGCAGTGGCCGGTTCTGCCTTTATGAGCGCAAGTTCGAACGAAGGTTGGACCGCTGGGCCGCCGTCCGCGCAGGCACCGCGCCCGTGCCATACTCTCTTTCAATCAACGACCTCGACTACGACGCCGAGGTCCCCTCGTTCTTCCCGCAGCGCACCTTCTACGAGAGCTTCGTACAGGCCGGCGCCACTGATTGCGGTCCCACGGGGAACAACCGTTTCTGAAGCCGCCCGGCGCCATTCGAGTCGTAGCGCGGATCTCGCTTTTGAGATCAGCGGCTGTTTTGCTCCCCGCCGCCCCCTGGCCGTGGTGACCGGCAAGCCATGGACTTCGAGCCGCGTTCACGCGGCTTTCTACGCCGTTGCTAAGGTCAGCCGTCTTACAGCTGGTTGGGACTTCGTTCTTCGATCCGTAGGGGCACGGCATGCCGTGCCCAAAGGCTGGCCGTTTTACGGCTGCCCCGCACGCCCGTCGTTTCCTTTCGGCGCTCGGTCGCTCCTAGCGACCGAGCGGGGCCTGGAGTGGGCAAGAAATCGGCCGTCCCAACGGCCGATCCCTCTTTTCCTGGCTCCATTTATTCGCTAGGCGGCGTTTTCCTTGCGCTAGGATACGATTTTTGCGCGGAAAATTCGGCCTCGAGGACGCTTTCCAGCACCCCCTCAAAACCCGGTCACAGACTTTTCACATTTTTTCTCCTCACCATCTCAACGACTTAGGCCCTGGGGCCCTTCTAACCCCCAATCCGTCCCCTATTCTGGTACGGGGCCCAGAAAGCGAAATCTCGGAGGGATGACCCTCGTATTTTTGCCACTTTCTGCCACCGGTTCTTGCCGGACACTTATGGAAAGTCTCTATGCCTCAGAATTCAGAAGACTTGCCTATAAAGCAGGACAACGCCACCACCGCTCTGCCCACCTGCCAAACCGCCGCCAGGTCACGAAAATCGCCCGCTAGCCCACCCCTAGGCCATCTTTTGGTCCCCCGTAGCGGCTTTTTCTGCTACCCGGGTCAGCGGAAAGGAAACCCCCATGCCGGATGCGCAGTCAGCCTCGAGACCGGAGCTGGTGCCTTTCCAACGGCGGGAGGAGTGCGGAGAATGGCCAGGAAGAGGGGATCGGCCGTTGGGACGGCCGATTTTTCGCCCCACCCCAAGCCCCGCTCGGCCGTCCCGGACAACCGATCGCCAAAGCTTTTCGGAAAGTCGTGTCCGATCTACAGAAGGGTAAAAGGGGCAGGCTCCTGGGAGCGCTGTGCCCTGAGGTCGGGGGATTGTTTCAACGCTGGTCTGCCAAAGGCCGCGGGTCTGGAAACGGCACCAGCCCCGCGCTACGGGACTTTCCGAGTGGGTCGTTCGAGTTAGGCCGAAGGAAAGGCCGCGGATCTCAACGGCGAGATCCGCGCTACGGGTCTGCATCCTGTCCTGACCATGCAAGATAACAGATTTTATCTGGCGCTCCAGCCTGTCGCCTTTCGCCTAAAGATTGCGACACCCTAAGGCGTCATGGACCACCAAACCTCCAACGTGACTCACGGGTGCTTGGGCGGGTACATTCGCTTACACTTGTTGTATGCGTCAACTGCGATGCCAATTTGCACAAGAATGAGGGCCACTGCCGGTATGAATCTACCCAGCAGGAAGAACACGAGGCCAAGCTTCCTTTCCCCCAGATAGAAATAGCCGAGACCAGCGGCCATAAGATTCAGCATGGCTGCGATGCGCGGGTTGCCGTTCGGCAGATGATCCTGACCAGCGTTCGCCTCTCGGGTCGTCCAATATGCGTCCAAATGCGTCCAGAAAGGCGAACACGTAAATCGGGAATGCAAGGACGACGAAAGACGGAAGGCCGATCTCAGTAGCCGGGGCAACGAGAACTGGTGTGGCCACTGCGGCTGCGAAAAATCCGAGAGTCCATATGCCGGTTCCCCGCTTGCCGGAATAAACGTGGCCTGCACCCGGCAGGAGTAGGGACAACACGCCAGCCACCACGGCACTCTTTGGAGAGAGGGGCTTGGGAGCAGGGCCGTGAAGCAGACTGATAGGCCGCCGGGGCAGGTACGCCACCGGCCGATGATAGATGGCACCCCCCGCTTTGCGCCAAGCAATGCCCAACAGAAAGATCCCGACACACAGGTAGTACGCCAGCGCATCGTCTGCAAACCAGGCGGCTACAATACAAAGCAGCCCGAGAATTGCCCAGACCAAACTCCGTTTGTTTTCGGGGGGCATCATGCCCGCTTACCCGATCGTAGGAATGAACAACCCGCAACGCCGCAAGAATTTCGGGCGGTGGTATCAGTCTCCCCCGGCGCAACTTGCGCGGGGGCAACCAAGGATACCCCATATACCCCATAAACCCCATAAATACCCCATCACTGCTGTCCGGTTAAAAGTCGAATAGAATCAATTGGTTGGGGTCATAGGGGGATTCGTTTGGGGAGTCGGATGGCTGGAGTGCCTGTAAAAGGGGCATTTTTTCGAATTGCGTAACGCTGAGAATCTGTAGAATCTGGTAAAGACTCGCTTCCAGCCCGAGGCGTTTCCGGACGATGGCGATGAGCACGTAAATCGAGACAGCGATCCAGATCTGCGTCTTGACGGCGTTCTCGCTGGTGCCGTAAAACGAGTTGATTCGCAGATGTTGCTTGATCCACTTGAAGAACAACTCAATCTGCCAACGCGACTTGTAGATGTGGGCGATGGTCAGCGCCGGGAGCGCGAAGTTGTTGGTCAGAAACTTCAGCCGCTTGTTCGTCCGGGCGTCGAAGTAACTGACCCTCCGCAACGGGTCGGGATAGGCTTGGGCCGATTCGATGGCAGCCAGTATGACGGTCTGATCCGAGCGCAAGCCCGTGGATTTGTCGACGGGATGCGAGTAGCGCCGTTGGAGCAAGATGTTCTTCTTGGTTCGCACGACGAAGAACGACGAGCAGAGAGTGAACACGAAGAGGCGTTCGAAATCGACGTAGGCCCGATCCATGACGTAGAACGCGCCGGCCTCCGGGCCGATCTCGTCGAGGATGTTGATGTCGTGCACTTTGCCTCCAGTAATGCGGATGAACGTGGGAATATTGCCGTGCAGATCCAGCAGCGTGTGCATCTTCACGGCGGCTTTTTGCTTGCGGAATCTCGCCCACGGAAACAGCGACAGGCAGAGGTCGATTGTTGTCGAGTCGAGAGCGTACAGAGTCTGGTCCAAGTCCACACCGATCGGGTCGTGGGCATATAACGGCCGTGCCATGCCAATCAAGACCTGCGCGAAGTCCGCGTAGATCCGCCAGTCGCGCGACTCGTTCGCGTCGGCCAGTGTCGAGCGCGCTACCCTGCCGCGGAATCCCATGTGGTAGAGTTTGCCGTGCATCGAACGCAGGCACGTCTCGATGTCGCGGAGGCTTGCCCGATAGGTCAGCTGGGCGAATGCCATCGCAAGAAACTGATCCCAGCAGGAGAAACTTTTCAGATAGGAATCGCCGCGGTAGCGCGATACACATTTCTGAAACTCTTTGCTCGGTAGGTGCTCGATCAGTTGGGAGAAAACCGTACGGCCAAGGTTCATCCCTCATTGTGCCGCGTCCGGATGCTCCGTTCAGGCGACCATTTGCGGCCTCGGGATTTCAAATCGTTCCCGGGCAAAACAGGCCATAAGACATTGAACGGTCGAGACTTACCGTCCGATGGCGCGACTTTCCCCGGACAGCACTGATACCCCATATACACCCGCTAAGAGTCGCCTTCCCCCCTTAATGGCGACGCTTCCACAGTCGAACCTTCACTAAGTTGTTTATTTACTGTAAGATGCCCGTGTAAGATTGCGGCAGTTTGTCGGCCCCAGCAGTCCCGTACGAGGAAGAAACGCTAGAAAACAACCAATATGTCCTTCGTGTGAAGAGCTTGGGCCCTAAGGAGGTCTTTACTCTTCAGCTCCTCAGCTATCTTCAGGTCCCTACCCTCTTGAACGTCCGCTCCAAGGCCGGTCCGGCCGAACGAATCCCGATACAAATTCAACGTCTCTACCCCACGTGGTTCAACTGGTTCAACATTCTCGCCGCGGTGACCTTTATGGTGGGTCTCGGCTTCTCTGCGTATTGGCTCGTGAAAGTTGTCGTTTATCTATCGAAGAGCATCGGCATTGCATAAGTACCCAGCCCTTTGAGCCGCCTGACTTGGGTACCGAGCAGATTGGTGACCCCGGTTCTCTCGATCGGTACCCTAGTTTCAGCAGAAGTGGTGACGCTAGCCCCTACCAAACAGGCCGTTCTTGTACCATTTAAGAGAACGGTCATTTTGTTTCGTTTGCTTTCCGTCGTAAACCAAGAGTCTCTGGCATGGCAAAGCGTTTCTGGCTGAGCGCTATTTTCTGCGGAGTGTTCCTGTCCACCCAGGCGTGTGCCGAGATCCCCTGGGAGACGCACAATGCCGCTGGCCAGGAAGCCTACGAACAAGCGCGCTACGCCGAAGCCGAGAAAGCTTGGTTGCTTGCCCTCAAGGAAGCGGAAAAATTCGGGCAACAAGACTTCCGCCTCGCCACCAGCCTCAACAACCTGGCAACGGTGTATCAGGCCCAGTGGAAGTTTCAGGAAGCCGAGACGCTTCTCA
Organism: Bryobacterales bacterium; assembly: GCA_965248205.1. Classification (GTDB taxonomy): domain Bacteria; phylum Acidobacteriota; class Terriglobia; order Bryobacterales; family UBA6623. Next base: position 4,934,138 of record CBDFIS010000006.1, read on the forward strand.
TGCGGGCACTCGCGATTGACGAGAAAACCCTGGGTCCCGAGCATCCCGCCACGGTCATCAGCCTCAGCAACCTGGCGGTACTATACCGCTACCAGGGGAAGTATGCGGAGGCCGAGCCGCTTCTAAAGCGGGCGCTGGCGATTCGGGAGAAACCCCTGGGGCCGGAGCACCCCGATGTCGCTACTAGCATCATCAACCTGGCGAACCTCTACCGCGACCAGGGGAAATATGCTGAGGCCGAGGCACTTTACCAGCGTGCATTGGAGATTTTGGAGAAAGCCCTAGGCCCAGAGCACCTCGACGTGGCCGGCAGCCTCGCCAGCCAGGCGTTGCTCTACTCCGACCAGGGGAAGTATGCGGAGGCCGAGCCGCTTCTAAAGCGGGCGCTGGCGATTATGGAGAAGGCCCTGGGGCCAGAACACCCGACCGTGGCCCCGGTCCTGGAGAGCTATGCATACCTTCTCCGCAAAATGGGTCGTGACGATGAGGCGGTACAGATGGAAGCTCGCGCCAAGACGAGCCGGGGAAAATCCCGCTGGGAAACGAACACTGCTGCCGGCTACGAAGCGTACGAACAAGGCGACTACGCCGAAGCCGAGAAAGCTTGGTCGGCTGCTCTCCAGGAAGCGGAAAAGTTCGGCCCGGAAGATCCCCGCTTGGCCGAGAGCCTCGGTAACCTCGGGGTGGCGTACCGCGACCAGGGCAAGTATGCGGAGGCCGAGCCGCTATTCAAACGTAGTCTGTCCATCACAGAGAAGGCTCTGGGACAGTGCTGTCCGGGGAAAGTCGCGCCATCGGACGGTAAGTCTCGACCGTTCAATGTCTTATGGCCTGTTTTGCCCGGGAACGATTTGAAATCCCGAGGCCGCAAATGGTCGCCTGAACGGAGCATCCGGACGCGGCACAATGAGGGATGAACCTTGGCCGTACGGTTTTCTCCCAACTGATCGAGCACCTACCGAGCAAAGAGTTTCAGAAATGTGTATCGCGCTACCGCGGCGATTCCTATCTGAAAAGTTTCTCCTGCTGGGATCAGTTTCTTGCGATGGCATTCGCCCAGCTGACCTATCGGGCAAGCCTCCGCGACATCGAGACGTGCCTGCGTTCGATGCACGGCAAACTCTACCACATGGGATTCCGCGGCAGGGTAGCGCGCTCGACACTGGCCGACGCGAACGAGTCGCGCGACTGGCGGATCTACGCGGACTTCGCGCAGGTCTTGATTGGCATGGCACGGCCGTTATATGCCCACGACCCGATCGGTGTGGACTTGGACCAGACTCTGTACGCTCTCGACTCGACAACAATCGACCTCTGCCTGTCGCTGTTTCCGTGGGCGAGATTCCGCAAGCAAAAAGCCGCCGTGAAGATGCACACGCTGCTGGATCTGCACGGCAATATTCCCACGTTCATCCGCATTACTGGAGGCAAAGTGCACGACATCAACATCCTCGACGAGATCGGCCCGGAGGCCGGCGCGTTCTACGTCATGGATCGGGCCTACGTCGATTTCGAACGCCTCTTCGTGTTCACTCTCTGCTCGTCGTTCTTCGTCGTGCGAACCAAGAAGAACATCTTGCTCCAACGGCGCTACTCGCATCCCGTCGACAAATCCACGGGCTTGCGCTCGGATCAGACCGTCATACTGGCTGCCATCGAATCGGCCCAAGCCTATCCCGACCCGTTGCGGAGGGTCAGTTACTTCGACGCCCGGACGAACAAGCGGCTGAAGTTTCTGACCAACAACTTCGCGCTCCCGGCGCTGACCATCGCCCACATCTACAAGTCGCGTTGGCAGATTGAGTTGTTCTTCAAGTGGATCAAGCAACATCTGCGAATCAACTCGTTTTACGGCACCAGCGAGAACGCCGTCAAGACGCAGATCTGGATCGCTGTCTCGATTTACGTGCTCATCGCCATCGTCCGGAAACGCCTCGGGCTGGAAGCGAGTCTTTACCAGATTCTACAGATTCTCAGCGTTACGCAATTCGAAAAAATGCCCCTTTTACAGGCACTCCAGCCATCCGACTCCCCAAACGAATCCCCCTATGACCCCAACCAATTGATTCTATTCGACTTTTAACCGGACAGCAGTGGCTCTGGGACTAGAACATCCCGACGTCGCCATCGCCCTCAACAACCTAGCAACGCTGTACCAGGTCCAGAGCAAGTATGCCGAGGCGGAACCCCTTTTCGAACGGGCACTGGCGATCATGGAGAAGGCCGACGGGCCGGAACATCCCGACGTGGCACCGGCACTCGGCAATTTGGCATTGCTGTACCGCGACCAGGGAAAGTATGCGGAGGCCGAGCCGCTGTTTAAGCGTAGTCTGTCCATCGCAGAGAAGACCTTGGGCCCGGAACATCGTGAAACGGCCACAGCCGTCCATAACTTGGCATTCCTGTACGACGACCAAGGTAGGTATGCGGAAGCCGAGCCGCTCTACCAGCGGGCGCTGGCGATTGGGGAGAAGGCTCTGGGACCCGAACATCCCGAGGTGGTTCAGCGCCTCAACAACCTGGGGGTGCTGTACAAAAACCAGAGGAAGAACGCTGAGGCCGAGCCGCTGTTTAAGCGGGCGCTCCGGATCTTTGAGAAATCCCTGGGGCCGGAGCACCCGGAAGTGGGCATCAGTTTGAACAACCTGGCAGCAATATATCGGGCTCAGGGCAAGTACGCCGAAGCCGAGGCGCTTTACCGACGAGCAATAGCGATCATGGAAAAGGCTCTGGGGCCGCAACATCCCAAGGTGGCCGCCAGTCTGAGCAACCTGGCGAACTCTTACCGCAAGCAAAGGAAGTATGCAGAAGCCGAGCGCCTTCTCCAGCGGGCTCTGGCGATTGACGAGAAAGCCTTGGGGCCTGACCATGCTTACGTGGCTACGGACCTTCTCAACTTGGGGGCAGTACACCATGACCAAGGTAAGTATGCGGAGGCCGAGCCGCTGTTTAAGCGGGCGCTCCGGATCTTTGAGAAATCCCTGGGGCCAGAGCATCCCAACGTGGCCAAGACACTGGAATTCTACTCGGACCTTCTCGGCAAGATGGGGCGCGACGATGAGGCTGCAACAATGAAAGCTCGCGCCAAGGCGATCTGGGGGATCTCGGAGAAAGCGCCGAAGTAGGTGGGCTGCCAAGCCCCGATTTGAAACACTACAGCTATTTTGTTTCATTTTTTTCGATCCTCCAGGCGCGCCCCCTCGCTCTGTTGGTCCCTTGACACCCCCTGCCCTGCTGCTACAACTGGAGCAACATAAAGGACGTTATCTTCGGGCCGCGACGGCTCCACTCACACCTTTTTCTCCAGAGTCTCCGCAAACAGCTTCTCGTACTGATCGACAATCGCTTCCCAGTCGTAGCGCCGACGGGCGGCTTCCATGGCGGTTCGGCCCATTTGTCGCCGTTCGTCGGGAGCTAGGGCAGCCACGTGGTTCAGCATCAAGACAAGCTCATCTTCGCTTGAGCGATAGGGGAAGGCCACATCGCCGGCGACTTCCCGGTTTTCAGGTGTGTCGAGAAAGAGCACGCAACAGGTGTGCCCCATGGCTTCAATGAGCGCGGGGTGGGTTCCCCCTACTTCCGTGGCATGGACGTAAGCGAAACAGTGCGAAAGCAACTCATGGTAGCCGGTCCCGTAAATAGCGCCCGGAAATAGGATGCGGGGATCCCGGGTCTGCTTAACACTCCGAATATAGTCATGGGAGTAGGGAGCGTCGCCGACGATGACTAACTTCTGGCGGTGGGAAGTCCGTTCGAAGGCTTTCACGACAAGCAAAGCGTTGTTCTCCGGCTCCAAACGACTCACATACAGAAAGTAATCGTCTGGCCTGAGGCCCAACCGATCGAGCGTTTCGGTGGTCTCGAGCTTCCCGGTCTGAGTTCCATAGGCGATCAAGTGAGTCGCCTTGCGATAGCGTTCGAGATAGTAGTTTTGGATGACCGCGGCATCGGTCACGACCTGGCTCGGAAACCAAGTAGCCAGTCGCTCCGACAGGCGGTACCAACCGCGTGCCGGCGCGTTCCACTTCCTGCGCTTGCGTTCCAAGCCGTCGACGTTCAGCAGCGTCGGCGTCCCGAGCCATCGAGGAACGATAGTGAAAATCGCGTTGGCCGCGTTGCAATAGAGGGCGATTTCGCGACGATGGAACAAGAGATGAAGTGTGGCGAGAAATGTGTGGACAACGGTATCCAAATACTTGTGCCGGATAGTAGGGAGCAAGACCAGCTTGACCCCGCGAAAGACCGGTTTCCGTTTGCCGACGTTCTGGGTGCGGCAGTAGACGGTTACCTCGTGACCCCGCTGGACAAGGCGCACCGCGAGCTCTTCGGCGAATGTTTCGAAACCACCGTAGTTGGCGGGAATGCCGCGGGTGCCCAAGAGGGCGATTTTCATCGCTTACGATCGGGCGACGGGCACGGGGGGCGCCGGGACATCGTCACGAACCTCGATCGGCAGGCTAACGGGGCTAAAGCGAAACCACTGGACCATATAGGCGTCTTCGACACGGCGGCGGCTCTGAATCAAACGCCGCTTGCGCATGACGCGGTCCAAATCGCGGGCAAGCATATAGAACGCCCTCAGCGAGGAGCGTTCGACCAACAAACAGTAGCAGAGGATCCCCAAGTCCCGGACGGTAATGGGTACAGCGTTGCGCAGGTAGACGCCCGCCGTGATGTTTTTCAACCGCATCAGGAAGCGGTTCTTTACCGAGTGCATGTTGATTTCCGGCGACAGCATGCGGCGCATCCCGGGGCGCAGCTTGCGGACGTGATACCCAAAGGCATGCGGAACGTAAACGCACTTCCAGCCGAGCAGTTGGGCGCGCCATGCAACGTCGGCATCTTCTCGATACGTGAAGAAATCAGGATCGAAGAATTCACCTTCGACCGAAATGTCCGCTATCATATCCCGCCGATAACAGGCGGCGGCCGCCGTAGCGCCGAAAACAAACTCATAACTTCGAAAATGCCCGTTGTCGGATTCGAGACACCCTCGGTCGAAGTGGCGGAGCATGGGCGTGAAGTAAATCCCGGTCGAGTCAACCACCTGCTGGTCGGGAATCTGAAACGACGCGTCCATCATCAGCAGCTTTCCACAAACGGTGCCGACCGAAGGATCGAGGCGCGCCGCTCCCATCAAACTCGATATGAAATCGGGCAACAGCAAGACATCAGGATTGAGAGTCAGCACCCAGCCGCCGCTCGAGAGAGCTATGGCCTGATTCTGAGCAGCAGCGAAGCCGATGTTCTCTTCGTTGTAGACGACAGTGCAGCGATCCTCGAATCGCTCCAAGATGTCGGTCGTGCCGTCGGTCGAAGCGTTGTCAATGACGATCACCTCGACGGGCACATCGCGTTGCTCAAGAACGGACTCCAGGCAGCGCCGGATGAAGCGGCCGCTGTCGTAGGTCACGATAGTCACGGAAACGAGGTCGTTTTCAAACATGAGCTCAGCTCGATCGATATTCAATTGGGGACGAATGATCCGCGGGCGCAGGAGCATGGCGAGGCCTTCGGTGACCTCTGCCTACCACTAACCTCATCACTTGTGCGAAAGCCTTCCGTTGTGCGGTATCGCCTCGCAGGCAAACCACAAGCCAACGAAGCGCCGTGCCCGCCAATACCATTGGCCGCAACCAGCGGAAGGCGGACGCCGAGAAGTGCTTGTGAGCGAAGCGTAAAAGGTTACCATACCAAGCCAGTTGGCGTTGTTCCACTGAAAGGCCGCTTAAGGAGTGCCCTCCTTCATGCTGAGCAACGCCCGAAGGGACATAGCGGATACGGTAACCGGCCAGGCGAATCCTCAGGCACAAATCCACATCTTCAAACCAAATGGGGGTGAAGTCTTCATCCAAAAGCCCGACGGTTTCCAACACTTCCCTGCGGACCATCAGAAAGGCCCCGGCGGGCTGGTCGACGTCCTGCAGGAGCTCGGGGTTCCAGTTCAGCTGCCGATAGCGGCGGTTGACGGGGTTCGAGGGCCACAGGCGGTTTAGCAGCAGGACTTCACAAGCCAGGGCGGCCGGCGTCGGGAAGGAACGCACGTTGAACCCGACCTGCGGACGCCCGGTGGCGTCCACGAGCCGGCCGCCGACGGCACCGACGTCCGCCATGAGGCACTCGCGGACCATGTCATCAAGGGAAGTTTGGACGACTGCATCGGGATTCAACAGCAAGGCAAGCGGGCTTGAGGAGGCGCGGACCCCTTGATTGACGGCGGCGGCAAAGCCCCGATTCTCGGGGTTGCGAATCAGCCGGGCCGCCGGAGCCGTTTCCTCGACGATGCGGCAAGTATCGTCAGCCGAAGCGTTATCCACCACGACGGTTTCGGCCACCGCTTCCAGGGACCGCAAGCAAGCAGCCACCGAGCGGGCCGAGTTGTGGGTCACGACGAGAACCGCCACTCCATCCTTCATGCGCAGTTCTCCGCGGCCCGTGGCGCCAGCCGGAAGTACCATTTCCAATAGGCATCCCAGCCCGCCGCTCCCTGAACTCTCGCTATGTCCGCTTCGCTGGAGCGCAGTATGGTTGCCAGCCGCCCTCCACGGCGCAGGTCTTCGGAGGCGCGGCGCAATCGGGCAAAGCGACGAATTCCAAGCCACAGCCCTCGCGTCCAAGCCCACGCACGGCCCCGCGAGAAGGCCAAGGCGGCCCACAGCAACTGCGCCGCCACAATGGGCCGCGCGTACCGCATCAGCAGTCGCGTGGGGTAAAACTTGGCCAGCAATAGCAATTGATGGCAGGTCATCCACTCGACCATCGCGCTGCTCCAAGTCCCCGATGTAGCGCTGCCCCGATGATAGGCGACGGCCTGGGGGACATAGAGTCCCGAGAGATCCTCAATGGCGGCCCGCAACCCCAAATCGACGTCCTCTAGATAGGCGAAGAACGCTTCCTCAAAAGGGCCGACCCGTTCGAAGAATGTCCGCCGAAAAAGGCTGGCAGTCGCCGAGGGAAAATACGTCGGGCGTTGGACACCGAATTCAGGGCCATCCTCTTTGCCGTGTCCCAACCGCCATGCGGTCCCACCGCGGCAAACGGCGTCCCCCGCCCCGTCGATTTGGGCACGGCGATCGAAATCGAGTGTCTTGCCGGTAGCGAACCAAACGTTTTCGGAGCGCATTGCTCGCAGAAGTTGGGATAGCCAGTCCGGTGACAGCTCGACGTCATTGTTCAGCACCGCCACCCATTCTCCTCGGCAGGCAGCAATGCCCCGGTTCAGCGCCCGGCTGACACCTTCGTTTCGGCCCAGCCGCAACACCTGAAAGCCCTCTTGTTCAGCGACCGAGGCGGACCCGTCGGTCGAGCCGTTGTCCACGACGAGGACTTGTACTTCCACACCTTGGGGCAGCCGCTGTTCCCGAATCGATTGCAGCAAGGGTATCAACAGGCCTTGCCGATTCCAGTGGGGAATAAGAATTGAGACCGTCATCCAAACGCTCAAGGAGCGTACAAGACGCGGTAAATAGGGCGGGCTATTCTTAAATAGCACAACCGCGCGCCTGGAAGCAACCCGGCTGGACGACTTCGAACGGCGGTTCGTTTTAGGACAATTTCCCGAAAACGGCCAGCGGTCGCCAGAGGGCGCAAGCGTGCTTCCCGCCTAACGGCCGACGGCGAGCCCTAGCAGTTTGTGCGACTGCGGTAGCCAGTGATATACTCTTGGCGGCCTAAGAGCCAGTTTTTTCATACGCGCACGGGTTGTGACGCCTGGGAGCTCTCATCATGTGGGACCTGTGGATTACTCGGATCATATTCGTCAGCATCTTCGTCCTAATGTCATTTCATTTGAAGCCGTTTGGCCTACAGACCTTGCCGTCCGTCTTGGTCGGAGCCGTAGGCGGGACGGCGATTGTCTTCTTCGAAAGTCGCCTGCGCAAGGTAAGCCTGAAGCGCCTGCTCGGAGCTGCGATTGGATCGGTTCTGGGCATCGTGGGAGCTTTCCTGATGAGCCTGGTAGTGGAATCAAGCTTGTCATCGGAAGGCGTACCGTTCATCAATCTTGGTGTCCTGTTGTTTTTGGGGTACGTGGGAATCGTGGTCGGCAGCGCTAAAGGAGACACGCTCAACCTGGCAGCTCTAGGGGGTGTATTTGAGGAGGATAAAGCGACCGAGAGGTCGCAAAAGTTGCTCGACACCAGTGTGATCATCGATGGTCGCATCGCCGACATAGCCGCGGCGGGGTTCGTGGACGGAGTGCTGGTGGTTCCTCAGTTCGTTCTTTGGGAGCTGCAGCTTGTGGCTGACTCGGCTGATAGCTTGAAAAGGAACCGCGGCCGACGCGGACTGGACATTCTGCAGAAGATCCAAAAAATGTCGGGCCTCCATGTCCAGATTCTTGAAGCCGATTATCCTCGCCTCAAGGAAGTGGATTTGAAGCTGATTCAGCTTGCGAAGGACATCGATGCGAAGATCGTCACGAACGACTTCAACCTCAACAAGCTGGCGCAGCTACAAGGCGTACAGGTGCTGAACATCAACGAACTGGCGAACACACTCAAACCTGTCGTTTTGCCGGGCGAGACCATGCGTGTATTCATCTTGAAAGAGGGCAAGGAGCTCAACCAGGGCGTCGCCTATCTCGACGACGGAACGATGGTAGTGGTAGACAATGCTCGCCGGTTCATCAATCAGACGATCGAGGTTTCTGTTACCAGCGTTCTACAGACGACAGCAGGCAAGATGATCTTCGGTCGCTACGACGAGAAAGCGCATGCCTCGAGCACGTCACACAGGGAACAGGAACGTGGGTCAGCCGCGCCAAGGGCCGGAGGTGGGCAATCCACTTCCCACCGCCCGCACCGGGTTGAACATACCGCCGGACGCTAGACAGCATGAAGGCCGTGGCGATCATTCCCGCCGCCGGGCTGGGAACTCGGATGGGAAAGGCTTCGGCTGAGAGCTCGGGAACCAGCCGCAAACAGTTCATGCTGCTGGAGGGAGCGCCGATCCTGATTCACACTGTCCGGAAATTCGTCGCCGCCACGGCGGTTTCGGAAATCTATGTTGCCGTGCGTCCCGAGGACATGGACCCCCTACGCGGGCAGTTGCAAGATGAGGGCTACGCGAAGCCTGTGCACTTGGTCGAAGGAGGGCACAGCCGGCAAGCTTCCGTGCGAAACTGCTTAGCCCAGGTCCCCTCCGGCACGGAGCTGGTTTGCGTCCATGATGCCGTCCGGCCCTTCGTAACCGCGTCGCGGATAGATGAGATTTGCGAAGAAGCGTCCAAGTGTGAAGCCGTGATTCTCGCCATCCCTCCGGTCGATACCATCAAGCAAGTAGACCGCACAGTGATTCGTTCCACTCTCATGAGAGAACGCATCGTACTAGCCCAGACGCCGCAAGTGTTCAAGTTTTCCCTACTAAAGAACGCTTTCGAACAAGCCGACCGGGACGGATTCCTAGCCACCGACGAGGCCAGCCTGGTGGAGCATGTTGGCGAAGACGTTCACGTCATGCTGGGCAGCGACCGGAACATCAAGATCACCAAACCCGGAGACATGGCTCTGGCCCGCCTGTTCTATCAGGAGGAAGCCGGGGCGGGCGCACCGAGCGACGACAACCTTCCCCAGAATCAATGAGCCTTGAGTTCCGTGTTGGGATCGGTTACGACCTTCATCCGATGGTGGAAGGGCGAAAGCTGATTCTGGGCGGCGTGGAAATCCCCTTCGGCCGGGGACTGGCAGGTCACTCTGATGCCGACATCGTTCTGCATGCCGTCACCGACGCGCTCCTAGGAGCAGCGGGGCTGGGCGACATCGGCGAGCATTTCCCACCTTCCGAGCCACGCTGGCGGGATGCCTCGAGTTTGGTTTTCCTGCGGCATGCCTGCGAGTTGACCGAGAAGCACGGCTACGAAATCGTCAACGTCGACGCTGTGATCGTCCTCGAAGAGCCTAAGATCCTCCCCTACCGCGATCGGATGCGCCAAACGGTGGCGAACGCCTTGGGGGTCGAGGTCGCGCGTATCGGGATCAAGGCCAAGACCGCCGAGGGAATAGGCCCGGTAGGGGAAGGCAAGGCGGCGGAAGCCCACGCAACGGCTCTGATTTCCCGCCCAAGTCCCGAGTAGGTTTTTGGCGCGGCTAGGGTGACGTCCGGGGACGCGTACCAACTGCCGGCCAACTGTCCCAAGCGGGGTTGCAAGCTTTTCTCGGCCGGCCACCCGCGATCCACTTGACTCGCTTTTACGTTTTGATTCATGATTTATGGGCACCAGGAGAAAAGTCGCATGCAGAAAACTATTCGAGTCACCGTCAACGGGCAGGAGCATGAGCGGTCGGTGGAACCGCGCCTGCTACTGGTCCACTTTTTGCGAGAAGAGTTAGGCTTGACGGGCACCCACATCGGATGTGAATCATCGGTCTGCGGAGCCTGCACGGTCTCGGTGGAGGATCGGACCGTCAAGTCATGCACGATGTTGGCCGTACAAGCAGATGGCAAGGACATTCGAACCATAGAGGGTATGGCTGAGAACGGCGACCTGCACCCCGTCCAGGAAGGATTCTGGAACGAACATGGGCTGCAGTGCGGATTCTGCACGCCGGGGATGATCATGTCAGTCAACCAACTATTGGTCGACAACCCGAACCCGAGCAAGGACGAGATCCGGCACGCCCTGGAGGGCAATCTGTGCCGTTGCACCGGCTATCAACACATTGTCAATGCGGCCGAGGCCGCGGCCAAGGCCGGCGGAGGAGGACAGTAGCGCGATGGCAACCACAACGACTAAACCGGCAGTAAAAACGCACGTCGGCCAGCGGATTCGACGGCAAGAAGACCCGCGATTGATTACCGGAACCGCAACCTACGTTGACGACATTCAGCGGCCCGGCATGCTCTACGCGGCCGTGCTGCGCAGCCCCTACGCCGCCGCTAACATCAAGGGCATCTCGACCGCGGGGGCCATGGAGATGCCTGGCGTAAAGGCTGTCTATACGGGCGAAGATGTCAGCTCCGTGGGGCCGGTCCCTTGTGCCGGATCGATGCCCACGCTGCGCGTCCCGCATCATACGATCCTGGCAACCGATCGAGTTTATTACGTCGGCCATCCGGTCGCGGCCGTGGTGGCTTCCGACCGCTATGTCGCGCAAGACGCCCTAGAGCTTATTGAAGTCGACTACGAGCCTTTAGACGACGTCGTCGCTGATCCGGAGAAAGCCCTCGCGAAGGATTCCCCGAAAGTGCACCCCGAGTACGATGACAATGTCGCCTTTACCTTTCACCTGGACGGCGGCGATGTCGAGAAAGCCTTCGCCGAAGCCGACACGGTGGTAAAGCTGCGCGTGGCGGTGCCGCGCTTGGCTCCGTCACCGATCGAGACCCGAGGGGTGGTCGCCGAATACGATCAGGGTGCGAAGGAACTTACGATCTATTCCTCGACGCAGATTCCCCACTTGCTGCGAACCCAGTTGGCGCTGCAATTGAACCTTCCTGAGCACCATTTGCGCGTCATCGCACCCGAGGTGGGAGGGGGCTTTGGCAGCAAGTGCAATGTTTGGGCCGAAGAGGCGCTAGCCGGCTTCGTGGCCATGCAGCTCAAGCAGCCCATCAAATGGATTGAAAGCCGCCGCGAGAGCATCCTCGTCGTCGCCCACGGGCGTGGACACCTCGACGACGTGGAACTCGCGGCCAAGAAAGACGGTACGTTGACGGGGTTGAAATTACGGATCCTCCAGGACATCGGCGGCCATCACCAGTTGCTGACGCCGATCATCCCGACCCTGGCGGTACTGATGTTGCCGGGGCTGTACAAGTTCAAGAGCTTCACGGCGGACCTCGTCGGTGTTTTCACGAACCTGGCGCCAACCGATCTATATCGCGGCGCGGGGCGGCCCGAGGCCACCTACGTAATCGAGCGCATCGTTGATCGAATGGCGGACGAGCTCGGGATCGATCCGGCCGAGATCCGGCTCAAAAACTTCCCTGGCGCGGATGAGTTCCCCTTTGAAACCGCTACCGGTCTCAGCTATGACAGCGGCGACTACGCGAAGACGTTCAACGTGGCACTTGACAAAATTGGCTACCAAGAGATCCTCAAGGAGCAGGAACAGGCGCGTAAACAGGGCCGCCTGTTCGGCGTGGGGATATCGACCTACGGCGAGCTCTGTGCTTTGGTCCCTCTCCAGCGACACCCGCCGGCGGCTGGGAAAGTGCGACCGTCGCTGTCGAGGCTACGGGCAAGGTTGCCGTCATGACGGGGACATCGCCCCACGGGCAGGGGGCGGAGACTACGTTCTCCCAGATAGCGGCGGATGCGCTCGGTATACCGATGGACGACATCGTCGTGGTCCACGGTGACACGGCTAAAATTCCAAACGGCATTGGAACATTCGGAAGCCGCAACACCGCGATCGGCGGCACGGCCGTACACCTGGCTCTGCAGGATGTTGTCAACAAGGCAAAGAAATACGCCGGCCATATGATGGAAGCGGACGGCGAAGACGTCGCCTTTGAGAACGGCGTCTTCTCGTCGACAAAGACCGATAAGACGGTCTCCTTCCAAGACGTCGCTCTCGAAGCCCACTTGTGCAAGAGCTTGCCGCCCGACACCGAACCGGGTCTGTCGGCGACCCGATTCTTCGAGCCGTCCAATTTCGCCTTCCCGTTTGGAGCGCACATCGCTATCGTGGAGGTCGATCGCGAGACGGGGCAGATTCAAATCCTGCGTTATGTCGCGGTGGATGATATCGGCAACGTCATCAACCCCTTACTGGTAGACGGACAGCTCCACGGCGGGGTCGCTCAGGGCCTGGGACCCGCGCTGATGGAAGGAGTGATCTACGACGAAGACGGTCAGCTGATGAACGGCACGTTCATGGATTACCCCATCCCCAAGGCACAGCATATGCCCTGGATCGAGAGCGACCGCACCGAGACGCCCGCACCCGGCAATCCCCTGGGAGTCAAGGGGGTTGGAGAAGCAGGGACCATCGGGTCGCTGCCCGCGTTCGTCAACGGCGTCGTTGACGCCCTGTCACCTTTGGGCGTCGAGCATATTGACATCCCGATGACGCCACAGAAAGTTTGGAATCTGATTCAAGAAAGGAGCCAGTCGTGATTCCCGCCAGCTTCGATTACTCCGCACCTGAAACGCTTTCGGAAGCCCTCAAGCTGCTCAGCAACAACCCGGACAGCAAAGTGCTGGCAGGCGGCCAGAGCCTGATACCCTTGTTGAAGTTTCGCCTAGCCGCGCCCACCCACCTCGTCGACCTGGGAGGGGTTCCGGACCTCCACTTCATCGCCGAGTCGGATGGCATGATCCGAATCGGTGCCATGACGACGCATCATCAGATCGAGGAATCCGATCTGATCGGCGAGAAATGTCCGCTGCTGGCCGCGACCGCGGCGAGTATCGGCGACGTCCAGGTTCGCAACCGAGGCACGATCGGGGGGAGCGTAGCTCACGCCGATCCGGCGGCGGATTACCCGGCCGCGCTCCAGGCTTTGGAAGCCAAGGTCAGAATTGCCGGCCCGGACGGCGAGCGAGAGCTGGGGGTCGATGACTTCATTGTCGACGCGCTGACAACCGCCCTGGAGGAGAACGAAGTTGTGACGGAAATCCAAGTCCCCGTGGAAGGAGCCGGCGTCGGCGTTTCCTACCGCACGATCATCCAGCCGGCTTCGGGTTTCCCGATCGTCGGCGCGGCAGCCAGGATTGGCATCGATGACGGGAAGATATCGTTCGCTCGGGTAGGTGTGACAGGAGTGGCTTCGAAGCCCTACCGAGCCACAGCGGTCGAGGCCGCCTTGGAAGGTAAGGCCCCCGATGCTGAAACCCTGGCCGCGGCCTCCGGGCTTGCAGCCGAAGGGGTTGACGCCCTCTCAGATCTGCACGCGTCTTCCGAGTATCGGTCCCATCTCGCCTCGGTCCAACTTCGGCGCGCACTAGAGGAAGCAGCCGAGCGCGCGCGGTGAAGATCAAGGGCGAATACAGCCTGGGCGCACCCCAGCAGCAAGTCTACGAGGCACTGCTGGACCCCGACATTCTGGCGCGTACCCTGCCCGGGTGCCAGTCGCTGGAGGCTGTCGCCGAGAACCAGTACCGCATGAAGATGAAGCTGGCCGTCGCCGGCATTCAGGGCCTCTTTGAAGGAAAAGTTTCCCTCGAGGACCTGCAACCGCCTGAAAGTTACCGCTTGCGCGTTGGAGGGCAGGGGAAGATCGGCTTCGTCAATGGCAACGGCCAGTTCAAACTGAGGTCGAGCGACCCTTCGACGACCGTCATCGAGTACGAGGGGGACGTCAAGGTCGGCGGTCTTATCGCGGGCGTCGGCCAAAGGTTGATGGACATGACCGCCAAGATGATGGTTAAGCGCTTTTTTACGTCTCTTTCGCGTGTGCTCGCGGAGAGCGAGCAGAACTGACCCTTGCTGGGCGGACTGTTTGGTGCGGGGGCTCTTGGCAGCCTCTGAACTGATTTAGTCCTGGGTACAAGCGTACCGGGACAGTACCCGCGTACTACGGGAATTCGGTACTTGACTCCACAAGGCGAAAGATTACACTATTAGTGATTACTAGCCCCCCATGTTTATACTTGGCGCGTTCATCTTGATGGCTTGGGTCTTCGGCTTCTTTTACTACGGAGACGAGATTCCGAGGAACGTGAGCGTCGCGATGGTGATAGGCGGCCTATTCAGCATGGGTTGGGGTTTGCTGAAAGGCAAGCACTACTAGGACGCTCGGCGAGCCGCCAACGAGCTCGGTTGAGGCGGCCATGAGACTTCACCCGCGGTTCCCCCCAAAATTGAAGCCGTCTGCATAGGAGGCGGTCGACCGGTATTCCTCGTTCGGGAAACGGTGCAGGCTGCAACCTCTCTGCAAGTCTCCCGGTTCGGGAAAACGGACATGCGGGACCAGCGAAGAATACTGAAGCAGCTCAAAATGGGAACGACGGAGATCCTCGTTCTTGCGGCCTTAACGCGAGGGGACCGCTACGGATACGAGATCTCGCGCGAAGTGTTTGAGCAAAGCGAGGGGTTCTTTGAGTTCAAGCAGGGTTTTCTGTACCCGACTTTGCGGCGCATGGAGGAGTCTGGATTGGTTCAGAGCTATTGGAAGGACTCGGTCGCCGGGGGCCCGGATCGCAAGTACTACCGCCTCACCCGCCAGGGGCGTTCCCGATTGAAGACCAGCGAAGCTGCTTGGACGGAGTTCAGCCACAGATTTAACCACATGCTAGCCGCCGCCAAGCGGTAGCCCGCCCTCAAACCAGCCTAGCGGTTCTGCTCCTGACTCGATTCAAGGGGGGTGGAGATTAACCCTTCCTGCAGCCGTCGGGCCGCCTAATTGCATAGACCGCTGAGCCGAGGCTTCTGCTGACCATCGATATGATCAGGATCGCGTCAGGGAAAGGGCTCTGGCGTACCCACCATCCGACCTTACAAGGCGGGCAGCGGACGTTCTTCGGGGCCGTAGCGCAGGGCCAGCGAGGGAGAGTGTTCTGCCGGGGGCAATCGTACGATTCGCGGCTTGATGGTTAGTATCAGGTCCGTTCGGTCGTAGCGCCGGGTCTCATCGGCAAAAAGCCGCCCGATCAGGGGGATCTCGGACAACCCTGCTAGCCCGGAGCGGGTACGGCTGCGCTGGAACATGGCCATGCCTGTCACGATCGCAACTTCAGCTTGCTGCAGCCGGACGTAGGACTTGAATTGGCTATTCGAAATGATCGGGACGTCATTCACGCTACTTCCCGCCAGAGCTTTGACCTCGAGCTCGATCTCCAGCGAAATCTCGCGGGCGCTGTGCACATGGGGAGTCACGTCAAAGATCAACCCCAAATCTTCGAAGGTGAAAGACGGGATAGGCGGGCGAAAAGTACCGTCCGCTATGGACTCGTCGATGGCGGGCGTGGACAGAATCGGCCCGAAGCTGGCATTGATAATCGGAAACCTCTCACCAATGCTGAGGGTCGCGGGGAACCCGCTCGTGGAGCGCAACCGGAAACGGGAAAGGGTACGGCCCTTGCCGGCGGTCCAGCGTGCTACGAGATTGGCTGTTGCTATGCCGATGCCAAAGACGGTGTTGCCACCACCTAGACCCAGCAGCGGCACTGACCCCAGCGCCGGCGGCATGTTTTGGAAGATGGTACTGAAGTTGGTAATCGGGAAGGCCGTAGGCAGACTCACACCGAAATCGACTTGCCGGGATTCACTAACTGCTATCAGCTCAACATCAACGAGGACCTCCGCCCGCGGCTTCGCTAGATGCTCATAAAGCGCCCGTGCCATCTGGGTGCGAAAGACGGTGTCGCGGATCACCACCTGTTGGCGGATCGCGTCCAGCTGCAAGCGTTTGATGTCGAGAACCTGTTGGACTCCCTGGGCGAGCTGCGTTGCCTCCTCACGACCCAGAGCGTCCGGAATGGGGATGGTGACAACCACCATCGGTTCAAGCTCGGACCGCTTCGCCTTCGTATCCTCGGCGACCAGCAGTAACTTGCTGTGAACGGGAACAACAATGGCGTTCGCGATATGGTTGAGGGCAAGGATGGCCTGTTGAAAGTCACAGTCGTCGAGCTTGAAGCGAACTTCGCTATCCCCATCGAAATCCTGGTCGAACAGCACGTCGATTCCGAATTCGCGAAGCACGGTCTCATAGAGCGTCCGCAGGCTGCCTTTCAGCTTGAAACTTGTGCGCTTCGCTTGAGGCTCAATCTCGATGGGAGGCCTTAGCTGTCGCGGCGGGGGCTCGATGGCTTCGGTCAGGTCGGCGGAGGGCGTTCCGTCCTCGGCGTGTGCACGAGCGAGCAAATAGCTGTTGTGGGGCTCGAGCGCCAGCGCCGAGTCGAGTTGCCCGAAAGCAGCTAACGTCTGTGCCGCCCGGGGCTGGATAGCGGCCGCTGCCCGTGAGTACCTCCAGTCAGTCGGGTTGCTCGCTCGAGCACGTTGGAAAAAAACATAGGCTTCAACGTCCCTTCCCGCTCGGGCTGCTTTGCGGCCCTTGTTGAAAAGGCGTTCGGCATCGTCACCCCAGGCGGCTCCCGCAAAGGCAACAAGCACCAAAAGTGATCTAACCAGGCGCAGCCCTTCCATACACTGCTGACGAAGGAAGAAGGGGGAACGTGCATCCAAAACCAGGTACCAAGAACCCGCGGACGAGGCTCTCGTGAAATCCGGCCATGGGCCCAACCCGATGAACGCTACTTCTCTAGGAACTTCGGGCTCAGCATTCCCGCCCCCGGAGGGCAGGTCTTCATGCTTGCGATCTTCTGCTGAAAGTTCTTCCCCAGTGCCTGGTGGAGCGACGCGCCGAGTGCGCTGCGAGTGTGTCTAGGATTTGGCAGTCCCACCCCGTACTTGAAGTACCACCGCACGCTGCAACCCGGGCGCGATGAGCGCCGGTGTCCTCGCTAGCGGTTTTTTGGGGGAGAGATCTCAGCCTAGTCGGCGAGCCGCGCGGTTACGTTCGTTCAGGTAGGGCGGCTCGCAGGCTTTCATTGCTGTTTTATCGCTTTTGCACGATAACCTGGTAGTCACGATGGATTATCTTAAGCTCCGGTCGATAGCAGCGTACAAACGCGGTGATGGCGATCTTCGGCTTTCTCTGCGGAGGAACAAAGGGGTCTACCCATTCGTAATCGTCGAAGATTAGCAGTCCACCATCCTTGAGCAGCCTCCACGACGAGACGCCGTCCTCCAAAACATCGCGCGCATTGTGTGAACCGTCGACGTAGATGATGTCGTAAGATTGGGCTGGCAATTTTCTGAGCTCTTCTTGAGAGAACCCTTTGATGACCGTTGTACGATCCGCCGCACCGCTTTCCTGCAGATTGGCTAAGAATACAGACTCGATATCGCGGAGTCTGAAGGGATCGATGACAGTCATGCGGGAAGAAGGATGCGTCAGGACATTATCCAGCATATCCAGCATCCACATCCCGGAGCCGCCTTCTAAAGAACCTATCTCAAGGTAGTGAATGTCCGATCTCCCCTTGTAGGATGCTAATGCCACCTCCCAGATCGGTATGTGGCGCGTGAACCAGTCTGCGGAGAAATCATATTCTTTTTGGTAGGGCCGCTCCGGAGAGCGTCTGTAGGCGATGACCTTACGCTCTAAAGCAACGCCATCACCTCCCGTGATCGCTGACCACGTGGCCTCTAGTCGGGCCTGAATAAACGTCGCGGGGCGCCAGTACGGGCTGAGCTCCAGGACCACGAAGGCCAAGACCATCATGCCGACAACGGCCAAGGAGAATCTGAACGCTGAATCACCTTTCCTGCTTATGCTGGACACCGTGATGCGCCTCCAGAGTACTTTTGTTGCCACCCTGCCACAGGCATTCTACCCAGTTTTGCTTATCAATCGCACCGGTCAGACAGCCCTATACATTCATCCGCTGTACGGTCGTTTAGGCTCGGGCCGCCGGGGGAGGTGCGTTCGCAGCGCTTGCTCAACATCGGGTAGGCATTCGGGCCGCCTAGAATATTAATGAATGAGAAGTTGAGAGGCGTATGAAATAAGTCAGTCTTATGTAACAATGGGAGGGTGCGAGTCGGTCACCTTAAGGTGTTTCGGGACATCGCCCAGACAAACAGCATCAGCCGTGGGGCGCGGCTGAACGGGATAAGCCAGTCCGCGGCCAGCCAACTTCTCAAGCAACTCGAAGAGCGGCTTGGCACGGACTTGCTTGATCGAACCAGCCGCCCGATCAAACTGACCCCCGCCGGAAAGCTTTGCTACGAGGGGTGTCGCGACATCGTTTGGCGATACGACGAGATGGCCTCACAGATAGGCGCACTTAAGAAGGAACTTATCGGGTCTGTCCGGGTGGCGTCGATTTACTCCATCGGGCTTTACGAGATGGCGCTGATGAAGGAACAGTTCGAGGATCGCCACCCCCAAACACACGTTCATCTGGAGTACATGCGGCCTGAGAAGGTCTACCAGGCGGTAGCCGACGATGGGGCGGACCTTGGGCTCGTCAGCTATCCCAATCCGGGCAAGGAACTCAAAGCCATCGCATGGAGGTTGGAAAAGATGGTTCTGGTTTGCCATCCCGACCACGCGCTGGCGACGAAGTCCGGGATACGGCCCGCCGACCTGGGCGGCCAGGAGTTCGTCAGCTTCGATCCCGATCTCTCGATTCGCAAGGCCATGGACCGTTTCTTTCGCGACCAGGGGATACCCCGCAAAGTCGTGCTCGAGTTCGACAACATTCAAATGATCAAAGAGGCGGTGTCGATCGGATCGGGTGTAAGTATCCTTCCCGAACGGACGGTTCGGCAAGAAGCCGCGGAGGGGCGCCTGGTCGCACGGGCCATCGAGGCGAATGAGCTGGTCCGTCCGGTGGGTATCATTCACCACCGCAAAAAGAAGTTTTCTCCCGCCGGGGCACAGTTTTTGAATTTCTTGCAGCAACAGCCACAGGAGTGAGCCGCGAACAGTTCCTTTGCGGCTCATTTGCTCGCCCCTTGACCCCCGCGATACACCTGCCCCGGAGGGGATGGGTCTGGCGTCGGAGAGGCCGTCGTGCGCCGCGGCTCCTCGAGCGAGATTGGACTCTCATTCCAGTACCGCAGGCGCTTCGTGCTTGAGCCACTCCCCGCCTACTGAATCCCGCATAATATTCTGACACCTTTTGGTTCCTGGGAGCATCTATAGATGTATGGGCAACCCGAAAGGCGTGAAGCGGGATTTCAAGGCGCTGGAGAAGCGCCGTTTCGAAGCGATGCGGCTGCTTGACCAAGGCCACAATCAGTCCGAGACGGCGAGACGGCTGAAAGTCGCTCGGCAAACCGTCAGTGAGTGGCGGCGGCAATACCTCGAGCATGGTCCGGCCGGGCTGCGTCGAGCCGGGCGCGCCGGACGCAAGCCGCTGCTAGACGCCGCACAACGCGAACGCCTGACGTCGCTGTTGTTGGAAGGCCCCGAAGCCCACGGTTTCCGAACGCCCCTGTGGACCTGCCCGCGGGTAGCTCGTCTGGTCGCCGATGAGTTCGGCGTCAACTACCACGAAGGCCACGTCTGGAAGATCCTGCAAGCCCTCAACTGGAGCCCGCAACGTCCCGTCGGAAAGGCGCGCGAGCGCAACGAAGAGGCGATCCGCACCTGGAAGCGCAAGACCTGGCGGCGTATTAAAAAAAAGCCCCAACCGAAGGCCGCACGCTCATCTTCATCGACGAAAGTGGATTGAGCGAGAAGCCGCACCGTTGCCGTACCTGGGCACCGCGGGGTCAGACGGCCGTGCTGCAGTTTAACTTCAACTGGGAGAAGCTTTCGGTGTCGGCGGGGCTGACGCTGCGCAACTTCTACTTCCGGCTCTATCCCGGCGCCATCGGCGAACAGGAGGTGATCCACTTTCTCAAAGCGCTGCTGCGCCACATCGACCGGCCGCTGCTGATCCTCTGGGATCGACTGCCGGCGCATCGCAGCCGCCTGGTGCGGGAGTTCATCGAGCTCTCCGAGGGCCACATCGAAACCGAGTACCTCCCGCCCTATGCGCCGGAGCTGAACCCGGTGGAGTACATCTGGGCTTACTGGAAGCAGCACGAGTTGCCGAACGTCTGCCCGAAAGACTACGGGGAGCTGAGCGAGCGGGCCCGCAAAGCACTGCGCCGCATGCGCCGCAAACCGCGCTTGATTACTGCCTTCTGGAAGCAGTCTTCTCTTTGCTTCGATTGACGGGGTATTAGGCGGGACTCAATAGATAGCGCCGAGCGCGACGAAGTGGGAGAATCAGGCGGTGCCCCGTGCACCAAGGAGACACGCCATGATCACACGACGGGCCCTTGTTCTAAGTGCGTTTGCGGGCTGCTCGGTAGCGCTTTCGTGTTCCCAACCCGAGTCCGACGAAAGCCCAATGGCACAGGCCAACAAACCGGCCATGGATATTCCCCCTGAGCCCCGCCCCCTCGACGTGGAAGCGCTCAAGAAGCGGCTCGATGCGGGCGAAGATGTGTTCCTGCTCGACGTCCGTGAGCCCGCCGAGTTGGAGGAAATCGGAACGATCGAGGGCTACGTGAACATTCCGATGGACCAGCTCGAGGCTCGGATGGCGGAGATCCCCAAGGGCCCTCCGGTTGTACTCTATTGAAACCGCGGCGGACGGGCCTCCCGTGCGGCGGCCTTGCTCAAGGAAAACGGTTACAACGATCTCCAATTCGGGGGCGTGACGGCCTGGAAAGAAAAGGGCTATCCGGTGGTGCACCCGAAGGCGGCTGAAGAATAGAGACGGCTTGCGGGCGAGGCTTGCCAGCCGTTCACCCACCTACGGGATTTCGAGGCCTGTTATCTCCCAAGGGTTGCAACGCGTCGGGCTACTCCCAGGCGCATTCTTCTTGCAGGGGCGAGAGCGCTTCGCTTAGGCCCCTCAGGTCGAAGGTAGCCATGAGGAGTTCGGAATCAACGCTTGTGAAACCAAACAACATTTGGTCGTGATTTATCATGGTGCGGACGATCTCGAGCGGCTGCCGAAAAAACAGCGCGTCGTCGGCCACGGCCCGGACCATCTTAAGTGTCTGTGCTTCTGCCTTGTCGAATCGCAGGCGGGCGGATGAGAGGTCACTTCTAGGGTCGGGCTGTGGTGCGATGCCAAACACATAAGCCTGCAAGGAGTTTTCTTTGCAGCTCAGCGTTAACAACGGCAGAGAGGCGTCCCAGAGCGGCTGATCCGCCGGCAGCTCAAGATAGATAGCCTTCGTGTCGTCGAAGGAGGAAACTTTCGTGCGCAGTTTCCAACTCCCAGTATCCGGTTTTCGCTCCACCTGCGGTACGGCCTCTGGATCGTTGGTAAGCGCTGCCCGCTCGGCCACCGAGGTGGCAGGCTGAAGAGAAGCGGGATCAATCGCCTGATCGAGCTCCGTATCGGGGGACCGTGTCAGTTCGGTATTGGGCACCCACTCCGCCAGGGCCCAGGCAACAATCACGGCACCGAAGATTCCCACGGGCCATTTCCACCACATCCCTGACTTCGCAGCCTTCGCACTGACTGGTAACCGATGACCGCACTCGGTGCAGAAGCGCGCGTCGTCGGCGACCTCTCGAAGGCAGTTCGTGCAAATCATGAGTTAGCCCCGAAAACAACGACCACCCAGGCGCGGTTCCAACCTGAGTCGACCAAGAGCTAGGACCATGCCGGCTGTGCCACTCCCCAATTCCGACACATCCGGGGTCGCCCACATCCGGCTGCAGGCGGAGTCTGTCTTCAAACGCAGGAGTCCGGCTAGAGTCAGTATGAGACCGTCGAAAAGGGGAGTTCGATAAGGGTATCACCTTATTTTCGGCGGTGCTAGGCACTGATAATGCAATCGGTATGAGAGGAGCCGGCACGAGGCTGATCGCAGGGGCGCTACCGGGTCTCGCTGACAGCCATGATTACAACTGTTCGAGGCGAATCTAACCGCTAGGGTCTGTCGGCGAATCCCGCCGATCCTTCGCCACTCAGCGTCCCTCACCCATCCACTCTTCCGGATCGATTCCGAGGCCGTCGGCGACGCGGTTGATGTAGTTGAAGTAGGAAATCACCTGCACGGCGTCATGGATCGCGCGGTCTGAAAAGCCGGCTCGTCTGAGATCATCGATATCGGAGGAGCTAATCTCAGCGGGACGGCTGGTCAGCTTTTCAGCAAATGCAAGCAACGCGCCTGTTGCCGTGTCTAGCCCGGCCGAGCGCCAATCCTGCTTGACCTTCGCAGTCAATTCGTCGCCGACCTCGGCCCGGAGGTCGTGTGCATGGGCCTCAATTCAATAGTGGCAGGCGTTGGCTTTCGAGACGACGACGGCCAGCATCTCACGCTGCGCTCGGGTGAGCGGAGAGGGCTGGTGCATGATCGCGCCGTAGAGGTCCATGGACGTCGCGAGCGTCTTCGGGTTCAAACTCATCAGCTTGACAATATTCCACACGCGCCCGGCTCGACGCATGGCCGTGTCGTATTGATTCTTCAGCTCATCCTTAGCGTCTTCAACACCAATGGTCTTGATCCACGCCACGAGGTTCCTCCGTGTATGTCCGCTCGCGGTCGAGCGGCGACCAACCTCTCTCTAGTTTGACTTCTCTACGCCGCCGGCTGCGGCTCATAGCGTTCCACCTCGATCTCGTCCTCGCGCGCTTGCGCCTGGGCGACGTCGTAGGCGGCCTGCAGGCGTATCCAGGTTTCCGTTGTAGAACCGAAGGCCTTGGCGAGTCGAATCGCCATTTCGGTCGACATGCTCGCCCGGCCATTAACTAGGTTCGAGAGCGCCTGACGACTGACGCCAAGGACCTTCGCGCCTTCGGTGACGTTTAGGCCGAGCGGCTCGAGACACGAAACGCGCACGACTTTGCCCGGATGCGGCGGGTTTTTCATAGGCATCGCTGTTCTCCTTTCGTCAGTGGTAGTCAATAAGCTCAACGTCGTAGACATCCTCCCCTTCAAAGCGGAAGATGAGGCGCCAATTCGCCTTCACCGTCACCGACCAGTGGCCTTTCAGGTCGCCTTTGAGTGCATGCAGCCGGTAGTTGGGAATGCGCATCGCCTCGGCCGAGCCGGCAACATCGAGTTGGGCGAGCATCACTTCCACCCGGTCCTGCAGATCGGTAGGGATCAGGCCGCGGTCGCCGCGCTCAAAAAACACTTGAGCCCGCGATGGCGAAAGCTCCTGATCACTGATTGAATGTAACGTGTCAATCGACACTTGTCAACAGGAACGCATTCCTAAATCCCTTAACACCCCCCCCGGTGGTGGTCTCAAATCCTCAATTACGGGCCGATAAGAAATTCGGTGGCAGGTTCAGTCGGTTCGGATGCTCGGCCGGCGGCCCACGAAGTAAACCTCCGCGAAAGCTGAACCGACGCCGCGATTTGGTGCAGTTCCCGAGAGATGTGAGATGAAGTTCCTGGCGCGGTTAATCATCCTGGCTGTTTCACTGGCTCCGGCGGTCTTTGCCCTGAACGTTAAAGTTGAAACGGTCGATACCAAGAGAGGGAAAGTCCGGCTTCTTCTCCCGATGCATTCCATGATGCTCGAGGCTTCGGTGTATCCCCAAGGAGAATCAGTTCGCGTCAAGACGCGGCAGTTTTACTGGGGGAGTTTCGTTAAACAAAAAAGGAGCCAGCCCCGCCGGAATATCCTACAGATCAGAATCCCCGACGAGGAGCCCGTCCGGTTCCGTGTCCACAGAATCCTGTTTCTAGAAAAGTAGTTGCGACGTTTCGCACCCGAGAGCGAGAGGGACAGTTTCGCGAGCCCTCTTTGTGGGCGACGGGTCCCGCGAACCGTCCACGGGCAGGTTTCAAACCGGCCCTACGTGCGATTCCGTCAACCTGTCCCGCTACCCACCCGCTTAGCTTCGCACCCCCCGCAAGAAGAATCTCCTACAATATGTCGTGACATGACTGCAGTGCCTCGCGATCCCACAGTCTTTCGTGATCGTGCAGTTCCCAACAGGCCCCGGCCGAGGACGATTCTCTCCAGGAGTTATCGATTGAACGCAAAACTCCTCCAGTCCATAGCTTGCTTCGTCTTCTTCACCGCCCCTCTTTTTGCGGGTGAGGTCACCACGGAAAGGATACAGAACGCCGACAAAGAGCCGCAGAACTGGCTCAGCTACGGGCGAGACTATCGGTCCTGGCGATACAGCCCGCTCGAGGAAATCAGCCGCGACAACGTCAAGAAGCTCGTACCCGTTTGGGCCTTTGAAACCGGTGTCGATGAGGGTGGCCTGCAATGTACGCCGCTTGTGGTAGACGGCGTGATGTACATCACCAGCTCGTGGAATCGCGTATTTGCCCTCGACGCGGCGACGGGCGAGGAGATTTGGCACTATTACTACCCCAGGGCCAAAAAGTTCCCTGGGCTGTTTGGCAGTTGGAACCGCGGAGTCGCCCTTGGCCACGGCTTGGTCTTCATGGGGACGATGGATAACCACCTGGTTGCCCTTGACGCTAAAACCGGGCGTGAAGTCTGGAACGTAGAGATCGAGGACGCCCGGCAGTGCGGTTGCAGCACGAACGGAGCGCCGTTGGTGGTCAAGGACAAGGTCATCACGGGTGTGACGGGCGGCGATATGGCGCACCGCGGCTACCTCACTGCGTTCGACGCCAAGACCGGGCGCCAGGCATGGCGTTTCTGGACTATACCCGGGCCAGGCGAGCCAGGCCATGAAACCTGGGCAGGCGACAGTTGGAAGTTCGGCGGCGGCTCCACTTGGCTAACCGGTTCCTATGACCCCGAGCTCGACTTGCTTTATTGGGGCGTTGGCAACCCCGCGGCCGACTTTTACGGTGGAGATCGAGAGGGGACGAATCTATACACGGAATCCGTGATAGCACTCGATCCTGACACGGGGAAATTGGAATGGCACTACCAGGAGATTCCCCACGATGTCTGGGACTTTGATTCGGCCTATGAGGCCGTCCTGGTCGATCTACCCTACAAAGGGCGCAAGCGTAAGCTGCTGATCAACCCCAACAAGGGAGGGATCACGTGGGTGATGGACCGCACCACCGGCGAATTCATCAACGCTTGGCCGCTCGCCGAGAACATCAATTGGATCGAGCGTATCGACGAGAAGGGCAATCTGATCGGCCGCCTTGATCCCGAAGTCGGAAAGCCGACCGTTATTTGTCCCGCGATCGGCGGAGGCCGCCAGTGGAATCACGGTGCTTACAGCCCCAAGACCGGCTGGTTCTATTCGACGGGTATTGAGTGGTGCCAAATGCTGACTGTCGTTGCGGAAAAGGCTCGTGAGGGTATGCCTTTCTTCGGCGGCATATTTACGTTCCAGAAGCCGCCCAAAGGGGAAGCGGGAGGCCACCTAGCGGCCTACGAGCCTATCTCGGGGAAGCGCCGCTGGATTTACCGTTCGAAGTATCCATTGCTCGCGTCGCAGCTGGCGACGGCCGGACGTCTGGTTTTCACGGGTGATCCGGAAGGCCGCTTTTTCGCACTGGACGACGAGACCGGCAAAATGCTCTGGTCGTTTCGTACCGGATCCGGCCACCGCGGGTCTCCTATCTCTTATGCGGTAGACGGCAAGCAATATATCGCCACGCCGAGCGGTTGGGGATCGGCGGTTGCTCTCGCCTACCCCCAGTTGTGGCCGGAGGCGAAAGATTTCCGCAGTGGCTCGACGCTTTTTGTGTTCGCCCTGGCGGACTTTGAATAACGTGGTGCAGGGCACACATTCTTCTCGACCCCGACCGCGAGCAACTCAAACAAGGATTGTGATGCGTCAGAAGAGTTTAGTTGCGCGCGCCAGCCGTCTTCGTTTCGGGACGAAGATTCTTACGCCCGCCTCCGTCGCGAGTTCGCGTCACAGGTACTTTGGGACTGCGGTGCTGCAGCGACTCGTCCTGGGCGCGTTGCTTATAAGTTGGGTGGTGCCATGCGTGCGGGGCACTACAGTTGATTTGAAGCGCGCCGAGGTCATCGCAAGGGGTAATGACGTTTTCGCCCGCTACTGCTCGGTCGGGTATTGCCATGGCGCGCAAGGCCGTTCGGGCCTAGGTCCGGCCCTGCACGATCGAGTTTGGGATCCCCAAGA
The DNA here is from genome assembly GCA_965248205.1 of Bryobacterales bacterium. Classification (GTDB taxonomy): domain Bacteria; phylum Acidobacteriota; class Terriglobia; order Bryobacterales; family UBA6623. Next base: position 4,960,602 of record CBDFIS010000006.1, read on the forward strand.
GCTTTTCGCGATCGTTGCGGGAGGCCGGCCCGGCACCTTGATGCCTCCATTTGTGGAAAACCTTTACCCGGAGGATATCTGGTCGATCGTGGCCTACGTAATCAGTCTGGGATCCCTGAAGCCGGGGACTTCGACCGCAGTCCAGGTTGAATCAGCCGCTCGCCCGGGCGATTTGTTGTCCGAGCAGGCGCGGAGCGGCCGCTCGCTTTTCTTCGATCTGACGAATGAGAAGCGCTGTTCGCTGTGCCACCAACTCGAGGGCAACGGGACCCCGATCGGACCGAATCTAGCGGCGGTTGCCCAAAGCGAATCGGCGGAGCAGCTTCGCCGGCATATTCTGGCACCCAACGCCGCCATCGCCGAGGGCTTCGAGCAAACCGTTGTCATCACCAAGCAAGGCGAGCGTGTCTCCGGCGTCGCCAAGGAGCGAACGGACAAACTGATACGTGTTTACGATGCGGCCAGTATTCCGTCTCCTCTGCGAACGTTCTACCGGGATGAGATCCGGAGCGTCGAAACTCGAAAGCGCTCGTCCATGCCTGACGACTATCGTGATTTCTACGCTCCAGAAGAACTGGCCGCGATCGTCGCCTACTTGAGGGAGGGAGTTTTCTAGCCGAGAGGGTTATTCCTCCAGGCTCTTCTGCGGAATCACCCTGCCTCGCCAGACGCAAGCAGCTTTGGGAGGGATCACATGAGGAAACTAGCCTTGGTGCCGATTCTTTTGCTCCTGGCGGTTCCAGCGCGCGCCCAACAGCTCCGCCTTCTCCAGGACGTTATCTACAGTCAAGCCGGTGGCCATCTGATCGCGATGGATGCTTACCTCTGGGACTGGGGAAGCCTTGCTCCCGCAGTGGTCTATATCCACGGAGGCGGCTGGAGGGAAGGGGACAAGAAGGACGTCCCCGAATTTCTCGAAAAGGGGCTTTTTGACGCCGGCATCTCGCTGATTTCCGTTAACTACCGCCTCTCACAGCAAGCCCCTTACCCGGCTCAGTTGGATGACGTCACCCGCGCCATACAGTTCGTGCGCCATAAGGCCGCCTCTTGGCATATCGATGCGGACCGCATGGCGGTAATGGGCGAATCCGCCGGGGCACATTTGGCCTTGTGGATCGGGCTTCACGACGACCGTAGGGACCTCGACTCGGACGACCCGGTCGAGCGGCAGTCGACGCGAGTTTCTGCGATCGTCAATTACTACGGGCGTGCCTTTTTCACGAGAGAAAATGAGCATCCGTTCGTCCGGCAGTTCTTCGGTCTCAAAGAAGGAGATGCGTTGAGCCTGGTGAGCGACGACCGCCTACAAGAAGCTTCCCCGATTACGTATGCTTCCCGGGGTGATCCTGCTGTCTTCACCTACCACGGCAAGAAAGACGAGGCCGTCCCGGTGTCGCAAGCCGAGGCGCTCATCGCGAAGCTCAGGTCATTTGGCGTATCGATGGAAACCCATCTGGTCGAGAACGCCGGTCACGGTCTGGACAAGGCTAATCCAGCCGGCCCTGACTTCCAGACAGCCACGATCAAGTTTCTCGAGCGGCATTTGGGGCGCTAGGCCATTTTCAGTAAGTCAGCGGCGGTCATCTGTTCCCGACAGGCCGGGACATAGGTAGTGACCGCCACTCTTGGCGGTCCAGGTTTCACGTAGCGGCCGGCAATCCTGCCGGCCAGGTGAACGACAAAGCTGAGGCGCGGTCCGCAGTCGGTTTCGTCCCTCTGCTAACGTAATCCCCTAGGCTCAGATGTCCGCATCAGATCTCGTCTCCGTCGTCATTCCCTGCTACAACCCGAAGCCGCTGGTCGAGGAAACCATCGCCAGCGTGAGGCGACAGACCCACACCGAGTGGGAGGTCGTCGTCGTTGATGACGGCAGCGACGATTCCGAGAGTCTACGAATTTTGGAGAACATCGAGCAACGGAAGCTTCCCCGGGTTACAGTCGTCCGTCACCAAGAAAACCGCGGACCGGCCGCCGCGCGCAACACCGGTTTCCGCCATAGCCGAGGGCGCTATCTTGTCCCCCTCGATAGCGACGATCTGCTTGCGCCGACGATGATGCACGTTTGCCTCGCCGAGATGGAAGCGCATCCAGACGCCGGCTTCGCCTATTTCGACTACCGGGTTTTTGGGGACAGAACTTACATCGAGTATCCAGGTGAATACAACCTGTACCGGCTTCTGAATGAAAATTTTATGGCCCATTGCATCTTGGTGCTCCGCGAAGCTTGGGAAGACGTCGGGGGCTATGATGAGTGGCTTCGATGGAGCTATGAAGACTGGGATTTCTCCCTACATCTGGGCGAGAAAGGTTGGTACGGACACTATATCCCCCAAACGCTGTTCGCCTATCGTACCCACGGTCGCGGACATCACTATCGGGGGCTAGAGCACCACGAATCAAACTGGGCCCACATGTGCGAGACGAGGCCCGCTTTGCTGTCCCCCGGGGGCAGGCTGAGGGTCAAGAGAGAATGGTCGCCATCAATCTGCTTTGTGGTACACGGCTCTGCTGCGCCGTTGTTTGAAAACCAGACGGTCCGTGACTATCAGGTCCTACTGAATGTCGACGAGAAGACGGCGCTGGCGAAGTCCAAAGCAGATTGCTTTCTGTGGATGAGGGGTGACCGTCCCCTACTTGCTCAGACGGCCGAAGAGTGCATCTGGGGGCTGCAGAGCGCTGACTGGGTCACCTGGACCGACACCGGAGAAGCTCCTCCTCCTTCGGTAAGGGAGTGTGCCGGCCCGCTGGGAGTCTCCCGCGACGCCGTCGCCCGCGAGGAGCCGAAAGAATCAGGCGAGGTTCGGCGTCTGCCTTGGCCTTGCCGAGACCCCTCGGTGGCGCCGGCAATCGCGGGACGGCGAGTCCGGAAACCGGTTCCACCGAGTCCAGACCGGACAGAGGGTAACAGAACGGAGTCCAAACGATCCACTCCTGACCCGCGACTCGGCATCGTCCCGTTTCTCGACCGGCTTTTCCACCACTTGCAAAACGCCGAAGTCCTCTCCTGGGAAGCTTGGCTGCAGCACCCGCTGCGATCAGCTGCGCGGTTGATTCCGTTACGCCTCAAAGAGCGCGTCAACGAGCTCGCGGGTCGCCCTGTCTTTGACTTGAGTTTCTATCTGAAATTTCAGCCCAAGTCTGTTCTTATCGACGGCGGGTTGATCGAGAGGCTCGACTACATACCTCCCCAACCTAAAGCGGACCGGCGCAGGCTGGCATTGTTCATTCCTCATTTGGGCTTCGGCGGAGCGGAGAATGTCCTACTGGAGTTTGCCGGTCAGCTTGACAGACAGCAGTACGAAGTTTTCTTGATCGCTACTCAATCTGATGACTCTCGCCTGCGGCCCGATTGGGAAAAGTACGTGGACCACGTCTACGACGCTGCGCAGCTTGCGCCGGCGGAGCACAGCCGAAGATTGTTGTACGCGATGGCGCTGAATTGGGCGTTCGATGTTTTGGTCATACAGAATTCCTCGGCCGCCTATAGTGTTCTTCCCGCGATCAAGAAAAAGCGGCCCGCCACGGTCGCGATCGATATTCTTCACAACGTCGACCAGGACTGGGACTTCTTCTCGGCGACGTTGGAGGTCGCCGAGCATCTCGACCGGCGCGTCGTTATCTCCAGGGCCGGCCACCAGCGACTGATCGACATGGCCACCCCGCCGGAAAAGGTCCGTTTGATTCGAAACGGAGCGGATTTGGCGCGATTCGACCCCGACCGCTACCAGCCGGGCCAGCTCCAGCGCCACCTCAACGTCCCTGACCGGACGAAGGTTGTCCTTTTCGCGGGGGCGCTCGTTCCTCGAAAGCGTGCCCGGTTGCTGGTGGACGTGGCGAGCGAGCTGGAGAGGCTGCCTTCTGCCGGCGATTACCATTTTGTCGTCGCTGGAGACGGGCCCGAAGAGGATCGTCTGCGGAGATTGATTGACACACGGAGCCTGGCCGGAAGAGTGACCCTTGTCGGACGTGTCGACGATATGGCGCAGACGCTAGCCGACGCGTCGTTGCTGCTGATCACTTCTCGTGAGGAGGGGATTCCCCTCGTTCTGGTAGAAGCTCTAGCCATGCAGACGCCTGTTGTGAGTTCCCGTGCCGGTGCGATCGAAGAGGCCCTGCCGCCTTCGTGCGGTGTATTGGTCGAACCCGGCGAAGGCGAAGAGGGCCGCCTGGCGCTGGCCGTTAGCCAGTTGCTTGATGATAGTGCGCGTCGCATCGAAATGGGCCGCGCTGGGCGCGCCCTCGTGGAACGCGACTACTCCGTGGAGCGTGCTCGCAAACAGTACCGCGAGCTTATGGCGGAACTCCAGCCGGTGCCCGGAAATGTAGGGGAGCGGCATGCCGTGCCCGAAGTTCCCGATCGTCCACCTGGCCTTTAAATATTCGTAACCGAGTTCATGAAACGGCCTACGTAGTGTCCTCGGCTTTGGTGGACTAGTTGAGAAAACGAATCACGCAGGCGGCGAGGTGTGAAAAAATGGGGGCTGCAAGGTGTGAAAAAATCGCTGGTATCACGGGGACAGGCACTCGTGCCGCCATCTGGCTAGTTTGGTGTTGCCCGCCCCGCGGTTGCAGGTTCGTCACACGCACCGCGTTGCTCCCGGTGCGTGTCCCCAGCATTCTTGCGCGCCTTCCTGCTACAGATGACCACGACAGAACCCAACCTTCAGCTGACCGGGCTTTCGAAGGAATACCCCACTCCCGGCGAACCGTTGGTCGTCATTCGCGACGTGTCGCTTTCCTTGAGCCGGGGCGAGGCCTTGGCCATCATGGGGCCTTCCGGATCAGGGAAAAGCACACTACTGTTCATGATCGGCACGCTGGAGACGCCCACCCGTGGAACGATCACGCTCGATGGCCGCAACCCGTTCGCGCTGCCTGGAAGAGAGCTGGCGGCATTCCGCAACCAACAAATCGGGTTTGTGTTCCAAGACCACCACCTGCTGCCACAGTGCTCGGCGCTTGAAAACGTCCTCATTCCCACGATGGCGCCGGGTTCTACCCTCAAGGGCAAAGAAGCGGAGCAGGGCGCGCGCCGGCTTCTCGACCGGGTCGGCCTCGCCGATCGTCTGGAGCACCGCCCGGCGGAGCTTTCCGGCGGGGAACGCCAAAGAGTGGCGATCGCCCGGGCTCTGATCAACTCGCCGCCGGTTATTTTGGCGGATGAACCGACCGGAAACCTTGACCGCCGCACGGCCGACACCGTCGCCGACCTGTTGCTCGAGCTGCACGAGGAAGAGAAGACGATTCTCCTGTTCGTGACCCATAGCCTAGCTCTGGCTGAACGGTTCTCCCGCCGCGCCCAGCTAGTTGAGGGCCGATTGGAGTTCGTTTCGTAAACAGAGGGACACGCCTCGTTGTCGCGGACCGCTAGTAAGCTGTCCCAGACAAAAACGTTGCCATCGCACTGGCGACGTGGCGCAAGCTTTCAGCGTGCTGTGTTGGGCTGTCAAGCCCGACAATTCCGGATCCATAGTGAACTCGTCTCCAGGACAGCCCGTTAGTTCGCCCGGCCGCGGCCGTTAGTTCCTGCCTGCCTGCGGACCCGCTGGGCGAGCTCCAGCCGCTCGATTACTTTGGGTAGGTATTCGGCGAGGTCAGCGAGTCGCTCGGCTTCCGACTTCCGAGCCAGCAAGCTCTGCTTGAACGAGACTTCAAGAGGCAGAGCGTGGGCCAGGTGGAAGCTGGGTTGCGGCACCGAGGCGTCAGCCTTCAGTGGCTCGATCTGGAGCATTGCGGCTACATGGTTCGTGAGATCGAGAGCAAGCTGGAGGCTTTCCGAGTCGGCCGCTGCTTGCGAGGTGTCCTTGAAGTATTCGACCCGGGCCTGGAGGTAGGGGAGACTTTCGTCGAGCGACACGGTTTTGAACCTCTGCCGACCGCGAGTTTCTACATCGAAGCGCCCGTCGTCATGGCGCTGTGTTACGCGCTCCACCATCGCCGTACAACCAATCGACGCGAGCTTCCCTCCGGTTTGTAGGATGACACCGAACTCGGAATGTCGATCAATGGCTTCCCCTATCATCAGCCGGTAGCGCTCCTCGAAGATGTGAAGCGGTAACTGGGTGCCGGGAAACAGGACTACTTCGAGCGGAAACAGCGGTAGCAGACCCTCCCCGGCCATGCTACATTATTGCTTCTCGTCCGCCGGCAGGCAACGGCTGTGCAGATCAAGGGCAAGACCGTATTTCTCACCGGTGCTTCTTCCGGAGTTGGTCGCGCCTGCGCCCAGCTTTTCGCCGCCGAAGGAGCGCGGCTCATCCTTACCGGGCGGTCACTCGACCGCCTGGAAGCCGTCGTCCGCGAGGTTCAACCGGCCGACGCGATCGTCATACCGGCCGACCTCGAAGACCCGAGGTCGATCACCGCGCTTTGTGACGAAACGAGACGGCGAGTTTCCACCATCGACATCCTGATTAACAACGCGGGGGTCGGGTTGTACGCGCCGTCGTTTGAAGCTCCGCCTGACTTGGTTCGGCGCATGTTTGAGCTGAATTTCCTGGCGCCTGTTGAATTGGTGCGCCGCCTAAAGCCCCTGATTCCCCGCGGGGGAGCAATCGTGAATGTCAGCTCTATCGCGGGCAAGGTACCCTTGCCGTGGCTCTCTCTTTACTCGGCGTCCAAATTTGCCCTCAACGCATTCTCAGACGCCTTGCGAATGGAGCTGGGCGCGGCGGGCATTCACGTGCTGTGTGTCTGCCCGGGGTATGTCGACACGTCGTTCCGCGAGAACGTTCTCCAGGGAACAATCCCCGACAAGGTGGCCGGCCAGCGCAGGTTTATGATCACGGCGGAACAGTGTGCCCAGGCCACTCTCCAAGGGCTCCGCCAAGGAAAGCGGACGGTGGTGACGCCCCGGATCAGCTGGGTACTTGTAGCTCTAGCCCGCCTTTTCCCCGGCGCTTTCTACGGACGCCTCGCGAAGATGAACCCCGCTCCGACGGCGCCGGGCCGAGAACCGTAGCGATGCACGCCAAGCTGAAGAATTCACCGGGGATCTATCTGGTGGGCTTCATGGGTTGCGGGAAAACCAGCGTCGGGAAACTGCTGGCCGAGAGATTGGCGTGGGATTTCGTCGATCTCGACTCTGAGATTGAGCGGCATGCGGGATCTCGAATTGTAGAGATCTTTGAGCAGTTGGGAGAGCCTGCCTTCCGCGCGCTGGAGAGCCAGGCCTTGGTTAGTCAGTTGGACCTCATTAAACAAGGCCGGGCCAGGGTCGTCGCGCTCGGCGGCGGTACCTTTGTCGATGCCAGGAACCGCTCGACGATTGAACGATTCGGGGTCTCTATCTGGCTCGATGGAACGGTTGAACAACTGTGGGAGCGTGTGTCCGACAACGATGAGCGGCCCTTGGCCCGGGACCGCGCGGCGTTTGAAACCCTCCATCGGAAGCGCAGGCCTGATTACGAACCGGCCGACTTCCGGGTAGACATCGGTTCGCGGACCACCCAAGAGGTCGTCGAAGCAATTTCGCAACTCGGGCTGTTGTAAGCAGGCCCTGGTGAAAGTTGAGTGACACAAAAATCCGAGCACCGAGCCGCGAGTTGAGCGAGCGGTCCAGAGATGAGGCCGCCCAGCAATAGTTTCCGCTTCATCTCTCAGGCGAAGAAAGGGAGTAGCCTCGGCGGCAAAACCAGCCCCACGATTGCCCGCTCGTAAGAGGTGCGAGTTAACCTGGTAGCGACCGCCACTCATGGCGGTCCCAGTTGAAAGTTCCGGCCGGCACTCTTGCCGGCCAGAAACACAAACGATTCACCATGGCGGAAACAATTGTTCGAGTCGAAGGCCTCGCCAAAACGTATCGCAGCGGCGCCATTGACTTGACCGTCTTTTCCGGCTTAAATCTTGAACTCTACTTTGGCGAAAGTGTCGCTGTCATTGGGGAGTCGGGCGCGGGGAAATCCACGCTGTTGCACCTACTCGGCGCGCTCGACCGTCCCACGGCCGGGGAGGTTTATTTCGAGTTGCAACCGCTCTCAGGATTTTCGGACACGGAGCTGGCCGGCATCCGCAATCAAGAGATCGGATTCGTGTGGCAGAGCTACTATCTGCAACCTGAGTTCACGGCCCTCGAAAACGTCATGATGCCGCTGCTGATCGGGGAGACCGCCCGTCGGGAAGCCGAGTCCAAGGCCAAACCCTGGCTCGATCGCGTGGGTCTTGCGGACCGAGCGTCCCACCGCGCCGGGGAACTCTCGGGAGGCGAGCAACAGCGCGTCACGATTGCGCGGGCACTGGTGACCGAACCCAAGTTGGTTTTGGCCGACGAGCCGACCGGTAATCTGGACGCCGACAACGCCAAAGCCATCATGGATTTGTTGGTCGGTTTGCCGCGCACTCAAAAGCTCACGGTCGTCATTGCTACCCACAGCCTGACGCTTGCCCGGCGATGTGATCGAGTTTTCCGCATCGATAACGAACAGATCCGTGCTGTAAATTTGTGAACGTCTGTTTCAACCGGCGATAAGATGTGTCGGGCGTCCTTGTCCGGGCACTACCCTACGCTACCCAGATCGCCTGACGGAAGCTCCCGATCATGGACTGCGCGAATCCATTGAAGCAACGAGCGATTGTCACGATGCTTTGTCTGGGCGTTGCTATAGCCTCGGCGATCGCGGCGGATCACGGCGGTTTCAGTGCGATTTTTGATGGCCAGAGCCTCGACGGCTGGCGGGTCCTACCAGCGGAGCAAAAGGCTGCCTGGTCGGTGCGGGGCGGATTGCTCGTAGGGAGCAGCGACGGCAAAGGATCGGATCTCATCTGGACGGCCGCTGATCTTGGAGACTTTGAGCTGAAACTCTCCTATCGGTTTCGCACCCCGGGTAATTCGGGCATACATATCCGAGGCCGACTGGGCGAGTCCGAATCCCATCGAGTGAAGGGCTACCACGCGGACTTGGGGCATGTTGGCATCGGGCCTGACGTGCTCGGGGCGTGGGACTTTCATGGCACGCGGCGCGGGTCAGTGCTCGTCGAGCGCGGACACCGTGTGGTGATCGACGACGGAGGAGAAAAACACATCACGCGGATTGAGGGTGCCCTCACAGCACAGGACCTCAGGAAGCACGGCTGGAACGAGGTCCACGTCGTTGCACGCGGTCACCGTCTATTCTTCACGATCAACGGAAGGATGGCATCGGAAGTGATCGACCACGAAGCCCTTAAGCGCATCGACCGAGGAATCATCGGACTGCAACTTCACGCGGGGCCGCCCATGACCATCGAGTTTCGAGACATCCGCCTGAAGCGGTGAGATTCACCAGCGTCCCATTCGATCCTGCGACCAAACACGGCAGGAATCTCTCTGGACAGGCGCAGCGGCCTGCCCCCGCAGTCTTGTCGCAGTCGTTGGACAGCCCGAGAAATCAATAGTTTAGCCGTCTGCGTCAGGCCCCCGTTAACCCATCTTTGTTTCTCATTCGCCTTTTCAACAGGGCCGCTCCGGTCCTTTCCCTTCGGACATCTTTCGTAAATGCGCGAACCGCTTTCAGTCGGGCGCTGGTCCGCGGAAGGCTGATATGATGAGGAAGAGAGGACCTGATCCGCTGTGGGGGTCGGGGGGTTCACGGCATGTTCGAACGCTACACGGAGAAGGCGCGACGAGTAATTTTCTTCGCGCGCTACGAAGCCAGCCAGTTCGGCAGTCCCTATATCGAAACCGAACACCTCCTGCTGGGGCTAATCCGAGAGGACAAGGCTCTTGCCAACCGGTTCCTGCGATCCCACGCGGCGGTGGAGTCGATCCGCAAGCAAATCGAAGCGCGCACGACTGTCCGTGAAAAAGTTTCCACGTCGGTCGATCTGCCCCTAAGCCACGAGTGCAAACGCGTGTTGGCTTACGCGGCCGAGGAGGCCGAGCGTCTCTCTCACAAACACATCGGCACCGAGCACCTGCTGCTGGGTCTGCTGCGAGAAGAAAAATCCTTCGCAGCGGAAATCCTTCATGAGCGCGGTCTCCGTCTGGCGACGATTCGCGAAGAACTCGCTCGCTCTCAGTCCGAAAAGCTGCTCTCGAACCGGCCGAAGGAGAGTTCGCTGCTGGCCGAGTTTAGTCGTGATCTCACTCAGGCGGCGATTGACAATAATCTCGACCCGCTCATCGGACGGGAAAACGAAGTCGAACGCGTCATTCAGATCCTGTGTCGGCGAACGAAGAACAACCCTGTTTTGATCGGTGAACCCGGCGTCGGCAAGACGGCGATCGTCGAAGGGCTGGCGCAGCGCATCGCCGAAGGGGACGTGCCCTCGTTTTTGGCTGAACACCGTATCCTGGCGCTCGACCTTTCGCTGATTGTGGCCGGCACAAAGTATCGCGGCCAGTTCGAAGAGCGCTTGAAGACCATCATGAAAGAGTTGATGGAGAATCGGAACGCGATCATCTTCATTGACGAGCTGCACACCCTGGTAGGGGCCGGCTCGGCCGAGGGTTCGCTGGACGCCGCGAACATCCTCAAGCCGGCGCTTTCGCGAGGTGAAATCCAGTGCATTGGAGCGACTACTCCCAGCGAGTTTCGCAAATCCATCGAAAAAGATCGCTCCCTGGAGAGGCGCTTCCAGGCTGTCAAGGTCAACCCGCCTACGGAAGAGGAAGCCGTCAAGGTTCTGTTTGGCATCAAGGATCGCTACGAGAAGTTTCACGCGGTGGCTTATAACGATGAGGCGATCGAAGGCGCGGTCTACACTTCGAGCCGGTATATCCCCGATCGCTTCCTTCCCGACAAGGCAATTGACCTATTGGACGAAGCCGGTGCGCGTGTCAAGCTTCGCCAGACGACGATGCCCGGCGAGATCGCCGAAGTGCACAAGAGGATCAAGTTCATCGTGCACCGCATGGAAAACGCGATTGCCAACCACGAGTTCGAAAAGGCGCGCTTCTATTCTGATGAAGAGCGCAAGGAACGCGAGAACCTCCGTGTCTTGCGAGAGAAGTACAACCTCGACGACACCGCTACGGCCTCGGTGACGAAGGATGATATCGAGGATATCGTGGCGCGCTGGACCGGCGTGCCGATGACCTCGATCAAGGAAGAGGAGATGGCCAAACTCCTCCGCATCGAGGAGGAGCTTCACAAGCGCGTCGTCAGCCAGAACACGGCCATATCAGCCCTGGCACGGGCCATACGACGATCGCGGGCCGGTCTGAAATCGGTGACTCGGCCGGCGGGGTCGTTCCTGTTCCTGGGTCCGACCGGCGTTGGTAAAACCGAAGTGGCGCGCGCGCTGGCCGAGTGTCTCTTCGGCAGTGAAAAGTCGCTCGTGCGTTTCGACATGTCGGAGTTCATGGAGAAACACTCGGTCTCGAAGTTGATTGGCTCGCCTCCCGGCTACGTGGGATACGAAGAGGGCGGCCAGCTGACCGAGCGCGTTAAACGGGCGCCCTATTCGGTCATCCTGCTCGACGAGATCGAAAAGGCCCACCCGGATCTGTTCAGTATCTTGTTGCAGGTATTCGAGGATGGCCAGTTGACCGACGGCTTGGGCAACACGGTCGACTTCAAGAATACGATCATCATCATGACCTCGAACATCGGGGCGCGCTTCCTGGAAAAACGGGCACGGATGGGATTCGAAAGCCGCTCGAAGGATGCCACCGACGCCAAGGCTCACGACGAAGTGCTCAGCGAGGTCAAACGCATTTTCAACCCCGAGTTCCTCAATCGCATTGACGAAACTATCATCTTTTCTTCGTTGACCGACGACGATCTGCTCAAGATCATCGACCTCATGGTCGAACAGATCAATGAGAACTTGGCCCGCAAAGATATCCACATACGCTTGAATGAAGACATGGCCAAGTACATCCTCGACGAGACGTGCGGCGATCGCAGCTATGGTGCTCGCCCGTTGCGACGTGCTCTGCAGAAATACGTCGAAGACCCTCTTTCCGAGGCCTTGATCCAGGGCGTGCTGCCGCGGCCCGCCGACTTGGAGATTTTCCTCGGTGAAGGCGGCATGTACTACCGCTCCGCCGGCGAGACAGGCGCCGAGGAGGGCGAAGGCGAAGGCGCCGTCGCCGTCGCCGAAGCCACACCCCTGTATATGTTCTCGTGACCCGGGCGCGGGTCGTGGCCTTTGCAGCCGTCGCGGGTCTGACCTGCTGCTACGAAGTCCGCTGTTTCTCTGGGTTGAGTTTCGGCCTGAGTCACAGGGCGCTGGGGTGCGAGGGAGTGGCGCGCGTGGGAGGGCGGCCTTGTGACGTGAAGCCTGCACGGTTTCGGCACGCAACTGCTGCATCCCTTTGCTGCCGTCTTCCATGATTCGGTAGGCGACTTTGACGGTCCGGTCGGTGGCGAGGTCCAAGTTCTGCCACGCCGTTCCTTTCCAGCAGGTACCTTGATCGTTGATTAGTCAGGCCTTACACCCACCTGCCGCACAAGCCGCCGTCGCTAACTAAGGTAAATACCTGGGGTCCTGGGGGGCACTTAGGTACCTCGGGGGTACTGCCCGGGACAAGCGGCTTTATATAACTCTTGGGCCATTGATTAAGCCCTCCGTCACACGCATACTACGTGTAGCAACAACATTCGTTAGGTCCTCCCTCTTAGTAAGCTATCCCCCCCGGTAGTGCTCACTAGCCCGTGAGACAAGAAGACAAAGCTCCGGCAATTCCGTCTAGCTCGCCTTTCTCACCACGTAGCGAGACGAAGTGCGTGAGATGGCTGTCAATACGAAGCGCGCGTCGCCGTCGACGGGAAACCTTCGTGCGGGGTGGTGCGGAATTACACGGACATCCCCGCCCGCGTTGCGCACAGATAGGCGCGTTGGCGGCGACAGACTTTCCAGCCAGCTGGGAGGTCCAGTTCGGGGATTAGCCTGAGACAAGAGCAGAGAATGGCTTCCGAGCGCTTACCCACCGCCGCCTTGCGCAATACCCCTCCTCTGCCACACCGTGGCGAGCGACGTTTCAGAGTCGTATCCAACGGCTCTGCGGATAGGAACGCGAAGTCAAAGAAACCCTCCCCTCTCTCTACGCTCTACTTTCTCTTTGTTGTAGCGGTTGGTTTCGCGGTGGCGGTCAGGTTGGCCGGTCACCCGGGTGAGCCGAACTGGGAATCGTTCGTGGTGCTTCTCGTGATGGCTTGCGCCACCAGCGCAATGCGCGTCAACCTGCCCGGCGTCAGCCGATCTGTTTCGTTGTCTTTCTTCTTCCTCTTCGCAGCGATTATCGACCAGCCGGCGGGTGTGGCGCTGTATGGGAGGGTATTGAGGTGGAGGTCGGTTATCCCTTCCAGTTCGTAAGTTCACCCACCCTGGTTTACGGAAACACGATCGACCTCAGCGCGCGCACACAAATCACGATCGCTAACTAGGGAGCCCACTAGCAGCCCGTGGCAAAGGTGGCGCGGCAGCGAAAATTCGCTCGCCGTCATGGCCCTCGAAACAAGCGACTCAGCCTGAAGCGAATTGGCTGGCTGTACCCGATTTCTCGCGTAGTCTACTGTTACCACGGGCTCCTAGACTAGCTAGATCCCAACCTCGCCGGGTGTAGTTGAAGTCTTAGATTCCCAGCTCAGCAGTTAGCAGCCGCGGAGCTAGACAGAATCCTCCGCGGTCGGACTCTCATCCGTTTGCCGCTCCTTCTCTTCTTCCCAGTTTTCCAGATCTTCTCGGAAGGTATTGCGGGGGCCACCTCGCGGCTTACGACGATCCTCCATGGGCCCGGCTCCGCTGCGGCCCTTCGCCGGGGCGACATAGGGGTTTCGCGGCTTGGGGCGCTTATTCTTCACCGGGAAGGCTCGGCCCCGCTGCCCGAGGTCCTGGCCCACTCTTAGATTTACCTATTCCAAACTTGGAAGCAACTGCCTTGTCGCGAGGATCAATTCAGTCAGAAGCAGCAGTCAGTGACCGACTGGCTCGGAGCCCCGGGGGGACAACGGCTACCTGACCGCCAAGTCCACTACGGCCGCTCCCACGACCCGGCGCGTCTTGCGCGCCTGAAGGAAGATGACTGCTTGGAGGTGGTTGCGGTCCCACTTAGGATCCAACTCCACCGAGGCTTCAATCGAACTCGGCTGGGCCTTTCGGGATTGGATGGTTCCGACCCGGCTGAGGTGACGCACCACTGATTGGTGCTCCAATTGTTTGCCGGCGTTTTCCCCGCGCCGGACAGAGTTTCGGAGGTTGTTTTCCCGGACTGCCAGCATCACGTCCACGCGTCCGCGCGCGGTATCCGGTAGACCCTCCACTGTGATGGTCAGTGGTACCGTCTTGTCCGGAGAACCTTCATCCTCTCTCGGACGGGTAATCCGGATAGTCGCTTTGGGCGCCTCAGCAGCTCGCGCCACTGCCTGCTGGGATCGCGGCCCATCGCTACCCACAAACACTTCACGGCCGTCTACGATCATCTGGGGCGTGAGCACCGGAGCCTGCCGTAAAGTCCTGCTGTATCCGCCCTGCCGATTGCTGAACTGGGCCGACGAGTAGGGATCTTTCCAACCCAGATAATTCCAATAGTCCACATGCTCGCTTAGCGTGATGATTTGGGCGTTAGGAACGGGTTGAAGGCGTTCTAGGGTTGCGAGCAGAACGTCGGCCGGGGGGCAGCTCGAACAGCCTTCGGAGGTGAACAGCTCCACAAGGACCGGATTGGGAGGGGCATCCCCTGCTGCGGGGCTACGGGTTTCGCTGCCCGCCTGGCCGAATCCCAGCGCAGCCGCGATCAAGCCGACAGCCGGCAACAGCAGAGCGCGAAACCTCCCGGCTGTGATCCGCCGCATCATAAAGACAGTATGGCGCGTGCTCGCTTCTTTTGGAAGGGACCCGCGGGTGAACCAGCCCTGGTAGTCTCGCCGTCCGAAACGCGCATGGCGCCTTCAGTCCGAGACTCGCGCCACGCGCCGCTTCAAGGTCGGCCGCTCGTCTTCGCTTTCTTCGCCGCCTGCGGGAGATCCGTCATCCTCGGTGGGGATCTTGCCGCTGGGGGGCTTGCGTTTGAGAGTCGGGCGGTCGGGGTTCAGTTCTTCCCTTCGACTTCGATGCCCGGCCTGAAGCTGCGTCAGGCGTGCTTTGACCGTGTCGAACTCGCTTGTGTTGACGGCGTACTCCGCCCGATCGGGAAGTAGCTCATCGATCACCTTCTGGATTCGCTTGATGCGATCTTCAGTCAGCGGGTGCGTCTTGAACACCTTGGCGATCTTACTCTTGCTGGTTTTCTTCTTTTTCTGTGCTTTGAGGCGCTCGAAGAACTGGATCATCGAAGCCGGATCGTACCCCGTCTTGTAGAGATATTGCACGCCGAGAAAGTCCGCCTCGCGTTCGAAGTTGCGGGAGAACTTTAAGAAGGTCAGGGGAACAGCTAGGCCCGCCGCCTGGCGTATGCCATAGCCTGTCCAGCCACCGAGGAAGATCAAGGGGATGGTGGCTAGGTTCGTGATTTGACCTTTGGTGGCTTGCTTCGTTCCGTGCCTCGCCGCCACATGGGCGATTTCGTGGGCCATCACTCCGGCCAACTCGGCCTCGCCGCCGGCCAGCTTGACCAGGCCCGAATTGACATAGAAATACCCGCCCGGCAGCGCGAAGGCGTTTATCTCGTCGCTGTCAATGACCTTGATCGTGAACGGCACGCGAGCGTCTGAATTGCGAACCAGATTCTGTCCGACTCGATTGACGTACTCGGAGATGACAGGGTCGTCAACGATCTTCGCGTTGCGTTCCACCTCGGCTGCCAGCTGTTTACCGAGCGCGATTTCCTTTTCGATCGAATAGAAGTTGACGCCCTTACCGACGTTCCGCTCACCAATCGCCTCGACGTCTTCCTTGGGCTTCTTTGCCTCTTTCTTCTCGACTTTGCCGAAGGCGCTCGGCGAGACTGCCAGCGCTGCGGTCAATAACATCACTAAGCTCAGACGTTTCATGGTCCCTGCTCCTTCTTCTCCTAACCCGCGACACTCATTAGATGCAACCGAGAGCGCTTTCGGTACAGTTTTTCTTGCGTTGCGGGAGCGGCTAGGGCCGCGGCGTTACGCTCAGTTGACCCCTACCAATACGGCTTCGGAATCGGGAAGCGGTTCGGATTGAACAGGCCGCAAATCCCCGACGATCCCGGAAGAAAAAAAGAAATCGCGAACGGGAGCGGCCTCTTCCCCTTCCACCGTAACTGTTTGGGAAACGTCGGCAGCGGGACCCAGCAGCCGAATATCGATTCGGTCAAGGTCCTCGTACAGACGAACGTACGAAATGGCTGCGACGTTGATCATGCGGTTGCGGATGCGAATGAACGGTGTATGCACGGATTCTTCCTCCTCAGTTTTGACTTCTTACCAGAGGGACGGCTGGTGACCGGTTTGTGATTCAACAAAGTTGGTTTTTTGCGTAGGTTTTACATTCCGCAGTCGGGACGGCTCGCTCACGTGACGGCCACAAAAAAACTACGCCCGGGTAGCTTGCTCTTAGGCCACCCGGGCTGAACTGCGACGGGGAAGGGAATAAGCGATTTCAGCTCTTGTTCGGACGCTCGACCTGAAGATCGTTGGTTACCGAGAACACGCCGGATACACCGTTGCTCTGCAGAAAGGCCACGGTCTTTTCCGACTCTCGGGCAACCACACCCTTAAGGGTGACGTCACCGCGGTTGACAATGATATGAATGTTGGGCCTCGAGCCCAAGCCGTAACGGCTGAGCATCGGATGCCCGTAAATCGCTCGCGCAACCGCGTAGCGAATCTGGCTGTCGTGTGTCGAGAGAGGCAGCACCTCAATCTGGTTGTCGACGTTTGAAACGCCCTCCAGTCTGGCAACAACTCTCTCGGCGGCGGTCTTCGTTGTGGGCCGCACGACTTGGCCCGATAGGGTGACCATCTCACCGATTACCTGGAATTCCAAGTTGTCGAACACGTTGTGATACGGCAGCAAAACAAGCTCGTGGCGCACTTGGCGCTCGAGCTGCGTCAGGTCGCTGGTGGCTGCGGCGACAGCAGGCAAGGCTGCCAGACCCAGCACCAAAACCAGCGCGAAACTTCGGAGGTTTTTCCTCATGACTTTCTCCTTTTCCTTGCCAGCTTTTAGCTTGGTGTCGATTCTCGGTCGTGGCCACTTCCGAAACTTCTATGCACACCCGTTTGGATGCAGCGAGTGTTCTATTGGGTACAAGAAATGTTGACTCTGAGAGAACGTTGATGCTAAGAGCGCATTTCTCACCACTGGCCGGTAGGAGTGACGCAAATACCTGCCGTCAGGATGTAGCGGCGCGATCCATTGCCCTCGGCGGAGCCGCGCGCGTGAGCAAGCGATAAGTTCCAGGTCCCGTATCGCACGGCCCGGCGGTCGTTCTGCCGAGACTTGCGGCCGTTGGTTACGACGGGAACGTGGCAAGAGTGCTGCAGGAGCGAAAAATGGGGACTGCCAGGACTGCCACCTATTCGCTCCCCATCACAGCCGTCGAAACGAACCACTTAGCCTGGAGCGAATTGGCTGGCTGTACCCGATTTTTCGCAACGTATACTTTCACCACGGGCTGCTAGGCCAAGCCAATTCGAGAGAAACGACCGGTGAAAGCCAGCCATTGCCGGCAGAGATGGTGGGCGCCGTGGGAATCACTTTCGCGAATCTTCAACCTTCATTCGTTGCGCGTGTACTCGTGCCACATGCCACATGTAATGGCCGACTTCGTGGTTAGCGGCTTGGACGATGTTCGTACGGGCGGCCTTCGTCTTTCCGTTGGCTTCGTGATAAAGCCCAATGTAGAGGTAGGCGTAGAACAGATGCTGGTTGAGGGCTGCCGGTGGTGGCGAGCCGGCGCGAGCAGCTTCAAGCACTTTTCCTATGGTTCCTTCGCCACGAAACAGCCGGTAGATCTCGGCCATCGGAACGCGCGAATCCCCCTCGATTCTCAGGATCGATCGCTGCGCGTCCTGCGCGCCGCCGAAGCGCGCCACGCACAGATAGTGCCAGACCGCGTTTTCAACGTCGTTGGGATTGACCGTTTGGTGGGATTCAAACTGCCGGCGGCCTTTCTCGTAAAGCCCGGCGTAGTAATAGGAGATTCCCCGCTGCCAATGCTGTGGCTCCTGGCGGGGGTCCAGCTCGATCGCTTTATCGAAATCTTCAATCGAGTCTGCAATGCGATTCAGCTTGAAGAGCACACCGCCGCGACGGTTGTAAGAGTTGGCTTGTTCGGGACGGAGCTTGATCGCTTCATCGTAATCAGCCAACGCCAAGGAGTGCTTCCGGGCCCGCTCGTAGATAGCTCCCCGAAGCAAGTAGCCGGTCGCATGCCGAGGGTCCCGCTCGATGGCCTGATTTGCCAACGAGAGCGCGCGACGCTCCTTGCCCTTTCGGTAGGCTGCTTGCGCTTCGATGAGAAGCGCGTTAACCGACTGTTGGGCGAGTGCCGGAAGAGCTGCCCCCACGCTTAGGGAGGCTACGGCCAAGCACGGAACGATCTTTCTCATTTCCTAATGCTATGGTAAAGTGCCATGGCGGTGTTGCGCCATGTATTGCGGACCGCGGCCTGCTTCTGGTTTGTGGCGGCAGAGTTCGCGACGCTGACACATCGATTAGCGCAAGCCTTCAGACATCCAGGGAGTTCCGAAGATGACGGACAAGCTAGAGAAGTCCGAGGAGGATTGGAGGCGCGATCTCACCCCGGAACAGTTCGAGGTAACTCGAAATAGGGGGACCGAGGCGCCCTTTTCCGGGGAGTATCACGACTGCAAGCGGCCTGGTCTCTACCGGTGTGTCTGCTGCGGCAACGAGCTGTTTCAATCATCCACAAAGTTCGATTCCGGTACCGGGTGGCCGAGCTTCACGGAACCGATCACCGCCGAAGGCATTACCGCCGAGTCGGATGTGAGCTACGGAATGCGTCGTACTGAGGTATTGTGCAGCGCCTGCGACGCCCACCTCGGACACGTATTCGAAGATGGCCCGGCGCCGACAGGGCTCCGCTACTGCATCAACTCCTTGGCCCTTGAGCTGGACGAAGAGAGCTAGCTCGCTTGATGAAGGAGGGATGAGCATGGCTTCCGACTGGAAAAGGGTTGTCGTCACCATCCTGTCGGTGCTCCTGGCCCTTCTTTTTCTAGGGATCGGGCTGCCGAAGCTGGCGGGAGTAGAGATGCAAGTCGAGAGCTTCGAGAACTGGGGTTACCCCCCCTGGTTTGTGCACGCGATCGGAGCCACCGAAGTCGTAGCCGCGCTCTTGCTTTTGATGCGTGGAACGCGCCTTCTCGGCGCAGCCCTACTGGCTTGTGTCATGGCGGGAGCGGCCCTTACGCACGCGTGGTACTCAGAGTTTGACAGGCTGGGGCCGCCGATCGTGCTGCTCGTTCTTAGTGCGCTGATTGCGGGGCACGCGCGCTCGGCGGGGCGGGGAGGATGAGCGACCGACCGCGTAGTTCGATGCTTCTTAGCCATGCGTCTAGTGCATGGAGTGTTGCCCGTCTTCCACGCCACGACGGGTGAGAGCTCGCTCCAGCTCCATAGAAAGGTCGTTTATGGATTCGCTAATCGCATCGAGCGTTCATCAATACGGTGTTAGTACACTGCTGTCCGGTTAAAAGTCGAATAGAATCAATTGGTTGGGGTCATAGGGGGATTCGTTTGGGGAGTCGGATGGCTGGAGTGCCTGTAAAAGGGGCATTTTTTCGAATTGCGTAACGCTGAGAATCTGTAGAATCTGGTAAAGACTCGCTTCCAGCCCGAGGCGTTTCCGGACGATGGCGATGAGCACGTAAATCGAGACAGCGATCCAGATCTGCGTCTTGACGGCGTTCTCGCTGGTGCCGTAAAACGAGTTGATTCGCAGATGTTGCTTGATCCACTTGAAGAACAACTCAATCTGCCAACGCGACTTGTAGATGTGGGCGATGGTCAGCGCCGGGAGCGCGAAGTTGTTGGTCAGAAACTTCAGCCGCTTGTTCGTCCGGGCGTCGAAGTAACTGACCCTCCGCAACGGGTCGGGATAGGCTTGGGCCGATTCGATGGCAGCCAGTATGACGGTCTGATCCGAGCGCAAGCCCGTGGATTTGTCGACGGGATGCGAGTAGCGCCGTTGGAGCAAGATGTTCTTCTTGGTTCGCACGACGAAGAACGACGAGCAGAGAGTGAACACGAAGAGGCGTTCGAAATCGACGTAGGCCCGATCCATGACGTAGAACGCGCCGGCCTCCGGGCCGATCTCGTCGAGGATGTTGATGTCGTGCACTTTGCCTCCAGTAATGCGGATGAACGTGGGAATATTGCCGTGCAGATCCAGCAGCGTGTGCATCTTCACGGCGGCTTTTTGCTTGCGGAATCTCGCCCACGGAAACAGCGACAGGCAGAGGTCGATTGTTGTCGAGTCGAGAGCGTACAGAGTCTGGTCCAAGTCCACACCGATCGGGTCGTGGGCATATAACGGCCGTGCCATGCCAATCAAGACCTGCGCGAAGTCCGCGTAGATCCGCCAGTCGCGCGACTCGTTCGCGTCGGCCAGTGTCGAGCGCGCTACCCTGCCGCGGAATCCCATGTGGTAGAGTTTGCCGTGCATCGAACGCAGGCACGTCTCGATGTCGCGGAGGCTTGCCCGATAGGTCAGCTGGGCGAATGCCATCGCAAGAAACTGATCCCAGCAGGAGAAACTTTTCAGATAGGAATCGCCGCGGTAGCGCGATACACATTTCTGAAACTCTTTGCTCGGTAGGTGCTCGATCAGTTGGGAGAAAACCGTACGGCCAAGGTTCATCCCTCATTGTGCCGCGTCCGGATGCTCCGTTCAGGCGACCATTTGCGGCCTCGGGATTTCAAATCGTTCCCGGGCAAAACAGGCCATAAGACATTGAACGGTCGAGACTTACCGTCCGATGGCGCGACTTTCCCCGGACAGCACTGGTGTTAGTACATCTCTGTTCGAAATGGCCCTCGAAGGCCTTTCAGAAGAGGAATTGCTTCAGAGCGTGGGGGATGTTTCCAACCCCATGATCTGGATCGTGGGGCACCTGACCTCGACCCGCAGCAGCCTACTGAATCTGCTGGGGCACGAGCACGAGGTTCCCTGGGGTGGTTTGTTTGCCCGAGGTGCCACCATCGACGATGCCAGCCAGTACCCGCCCATGGACCAAATGCTTGCCATATGGAAGGAGACGACCGCTGCTCTGACGGCGAGGTTCGAGGCCCTCAGTGACGAGGAGTTATCGGCCGAGTCGCCACGCAAGTTTCCCGTTCCTGACAAGACCATTCGTGGGGCCATTAGCTTCATGGCCTACCATGAGGGCTACCACGTCGGCCAGATGGCGTACTTGCGCAAGTGGCTGGGTAAGGAGTCGCTCGTGGGCTAATAGCTCGTGGCGAAAGTCGTTCAGGAGCGAAAATGCGGACCGCCACCAATTCGTTTCCGGTGTCTGATGTTGTGGCGCAGACGCCCACGTCTGCCGCGTCGACACTCGTGTCGACGCTTGGCTAGCTTATTGCTCCCGAATGTGTGAATCCTGCAGCTGAGGTGATTTTTTTCATAGCTCCCCGTACCCGATTTTCGCGACCTTTACTCTTGCCACGGGTTGCAAGCTGTTCCAGTCTTCCATAAGCGGAACGTCGAGACATGTATAAAATGAGCGGCAAAGTCGCCTTGGTGACTGGGGCCGGTGCCGGAATAGGCAGGAGTTCCGCGCTCACGTTCGCCCGCGAGGGTGCCCGCGTTGTGGTCGCTGATATCTCGCCCGAGGGCGGCGAAGAAACCGTGGAGCTTATCCGCGAAGCGGGCGGCGAGGCGATCTTTGTTCACGTGGACGTCGCTCAAGCCGACCAAGTGGAAGCCATGGTCCGGACAACGGTTGGCATTTTCGGGCAGTTGGACTACGCCCATAACAATGCCGGTATCGAGGCCCCGATGGCTAAGCTTGCCGATTGTTCAGAGGAAGACTTTGATCGCGTGCTCGCGGTCAATCTCAAAGGCGTCTGGCTAAGCTTAAAGTATGAGATTCCGGTCATGGTGAAACAACGGGGCGGAGCCATTGTAAACACGGCTTCCGTCGTGAGTTTGCTGGCCCAGCCGGACATGGCCTGCGACGTGGCCAGCAAACATGGAGTGGCTGGGCTTACGCGTGCCGCCGCGATCGAGTACGCCGAGGCCGGCATTCGCGTGAATGCGGTGTGCCCGGCAATCGTCAAGACTCCCATGTTGGAACGGCATACAAAGGGGGACCAGAAAATCATCGCAGAGCTTTCCGCCAACTATCCGCTCAAGCGTCTGATCGAGCCGCGGGAAGTCGCCGAAGCCGTAGCCTGGCTGTGCTCCGACCGGTCTTCGTATTTGAACGGGCATGCTCTCGTAATCGATGGCGGATTTAGCGTTGTGTAAGGGTGAGTTTCCGCACCGGTGGAGCAATATAAGCAGCCCGTGACCGAGACCTCTCTGACGCTCGACCAGCCACCGCGGGTCTGTTGAGTTTCGAAAAAGGTAGTGCAGGCCCCGCCACGACGGACCAGCGCGCACTCACAAGGTGAATCAACGATCGACTTTGTTTGTACGGGCGCGACATGTCGCGCCCTTTCCAGTCTCCGTGCGATATGGCCACCATGTTCTGTGAACATCAGTACGTGTCCCCGCCCCAACGGCACTTGGGCGCATCCAGTATGCGGCGTCTTTCCATGAACGAAGCCGCCACGTGCCAGTGGTTACCGCTTGCGAACTTCCTCTAGGTAACCCCGCACGCTGGATCGAATCAAACCGTCGATCGTGGTTGCGATGTAGCGGGCGCCCCGTCCCATCCAATCTTGCGCCGCCTGGGCATTCGGCACCAGGAGTCCCAGGGCAACGTCGGACTGCAAGACGATGTCGGTGATCCGTCGCATCGCTTCTTGAACTTTCTCGTGCTGCGTCTGACCCGGCAATCCCAAGGAGTGAGAAAGATCCGTCGGCCCGATAAAGATCACATCGACGCCGTCGACCTTGACGATTTCGGGCAGTTGCTCGATGGCTTCGAGTCCTTCCACTTGTAGGACAACCAGAGTTTCCTGATTGGCTTGCTGAACGTACTCGCCGAAGGGGACGGTCTGTGCGTAGTCCGCTGCGCGCACGCTCGCCAGTCCGCGGATGCCGCGGGGTTGGTATTTCATGGACTGCACGGCGCGTTCGGCGTCCTCTGCTGAGTTGATCCAGGGTACTTGTGCTCCCTGGGCGCCGGTGTCGAGATAGCGCAGGATAATGGGCTGCAGGTTGGTGGTGACGCGCACGATCGGAGTGACACCACGCAACTCGGCGGCCCGCACCAGGTTTTCGCAGTCGCGAGGCTCGATCGTGCCGTGCTCGGCGTCCAAGACAAGGAAGTCCCACCCCTGGAAGCCGAGCAACTCGATCAAGCCGGGGTCGGGGTAGCGAACGAAGCAGCCGAAAACGGTTTCGCCGGCTTTGAGTTTCGCTTTGGTTGAATTAGGGCGCAAAGCTTAAGGCCCGCGATGGGGAGTCATTCTCTAACAAGCGGATCACGATTGCGCCGAAGACAGCAGGCCCGCTTGTCGTGAGCGCTCCGAGTCCTACGTCATCTTAAACCATTAGCCTCTAGGATCACATCTCGGTGATAGGCGAGCTAGTTTCGGCTAACGAACGCCCCGGTAGCGGGATTAGACTCGGTCAACCGCGAGAGCCTGCGTTGCGTCAAGGGCCACCGCAAGATCTTGTGGGAGCCTTTACTGGGTCTCGAAAACTATGCTGGCATGGCTCGTGTTCACGCTGTAGCGTGAACACGGCTTTTCTGAGCTTTGGACCGCCAGCCGTTTTACGGCTGGCGGGACTTCGCTCTTCGATCCGTAGGGGCACGGCATGCCGTGCCCAAAGGCTGGCCGTTCTACGGCTGCCCCCCGGCACGCCCGTCGCTCCCTTCGGCGCTCAGCCCGTTCCTAGCGGCCGAGCGGGGCTTTGGGCGGGGCAAGAAATCGGCCGTCCAAACGGCCGATCCCCCTTTGCCGGCCACTCGCTACACCCTCGCTAGTCGGCGTTTTTCTTGCGCTAGGGCTGCGCTACGACATGGTTTTGGGACCGAAAATCCGGCCTCGAGGACCCTTCTTACTACTCCCGCAAAATGCCGTCACAGACTTTTCACATTTTTTCTCCTCGCCGCCTCAACGACTTAGGCCCCTGGGGCCCTTCTAACCCCCAATCCGTCCCCTATTCTGGTACGGGGCCCGGAAACCGGAATCTCGGAGGGATGACCCTCGTATTTCCGCCACTTTCTGTCACCGCCATTTCTCCGGGCGGCTGGGAACGCCGCTATGTCTCACAATGCAGAAGACTTAAACATGAAGCAGAACACTCCCATCGCCGCCGCGCTCGACTGCCAAACCACCGCCAGGTGACGAAAATCGCCCGCTAGCCCACCGCTAGGCCATCTTTTGACCCCGCTAGGCGACTCTTTCTGGCCGAATACGGGGTCAAATTGGTCTCGGAGGCATATATGATTCTTGGCTGGACGCCTAGGGGGCCTGCGCTGTCTTTGTCCCGCGCCGCGGCTGTTTTCAGCCGGTTGGACGGGGTAAAAATCGTGTAGGGAGGCCGTCGTCGAGCGGGGAAGCCGTGCCCGCCAGGGTGTGTGAAAAAATCAGGGACTGTCACGAGCGGCGTCCTAGAAGTCGCGTAGAATCAATCGCAGCTCCCGCCGCGGGCTGACTGTCCCAGCATTTGTTCACGCCTTCCTGTACCTAGGGTTTTCACAGACTCGCCAGCGCGCGGGCCCGGCGGAGGGGCACGGTTCCGGCTCGGCCCGGAGCCATTCGTTCACCGCCTGCGGAAAGTACTTGACCCACCCACCATTGTGAGTGGAGATCTTGAAGACCAGCACATCCGAAGCAGAGGAAAAAATACGAAACAAACCCAATCTCGCGCAAGCAATTGCAATCAATGGGTTACGGTTGGTTCTGGGCGCCGCGGACAAGATTGGCGACGGGGGCACGAGTATAGATTCGCGAAGGGAGGCCGACGTCGAGCACCGGAAAGAGCCGTGCCCGTCAGGGCGCGGGCCCGCCGAATGGGCACGGTTTCCGGCTCGAAGCCATTTCACTGTTCGAGGAAGGTACTTGACCCACCGGCGATGGTGAGGGAGACTGCGAAGAACGACATCACGCTGGGGCACAGGGGGAAAATACGGAACAAACCCAATTTCTAACAAGCCAATTGCAATCAATGAGTTACGGTTTGTTCTCCACGCGCCGCGGCCCAGGGAAAAAGGGGGGGAAGCGGGCCGACGTCGAGAGCCGGGGCACTCCTGCTTGTCCTAGCCGCCGCCAGGCGGCTCTCACGACGTTTGAGCCGCGAAGCGGCGCCGGAATCTAGCCTAGGGTGGAGCCGGAACGGCGGAACCCTAGGATAGGAATTGAACAGAGTCGAGCCCTGAAAGGGCGGAAGGAACGATGGGGGAAACCGGGCGGGGAAATCGAGACAGGCTCGACCGAAACCGGGGGGCAAACAGGGCAAACCGGGGCAAACCGGGACAGCCTCAGTTAACACCATGGGCAGCGGCATCTTTCCTGGCCTGCACTACACAACGGCTGGCAACATTCCATTAACGCTGGCCCGGGGCGTCAGCCCCGCCTGGTCGCATCCTGGTCCGTTCCTTTCGGCGCTCGGCCCGCCCGTGGCGGCCGAGCGGGGCCTGGGGTGGGGCAAAAAATCGGCCGTGCCAACGGGCCGATCCCCCTGCTACCACTCCCCGAAACCCAGTCACACGAGTTTGAAATCTCTAACTCGTCCGCCATCAACAAGATCGTCTCTCCCTGACCATCTGACTCTCCCCCCGCCATGTTACTCTGGGCCCGTAAGAGCGCCGGCCTTCAGGGAGCGACAGACCGGCGCACCCCGGCCGGGCTGTAAGTCCTCTCCATGGCCTCTGTCGGTGAGCCGATCAACCGACCGCGTTACACAGGACAACGGGATCGATCCCAAACCGTTTTGGCGGCTCCGCGCGATACCAAGGAGCCGCACCCCATCAGGCCGTCCCTCATGGGCCACCCCCGGGTCGGCAATTATCTTCCGGCGCATCGAACTACGGCCTTGGCGCACCCTTGTAATCCAATACCTCAGCCGTTCCCAAGACTTAACCAGAAACAGGACGCTGGCAGGGCCGCCCGTATACTGCCAAAAACCTCCCCGGAATGGTCGCTAGACCCCCGCTAGACGCAGGAAAAGTCGCGTTTTCCGCCCGCCAGACGCCGTTTTCGTCATGCAACCTGCCACGAATCAGAGCCGCGAGCGCGACTGAGCTAATCCGAGCTGCGACCTGAGGGCTTGTGAAGAATCCGGGGACTATCCCAGGCACCGTGAACGGGGGCGATGCTTTATTAGTGACTCGCTGGGACGAGGGGGACTGTTAACCCAGGGTTTCTTCACAGACCCTGAGGGAGCGGTCACTTTCAGCAACGAACGGCGGGGGCCAGCGGCGAGAATTGGACGGAGCCGTGCCGGCCAGGGCGGTGGCCCCAAGAGATTGTGAAATGCAGTGGGAAGGAGTATGCTTTTGTGGGCCGCTAGGAGAAGCACCTCGACCCAGGGCGTCAGTCCTCAGATGCTTTCGCCGGGGCCGCCAATTCACCTCAGGAGCCACGCGACATGTCGATCGAATTCTCTGGTTTTACGCCTGTAGCCCGAATGCTAACAGCGCTTGCCTGTCTTGC
Source organism: Bryobacterales bacterium (assembly GCA_965248205.1). GTDB lineage: Bacteria > Acidobacteriota > Terriglobia > Bryobacterales > UBA6623. The sequence goes on from CBDFIS010000006.1 coordinate 4,987,179, forward strand.
AACGTCCCTGCAGGCGCAAGGCGAAATCCCGTTGCAACCCTTGGCGCAGCAGGTTCGCCAGATCGAGGACGCCCTTAACTTCCTCGGGCAGCCCTTGCCCGCCGAGGTCCATCGTCAGATAAACAAGACGATCGGCATGGAGGACGAGCAACAAGCCGTGTCTCGCCTGCAGGAGATCTTGGATCCCTACGTCCTCGCTGTCGTCGACATCAACCCCGAGAGCCGGGTCAAAGTTCGACAAGGTGCGGCCAAGCCGGTGTTGGTCGAACAGGGAACCAGACTCTTCCTAGTCAAGGTGCTCAACAAGGCCGGGGTCACCGCGCCGCTGGTAGTAGAGAGTCCCAACAGTGGGCCGAAATCCATCAAATCCGACAACAAGGCCGAGCCCGAGATGGAGTTGACCGCGCGGGAGGCGAAGGAACGCTGGGCTGACCTTGCGATCTACAATAGGCCGCCGATGGCCGAGAAGCTTTCCGGGCTGGGCCTCGAATATCAGGTCCTCGAAGCCTACAGTCACGATCGAGGACAGCGCTCGGCGAAGATCTCCTTCAATGTCGGCCAGGGATCACAGGACATCGGCTTTCGGAACGAGATCCTAGTGCTGTTCAATATCGAACCATCGCGCCCGATCACTTTGCGCGTCAAAGACGAGAGTGGAAACCCGACGATCGCCGGTTTCATCATCAAGGATCGTGCCGGCAGGCTGTATCCCAATCCCTCGAAGCGTTTGGCGCCCGATTTTCCCTTTCAGCCGCAGGTCTATCGCGCCGACGGTGAGAGCGTCCGCCTGCCGGCAGGCTACTACACGATGGAATACTCGGCCGGACCCGAGTATTTCACGCGAACGAAGGAACTTGATATCGATGAAAGCGGTCCCGGCGAGCTTTCCTTTCAGTTGCAGCGTTGGATCGATCCTTCTAAATACGGCTGGTGGTCGGGCGACCATCACATCCACGCGGCGGGGTGCTCTCATTACATGAACCCGAGCGAGGGCGTCGATCCTAAAGACATGATCCGGCAAGTTTTGGGCGAGGCCTTGAACATCGGCGCGGTGCTCACCTGGGGCCCCTCGTGGTATTACCAAAAACAGTTTTTTAGCGCCGCCGATGATGTTGTGTCCAAGCCAGAACGACTCCTGCACTACGACGTGGAGGTTTCGGGCTTTCCGTCCAGCCACGCGGGCCACTTGGTGCTCATGGGACTCAAGGAAGATGACTACCCCGGCACGACAAGGATCGAGGAATGGCCTTCTTGGGACCTTCCGATTCTTCGCTGGGGCAAGTCGCAGGGCGGGGTCGTCGGCTTCTCGCATTCAGGCTGGGGGCTGGACGTACTGAGCGACGAGCTCCCCAGCTACGAAATGCCTGGCTTCGATAGTATCGGCGCCAACGAATACATCGTTGATGTAACTCACGATGCGGTGGACTTCATTTCCGCCGTCGATACTCCCTACGTGTGGGAGTTAAGCATCTGGTACCACACGCTCAATGTCGGTTTCCGCGCTCGCATCAGCGGCGAAACGGATTTCCCCTGCATCTACGACGATAAGGTGGGTCTCGGCAGAAGCTATGTGAAGCTCGACAAGCTGACCTACCGCGGCTGGATCGACGGCGTCCGCGACGGTCGCACTTATGTCAGCGACGGACTCAGCCACCTGATCGACTTCAAAGTAAACGGGGTCGAGCTGGGCGATGGTGGGAGCGAAGTCCGCTTGAACCCAGGGAACAGGGCGCGCATCGAAGTCAAAGCCGCGGCCTACCTAGACCTGTTTCCGGATCCCAAATTTCACAACTTGCGCTACGAGGAAAAGCCGTACTGGCATTTGGAACGCGCCCGCATTCGGGGAACCCGGAAGGTCCCTGTCGAGGTAGTCGTGAATGGCGAAGCGGTGGCCAGCAGCGAACTCCTCGCCGACGGACAGATTCGCGACCTGGAGTTTGACGTCGAGATCCCGAAAAGCAGTTGGATCGCCCTGCGCATTCTGCCCTCCTCGCACACCAACCCTATTTTCGCGCTGGTTGACGGAAAACCGATCCGCGCCTCTCGACGCAGCGCCGAGTGGTGCCTGGCCGCGGTCGATCAATGCTGGAGCCAGAAAGCACCTAGAATTCGCGAGCCGGAGCGCGACGAAGCGCGCAGGGCCTACGATCACGCACGGGAGGTGTATCGAAAGCGCCTCGCGGAGTCAGTTCCGTGATCCGGCAAGGGAGCGTGTTACGGAGCGGGGGCGTGCGCTTCAGGGCAGCATTTCGCGAATGCGGTTACGAAAGGTGGCCGTTGCGGACGCGATGAATCGCGCCCCTGCTGATGGGCTGGAGCATCTCGCGTTCAAACGTAGGGGCGCAATTCATTGCGCCCGAGCCGATGTAGCCGAAACTCGACAAGCTGATTGATACGTAGCTGCATTCGCGAAATACGGTGGGTCCTCTGGACAAGCGAAGGATATCGGTTGAGCATTGCGTTGCCCTTGTATAGATCAGTCCGGCCGGTAGGGCTTCAAGCGCTTTTGGGCAACGTACACGGTCAAGTTCTCGTCGGTGCGGACCAGACAGAACCTGCCGTCCTTTTCTAGGATGGCCACCTTCGTTCCGGCCGCCAGTGATCCGTCGGCGGGACTTTTCTTGTCGGGGCCGTCGAGATAGTAACCAGTTTTGCGCTTAAGCCAGTGCGTGAACGCGGTCGGGGCGGGAGAAAGAGGCCGCCACTCCGGCGGTAGTTGAACCACGTAAGCCACCGCGTTCGGCGCGGGATGGCTTTCGTGCACAATCACCAAGCTCTTTCCTTCCTCAAACCAGCCTAGCCCTTCCCAGTTCACTCCCTTGAGGTTCTCGGGCGTGATTCGGTCCAAGTCGATCGGCTCACCGATGCGCCTGCCTCGCTCGGAGAAGCGTTGCAGCCAGTGATGTCGGTATTCCCGCTTGCCTAGCGAATTGTGAGAGCTCAGCAGCACGATGAATCCCCAGCGCTCCCCCGGGCCCTGGTGCCAGACTAGGTCGGGCGCACGAAACCGCTGGGCGCGCGGCTCGCGACCGCGTGGGGAAACCACGTCCAACTCACTGAAGCTCGGGCCACGGACGAGAATGTCGAGTTCACCGGCCCGCAGGCTGTGCACTTGAACGACGGGCCGCATAGCCAAGCGTCCCACGCGACTGCGCAGTTGCTCGGGCACCTGCTCGTATATCGGGTACCCCCCCTCCCACAGAACAGCAATCTTCGACGATGCATTCTCTTGGGGCAGGACCGCGAGTCCCTCCAGGCCCTTTTTGCCGAACTCGCTCATCGGTCCGTCATACTCCGCAATGACTCCTTCACTGCCGAACAAGGCGCGCAGCCTCTCCGAGAGAACCGCGATCCGGCCGTCGGCCAGCACGTCAATGGCCTCGAGGTCCGTTGCCAAGGCGGCATTAGGAAGAGAGACCGTCTCGATCCGCTTTTCCGCAAGGCGAATGACTGGCCCGGCATCATTTTCGAGGTGAACACGGAAGTAAACCCCTCGGTGCCCGTCGTCCACGATCAGCAGCGTGTCACCGTGGCGAGTAATCCCGGAGGCTTCGGTAACCGGGGGGTTTTGGCCCAGGCCTGCCGAGGCTATGAGCAACCCTACGCAACACCCCGCTGTCGGCAAACGGCAACGCATCAATCTAGTTCGGCGGCGACCGATCCTATTCTACTAAAGGGGTTTCGGGGCCAAGAGATAGCAGAGGATGCAAGTGGCTTCACGCAGCGGCTTCAAGGCAAACGGGGGATGGTAATCGGTGTAGATCCGAGAGTTCCCTCCCGAACACTAGGGACCAGCCACCGGAATGCGAACAGGGAGACTCTTGGGAGGAAAGCAGGCCTTGTCGTTGCACGCCTGGTAGCGCAGTTTCCCGGTGAGCTCGGTGAAGTCGTCGGGAATCCGCGCCGGTACACCAAAAGAAGAGCGAATCAGGAACTTGCCGGAATAGACGGAAAGCGGCTTTTCAGAGTGCTCGTACACGACTAGCTCCGCGGGTGGGTACTCGATGTCCTGCAATTCGAGAACCTCGGTGTCCCAAGTCAACTTGGTCGGGATCAGGTATACGTCGGCTGGCCGGTCAGAGTTGACATGGAAGCCCGAGCGTATCTGAACAGCCACGGGGACGACCGCCTGTCGGCCGGGCTTTAGGGTCAGCGTGCTCGAGGGCAAGACGGAGGCGGCGTGAAAGCCACGGAATGATTGGGCGCCGGCTAACCCGACTATTGCAACGATCAGGAATGCTGTCAGCGGCGATTTAGAGCAACCGTTCAATCTCATCTTCGTAGTCGCCCTTGCTGGTCAGGCCCTGGTGCATCAGGGCAACCTTCCCTTGCTTGTCGATGATGTAGGTGGTCGGCAGGGCCGCAATGCCACCGTAATTGTCAGCCACCTCGTCGGTTCCAATCACAATTGGGAAATTGAGCTTCAACCGGTCGGCGAAGGGACGGACAACCTTCCAGCCCTCTTCGTCCATCGCAACGGCGATCACCGAGAACCCGCGGTCCTTGTATTTGCGCTGGAACTCAACGAACCAGGGCATCTCGATCTTGCAGGGCCCGCACCAGGTAGCCCAGAAGTTCAGCAGCACAACCTTACCTTGAAAGTCGGACAGCTTGACCTCTCGGTTGTTGGCGTCGCGGAGGGAGAAATCAGGCGCGGGTTCCCTTTGTTTGGCGTCGCCGGCGGCCTGGGCGCGAGAAGACTCTCCGAGTTCGGAACTCACACTACAGGAGACGAAAGCTAGCCCAACGATCAGCACCAGAGGCATCAGTTGCGGCCGGAATCTGTTCATGCAATTACTCCAATTCCTCATTGATTATAACGTTCCCAAACGACGCTTCGAATGAAAGCACTGTAAACAAAGTCGCCGCGGAGAAGGAAGTACGTAAGAGTCAGCACCCAATCGCGGAGCACTCTAGTCGGGATCGCTATCTTCTACCCGCACACGTAGCCTTCCCTCGTGCAAGCGAACACCCAGAGAATCGCCGCGGGCTGTCTGTTCAGACGACCGGATGATCGCGCCATCCGGGGCTTCGACGATCGCGTAACCGCGCTCGAGAATCGCCAGCGGGCTGAGCTGGTGCATCTGACGATCTAGGGACTCCAGCTTCGATCGGCCTGCTTCGAGCCGCCACGCCATCAACGGCATCAGCCGCTCCCGGCGACTTTCCAGTTGCGCACGAGTCTGCGCCAGCCGAACCCGCAAGTCGAGCATTGCCAAGGAATGCTGCGAGTTTCGAAAGCGCGTCTCGACTGTGCGCAGCCGCCTGACGACCGCCTCACGGAGCCGAAACTCGCACTCATCGGTGCGCTGCCAAGACGAGCCCAGACGACGCCTGAGCGAAGCCGCGGCCCGATTAACACTGGTCTCTAATTGTTGGCGCCCAGCGGTGGCAAGTCGATACCGCACTGCCTGAAGGAGCCGCTCCTCGATGCCCGAGATCATCTCCGCGAATTCGGACTTTTGCCGGATGACCAACTCGGCAGCCGCCGAGGGAGTCGGCGCACGCAGATCGGCCACGAAATCAGCGATCGTGAAGTCCGTCTGATGCCCTACCGCGGAGATCACCGGAACTTGAGACTCGGCAATGGCCCGTGCCACGCTTTCTTCGTTAAACGCCCATAGGTCCTCGAGTGACCCGCCACCGCGACCCACAATTACGACATCGACGCGACGAGTGTCACTGAAGTGCTGCAAGGCCTGGCAGATGTCATCTGCCGCTCCCTCCCCCTGTACGAGGACGGGATAGACCAGAATGTCGAGACCTTCAAAACGTCGCTCAAGGATGCGCAGCATGTCGGAGATCACGGCCCCCCGCGGGGAAGTCACGATGCCAATCCGGCGGGGAAACTGGGGCAGCGGACGCCTGCGCTCTTCATCGAATAGCCCTTCGGCTGCCAGTTTCCTCTTGAGTTGCTCGAAAGCAAGCTGCAGCGCGCCGTAGCCCTGCGGCTCAAGGTGTTCGACATATAGTTGATATTCGCCCCGGACGTCATACACGCTCACCCGGCCGCGCACGAGCGCAGCCAGGCCATCTTGCGGTTTGAGCTTGAGGTAAAGAGCACTCTGGCGAAAACACACGCAGCGAAGTTGGGCGTCTCGATCTTTGAGGGTGAAGTAGTAATGCCCGCTCGGCGCCAGCTTGGCGTTCGAGATTTCGCCGGCAACCCAGACATCCGCAAACGTGTCCTCCAGAACCTCGCGCACTTGTGTGGTCAGCTCCGAAACCGTGAAGATCCGGCGCTCAGGTGCAAGGCCGAGTGGGAGTTGTTGCATGTCTATTTTCTAATGCCTCGTGTCTATGAAAGGGCCCCTTCCGTGAGGCGACTTTCGCGGCGGCGCTCCATCAAGATCGTTGAGGCGAACACGATCGGCGCTGCCCCCCCGATCGCGCAGATCTGAAGCAGGTCGAGGCAGGCCTTGAAGCTCACCGTCAGGTCGGGCATGAAGTCACTCATACGCAAGCCGAACCAATAGTCCATCACAATCACTTGCAGGGCGACTGTGGTCGAAATCAGCAAGGCTTGGTCCAGCACAAGAACACTGCGGGGCTCGAGCGCCTTTCGGTACAGAAACCCGGAAGAGATGATCAGCGCGACAACCGAGCAGACTACGTTTCGCGCGAAGAAGCCGGCGAGGTATTCTTCGCGACCCACAACACTCAGCGAGTAGCCCAAACCGAGAGCCCAGAACAGAATGTAGTAAACGGCATAGTAGAGGCCCGCGTTTACCACCAACCGCTTCCAGCGAGTTCTGTAGCTGACGAACACTCCAGCTAGCAGCAAGGTGAAGGGCGCCGCCGCCACGAGTGATCCCAGGCCACGCTGGGCTCGTCCGGCTTCCATCGACTGCTCACGGCTGGGCAGCTTCGAAAGAGCAAGCTGACGCTGTTCGTGTTCCCGGGATCGAAGAGCGCCGGCTATCCCGTCGGGAACAGCCATGGCCTCCCACAAGACTCTCCCTTGGTTTGTAGAGGGCAAGGGCAATCCCAGCAGAGCGCAGATGGTCGGCGCGACATCAATCTGTTGGGCGCGCCAACCGTTACTTTGTCGAATTGCCTTGCCTGCCAGGACGAGCGGTACATTCAATACCTCTTCCTCGCTCCCGCCGTGACCGCCTTGACCCCGCCTATCGATGTGCCCGTGATCGGAACAGACAACAAACGTCGTCACACCATCATCGAGTGCTTCAACGAGCGAACGGAGGCAGGTGTCTACTTCCCGCGCAACACGCAAATAGGTCGCGGACTGCCCCCCAAAGTCGTGTCCGGCTGAGTCGGCCGCGGTGATTCCCATGACCAGTAGGCCAGCCTCGTACTTCTTCAGGAAGTCGACATCCTCTCCGCAAACGCACCGCTGCCAATCAACAAGGTCATCGGCCTGGGCCTGGCCGTGGGGATGCTTGCGGTGCATCAACACGGCTCCTCCCAGGTGAGGGCCAAAGGCCTTCATCCAAAAACTCGAACCGGCAGCGGCGGTCGGTAAACCGCCCGCTTTGGCCAGCGAAAAGATGGAATCAACGGGCGGAGGTTCGTACCGGCCGTTGTTGGTAACCCCGTGAACCTCAGCCCCAGCGCCGGTCGCCATGGCTGCTCGAGCGGGATTCGACAAAGAAGGCATCCCGGCGCGCGCGGTACCTGCTGCTCCGCTCTGCGCCAATTCTTGGAAGAAAGGCATTTGCCGGGAAACATCGACCCTTATTCCGTCGAGGACGACCAAAACGACCCGCCGAGTCAGCGGTTCGCCACCAGGAAGGTCGGCATGAAAGACGTGCTCGCTTTGATAGCCGGTAACGCTCTCCCAAGCAGACTTGCCCAACAGAAGGCTTGCGAGTGCGAGTCCCAACAAAGCAAGCAGCCGAATCAACCAGCCGAAGTGCCTACGCACTCCAGCATTCTACCCTGTCGTCGCGCGGCAGTTAAGATGAGTTCCAGGAAGAGAATGGATCTGCGGGTCGAAACGTATTCCGGCTACAAAGCAGACGAGCGCCCCGTTCGGTTCGAATTGAAAGGGCGGAAACTGGAGGTAACCCGAGTGCTGGACCAGTGGTACGGGCCCGATTACTCCTATTTCAAAATCTTGGCCGATGACGGCAACACCTACGTTCTCCGGCGTCAAAGCAGCGAGCTAGGCCCTGAGCAGTGGACTCTGGCGTCGTATCGGGAGGGACGGTAGCCCGCTATTCTCTCCGCAAAGCAGTAGGGGCAGGCCGCTGCGCCTGCCCGGCGAGCTTCTCGCGAGGTTGGGTTAGGTGATCGGATAGGACGGAGTGTAAGTCTCACGAATGGGCGGACACGGCGGTCCGCCCCTACAAACCCCCGCGCCCGGCCGGCAAGATTGCCGGCCTGTACTCCAACCAAGGACCGCCAAGAGTGGCGGTCGCTACCCGAACCAAGGACCGCCAGGAGTGGCAGTCACTACCGGTTGCGAGTTCGTTCAACGCCGGCCATCCAAACCTTCGTGACAAATGCCGGCTCGCAGTGGGTGGGGCAGGATTCCGCTGGTTTTTGTTAGTAAACGCGCTCGGTGCGGCGGGGTCGTCGATAGGGCTTGTCGAGATACTTGCTGGCTTCCGCTTGCGCGCTCTGGGTGTCATCACGGGTCCGGATGGCTAGCTGATACTCGTTGACTGCTCGCTCGCGCTGACCGGTGACGTCGAAGATCTTCCCCAGGTTGACGTGCGACCAAACCTGTGTCCAGGCAGGCTCCTGGTCTCCGTTGAGCGACTCGCGAAATTCATTGGCCCCCGACTGATAGTTATTCTGCAGCAGGAAGACCTCGCCAATGCGGTAGTGAGCGAGTGAGCTGTAGCGGTTTATTTGGAGGGCCTTCTGGTACTCGGTGAGCGCATCATTGTAATAGCCGTACTCGACGAGCTGCTCGCCTTTGCGGATTGCCACGAGCACTCGAATCGTGTTGTCGAATCGCAGGATACGGTTTCTGGGGTCAAGAATCACCTGCTTCGGTTTGCCGAAGGTGTCGATCGTGTAATCTGATGAGGTGCCGACAACTTCGATGACCTCGAATTCAGGTTCCCCTTCGGTTTCGATCTTCAACTCGACAGGCATGCGGAAGGTGTCCATGTCTTGCTTCACCTTGCCGAGCACCCGAAAGCCCTTGCCTCCGCCGAGCCGGTAGATCGTATACTCCTGGCTGAACTCGGGCGTGCCCCTCGACTCGGTCCACTGAATGAAGAAGGGCTGCAGATCTTTTCCGCTGACGGCTTCCGCAGTTTCCAAGAAGTCGTCCGTGGTGGCTGACTGCCAGGCGAACTTCTCGACGAACTGCCGCAGAGTGTTCCAGAACGCATCGTCGCCGAGCGTCCAGCGCAGCATGTGGGCGACTAGCGCCCCCTTGGCGCCCGCCAGGGCGCTGATCTCGAGCGAAAAGTCCGGTAGACGACCGGACTGAATGATGGGGATCTCATCGTAGGTCAGCGCATTGATCCGAATGTCTTGCATAGCGGCGTCAAAGGCCTCTTCGCCTTCTTCTTCCTCCACCTGCAGAGCGGAAGAGTATAGCGCCAGGCCCAGGTCAAGCCATGTGTGGTTGCGGTTCCCCGGGGACACCATGGCTCTCCACCATTGGTGCGCTACCTGAGTGCCTACCAATTGACGGTTCACTTCTTGACCGATCCCAAAAGGGCTGAGAAAGATGATTCCGGGGGCGGAATACCCGGTAGGAGCCGACTCTCCCACTTCCACGAGCGCCAGCGACGTCGTGTAGGGTGCGCCGAACTTGTCGGTCAAGAACTCGACAAATGAGCCCACGGCATCTCCGTAGGCCAAGCGCAGGTCTTCGTCCACCGAGTGGAAGTAAACCTCAGTGGAACCTCGCCTACCATCCACGCGGAGGGGATCGTCGGGCAGAACGGCGATGCTCCCCGGAAATGAGGCCCGGTCAAAGGTGAATTTGCGCTTTTCCTTGCCATCCTCGGCAAACTCATGAGTCGGCAAACCGCTGGCGATGACGTGATACCCCCCAGCCGTCGTGACGCTGATGCTCGCCGTAAAGCGGTCTGCAGCGTAGCCGTTGACGGGGAACCAACGGCTGGGATAGAGCAAGAAGGCGCGGTCGGGTTCGATGGAGGCCAAGCTGACTCCCTCCACGGGCGAGTTTTCCGTCCCCTCTAGACGCCCGTCGTAGAAGAAAGTCACGCTGACGGGCTCACCGATGGGTAACGTGTCATAAAAGTTCAGCCGGATCGTGAAGTCCTGCCGATAACGTACCGCCGGTACTTCCAAACCGTCGGCCGCTTCGACGCGGCTTAGCGTGAGGCCGTTATTCAACTCGAAAACGATCAAGTGCGTTTCTTCTCGGGGAATGAATGTAACTTCTGTCTGCGCTTCGAGAACCTGGGTGTCGAAGTCGATCTCCACATCGATGTTGTAAGATTCGACATCGATGAGCGGCCGCTCGGCTTGCGCATGTGTAGCAACGGGCGCAAGCAGGAAGATCACGAGGGCAGAAGCAGTCTTCAGCGAATCGAGCACGCACCGCGCCACCGGCCCACAACGCTCGGAGGCGTCAGCCCTCGAAGTACGTCCGGCGACCCTCAGCCGACAGGGAGGGATTCTTCTTCCCGCCTGGCTTGGATCGCTGTCAGGTTTAGCTTGTTGCATATCACCTCTGCGGCTCGCTGGGCGGCGGGTATTTCGCCCCGAAGCCTCTGCCGAACAAGTTCCAGATCCTCCTTCATTTGCTGGCGAGTTTCCTCACTTTCCAATAGCCGCGCAGCTTCGGTTGCCAGTCGTTCCCCGGTGCAGTCGCCTTGGATCAGCTCGGGAACGATTCTCCGCTGGGCCAATAGGTTGACCATGCTGTAGAACGGAACGTCCACCATCATTCTCCCTACAATCCAACTCGGGGTCGTGACGCGGTAGAAGACCACCATCGGCGTGCCTAGCAGAGCCGCTTCGACCGTGGCTGAGCCACTTGCGACCAAAGCAAGATCGGCGTTCGCGAGCACATTTTCTGTTTCGCCCTCAATCACTTGGACGGATGGATCTGAGATGCGTTGCGCAAAAAAAGCCCGGCCCGTGGTCGTCGACGCCGGTAGCACGAAGTTCATTGGTCGCTGCCGCTTAAGTCGGGCGACGGCATCGAGAACAGGTCTCAGATGCCGGGAAGCCTCGCCCCGGCGGCTGCCGGGCAACAAAGCGATCAACGGTTTCTCCGGCGCTAGCCCGTGCTGGGAACAGAATTCTTGCCTTGAGAGCTTCGGGTGGAGCGAGCCATAGAGCGGGTGCCCCACAAAAGTCGTCTCCACGCCGTGGCTTCGGAAGAATTCCTCCTCGAAAGGAAAGATGCAAAGCAGATGATCGACAGAATCTCGGAGCAAGCGCACTCGCCTCTGACGCCAGGCCCAAACCTGCGGCGCGACGTAGTAGACCACGGGAATCCCAGCGCGGTGAAGTTTCTTCGCCAGCCGCAGGTTGAAGTCAGGTGAGTCGGTGAGGACGGCCAGGGCCGGCTTTTCCGTGACGGCAGCGGTCGCCAGCCGGCGAAACTGCGCGTAGATACGGGGAATGTCCCGCGCCACCTCGAAGATGCCCACCACAGCCAGCTCCTCGGCTTGTATCACGGGCCGCACCCCAACCTCCCGCAGTCGCTGACCGGCGCAGCCGAAGAACTCAGCATGAGGCAATCGCTCGCGCAGCCGCTCGACAAGCTCGGCGCTATAGCGGTCGCCCGAAGCCTCACCGGCTGAAACCAGAATCTTCACGGCTCGATTCAGTGTATCGAAGGCAGGGCTTTTTCTTCATGGGCGCTAGCCCGAACCTTTCTGCCGCATCCTGGCGTTAAACTCTTCGGACTTGCCTCGCGGGATGCTCAGTGATTCCCAGTCGCTGCCGCGTAGGTGTTTGGCGAGCAGAACGATCTGGCCGACGTGAGCAGCAGAATGCGTCATGCCGCGGTTGATGGCCTTGACGACGGAATGCGGTTCGCCACGAATGTAGACGGTCTTCGCGAGATCATCGTCGGCGAGGCTCTCGAGGGCGTCGAATAAGCACTGCCAGCCTTCTTCCCAGCGCTTGGCGATCGTCGCCTTGGTGTCGTCAGTCACGTCGAATTCCGTGTCCCGATGGCGGTCAGGCTTTTCGCCGTCTGAGGTAAGAAAGTCCGTAAAGCGTGACCGTAGGTTCCCGCCGACATGTTTCATCAAGGCCGCGATGCTGTTGGCTTCCGGGTCAAGGGCTGCGAAAAGTTCGTCGTCTCCGACTTGCGCGATCGCTTTGTCGGCGAGTCTCTTGAGGTCGTGAAACTGCCCCACGACGTCGGTCAGGTATAGCTCTGCGATGTTGCTTGCCATTCCTCACCTCCGACGTAAATGCCTTTCAGCCCAGTCCGGTTGCGCGGTGCCTTCTCGATTTATCACTTCACCGCTTTTAGCAGATTCTTGCCTAGTTCCGAAATGTGCTCCACCTTTGCGAAACCCGCCCCCTCCAGTAGCCTCGTCATCTCATTGAGCGTGTAGACCTGGCCTTGTTCGCTTGTCCCGAACAACCACATCGACTCCAGCAGTGGGTATTCGTCCTTGCACCGGCCGTTATCCGCAAGGTCTTCTTCGAGGACGATCACTCCGCCTTGTAACAGAGCTTTATGCACGCGGGACACGAGTTGCCGCGCACCTGACGGCCCGAAGTAGTGGACGATGTGGCCCAGCCAAGCAACGTCAAATCGGTCTACCCCCAGGTCCACCTTAGTGACGTCCCCGGGTATGGTCTGAATCTGAGCGCTAACTTCCAGACGTTTTGCGACTCGGGTCGCCGTTTCTAATACCGCTGGCCAATCTTGTAGCCAAACACGCACTTCACTGTTGTGCCTAGCGAAAGCGAGAGTCATGATCGCTGAACCGCAGGCCAGGTCGAGAACCCGTAGGCCGCTTGGAGAGGCCACGTTCAGTGCTTCCCAAAGCCGGTCCGCCTCTTGTAGGGTCTGCTGGGAGACAACCCCGTGGCGCGCTGCCCAGCCTACCCAAAAATCGGCCTCCCGCTGGTTCAACAAAGCCCGCTCGATGGGTCTTCTCCCCGTTTGGATGGCACCAGCAAGCTTTCCGTGGCCTTCCCAGGCCATATTCTGAAGCAGAAATTCTCCTATGTAGGCCGGTTTGCCGGGTATCAAATAAGTTTCTGCTAACGGCACAAGGCAGTAACCGCTCTTATCCTTTCCGAGAAACCCCATCGCACAGAGAACGTCCAGTAAGCGTCGGACGCCGTCTTCGCTCCAACCGGGTTCGGAGATTCCTGCCGCCGTGTGCCGTCCATCGGCGACCTTTCTCCACACGCGCAACTGCAGGGCAGCCCTGAGGATATCTGACCTGATACCTTGCAACATCACGTCGAGCAGTGAGTCCGGCGAAGGCGCGTCGCTCGCCTCTGAAATCGTTGTGCTCATGGTTCCTACCCCGTCGGTCTGTAGGTTAGCTCAGTGGCAAGGCGACGTGGCCTCGTGATCGGCGCCCAGCTGCGCCCGCCTATCTTGGCCAGATAGCGCCACGCGACACCTTTGTCTTTCCTTGACAGCCGCAGGTACTCGTGAGCCTGCCATGAGCCCTCGACGACGCCACGATCTGCTGATGGTCTGCTCAGAGGGTGAGGCCGCCGCTGGCGGCCGATACGTTGAGCATGGCTGCCAGGTGACTCCCATTCACCCCCAGTGTGCCCCCACCCGACCGCCGTGCTTTCAGCATCATCTTGCGTGAAACACTCCCCCCTCGCAGGATCATCTTGCATGGGATAACTCTCCCCCTTGCGGCGCGCTCCTTCCCCGCAGTAGGATGCGGTGATCGGGCAAGCTGTTCTCTTCGGGGTTGGCCCGCCGATTTCTTGGAGCGTGGCCGAAAATACCCGCTACATCTGCGTATCTAAGGAGGAAGTCCCATGTCAGTAGCCGATGTCGCAAACGGTCTCGTGAATCTTTGTCGCCAAGGCCAATTCATGGAGGCCATCGAGAACTACTACAGCTCGGATATTGTCAGCGTCGAGCCAGTCGGTAGTCCTGAAATGCCTGCCGAGATGTCCGGTATTGACGCCATCAAGGGCAAGAATCAGTGGTGGGTCGAGAATCACGAAGTCCACGGCCTAGAGGTCGACGGCCCGTTCGTGGGCGACTCGCAGTTCGCCGTGCGGTTCAAGATGGACATCACGGCTAAGGCGTCAGGCCAGCGCATGCAAATGACCGAGGTAGGCGTCTACTCGGTGAACGACGACAAGATCGTCCGCGAAGAATTCTACTACAACGCGCCGTAGGGGCAGGTGTTTTGCCGGCAGCGCGGGAAGTTCTCGCTCATGGGCCACCGTGCGACTAGCTAGGGCTCCAACAGGACCTGCAGCTTAGCGAAGACCTCCCTAAGTAGTGGCTCGGGCAACCGGGCGAGTAGCTTTGCGCGGCGCGCTCTCCAATCTCGCGCCACGCCTGAACGGTTCACCTATAACCCGGCTCACTTGTAAGCAAGGTGCAGCACGGAGATCCCGCCCGTAAGGGAATGAACCTCCACCTGGCGGAAGCCGAACGACCGCATCTCCCTCGCTAGCTGATCTGGTTCCAAGAAGTGACGCACCGAGTCTTGTAGGTATGAGTAGGCATCTCCGTACCCGATATCGTGTTCCCGAGCCGCGGGAGGATGCGGCGGAAGTAAAACTCAAATAGAGGCCCCCAAAGTCGGTTCTTGGGACGGGAAAACTCCAGAATCGCCAGGCAACCGTTGGTTCTCAGCAAGCGATTCATTTCTTGTAAGCCCTTTTGAAAGTTCGCCAAGTTTCTGAAGCCCCAGGCGATCGTGATCAGATCCAACGACTGATCCGGCAGGGGAATCTCGAGCGCGTCGGCCTCGACCAAAACAGAAGCCAGTTTTTTCCGGCCCAGCTTGGTCTGCGCCCTCTCGAGCATCGGTCGGCAGAAGTCACTGCCCAGTCCGGGCGTGGCCTCGGGGCCCAACAGACGACTCCGTTCAAGCTCGAGTGTCAGCAAAAGGTCTCCGGTGCCGCAGCAAAGATCCATCCAGCGAGTCGACGGCTCCGCCAGATATCTTCCTACCTTGCGAACCAGGTAGCGCCGCCAGTATTGATCGATCCTCAGGGAAAGCAGCCGATTCAGAAGGTCATAGCGTGGCGCGATCTGGCCGAACATCCCGCGGATAGCGCGGGCTGCCTGCGCTTCGTCGCCAGGCTCGACACCGGCTGGAGTGGCTCCCGCGCTCATCTCTCGCCAAGCGATTGGCTGACCGCCGAACCTGACGTCTGTGCAGCCTTGGCGTGCAGGCTCAAGGCACTTTCCGCGGCCTCCAAAACCAACCGCGGATCAGGCTCGCTGACCACGCGCACACGGCCAACTTCTTCCGGCAGAACGAAATGGACCCGTCCGCCCACCGTTTTCTTGTCGCCCGTGAGGCGCGCAACCAGATTGGCGGCTGATATCCCTTCGAGACTCGGGATCGGTCCATAGGCCAAGATGGTTTCCTCGATGGCTTGGCGCTCCGCTGTTGGCAACAGCCCGGTTGACTCGGCCAGCCGCGCCGCGGCCGTCATCCCGTAGGCGACTGCCTCTCCGTGTAGCAGGCGCTGGTAGGCTGACTCTGCTTCGAGGGCGTGCCCCAGCGTATGACCGTAGTTCAAGATCCGTCGCAGATCCCCTTCGCGCTCGTCTTTCGCGACGACGTCGGCTTTGATGCTCGCGGATTCAGTAATGATGGCTTCCAAGACCTCCGGCTCGCGGGACAAGACCGCCTCTCGTTGGTTCCGCAGCAAATCGAAGAGGCTGCGGCTCCGAATGATGCCGTACTTGATAACCTCGAACAGCCCGGCGCGGTATTCGCGTTCCGGCAGGGTCTCAAGTGATGTGGGATCGATCAGGACCAGGATAGGCTGGTGAAAAGCGCCTAGCAGATTCTTGCCGGCAGCCAGGTTGACGCCGGTTTTGCCGCCAATCGCGGCATCGACCTGCGCCAGCAGGGTCGTCGGCACCTGGACGACGTCGACCCCGCGCATGTAGGCCGCCGCTAGAAAGCCGCCGACGTCCCCTGCCACGCCCCCGCCGAACGCCACGACGCATGAGCTTCGGTCAGCCCCGGCGGCGTACAACTGGTCGGCGAGCGACTCGATTTGCTCGAGCCGCTTGCGCTCTTCTCCGGCGGGCATCGGGAGGATCGTCGCATCCAGCCCCTCGAGGCCTGCTTCGAGACGCGGCCCCTGGTGGCGCCAAGCCCCCTCGTCGGCAACGACAAAGATGCGGCGCCCGCCCACGAGCGGGCCCAGGTAATCCGACGCCTGCTCCAGCGACCCGCGCTCGACGACGACGTCGTAGCTAGCCTGCGCGGTCCGGACCGGAATCCGCATGCCTCCTTTGTACCATGCTATCCCTGGCACCACCCCGGACAGGGGCGGCGATCAGCTCTTGTCAGCAGCCACCCTGCTCATCGAAGCCTCGAACGCAAGTGACAGGCCATGTAGGGGCGTGATTCATCACGCCCGTCTTGGGTACCAGCGACTTCTTCAGAGCTTCCGGTCCCCGGATTTTTCACAGGCCCTAGCGTTCGCGGCTCTGCTTCGCTTTGTCGCGAGACCCGCGGTCTTGGCAAAGGCCTCACTCAATTCACCTCACGGGCCGCGATTTCGCTGAAAGCGAAGACAAGAGCCTCCATTTCCCGTACAATGCAGGCCAAACGTGCCGGACCTGGGTACAACCCTCTATTACAGCGTCGGAGTCCCGGCCGTCATCGTCGCACTTTACCTCTTCGCGGCGTATCTCGGCTTGGTCGAGTACCTCAAGCTCCGAGGTCTGCCGTTTTGGGAACGGCATTTCGGCCGAGTGACACCAGGTCCTGCCGATCGAGAAAGACGCGAGCCTTTCGAGGAAAAACCACCGGAAATCAAGCCCACCACCCCTCTGCTCCCCAACCCCGTCGCCGATTTCACCGGCCGCCAAAACGACATCGACAAACTCGTCGCACGGCTGCGCAACCGCGAAACGGCCGCCATTACGGCCATCGACGGGCAAGGTGGCGTCGGCAAGACCGAGCTGGCCTACTATGTCGGGCGCGAAGTCCGCGACCACTATCCCGACGGGCAGATCTTGCTCGACCTCCGCGGACTCGACAAGAGCCCCGTTGCGCCCGAAGACGCCATGGCCCGCGTCATCCTTGCGCTGCAGCCGGAACAAAAACTCCCCGACACGCCCGAGCAGATCGCCGGCCTCTATCAGGGCCTGCTGGCCGAGCGCGGCGTTCTCATCCTGGCCGACAACGCCAAGGACAGCGACCAGGTGGAGCCCCTGATTCCGAGCCCGCCTTCGGCACTGCTAATCACCTCGCGTCAAACGATCCAACTTGCCGGAATGGAGCGCGTCGACCTCGACGAGCTTCCGTCTGAGGAGGCCCACCGCCTGTTGCGAAGCATTCTTGGCTCGAAGCAGGGAGCGGAGGACGACGTACCCCGGCTGGCCCGGCTGTGTGGCAACCTTCCGATTGCGCTACGGGTCGCCGGAAATTATCTGGCGTCCGCACCCGCGCTGTCGGTTCCGCGGTATCTCGAGCGGCTGGGGACGAAACCGGCCGACATGACGCACCAGGGCCGCAAAGTCCGGGCGGTCTTGGCCGACAGCGTGGAAGCCCTGGAACGTGAAAACCGCTCCCTTGTGAAGAAGTGGCGGTCGCTGGCCGTCTTCCCGGCCCCGTTTGACCGCCAGGCCGCCGAGGCAGTCGCTGAGTTCGAAGGGGACGAACTGGACACCCTGGTGGGCCGCAGCCTCGTGATTTACGACCGTGACCAAGAGCGCTTCCGCTTGCACGACCTGATGCGTGAGCTGGCGGAAGAGGGCTGGGGTGGGGACGAAGCCCACCAGGCGCGCCGGTGCCACGCGGCCCATTATTTGGATGTCGCGGAAAGAGCCAGAGACACCTACCTGGAGGGAGGCAAAGGGGTGCTGGCCGGGCTGCGGCTCTTTGATCAAGAGCGGGTGCACATCGAGGCTGGCCAAGCCTGGGCCGCCGGGCATGCGGCAGAGGATGACGAGGCGGCGGTCTTGGCGCAGGACTACCCGCTGCGCGCCGCCTCCGTGCTCGATCTGCGCCTGCATCCGCGAGAGCGCATCCGCTGGCTGGAGGCGTCGGCCGAGGCGGCCCGCAAGCTCGGCAACCAGGACCGCGAAGGCTTGGCGTTGGGGAACTTGGGCGTCGCGCACCGACAATTGGGCGAGCTGCGGCGCGCGATCGAGTATTACGAGCAGTCTCTTGAGATTACCCGCGAGACCCAGGACCGCCGCGGCGAGGGGAATGCCTTGGGGAACTTGGGCGTCGCGCACCGACAATTGGGCGAGCCGCGGCGCGCGATCGAGTACTACGAGCAGCAACTGAAAATCACCCGCGAGACCGGGGACCGCCGCGGCGAGGGGGCGGCGTTGGGGAACCTGGGCGGCGCGTACCTACATTTGGGCGAGCTGCGGCGCGCGATCGAGCATTTCGAGCAGGATCTTGCGATCTGCCGCGAGACCGGGGACCGCCGCGGCGAGGGGATGACGTTGGGGAACCTGGGCTTGGCGTATGCAGATTTAGGGGAGACGCGGCGGGCGATCGAGTATTGCCAGCAGGATCTTGAGATTGCCCGCGAGACCGGAGACCGCCGCAGCGAGGGGGCGGCGTTGGGGAACCTGGGCACCGCGTATGCGGCGTTAGGGGAGACACAGCGCGCGATCAAGTATTTCGAGCAGCATCTTGAGATTGCCCGCGAGACTGGGGATCGGCGCAGCGAGGGGGCCGCGCTCTGGAACCGCGCCTTGGCGCTCGACGAACTCGACCGCCGCGACGAAGCCATCGCCGACGCCCAGGCTGCCCTACAGATCTACGCGCACATCGAAGACCCGAATGCCGACAAGGTCCGCCGCCAGCTCGCCGACTGGGGTGCGCCGCAAGACTGACGCCAGTAGGGACCGGCATTCCTGCCTGTCCGGCCGTTTGTCGTTGAATACAGCTCGGCGACCCACCATCTGATCCACGCTCCCTAAGGTTGGGCAAGTACACCGGACTGAGCCTGGAACGCGAGTGACAGGCCAATCCCGGGAACAACCATTCCGCTCTGACCGCTCACTCGCGTTCGCGGCTCTGATTCACTTGTTGCGAGGGCGTGCGAGCCGTAACCGCTGCGGTATCTGCTAACACGCATTCGCCAGTCACAATACCCCGACCCCTTAAAATCAACGACATACGTGCTCACAGGCTCGAAACCCCTGACTCATGGTGTATGCTCGGGATAGACAAGGGGCTGCTCGGTCAACCGGCAGGTATTCTAGCGGAAATCTGCTCAAATCTGCTCGAATTTCCTGAAACTGACGGCTTTCCCGGGACGCTATCACGCCGTCTGCACAATTATTCCACGTCCCCATCGAGCGAAACAGCGCCGCGAACGCCTACTGAACGAGACTCGTTGGCCCTAGGGGTTTTTTGACCCTCCCTTTCGGGTGCCGGTTTTACTCGTCGCGAAGCTGCTGATCGTTCCGTCCGCTACAATGTTCGTTCCCGGTGCAGTGTAAGGCTCATCCAATGCTGAGAATGCTGGCGGCGTCGATCTTACTCGCGGCACCCCTGTTGGCGTTACAGCAAGGGATCCCCCACGACGATGCCGAAATGGGCGAGGCGCTCAAGTCCCTCTTGCGCGTCTCGGATCCGAGCGCGGGCTTCTTAGCAGCCGCACTGGGTGTGGCCTTCCTGGCCGGGGCGGCGCACGCTCTCACCCCAGGACACGGAAAGGCCATCGTCGCGGCTTACTTGGCGGGCTCTCGGGGTACGGTTTGGGACGCCGTCTATCTTGGAAGCGTTGTCACCGTTACGCATACAGCTACCGTATTCATCCTCGGCCTGGTAACGCTATACGCCACGCAGCATTTCCTGATGGAGGAAATCTATGCCTGGCTGTCGGTTTCGAGCGGCTTGCTGATCGTCGGAATCGGGGTTTGGCTGTTGCGGGCTCGCTGGCGGTCGTTCCGATCGGGCGAGATCGCCGATGGGCATTCACACTCTCATTCTCACGGCCCGTTCGGTAGCCACACCCATGTTCACCCTCCCGATGACGAGGCCGGGGATCCCGACAACCACCATCCGCATGAGCACTCAGAGGCCCATCATCACAGCGATGAACATCATCACAGTCATGACCATGCCCACACCCACGATGCTGGCCCCAAGGCCGGGCGCGGAAGTCTTCTCTCGCTCGGCATCTCGGGAGGGCTTGTGCCCTGTCCGGAAGCGCTGGCGGTTCTGCTGATCTCGTTTACCATCAATAGGCTGCTTTTCGGACTGATCATCTTGGTCGCCTTTAGCCTCGGTCTGGCGGCGGTACTAATCGCGATTGGCGTAGCCATGGTGCTGGCGGGGCCGGCCCTGGGACGCTTCTCGAAGGACGGTCCGCTGATACGAGCTCTGCCGGTCGGCAGCGCGGTGATCGTGACAATGTTAGGGCTCGGCATCCTCTACAAGGCCGCCTCAGACACGGGGCTGCTGTGACTGGCCAGCGTTTTCCGATGAAGCCGACCTGCTTTACCCCAAGAGGCAGTGAGAATCGAGCTCGTCGACGGACTTCGGGGCGTCACAAACGACCGATAAGGGCTTTGGTTGTAAAGGAAGCAAACGATGGCCTACAAACCCATTGAATCCTACGGCGTGATCGGCGATATGCACTCGGTGGCGCTGGTCGGCACGGATGGCTCGATCGATTGGTGCTGCCTACCGCACTTCGATTCACCGAGCGTTTTCGCTGCCATCCTCGACGACCGAAAGGGAGGACGTTTCCAGATCGCGGCCACGCAGGAAGGTAGCCGCCGGCAGATGTACCTGCCGGAGACGAATGTCCTGCTGACCCGTTTCCTCAGCGATGAGGGTGTCGGCGAAGTGATCGACTTCATGCCCGTCCGGAACCATCAGACGGGGAGCAACTCCGGTCGCCATCAAATTGTACGCATCGCTCATGCCGTGCGCGGAACCGTTCACTTTCGGATGCAGTGTAAGCCGGCGTTCGATTTCGCTCGCCAGCCTCACCACCTTGTCCTCGATGAGCGGGGCGCGGTTTTCGAAGTCTCGGGGATGAAATTCGCGCTGACCAGCCCTTTTCCTCTTAGGGGACACGAGGACGCCGCGGTGGCCGATTTCGCTCTCAAGGCGGGGGAAAAAGCTACCTTCGTTTTCCGGCAAGAGGAGGACCCGAGGTCAACCGATCTGCTGGAAGCACCGCCCATCGGTGACGAAGCTCTGGAGAATACCGTGGACTACTGGAGGAGGTGGCTCGCGCGCGGGCGCTACGAGGGCCGCTGGCGCGAGATGGTCGACCGCTCGGCCCTGGTGCTGAAGCTGCTGACCTTCGAGCCGACCGGGGCGATCGTGGCCGCCCCGACCTGCAGCCTGCCCGAGGAAATCGGCGGTGTGCGCAATTGGGACTATCGCTACACTTGGATCCGCGATGCTGCCTTCACGGCCTACGGTTTCCTCCGTCTGGGCCATACCGAGGAGGCAGCTGGCTTCATGCGCTGGCTCTTCAAGAGAGTGGCCGAGAAAGAAGAAGATGAGAGTGAGGCCGGTCCGCTGCGGATCATGTATGGCATCGACGGTCGCCATGAGCTGCCTGAGCAGACACTCGATCACCTGGAGGGCTACCGCGGGTCGACACCGGTCCGGGTGGGTAACGCGGCGTCCCATCAGCTTCAGCTTGACATCTACGGCGAGCTGATGGACTCTGTCTACCTTTACGACAAGTACGGTGCCCCGATCTCCTACGACGGCTGGCTACAACTGCGCCGCATGCTGGACTGGGTCAGCCAGAACTGGGAACGGGCCGACGACGGAATCTGGGAGGTCCGTGGTGGCCGGCAGCAGTTTGTTTACTCCAAGATGCAGTGCTGGGTGGCCCTCGATCGCGGCCTGCGGTTGGCGCAAAAACGCAGTCTGCCTATCGACCGCGTCGGTCTGCGCAACCAGCGCGACCGCATCTACGAAGCCATCATGGAAAAGGGCTGGAACCGAGATCGGAAGACCTTCGTGCAGTACTTCGGCTCCGACGCGCTGGACGCTAGCAACCTCCTTATGCCGCTGGTGCTGTTTATCTCGCCCCGGGACCCCCGCATGATCTCGACAATCGACCAGACCGTGAATGAATTGGTCTCCGATAGCCTCGTCTACCGCTACGAAATAGGCAAGGGCGCCGGCGACGGACTTACCGGGCAAGAAGGCACCTTCAGCATGTGCACCTTCTGGCTCGTGGAAGCATTGGCGCGGGCGGGGCGTTTGGACGAGGCCCGATTCACTTTCGAAAAGATGCTCACCTACGCCAACCACCTGGGCCTCTACGCCGAGGAGATCGGCCCCAGCGGAGAGGCGTTGGGCAATTTCCCCCAAGCCTTCACCCACCTCGGACTGATTAGCGCTGCGTTCGGCCTAGACCGCCAACTAGGCAAACGAGGCTAGGCACGAAGCGCCCTGGAGTCGCGACGCACGGAGAGTCGGTGCGAACCGAACCTAATCCAATATGTCTGAAAAGTGCTGCTGGAAACTCTTTACCTGAGGAACTGAGAGAAAGGCTGCATCGAACTCGAGAATGATGCTGAAGAGCCGCTGGGCAGGAAGAAGAATCGCTGCACTCGCTGAAGGACGTCCTCGGAATCACGACCTAGCAGGTTGCAGCATAGCTCGAAACTGAACCCATCTACCGTCTTTCCCGTAATCCACTCCAGTGCTTCGTCTCTCGATCGTCGTGGCCCCCGGGTGAGGTCCTCGAGCGCCTGGATCAATACGGCGCCCGCCAACCTTTGCAACGAGGGATCAAGGTTAGATGTTTTCGAAGCGCTGAGTCTCGGCGGTGTCATGACAGCAGATGTCGTTTGTCCGACCGTCTACTCTGACTATCGTGGCAAGTTTCGAGCAGAAATAGAATGGAGCGTTAGTACCGAATTTACCTAGGAGTATGCTCCTACCCAAATGGGTCATCGGTAGGGGTACGTCGAAAGATGCCTGGGTGCTATCGGTGCTTTGACCAAGCCCACAATCGGGGGAGATTCGGGAGCCATCTAAAGGGAATCGGAACAGTACCGGAACCATCCGCTCTCGCCGGGAAACCCTTTCAGAAAAACAACTTTTCAGAATGCGAGACCTTGTCGGAGAGGACGGGCGGGACCGGTTGCTGGCCGGGAAAACCGTTCATCTCAAAGGATATATGACCCTACGAAGACTAAGACGGCGGAAAGCGCCCCAAGGTCCTCTCCCCGTACATCCCACTGAACCCTGCTATCCGTAATGCACCTAAGTACACCCTAGGGCCTGGTGCCCCCAACCACTCGTCGTTGCACGTGCCTCCCCCGAGACAGACTGCCGCCTGGCGGATCGCCCTGGCATCTCGGATGGGCTTCCGAGGCCAAGGGTGTCCGCCCAAGGCATATGACAAATGTGGGATTGGGGCCCTACGCCTGGGCTAGTTCGAGCGCCTCGTCGATTGTACTGTCGTCGTGTACCAGGGCGCAAAGAGCCGTGAGGATCTCCACCGGATCGGGATGCTGCCAGACCTGGCGGCCGAACACAATGCCTGAAGCACCCGCCTGCAAAACCTCGTCAACCAAAGCCAGCGTCTCTTCCAGCCTCTCTCCGCGGCTAGGACCGCCGGCAACTAATACGGGACACCCCGCGCAGCTAACGGCACGTCGAAAGCTATCCACGTCCCCCGAGTAACGAGTGTTGATAGCGTCGGCTCCTAACTCGACACCTACTCGACAAGCCATGGCCACCTCATCGGCGATGTCGTGAGGTGACTCGCTTCTTCCATTTCCATCGAAATCCGTGTGGTTGGCGACCATCCTCTGAGTCAAAACTTCGCCTACTACGGGTACGCCCCACCGCCGACCCTCCCTTGCCACCGTGCCGAGTTTCTCGAGATCCTCGGTTTCATAGGGAGATCCCAGGGTTGCAGTAACCGCCACCGCGTCCGCTCCCAGCGAGACAGCGTCCTCAACGCCGCTGAAGAGCTTCATCGGCCCCGTACCCAGCGTGCTGACGCAGCCGTCAACGCGCAGGATCACCGCCAAGTCTCCCAGGACGTCGATCGCCTGTTCGAGGATCCCTGGCGTGATCAAAATGCCGTCGGCGCCGGACTGGGCTACGGTCTTGATCACTTCAATCGGGTTTTCAAGACCGCGGACACGGCCGGCGGCCATGCCATGGTCCAGGGCGACGATCATCGCACGGCCATTCTTCATAAGCTGCCGCATGCGAAGGCGCTTTCCAATCGACATCGAGCTCACATTATAGCCCTCTGTTATCATCAAATGGACTACTATTTCCCATTTTAACGCCACCACAATGTGGTTATTTTCTTCTTCGATACGAAATTCTTGACACTTCACTCCTTTAGAGCAACATCCAGACCTTCCTCCAATGGCAGCGCCAGAGGTTCTTCCACCAAAAAATCGAGAGCTTTCATGTGCTCAACCGCTTCGCTAACTGCCTTCTCCGTGGTTGGCTCGACTGTGATGACGAACGGAAGATCCTCCTTGTTGTGACTGGGTTCTTGCAACACGGCGTCGAGGCTTATGCTGGCCTTAGCCAAGATCGATGCCAATTCGGCGATGATGCCGGGCCGGTCCTTGACCCGAAAGCGCAAGTAGTGCGATCGCACCTGTCGCGAAATCGAGATGGGAGTGTGGGGTTGGAGCGAGGAACGCGCGAAGGGCGGCACCATTCCCGGGGCGCCCGCGGCGATCTCCCGCGCCACTCGCATCAGATCGCTGACGACCGCCACGCCGGTCGGAGAGGGCCCTGCTCCGCGACCGTAGTAAAAAGTGTCCTCCCCGTGAACACCGCGCACCCAAACAGCGTTGTAGGAACCTTGCACCTGCGCCAAGATCGTGCCTTGCGGAACGAGCGCCGGGCGCACTGACAGTAGCAACCCCTCGCCACTTTCCTGCGCCGACGCAATGAGCCGCACAGTATGCCCCAGGCGGTCCGCGTAGGCAAAGTCGATAGGCCGGATGCGCCGAATCCCCTCTAGATAGATATCGGACGGCCGAACTTGAACGCCAAAGGCCAGACCTGACAGCAGGGCCAGCTTCGAACGGGCGTCGTAGCCGTCAATGTCGGCGCTTGGGTCGGCCTCGGCGTAGCCAAGCTGCTGCGCCTCGGCGAGAATCGTCTCCAGCGCCTCGCCCCTTCGTTCCATCTCCGTGAGGATGTAGTTGCAGGTTCCGTTCAAGATCCCCGCCATCGACTCAACACGATCGCCCGAGATCCCCTCGCGCAAAACCGAATGAATGGGAATCCCCCCGGCTACACTGGCCTCCATCGCCAGTGAGGTTCCTGCAGCGGCTGCCTTTTCCCAAATCTGGACGCCTTGCTCGGCCATCAGCTCCTTGTTGGCGGTCACTAAGGACTTTCCGCTTGCGATCGCCGAGTCGATGATTTCGGCCGCGACCGTCGTGCCCCCGATCAGCTCAGCTACCACGTGTACCTCGGGGTTGTCGACAACTTCCTGCCAATTTGAAGTCGGCTCGGCTTCAGGAAAAAGAGCTGCTTCGGCAGGCGGTTCGGACAGGACGGACCGCGAGCAAAGGGCTTTGACGTTGAGCGAGAATCCTAGCTTGTCAGTAATCTGGGCGGCGTTGTCGGAAAGGATGCGAAGTGTACCCCGGCCGACGTTCCCTAATCCGATAATTCCGACGTTAATTTCAGACACAAGTCCTCCTTATAGGGGATCAACTGTTGCCGCCCGCGACCAGGCGACAGCGCGAAAACGGAGGGCGGATCGTTTTCGACACGGCGCGGCAACCCATCTACTCCCGGCGGGTTTTTCTCGTCTCGCGAGATCTTTGGTTTCACGGCTTCATAGTGGCGGACGTCGGGTTCGGCCGTGAATGCGCCCGCCATGGGAGGCGCGGCCGCATCGAACTGCGTCATTGGGCGCAAGCCCAAAATCAGCTCGATGGTTCGCAACACCGATGCGGTTGAGTAGTGCGCGTGGTCGACGAAGCCACGCTTGGCGTAAGGGCTGGCGACAAACGCTAGTGAGCGATGCGAATCAATGTGGTCGGCGCCATCTTGGGCGTCGTCTTCCACCACGAAGATCGCGGTTTGCCCCCAGACTTCGCTCTTGCTCACCGCCTCGACGAGACGCCCGAGTGCATAGTCGTGGTCCACCATCATGGCACGGGCCGTTGGCTTCCCTGGAGCGCGGCCCGCTGTGTGGTCGCCCGGCAGGCGCACCATCATGAGTTGGGGAAGCTCCTCGGCCGCGTCAAGCTCGGCAAACTCGCGCAAGAACTCGTCGACCCGCTTTTGGTCGGAATAGTCCAGGTCGAATGGAACGAAAGCCGAGTTCGTGTGTGCCGCCAAGCCGGGGTCGGTGATTCTCACCTGGTTCCCATTCCGCCGGGCCCAAAAACCGTAGTTCCGGACGGAGATCCCTGCCGCCAGTGCATTTGTCCACAGATAGCCTGCTGTCGGGACAGCGGTCGCCTCACCCCCCTCGAAATCGTAGACGCGCCGGCGGCGGCCATAGTAGCTGGGCCAGAGCTTTTGCACGTAGTCGTTGGCGATCGCGGCCACCGACCAGTTTTGTCCGTCGGCGCTGACGTCTCCAGCGGTGTAGAAGTTATCGAAGAGCACGAATTCACTAGCCAGTTTGTGGTGATTCGGAGTGATGGCGTTGTCGAAGACGGTGAGTTCCGGCTTTCCGTGGCCGCGTTCGAGGTCACCGAGGACTTGATCGTACGTTCGGTTCTCTTTCACCACATAGATCACGTGCTTGATCGGTGCAGGCACTCCCGGCCGGTTCGGAATGGGATTCCCAGCCGCGATTCCAGCGTCCGACAGAAGGCGGTCGTCGTACGGTGTATTCTCAACGACAAGCCGGGTGAGCTCGAGCAGATGCCCGGCGCCAAGTGGTGGCAGGATGCCCAGTGAACCTGTCTGGAGACTTGCGACGTATTGCTCTTCATCTCCGCGCCGTGACGTGTCAGGTCCTCGGGGAGCAGGGTGTGATCCTCGCCCCTTCCCACTGAGGTATAACAATCGGCCATCACTGGTGGCGGCTACATCCGTCGGATACCAGCCGGTGGGAACTGCACCTAGCAACTCAGCTCGTTCCTGGGACACGTCGGCCACGACAATGGTGTTGTTGTCGGAGCAGACCGTGTAGAGCAGTTTGCCGTCGGAGCTCAATGCCAGCGCCGTCGGAGTCGAGCCGGCGGGAGCTCGGGGAGTAGGCGCTACGGGGATCCGCTCGATCAGCTCGAAACGGTTCCCTTCGGTCACCCCCACGACCGACACGCTATTGGTGTTGGCGCACGCGACAAACAACCGTCCCACAAGTGGCACCTGGTCAGGTCCACGGTCCATTTTTCGGCGCTGGATCAGCATGTCAGCGGGATGTGGCCCCACGCCGACTTTCTGGATCAATCGACCGTCGGACAGCGAATACACTCCGATCGACGATTCGGCCCAGTGGCTGACGAGCAAGGTTTTGCCGTCGAGGCCGAGCAACAGCCGATAGGGGCGGAAGCCTGTGCGGATTTCTTGAACGACGAAGCCGGTTTGCGTATTGAGCACCACGACCGAGTTGCGGAACAGATTCGCGGCGTAGAGAAAACGCTCGTCTGCTGACAACACCACGTCTCCGATGTGGTCCGATGCGCGTCGTTCGTCCGCAGGGACCACGGGAAACCCCCGCCGGAGCTTGAGTTCGCCTTCTCGAAGGCTGAACTCGAACACGCTGACTCTGGCGCCGCCGCCTACGTAAACCTTGTCGCCAGCCTTGTTGAAGGTAAGCCCCAACCAGCCATCGGGAACCGGGACGCGAGCCGTTTCCCGTGCGGTGGTCAGATCGATCACGCTGATCGTCGGTGGCAGAAAGCCGCCGTTGAGCACGAGGGCATGTTTCTCGTCCGGTGACAGAGCTAACGACATGGGCAACGTACTGAGCGGGATCTGCTCGCCGGCCGGGGTAATCCGCCAGCCGTTAGGAAGCAGGGCACTGCCGTCGCTTTGCCGACCGGTGTGACGATGGCGGACCACCTGCGGTTCATCAATAGTCTGCGACCCGAGATGTGCACCGCAAAGGACTAACGCCGCAAGCAGTGGAAATGATTTGGCCATTTTGTGGATGGGCTCTTGTTTGCAGAAGCTAATCGTCGCTCCACCACAGATAGTTAGCTTTTCCCAAGGCACACGACCGCCTGGCTCCACATGATGTGGCCGTTCCCCGATTCTCCCGCCAGTGGCTTCGGTCTTGACCGGTTACCTGCGGCGTGAAGCGCTGTGCGATGGGGAACCGGCGGCCCACGCCAAAGGCTTTGGACGTCACCCGCAGGCCCGGCGCCGCCTGCTGCCGCTTGTATTCGTTGCGATTGACTTTGCCGGCGATATCGCGGACCAGCTCCAAAGGCAGGTCGAGTTCTTCAGCGATCGCGGCCGGACTCTTGTACTCCTCGACGTAGGCTTTTAAGATCGGGTCGAGGACTTCGTATTCAGGCAACGAATCTGTATCCTTTTGGTCCGCTCGCAGTTCAGCCGATGGCGGTTTGGTGAAGACCGTCTCAGGGACGGCGCCACCGTGGCGCTGATTACCTACTCGAGTGAGTTGATAAACCAGGGTCTTCGGCACGTCGCTGATCACCGCGAGTCCGCCGACCATGTCACCGTAAAGCGTGCAATAGCCAACTGCCAATTCGCTCTTGTTGCCGGTCGTCAGAACCAGTGCACCGAACTTGTTCGACAACGCCATGAGCGTGTCGCCCCGCAAACGAGCCTGTAGGTTTTCTTCCGTGATATCCGCCGGCATTCCTTCAAAGGCAGGGCTCAGAGTCTTCTGGAACGACTCGAAGGTCGTGTTGATCGGAATGATCTCGAAACGAATGCCTAGCACTTCGGCCAGAACTCGCGCGTCGCGCACACTACCTTCCGACGAATAGGGCCCCGGCATCGCAACGCCTATCACGTTCTCGGATCCGAGCGCCTCGCTGGCGATTAGGGCGGTCAAAGTGGAGTCGATGCCGCCACTCAGGCCCACAATTGCTTTCCGGAAGCCGCACTTACGAACGTAGTCCCCGGTGCCCAATACCAGCGCATTGTAGACCGCATCGCACTCGTCGGGTGTTTGTTCGTGCAGGTCGCCTTTCTCAGTAGCCGTGTCGAAAAAAACGAGATCTTCCTCGAAGGACTTGCCGCTGGCACGAATCTCGCCCCGAGAATCTACTACCAAGCTAGAGCCGTCGAAGACCAGTTGGTCGTTGCCGCCCACTTGGTTGACCATCACGATGGGTACTTGCTGGCGGCGGGCGATGGCCTGAATCATTTCCAGCCGCAGCCGCCGTTTGCCGATGTGATAGGGAGACGAAGCGATGTTGATGATCAGGTCCATTCCCTGGGCTGCCAGCTCTTCGACCGGATCCCGTTTGTAAAGCGGCCGCTTCCAGAACTGCTTGTCGTTCCAAACGTCCTCGCAAATTGTCAGGGCGACATGCCGGCCTCCGATTTCGAAAACCGTCTGCTTTTCCGCGGGGGCGAAGTAACGCCATTCGTCGAAGACGTCGTAGGTGGGAAGCAGTAACTTCCGCTGCACGAAAGCGACCTGGCCCTGGGACAAATAAGCCGCGCAATTGGCGGCCCTTTGTGGACCTTCTCGGTCCGCCCGGTCGACGAAACCGCAGATGATGTCGACGCCCAGATCGGCGGCTTCGGTGGCCAGCCGTTGTAGCTCGGTTTCGTTTCGGTCGAGGTAACTGGGCGCCTCCACAAGATCTTGCGGAGGATAGCCGCTCAGGGCGAGTTCCGGGAAGATGGCCAGCTCGGCACCGCCTTCAATCGCACGCCGGGCGTAGTCCATCATGCACTCGACGTTGCCCGCGAAGTCCCCGACAGTGGGATTGATTTGGCCTAAGGCGAGTTTCATGCTTTTTGTGCAATTAAGGCCGCTGTCCCCTTACCTTCCCATTCTTCTTCGTAGCGTAACACGCGAAAACCGGCGAATACCCTCAGCAACTCGTTGCGTTCCAACATGACCGCCCGGTGGCGGGGACGGCCAGGATAGCGAAGCTGGTCGACCGAATAGGTCTTGTAAACAATGAGACCGCCGAGTCGAAGACAACGTCGCAACGCGGAGAGCAGAGGACGGTGCAGATAGAAGAAAACGACCACGAGGTCGTAACGGTCCTGACCGAGGTCAACCCCGTCCCTCTCCAAGTCGGTTTCGAGATATTCGATCGAAACGTTTGTCTTTTGGGCCAGCGCTCGGGCCCGCATCAGGGCTTCCGTGGAGAAATCGACCGCCGTCACTCGAAACCGCGCGCGGGCCAACTCGACCACGTGGCGTCCGACGCCGCAAGCTACATCGAGGGCGTTCAGGGCCCCGGTTGACGCTCCGGGGTTCTCCACCCGGGCGGTCCACCCAGGGATCATAGGCCAATAACGGCGGGAAGTCGTGAAAAAGGGGTCTGGGGCGGTGGAGGCGTGATCACCGTGGCGGAAGCGATCGTCCCACTCCTGCCGCGAAGCCATAAGAGAAACGGCGCGGAGGGGGTCTCCGCGCCGCGAGAATAGATCAGGGAGTCAAGCTCAGACGGTGAAGGAGCTGCCGCAACCGCAGGTCGATTTTACGTTGGGATTTTCGAACTTGAATCCGGCGCCCTCCAAGGTCTCGACGTAGTCGATGCTCACATTCTCCAAATAGAGTAGACTCGCCTGGTCGACAAGAACCTTGAGACCGCCGTCGAACTTGTAGACCTTATCGAGTGGCATCTGATTGTTCTCAAACGCCATCGAGTATTGGAACCCGGAGCAACCGCCGCCCATCACTGAGACTCTCAAAGCGGTGGGCTTGGGTTCCTGCTGGGCTATGATTTCATTGACCTTGCTTATTGCGTTTTCCGTTAACTGAATCATCGTAAGCTCCTTCGTAGTGCACAGTAAGTATGACCGTAGACTAGCGAGATCGGCAATTTCCGTGCGAGCAGAGCAGGTGCCGGCTCTGGAACACACACCTACCCTGCTGCTCTTATTATACCGGACGAGTCCGGACGAGTAAAGCCCCGGCGACCAGTCGGGGAAGCAGTTCAGTTTTGAGGGATCTCGTTGCGCGGATGGTTCTTGCAACCTAAGACCCATCCGTACGAGACCGGACCCACGAGATCCTCGATTTCGGATAATCAAAGAACATCTTAGGAATCCCCGATGCGCCTGATTATCTTCCTGCTCTGTCTCGTCTTAGCGACGGCCGTCGCCCTTCTTTACCTCGACACCACAGACGATGACGTTCGTCGAGCGATCGAGCGTTACTCGAAAGAGCTAGGCGAAGAAACCCAACGAAGCGGGAAGGACACCGGTCAGTCGGTCGAGGAGATCAACGAGCGCCTGCAAAAGCTCCGAGAAGAGGCCGAAAGGATGCGCCTCAAAGCCAACGAGGCCCTTGGAGAACGGAAAGAAGAGTTGGCCGGCAGGGCCGAAGCCTTGCAGGAGAAGGCGCGGAAGCTGGGTGAACGAGCCGCGGAGCTCGGTGAAAAAGCCGGCAGCCGGGTTCGACAAGAAGCTCAGAAGCTACACGAGCAGATCAAGGCGTTTAAGGAAGACATCGAACGAGAGTTGAAGGGCGCACAGTAGCAGCAGACCTCGCCACGTGGTGAGAAAAGCCCGCCTAGAATCTCAACACCTGCCACAAACTGGCAAAGTCATCCCTCCATAGAAGAGGGGGAGCTTGCGGCTCGGGAGGCGGTTTCGTTGCTGCCTGAACCTCGGCCAAATCAAGGAAGTCGCGATTGTTCGTTAGCACCATCCAGCTTGCGGTGCTTACGCCTCGGCCGGTGTCTGCCTGGTTGGGAATGTACAGTGCCGCGCGGTTGGATTGACGGGCAAGGCCACGCACGACCGGTTCCAGGTTGAGACTTTCGTTCGAGATGTGGAAGAGCAAGAGGCCTTCCGGTCTAAGGTGCCGCCAGTAGGTGTCGAGGCATTCTCTCGTCAGCAAGTGAATTGGGATGGCCTCGCTACTGAAGGCATCGACCGCCAGGATGTCGAAACTCTGAAGTTCGTTGAGGGCGACCTCAGCTTCCATTTGAACCCGTGCATCTCCTGTGATGACCTCGACGGCAGCGGGCGTGTCCTTCAGGAAAGTGAAGTAGCCTCTGGCAATCTTCAGAACGTCGGGATTGATTTCGTAGAAGCGAATGTAGTCACCCGGCTGGGCGAGGGCGGCGATGGTTCCCGCCCCTAGTCCGACGACTCCAACTCTCAGACGCCTTTGCTCGTCCTGGGCGGCCAGCCGCCGTGGATGATGCTGCATCGCCAAGCCGATGGCGCTCTGCCGGCCGTAATAGGCGGTGGGCCAACTGCGCTTCTCTTCCTCGACGAATTGCGAACCGTGTAGCACCCGACCGTTTGTGAGAACGAGCCTTTCGTCCGGATTGCCGTAGCTCTCGCGCGTCAAACGAAGGACTCCATAAAAATTACGAGAGCGCATCACGGCCTCGTGCCCAGTACCGACAGCGATCAGGATTAAGGACGTGACAACCGCGAATATCATGCCTGTCATCGGAGCCAGAATCCAGTAAGAGCGGTTCAGGTAGGGCTCCCAGGCCCGAGCGCGGTACCAGGCGACCAGCGTCAGCGCGGCACTACCCGCCATGGCCGATGGAAACTCCCAAAACCCAGTGAAGGCTTGCGGTGCGATGAGCGCCACTCCCACTCCTCCCAGCGCGCCTCCCGCCGCAACCGTCAGGTAAAACAAGGTCAGGTGCCTGGGGTGCGGTTTTGTCTTGACCAGCTCGCCGTGGCAAACCATGCAGCACGCGAAGAGCGTCAGGGAATACACCACGAGGTGGTTGACCAGGGGCGCTTCGGGTCCGAGGACCATCAGCATCAGCGCCAGCGGGACCATGACGCCAACGAGTAGACCAAGCCATCGGCGGTCATATCTGGACTCATGGCCGAAGCAAAGGATGAAGGTGAGCAAGTAAATCGCTAAGGGCAGAATCCACAAGAAGGGAACCGCGGCGACGTCCTGGCACATTTGGTTGGTTGTGGCCAGCAGCATCGCGGAACCCATCGCAGAAAGGCCAAGCCAGAGCAGCGCTGTGGCTGCCGTCGGTGGTTCGTCGTCGAGTTCAGAGATTCCAGTCGTCGAGATCCTTTCCTGCCTCGAGTCCGGCGAGGCGCCGTCCTCTGCCCGGCGTGAGCCCGGACCTGGCCATAGACCGGCTCGCACCGCGCTCCAACCTGAACAAACAGCGAACGCGATGTAGGCCCCTGACCACACAGCCACCTGGCTCTCGAGCGCGAGCAGGGGTTCCACCAGGAAGGGATAGCTGATCAGCGCCAGTAGAGAGCCGACGTTGGATAGGGCATAGAGTCGGTAGGGTGATCGTCCTGCAAAGCTGCTGCTGAACCAGGACTGAATCAAGGGGCCTGTTGACGACAGCAAGAAGTAAGCCGGGCCGACCGTTAAGACCAGCAACATCAGGATCTGGAGGGTCGGGCCGTCTTCGGGCCCCAGCTCCAACACGTCACTGGAGGGGGCAATCGGAAGCAACAAGAGCGAGGCTCCCAAGAGAACCAGGTGAAAGGCAGCCATCATTCGAGGGCTGAGTATCGAGCTGCCGAGGTGGGCGTAGGCGTACCCTAGCAGCAAAAACACTTGGAAGAAAAGCAGACAAGTCGTCCAAACGGCAGGTCCGCCGCCGAACCAGGGAAGGACGTACTTGCCCATCAACGGCTGCACCTGAAAGAGCAGGAAGGCGCTCAGAAAGATCGTTACGCCGAATCGGGCCATGCGATATTGCTAAGGTCTGGAAAGCCGGCGGCCGGCGCCATTCTCCGACCGGTTGTGCTGAAACCCCGAGGAACCAATTGACGAGACGAACTACAAATCCAACTTCACTCGCATGATACATCAGGGGCGTTGGGGCCCCCCGAGGCAGGCCTCGCCTTAGTTAGCAGCCTGTGGTAAAAGTGTGTTCGGACAGAGATGGGGACTGCCCTCCGAGTTTCGCAGTGCATCTTTGTATTGGATACGAACCACATCGACGAACGAAGAACCTGGCGGCCCCTGTTCGATGCTCCCATTTCGTAAGGGCTGGACGACGCAAACTTTCCGCAAGGAGACGCGCTTCATGAAAAAAAGAATCCTGGTACTGATGACTTTCCTCATCGCCCCGCTCTGGGCGGATCATCACGGCTGGTACCCCCACGAAGGCGGTTTGCTGAAGTATCGCGTCCAGATCCGCTTCGGGTTCGAGCCTGAGAACACCATGCCCAACGGTTGGTACTTCGGACGCGTCTCCGCCGTCGCGACAGACTCCTCCGGAAACGTTTACGTGTTCCAACGAGGGGAGGTCGCGGATCCCATAGTTGTCTTCGACAAGAAAGGCAAATTCCTGCGCTCCTGGGGCCGAGGAATGTTCGGCAACGAACACGGACTGCGCGTCGATCGCGACGACAACGTCTGGGTGACCGACAACGGCGACCACCAAGTCATGAAGTTCACAAGCCGGGGTAAGCTGTTGCTGACGCTCGGAGTCAAAGGCGAGACCGCCGTTGACGACAGGCACTTCGGCCGCCCCGCCGACATTGCTTTTGGACCGAAGGGCAACGTCTATGTCGCGGACGGCTACGGCAACTCCCGTGTCGTCAAGTTTTCACCCGAAGGCAAGTACATCACGGCATGGGGCAAGCCGGGTAGCGGGCCCAGCGAATTCGACACGGTCCATTCTTTGGGGGTGGATTCGGGAGGCACGGTTTACGTTAGCGACCGCGAGAACAACCGCATTCAGATTTTTGATTCCAACGGCAAGTTCATCAAGATGTGGACACACCTCGGCGCCACCCAGAACATCTTTATCACGCCCGAAGACGAGATGTGGATCATCACGCACCGCGACAATATCGAGAACATCACCTACGATACCCTCGCCGGGCGCATCATGAAGATCGACATCAAGACCGGCAACATCGTTGGCGCCATGGAAAGTCCCGGACACTGGATTCACGTCACGCCTGAGAAGCTGATCTTCATTGGCAGCCTTACGGGAAACGTCTTCCGCTGGTATCCGGGATGGCTGGAGCAAGGCTTGGGTGCCGAAGAAGGCCTAAAGCCGGCCAACTAGCCAGGGAGTCGGT
This sequence comes from Bryobacterales bacterium, assembly GCA_965248205.1. Lineage (GTDB taxonomy): Bacteria > Acidobacteriota > Terriglobia > Bryobacterales > UBA6623. The sequence continues at coordinate 5,022,296 of CBDFIS010000006.1, forward strand.
CCTCTGATATCCGTGAGCACCGAGCCGAGAGTGTGAGCTCGTCATGGACGAACCACCCCGCCTGTCAGAAAACAAGCGCCAACCGGTCCCCGCGTGCCATAATAGACTAACTGTTGTTCCGATGACTGAACTCGCTAACATCGGATAGCGGAACGGAAAGCATCAAGGTTCCACCCTCGAGACTTCTCCCGCCTGCGATTCTCAGGCTAGCTCAGACAAATAGGCCAGCAGGCAGTTTCTAAGGAGAGATTTTGTAATGGCAGAGAAAGGTATTGTGAAGTGGTTTAACGAAAGCAAGGGCTACGGATTCATCCAGCGCTCCAGCGGCGAAGATGTTTTCGTGCATTTTTCGGCCATCCAGGGCGATGGATACCGGACATTGCAGGAAGGCGCTGAAGTCGAATTCGATGTCGAGAGTGGACCTAAGGGTCTGCAGGCAGCCAACGTCACCGCGTCCGGCTGAAATCCCCGGGGATTCGTCCCTTTCACGGGAGAGCTTCTTGCGGTTGTCTCCTAACAATCGGGGCGGGAATTGCCACCGGGCCCAGAACTTTACACACCTACATTGCTGAAAGTTTAGCTCGGTTAGACCAACTCTTTGATTGGCTCGCCCTGGGTGTCGGCGAGCGAGGAGTTGGCAATGTAGATGGGACGCCCGATAGGGCTGGGGTAGCTCTTCGTCCAGTCGATCCCAAAGGCTTTATAGACGGTAGCGAACAGGTCCGCGAGAACAAACGACCTGCAACCGCCATCGGACAGAACCCCAGACTGGGGGCCCACGCCTCATGCCCCGTAACAGCTTGATGGGTCAGCTCTTTCGCGCGGGAAACTATCTTCTGGAAAACCGCCTGCGGCACACATACCCTGCCCCATCAGTATGATTTCGAAGGCCGCTACTCGGTGTCCATCATATCACTTCGACCGGCCACCCTTTCCGCACACAATCGGCTGTCCAGCGTCGACAAACACACTTACGTTTCGAACGCAGTGGTCGTTACGGGACAACCACGTCATCGTACAACCGGATGACCTTGCCCGACTCCGACTTAGGGATTACTGTGTTGACCGCCAAGCGATAGAAGTGATCGAAGCGGCTTTTTTGGGCCCAAGGGGGCAATGTTTCTCGACGCCGCCGGGCGAAGGTTTTGGCGAAGGCGGGGTCCTGAATCTCCCCCGTCACCGGGTTGCGGGATGGGACAGTGCAGCGGGCGCAGGGGTTGATCCCCTCAATGGTTACTTCACCGATGCGAAGGGGAAACGTTCTGCCGGCAGGGCCGAAAAGCCGATCCTCCCAAAAAGCCGACACCCCGTCGACTTCGAGATTCGCCCGAAAACGCTGTCGCACCTCATCAACGTCACAGCCGGGGAACCAGGAAGCTACGGTACGAAGGGTCGCGGTACTGATCACGGTTGGTCCCGCCGCGGCTGTGTCGTCGGGGAATCCCAGCTCGCGGTCTCGTTTCAACCGGACCGGCGTTTCGAGCTGTTTTCCAAACCACTCTTCGATTCCGTGTCCTTCGCGTTCCAGCGAGAAGGTGGCCGTGTCCTCGCCGGCTCGCAGGGTGATTTCGCCGAAGACCAGGTCAAACTCAGAACGGATTCGGATCAGTGACTCGCCCACTCGCTTCGTATTGACATAATCCCCGTTCTCATCAACCAGGCAGAACTCCCGGTCGCCCGCAAGTCCGGAGCTTCCCTGGACCACGGCTTCGTCCAGATCGACGCCGTCAAGCGACTTGAGAGGAAAAATCCGGATACGCGCCAGGTGGGGATTCACGTTCGGCCTCCGAAGTGTCCCGGCACAACTCCAGGCTAGCAGCCCGTGGTGAAAGTAGGCCTGGAACACACGACCGAGCGGCTAGCCAGGGTAGGGCGAAAAAGGTGGGTCAGTAGGGTGGTTGAAGGCGCACAAATTCGAAGTTCAGGGGATCAAGCTCTCTGCCCCGCAGCATGGCGACGCATTCCGGAACGCTATCCCCAATGGCTTCGATCCGCTGCAGCGGGAGAGTCTGCGGCGTGTAAATCTCTTGCGCAATGTACTTGCCGACCAGCGCTTCGCGTTCCGCCAACGTCAAGCGGTCCGGGGCGCGGCCCACGAATCTTTCAGCGTCTATTTTCGATGCCGCAGGCATACGCACATTGGATCAGAAGTGCAGGGTTGAAGCAAGTGACCCGCCCCCACAAATAACCTTCGTTCAACGCTGGCCACCCGAAAGCTCGCGAGAAGGGTAAGTAGTTAGGCGACCCGATTACATCGTTTCGAGGAACAGGGGAACCGGAACGCGGCCGGGCTTATCCGGGGCACCCGCTCTTCTCTCCGCCGATGCCGACCGATGAAAAGACATGACACAGCGGCGGCTCGCGGTCACGCGTTGTCCGTGTCGCCGGCCCGGTAGCTTGTCGGGGCGCGGGCGCGCTCTAGCGCGCCCCTTAGATCCCGAATCGACTACCCCGTTGCCGCGGCAAAACGCTCGGCGACGGCATCCCAGTCGACCACGTTGTGCCAGGCGTCGACGTAGTCCGGACGCCTGTTCTGGTAGTTCAAGTAGTAGGCGTGCTCCCAGACATCAATACCGAGAATCGGCGTGTTGCCGTGCGAGATCGGATTGTCTTGGTTGGCCGTCGACTCGACGACGAGGCCCCCGTTACCGTCGACCGAGAGCCAGGCCCAGCCGCTGCCGAATCGCGTTAGAGCCGCTTTCTTGAGACTCCCCTTGAAGTCGTCGAGACTTCCGAACGTGCTGTCGATTGCGGTGGCCAAGTCGCCGCTCGGAGCACCTCCGCCATCCCCCTTCATGATTCGCCAAAACATGGAATGGTTCAAGTGGCCACCGCCATTGTTTCGCACCGCGCCCCGAATCGCTTCGGGCACAGAATCCAGACCCCGGACAAGATCTTCGACAGACTTGCCGGCAAGCTCTGAGTTGTCGCCGATGGCGGCATTGAGATTGTTTACATAGGTGGCGTGATGTTTGCCATGGTGGATCTCCATGGTCCTGGCGTCGATATGGGGTTCCAGCGCATCGACGGCATACGGCAGATCGGGAAGAGTGAAAGCCATAGTACTAAGCTCCTTCGTAGTTGTTGGTTGGGTGTTTCGACCTCGCCCTCAACTGGCCTCGTCGGTTACCCTTTTCGGCTCTATCGACAGCTCGGTCATACCGAGCCGAAGCGCCATCTAGGTAGCGATAGAGCCTTCCCATCTTACACGATTGGGCAGCTCTTCTCTCATCAAAGAAAAGGAACTTCGCTAGCAGGGCTTGCCAAACCGGACAGTCGCCACGAATCCAGCTGATGTCGCTTCGAAACCGGACCCAGCCGATATACTTGGAACCAGTGCTGTCCGGGGAAAGTCGCGCCATCGGACGGTAAGTCTCGACCGTTCAATGTCTTATGGCCTGTTTTGCCCGGGAACGATTTGAAATCCCGAGGCCGCAAATGGTCGCCTGAACGGAGCATCCGGACGCGGCACAATGAGGGATGAACCTTGGCCGTACGGTTTTCTCCCAACTGATCGAGCACCTACCGAGCAAAGAGTTTCAGAAATGTGTATCGCGCTACCGCGGCGATTCCTATCTGAAAAGTTTCTCCTGCTGGGATCAGTTTCTTGCGATGGCATTCGCCCAGCTGACCTATCGGGCAAGCCTCCGCGACATCGAGACGTGCCTGCGTTCGATGCACGGCAAACTCTACCACATGGGATTCCGCGGCAGGGTAGCGCGCTCGACACTGGCCGACGCGAACGAGTCGCGCGACTGGCGGATCTACGCGGACTTCGCGCAGGTCTTGATTGGCATGGCACGGCCGTTATATGCCCACGACCCGATCGGTGTGGACTTGGACCAGACTCTGTACGCTCTCGACTCGACAACAATCGACCTCTGCCTGTCGCTGTTTCCGTGGGCGAGATTCCGCAAGCAAAAAGCCGCCGTGAAGATGCACACGCTGCTGGATCTGCACGGCAATATTCCCACGTTCATCCGCATTACTGGAGGCAAAGTGCACGACATCAACATCCTCGACGAGATCGGCCCGGAGGCCGGCGCGTTCTACGTCATGGATCGGGCCTACGTCGATTTCGAACGCCTCTTCGTGTTCACTCTCTGCTCGTCGTTCTTCGTCGTGCGAACCAAGAAGAACATCTTGCTCCAACGGCGCTACTCGCATCCCGTCGACAAATCCACGGGCTTGCGCTCGGATCAGACCGTCATACTGGCTGCCATCGAATCGGCCCAAGCCTATCCCGACCCGTTGCGGAGGGTCAGTTACTTCGACGCCCGGACGAACAAGCGGCTGAAGTTTCTGACCAACAACTTCGCGCTCCCGGCGCTGACCATCGCCCACATCTACAAGTCGCGTTGGCAGATTGAGTTGTTCTTCAAGTGGATCAAGCAACATCTGCGAATCAACTCGTTTTACGGCACCAGCGAGAACGCCGTCAAGACGCAGATCTGGATCGCTGTCTCGATTTACGTGCTCATCGCCATCGTCCGGAAACGCCTCGGGCTGGAAGCGAGTCTTTACCAGATTCTACAGATTCTCAGCGTTACGCAATTCGAAAAAATGCCCCTTTTACAGGCACTCCAGCCATCCGACTCCCCAAACGAATCCCCCTATGACCCCAACCAATTGATTCTATTCGACTTTTAACCGGACAGCAGTGACTTGGAACTATCGATGCGTACCAACGTGTGGCAGTATGCGGGCCTGATCGCCACTGCCGTGGTACTCGGGTTGATACTGGGCTGGAGCCAAATCGGCGCCCAACTCGACGTCTGGGCCTACGACCTTTCTTTGCGGTTGTGGCCGCCCCCGGCCGAGAGGTCGGCAGCCCTGATCCTGGCGATCGATGATGAGAGCCTAGAGGCTTACGGAGGCCTGTTGAAGCTTCGAGGTCCCCTCGCCGAAGCTCTCGAGATCATCTCCCAGCACGATCCTTCAGTCGTCGCGATCGACATCGTTCTCTCGGAACCAGGCAGTGAACGGGAAAACACAAGACTCGAGCAAGCCCTGCGTGGCGCACCGAACGTCGTACTGGCGACGCATTTGCGACTGAGCAGTGGTCCGGAAGCCGGATCTTGGGTGGAGCCGCTGGAGCGGTTTCGGCTTCCGGCGGCGGCCCTCGGCCACGTACATGCGGAACCGGACGACGACGGCGTCTGTCGCCGAGTTCTGCTGGCAAAGGTAGGAGGCATGTCGCGGCGTTGGGCGATGGGGCTCGAGGCGTATCGCGTGGCTCATGGCGCCGAGATCGTCAGGGAGGCGGACGAAGGCCTAGAAGTCGGTGGACTATTCGTTCCGGCTTCGCGGCGTGAAGCTCGGTCGCTGCCCATTCGTTTCGCCAACCCCCGCTCACCCATCGAGCGAATCTCATTAAAGCAAGTGCTCGAGGATCCTGCATCCGCTTCCATCGTGAACGGCCGAGCCGTTTTCATAGGTGTTGACATAGCCGGAGGGATCGACCGCTACTTGATGACACCCTATTCATTCGGCAGGGCCATGTCGGGCGTCGAAATCAACGCCAACGTTTACGAAACGTTAGAGCGAGGGCGTTTGCTCGACTCCGTAGCGGATTCCACCGTTTTGGGGGCCACTTTCGCGCTAGCGATTGCGGTAGGGTTTTGCTTCTGGAAGCTGCGCGGGATCGCGGCTTTATTGGTTGCCGCCGGGCTGCTGGCGGTTGCCCATCTTGCTCCCGTTCTCTCTCTAGGTGGCGACTACGTACTGAATGCGGCGCCGCTTTTCGCGGCTGGGTGGCTCACGTTTCTATCCGGCGGTTCCTATCAATATTCGGCGCTGCGCAGGAAGCTTACCTTCGCGGAAAGGCAGCGGGAACGGTATCAGCGAGCCGTTCACTATGTGACCCACGAAATGCGGACTCCCTTGACCGCCATTCAGGGATCGAGCGAGCTGATTGGCCGCTATCCGTTGAGCGAGGAGAAGCGCAAACGGATCGCCGGGCTGATTCATCAAGAGTCGAAGCGCTTGGCGAGGATGATCGAAATGTTTCTGTCCGTCGAAAGGCTCCGGGCAGGCCAATTGGAGCTACAACGCCAGGCGGTCGGGGCCGACGACATCCTCGCGCGTTGTATCGAGCGCGTCCTTCCGCTGGCGGGTCGGAAGCAGATACGAATTGAGCACGTCGAGGGCACAGGCGACTCCATCTGGGGGGACCCCGAATTCCTCGAATATGCCTGCTATAATCTATTGTCGAACGCCGTAAAGTACTCGCCCGCAAGCACTTCGATTGCCGTCCGCGCCTGGCATCAGCGTGAAAATGTACGTATTTCGGTGGAAGACCGCGGCTACGGCATGGACGAAAACGAGATAAAGCAGATCTTCCAAAAGTTCTACCGCACCAGCCGAGCCCAGCAATCGAGCCAAGACGGCACGGGCTTGGGGCTGGCGATCGTGGAAGAAATCGTCGTCCAGCACGGTGGGTCCATCGAAGTGGAAAGCCGAATCAATCGCGGCTCCCGCTTCACCCTCTCCCTGCCGCGTGCGGGCGGTCACGCCGCGCAGACGGCGTAGGCCGGGTTGTTCGGGAAGCCGACAGGCGGGATCAACCCATGAGCGAAAAGCCACGCATTCTGTTTGTCGAAGACGATCCTGCCGTGGTGACGACCTTTGTGGCGGGTCTGGAAGCAGAAGGATATCCCACCGAGGCCGCCACCTCCACATCCGAGGCGTTGACGAAGCTGGCCAACGACAGCTACCCCATTGTCGTCACCGATATCTACCTGGATGAGCGGACAGGACTTGATGTGCTTCGCGCGGCCCGAGACTACAATCCCGGCTGCGCCGTCATCGTGATTACCGGACAAGGCACCATAGAGACGGTGATGGAGGCCACTCATGGGGGCGCTTTCGACTATCTGGCCAAACCGTTCGACATAAGCGAACTACTGAAGGCCATCCACCAGGCCGAGAGTTTCCTGTCCGAGCGGAATGACGTCCCGGCCCCCTCATCCGAGCCGCCGCCCACCGAGATGGTTGGATCGTCCGCCCAGATGGTCGAAGTCTATAAGACAATCTCTCGGGCAGCGCCTACCGACGCGCCCGTACTGGTCGAGGGTGAATCCGGCACCGGCAAGGAGCTCGTTGCACGGCTGATCCACCAGAACAGCCTTCGTCGGCAGGGACCGTTCGTGCCCGTCGACTGCGGGTCGATCGCGCCAACCATCATGGAAAGCGAGCTGTTCGGCAGCTTGCGCGGCGCCTTTACCGGTGCGGACCGCGATCGCAAGGGGCTGATCGAATCAGCCAAGGGCGGAACGGTATTCTTGGACGAAATCGCCGAGGTGGATACGGGATTTCAGCTCAAGCTGTTGCGGTTCCTCCAGGAGAAGGAGATACGTCCGCTGGGGTCTTCGGCAAGCCGCCCGGTGGACGTTCGCGTTGTCGCGGCGACGAACCGCCATCTCCAGGCTCTGGTCGAGGAAGGCAAGTTCCGTCAGGATCTTTGGTTCCGACTCAACGTGGTCCACATACCCCTGCCCCCGCTGCGTGAGCGACGAAGCGACGTAAGTCTGCTCGCAAATCACTTCTTACAGCTCTTTAACGGTCGATACAGCCGAAACGTCCGGCTGGCGGCCGGCGGCCTGAAGGCTTTGGAAGAGCATGCTTGGCCGGGTAACGTGCGACAGTTGCAGCACGTGCTGGAGAGGCTTTTGATCCTGAGCCCTGTTGAAGTGTTGAAGGGCGACGCTGTCGCGAATGCTTTGAGCAGTCTTGAACCGCGCAGCAAACCGGTTCAGTCACTCATGGATGCCGAAGAAGAGCAGATCCGCAAGGTCCTTGCGGCGACCGGAGGAAACAAAACCCGCGCCGCTCAAATCTTGAACATCGAGCGCAAGACGCTTTACCGCAAGCTAGAGCGGATGAAGCTTGATTCTTGAAGTGCCGTCGGTAGCGTCGATTTGGCGATTGGTTGTGCACCGAGCCAGTAGCAACCCGATATCACAACAAGCGCCGGTAGCGACCGGCGATCCCGCCGGTCCTCGCCTGTTTAACGCACCGACGACAAGCAAGAGTGCTTACCCTCGGGCGCAATGAATTGTGCCCCTACGTTTGAAAGCGAGATGCTCAAGGCCAACCGTAGGGGCGCGATTCATCGCGCCCGCTACTGCCAAGGGTCTTGCCACCGGTGAACACTACAGCAGCGCCGGGAACCCGTCGATGTTCTCGAAACGACCTTTGATTCGCTCGATGTACTTTGAAGCTATGCCTTCGATCGAGTAGGCTCCGAAGTGTGCTAGCGGCTCGCCGGTAGCCACGTAGCTGCCAATCTCGTCGTCGCTGAGTTCGAGCAGCTGGACTTTCGTCTCTTCGACGGTTGTACGGGTGCCGGTTGGGCCGATCCTGCACTCCGCGGTCAAGACGTCGTGTTTGCGGTCGGAGAGCGTTCGGAGCATGAGCTCGGCTTCGCCCGAGTCCCGAGGCTTGCCGAGGAGGATGCCATCCACCGAAATCACTTTGGCAGCTCCCGAGGCAATGTTTTCGGAGCCGGGTCGCGCGGCTCTTGCGGCAACCTCCGCCATTCTCTCGACGTATTGGCGAGGCGACTCATGCCGCTGAATGTCGTCCGGCAAGTGGGGGGGGCGTTTCGGAAGCCGGGTACCGGCCGTAAGAAGCTCCTCTGAGCGCGCCTCCGGGGCAGGTCGAAGCATGTGGTAGACCCGAGCTACCGGCAGGCCGACGACGTTGAAATAGCAGCCCTCAACACGCTCGACAAACTCACCGGCACCACCTTGTATCGCGTAGGCGCCCGCCTTGTCGAGCGGCTCGCCGCTTTTGACGTAGGTCTCGATCTCTTGCTCGCTGATCGCTCGAAGCTGGACCTTCGTTTGCTCAACGGCAACCCGGCACTCGTCCAATTCGAGCAGACAGATGCCCGTCAGGACATCGTGCGCGCGGCCCGACAGCAGCGTGAGCATGCGGGCGGCATCTTCGCGGTCACGTGGCTTGCCGAGAGCAAATCCGTCGACCGCCACCGCCGTGTCAGCCCCAAGGACTAATTCGCCCTCACGCCAAACTGCCCGGGCCTTGGCTTCCGCCAAACGCCTCACATGGTCGAGGGGGACCTCTCCCTCGAGTCCGCTCTCATCCACATCCGCCGGCCTTACGGAGAATGGGATCTCGGCCCTATGCAGGATTTCCTGGCGCCGGGGTGACGCGGAGGCAAGAACGAGCACTCCCTATATAGTGTGCTCCAAGACAGGTGAGCAAATACGGGGCGGTTGCCTGGTTGAAGAAGAGCGTCTTCGGATTTACCGTGCCCCAGCGCATGTCCACATCGTTGGCATGGATTTCGTAGTCGGGACGCGCCCGCTGCACGATCTCCGAGATCGTCTCTGGATCGTCCTGCATGTGATAGCTGCAGACGGCTAACCTGGGTTTGAATCGCGCTATCGTGTCAACCGAGCCGGCGAGCGCTCGCCGCTCTGCGCCTTCGATGTCCATTTTTATGAAATCGACCCGATCAAGTTGGAGGTCTTGGACGATATCATCAAGCGGAAGGACCTCGATACCGTCCACTTTTTCCGCATTCGGGTCTCCATAGGCAAATACGAAACTGTGTGCCGCCGAATTGCCTTGGTCGATCTGCAACGATAGCCGGGTTTCGCGATCCCACACGCCCGCCTTGACGACCGTTACCTTGCCCGCGGCTATCTCTTCAGCGAGGTTTTCCTCGAGGCAGACGAGGTTCTCAGGGTCGGGTTCAATGGCGATCACTCGACCAGCGCCACGTTGAACGGCGAAGCGGCTAAACAAACCGATGTGCGCACCGCAATCGATCACCGTGTCGCCGGCTTGGATTTCAACGCCCCCGCTCTCGTAGTCCGATTCCGTCAACAACTCCCAAATGATCAGCTTGATGACGTGCTCCCCCGGCGCGCTAATCCAGAAGTCTCCGAGCGGCGTATCATACAGCTCCAATTTCCGCTCGCCGACCGTTTTCTCTTCCAGTAATTTGATTTCGTCCTCCAACTGAGCAGGGGGATCGAGGTATTTGTAGCAACGCGAGACCAAGGCACGGCTGACGTTGCCCCAAGAGACATAAGGGAGGTCACCCGCCAGCTTGGCGTAGACAACCCCCCCTTCCACCACAGCGAGCAACGGTACCCATCCAGGCTGGACCAGAAAAGTCCCGCCGCCAGCATTACCGCAATCAGGACAAGGGGGCGAGCTGTCTGCCCGTCAAGAGCATCCCTACGGCGGCAACGAGCACCACAATCAACGGGGTGTCGTGCCACTTCAGGATCAATCCCACGCCGCCGGCCAGCACCATCAGACCCAACGCCACCTGTCTCCAGCGCTCGACTGTCACGATCCTCCCATCCTAACTCTTGCCCTCCGTTGAGGGTCATAGAGCGTTTGTCCTAGTTCCTCCAGCCATTTTCCGTGGTTCCGAGAGCTTTGCGCCGGAATCGCGGTCGGCTTATTCCAAATCTGACCTCCGATCCGTCCCTACTCCCTTCACCGGCCACGGCGGACGCCTTCTGGCCGTTGCTGGGGCGGACATCGATTGCCTGGCAAAGCTCGCCACGGCCGCTTTTTCTTGACTTTCCAACCAACTGTGTGCGATGGTTTCCTATTCGTTTGGGGGCAGCCCCGGACACCGGCTCCATGACGGATGGCAGGACCCTGCAGTTGAATCTGGAAAGCACGCTGGATAGCGTTGAAGCCACCGAGCTGATCGTCCAGCAGTTGGCGCGGCGCAGGGGGTTTGCCGAGCAAGATGTGGAGCAGTTTATGATCGCGACCCGAGAGACGATGGCCAACGCGATCAGCCACGGGAACGGATACAGTCGCGAGAAATCCGTCTACTTTGGGGTAGTCGCCGACTCCAAGCAATTCAAGGTCACCGTCCGTGATCAGGGACTTGGTTTCGACCCCGAAGATGTTCCCGACCCTACCGCGGAGGACAATCTCTTGCGGACTTCCGGTCGTGGGCTTCTACTGATGCGTTCGTTCGTCGATGAACTCTCCATCCGTCGCAGAGATCCCGCCGGCACTGAAGTTGTCTTAGTCAAGTATTCGCCTGAATCTACAAGCCACAAGGAGGAGGACGTGAGCTTAGCTACCAATATTCGTGAGGTCGATGGTGTATCAATCGTAGATCTGAGCGGTCGTATTACGCTGGGAGAAGGCTCTGGGCAGCTCCGCGACACCGTGCGCGAGCTACTGGGAAAAGGTCAAAAAAAGATCGTGTTGAACCTGGGAGATGTCAGCTACATCGACAGCTCCGGGTTAGGCGAGCTGGTTTCCAGCTACACCACCGCCGCCAATCAGGGCGCGAAGGTGAAACTGCTGAACGTGCAGAAAAAGGTCAGCGATCTGCTGCAAATCACCAAGCTCTACACAGTGTTTGACGATTTCGGCGACGAAGCGTCAGCCGTTATGAGCTTTTCCTAGCTTGTCATCTGAGCGGACCTTCTTTTCTGGACCATCGGCTTGCTGTCGTCCCGGGGGTAATTCCCGTCTCAGAACAGCAAGGAGAAGCCCGCCGAGTACTCGATATTGTGTAGGTTGCCGGAGCTGTTCGGAAGACCGAACGGCTTTCCGGTGATATGGTCCCTTACGTCAAACCGAATCCCGTACCGTTCGCTGAGCTTGAACTTCAAACCTCCCCCGATGTTCACTCCGGGTTTGGTCGTCCCGGCTCCTGAGAACGACGATACGCCGGGCGGAAAGAAGGTCGAAAATCCCGCTCCGGCTGTTACGAACGGTCGCACGGCAGTGCCCTGCGGTGTGGCATGCACAACAAAGTTGTAATAGAAATTCTGGATTGTCATGCCACCCGAGTCCGCACCTCCAATTTTCAACCCGCTGCGTTGATAGGCGTAGCTCAGCTCGTGGCCCAGGAATTCCCAGCTGTTTATGGCCAGGCGAGATCCGATACGTACCCCATTGTTCAGCGACAGCTCGTTGAGAGCGGCGCCGGACTGGCCGCCCAGCCCGCCAATGTTCGAGTCCGTAAATGCCGACCACCCCACAGTTACACCAGTCTCCGCGGTTTGACCCCAAACGGAAGTGGTAGCTAGCATCCCGAGGGCGATGGACAGAATTATTGAGGCTCGCAAAATACAGTGACATTGGAACACGGACACAGCATGCTGTGCCCCTACGGCTTGAACACGATCCATGTCACCATAATTTGCGAGACTCAGTAGGTGCCGCACGGAACCCCTCCTACAACTTTGAAACATTGTTTTCATGGCAAGTGGAGAATCAAGACCGGTATGCCCCAGGCGCCTGGGAGTCCTACCGGCTCCCTCGATTCGATCGACGGCTGCCCGCTTGCGCCGGTTACGCTTCCAGTGTGTTCCGGAGCGGTGTGGGGAGCCCGAGGGTGAATCGGGTGTATCGAAAAGTCCTGGAGCAGCCTATTCCTAAAAGTGCGGAACAAGACATTGGCCCACCGCTTCCAATATTTGTGAAGCGAGAGTCAGCATCGGTGGCCTGCTAGACTCGACACCAAGTGGATTGGGCTTTTGCCGCGTCTGCGCTTTTCCCATAGAGACTCGTGCGAAGACTGCGCGGTCCGAGATCCGGTCGAAAAAGGCCCTTCTGAGACCCGCATATGTCCTTGTGGCATAATCGCTGAAGGGGCGACGTCCGAGGGAACGCGTATGAAGATTAGTCTTGCTGTTGCGAGCCTGCTTCTAGTCGCAGGGTCGGCGGGGGTTGCGGACCCCGGCTGGGTCCACTTCAAGACGGAGGACGCCGAGTTCGGTGCACGATTGATTCTCGGCCGTGATGAGGTTAAAGGCCTGCTGGGTAACGACTTGGACGGGGACTATATCCTAGTGCAACTGAACATTCGGCCGCTTTACAACTACCGTCTGGTTCTAGAACGGGATGATTTCACTCTCCGCTCTCGGAGGGATAATGAGCGGTCTAGGGGAATGTCGCCAGATGAAATTGCCGGTGAGTCTGTTCTGGTGCTGGGAAGGCGTCGAGCGGGCTCGGGCGGGGTCTTCGGGGACTCCCAAGGTCCTGTGATTCCAGGCAATCCCGGCACGGACAACAGACCCCGGCGGCTACCTTCAGGAAACCCATCGATCGGTTCGGGCTTGTCGGCATCTGGGTCCACCGAAGTAAGCCGCTCCGAGCGCCGTCAGACGCCCCTGCTCGAACGCCTCATCGAAATGGAGCTCCCGATACAAGAAACCCGCGCTCCGGTACAGGGATACCTCTATTTCCAGGTCAGTGCGAAACAAAAGAAGAAACACATCCGTCTTATGTATGACGGTCCGGCCGGTGAGTTCACAATGCGGTTCGATTAGCCGGTTGGAAAGCAATTGCGGTTGCTACGCACCTGTCGTCTGCCCACATCCAGAAAGATCGCCGATAGAGGATTAGTGTGTGGGACCGTGAACAGATCGCTCTCTGCTGCGCTGGAGTTTATCGCTGCAAGTTCTTTAGTCTCGCGATCATCCGCTAAAATAGGCGTTTGAGCTTCATGGGACGGACAACAGCCGGGGTTGAAACCGCGCAAGATACGTGTGCGTATCTTACCGCAGATGCGCTACAAGGAAAGGACTTAGGCAAAGTATGCTTGGACGCCGGCTCCGGCGCCTGAAAATCGCGGCTTCGGCCTTGCTTCTGCTAGTTATCCCTGTTCTGTCGGCCATCGCGGTCGCGGCGGATAACCCCGGGGAGGATTCGGCCACCGCGCAGTTTCTGCAGGCTCCCTCGATTGCCTCCGTTGATTCTGCCTCCGGCAGCAATCGGCCCGCGGCGGAGTCTTCGCTGTTAGCCCAGCAAAAGAAGCCTCCCTCTCCTTTCGAGGATGTCCCCGAGGAGGTGACGCCTCAGAGAAAACCGCCGTCGCCTTTTGAAGACGTCGAGGAGGAAGCCGAGGAGGCAGCTCCCACTGCGCGGGGACCCCTGCTCGATGTCATCGAGTCGATCCAGTTCCGCGGAACTCGGCGTATTCCCCGCGACAACCTGCTCGCTCGCATTTTTAGCAAGGCAGGGGATGTGTACGACGAAGCGAACCTGCGACGCGACTTTATGGTGCTCTGGAACAGCGGGTACTTCGACGACCTCCGCCTCGAAGTGGAAGACGGCGACCGCGGGAAAATCGTACGCTTCATTGTCGTCGAGCGGCGCGTCGTACGAACGATTCGATACGAAGGCAACAAGTCCGCCACGGTTTCCGACATCCTCGAACGCTTCAAGGAAAGAAAAGTAGGCCTCAGCGTCGAGAGCCGCTACGATCCCACGAGGGTGCAGCGGGCCGTTATTGTGCTTCGTGAGTTGCTGGGCGAGCGCGGGCGCCAGTATGCCAAAGTTGTGCCGGAGGTCCGCCAGATCCCTCCCTCGTCGATCGAGATCGTCTTCAACATCGAAGAAGGTCCCAAGGTCAAGGTCGGCAAGCTCAAGTTCGAAGGCAATCAAGTGATATCGGCTAAGGCACTGCGTCGCAGCATGAAGAACTTGCGGCCCATGGGCCTGCCGCACAGTTTCATCTTCGAGAAGATGTTCAAAAAGACGTTCGACATTCGCAAGCTCGAAGAAGACAAAGAACGGGTGCGAAACGCGTACCAAATCAAGGGCCACTTCAAAGCGACCGTTCTCAATCACGATCTGAACGTTCGCGACCAGAAGGGAAGACGCATCTTTCCCATCCCCATGGTGTGGAAGAAAAAGGCCAAGCTGGCGGATGTAAAACTCTTCCTCGAAGAAGGTGACCGCTACTACCGGGGGAAGCTCAGCTTCACCGATGTCAAGCTGTTCCGTACCCCCGAGGCCGTACTTGGGCCCGTCTTCCAAATGGAAGAGAACTCGGTCTTCGATATCGAAAAACTCCGCGAGGGCTTGGAAAACCTCAAGAAACTCTACGGAGAGTTCGGCTACATCGATTTTGTGGCGGAGCCGAATTTCGAGTTTCGAGACGATGAAGATCCGCCCAAGATCGACCTCAACTTCATTGCTGACGAAGGGAAGCAGTTTTTCGTGCGCCGCATCAACTTCAGCGGCAACACGACAACGCGAGACAAGGTCATCCGACGCGAGCTCATGCTCGACGAAGGGGATATGTTCAACACCCGCCTTTGGGACATGAGTATGTTGCGGCTCAATCAGCTGGGTTATTTCGAGCCCATTGAGCCGGAGGAAGCGGGAGGGGGGCCCGGGGGGACCGACATTCGACGGGATACGCGCCAGGGCCTGGTCGATCTGACGCTCAACGTCAAGGAAAGAGGCCGCAACACCGTAAGCCTGAACGGCGGTGTTTCAGGATTCGCCGGCAGTTTCATCGGCTTCGGTTACTCGACGAACAACTTTCTCGGGCTGGGCGAGAGGCTGGGATTCGAAGCACAGCTAGGTAGCCGCGAACGAGTCCTGTTGTTCAGCTTCACCGAGCCTTATCTGTTCAATCGTCCCATTCAGGCCGGCTTCACGGTTTTTACCCGCCGCTTCAGTTTCAACCAGGCGAGGGAAGCCTCTATCTTCAGCGGCGCCAACCTGATTCCCTTGTTCAA
The DNA here is from genome assembly GCA_965248205.1 of Bryobacterales bacterium. GTDB lineage: Bacteria > Acidobacteriota > Terriglobia > Bryobacterales > UBA6623. The sequence goes on from CBDFIS010000006.1 coordinate 5,037,790, forward strand.
CGCGTTGGGCCAAGACAACATCCTCGACTATCGCCAGAACAGCACGGGGTTTACCTCTTTCGCCAGCTATCCGCTCAGAAAGCTCAGCTTCACGCGGCTGAGTCTAAGCTACGGTTACAACAAAACCAAACTGACAACCTTCAGCCGGTCGGCGGAGAACCTGTTTACGTTTCTCAACTTCGAGGGAGTATCGGGGCCAAACTCGCTGGAGGGCATAACGACCAGCGAAATTACTCCGGGCATTTTCTATAACACCGTCAACCACCCGATTACCCCCTCCTCCGGGAAGAGTCTGTTTGCCAACGTCGCCGTTGCGGGATTCGGCGGCAATACCCGATTCATGCAGCCGACCGCCGAGGCCAAGTACTTCAAAAAGGTGTCCGCGCGCGGCAATGTAATCGGCATGCGATTTCTGTTCTCGTTCCTCACAGGTTACGGTGGCAGAGTGCCGCCGCCGTTCCGGCGATCCTTCATGGGAGGGGAGAATGATATCCGCGGCTTCGAGATTTTCTCCATCGTTCCCATGGCTTGGATCCCCGATACGGCGACAGTTCCCGTCCTCAACGGTGATGGGACCACCCGGCAGCAGATCGTCATTCGCGAGGGCATAGAGCAACTGGTGCCCGTCACCCAGACTGTACCCATCTTCCGGCTCAATTTCCCGGGCGGCGACACCCGCTTGGTCTACAACCTGGAATACCGCATCCCCTTATTCGGGCCCGTGACCGTGGCGCCGTTCTTCGACATCGGCTTCAACAAGATTCTGTTGAAGAATCAGGTCAGGTTGAATGAGGGACGCGTGGCCGAGTTGAATGCCCAGTTTCCGCAGGTCGGTTTTGAGGGTCAGATCCAGGTCATTCCCGAGACTGAAAAGGTCCGCGCTTCAACCGGCGTCGAGTTGCAGGTGATGATGCCGGTCGTGAACGCACCTTTTCGGTTCTACTGGGCCTACAACCCCCTGCGGGTCGAGACGTTCCTACGGACCCCCATTGTGGCGGATCGCTCGTCGTTTCCGAACGCCCAATCGTTCCTTGCCGGGATCCAACCCTTCGGCCGAATACTGCCGTTCTTTGAGAAGGCCAGGACCGTTCGATTCACGATCAGCCGAACGTTCTAAGAAGGGGCCTGTGATAGACTGAGGGGAATTTCACGACTCTCCCGAGGTTCCTATGAAACAACAAATCTTACGTAGTGTTAGCGCCTCTGTCTGCTTGATGGCCGGTGCGGTGGCGGCTTTGGGTCAAGCCCCAAGTGGCTTAACTGCCGGCGGGAAAATCGCATTGATCGACATGAATACGGCCATTACCCAGACTCAGGAAGGCCAGCAAAAGGCCAAGGAACTGGAGGCAAAGTTCGCTCCCAAGAGTACGGGAATCAAAGAGAAACAGCAGAAAATCACCGACCTGCGGAGTCAGCTCAGTCGCGGAAGCAACACAATGAGCGACGATGCCCGCCGCAAACTGCTGCGGGACATTCAGTCTACCGAGCGTGACCTGAAGCGCGAAACGGAAGACGCCCGGGAGGAATTCGGTCAGGAACAGGGGAAGCTGGCGAATGAGATCGGCACTAAGCTCCTAGCGACCATTCAGAAGTACTCCATAGATAAGGGCCTCCCCCTGGTTCTCAACGTTTCCGCTCTCCCCAATCTGTCGGTCGTATTCGCACTCAACGAACTCAATATCACCGAGGACATTGTCAAGTTGTACGATCAGGAGCACCCAGTCCCGGGTTCGTCTTCTTCCGCACCAGCGGCTGCCCCGAGTTCCCCTTGACAGCCGCGTGTCTGACGTCCCCCGACACCCCGGCTCTAACGCCGCTTCTCGACCAGAACACTACGCCAGTGCTTTTGAACTAGTGCAAGGCCTATAAGCCAGCTAGTACTTGGCCGATACTTCTTAAGCAACTCTTTCGTGAGCACGGCGAGCTGCGCCGCAGGCCCACGCCTGATGGCGAACAGGACGGCCTGGGGCTCAAAGCCGATGCTGCGGGCGAATTCGAACCGAACAATCCGAAGGTAGGTATCTAGCGCCGTAACCGATCATCACTGGCCACGTCTATCCAATTGGGGGGCATGGGTACGGCCTGTGCCCCCATTAGCTCGACCCATTAGTGGTCGGTCTTCTCCTTCTCCGCCGACGGCGGGGGTGGCTGTGGCCGGACAGGTGGCCGCTTGCGGCCATCGACACTAGCCTCCTCATCAGTTCTGGCCACAGTCATCTCCGGCCCGATCCCCTTGCCGCGTGCGCCGGTTCACGGCCCGATGGGTGCCCCAATGCCTCCCTTTCCCTGCCTTTGACGGTCAATTATTGGAGATCTTGTTAACATGGTAAGAGAAGCTCTGCAGGCAGCCCGGACCGGCAGTTCCACGGGCGTACCTCAAGTGAATCCAATGGGTAGAAGGAATGGGCAAAGTCGAGTCCCCGGAAACAGAGAATCCGCAGAAACGGGCTGAGCCGGCCGAGGAATCTCAGCCCGACCACGAAGAATCCGCCCGCAGCCAGAACGAGGTCGACGGCGCCGGCTCGAACGGCTCGGCGCCCGAGGAAGAAGCTGCACCTCAGCCCGGCGGCGCTGAGGCGGACGGCGAGTCCCCCCTCGCTGCCGCGGTCGCCGAGAGGGATCGGGCGGTGGCCGAGAAGGCCGAGCAGTTTGAGCGGTTCCAGCGCGCCCAGGCCGAATTTGAGAACTTCCGCAAACGCCTCTTGCGAGAGAAAGAGGAAGCCCACGAGTATGCGGCGATGGGGACGATCGAGTCGCTGCTACCCATCCTCGACGATTTCGAACGCGCTCTAAACGTTCCTGGGCTTGACGCCGAGTTCCGCGAGGGATGGGACCTGATCTACCAGCGGATGTTCGAGGTCTTCACTCGCGCTGGTTTGAAGCCGGTTGAAACGGAAAACACGAAATTCAACCCCTATTTCCACCACGCTCTTGACCGCGAGCCGGCCGAGAACGACGAGCAGGACCAGACGATCCTTGAGGTTTACCAGCGGGGGTATCACTTCAAAGACCGCCTGCTGAGACCGGCCATGGTCAAGGTAGCCGTGAAAGCAGCCACCGAGCAGACGAAGGACGAGCAAGAAGAGAAAGAAGAGTAGGCGACTGTTCTGGAGACGAGTTAGCTATAGATTCGCAAATGTCGGGCTCTGAAAGGCCCGACACAGCACTCTGAACGCGCGTGCGCCGCGTCGCCAGGACGATGAGAGTCTTGACTGGGACAGCTTACTAGGCAACAGGGCGGCGGCAATAGCAGCGGCACCGACCGCGACGGCACAGCGAGGCGCGACTTAAATCCGTGGCAAACAAACGGGACTTTTACGAAGTGTTGGGTGTTCAGCGCGGCGCCAGGGAAGACGCGATCAAGAGCGCCTATCGCAAGCTGGCGCTGAAGTATCATCCTGACCGCAATCCCGACAGCTCGGAAGCAGAAGACAAATTCAAGGAGGCGGCCGAAGCCTACAGCGTGCTGAGCGACGCCGAAAGGCGCAGCCGCTATGACCGTTTTGGGCATGATGGGCTTGCCGGCGCAAGCGGCGGCGGATTCGACCCACGAGACTTCAGCGATTTCGCCGACATTTTCGGGGACTTCTTCGGCTTCGGTGATCTGTTCGGGGGACGGCAGCGTAGGGCCAGGCCACGACGCGGCACCGACCTGCAGTACGACTTGGAAGTGGATTTCGAAGACGCCGTCTTCGGTCTCAGCACCGAGATCCAGTTCCCACGCAACGAAGCCTGCAGCGAATGCCAGGGGTCCGGGGCGGCGGCGGGCAGCGGCCCGAGGACTTGCTCCACCTGCAGCGGTCGCGGACAGGTCTACTACCAGCAGGGGTTTTTCTCAGTCGGCCGCACCTGCTCGGCGTGCCGGGGTTCGGGCCAGGTGATCGAGAGACCCTGCGGCACCTGCGGGGGGCAAGGGCAACTCCGCAAGCAACGCAAGCTGAAGGTGAACATCCCTCCCGGCGTCGACAGTGGCACCCGACTGCGCCTCGGAGGCGAAGGAGAAGCGGGGTCAGTCGGCGGCCCGCCCGGTGACCTATACGTCGTGCTCGGGGTGCGCGACCACCCGATCTTCGAGCGAGTGGAAAACGATCTGCACTGCGAAGTGCCGATCAACGTGGCACAGGCTGCGCTGGGAGCCCAGATCAGCGTGCCGTCACTCGAGGGACCGTCCCAGCTGAAGATTCCACCAGGTGCTGAGACTGGCCGTCAATTTCGTCTTCGCAATCGGGGAGTGGCTCATGTACAAAGCGGCCGGCGAGGCGATTTAGTCGTGCACATCAAAGTCGTGGTTCCTTCCAAACTAACCAAAGAGCAGCGCAAGTATTTCGAATCGTTGCTTGAGGTCTTGCCGGTCGATAACTCTCCTACAGAAAAAGGCATCTTCGACAAGGTTAAAGACTACTTCACGAACTGAGCGAGTACTGATCCCGTACGCGAGCGCGATGAATTGCGCCCCTACTTGAGTGCAGGGAAGACTCTCGGCCCGGGTAGGGGTGTGATTCATAGCGCGCGGCTTGGGCCATCGATTCCTTTACGCCTCCGAGTCGTCGTCGAGCTCGTTGAGTATGATGAAGGCGTGCCCTTCTCATTCGGCGGCCAGCTGCTTCCTGTCGGCTCCCAAGCGCCGGATTTTCAGCTTCCCGATGAGACCGGCAACATCATTCGGCTCTCCGATTTCCACGGTGGCCGCCCAGTAGTGCTTGTCTTCTACGTCATGGACGCAACGCCCGGCTGACGCAAGCAGCTTTGTCAGTTGCGGGACAACTGGGGGATCTTCAAGGAGCACAGCATCACACTGTTCGGCGTTAACCCCGGCAGCGCCCGCAGACATCAGAAGTTCAAAAGCGCTCACCAGTTTCCGTTCCCGTTGCTGGTTGACAAGGGAAGAAAGATTGCTGCTCGCTACGGCGCGGGCGGGTTTCTTGTCAAACGGACCGTCTACGGTGTCGGGATCGACGGGCGCGTCCGCTTCGCGGAGCGCGGCATGCCGTCCCCGGAGAGAATCCTGGCGGCCGTCAAGGACGCTACAGTCGGCTAGCCCGCTTTGTGACGGCGACCAGAGGCCGCTTCCCGGGGGACTTCTCGCAACATCCCCTTTTCATAGTCAATTCCGGCCGGGACGCAGCCGACCGGGGCTAGCGGGCAACCGCGACCAGAGGTCGCCGCCGCGGGCCGGAAGCCCGCGCCACAGGGTGTCACCGTCTCTCAACCGTGAGGTGCGACGCGACGTACCCCTTCCAGGGACGTGAATGGAGACTCAACTTCGGGCGCGGCGACGGCGCGGGCCTTTGTTGTGCTCTGACGAACGAGCTTCGTTTACGCGGAGAACTTTGTCTTCGAGCGGAGCGCGATTGAAGCGCTTGATAACCGCCTTTACGTCCTCGTCGGAAGCGGCTTCTATAAAAGCGTAGCCTTTCGATTCCTGCGTTTCGAAGTCACGAATGACCTTTACTTCATCGAAGATGATTTCTTCGCTGCTCAACCAGCCCTCGATCTCTTCGGCAGTGACCCAGTTCGGGAGGTTCCCCATAAAGACAGTCCTTGGCATCCAAGATTCCCTTCGAGAATGAGATGTTCTGTCGATATTATCGTGGGTCGGATCTGAGAAACGCAATCGCCGCGGTCGTCTTCCTCGCCTCGTGGCCCCACAGCAGGAAACCCGGTCCGCAGGTGGCGGACGCGTTGTTGGAAGCCGCGCCCCCGGCCCGACTGGGCTTCGGTCGCCGACCGGCCGGTACTCGAGGGGAGGCTGCTCAGACGGCTGTCAGCAGCCCTTGGTGAAAGTACTTGTCGCGAAAAATAGGGTACAGCCAGCCAATTCGCTTCAGGCTAAGCACTTTGTTTCTAGGGCCATGACAGGGGCGGATTGGTGGCAGTCCCCATTTTTCGCTCCCGCACGACTCTTGCCACGGGCTGCTAGCCCAAGTAAGCCACTGATTCTTATAGCACTTCCGAAGCCAGATCTTGACCAGCCGGATCAAGCACGCCATCCCTGAACCGGCTCTTACACCCTGAAAGGATTGAGGCTGACACCTTCATCGAAGGTGTCTACGCCTTCGGCTCGCTTCAGTCGGTTGACGACCCAGTAGGTAACAGGGGTCGCAAACGCTTCGTAGCTGACTTTAAAGACGTAGCCGGTGAACATCAGATTCAACATCGTTCGGAACTCGTGAACGCCGATGAAGACAATCGTGATCACCACGAATGTGTCGACCAACTGACCCACAACAGTCGAGCCGATGGTGCGTGTCCAAAGCAACTTCCCCTTGGTAACAAGCTTCATCTTCGACATCACGAGGGCATTGGCGAATTCGCCGCACCAGTAGGCGACCAGGCTGGCGGCAAGAACACGTGGCACGAAGCCGAACACCTGCTCGAATGCTTCTTGGTTCTTGAACTCCGGCGCCGCCGGAAGACTTGTGGTGATCTGCGCCATCGCCGCCAGCAACGCCGCCGAGAAAAACCCGATCCAGATGGCTCGTCGCGACGCGCTATAGCCATAGACCTCGACGAAGATGTCGCCGAAAATGTAGGTTATCGGAAACAGGATCATCGCGCCGCTGATGTAAAACGGACCCAACTCCCATTCGAAGAGTGTAAACGGTCCGATGGCGCATACCTTTTGGGCAACCAGATTGGAAACCAGCAGAACTACCACGAAAACGTGCACGAGCAGATCGTAGTAGCGGAACGGGTTTCGGGCGGTGAGAGTCTTCGCCACGGCTGACAAAGGTTTCGAGATCGGTTCAGGCATAAGGTAACAGTGTAGAACGCCCGGTAGCGTCCTGAGCAGATGGCGAATAGGCGCGACCCCGGGGCGCGGGTTGCGGAGCGTCTGGATCAGACAGCGGGAGGGATGTCGGCCGCGATGGCTTGGCAGGCCGCTTCTTCCAACTCATCCAGTCCGCCGTCAAAGAAGTGGTCGGAAGCTTCGATCCAGGTAAGGGTCTTCGGCGAGGCAGCACGGGCGAAAACCTGCTCCATCGTGTGTCGAGACCCGTGCTCATCGTTTGTACTGTGGAGGAAAAACTTGGGGCAGCCGCAGTGCGCGAGAAAGTCCCAGTCGCCGTGATCCACCGGCGTCCCCGCGGCGAGGCAGCGCTCAATGCGAGTGTCCCCGCAAGAAACGCCAAGGCCCACCCTCGAGCCGAAAGAAAAACCGGCAACCGCAAGAGGCAAGCCCGGATAGCGTCTGGCAACGTAGTCCACAGCCACGCGCAGATCGTCTTGCTCGCCGATGCCTTCGTTGTAGGTCCCTGCACTTTGCCCGACCCCTCGGAAATTGAAGCGCAGCACGGCCGAGTGCGCCCGTCTCGCCCCCTTGGCCAGCCGGTAGACAACCTTGTTGTGCATGGTCCCCCCGTGCAGGGGATGCGGGTGGCAAATGACGACAGCGCGTTCGACACGAACGGTTTCGTCAGGGCTTTCGTGAAGAGCTTCCAGCCGGCCGCCTGCGCCTTCGAGGAATATCGATTCGAGCAGACGGGGCATCGGCTGCCATCATGGGAGCGTCAGCTTGAACGGTAGTTGCTGAACTGCACGTCGATCCCGAAATCGCGCTCCCGCAACGCGGCGATCACCTCTTGCAACTCGTCGCGCTTCTTGCCGCTGACGCGAACCTGGTCTCCTTGAATGGAAGCCTGGACTTTCAGCTTCATGTTTTTGATGAGTTTGACCATCTCGCGGGCCTTTTCCATCGGGATGCCTTGTTGAAGACTGATTTCGCGCAGTACGGACGATCCTGCCGCCGGCTGCACGTCGCCGTAGTGTAGCCCCTTCAAAGGCACCTTCCGGCGAACGAACTTTTGCTCGAGAATCTCGAGCACGGAACGCAAGCTGAACGTATCCTGACTGCGGACCACAATGCGGCGGGCATTGGGGTCGAACTCGATCGTACTTTTCGATTGCTTGAGGTCGTAACGCGTCCGAACTTCCTTTTCCGTCTGATGGATCGCGTTTACGATCTCTTGCAAGTCGATATTCGAAACGATATCGAAGCTGTTAGCCGGCACGGGCTGGCCTCATCCGTACAAGGATAGCAACCGGGGCCTCTTGTTGAGCTGGGGGATCGGGGTGGCCAGGGATCTCGAAGATGTCCGATCGATTGACGACTCTCCGCGCGTTGGAAGACGGCGCGAAGAGCGAACTGTTAAGACTCGAACCGCTAGGACGAGCCGCCGCGAAAGTCGACGCTACTTGCCTTCCTCGGGCGGTTTCTCGGTTCTTCCCCTGCGAGCATCGGGCTCGGTATCGAGCTTGCTCGGCCCGGAAATGGTTTCGGCAGTGACCTCAGCGCTAGGCTCGCTTGCCACCGCACCCAGGCCCGACGTCGGCTTGATACCGGGAGGTGTCGCCGGCTTAAGCGGAGTCATGGCGGGCCGGCCTCGTTTGGCTGCCATCCGTATGTCGGGACGGCCACTAAAAAGGCCCATGGCTTTCCCAAGCCTTCCCTTCTCGACCTGACGCTCGAGGTTGTACTTCATGAGCTCATACATCTCAGGATCGGGCTCGGGGATAGGGCGATTCAGAGCAGCCAGTTTCTGCTTTGCCTCGTCGACCCGAGGGCTGAGCGGATAGTCTCGGACCAGCTTGGAGAAAGTCTCGGCTGTCTGCTCTTCGAACTGTTGGCCCAACTTTTCGTAGATGGTCCCGAGCAGCCACAGGGCCTCGTCATTTTTGCTGTACAGCGGATAATGGTCGCTCAACGTCTGAAGGCGGCTAATACCAGCTCGGTAGGCGCCCTTAGAGGAGTAGAAGTTTCCAACCCGAAACTCCGCCTCAGCGATTATTTCTTGGACCTCACGAAGTCTCTGTTCCGTATCCCCAATAAACCTGCTGTTGGGAAACTGCAGTAGCAGGTTCCGACACTCGTGGTCTGCTTGCACCGCGTGGGTGTTATCGCGGTCAGGCTTTTGCATCTGGTTAACGTGGATGTCACAAACCTTGAGTTGCGACTCGGCGGCTTCCTCCATGGTCGGGAAAAAGGTGATGAAGTCCTTGTACTCCGCTTCGGCCTGCGCCAGCGCGTGGCGGGTGCCCTGGCGATACCAACTGTCGGCGATGGCTAGCTTTGCCTTGGCAATGTATTCGCTGTCCGGGTAGGTGTTGATCAATGTCTGCAGCGTAAGGCGGGCCATCTCATAGCGCTTCTTCTCGATATCTCTTGTCGACTTGTCGAACAGAATCTTGTCGGGCTGTTGAGAATTGTTGGCGATGGGATTTTCATACTTGGGGCCGCTGCAAGCGGCGAGCCACATGATGGCAAACACAGGGAGCAGGCTCGTTGTCGATATTCGTTTCAGGAAATTGATTTTCATAATCTCATCACGCTCGCAATAGTTGGGTTTGCTCGGTCGCTTGGCGAAGAGCGTCAAAGGCTTCGACGGAGTCGCGCGTCCCAAAGATCGTAGTCCCCGCGACGACGATGTCGCAGCCGGCCTGGACGACCTCGCCCACGTTGTCTAGCTTTATCCCGCCATCGATTTGGATGCGAAACGTCAGATTCCGCTCCTGGCGGATGCGGTCAAGCTGCCGGATCTTCTCAATCGCTATGGGCAGGAACTTCTGACCACCGAAGCCCGGGTTTACGCTCATGACGAGCACGTAGTCAACAAGATCCAGCACGTCGTCGAGGGTGTGGACGGGCGTCGCCGGATTAAGCACGGCTCCCGCCAGGGCGCCTTCGTCGCGAATGAGCTGTAGGCTGCGGTGGAGGTGGGGGCAGGCCTCCTGGTGAACGGAAACCATTTGCGCGCCGGCGCGGACAAACTCGGGCGAGTAGCGGTCGGGGTCTTCGATCATCAGGTGACAGTCGAACGTCAAGTCGGTTGTGGAGCGCAACGAACGAACAACGGGCACTCCGATGGTGATATTGGGTACAAACCGGCCGTCCATGACGTCGATGTGAATCATGGAGGCGCCGGCATTCTTGACGGCTTGAATCTCTTCGCCCAGCCGAGAGAAGTCGGCCGCCAGGATCGAGGGAGCGATCTCAACCATATCGGAAGGCCCGCAAAAGAAGCTTCATTCTATCACCCCTATCGGTTTACTCCAGGCCGTGCCACTACCGTCGCCCTAGCCTGCAGGCAAAGAATCCGTCCCCGGCATCCCGGCCCGGCACCCTTTGTAGATACGCTCCGGACGTGAACCCGGTTTCGGCTTCCAGGACAGCTTCGACGACTACTTGGTTCTCTTCGGGTTCCAAAGAACAAGTGGCGTAAACAAGAACCCCGTCGGGACCCAGGGCCGCCAACGCGTTACTCAGGATTCTCTGCTGCTTGCGGGACAGGTCGTCCAGGTCTTTCGGAGTCAGGCGCCACTTGATTTCAGGGTTGCGGGCCAACGTGCCGGTCCCCGAGCAGGGGACGTCAACCAGAATGCGGTCAAACGTTTGCCGGAAGGGCAGTGAGGTCTCCGCATCGAGCGATACCAAATTCAAAGGCACGGTGGCCAGTGTTCGCATCGTTCGCAGCCGATGCAGGTGCAGGTCCGCGGCCACGGACTGGCCCGAACTACCTCTTTGCTCGAGAGCTTGACAGGTCTTTCCACCGGGCGCGGCGCACACGTCAAGGAAGCTGTGGTGGGCTTCGAGATCGAGCAAAGGGGTGACGGTTTGGGAACTGATGTCCTGGATTCGGATGCGCCCTTGCTGGTAGCACTTGGTGGCCCCGGGCCGACCTCGCCGGACGACTCGGCACCAGGACACCTCAGTAGCTTCCGTTTCGACCCCATCAGAGGCAAGCTGAGCGAGAGTTTCCTCGAGGGGATACCGAGCGTTTAGCCGAAGGTAGGTCGGCGGCGGCTGAAGGTTGGCCTTCAAGATCGAAGCGGAGACCTCCGGGCCATAGATACCCCGCCACCGTTCCGTTATCCAAGCAGGATTGGACAGATCCGCGGGACTGTTGGGGCGATCGGACAGTTTCCGCAGTACTGCATTTACGAGCCCGGCTGCGGAGCGCTTGCCGGCGCGCTTGACGATCTCCACGCTTTCCGACACTGCCGCACGGGCGGGAACGCGATCCAGAAACCACATCTGGTAGCAGCCCATGCGGAGGGCGACCCGAACCTCAGGATCGAGTTTGTCCAATCCGCGTTGCGCCGCTTGAGTGAGGAAATGGTCGATCTCACCTTGCCGTCGGAGACAGCCCAGTGCAATCTCCGAAACCAGGGCTCGATCACGTTCGGTCAACGAATCAAGAAGCGATGAGTGCAGGACGTCTGTCGAGAAGGCCCCCTCCGTCTCCACCTTCATCAGGACGATGAAGGCTGCGCGGCGAGCCGGCGAAACGCCCATAGCAGGCTACGATACCAGAGCTACCATCGGGCGGCTGTGGACGCAGTAAGACCGGGAGTGGGACGATAGTCGCGGTATTCGCTCGGTGGCTCTCGTCTTTAGGGGCCGTGCTATAATTCCGCTGGAAAGCGGTCTCGGACCTCGGAATCATCGCAGGCAGAAAGGTGGCTCAAGAAGTCGAGGTAATCATTGCCAGCGATCCGCGGTGGCTTCGACTCGCGCGCGGCGTCGTCCACCAGTTTCTCGAGCAGGCGGGATTCGATGCCACGCAGCGTGAAGAGATTGCCGTCGCGGTGGGTGAAGCCGTCGCCAATGTGATAAGGCACGCCTACAGGGGTGATATCCGGCAGAAGTTTTCCCTGCTGTGCAAGGAGGGTAGCGGCGCGGTCGAGATCGAGCTTCGCGACCAAGGTGAGCCGTTTGATCCCCCGACGGAACCGATTACGGCACCCGACGAAACATGTGCGGGGGGCCGCGGCATTTTTATGATGCAGGCCATCATGGACGAAGTGGAGTACACTCACCAAGGCAACACGAATTCTGTTCGAATGAAGAAATACCTTCCCGATAAGAACGACTGACGAGAACGGACGACATGGAAATCAAGGTCAAACGCGAAGGCACTTGTTCTATCGTCTATGTTTCCGGTGACATCGATCTGCATTCATCGCCGAATCTGCGGGAAACGGTTTTGGATCTGCTTCAGAAACGAGGGCAGGAGAAGGTCATCCTGAATCTGTCAAAGGTCCAGTATGTAGATAGCTCGGGCATTGCAAGTCTGGTCGAAGGACTACAAGAGGCCAAGAAGAAGAAGGCGCGCTTTATCCTTGTAGGTCTCAACGAGAGTCCGCGCCACGTTTTGGAATTGACGAGACTTCTGAACGTGTTCGAAATCGCCTCGAGCGAGGAAGAAGCTGTGGGTTAGAGTGACAGCCCAGCCCCCCGATCCGCGACGAAATCCCAGCGCGGGCCTACGAAACTCAAAGAGACAATGACGTTTCTTGACGCCGTGGGCCGAGCCACGATCGACAAGGTCGAGTATCTCGGCGGACTGAGCATTCAGTTTTGGAGGGGCCTTGCGTCTTCTTGGCGCGCCAATCCTATCACCGGCAGCCGGCTGCGTTGGAAGGCGACCGTGCGAACGATGGCCATGGTGGGCGTGGGCGCACTCCCCGTGGTGTGCCTGATTGCCGCCTGTACCGGGCTGATCATGGCGCTGCAAGGGGGGGCTGAGCTGCGCCGATTCGGCGCTCTGCAATTTGTCATCAACCTAGTGGGCGTGAGCATGACCCGGGAACTGGGCCCGCTCATGACGGCGATCGTGGTCATCGGGCGCTCGGGATCGGCCTTCTCGGCTGAAATAGGCACCATGGTGGTGACCGAGGAGGTCGACGCGCTTCGCACCATGGCGCTGGACCCGGTTGAGTTCGTCTTGGTTCCCAAATATCTCTCGATGATGCTCATGCTGCCGTGTTTAACGATCGCCGCCGACGCATCCGGGATTCTGGCCGGTGGGATCTACACTTACTTCACACTTGACATGGGCCTGGGCCTATTCCTACGCGCCACGTCGGAAGTGCTACTGCTAAGGGACATCGTATCCGGGCTCATCAAGAGCATCGCGTTCGGCACGATTATCGTGCATGTGGGCTGCTTCGAAGGTTTCATGGTTCGTGGAGGGCCGGAAGGGGTCGGTCGAGCGACTACTTCGGCTGTCGTGAAATCGATTTTTCTTGTGATTCTCGCCGACTTACTGTTCACCGGGTTCTTCTACTTCTTCTGGAGATGAGCGCAGCACCAGACCTTACGGCGATGTCGGGCGAGCAGGCTCCGGAGCGGGAGCGCATAATCTCGGTGCAGGACGTCGTGGTTCGCTACGGGGAACACACCGTGCTCGACAGCGTGAATCTTGACGTCTATGCCGGTGAGACAATGGTTATCCTGGGGGGCAGCGGCGACGGCAAGAGTACGCTCCTCCGCCACATCGAGGCTCTGGAAAAGCCCACTTCGGGACGCATCTTCATCAAGGGAGTCGACATCACTTCGTGCTCCCGAGCCGAGCTGCGGGAGCTTCGACGCGCGATGGGCATTTCGTTCCAAAGCGCGGCGATGTTTAACTCCATGACGGTCGGTGACAATGTCGCTCTGCCTCTGCGGGAGCACACGAAGCTCGCTGAGTCGACCATCCGTCTGATGACGCGCATGAAACTCTCCCAAGTGGGGCTCGATGAAGTCGAGGACCTCTTTCCTTCCCAACTTTCGGGCGGCATGCGCAAGCGAGCCTCCGTAGCCCGGGCGCTTGCCATGGATCCTGAGATTCTGCTGTTCGATGAGCCCTCGGCCGGGTTGGACCCGATTATTGCCGCCGGCATTGACGAGCTGATCCTGCACCTCAAGCGTGCCTTTAAGATGACGATCGTTGTCGTCACTCATGAGCTCCAGAGCGCTTTCCTCATCGCCGATCGGATCTGCATGCTGCACGGTGGCAAGATGATCGCAGTGGGCGAGAAAGAGGAGATTCGCAATAGCCAGCAGGCTCGCATCCGACAGTTTCTGGATCGCGTTCCGGATACGATGGGTGAAAACCAGCAAGAATTCTTGAGCCGGTTGACAGAAAACTAGAACAAGTCATGAGCAGCGAAGCGAAGGTCGGAGCGTTTGTTGTTGTATCGCTAATTGTGTTTGTCTACACTTTCATCACGGTTGCCAACAAGCAGCTGGCGGGCGAAAAGGTGCAGTACAAGACCTACTTCACGTTCGCGGCCGGTCTCGACCCCGGCACGGCTGTGCGCTTCGGCGGGCTCAAGGCAGGGGTGGTGGAGCGGGTGCGTCCGTGGGAGGAAGATCAAACCAAGGTCGAGGTCATCTTTGAAGTGCGAGGGGACATCCCAGTAAACGGCGACTCGGTCGCCAAACTTGCCTCACTGAGCGCGCTGGGACAGAACTACTTGGAGATTACGACGGGCTCGAGTGAGGCGCCCCGCATCGAGCCGGGAGGGGTCATCCAGTCGGAAGAGGCTCTCACGGTGGACGACATCATGCAAAAGTTCGGCAACTTGGCGGACACGGCGAGCGATCTGATGGCAGAGATGCGTGGAGACATGGCGAGAGTCATCGAACGGGCGGAGGTTCTGCTGAACAACCTCAACGAGATCACAGGCGACAAGAACCGCGAGAGCATGGAAAAGTTGCTGCAGAACGCAAACGAAATGATGGCGGAGCAAAGGCCCAAGATCAATCGCATCACCGATCAAGTGACTGAAATGCTCATAAAAGCCGACCGGCTAATCGTTGACTTCCAGGCGGTTGCCGAACAGACCAAAACCACCATCGGCAACGCAAACCGTACCCTCGACGAAACCCGTGAACCCCTCAAGCGAGACCTCGTGGAGCTGGAAGCGACGCTGAAACAGGCGAGACAAACGCTCGAAGATATTCAAGCGATCGTGGTTGTGAATGAGGGCAACATCAACGAGACGCTCGAGAACCTTCGGGTCAGCTCGCAAAACCTCAAAGAGATGAGCGACGAATTGAGACAACGCCCCTGGAGCTTGATCCGCGTCAAGCCCAAACCGGACCGCAAGGTCCCGTTGCCAGCGCCGGGCGGCTAGCAGCCGGTGGCAAAAGTGCTGCAGGAGCGAAAAATGGGGACTGCCACCAATTCGCTCTCTATCACGGTCCTCGAAACGAACCATTTAGCCTGAAGCGAATTGGCTGGCTGTACCCGATTTTTCGCGACGTATACTTTCACCACTGGCTGCTAGGTGGACACTTAGAAAAGCCCTTCGATCGAGCCGTCCGGGTCAACCCGCATGCGCTCGGCGGCCGGGGATTTCGGAAGCCCGGGCATGGTGAGGATGTCCCCCGCGACAGCCACGACGAAACCCGCGCCGGCGGAGGGATAGAGATGCTGCACCTTGAGGCGAAATCCGCTCGGTGTGCCTAGCAGTGACGCTTTGTCGGAGAGTGAATACTGCGTTTTGGCGATGCAAACCGGTGTGTCAGCTAAACCAAAAGACTCGAGATCGCGGAGTTCCCGCTCGGCGGGTGTCGTGTAGTCCACGCCATCAGCGCCATAGATCTCGCGGGCAATGACCTCGATCTTCTGCTTGATCGGAAGGGCAGCGTCATAGAGAGGACGAAAGTCGGCTTCTCCCTCGGCGAGAAGAGCAACGAGGGCTTCGGCCACTTCCAAACCGCCCTCGCCGCCTTTCTCCCAGACTTCCGAGACGAGCACCGAAACGTTTTCTGATGAGCATCCCTCGCGGACCGCCGTAACTTCCTCCTCGGTGTCTTCTAGAAAGCGATTCAGCACAACGATCAACGGGACACCAAATTTCTTGACGTTCTGGATATGTCGCCGCAGGTTGGCCGCGCCGCGCTCGACGGCGGTCGGGTCCGCGGCCTTGAGCTGGGGCCTCTTGACGCCGCCATGCGTTTTGAGTGCCCGCACCGTTGCGACGACAATTGCCGCCCGCGGCTGCAAGCCCGACATACGGCACTTGATGTTGAAGAACTTCTCGGCTCCCAGGTCGGACCCGAATCCGGCTTCGGTCAGCACGATGTCCGTCGTGGCCATCCCCATTCGGGTCGCCAGCACGGAGTTGCAACCGTGGGCTATGTTGCCGAATGGCCCGCAATGAACAAACGCCGGGCCGCCCTCGAGGGTCTGGACGAGGTTCGGCATGAGGGCGTCTTTGAGGAGCAACGTCATGGCGCCGTGAGCCTTGAGATCGCGTGCAGTAACCGGCGCGTTGCTAAAGGTCGCCCCGAGAACGATACGTGCTAGCCGCCTTTCTAAGTCCTCCAGCCCTTCCGCCAACGCCATGATGGCCATCACCTCGCTGGCAGGTGTAATCACAAAACGATCCTCGCGCGAAGGTCCGGATCTCAAACGTCCCAACCCCGTTACAGCGTGACGCAGCGCCCGATCGTTCATATCGATCGCTCGGGGCCAGGTGAGGTGGCGGGGATCGATCAAAAGCGCGTTGCCGCGGTGCAGATGGTTGTCAAGCATGGCCGACAACAAGTTATGGGCACAGGTGATGGCATGGAAGTCGCCGGTGAAGTGGAGGTTAATGTCCTCCATCGGTAGAACCTGGGAATAGCCCCCTCCGGCCGCTCCCCCTTTTAGACCGAAAACCGGCCCTAGACTAGGCTCGCGAATGCAAGCTACCGCGTTGTGTCCCAGCCGGCGGAGCGCCTGCGTGACACCGACGGTCACCGTTGACTTCCCTTCGCCGGCCGATGTGGGATTCATTCCGGTGACGAGCACAAGCCGTCCCCGCTGAGGCCTTTGCTCGAGAGCCGCCAACTTGACCTTCGTCTTGTACTCGCCAAAGAGCACCAAGTCGTCTTGCTCGAGGCCCAGTTCCGCCGCGACATCGCGAATAGGACGCAGCTTCGCCCGTTGAGCGATCTCGATATCAGGTGGAATGGCGACTTTTTGCGGCACGTTGAGTGGTTCCTTGGTGATCGCTAGGCGGGCTGTCAGGGAAAAGGTCGCTAGGAGAACAAGAGGTACGGATTCTCCAATAGGCTCTTCAGTGTCTTAAGGAAATCAGCCGCGACTGCACCATCTACAGCGCGGTGATCGACATTAACCGTCACCTGCATCGTCGGTCGAAGCGCGATCTGGTCATTCGCTTTCACCGCCCTATCCGTGATCGTTCCCACGGAGAGGATGCCGATCTCCGGCGGGTTCACGATCGACGTGAACTGCTCAACGCCGAACATGCCCAAGTTCGAGATCGTGAACGTGCCGCCCTTGATCTCGTCCGATCGGAGGCGGCCGCTTCGCGCGCGCGCGAGTAGGTCCTGCATTTCAACGTGGACGTCGGTGAGCTTTTTGCGACCCACATCGCGGACGACCGGCACGATGAGGCCATCTTCTAATGCCACCGCGATCCCAAGGTGGACTCTCGAGTATTGATGGATCTCTTCGTCTACGAATTGAGCGTTGAGACGGGGATGCTTTTCGAGAGCCGCGGCGGTTACCTTCGCCAGCACCGGCGTCATCTTCAGTGGCGTGCCGGTTTCGGACCCGACTTGGGAGCTGAGACGTTCGACCAACCGCTGTAGCTCCCCTACATCCACTGAGAGGGAAAGTGAGATGTGCGGCGCGGCCTGGGCGCTCTGCTGCATGCGCTCCGCGATGATTCTGCGTTTGCCCTTCAGCGGTATGATTTCGTATTCCTGTTCCGCAACGGACGGGGCTGCTGCCGCTCCTCGATGCTGTGCCACATCGGCGGCGAGCACGGCCCCATCGGGACCCGAGCCGCGCACACCCGCGAGTGACACTCCCGCTTCCGCGGCGAGCCGGCGCGCCTTGGGCGAGGCCAGTGGCAGTTTTCCGACGCTAGGCTGGGCGGCCTGCGACGGCGCTTGCGCGGCTCCGTCCGCCGACGCGGGGCCTTCGGCGGCAGAGGCCGCAACGGTTTTCGCCGGAGCCGCTGTCCCCTCGGAAGCGCTTTCGCCTTCCGCAAGCAGTACCGCCACTACCTGTCCAACGGGGATCTCGTCGCCCTCCTTGGCGCTGACGTTCGCCAGGGTTCCCGATCCGGGAGCTTCAAACTCGAACACCGTTTTGTCGGTTTCGATCTCCATCACGGGCTCGCCCTGTTTTACGAACTCTCCCTCGGCCTTGAGCCAGCGCACGAGAATGCCGCTGTCTTGGGCCATTTCGACCGCGGGCATGACGATTTCAACTGCCACGAATCCTCCTTAGCGCCCGAGCATTTCTCGGGCAACGCCGACAACGCCCTCAGTATTCGGAATCGTCTGGTCCTCCAAAGTGGGGGCGAAAGGAACAGGTACATCCATCGCTGCGATGCGCCGAACCGGGGCGTCAAGATGATAAAACGCCTGCTCGGCTATGACCGACCCAAGCTCAGCCGTTGCGCCGAATCGCCGATAGCCTTCATCGAGGACGATGCAGCGAGAGGTCTTCTTTGCCGACGCGACGAGTGTTTCTTCGTCGAGCGGCGTCAGGGTTCTCGGATCGATTACCTCCGTCTCGATCCCGTCCTCTGCCAGCTTGTCAGCCGCTTCGAGCGCAACGTGAACCATGCTGGAAGTAGCGACGATTGTGAGGTCTTGTCCTTCTCTTTTCGTGTCCGCGACGCCAAAAGGAATCGCGTATTCCTCGCTGGGATCCGGGACGGCCCCTTTGTGTTGGTACATCATTTTGTCCTCAAAGAACACGACGGGGTTGTTGTCGCGGATCGCTGTCTTGAGCAGTCCTTTCGCATCATAGGGCGTAGAAGGCAACGCAACCTTGAGGCCCGGTATGTGCGAAACCCAGGCTTGCAGACTCTGAGAGTGCTGGGCGGCAGCGCGCCGGCCGGCTCCCATCGTTGTGCGGACAACGAGTGGAACCGTGAATCTGCCTCCAGACATGTAGTGAATCTTGGCAGCTTGGTTGACGAGCTGATCCATCGACAACGTCATGAAATCCCCGAACATAATTTCGACGATCGGGCGGATGCCTGTCACGGCGCCGCCGACCGCAAGGCCGGTGAAGCCCGCTTCAGAAATTGGGGTATCGATGACGCGCGCTGGCCCGAATTCGTCCAGGATTCCCCGTGTGACCTTGAGGACCCCGCCGGGCGCTGCGACGTCCTCGCCCAATAGGACCACGGTTTCATCCCGGCGCATTTCCTCGCGGATGGCCTCATTGATGGCCTCCGAGATGGTGATCTGTCTTTCGTTAGTCGGCGTAGACATGTCGCGTGACCTCCTCGGGGCCGGGAAACGGAGCGTTCTTGGCGTATTCGACGGCGGTTTCCACCTCCGCAGCCACCTTTTTCGCGATGGATTCTAGGTCAGCTTCGCTCGCGTGTCCGGCGCTGCTGATTTTGCCGGCAAGGCGATCGATGGGATCACGTTGTTCGCGCCATTCTCGTTCTTCGTCTCGTGTGCGATAGGCGCGCTGGATGTCGCTCATGCCGTGTCCGCCATGGCGGTAGGTCTCCAAGACGAGGAAACTCGGGCCCTGGCCGGCGCGCCCCCGATCGACAGCTTCCAGAGCCGCTTCACGGACGGCGAGGACGTCCATCCCATCTACCGTTGATGACGCAATGTCGAATGCTTTGCCGCGCTCTATGATCTTCCCCGCAGTTACATTTTGCATGGGCGTGTACTCGCCGTATTGGTTGTTTTCGCAGGCGTAGATGACCGGTAGCTTCCATATGGAGGCCATGTTCAGGGATTCGAGCAGCACTCCTTGATTCGCTGCTCCGTCACCGAAGAAGCAAACCGCCACCTGGTCCGTCTTTCGGACCTTGGCGCTGAAAGCGGCCCCGGTAGCGATCGGTATGCTGCCCCCGACGATGGCGTTGGCGCCCAGGTTGCCCATTTCCTGATTGGCGATGTGCATCGAGCCGCCCTTGCCCCGGCAGTAGCCGGCCTCTTTGCCGAACAGCTCGGCGAACATGCGGCCCATGTCGGCGCCTTTGGCCAAGCAGTGTCCGTGACCGCGGTGCGTGCTTGTGATGTAATCGTCCGCGCGGAGAGCCGAGCAGACGCCCACGGCAACCGCCTCTTGTCCGATGGAGACGTGTGCAATGCCGATGATCACCGTGCCGCGATAGAGTTCCTGGACCTTGGCTTCAAACGTGCGAATGGTGACCATTCGGGTGTAAAGGTCCAGTAGTTGGTCCTTTGTTACGTCTTTGTCGATTACTGCGGAAGTGTTTGTCATTCTGATACTCGTCTGTTCGTCCCAAAGTCGCCGGCGCTGGTTTCCTAGATCAGGGCGCGTGATTCCACGCCGCGCGGGTGAAACTCACCACAGAGCCACGCCCGTGAGGGCATGGGCCCTGGGCCCGCAAGCTCACGCTTGCGGCTCTGTTTCAGTGTTCGCTTCGCATTCTTGCGGTCGCGGCTGTACAGCTCTCAGCGGCGCCTATCGCGGCTCACTCCTTGCCGGCTATGCCGCTCCATTGTTGCTCAAGTTCGCTTACCAGTGCGTCCAAAACTTCGTCGGTGCTTCCCGGCCGTTCCTGCTTAGCGCTCCACTGCCACTGGTTGAGGTAGTCATCCGTCCCCGCCAGCCCTTCCTCCATTGCCACGCGGTCGATCTCTTCCTGGAAGTAACCGGGCAGCGGGCGCGACACCGGCCTTCGGCCTTGTGCAAACACTTTCACCTGGGCCGGGATGTCTTTCCAGTACAGAACCTGGTAGATCGCCATCGCCAAGAGATTCCTTTCAATTTGCTTTAGCCGGTTGCAGCTCTCCTTTTCGATAGGCGCGGAGGAATTTCTTGCAAAAGCGATCTCGTCCCAGCAGCATGTCCTCAGCCAGCTTGTAGCGCGTTGTAGTTTTGTCGATCGAGAAAACTTCGTTCATCTTGCCCGTCACAGGATCGACGATGCCGCTGTCGGCCCCGGCATCCACCGCCAAGTTGGCGAAGGCGTCATTGATCAACCGGCGGCTCGGCAGTCCGAACGATACATTACTGAATCCTCCAGTGATGTGAATCTCGGGACCGTACTTTTGCCGCAGCTCGCGCACGGCATTGAAATAATGATTGCAAAACTCGCCGTCGACCGATATTGGGAACACGAGTCCGTCAACGTAGAGCTTGCCGAGCGGGATGCCCTTTTCGACGGCGGCGTCGACCATGCGTGAGGCGTTCGAGACACGCTGCTCGTCGTTCTCCGGCATGCCCGAGTCGCCGGCCGCCGTCGCGATAACGGGATGGCTGCCCGCCTTGGCAACATCCAGCGCCTCCAACCGTTCGAGGGACGCCGAGTTCAACATCGGGGTTCCTGCCTGAGACCTGCAGGCCGCCAGACCGGCTTCGATGATCTCAATGTTCGACGAATCGACCGACACTGGGACCGGGGCAAGCGGCTCGACGAATTCTACCAACCAACGAATGGCCGCCTTTTGGTCGTCAAGAGATATGGAAATTTCGTCCACGTTGAGGTCCAGGAAATCCGCGCCCGCATCAACTTGACGTTGAACAATGGTGGCGATGTACTCCCGCCCCTCGCCGGCGGCAGGCTCCTCGCCTGACATAGCAGCCTGCACGGCGATCTTGACGTGCTTGACGCGGCCCTCGTCGTAGTCTTGGGTTTTCTTCGCCTTCTCGGGGATTATCAGAAAGCGCGTTTCGCCGTCACGCGCAACGTAGTGGACCGCCTCGTTGCCCGCGGGGTCGGTCGTTACTCGTTTTCCCTTGCGCAGCACAATCCGCGTGCAGTGGGTATTTTCTCCGATGACCATGAACTCTCGATCCAGTCCGGCGACTTTCATTCCGAGTTGTCCTTGTTTCGGCTCACTTTGGCGTGATGATCACGCTCCAGGAAGGTATTGGCCCAGGCGCTGGTTCCCTTGAGGGCGCCATCTCGAAACACGACGGGGCGCTCGATGAGCTGGTCCTCTTCGCCGTAGCCTTTCAATCGATCATACGCACGCGACCAGATACAGTCTTTGTCGCCGACTTCGCATTTTCCTCCCGGCCGCGTTCCTCCGCACGGCCCGTTGCGCTGGTTCTTAACGCACTGTGACTCCGGGCAGAGGAAAGCGATCTCGGGAAGGGAGCAATCACCGCAGTCCTTGCAGTCAAAAGCTGCGATTTTGAGTGCTTGTTCGGGGCCGTGCATGGCCGCCCGCACGCCATGGCCTGCACGCTCCACCCTTTCGTAGATAGCTCGGCCTGCACGGAATCCCAGTGTTCCCTTCTCGAACACCTTGTCGTGCGCGAGGCGATTGAATCTGTAGGCGATCGGCGCCTTCCGTCGAGCGGCCCGCCGGCCCTCGGGCGTTTTCGACTGCGCGTAGCGGCGATTAACCTCAGTCGAACTGAGGCCCGTCTCGGGATCGCGTTCGAAGTAGTAGAACTCGTCGGGCTGATGGAACAGAATTTCGCGAGCAAACTGTTTCCAGTCATCCTCCGCGAAGCCGGCCGCCACGCTGAGGATTTTTTCGTAGTCCTTGTACCGCAGGTGCCCTCCCAGGTACACGCCGCGAAACCCTAACCCGCGAGCGACGGCGCACTGCTTGGCGGCCAGTTCCAGGAAAAACGCCTTGCCGCGGTCGGGGGAAGCAGCTTGCCCCTCGGCGATACGAAACAGGTCATCAGGGAGCACTACTCCGGGGATATTCCCCGCGTGAAAGAACCGAGCCGCGGGCACGCTGAGTACATAAACGTTCGCCAGCACCGGGACGTTCAGTTCGTGCATCCGCATGTACTTGAGCAGCTCGTCTTGCTTGCGAGAGTCGTAACCGATTTGGTTGATGATGAACGCCGCCCCGTTTTCGACCTTCTTCGCCAGTTTGAAATACTGCGGCATGACCTCCCGCTCGGCCTTCTTGTGATTGTTGACGACGGCTCCGAGGAAGAAATTGGTCTGTTCGAGAGCTTTCTCCGGCCGCCCATCACCGTTCGAGAGCTGGACGCCGCCATTCATGTCGGAATACATCCGAAGGAGTCCGATCGAATCGATATCGAATACGCCCGCTGCCTGACCCTTATAGCTGGGCGTGGGACAGTCTCCGGAAAGAGCCAGGACGTTGTCGAACCCCTCGCTGGCCAGCTTCCAGCCGCGGCTCTGCAGCGCATTCCGATTCCAGTCTTTGCACGACAGATGAATGATGACCTCTTGTCCACGGGAGATAAGATCGGTACCCAAGGTGTCGGCGCTCAACATGGCGTTGCCGCCGGGATTGTCCGTAATGCTGAGGGCGTGCACCTGGGGATGCTCGGCGAGCGCGCGGGCGAGAGACAGCACCTTCCGGCCTCGCCGCTCGGTAATAAGGCCTCGCGAGGTGACCAGCTCCGCGCAGGTGACAAAGGTCTCGCGCTGCTCGAGGAGCCGGCGCAGCGACGGCTTGGTCCAAGCATCCGTTCGCGGGGTCGTGTGAGCCGTTGCCAAGACTCTCTACCTTTCCTTTTAAGCGACTGCCGAGAAATCGAAATCCGTCGGCATGGGTTTGAATTGACAGGCCTCGACGAAGATCTCAAAGAAATCGGGCGTGGTCTCTAACTCCACGTGTTCGATTCGTTGCGCCAGCTTCTCGATCGATTGCCGCTTGGACCGCGACAGCAGCATCTCTTTGGCCCCCAGCGCCGCGGCGTTGCCGATCTTGACAATGCGGTCCTCCGGCACTGGAGCCAGAAAACCGATGTCAATCGCGTTCCTGACGTTGACGTAGTTCGCAAAGCCGCCCGCGAGGTAAAGCTTGCTGATGTCCGCGGGCCAAACGCCGTAGTTGCGCATGACGATGAACTGTCCGCAATAGTTCGCCGCCTTGGCCTGCGCCAGATTGCTGGCGTCGAGACGTGAAAGGGTGATCCCATATTCGGGAACGATGTCGAGTTCCCGTGCCTTGTTCGGGAAGACGCCTTTCGGGGTCATTTGTTCGCGCCGGCGAAGTTCGGCCAGCAGATCGACGAGGCCCGATCCACACAGCCCGCGCGGCTCGCCGCCCCCAATCGTGCTGTAGTCCGCACGACCGTTTTTGAGACGAAGGGACTCGATCGCTCCGTCGACACCAGGCATCCCGTACTTGACCAGCCCACCCTCGAAAGCGGGTCCCGCCGGACACGATGCCGCCATGAGCTTCCCGGCGTGTCCCAGCACAACCTCGGTATTGGTCCCCACATCGACAACCATGACGACTTCGCGCTGCGATTCGATATCAACCGCCACCAAGTCCGCCAGCATGTCCGCTCCCACGTGGCTGGCGATCAGCGGAGCCCCGAATACGACCGCCTTCGGGTGAGACCAGATGCCGAGCCGGTGCGCCCTTTCTGTAAGCGCCGTCGTCTTGCGTGCCCCCGCTAGGTACTCGTGCTCGATTTGCGACTTGTACGGCCGCTGTCCGATCGACTGAACATCCAGGTTGAAGAACAGGTCGCGCATAGTGGAGTTTCCCACCACGACGACTTCATAGATTCGATGGCGAGGGAACCCCAGCTCTCGGCACATGGTCTTCAACTGATGATTGAGCGTGCTAATCACCGACTTATGGAGTTCCCCCTGAAAGGGACCACTGTCGTAGGAAATGCGGTTCATCACATCGCTGCCACCAAAGCGCTGGGGGTTCTCGAAAGAAGCCAAATAGACGCCCTCCCCCGTCTCGAGGTCAACCAACTCGGCAACCACGGTGGTCGTGCCGAGGTCGATGGCCAAGCCGTACATCTTGCCGTGGTAGCGGTCAATCACCTCGCCGTTGTAGCAGACATTGTCGCCTTCGCGAGTCACGATCGGGTCGAGCGTGATGTTCTTCGGCAGCGAAGCGGTGAGAATCTTGGGCTGGCTGCGAAGTAGCGAAAACCTGACGTCTTCGCCAGGATTCTCAATCACGGCCTGGCAGGCGAGGCGGTAGTCGCCGCGCAAGAACTCCTCCGCCTCGGTTGGAGCGATCAGCGCTTCATGGCCACGATTGACCTCGACGATGCACTCGTGGCAGATGCCCGTGCGCCCGCAAGATGTGGGCACTTGGACGGCCAGCTCGTCCGCGTAATCGAAGATAGTCTTTCCGCCCACAAGGGGACGCTTTTGACCATCGTAGGATATCTCTCCCATGGGTGAACCGCGTCAGTGCGTAAGCGCAAACGGCCCTACGTGCAGCTCGCTAACGAGTGCACCCACCGAGCCGCGACCGTCAGGGAGCGGTCCAGTGACGGTGTGCGCGAATTGTAGGCAGCTATGTGGCCGCGAGTGAGGCCGAACGGTTGCTCCCCTGGGTGCAGACCGCCAACGCGCGGGCTTCATCGCTGGACCGCTCCCTGACGGTCGCGGCTCGGTGAGTGCTGTCGCTCGAATGCTAGATTCGTCCATTCCGTGCCGGGTGAATACGCAAGCCGTCACCCATACCTTTTTTGAACAAACTTCTGAAACGCAGACCCTACGTCGTCTCCCAGGCGCCGCGGTAATCGAGCTTGTCGTCACTTGCGCAGATCAGCAACTCTCCTGAGCGCGCGGGCTTGCGCTGGTTCCTACAGCCGAACTGCGCCGTACATCGATCGAAGCGGTCCTTATAGGGGCAGCGCTGGGCGGACTGCTTCTCGGCGTGGCGCATCATGTCGGTGAACAGTTTCGTGATGCGGTCGAGCCGCTTTTGATATTCCGCCTTGTCGATCGTTTGCATGGCTCAGGTCAGGCTTCGACTTCTTGGGCCATCAGATCTTTCGCGAGTTCCACGCAGGCCACGGCATCTTTGCCGTATCCGTCGGCCCCCATGTCATCCGCAAACTCCTGTGTGACGGGCGCGCCTCCCATCATGATCTTCACGTCGTCGCGGAGGTCTGCGTCGATGAAGGCTTCAATCGTCTTTCCCATGTTCGGCATCGTCGTCGTCAGCAGCGCCGACATGCCCAGCAACGGGGCTCCGTGCTCCTCAATCGCCTCGATGAATTCGTCCGAGGAAGTGTCTACCCCCAGATCGACGACTTCGAATCCCGAGCCTCGCAGCATCATGATGCACAAGTTCTTGCCAATGTCGTGCAGATCACCTTTCACGGTTCCCATGACGACCTTGCCGATCGGTTTGATGCCCGAGGCAGATAGAATCGGTTCGATGTGGGCCATGCCCGCTTTCATGGCGCGGGCGCAGGCAAGCACTTCAGGGACAAAGATAAAGTTTTCTCGGAACTTGATGCCCACGATCCCCATCGCCGCGATCAGGCCATCGTCCATGATTTCGATTGCTTCGATGCCCTCTTCGAGGGCTTTGGTCGTGAGCTTGTCGACAGTTGCGTTTTCGCCCTCGATTAGGGCCGCGCCGATCTCTTGCATACTGGCCCGAGCTTTGGCGAACGTGTTGACTATGCGCTCGCGCTCGTCGGGCCGCTCAATGAATTCTTCGATTTCGTCTCGGATGAGTTCGTTCGAGATGTCGCTGATGGATGCCATGCTTTCGTTTCGTCCTTAGAAATTTTCTCAGTTGCCCGTCGCGTGTTCGCGATGCCAGTCCTTGACAGCCTTAGGAATCTCTTTTAGGTTCTCGATCGCAGTCTGCAGTGGGATAGCGCACTCTGGAGCGACGAGCTGCACTCCGGCATCGAGATTCTTGTACACTTCCTGGCGAACGTCCTCGGGTTTCTTGGCGAACAACGTTTCCGGATTGTTGATGTTCCCCACCAAAGAAATGCGATCCTTCATGATTCCCACCGATGTTTGGGCGTTATTCTTCGAATCGTAGTGGAAGGCCGCCATACCCGTTCCCGCGATGTACTCCATGCGATCTTCGGTCTTGCCGCAAATGTGAAGGATCAGCGGCACCGGCAGCCGCTCGGCGAACTCGATGTGCAATTGGGTGAGAAACCGGTCGTAGTATTCACCGCTGACCAAGTCGCCGGTGGCGTGATCAGGCAGCGTCAAGGCGTCCGCCCCGGCTTCAATCTGCGCCAGACCGAATTGGATCGTCGCCTCTTTCATGCGGTCCAGGCAAAGCTTCGTCTTTCCGGGGTCGTCGAGCGACAGCAGTAGGAAGGGTTCCACGCCGAAGCAGTGGTAGCCGAGCGACCACGGTCCCATCGTCTTCCCAATAACGGCCACTTCATCCCCGTACTCTTTCTTGAGAATCTTGATGGCCTCGGTGACACACGTTGTGTCCTTATGTGTTAGGAAATCCGGCGGGATCTTGATGTCGTCGGCTGTTTCCCAGATCGGCTCTCGCATTTTCACTGTCGGCCAGTTGTCCTTCTGCTCCCACTGGATCTTGCACCCGAGCGCTGACGAATCCTGAATGATCGTGAAGACGGGCATGATCGAATCGAAACCTAACTCTGTATAGCCTGTCGCGGCCAGGCGCGCCATCAGCTCGGGCTCGCGGTTCGCTTCCGGGAAGGGAGCGTCTACCAGATCCATGAGCTCGACCGTAGCCACAGAGGTCGGGTTGCTGACCGGCGTCCGATCGACTGGTTCGCGGCGCAGGGCCGCCAGGACGCGCTCCCGCGGTTTCATCGGCCCAACGGTTTGTGGTGTTGCCATCACTTACCTCCCTCTATTCCCGGCGAGGACGTTCCGCCGGTAACAACCGCGTACAAGCTGAAGCTTGTCACAACTGCCAGCCGGGACAAACACGAGTGTTTGCCGCCACCGGCAGTGACCGTCACTTTTGTTCGTCATTATTGCTGCGCGCTTGGCGCCGCGAGCTGTCCCCGAGAGGCGGCCATTTCCTGTTCCCGCAAGATCACCCTTACGTTTGGCGCTCGGACCAGCAGCAGGCCGACCAGCGCATCATGAGCCTGCCCGCAGGGAAATTCGACCCGGTCCTGGCCACCTTCGTCCAATTGCAGCTGAGCGAGCTTGGCCAAACCCGCGGTGACCGCCGACTTGCGCTTGGCAACTTTGTCGCCTTCTCCGTCTGAACTCATTTCGTAAGAGCCGTTTCCGAGGTTGGTCGCGATCATATTCGCGTCCGCCTTCTTGTCCCGAATGCTCAGCGGCCGCGGTGCCAACTCGCTGCCGGTAGGCAACTTGCACGCCTCGAGAAAAACGCGTTTGCTGGCAAGATGATGCGCCGCTCCGCAGGGGAAACGCACTGTCGTACTTGAATCTCCTACGAGCTCCATGCCTCCCAACACAGCCATCGCTTGCGCGACGAAGGCGATCCTCTCCTGGGCGCCTTCCTTCCGACTGTAGGTGTGGACCGTCAGCTCTATGCCGGCGTCGCGCTCTTGGCGGTAAAGAGCGATCGAGATGTCGTGGAAATGCGGATCCATCGGAAGCAGCTCGATCCGCTCTCCGATGTCGGTTGTTACGCCCATAGGCTCGATCCTTTGTCAAAGGCCATCTGCCAAGGCAAGGGAGACGGCGGCACTCGAATGCGCACGGCTGATCTCGACTCCGGGCGCGGGTCCCGTATCCGCTCTCGCCGGATTTCGAAACCGCCCGCCAGGCAAGTCAATCTAGTTTGACTGGCTATCCAGACTTGACAGTCGCCCCAGCTCCACTTTAGCATAATATATGTCTGGTTGTCTGACAACCTGACTAACAGAATAGCGCTTCAGGTTGTAAAGCCTAATTTATTCAACCACCTAGCAAGAGGGCTCGTGATCGAAAACCTCAAACGTGTCTCGCGCGTTTCGGTTAGCGACGAGATCGTCGACCAGCTCATTGACCTCATTTCCCGTGGAGTGCTCAAGCCGGGCCAGCGGATGCCGTCGGAAAAGCAGCTCTCGCAACAGTTTGGCGTCGGTCGAACATCGGTCCGGGAGGCACTGCGCTCACTTTCGGCAACCGGAATCGTTGAATCCCGGCCGGGAGAAGGCAGCTTTGTGTCGGAGGACAGTAGCAGGTACCTCGAAAAGACGCTGCAGTGGGGTCTGCTTCTAGACCGCAAAGTGCTCGAGGATTTGATCGAGACCCGCCTCATGCTCGAATCGCACACTTCGTTTCTTGCCGCTCAGAAAGCGAGTCGCAAGGACCTCAACGAGATTTCATCAACGATCGAGCGGATGGAAGAACTTACGGGCGATCCCGACCAGTACCTGGAATTCGACCTCCGCTTTCACTTGGCGATCGCCCAGGCGACGCAGAACTCGATCCTTCGCCAGCTTCTGAGCATGACCAGAGGCTACCTGCAGGTCTGGATCAAGGAAACGTTGTCGGAAACTCCGGCCAGCGAATCAGGATCGCGAGCCAAGCTGTCGATCGCCGAGCATAGAAAGATCTTTCTGGCGCTCGAGCAGCGCAAAGCCGACCAAGCGCGGGAAGCGATGACCGAACACATTCTTTCGAGCAGCGCCGATCTTCGCACGCACGTGGCGGCGAGAGGCCACACCCAGCCGGTCGCTCCTGCTTCGTGATAGTCCCAGAGGCCCAGCCGCGGCGTCGCGACTGGTGGTGACAAACGCTGCAGTTTTTCCGGACCCTCAGCGTCGGGGCGTGACTGCCGGTGGTGACAAACACTCGTGTTTGTCCTAGTTATAAGGTTAGGCAAGCTTCAGCTTGCCCCTCGAGTTTGGCGTTTTGACTAGATAGATTCCCACATTTGAGAGGACGAGAGCGGGCCGAGGGGATAAAAACCCCTGCTGGGTCGAAACATTGTGAGGTATTCTGGTATCCAGTTATATAACTAGATAAGGAGACGACATGGGTTACTCCACCAGAGTCCAACTCATCAACCGCAAAGCCACTCAGCAGTGGTACGTCAACTTCCCTTCCGCCTTGGCCCAGGCGCTGGAATTCTCGCGCGGTGAAACCGTCGAGTGGGTCATCGAAGACCGCTCCCAACTGCTGTTGAACCGTCGGCAGCCGCCCCCCTCGGCGTTAAAAAAAACTCCGCCCCGCGGCTCCTCGACCAGCTCCAAGCCCTCGCCTGCCAAGCTCTCCGGGGCCGCCGCCAGCGCCGGGTCCAAGAAAAGATCCAAAGCCTGATGCTGAGCGCCTTGGTTTGTCTCGGTCGCCACACCGTGAGCGGGTTGCTGCACACCGCCGGCGACAGCTTCCAGGACTGGTCGGCCGTCTAGCGGCTCTTCTCCCAGGCCCGGGTCGAGGCCCCAGACCTGTTCGGCGTGGTCCGCCGCGGAGTGCTCGAACAACTGTCTCCCACCGCACCCCTGGTGGTCGCACTCGATGATTCACTGCTGCCCCAGCGGGGTCGGTTCTCCTACCGACACCTGTTTCCCAGTTGCCGACACACAGGCACCCAGAGCGGGCTGGACATAGTCGCTCAGCATCCGGCCCCACGATACGAACTTCGTCCGGTCGGCCGCGGCCAAGTTTCTCCTCCGGCCCTTGTAGAATGTTAGTCGATGAGATGGGTTTTGTCGCGGCACATACCTCCGATCACGAAACTGCTCTTGGTCGAAAGCGGGCCGCGTCCCATCGCCGAGAAGATCATTATCCGGTTTCGGGAACTCTACGGCGATGAGCTGCCGATTGACTTGCTGACTTGTCTCCCTAGCGATCCTCCCGGCCTGATGGCCAACGGAGCGCAGGGGGAAGTGTTTCGGGTCATCAATTGCCACGACCACAGAACGCGCTGGCGCCTGTTGCGGCGGATCCGGGCCAAACATCATCCGGTGACCGCGATCATCTGCGCCGGCTCTCCCATTCTGGGCCCTTGGAAGATGGCTGCGCTTGCGCTCTTCCCTTCGAAGTTCGTCATCATCAATGAGAACGCGGACTTTTTCTGGCTCGACCGCGGCCATCGTGGCGACGTCAAGCGATTCCTTCTCCACAGGACCGGCATGCTGGAAGGCTCCGCCCCGCGGAAGGTGGCTGCGATCCTCGTTCTCCCATTCGCGTTCGCGTATTTGCTTGCGTACGCGCTCGTCGTCCACGTTGTGAGGCTGGCTCGAATGGGACTCGGCCTTCACCGGCGCCGCGGCTCGGCTCGTTGACTGGAAAGCGAGGGACCCTATGAAAGGCGCGATGCCCGGACTTTTCCGAGGCTTTCCACATCTTCTCCAAAGTCCGGGTGAACCTTGGCAATGAAACTGCCCATCTACATGGATAATCACGCCACCACGCCGGTTGACCCCCGGGTGGTCGAGGCGATGGCGCCCTATTTCACCGAGAACTTCGGAAACCCCGCCAGCAGGAACCACGCGTTCGGCTGGCGCGCGGAGGAGGCCGTGGCAAGCGCTCGCAGTCAGATTGCCGACCTGATCGGAGCCGTTTCGCGGGAGATCGTCTTTACCAGCGGCGCAACGGAGTCCAACAACCTGGCGATCAAGGGCGTCGCCGAGATGCTTGCCGGACGAGGGAAGCACATTGTGACTTGCGCCACGGAACACCGTGCTGTCCTCGACACCTGCCGCAGGCTCGAGAAGCAAGGCTGTCGCGTGAGCTACCTGCCCGTTCAGCGGGACGGCCTGGTTAATCCGGAAGCCGTTCGCCGCGCGCTCAACGAGAGAACGATCCTGATCTCGATCATGTAC
Source organism: Bryobacterales bacterium (assembly GCA_965248205.1). GTDB lineage: Bacteria > Acidobacteriota > Terriglobia > Bryobacterales > UBA6623. The sequence continues at coordinate 5,068,929 of CBDFIS010000006.1, forward strand.
GCGAACAACGAAATCGGCGTCATCCAGCCGATCGCAGAGATCGGGCAACTGGCGCGAGATCGCGGAGTCCTGTTTCACGTTGATGCCGCGCAGGCCGTGGGCAAAATACCCGTCGATGTCGAACGAGACCAAATCGATCTGATGTCGTTTACTGCTCACAAGATATACGGGCCCAAAGGAATTGGCGCGCTGTATGTGCGCCGAAAACCGCGCCTGCCGCTAAACCCGCAGATGGACGGTGGGGGCCATGAGCGAGGCATGCGTTCGGGAACGCTCAACGTGCCGGGCATTGTCGGCTTCGGAAGGGCCTGTGAGCTGTGCCAAGCCGAAATGAAGGAAGAAGCTACTCGGCTCGCCTTGCTGCGAGACAAGCTCAAGGACGGCATCTTAAACCGGATCGAAGACGTGTCAGTCAACGGGGGTCTTGAACGCCGCTTACCGCATAACCTCAACGTCGGCTTTGCCCACGTCGACGGCGAATCCCTGCTGATGGGGCTGAACGACATTGCGGTTTCGAGCGGGTCCGCGTGCACGACGGATCTTCCTGAACCCAGCCATGTTCTCCGAGCGCTCGGGGTGAAGAATGAGCTGGCCCATAGCTCGATCCGCTTTGGACTGGGACGTTTCAATACGGAAGAGGAAGTCGATTACGCGATCGACCGGGTCGCCGAGGTCGTCTCCCGTCTGAGAGAGCTGTCGCCGCGCGGGACAGCCGCGCGAAGCCTGGCCCCTTAGCTTGGTCCGGCCTAAACCAAAGGCTACTCGTCGTGAAGAGGGACGACGAGACGCACGGAGGGTTTGGGACAACTGCGTTGCGGGCTGATGCCGATGCCCGGGCGGCCCATGAGGGGGTGCCCTGGGCACGGCTGGTGCAAGTTGCGGCCCCTGGTATCGCGCGGAGCCGGCAAAACGGTTTGGGATCGATCCCGTTGTTCTCTATGATGCGGTCGGTTGATCGGTTCACCGACGGGTAGGCTCGCACCGCCCCGCGCTCGCTCGGTCAGGTAGGCGATATAGCGTTGGCTGAGGCTCCCATCATGGTTTGCCATGCCCTTCTCCATGGGCCCGGTGATGAGGCGATTGCGGAGCGCCATAGTAATGATGCGGCCTTCCCGCAACAGCAGATCAAACGCCATCGTAGTTGTCTCCTTTCTTAACAACTTCCCTCGATCCCACAGACCTTCGCCTTATGGCAAAACGGCTCAAACATGAAATCCCCGAACAATCCTACAGCAAACAGCCCGCCGGTCTCCCTACGGAACGTTTTTCAATGCAAGTGAACCTGCTACTGCAACAGAGCGTGAAATCTACTGCTACGAGGCCTTTAGAAGCACTACCAAGACTGTTCGCCCTCGGCTGGCGCCGGCGCCAAAAGCTCCTTTGGAAAAAGAAAGTGGCGTCCCCAGCGGGATTTGAACCCGCGTTGCCGCCGTGAAAGGGCGGTGTCCTAGGCCAGGCTAGACGATGGGGACATCCGTTAGGAAGGAATCGGTTCGTTTACACGCCTTCTCCAAGTGTATCGGCCACTTCGCGGAAGCGTCAAACTCTGGCAAACAACAACGGAGAAGCCCTATCTTTTGGGGCGAGTTTTCGAGAGCCCGTCTGAAAACTTCAACCGGAAGGAACGGAGCGACGCGGCTGTCCAAGAAATGATGCGGGCTACACCTTTCGCCTCAGCAAGTCTTCTCGCCCTTTCGCGCAGATCAGATGGTATAATTGTGGTGGTTCCATTATGGAACCAAAATGGTTCCTATGCCTAACATCACGATCAAGAACATTCCCGACGGGATCTACCGGCGACTGCGCGACAGCGCCGGCGAAAACCACCGTAGCATCAACAGCGAGGTCATCGCCTGCCTCGAGAAGATGCTGCAGAGCGCACGGGTTGACCCCGCGTCTTTCTTGGCCGAAGCCCGGTCTCTACGGCAAAGCCTCGGGAACCTTCGCCTGCGCGATGCGGATCTCAGTCGGATCAAGCGTGCAGGCCGCCCGTGATTGTCGCCGACACAAATCTCATTGCCTATTTGCTCCTTACCGGTCACCGCACGCGGCAGGCAGAAGCTGTGTTCGAACGCGACTCGGTGTGGGCAGTTCCACTCCTGTGGCGCTCGGAGTTTCGAAACATCCTCGCCCAATACTGTCGCCGCGGATCTCTTTCCCTGAGCCAATGTGTCCAGGTCTGCGACAAAGCTGAGAGGTTGGTACAGGGTCGGGAGTATGCAGTCGCTTCCGCTCCCGTGCTTGCCCTTTCTGCGGAGTCGAGGTGCTCCGCCTATGACAGCGGATTTGTTGCTCTAGCTCAAGACCTTGGCGTGCCCGTGGTGACGTCCGACCGGCTTATCCTCAAGGAGTTTCCATCGGTTGCTGTGTCCCTAGGTGCCTTTGCCGGCTGAAGCAGGTGATTCCTTACCGGAGGCAACGTTCCAGTGAGTCATCCTGGGACTCCCGGGCCGCAAATTCTTACCAGCCGGCCGCCAGGCCGTCTTTGCGGGGATCGCTTCCACCGAGCAACATCCCACGTTCCCAATCAATCTCGATTCCTTGGTAGCCCCCAAAACCCGGGTCCACGGACGCTATCCTGTGGCCCATGGCCTTGAGTTGAACCGCGACGGAACCGGGGATGCCCCGCTCCAGACACACACCCTCCGCGCTATCGTGACGGGCGCGCGGCTCGGCTCCGGCCTGTTGCACATCCATCCCGAACTCCAGCCTGTTGAGCAGAACTTGGACATGCCCCTGAGGCTGCATGTGGCCGCCCATAACGCCGAACGAGAGCCACGGCTTGTCGTCCTTGTAAACCATCGCCGGAATGATGGTGTGGTAAGGGCGCTTGCGGCCCTCGATACGGTTCGGGTGATCGGGATCAAGCGAAAATAACGCCCCACGATTCTGCAAGAGAATCCCGGTCCCCGGAACGACGACGCCCGAACCGAATCCCATGAACAAACTGTTGATAAAGGAAACGGCATTGCGCTCGCCATCAACAGCCGAGAGGTAAACCGTATCTCCGGCGCGAGAAAGCCAATTCACCCGATCGTTGATTCCACTGGCTGGCTCCTCCGCCGCGCTTTTGGGATCGATACGTCGCCGTTGCTTCTCGGCGTAGTCCTTGGAGGTAATCGTCGCGACCGGTAGCTCCACCTGCGCCGGATCAGCTAGCCAGGCCTTGAGGTCGGCGAAAGCCAGCTTTTTGGCCTCGATCACTAGATGAACGTATTCGGCCGAGTTGTGACCCAGCGCCGCCAACTCGAAGCCCTCGAGAATGTTCAGCATCTCGAGCGCAGCCATTCCCTGGCCGTTCGGTGGCAACTCGCATACGCGATAACCCTTGTAGGTCGTGCTAATAGGTTCGACCCAATCGGAGTGCTGGTAGGCCATGTCCTCCATCGTGATCGGCCACCCAAGGATGTTGAGGCGAGCTACGATCTTTTGCGCGATCTCGCCTTGATAGAAAGCGTCACGGCCACCTTCCGCGACTTGTCGGAGACTCTCTCCGAGCGACGAGTTGACGAATACCTCACCGTGGGCGGCGGGCTTGCCATCTCGGTAATATGCGCTCGCGAACTCCGGGTCGTCCGCATAGCTTGCTCCACAGTGAGCCCAATCGCGGGCGATGATTTCTGTTACGGAGAATCCGTTTTCCGCATATTCGATGGCCGGCGCCAACACATCTTTCAACGTCATCGAGCCGTAGCGGTCGAGCAAAGTCGCCCAGCCGTCGACCGCACCCGGAACGGTGACGGCGAAAGGCCCCTGGGTGGGGATTTCCTCTAGGCCTCGCTTCGCGAAAAACTCACAGTCCACCTCGCGCGGTGCAAACCCGCTTCCATTGAGGCCGACCAACTCGCCGGTTTTCGCAAGGTGGACCAGGGCGAACATGTCGCCGCCCGGTCCCGTGCTCATCGGCTCGACCACGGCCAAGACGGCGGCCGTCGCTACGGCGGCATCGATCGCGTTTCCGCCCTGCCGCAATATGTCCACGCCAGCCTGCGCGGCCAGCGGTTGGCTGGTTGCAACCATGCCGTTGCGGGCCGTCGCAACACCGCTCACGCGGCGGCCGCGATCAGGTTCTTCGTCAGACGCTGGCAATTCGACTCCTATGTCCGCCCCGCTTGATCAACTCAATCTCCACAGTCGGCCCTACATTGTATCCGGCTAGTGCCATCACCCCTGGCAGCGGGCTGGAACGAACGAGCTCGGACGCTGGTTTCTTGCGGCGCCGACGCCCACGTCTGCCGCGTCGACACTCTTGTCGACGCTTGTCTGCAGCTTGCTACCGCGCGCCTTCGCTGTTCGACCAACTGGCACAAAGTAGAGACGAGCAAGCTTACTTCTTAGCCGACAGTAGGGACAAGCGATCCCGCTTGTCCGCGCAGCCCCTTGTACACAGGCAGTCCCTCGGGCCAGCTTGGGTTCCCAGGCGGCCCAGTAGGGACAAACAATCTTGTTCGTCCTAGCCGCCAAGTAGGGACAAGCGATCCCGCTTGTCCTTGTCGTAACCGTTACAGGCACCCGGTTGCCCACGAAGCAGCGCCCCAATGACCGCCTCTCGTTTGTCGTCGGCTCTGCCCAAAGAAAGACCGGCGGGATCGCCGGTCCCTACCGGCACATTTTCATCTTTCGGAGTCTCCGCTGATCGCCTCTCGTGATTCCGCGCCTAAGGTTACCGCTCGGCGACCTGTTTTCGCCAACTCACCGCACTTGACCATGGCCAATCCTGCTCCCGATGTACGAGCCCAGCCTTGACAGGATTCGACTCGATGTACCCGATGATTGTGCGGCGCTCGAAATCGGTGCGAACCCAGTGGTCGAAAGACTCGTGATGCCAGAACGGCTCCCCGGTCCGTTTCAAGATCCGGTTAGCCTCTCGGGCGGTGGTCCCCTTGATTCCCCTCGTAATGGCCGGCACGTCCACCTTCGCCGTTAGCAAAACGTGTACGTGATTGCACATCACGACGTAGGCGAATAGATCATACAAGATCATACCGTTGCAGCGTCAAGTCACCGTACTTGAGGACATCCGTCACAATTCCGGCGATCCGCGGGTCTTTCAGCCAGTGAGGCCCTTCATTCGTCCGATCGAGGACGCGATCGGCCAGAACGAACGCGCGGCCCGAGCCGACCTGTTTCGATTCCAAGGCGGGTTGCGAGGGGAGGGAGCCGTGCAGCCTCCACGTAAGGAATAGGGAAGCACCGTCAGGATGCCAATGCGGCAGCTTCCGCCGGTAGAAGGTCTTCAACAGTGCTGTCCGGGGAAAGTCGCGCCATCGGACGGTAAGTCTCGACCGTTCAATGTCTTATGGCCTGTTTTGCCCGGGAACGATTTGAAATCCCGAGGCCGCAAATGGTCGCCTGAACGGAGCATCCGGACGCGGCACAATGAGGGATGAACCTTGGCCGTACGGTTTTCTCCCAACTGATCGAGCACCTACCGAGCAAAGAGTTTCAGAAATGTGTATCGCGCTACCGCGGCGATTCCTATCTGAAAAGTTTCTCCTGCTGGGATCAGTTTCTTGCGATGGCATTCGCCCAGCTGACCTATCGGGCAAGCCTCCGCGACATCGAGACGTGCCTGCGTTCGATGCACGGCAAACTCTACCACATGGGATTCCGCGGCAGGGTAGCGCGCTCGACACTGGCCGACGCGAACGAGTCGCGCGACTGGCGGATCTACGCGGACTTCGCGCAGGTCTTGATTGGCATGGCACGGCCGTTATATGCCCACGACCCGATCGGTGTGGACTTGGACCAGACTCTGTACGCTCTCGACTCGACAACAATCGACCTCTGCCTGTCGCTGTTTCCGTGGGCGAGATTCCGCAAGCAAAAAGCCGCCGTGAAGATGCACACGCTGCTGGATCTGCACGGCAATATTCCCACGTTCATCCGCATTACTGGAGGCAAAGTGCACGACATCAACATCCTCGACGAGATCGGCCCGGAGGCCGGCGCGTTCTACGTCATGGATCGGGCCTACGTCGATTTCGAACGCCTCTTCGTGTTCACTCTCTGCTCGTCGTTCTTCGTCGTGCGAACCAAGAAGAACATCTTGCTCCAACGGCGCTACTCGCATCCCGTCGACAAATCCACGGGCTTGCGCTCGGATCAGACCGTCATACTGGCTGCCATCGAATCGGCCCAAGCCTATCCCGACCCGTTGCGGAGGGTCAGTTACTTCGACGCCCGGACGAACAAGCGGCTGAAGTTTCTGACCAACAACTTCGCGCTCCCGGCGCTGACCATCGCCCACATCTACAAGTCGCGTTGGCAGATTGAGTTGTTCTTCAAGTGGATCAAGCAACATCTGCGAATCAACTCGTTTTACGGCACCAGCGAGAACGCCGTCAAGACGCAGATCTGGATCGCTGTCTCGATTTACGTGCTCATCGCCATCGTCCGGAAACGCCTCGGGCTGGAAGCGAGTCTTTACCAGATTCTACAGATTCTCAGCGTTACGCAATTCGAAAAAATGCCCCTTTTACAGGCACTCCAGCCATCCGACTCCCCAAACGAATCCCCCTATGACCCCAACCAATTGATTCTATTCGACTTTTAACCGGACAGCAGTGGGTCTTCAACTATGTTGGTGACTTTTAGCATACCTCGCGAGTCACTACGCACGCGCCAGCCAACTTGTCGTACCCGAAAGTAGGGACAAGCGATCCCGCTTGTCCGCGCAGCCCCTTGTACACAAGCAGTCCCTCGGGCCAGCTTGGGTTCCTTGTCGACGTTACCGCAAAGGACTGGCGGGATCGCCGGTCCTACATAAGTAATGCTGACGTGCGAAGCAGGAATACTGAAGCGCGAAGCGGAAAGCCTCGGTTACTTCCCCGCCTGCTCGCGCAGCATCTTCATGAACTCGCCCATATAGAGATGATGATCGTGCCAGGTACGGCCGCTGATCATGTTGCCGGCGCGAACGCAGCCTTCGTTCACGAACTCGGCGCCGCAAAGCTCGACGTCCTTCTGACACTTGGCCACCGTGGCAATGCGCTTCCCTCGAATAACGTCCGCAGCGGCCACGATTTCAGCACCATGGCAGACAACGGCAACAGGTTTCGCCGCATCGAAGAAGTGTTTGACGGCCCTAAGCAGGTCCGGGTCATACCGCAGGTATTCGGGTGCTCTTCCGCCGGTAATGAACAGCCCCGTGTACTCTTGCGGGTTGACGTCACGAAACGCGATGTCCGCTTTCAAATGGTAGCTCGCTGACTCGCGCGTGATGTCCCATCCCGGCGGGATCTCGTGCATCACGAGCGGATAGACACGTGCTTCAGGTCCGGCGATGACCGCTTCGTAGCCCTCCTCCCGGACCCGAAAGTAGGGGTAAAGCGTATCCATGGCCTCTGCCGCATCCCCGATCGGAAACAGAACCTTCCCCATAGTGACGTCGCCTTTCTTCGAGTCGGTCTCCTAGCAGTGCGTCGCAAACATCGCTAAGGCATGGTTAGTGTAGGGGCACGACATGTCGTGCCCGCAGGCTGGTATGCAGAGCCCCGAGGTATGGTGACTATACCTTCCGAGACCCCCGCTAGCTGCGAACGGCGCCTGCTGCCATCCGTTTGCTAGTGTCGATTTCGTTCACGACTCCACGGCCCTTCCCCAGAGGGTTCAAACCATCCTGCATGCTTTCAACAATACCTCTTGCACCGCCAGGTCGTGCTCCCGCGAATATGTCGGCTTTGCACCGTCTCTGATCACCCCAGCCAACTCTCGAAAGTCGGGCGCAAAGCCCAGACCCGGCGGAGGAGTCAGCGGCACATCTTGCTGGCCCGAGCTATACGGTCCCGCGGGTTCTCCTAAGTCGAGTTTGAGCCGGAGGGGTGAGAAAGGACGAACCGTGGCCGTCCCATTCGTACCGAGAATCTCCAGCGTCCGATAATTCCCGCCGTGCGGCTGCATCGCGGCGACATACACTTCCGCAAGCGCCGTGTCGTATTCGAGCACCGCTAGCGTGTTGTCGGCCAAAGTATCATCGACGGGCGAATCATGCCGCAGCCGTCCCGTCACGCTCCGCGGTTTGCCCAGCAAAGCCACGACGCAGTCAATCATGTGGCATCCCAGCTCGAACATCATGCCACCCTTGAACTCCGCCAGCTGGACCCGCGTTTCCCGTGAGATCGGCTTATTGATCGTTGCGCGAACCATATAGATGTTGCCCAGCCAACCCTTTCGCGCCGCCTCGATAGCGGCCTGCATGCCGGCGTGATAGCGCCACTGGTAGCCCATCTGCACCACCAAGTTCTTGCGGCCGGCGTCCTCGAGCAACCGCCTCAGCGCGCCGAGATCCTCTCCCGGCGGCTTGTCCAGGTGGACATATTTCCCAGCATCGATGCACTTCCGCGCGTAGTGCAAGTTCTCTTGCACTCGTGACTCGACGACGGCCAGCTCGAGGCTGCCATCGCTGAGCACTTCGGATTCCGGGAGCCACTTGAGACCCTCGAGAGCCTCGTGCTCCCTGCGCTGGCCAACGTCAGGTTCGCAAGCACCGACCAGCTCGAACTCCTCCATCGAGCGAAGTGCTCGGACCTTGCCCATTGCGTGAGCGTGCCCAATCCCCAAAACCGCGACACGTATCTTTCGCGCCTTCGCAGGAGCTGCCAGAGCACCAGCCACGCCAGCGATGAGCAGTCCCCGTCTGCTGAACGGCCTACCTATGTTGGACATAATCAGTAGGGACAAGCGATCCCGCTTGTCCGTGTCGTAGTCGCCGCAGGTGGCTCTTTGTCAACAAGCAGCACCCACGGATCAACTCGCGGTTGTTGTCGGCTCTGCCAAAAAAGGACCGGCGAGATCGCCGGTCGCTACTGAAATCGCTGCACCCCCCATCAACTCACCAACTCATGCACTTCCCACGCCACGTGTTCGCGAGGCAGAAACGTCGTATAGAAGCCCATGATCTCTTCGATGTACTCATGTTCGCTCGGCCTCGCGCAAGTGACGCCCGTAGGACCATTGCACGGCAGCGTGCTGACCTCGTACGGCACGAGCGCAGCTTCCTCCCTGGTTTTGAAACGACCGCTCACGCGTAGCTGGACTTCCCTAAGTACGGACGTATCCACCTTCCAGGGGAATAAGGAACTCACCCCGACCAAATCAATCCGCAGAGCCGAGGGATCGGTCCCATACAATGCGGGCATTCTCTTGGCGATCACGTCACCTGCCAAGCGCGCCTTGTCGTAGGCCGCGTGCCCAACGTAGGAGATTCGACCCACACCGAAATACCCTTCGACCGCCCCAAGACTGATCTTCACTGTCGGAGGATGCGGATGTCCCGAAGTGCCCGTTACCTCGACTCGATCCTTGCCCACCTCTCGAAACTCCGTGCCCGTGAAGTCAACCACTCCATCGTTATGTCTGTAATCGCTCGGGTCGCCTATTTCGTAGACAAGCTGCTCTTTGCAAATAGCTTCCGTGACCATCCCACCCGTTCCGGGAAGCTTCGTGATAACCGCATCCCCATCGGCCTTTACCTCCGCGATGGGAAAGCCGATGCGGTGCAAGTCCGGCACTTCCTTGATGCCGGGATGGGCATAGTAACCCCCCGTTAGCTGCCCCCCGCATTCCATCAGGTGCCCGATGCCCAGACCCTTGCCGATCCGGTTCCAGTCATCAGACGGCCAATCAAACTCATACATCATCGGCCCCAGGTATTGCGTCGAATCACCGGCCCGCTCGGTGATCACGATGTCGGCTCCGCGGCTCAGCCCTTCCACGATTGGACCCGCACCCTGGTACGCGTAGCCGCCCACGAGCTCATCTCCTAGATCAGATGCCGGTTTGCCTGTCTCCGCGATGATCGGGTCGATCTCCCTTACGAGATCGAAGACGTTGGCTCCCGTGGCATAGGCGATCTTGACACCCCGCAGATTGTAATCCCGGCAGATTTCGGCCGTCCGCTCGGCCGCCCCTATTACATCCGCGCCGCCTCCGTTGAAGATCATCTTGATTCCGTGTTTAGTACAGTCCTCGATGACGACCCTCAGTTTCGCTTCGAGGATGTGGTCGTATCCGATGCCGCCCCTCTTCTTGCGGAGGGCGGTCTGCATCAGCGTCTTCTCCGAGAAACAATCGAAGATGAGGTAGTCGATTTCGCCGCTGGCGGCTAGCTCGCGCGACGGATCCCGGCGGTCTTCTTCATACGCCGTCCCGGATCCCAGCCGAACGTAGGACTCGTTCGTACGGTTCTTCAAAGCTCTGTTACCTCCCCGCACCCCGGCTCAAGCGCCGGGCGGAGCCTCAATCTCCATTTCCAGCAGAATGGCACTGTACCCCTTCCCGTGCCCGTCGATCTTCCGCGTACGCGAACCGCCGCCGTCGAGCGCGTCCTGTATGACGAAGTTAAGAGCCCCGATCTTCGGCAGTTCGTAGCGCTCCACAACTCCGACCGACGCGGCTTTCAGGTACTCCGCGACTGCTTCCGCCGTTACCTGCTGCTTGATCCATTCGTAGTGTGCTTGGTCGAAAACGATCAGGCCCACGTTAGCCGAATCTCCTTTGTCGCCCGCTCGCGCGTGACAGATCTTGCGCAGCGGGATGCGGTCCGCCATCATTGTTAGTCCTCCTAGCAACCTGTGGCAAAGGTGGTGCAGGAGCGAAAAATGGGGACTGCCACCAATCCGCTCGCCGTCATTGCCCTCGAAACAAAGGACTCAGCTTGAAGCGAATTGGCTGGCTGTGCCCGATTTTTCGCGAAGTTTACCTTACCATGGGACCCGAGGTTGCCTTGCGAGCGCGCATTATACAATGGCCCCTTCGAGGGACGCAATGCGAACCACAACGCGACAAGCGGTCGGGGTAGACTGGGAGGTCTTTTGCGTGAGCCGAGCGGTCCTTCGCAAGAATCGTAGCGACCGCCACTCTTGCTGTTCCTAGTGTGGAGTTCGGCCGGCACAGGTAGCGACCGCCACTCTTGCTGGTCCTAGTTGTGGAGTTCGGTCGGCACAGGTAGCGACCGCCACTCTTGGCGGTCCTAGTTTCAAGTTCGGCCGGCAATCCTGCCGGCCTCATGCCCGGTTTTTCACGCGAATTCGAATATGACCCTAACCGCCAATTGGCTTGACTGGATTGTCCTTGGGCTCTACTTCGTGGGCGTATTCGCCTTCGGTCTCTACATGTCCCGCCGGGAGGGAACCACCACGGATTTCTTCCTGGCCGGCCGCCGGCTGCCTTGGTACGCCATCACTCTTTCGCTGTTCGCCACGAACATCTCCAGCGGATCGCTCGTTGGGATGGCCGGGCAAGGCTACACGATCGGGATGGGCGCGGGCACCTTGCAGTGGCACGCCATCTTCACCCTGATCCTTTTGGCATTTGTTTATCTTCCTTACTACCAGCGCCGCTCGGTAACAACCATCCCCGAATTCCTTGAACTCCGTTACGGTCTCTCCACGCGGACTCTGTTCGCCCTGGCAGTCATCTTGTTCGACATGATCGTCACCCTGCCTTACGTGTTCTACTCCGCGGGGCTCGTGATCGAAGTGATCTTTGGCGTTCCCATGGAGTGGCCGATCGTCGCGATCGCGCTTCTCGTCGCCGTCTACACCGCCTGGGGCGGCCTCACCGCTGTCGTGTGGACGGATTTCCTGCAAGCGATCTTCATGGTCGCCGGAGGCGTCATTGCCACACTGTTTGGTCTCCACGCCATCGGAGGACTCGACTCGCTTATGGCGCAAGCCGCCGACAAGATGCATGTCGTTCTTCCCGTCGACCACCCCGACTATCCCTTCCCGGCATCGATGTTCGGAGGCTACTTGTTGGTGTCGGTCTACTACTGGTGCCACAGCCAATTCATCGTCCAGCGCGCCTTGGGCGCACGCGCTGAGTGGGACGCCCGCATGGGAACGATCCTAACCTGCTATGTCAAGCTCTTTCTTCCCTTCATCACGGTTCTTCCGGGCGTGATCGCGTTCGTGCTGTTTCCCGACCTGAGCCAGCCCGACAAAGCACTTCCAATGCTTGTCGCCGTGGTCGTCCCCGTCGGCCTGAGCGGCGTGATCATTGCCGCACTGTTGGCGGCCTTTATGTCCTCGGCATCCTCGATCGCCAACTCTTGGGCAACTCTGTTGGCCCACGACGTCTATCAGCGCCTCATAGACAGAAAAGCGACGACCAAGCGGCTCATCCTGGTCGGGCGATTAGCGACCGTCTTTCTGCTGGGCGCCGCCGTCATTCGCACGCCCGGGCTGCGCGAAAACCAATCCATCATGCAGTTTTTCCAAACCGGCTTGGCCTACATCTCGACACCGGTGATCGTCATATTTGCAATGGGGATCTTTTGGCGCCGCGCTACACCCGCCGCGTCCGTCGCGGCCATCGTGGCCTCGCCGCTGATCTGCTACTTCGCCCAGCACCTGCGGCAGCTGACGGGTTTTGGCCCCACTCAGCCCTCGATCGTCTACTGGTCACCCATCGCCGTCGCGACTACGATCGCCCTGGTGATGGCTGTGTCGCGATTCACCGAGCCCAAGACTGCGACCGCCCTCGAAGGACTGATCTGGACCGGAAGGGACACTCTGGCTTTCTCAGTCCAACTATTTCGACGCCGCGACACGGAAGGCCAGGACCCGACGAAAATCTCAAGCTCCGAGCCCAGCATCTGGACCGACTACCGCCTCGCCACCGTCGTTGTTTTGATACTTCTCGCGGCAATAATGTGGTTCGTCAGGTGACCTTTCCTGTCACAAAAGACTTCAGGATGTGACTTTGCAGCGACTCCATTTGCCTGATTCAGTTTTTATCAATTAAGTATCAGTTTACGCGCGGAGAAAACGACGGCCAGCGGAGGATTCAGCTCAGCGTCAAGGTCGTTTTCTAGGTTTCTTAACAACTAACCCGGGTGGCCCTGTTAGTAAGATTTCTCGAAGCCCGGCGGCCCCCGCTGCCGGGCTTTTTCTTTGCCAAACAACATGTGGCGCAAGCACTCTTGCCTGCCGAGCCGACACTCGTGTCGGCTCTTGAGCCTTTAGAGGAGAAACCCAAGTGCGCACACTCTCAGTGTGCCGAGCCGAGCAGGTCTGGGGACCTGCGCCACGAGGACGGTTGATGCCATACGCTCGGAGCTGTGAAGTCGGGCGACTTTTTGGTGCAGCCGCACTAGCAACGACCGCCAGTCTCGGCAAAACGGCCGCCACACCATGCGCTACGGGATCTTACTTGCGTTCACGCTCCGGAGGCGTTTCGGACCCGCCGCCGGTTATCTTGGAAAGCACCTCGTCAAACAGGTCGGCCTTCTTACTCTTTTTCTTCTTGGCGGCGCTCTTTCCGTGCCGGTAGCTGTGGGCGTGAAAACAGGTCCTGCATTCGACTTTGGCCGGCGCCTCATCCACGATCGCCACCACGGAGTGATTCGTCAGCAGACGACACTTCGGGCAGTGGTCGTCAATGATGTCACCCAGGCGGGGTTCGGCCATGGGAGGATCCCTCGGGAGGGAAAACTCAATTATCGCATACCTGCTTTGGATAGCTCTCAAGCTCTCACACTGTCTGGCGTCGTGTATACTTTTCGGGACCGAACAAACCACCAACATGAAGAACCGCGTTTCGTACCAGAACCTCACACCGCTGTCGTTTCTCGAACGTAGTGCTTTCGTATATCCCAACAAGCCCGCGGTGATCTACAACGATCGGGTCTATACCTACGGGCATTTCGAGAAACGAGTGAGGCGGCTGGCGGCCGCTCTGCGCGACTCTGGCGTCAAGAAGGGTGACCGCGTGGCCTTCCTGGCGCCCAACGTCCCACAGATGTTGGAGGCCCACTTCGCGCCCATGCGAATTGGAGCCATCCTTGTAGCGATCAACACTAGGCTTGCTGCCCGCGAGATTGCCTACATTCTGAACCACTCGGGAGCGAAGGTCTTAGTCTTTGATTCGGAGCTGGCCCCGACCGTCCGAGCGCTGCGAAATGAGGTTGCCGATGTCACCAACTACGTCCAAATCGTGGATACGGCTCCGAAAGCCGAGGACATACCCGGTCCCGACTACGAATCTTTCTTAGCTGCGGCTTCTGAAGACGACAGCCCGGCGGAAGCCATTTCCGAACGCGACAGCATTGCGATCAACTACACGTCCGGTACAACGGGGTTTCCGAAGGGCGTCGAATTCCACGCTCGAGGCGCCTATCTCAACGCGTTGGGAGAAGCGCTCGAGGTCGGGTTGAACCCGGGGAGCGTCTATCTCTGGACGGTGCCCATTTTCCACTGTAACGGCTGGTGCTTTACCTGGGCGGTGACGGCGGTCGGTGCAACACACATCTGCCTGCGAAGGGTCGACCCGCCTGAAGTGTATCGGCTGATCAAGGAAAGGGGCGTTACTCATCTGTGCTGCGCCCCGACGGTTCTGACATCACTGTACACTTCGCCTGCGGCCAAGGAGCAGAATCTTTCCGGTGTTACGATCACAACGGCCGGAGCCCCTCCCGCGCCCCAAGTGATCCGTACGATGGAGCAGATGGGCGCGCGTGTCCACCACGTATACGGCCTCACCGAGACCTACGGGCCGCACACGATCTCCGCGGACCAGCCCGAGTGGGAGCACCTCGGCGTCGAGGAGCGGGCCCGTTTCAAAGCGCGTCAGGGTGTGCCCTACATTGTCGCCGGGACCGGGCTGCGGGTTGTTGACAAGCGCATGAGGGACGTTGCACGGGACGGCAACACGATCGGGGAAGTCGTCATGAGTGGGAATAACGTCATGACGGGCTACTACAACGATCCCGAGGCCACAAAGCAAGCGTTTCGGGGCGGGTGGTTCCACTCCGGCGACCTCGCTGTGTGGCATCCCGACGGCTATATCGAATTGCAGGACCGGGCCAAAGACATCATCATCTCGGGTGGCGAAAACATATCGAGCCAGGAAGTAGAAAAGATCATCATGGAGCATCCCGCCGTGCTCGAGGTCTCTGTAGTCGGCGTACCTGACGAAAAGTGGGGAGAAGTGCCCAAGGCCTTTGTTACGAAGCGCCCAGGTGGGGAGATTGCGGCGGCGGAGTTAATCCAGTTTACTCGGGAGCGCCTATCTCACTTCAAATGTCCCAAGCATGTAGAGTTTGGAGAGCTACCGAAGACCGCTACCGGAAAGATTCAGAAATTCAAGCTACGCGAGAAAGAATGGAGAGGCCGTGAGAAGAAGATTCACGGTTGAAAGATGCATCGGCAAGAAGAATTGGGTTTCGTTGAGCAGACCGGGACATAGGTAACACTTTACCGGCGTTGAAGTCTTCGTGCAGGATGTAGTTGTCGTCCGGCTCCTCTTGCAGGATGTGGCGCAGACCCTTGAGCTTCGGTCGAGACGCAAACCTGTCGAGTTCGTCCCGAATGGTCGAGCTGGCGAAAGCCGCCCAACCTACCACACCGGCGATGAAATGATACTCGTCCGCGAGATCAAGCAGCCAGGTGGTTTCTCGCAGGTTCGAGCGCGCCTGGACCGCCACAACCCCGTCGATGCCGACGGCGGAGATTTCCGGTTTTAGGTGGGCGGGGAGAAAATCCCTTCTGAGAGCAACCATGTCCGCGGTCATCCAAGGGTACTCTTCGGGTGTGTAACTCCAGAAATGGTTGTGGGAATCGATCCTCACACAAGCACCCTTGGCCTTGTTTTCGCAATGCCCAAGCCCGAAAGCTCTTGTCACGGCGCCGTCACAACGGCCCGGCTTCATTAGCCATCAAATGGCACCACCCGGCCGGCTAGAGCCCGCGTTTCGGCACCTATAGTATTCTAATAGCCTCATGATGGCTGGCAGGCACGTCAAATCCAGGCAATGAGCCCAGAAGCCGAAGACGCTCGCACGCTCGTTGTAGTCGACGACGACGAGCTTGTACTTAGTTCCCTGCGGAGCCTATTCTCGCTTGAGACCGACTATAGCCTCTTCACGTTTAGCGATCCTCACGAAGC
This sequence comes from Bryobacterales bacterium, assembly GCA_965248205.1. Classification (GTDB taxonomy): domain Bacteria; phylum Acidobacteriota; class Terriglobia; order Bryobacterales; family UBA6623. Next base: position 5,084,817 of record CBDFIS010000006.1, read on the forward strand.
GGCAGAAAAGATAAAAACACAGCGAGTTGACCTGATCGTAAGTGATTTCCTGATGCCGACGATGAGTGGCATCGAGTTTCTCAAGCTAGCTCGGAATCTACAACCGGAAGCACCCCGGATATTGCTCACCGGCTTTGCCGATAAGGCAAACGCGATCCGAGCGATCAACGAAGTGGGGCTTTACCATTATTTGGAAAAACCATGGGACAACGAAGAACTGCTGATTCTCGTACGCCACGCCCTGGAGGAGAAAAGCCTTCGGCAGCAGCTCTCGGAGAAGATCAAGGCCCTCAGCCGATTGATGAAAGAACATGGCGAGTTGGCTAGTCGCCACAGGTTGCTCGAAAAGGAAGTGGAAATGGCCGCGCGGGTCCAGCGAAGTCTGCTGCCCGAGAGCTTCCCGCAGGTAAAAGGTTTCGAAGTGAACGTCGTTTATCGGCCCACCGTAGCCGTGGGTGGGGACTACTACGACGTCAGTTCCAGCAATGGGCGGGCCATTTGGCTAGTTGCTGACGTTACCGGGCACGGAATCCAGGCGGCGCTAACGAGCATGCTGTTGAAGGCCATCTTCCAAGAGACAGCCTCGCGCGCATCCCGCCTCGTCCAACTGCTCGCCGATATGAACAGCCGCTTATACCGGTTTTTGCCGGAGGGAATGTTCGCTGCCGCGACGATCGTCGAGCTGAGTGCGGACGGCCATAGCGTGCAGATTGCCAACGCCGGGCTACCCTACCCGTTCGTCCTGTGCTCGGGAAAAGAAGTAGATGTGGATCAGATACCACTGTCCGGTCTTCCGCTGGGACTCCTGCCTCAAGCGGGACCGGATCACTTTGACAGCCGCGAGTTGGAGCTCAATAGGGGGGATCATTTATTGGTGACCTCCGATGGCATCGGTGAGATTCGCGGCAACAACGGCGAATTCTTCGAAGAGAATGAATTGCTGAAATCCCTTGCCTCGATGACTGACAAAGACGGTGGTCACGTCCTTGAAAAGCTTTTGGAAAGGGCGGTCGCTTTTGGAGGCCCAGACGGTATCTCGGACGACATTAGCCTAGTCGCCGTGACCGGAGTCTAACCGCCGGTCTTGCGTGATTCTCAAACGACTCTTCTGAACGGCCATGAAAACTCTGGGATCGATCGTCCGCTTTCACCTTCTCCAGTCAGATACTAAGAACGATCCGGGTTTCGAAGGCGAAGTTTCCCGACTCCGCCGGATAGGCCTCAAGGTGTATGGGGTCACCGCGATTTTGGTTCCGATCTCCCTTCTGCTGGCTCGCGGCTTGGCCCAAGGAGAGATGCCTGCACTGCTAGGAGCCTCGATGTACCTGGGGATCTCGGTCCTCGGGGTCACAGTGTTCTGCCTCGGGCGGACGGACTGGAGTGCGAGCAAGGCGGCTGCCATAGGGTGGTTGGCCGTTTTCCTCACCTGCGGGTTTCTCGTCTGGAATGTTTATGTAGAAACCGCGGTGCGACCGGATCTTATCCCCTCAATCACTCCCAGACTAAGCACGGTGATCCTCATTGGTGTGTTCGTGCTGACTCTGCACCCTTTGCACACACTTTCGGTCGGCCTGGCGTTAGAGGCCTTCTTTTTCTTTTCCGACCGCCTTGCCGTGGCGTGGGGATTGGTCCCTGCCGATGGAGCTGCCAGCCCGGACGCGTTCTCGGGTCTGTTCGTTCTGATTTGGTTGGCCGTCGCCCTCTCGGCGGTAATGTATCGCCGCGTCTATCGTACGCACAGTGCCCACCAGAGGGAACTCCACGCCGCAGAAGACTTGCGTCAGACGCAGTCTCGGCTGGTTGTTTCTGAAAACGCGGCTACCATGGGACGCTTTGCCGCCACCTTGAGCCACGAACTCAATAGCCCAGTCGGGGCTCTTGCCAGTGTGGTCCAGACGCTGCAGTCTCTGCACGAAAAGAGAAGCGAGGCATCTGGGGAAAGCCGGGCACGTCTCGATCGCATGGAAGAAGACCTGCTTGGATCGGCTCACCTGTCGGCCGATCGGCTGCGCGCCATCATAGCCCGCATGCAGCGGCTTACGAACTTAGACCGGGCGGAGATCATGGCCGTGGACTTGAATGAGCTACTGAGGGACGTCCTCGAAATGATGCAGTCCCAGTTGAAGGATAAGATCGACATCGAGTTGGACCTGCATCCTCTTCCTAAGACGACTGTGCGGCCGCAGCAAATCAGCGCCGTTTTCTCGAACCTGTTGCAAAGCACGGCTGAAAAGTTCGGAACGCCCGCCAAGATACTCATCACAAGCAAGCGGGTGAACGGATTCGTTCACGTCGACATCTTGCACCGCAACAAGAGTCTCGCGAAGGAAGACGTCGATCGGCTGTTCGATCCCGGGTTCGGGGTCAAGGACCGGCGGATCGCGGCGACGAACTGGAGCCTGTTTAGCTCCCGCGAAATGGTGCGGCAGCACGGAGGCGACATTTTCGCGGAGAGGTCCCCGGTGGCAGGAACGAGTGTGCGGGTGACGATCCCGTGTTAGGGGATGCCCCGGGTTTTCAACCTTCTCACGAAGGATCTCACGTCCGGCGCAAGTGCTGTGGCCCAAGCGTAGTCGCGGGGCGACTTTGCTGGCATACGCCCGATAGTTGGAGAGAATACCGATGGCCCTAACGATGGTTGTAGAAGACGGCACCTACAAGTGCGCAGCGTGTAGCCACTTCTTGAGCGTAAAAAAGGGGCAGTTGTTGCCGCCATGTCCTCGCTGCGGCGGGACGATGGAGAAACACGATGGCCCACCGCCCGCGCCGCAGACCACGAGCTGCGAATAGGGGCGCGCCTGCCGGCTGTGGGGCCGGGCGACTCCCCACGATTGATGGGAGGGGCAGAAGGACTTTGTGGTGCTTGCTGCGCGTCGAGACAGACCTCGGCTAGCCTCTTTACTCACGAGGCTCGCAGAGCGGGCTTTGAACGCACCTCGGTGTAGGGCCGACCACCGTGCCCGCCCGCCGGCGTTGAATGTAGGTTATTCGTAGGGGCGGACCACCGTGTCCGCCCAAGTCTTTCGTGTCTCGTACGCGCGTGATCAGCGCACACTCAGATATTCAGTCGAGCAGATTCAGGCGTTTCCTCTACGACTTCCAGCCTGGGACCCCATTGCAGCTAAGCGGGCCGATCCGCTACCATGCTAGAAGTTCGGGGGACCTTTAGCCACATGGCCTCAACGGTTTGGAAAGGATACTTGAGCTTCGGCTTGATCTCCGTACCGATCCGTCTGCACGTCGCCGCGCGCAGTGAGCGTATCGGCTTCAACCAGCTTCACAAAGAGTGCCATTCCCGTATTCGCCAGCGTTTGCACTGCCCGGTGTGTGATCGACAGGTGGAAAGGTCTGAGCTGGTCAAGGGCTACGAGTACGAGAAAGACAACTACGTCCTGGTCGAAGAAGAAGAGGTGAAGAAGGTAACTCCGCAATCCGGCAGTACGATGGAAATCCTCGAATTTGTGAAATTGGAGGAAGTCGACCCACTGTACTTCGACAGCTCCTTCTTCGCTATGCCGGAGGAAGCGGGACAAAAAGCCTACGAGTTACTGGTCCGGACGATGGAAGAAGCCGGCTACGCCGCGGTAGCCAAAGTGAGCATGCACCAGCGGGAGCACACCGTGCTGGTCCGGCCTCGAAATAACGGCCTGACGCTTCATACCATGCACTACCCGGCCGATATTCGCCAGGTTGCCGAATACGGCCAGGATTCCGACACCGACGTCAAACCGCAGGAGATCAAACTAGCAAGACAACTCGTCGAAAGCCTGGCAGCGCCGTTCGATCCCGACAAGTACCGAGACGAGTTCCAGGAGCGGCTGCACGAAATGATCGAGGCGAAGCGCCAAGGACAGGAAGTCACCGCTTCCCAGGCACCCCGATTGGCGCCGGTCGTCGATCTTATGGAAGCCCTGCAGAAGAGTCTTGCGAGCAAGACAAAAAAAAAGCCTCCGGCCCGGGCCGCGAAGGCTCAGCCGGCGGCGACAGCCTCGACCGGCAAGCGGCCGAGTCGTAGAAAGTCCGCCCAGCGGGTTGCCCGCTGAAAAACCATACCTGGCTTCAACAGGCTTGCTCGCTCACCCTTACCCCTCATACAAACTTTCGGTGTTAGGGGCGTCCGCAACCCGTTCCTAAGACTGCCTGCCCTCAACCTGAGATCTAGTGGTGGCCAAGTTTTCGAATGACCGAGGACTCTACTCTCCAAACACTTCGGTTCCGACAGAACCTCCCGCGTTCATCGCCAGGTTGCCGCCGTCCATCGGAATCACCGCGCCTGTGATCCAGGAGGAGGCATCGGAAGCCAGAAACACAGCGAGCCCCTTGATGTCATCCGGCGCGCCAAATCGGCCCGCGGGTAGGCCGCTGAGAAAACGGTCTTTGATGAGAGGATCGGAGTCGATTCTTGCTCGCAGGCCGGGGTTGAGAACCTGGGCGGGTAGGATCGAATTGACGCGCACGCCGCGGCCGCTCCATTCGGTACTTAACTCACGCGTCATTTGGACCACCGCTCCCATCGCCATGCTGTAAGCGATGTGGCCGCGACCAAGCGCTGTGACGCTCGCCAGAGAACCGAGATTGACGATACTTCCTTTTCCGGCGGCCAACATGCGGCGCCCCGCTTCCTGGCAACAGCAGAAACGTCCGTAGACCAAGTTGCGCCACGTGAGTTCGACCTCGTCCAGCGAAATGTCTTCAGGTTTTTTGCGCACCCCCTCGCCCGCGATGTTGGCAACGAAGTCAACCCGACCGAACTCGTCGTCAAGCCGCGCGAACACCGAACGAATCTGTTCGGGTTCTGAGACGTCGCAGACCAGCGGCAGTGCTCGGCGTTCGAGCGATTCGATTTCGCCCGCGGTCGCCTGGACGCCATCTTCGTTGATGTCCGCCAAGACGACGTCGGCACCTGCTTCCGCTACCGCCATCGCGGTCGCCTTGCCCATGCCGCTCGCCGCGCCCGAGACTAGCGCAACACGGCCTGACAGATCAAACATGTTCGTATCCTTCCTTATTCGTTTTTGACCATTGGTGAACGTGCCGCGTCATCCCGCCCTGAGCACCTAATCGTTAGGGCCGCTGGTAGCATCGTGGTCGGGTCCGCCCTTGTTGCCAGGGCTCATTTCTCCAAACAGTGTGAGGTCGTGGCGGGGGGACGTTCTAGTTCGGTTCGTCGAAGTGCTGAAGTCGCTGCTTGACATCGGCGTCAACAGGCAAGTCCACCAGTTGTGTCCAACGTAACTGTCCCCTGGGCCAGATCAATCGTCACAATCGAGCTATCTGTCCCTTTTAGGACTAGTTTCTGATCTCGCTCGGTAACGACCTGGTACCCTTTCTCCTCGAATTTCCGCCGGTATTTCTTGATCTTCTCTTCGACGGTCTTCGGCTCCGTGACGTCCACGACTTGTTGAGAATCACCAAAGTCAAACTCGGGTACTTCGCACGGCTCATCGGGATAGTTAGGACCCGGAAAAGCCCTGCGGCCCAAATGGTCTTTGATCGGCTCCACGATGTCGTCGTTGTCGAGCATTTCCGGGGCTAGGGGACTTTTGGCTGTCAGCAGCAGGATCAGATTTTCGTTGACCTCCCGCACCTCAAGACAGGGCGCAGTGAGCAGCCTCTGGCGGCCAAAGAAATCGATGTAGGGCGGCCCAAAAAAATTAGCCCAGTAGATGCCCTCCAAGGCGCCACCGGCTTGTATCACTTTCGGTTGCTGACGCCTCTGTTGCTTAGCATGTGCTACAACGCAACGGGCGGCTTCGGTAAGCAGGCACAGCTCAGTGCAAAAGCTGAGCAACTCTTTCACAGAATCTTGCTCTGTCAAGAGAATGTCGGCCAGCTCGACCGAAGCGAAATTGAAAGGGAACCTGGCGATGCGCAGGATAGAGACGGAGGTCTCAACGCGGGCGGGGCGCGCACGGCTGAAGAGGACCCAGTTATTGTCTGTCTCCGTCCACGCCCTCACGATGTCCTCGGACGTTGAGACTTTGAACTTGCGGCGCGGAGGCTCTTCAACGTCCCACACCTCGGGGACGTACATTCCTCCGTATCGTAATAGCAGATCGATGAACCTTTCCGCAGTCGATCTCCTGCCAAGAAACCGCGGGGTGAGAACGCTTCCCTCAACGTAGTCCAATGCCATAGTGTCGGAACTGGTCTTCGAGGTTTTCAACTCGAATCAACTTCTCATCTCCCTTAAGCCCGAATCTCCGATCGGCCGAATTCAGGCGCGTGCACGTTACTACCAGTTCAGTAGTCCAGGCTTTTGCTTTTCCCAACCAGCGTCAGACGGGAAGACGGTCTTCATGTCGATTTTCTGAATGTCGCCATCGAAGAACGGGCTGACGGTATCCCTCCATTGAAGGAAGTGTGGAGCTTTGACGTGGGCCTGGAAAGCGTCTTCGTCGCGGTAGACCTCGTGGAGGTAGAATCGCGAAGGGATTTCTGCATCTTGGTGCATATCGAACCGAAAACACCCCGGTTCATCGCGCGTTGCGCCTTGTGCGTCTCCGAGGCTGGCTTGTTTGAATTCCTCAATGTGCTCAGGCTTGACGTTGATCGTGACGAAAATCGAGTACATGTTGTCCCCTTGGCAGTACTTTCAGGATTCGTTGGTTCGCGGCTGGGACCTTTAGTGACCCAAGGAAGCCCGCTGACGGTCTCCTTAGCTCGGATCTAGTATACCTACAGCAACGTGAGCCGCTCCAGCCTAGAATGAGAGCAGCCTTATGATCCTCGAAGACTCGGTCGAAATCCGTACGGCACCCGACCGTATATTCGACTTCTTCGAGCACATGGACGAGAACTACCGGTCTTGGCATCCTGACCACGTTCTGTTTAGATGGGTCGATGGACGTTCCCCCCAGGAAGGCACTGTTTTCTACTTTGAAGAGTACATTGCCGGCAAGCTGCTAAAGAAAAGAGTCCGCTTCACGAAGATAGAAGCGGACAAACATATCGAGTTCGCGCCCACGTTCTGGCTCCTCCGACTGTTCCTGCCTCGATTTGTTTTTCACATCGACCGCGATGGCGACCACTGCAGGTTCGCGGCCCAAATCCATCTTCGTATCGGTCCCCTGGCCAAGCGCTTGCACCAGAAGGAGTTCGATGCCGTCCGTCAGCACATGCGAGACGAGGGACAGAACTTGAAACGTCTGGTTGAGGGCAACTAGTAATCACTGGATGCGGAGCCGCCTAACCCTGCGATCCACACTGCCCGGCGCCGAACACTAATCGGCTGCGTGTTCAACTGTTTTCAGGGGGCGTTGGCGTCGCCCATTCAAGAAAGTCCCTAGCCACCGATACCGCACGAGAGTTTGGTAGGCCCACAAGAGAAACGCCGTGACGACCACGCAGATCAGCACAAATTTGACGCCGGCTGGTAGCTGCCATTCTCGCACCACGATCTGGGCCGCAATGATCAACGGCAAGTGCGCCAAGTACAGCCAATAGGACGAATCGGACAAATACCGCATCGTCCTGTTTTCATTGGCCAAGAGCTTTCGGAACAACCCCATAAGGCCGAACGCCATAGCCCACGGAAAAGCGGCCTGTGCCAAGATCGAGAGCAATCGACGTATCTCATAACTGAGCAAGGTGTCATCAAATGTGAAGACCAACCCGACCGGCAACACGATGACTAGCCCAACCGGCAAAGCCAGCCACCACCATTTGTTGATGCGCCCGGTGTGATCCTCGTAGCCGAAGTACATTGCCCCAAAGCCGAAAAAGAGCGCGTAGTAAGCCAGCACATGCGGAATAGGCACAATGCCCAGCGAAGTATCTGGCCCGAAGCTCGGAACGCGCCCCCCGGATCCCATGAATGCCTGGGGAATCATCGTGAGAGGAATGAGCCACAGATAGCGTGCCGGCGACAACACCAACCAGTCAGGCAGTTTCAGTCGCGGCAATCGGTCAGCAATCATTGCAACCAAAGCGAAACCGGCGACCAACCAGCAGAGATGCCACAAAAACCAGAGATGAGCCAACAAAGGGCTCAGGGTCAACCAAGACCACAATCGACTCACCGCTCTTTCGCGGGACCCTTTGACCCCAGGTAAGTCTCCCGACAACTGAGCTCCGTGCCGGCGCAACAATGTTTCCGAATCCCCTCTGCCGCGTTCGACGGCTGTTTCATCGATCTCTATTCCCACGAAGGCCGCGACGAACTGCGTTATGGCCATGTCGATCATTACGGCATCCAGCGGCGTCTCGCCGTTGTCGTTCTTAGCATTGACGTCCGCGCCGTTCTGGAGCAGTAGATCGACGATTTCTGTGTGGCCCAAAAAGGCGGCCGCGTGCAGGGGCGTACTTTTCTCATCGGGGGTATTTACGTTCGCGCCGTTTTCGAGCAACAGTTTGACGGCGTCCATCTGACCACCGAGTGCGGCCCATGACAAAGGTGTCAGCCCGGCCCTGCCATCCAAGCCGTTGACGTCAGCCCCATCCGCCAAATGCTGCTCAATCGCATTGAGGGATCCCACTTTGGCGGCCGTCCATATTTCGGATTCCGCTCCCGGTCGGCTGGCAGATTTGATGCCGACGCCACTAATCCAGTTCACGACCGGGACGATTGTAACCAAGCCCAACAGAAGCGGGAGGAATACACGGCGGAAGCGTTGCCGCAGCAAGGCTCTCAAACCGCGTTTGCGCCAAAGCATGGCGCTAAAGAAGCCGCTCATCAGGAAAAAGACCGGCATCCGAAAGCCATGTATGGCAAAGAAGAACAACGCAAACACCTCGTTCTGGCGGGTGTCTTGCACAACCCACGGGAACGACAACGGTGTGAATGACAACGCGCTGTGCAAGACGATGCCCAGTAACATGGCAGCCGCCCGCAACGCGTCCAGATCGTACCTGCGAGGGATCGTCCCTGGGTTCGATGTAGTCATTTGTAACTCTAAAGAATGTCAACTAAAAGGGGCCTAATCGTTCTGGTTCGCCAAAGATCTGCCGGCGGAGTCGGTCGATAAAACCCTTGCGATTCTTACGCCGCTCTTCGCGCTCCTTCAGGCGCCGGGATCGCTCTCGGGCACCCGATTCGCTCGAGTCCTGTGCGGCGGCTTGTGCATCGTCTATGGCTTGCTGTGTGTCGGCGCTGAGTTCGTCTATGACGCGCTGCAGCTGGGCCGGGGCGGGAGGAGGACTAGGCGGGAAGTTCAGGGCGATGAAAAGAATGCCCACGTCGCTGATTAAGTCGTCACGGTGTCTGCGATAGCGGCTGGGGTCAGCTGTTAGAATCCGCCGTTTGATACGGTCTCTGATCTCTGGGTCATCGGTCTCTTCTTGTCGGCGAAGCAGTAGCTCAGCCAGCGTCGGGTCTTTGACGAGTAGGTCCCGCAGTATATCGGTCGCAGCGTCTCGGGTACGGGGTTCGTCATCTCCCAGTTTTGCGACAAGCCTGTCGATAACAGCCTCGCGAAGCCTCCCCAGCTCCGCTAGGATACGATCCGCGAATTCGTCGAGGCCGGCTGCTCTAAGACCCTGAGCGAGTCGTCGAAGGGCCCGCTGGTGAGATATGAGCTCGTCGGTTGGAAAAACCCCGCCATCATCATTCACTTCTTGTCTGCTTTTCTCTTCAGGTCGCATCGCGTTTGGGAACTCTTTCTTTCAGGCGGCGAGCGGGTATAGTTCACCCGATTCTTGCATAGTCCGCGAGGTACGAAGGGGTCGTTGTCTTCCCGGACGAGTAGCCGAGGCCGACGGGATGACGCACATACCGTAGGGTCCGTTGGTGAGCAACATATTCAGCGCTACCTGGGTCCTCGCGTGTGGGCAGAGCGGAAACAGGTGTCGGTAGGAGTACCGACACGGCAGGTCCGGGGACCTGCGCCACGAGAGTTCGCGGTTCCGTTTCGGCTTGTCGCGAAGGTGTGCGATCGCGACGAACTGAGCCTGGAACGCCAGTGACAGGCCAGGTATTCCAGGCGCTCGGTTATTGCTTGGTGATAGTTTCGTCGAGATTCAGAATGAGGCTGGCCAGCGTCGCGTAGGCGGCCAGCTCGGAGACTTCGAGAGCCTGATTGCGCGGATATTCTCCCTCGCTTACCAGTTTCAGCGCCGCCGTCCGATCGGTCTGGTAGCGGTCCAAGTGGTGGTAAAGACCATCTACTAGAACCCGCATTTCTTCTGCCGTAGGTTCGCGAGCCGTCGCCAATCGGTAACCGAACGAGACACGTTCCTCTGGGGTCGCGCCGCCCTCGGTGATCATTCTTTCCGCCAGCAAGCGCGAGGCCTCGACGTAGGTGACGTCGTTCATCAGATTCAAGGCTTGCAGCGGCGTGTTCGTTCTGGTCTGGCGGACGTTGCAGGTGTCGCGAATCGCTGAGTCAAATGTCACCATCGCGGGCGGCGCGGCCGTCCGTTTCCAAAAGGTGTAAAGGCTGCGGCGGTGGAGGTTCTCTCCAGCATCACGGCGGTAGTCTAGGCCCGTGAGCTCTTTCCAGAGCCCGGGCGGCTGGTAAGGTTTCACGGAGGGACCCCCAACCTCCTGAACAAGCAGGCCGGCTATCGCGAGCGCCTGATCGCGAACAATCTGTGCCGGCAAACGAAAACGCGGTCCACGAGCCAGTAGGCGATTGTCGGGGTCCTTCTCGACGAGTAGCGGAGTCACGTTGGACGATTGCCGGTACGTTGCGCTCGTCACGATCGCTTTCTGAAGGCCTTTGACGTCCCAACCGGAACGGATGAACTCGGTAGCAAGCCAATCGAGAAGCGCGGGATGGGTCGGCCATTCTCCTTGTGAACCGAAGTTTTCGGCTGTTTTCACCAGGCCGGTGCCAAAGTACATTTGCCAGAAGCGATTGACCGTTACTCGGGCGGGCAGTGGGTTTTGAGGATCGACGAGCCAGCGGGCGAAAGCCAGACGGTTCTTCTCTTGGGCTTCGGGTAGTGGCGGGAAGACCGCCGGCACGCCAGGCGTAACCTTTTCGCCAGGGCTGTCGTAAGCGCCGCGGTTGAGCTGAAAGGTCTCGCGCCGCGGTTCGACCTCCCGCATGACCATGACCGTCGGGAAGCTGTCCCAGAGTTGTTCGCGTTCACGTTGCAGCTCGCCGACCTGGCGCCAGGCCTGCCGCACGTGGGCGGGCGCGTATTGGTCGAGAAAGCAATGCCGCATCTTGTCGGATTGCGCCTGGGTTCTTTTCTCGGGAGCGACTTCGGCAATCGTGCTAATGGATTCTTTCGTCGATACGACGGCCGCTTGGCGCGGAGTGAGCACGGCTTGGTAGACACGGACGTCGTCGATGTACCCTTGGAAACGCGGCCTCGGAAAGCCGCTGGCGCCGATGCGCAGGGGTTGCTTTTGTTGAATGGGGTTATTGATACCGTCTAGTAGGTGAGTCAGCTTTTGGGATTGGCCGTTGACGTAGACCCGGAATGCGGTGGGTACTCGTGTGCCGTCGTAAGTCACCAAGACATGATGCCATTCGTTGAGCGCCAAGGCGTCCTGGGTTTCCGCGCGTACACCGTCATCGATCCAGCGCTGTGCGAGGTTAATCTGGACCCTGCCGCCGTTTAGGTACAGCCCGTATCCGGTTTCACCCTCTTCTCCTTCGGTCGCTCGCGACACAATGACGCCGTCCGGCGCCTTTGGGTAGATCCAAGCGGCCAGCGTGAACTTGTCGGTGTAGCCGAAGTTCGCAACGTCGCCCGCGTTGATGAAACGCTTGCCGTCAAAACTGGCCGCCTCACCCAACGGTCCGGGAACGAAACGGGGTTGGCCGTCTTCCAGTCGGGAATGCACAGGCTTTCCCGCGTAGGTGCCGGCGATGTCACCGTCGAGCTGATGGTGAACCATAAGTTGGTCACGCAGCAACCAGTCGACTCGGGCGGAATCACGCAAAGACGTTTCCCAGACCTTTTGCGCCGCGTTCAGCTCGGACTCCAGTTCCGCAAACTCTTGTTCCGAGGCAGCAAGTTTCTCGTCGAGTTCTGCTAGTTGGGTTTGCTGGTCGGATGTGGGGGCTTTTACGAACGGCGGTGAGTTGCCGTACTTAAAAGCTTTGCCGCGTTCGGGAATGTTGTTGAAGTGCGCAAAGACTTCGTAGAACTCCTTTTGCTTGATGGGATCGTACTTGTGGTCATGGCAACGAGCGCACCCCATCGTCAATCCCAGCCATACTGTCGAGGTCGTTTCGACGCGATCGACCACGTTCTCGACCAAGTACTCCTCCGGAATGATCCCGCCTTCGCCATTCTGGCTATGGTTGCGGTTGAAACCGGTGGCAATGATCTGGTCGAGCGTTGCATTGGGTAGCATATCGCCGGCGATCTGTTCAACGGTGAACTGATCGAAGGGCATGTTGGCGTTAAAGGCATTGATGACCCAATCCCTCCAGCGCCACATGTGCCGCTCGGAATCACTTTGATAACCGCTGGTGTCGGCGTACCTGGCAGCGTCCAACCACTCAACGGCCATTCGCTCGCCGTACTTCGGCGATCGCAGCAGCCCGTCGACGAGCTCCTCATAGGCGTTCGGCGAGTCGTCGCTTAAGAAGGCATCGACCTCGGACAGTGTCGGAGGAAGTCCGGTCAAGTCGAGCGTCACACGCCGGATCAAAGTTGCACGATCGGCCTCGGTGGATGGGGTCAATCCCTCTCGTTCCAGATGCGCAAGGGCGAAGTAGTCGATCGAGTTGCGGGGCCAGTCGGGGTTCTCAACCGCTGGGATCGTGGGACGCTGAGGAGCGATGAATGACCAGTGGTTTTGCCACTTGGCGCCCTGCTCGATCCAGCGCCGGATGGTGTCAATTTCCTGCTGGGTGAGTGCGTCCTTGCCGGAGTAGGACGGCGGCATGCGCAGGGCTACGTTCTCGGAGCTAACGCGGCGGATGATTTCGCTTTTTTCCGGGTCCCCCGGCACGATGGCGAAGCGGCCCCCTAGGTCGGCTCGCGCACCGGCTTCGGTGTCCAAACGCAGTGGACTGAGCCGGGTCGCCTTGTCAGGGCCGTGGCAAGTGAAGCACCTGTCCGAGAGGATGGGCCGGACGTCGCGGTTGAACTTGACGATGCTCGGCCCGGAGTCTTTTGCGCCGCCCTGTGCCGACCCACAAAACGAAACGGCGGTCACGAGAGCGAAGGCAAAACAGGGAATCCGGCGATGGCGATGCAGGAGCATCTGAACCGTGAATGTGGGGAGAGGCACCTGGGAGGGCTGGCCAATCGCGCCACGTTGCTCGCTGATCTGAATCCAGCGGCCCCCCGGTCCCTTCGCTTGGGGTGCCTGCCCCTCCCGTCTCCACTAGATTATACGCCAGCCGGTAAAGTCTGGCCGTGGATAGAGACTCCCGTCTGCTCTGCTAGGCTGGAATTTCGCTTAGCTTGCAAGATGCAGCATTTACGTGGCCATATGAGAACTTGGGCGGTGCTGGGAGTCCTGACGTTTTTGAGTTGTTTCCCTTTGGGAGCCGAAGATTGGCCCCAGTGGCGCGGACCCTCCGCCAACGGCGTCTCGGGTGAGAAGGACATTCCCTCAAAGTGGAGTCGCGAAGAGAACATTGCGTGGAAGACGCGCCTGCCAGGCTGGGGTGCATCCACACCGATCGTGTGGCAAGGCCTGGTAGTTGTGACTTCCCAGGTTGGTGATGGGCTGCTTAAGGACGGAGGAGGTCCCGAGTTTCGGGGCGCCTCGGTCGCGCGCAGGACAGGCCAGCGGGATGGAGTCGATTTTGTTGTGCAGGCCTTCCAGGCCTCAAGCGGGGCGTTGGCCTGGGAGTACCGTTTTCCAGCCGAAGGTCCGCTGACCCCCGTTCACGCCAAGAATAACTTGGCTAGCTCCAGTCCAATCACGGACGGTGAGTTGATTTATGCCTGGTTCGGAACGGGCCAGCTTGTGGCGTTGACCATGGATGGCAAGCTCGTGTGGAAAAGGCACTTGGGGAAGGACATCGGCCCGTTCGATATTCGTTGGGGTCACGGCAGTTCGCCGACGCTTTACCAAGACTCACTCATCCTACTGTGTGACCACCCACCGTCTTCTTACTTGCTGGCACTCGACAAGAGAACCGGCAGGCGGAGCTGGATGCGCGACCGAGGAGACGGCTTTCGTTCATACACTACGCCGTTCATTGTCGAAAGACGACAGGGAGACGAACTGGTAATTAACACGAACCGCCACATCGAAGCAGTGGACCCGACGACGGGAAAGACGCTCTGGAAGGCGGACGAGCCCAATCGGGTTCCGGTCTCAACGCCCGTCCAGCACAACGGGATCATCTACTCGAGCCGAGGGCACCGCAGCGGCCCTTACCTAGCCATTAGGGCAGGTGGGGAAGGGGACGTTTCGGAATCGCATGTCAAGTGGAGGGTCGCGACGGGTGCGCCCTACGTTTCATCTCTTCTCTATTACCAAGGGCTGATCTACATGGCAACGGAGCGGGGCATCGTGACATGCATAGAAGCCGAGAGCGGCGAAATTGTGTGGCGCGAACGCCTGGAGGGTGTCTTCAGTGCCTCGCCCGTCGCTGCGGACGGGAAAGTCTATTTGACAAACGAGGCCGGAGAGACTTTCGTGCTCGCAGCGGGCAGGGAGTTCAAGATCCTCGCCCGTAATCCCCTCGGCGAACGGACGGTGGGATCGCTCGCGATCTCTAACGGGCGCATCTTCCTCCGCACGGACGATCACCTGTTTTCGATCGGCAAGCAAGATTGAGGTGGGTGTCGGGACAGGTTGCCTGGGATGCCTCCTTCTCTCAGGTCCACGGTGGCGTTTTCAGTAGGATCTCTTGCCCGGTTCGGAGCGTGAACTCCTCCACTGCGACCATCAAGGATAAAGACCCACAAGACTGCAATGGCGATGAGCGCTCGCTTCATCGGCTGAATCTCACCTTGAGCTGGCGACGCTTCCGTTCAAACGCGATGCCCCCAAATATAAGGACCGCTCCCCCCAGCATGAAGAAAATCCACCCGGAAAGTAACCCCCAGAAGAGGTCAAAATACCTCACCAAAATCAACAGAGCCAGCGAGGACATACCGATATTCACGACCAGTGCTGTCCGGGGAAAGTCGCGCCATCGGACGGTAAGTCTCGACCGTTCAATGTCTTATGGCCTGTTTTGCCCGGGAACGATTTGAAATCCCGAGGCCGCAAATGGTCGCCTGAACGGAGCATCCGGACGCGGCACAATGAGGGATGAACCTTGGCCGTACGGTTTTCTCCCAACTGATCGAGCACCTACCGAGCAAAGAGTTTCAGAAATGTGTATCGCGCTACCGCGGCGATTCCTATCTGAAAAGTTTCTCCTGCTGGGATCAGTTTCTTGCGATGGCATTCGCCCAGCTGACCTATCGGGCAAGCCTCCGCGACATCGAGACGTGCCTGCGTTCGATGCACGGCAAACTCTACCACATGGGATTCCGCGGCAGGGTAGCGCGCTCGACACTGGCCGACGCGAACGAGTCGCGCGACTGGCGGATCTACGCGGACTTCGCGCAGGTCTTGATTGGCATGGCACGGCCGTTATATGCCCACGACCCGATCGGTGTGGACTTGGACCAGACTCTGTACGCTCTCGACTCGACAACAATCGACCTCTGCCTGTCGCTGTTTCCGTGGGCGAGATTCCGCAAGCAAAAAGCCGCCGTGAAGATGCACACGCTGCTGGATCTGCACGGCAATATTCCCACGTTCATCCGCATTACTGGAGGCAAAGTGCACGACATCAACATCCTCGACGAGATCGGCCCGGAGGCCGGCGCGTTCTACGTCATGGATCGGGCCTACGTCGATTTCGAACGCCTCTTCGTGTTCACTCTCTGCTCGTCGTTCTTCGTCGTGCGAACCAAGAAGAACATCTTGCTCCAACGGCGCTACTCGCATCCCGTCGACAAATCCACGGGCTTGCGCTCGGATCAGACCGTCATACTGGCTGCCATCGAATCGGCCCAAGCCTATCCCGACCCGTTGCGGAGGGTCAGTTACTTCGACGCCCGGACGAACAAGCGGCTGAAGTTTCTGACCAACAACTTCGCGCTCCCGGCGCTGACCATCGCCCACATCTACAAGTCGCGTTGGCAGATTGAGTTGTTCTTCAAGTGGATCAAGCAACATCTGCGAATCAACTCGTTTTACGGCACCAGCGAGAACGCCGTCAAGACGCAGATCTGGATCGCTGTCTCGATTTACGTGCTCATCGCCATCGTCCGGAAACGCCTCGGGCTGGAAGCGAGTCTTTACCAGATTCTACAGATTCTCAGCGTTACGCAATTCGAAAAAATGCCCCTTTTACAGGCACTCCAGCCATCCGACTCCCCAAACGAATCCCCCTATGACCCCAACCAATTGATTCTATTCGACTTTTAACCGGACAGCAGTGATTCACGACCTTGATGTCCTCTCGCCGATAGCCAATGGCGATGAGAATCGCTAAACATCCTACAATGACCAGGTTAAAGATCACGACATAGATGTTCGTTGGTGATGGAAAGAAAAAAAAGACCAACGACAGCGCCACTAACCCGAGACTGACGCCGCCTTCTACCTTCCAGGTTTCCGATTTCGACGGGTTATAAAGCAGGTTTCCAACCGCTATTAAGATGGCTACAACCGCGACCAGCACGACTGCAGTTCCCATCTGCGGAGAGATTTCGGCCCCTGCACGAGGGCTCCAGCGCTCATAGTGACCGGAAAAGAATCGAAATGTGAGGAGAAACAGTGATGCGATGACGACCTTTAGTGATGCCATCCGGTAGATGCGGGCCACTTTCCCGAGTCGCTGAGAGAGATAGTGTAGGCCTCCGGTCTCAAAGAATAGGAGTCCGGAAACCAAATAGAGCACTGGTAGGGCGACCCAATCGCTCGTGGCCAACGTCGCATCACGAAAGACAAACAGCCCAATCCACAGAAATAGCAACAGAGATGCGAGTCCAGCGATTGGTACTGAGTGGAGAACGTATACCAGGGGCAAGATCCCCGCCAACCACACAAGGACGAGCGTATGAGTATTCGCCTCAATGTGGTAAATCTGCGCAAGTAAGAAGATCGTCGCTCCGAATAGGAGACTTCCTAGAACGAGCAATGCGGCGCCGACCTTCGGAAAGTTCTGTCGTCCGTAGGCGAATACGTACCCGATGTACGATACCCCACAAGTGCCACCAACCAAAACGAACACCTTCGTCAACGTCGTCAGGGCCTGCCAGTTGGAGAGCACAAATAGTACAACCGCAATTCCCAGAAGGACGGCCCCAATGGTCGACATGACGCCAATGAGCTTATCCGAGGAACGCTCTTTACGATGTGCTGCCACATCGCCCAGCATCTTCTGAGCTTGCTCCTCGTTGATGAGGCCCTCTGTAAGCCACTTCTTGATGCGCTCGTCTTCAAATGAGGCAGCACTTACGCGAGGACGCTCACTTGGATGTTCGAGCTTCTGCTCGGTCTCCAGCACCGCACTGTCGTCAGCCGAAAAGGTTGAACTGGGTTGCTGTGAAGGAAAAGACGTTGGGGTTGTCGGCGGTCTTAGGTCCGCTGGCGGGGGCAACCGTCCCGTTCGTTCTCCGAGGGCACACTGGAGACAACAAGGTTCTCCCGCCGCATTCTCGTAAGACACCGCCCCGATCTCTTTCCCGCAACTTGAGCAGCGCATATCGTCCGGAATTTCCGATTTGGACCTTGGGCTGCTACATGGTACACTCTCTCCTCTCCTGAACACAACGAATCTAACGTCGGGAGGCAAGCACCGGCGCGATCGAAGCGTTCCACCGGCCTGTTTTCGCCCTCCGACGAGACTGTCTCGTTACGGCGCAGCCGATTTCCCAAACACTTCCCGGGCTTCCTGCTTCGGGTATGCTTGATCGGATGGGTGGCCAACGGCGTGATCTTTCTGTTTTTGCGGTTCTTTATGTGATGAGGGGCCAAGGCGGGAAGCGCGCGCGGGTTGATCAGGCCGACCGCGAGGAGAGGTGGTTAGAACGTTGGGCCGGGAGCCGGGGCGCTAGGCGTCACAAAACTGTACTCTCCGGAAGAGAAGGATGAATTCAGATTCACACGAAAAGAAGAGAAGCAAACGGCGAGGTCGTGGCGTCAAGACCGCGGGCAGCGTATTGGGCACCCTCGTTGGCCTCGTCCTACTTCTGACCTTATTCGGTTATTTGTTGCCGAGCCAAGTGCAGTTGGTGAACACTAGCCTGACGCTGGAGGCGTCCAGCGCGGAGCTGTTTCCCTTTTTCAATAGCCGCGCAGGCCAACAACGGATGTGGACTCAAGCATGGCACCGCAATCTCCGCGGCCAAGGATTCCCGCCGATGGAAATCGTCGACCTAGGAGGGCCGGACGCCGGCGCCGGAACCAGGCTTGGCTTCTTCCCCGATGGGAAGAGGCTCGGATCCATCGGTGGGGCTATCGCTTCGATCGCTCGCGGCAAGGGCGTCATTGTGGAGAGTGAAGCGGCTCGTAAGGTGGTCTACGAAATCGATTTTGGGGTTGTCATGGCGAGGCGCACCATCGATTTGGAGGCTCTGGACGAAAACACCACTAAGGTGCGCTGGTCGGAGACGCTGCAGATCACCAATCCGCTGATGCGATACCTAGGTTTGCTGGTCGACTCGTCGATCAACGAGAACTTCAACGACGTGCTGGCAGCGCTCGAAGAGGCCGCCCAAGCGGACCGCGGCATGGACCGATGAGTCGCTGGTGTCGGCGACCGTACTATTGAAGGCCACGTCTAAAGTACGAGAGGCGACGGATCTCCCCACTTGCCGGCGAACACGAACTCGCTCAGGGGCTTTCGCTGCCTCGGCGCGAGATCGCGCTCCTTCAACGCATCTGGCAGCTTCGCTGGGTCCGCCTTGTATCCGATTGCAAGCGCTGTCCAGACCTCAGAATTCTCCGGTATTTGGTATAGCTCGCGCGCCTTGTCAGGAAGTATGCCGATCATCTGATGGACCGACAGGCCCCGGGCGGTCGCCTCGACTAATAGGTTTCCAGCGGCAAGGCCGAGGTCGTGAACAGCGGCCCGGTTCTCTTTGTTGTTCCGCGAGAATCTCAGACTCACGACACCCAAGGCAAGCACGGGCGCGGCCTTCGCCCACGCCTGATTCGGCTCGACCAGACAGGAGAGGAGTCGGGCGAACTCTTCAGGGTTTTCTCTCGTCGCAACAAGATAGCTCCAAGGCTGTTCGTTATAAGAGGACGCCGCCCAGCGAGCCGCCTCGAACAAAGAACGCAGGTCGGCCTCGGCAACCGGCCGGTCTTCGAAGCCGTAGGGGCTCCAGCGTTCCGCAAGAAGTTCGTGAATCGGGTGGTCCGTCGATGCTTTCTTGTCAGCCATAATGCTTCTCCTGTTTCTGTGACGCCTAACCAATAGTAGACGATGGCGCTCTGCCTCGCCGCCTTCCGTGGCCAAGACGCGCGTCGGGCTCAACTGGCAGCGCCGAAGGAACAAACGGTGAGGTCCTCCTGGCTGATCACCTAGGCCGCGAAAAAACTCGGGATCGGGGACAGGCGACCAGGACGGATTCACTCGGCAAGTGCGGTGTTTCGCTCGCCGCGGCCTTTTTAGCTGGTAGCCCGTCGCGCGGGGCGCCTGTCCCCCGCTTCCCAACCAATAAGTCGGGTACAGGCACCCCGGGGATGTCTTCTTTCTCAAGAGCGAACACTCGCTAGAGGACGACCCGGCTAAGCAGACGGTTTGGCGTTTGGTTGCCTGTCCCCCGCCACCCACGTCACGAGTTCTAGTAGTCCAACAGGTGGGTGAATTTGATGAACAGGGCGCGAGAGATCGTGCGCCGTTTGACATCGTGGGGATCAAGAAAGTCGCGGGTGGTTGTGCCGGTGTTGAAGACGACAAAGAGCCCTGTACTGGATGTCGAGAGCAACCCGAGCCGGAGGTTATGAGCAATCTCGTTAGTGACGCTGTTGTACTGGCTAAAGGTTTGAAAGAAGCTCTTAGGCGTGAATGACCAATTGAAGCGAAGCCCGACAAGGTCTGTGTTGAAGTTGCCTACGGGTAGGTCGATGAAATTGCGGACCCAGCTTCCGGTCCACGTCAGGTTGCTGCCGTGTCGATACCCGCCTCGAAAATTCAGCGTGCGGATAGTTCCGTCGTAGAAGCCTCCTAAAGCCGCGGTGCCTCCTAGGAAGACCGGCGCGCTCGGATCGGTCCCGAAGTTGGCGATGAGTTCGTCGAACTGGTAGCGGCCTGTAGGGATAGAGACGTCAGGGTGGATTTCGAACGGCTCGTCCAGGCGTTCGAAGTTACGGTTCCAGGCCAGCCCAAGGCGCCCGCCGTCCTGCAATCGGGATTCGACATGGTAGTGCTCGAAGCCCGACTCTTTGGCGTTCGTTCCCAAGGTGTACCAGTTCTGACCGGAAAAGTGCGGTTCGAAGGTGCGGAAGCGGTTGGAGTTGGGGTAGTGGGTGAAGCGGTAGAAGTAATTCGCTTTACGGAAACCAACGCGGCGCACAAAGCCAACTTCGGGGTTGAAGTTTTGACCGACCTCGAGGTAGCCGAGTCTGAATTCGTGGCGTGAATCGTCGTACTGAAAGCGGCTGGAATACACGTTGTCGCTGTCTTCGAGGCCGGGAGTCTCGCTCTTGGCGACGTAGTTGAACCAATTGGCGAACTTGCCGAGACCGATGTTGGCATCGGCCCCATAGGTGCGATTGAAGCGAGGTGCGTCTTCGAAATCCGTGGTCGCCTCACGGCTCACGCCGATCAGTCCAATAGAAGAGCGATTGGGCAACTCCCGGCTGACGCGTGCGACGCTGTAGTTGTTCGCGGGAGCCGCGCCGTCGACCGAGCGGGTCTGCATGTTGAGCAGGCCGAGTTGATAGGGCCCGATTTTGCCGCTCACGCGTGCTCCGGCGTCGATGGGCACGGGGTTACGGTCTTCGTCGAGACCGATTCGTCGGGAAAAGAAAATCTCCACTTCTCCGGGACTGCCGAACTCGAAAAAGCCGGCGTTCTCCAGAAAGAAGGGACGCTTCTCGGGGAAGAACAAGTCAAAGCGAGTCAGATTGACCTGTTCATCATCCACTTCAATCTGGGCGAAGTCGGTGTTGAACGTTGCGTCGAGGGTGAGACTCGGTGTGAGGCTGTATTTCAGATCGAGCCCCGCGTCGCGCTCGAACCTAGACTGGTTTTCGGTGCGGCGATAGTCCTGCGAAAAACCTCCCAGCACGTAGGGAAGAAGCTTCAGATTGCGGTGCGTGCGCGTTTCCAGGCCGGAAAGCGACCCGGCCACGCTGATCTGCGTGAACCGGAATGCCCGCGAGATGGGAGACCAGAAGGAGCGTTCGTTCCTTCTGCGCAGGTTGCGCATGATGTTTAGGCCCCAGACCGGTTCGCCGGGTTTGTAACGCAGGGTACGGAAAGGGATGATCAGTTCGCTTTCCCATCCGCGCTGAGTGATTTGTGAGCGAACCTGCCACACGCCATCCCAGTTGAGATTGAAGGCGGAGGCGCCCCCCCGTTGAGCCCCTCCTACGCCTCCGGCACGAGCAGGCCCGCCGCCTGATCCCCGGGTTTGTCCGGCCTTAGAAACCTGGGCATCGAACTCGATGCCGGTGGGGCTTGTTCCGAAGATAAACGCATTCTGGCCGTCGTTGAACGTATCAAGAAGAATCTGAACCGAGTCGGTGTCGCGGAGAGAGGCGTCGCGGCGGTTTTGGGTGACCACGATGTTCTCGGGTTGGGAGTCGAAACAGATGATGGCGATGTAGAGGTTGCGGTCGTCGAAGCCAATGCGGACTTCGGTTCTCTCGGTCGAGAGTTCGCCTTCATCGGGGTTTTGCTGGACGAAATCGGTCGCCGCGTCAAGTTTCTGCCAGAGCGGTTCGTTGACGAGTCCGTCGAGCACGGGTGGCTGCTCGAGCCTGTGGGCCCGCAAGTCGGGAAGGACTGCGGGTTCGGACGGCTGTGAGAAAAGTGGCAGCAACGGAAGCAGCAGCATTCCAGCGAGGGCTGCCAGGGGGTTGAGGTTGCCTTGGGAATGCGACCGGGTTCGGAGATGGCTGGGCTGCAGGGTACCCCGTACTTGTCGCTTCATGTCGACGTCAGACCGCGACGATCAGTGCTCTCTAGATGGTGACAGAGCTTGGTTAGACGCGAAAGGAAATGGGTTACTTTTGAAGGGCGTACGGGGTTGGTTGCGGGGGCAGGATTTGAACCTGCGACCTTTGGGTTATGAGCCCAACGAGCTACCAGACTGCTCCACCCCGCAGGTTTATGGTATCGGAAGGTGTTATTGGCCGTCAAACTCTTTGCCGGCGCCGCGGTTCAAACTGAGATACTTCGCTGCTCCGGGAAAAGCAGTTCGGAGCCGGAGAATGAGATTGGGGTGGTACGATGGTTGGGCTAAAAGGTGGCCCTCGAGAGGCGTGTCCTCAACTCAGCCGTCTTGACGGTTTCGCCAAGGCCTTGATCTGCGACACTTCGCAAGTAGGGAGAACGAGATTGTGAAAATCACCCGTATCGATACGGCTCTATATCGTTTTCCTCCTGACCGCGAAATCACCGACGCCATTCAACAAGTGGAGTCAATGGAGATCATTGCAGCAACGCTTCACACCGACGAGGGAATCTCAGGTTTGGGCCTTACCTACACAATCGGGCGCGGAGGTCGGGCCACAAAAAAGCTGCTCGACGACGACGTGGTGCCGCTGATTCTGGGTGAGGATGCCGCGGATAGCGAACGACTTTGGGAGAAAATGTGGTGGGCTCTTCACTGGGTGGGCCGCCATGGGTTGTTTTCACTGGCGCAGTCAGCGGTAGACATTGCGTTGTGGGATATCAAGGCGAAGCGGGCTCAGCAACCTCTTTTCAAGTTTCTGGGGGCTTCTCGGTGCAGAATTCCCTGCTACGACACCGACGGCGGCTGGCTGAACCATACCCAAGACGAGCTGGTAAACAACTCCTGTCGCCGGGTCGAGGAGGGGTTTTTCGGCGTCAAGATCAAGGTCGGCAAGGAGAAGCGGTCCGAAGACGTGGCTCGCCTTCGCGCTGTCAGGAAGGCCATTGGCGACGACATGAAGCTCATGGTCGATGCCAACCTGCACTGGACAGCTTGGGAAGCCATTGCGCGGGCTCGTTTGTTCGAGGAGTTCGGTATTTTTTGGTTAGAAGAACCGATCGAGGCGGACGACGTCGCGGGCCACCGCCAGTTGTCCCGCAGCACTCGCATACCGATCGCCATCGGTGAAAACCTCTACAACCGACATGCTTTCAAGGAATACTTGGATTGCGGTGCTGCTTCGATCCTACAGCCGGACGTTGCCCGGGTGGGAGGGGTCACTGAATGGCTGCGCGTTGCCAACACGGCCCACAGCTTTAACACCGTCGTTGTTCCGCATTTCCTGATGGAGTTGCATGTCCATCTGGTATGCGCGGTCCCCAATGCCATTCTGCTGGAGCATTTCCCGTTCCTGAACCGCTTTGTGGAGGAGCCGGTGCGAGTGGAAGAGGGCTATGCCTATCCCACGCAATCTCCAGGGCACGGAGTACGTTTTACCCCACAGGCTGCGGAGGAGCACCGTGTGGAGTCGAGTTCGTGGATGGCGGATTAGCTGTTCCGTTCGGCTGAGTAGATTCCCCCGAAATCACGCGAGGCGCTTCCAATAGCGGAGGCAAGTTCGGCACTTCACCGGGTCCGGCATCTTCAACATAGTCCACGCCGTCGAACGTAATTGAGTAACGTCCTGCGTCGGTCGGCTCAATCAGTGATTTGCCCTTCAGGTACCAGAGTGTAAACTGCAATTGTTCGCGCGGGCACCCAAGCATACTCTCGAGCTCGCGGAGCGACACGCCCGGCTTATCCGGCTGGCGTTTCCTTTTGGTATAGAGGATCATCAGCAGGCCCCAACGCTTGCGTTTCTCTTCCCCGTATCCTTCGGCATCCTCTGGTTGGCTGAAGATCTTCCAGCGTAATGACTGGGAGGCTCGATGTCTAACATCGTAAGCTGCCCTTTTTTCCGGGTCGCTGATCACACGGTAAGCCTGAAGTCAGTGCTGTCCGGGGAAAGTCGCGCCATCGGACGGTAAGTCTCGACCGTTCAATGTCTTATGGCCTGTTTTGCCCGGGAACGATTTGAAATCCCGAGGCCGCAAATGGTCGCCTGAACGGAGCATCCGGACGCGGCACAATGAGGGATGAACCTTGGCCGTACGGTTTTCTCCCAACTGATCGAGCACCTACCGAGCAAAGAGTTTCAGAAATGTGTATCGCGCTACCGCGGCGATTCCTATCTGAAAAGTTTCTCCTGCTGGGATCAGTTTCTTGCGATGGCATTCGCCCAGCTGACCTATCGGGCAAGCCTCCGCGACATCGAGACGTGCCTGCGTTCGATGCACGGCAAACTCTACCACATGGGATTCCGCGGCAGGGTAGCGCGCTCGACACTGGCCGACGCGAACGAGTCGCGCGACTGGCGGATCTACGCGGACTTCGCGCAGGTCTTGATTGGCATGGCACGGCCGTTATATGCCCACGACCCGATCGGTGTGGACTTGGACCAGACTCTGTACGCTCTCGACTCGACAACAATCGACCTCTGCCTGTCGCTGTTTCCGTGGGCGAGATTCCGCAAGCAAAAAGCCGCCGTGAAGATGCACACGCTGCTGGATCTGCACGGCAATATTCCCACGTTCATCCGCATTACTGGAGGCAAAGTGCACGACATCAACATCCTCGACGAGATCGGCCCGGAGGCCGGCGCGTTCTACGTCATGGATCGGGCCTACGTCGATTTCGAACGCCTCTTCGTGTTCACTCTCTGCTCGTCGTTCTTCGTCGTGCGAACCAAGAAGAACATCTTGCTCCAACGGCGCTACTCGCATCCCGTCGACAAATCCACGGGCTTGCGCTCGGATCAGACCGTCATACTGGCTGCCATCGAATCGGCCCAAGCCTATCCCGACCCGTTGCGGAGGGTCAGTTACTTCGACGCCCGGACGAACAAGCGGCTGAAGTTTCTGACCAACAACTTCGCGCTCCCGGCGCTGACCATCGCCCACATCTACAAGTCGCGTTGGCAGATTGAGTTGTTCTTCAAGTGGATCAAGCAACATCTGCGAATCAACTCGTTTTACGGCACCAGCGAGAACGCCGTCAAGACGCAGATCTGGATCGCTGTCTCGATTTACGTGCTCATCGCCATCGTCCGGAAACGCCTCGGGCTGGAAGCGAGTCTTTACCAGATTCTACAGATTCTCAGCGTTACGCAATTCGAAAAAATGCCCCTTTTACAGGCACTCCAGCCATCCGACTCCCCAAACGAATCCCCCTATGACCCCAACCAATTGATTCTATTCGACTTTTAACCGGACAGCAGTGGCCTGAAGTACCAGCCGGAAGGCGGCTTCGTTACCTGTGTCGGTGTTGTCGGGATGGTAGCGATGGGCCAACATGCGATACGAACGTTGTGTAGCTTCGAAATCTGCGTTCGGGCTCAGTTGCAGCGCTTCGTAGTAGTCGACAAACGAGCTGTCTACTGCGGGGTCTGGGCGATGTGAATTGTCGCCATTAGGGGTGCCGTTTCGAGCTGCGTCATGATCTCCAATGAGAGTCTCATTCAAATCCGGTTCGTCAAACGCAAATCCTACGCGATAGACGTCATCCTCCAGCAGACGGCAGTTCATAACGCGGGCGCACCGCTGCTGATACCTCGCAAGTGGTGTGGAGAAAAACCGGCTTCGCAACACGACCGGAACTCCCACCTCGAGCGGGGAAGTGGTATCCGCCCCGCAACCGAAGTCACTGAGATCGGCCAACTTGGCAACTATGGTCTTGGACCGACCGGACTGCTCGGCAATGTCAATCTCGATTCCATTGACCACGTCTTTCTTGCGACGTGGTTTCCGTCGCCGCTCCACGTTTGGTGCCATGTCTTATTCCCCCGATCTCGTCCCAGGGCGTTATACCGGGCGACTAGGAATTGCAGGGACAGGAGATCTTGCAGAGCGAACTTGGCATTCGAGGTTGGAAACGCGCGGTGGGTGCCAAGCTACGGGGTCCGCAACCACCGGCGTTTCCAGGGGTCTTCCACACCAGGCAACACTCCGTCCTATCTGTTGTTTACTTACACCGAAAGGCGCTCACTCGTCCATGGACAATCAGTTTGAGTCAGGGATACGAAAGTCGTGGTACCAAAGTACGGCTACATTGGCACAAACGTTGGGATAAGGTGGAAGTGATTATCTAACAACGATTTACTTGGCCTGGCTCTCCGATCCCTGTGCGTCTAAGGGTGCGGCGACCCTGCGGTTTCGTCCAACAGGTGGGGTGGAGAGGAGAAAATACCTGCGGTTTCCTGTTTGAGATCTGACGCAAACCCGCCGGAGTTCCGTGTGAAGGTCCTTCGAAAGGGCCGGTGCCACTCTCCGGCTTTGAAGGCCGCTCGCTAATCCCCCGAACCGGTCGTGCCGGCAGCAACAGGTTTAGAAATAACCTTCAGCAAAATCGGTTCAGCCGCGAAGGAGTTTTGAAGCGGTGAGCGGGTTCGCACCCGGCCAGCCAGGTGAATCCACTGCTCCATCGGCTTCGCTTGCGGTAGGGCCTGGATGTGAAAACTGCGGCTGTCTTCTTGTGCCGGGATCGCGACGGCACTGAGGCCGATCTCGGGAATGTCGATATGAGGCGGCAGATTCCGCACCTCTACCTGTACGCGGCCGGCAAAGCCGTTTTTCCGCTTGGCGCTCACGGTGATCTCGATATCTTCGCCCGGCGCCAGGACGATCTGCCGAGCGTTGGCAGCAAGTTCGACATCGGCAGAAGGTGAAAGGGAGATGAACTTGAGGCTGTCCTCGGGTGCGGCCCAGCGCGTAACCTGGTGGCCGGCGATATCAGCCGTGGCCTTGACCTTGAACGGGACCGCGCGGTCCAGCTCAGCGTCGGGATCGGCGGCGACGAGCAGGGTCGTGGATGCCTGGCCGGGTGGGATGACACTTGCGGTCGCTCTCATACTGGGGGGGAGATCTTCGACGGTGACATGGATAGGTCCGTCGAAGTCATCCGTGCGGGATGCCAGTATCGTTATCGGAATCTGCCCTCCACGCGGGACGTTCGGATTGCGCGGCTCGACAAGCAGCCGAAAGTCGGGCCTCGGGGGACGCAGTGTCAGCCGGTAGGGGTAGTCCTCGCCTCCCCCGCCATGCACATCCTCGAGTCGAACGACGTAGGAGCCATCGGCGGGAGCCGTAAAGTGCAGGCGTGAGTCACTCCCATACCCGGGCCCTCCGTCGTCGTTGGCATAGTACAGCCGAACGAGAGGCAAACCGTTGGAGGCAAACTTCTCACCCGGGCCGTGCATTTGCACTTTGTAGACTGGAGTGTTCATCGCCTGACCTTCGCTGGAAGTTCCGAAAAAGGCGAGCCTTTGCGGGGTGCGGCGGAAGGGGTTGCTTCGTCCAGCATTTGTGGGTGGAAACGAGGCAAAGGTCGTATCCTCATCCGGCTGGCGCGGTATTCGAGCTACGCGAGTGATTTCGCTGCCCATCATCACGTAGTCTCCCGCGACGAGATCCTTGAAAGAATGAAGGCGAATCGCCGGTCGGGTTGACTCCCAGTTTCGGAGTGTTACGTTGGTCTGCGCGACGGCTCGGACAGTCGCCCGCTCGATGGGGTTTCCGTTTTCGTTGAATACGCGCAGCAAAGAGTCAAGCCTGGATACCAGGCGGCCGGCACTGACCTCGAGGACAATCTCGTCGCCCTTTTGGGCATCGAACCGGAAGTAATTCGAAACAGGCCCGGAACTTGCGGGGGACGCGATTCGGCCGTTCACGGTTTGAGGTACGGCGACGGTTTGAGCCTCCTCGAGCGAGGTGTTGACCCCGCTTGATTCGACCTCTGGGTAGTCTTCCAACGCCAGCCTCAGTTCGTTGAAACTCTTCCCGGCTGGCCCCTCGGGGCGCAGGAATACTGCTTCGGAGTTTCTCTGAGAAGGCTCGCCGGCCACGGAAACCTGCTTGCTCGGGAGGTTATACCCTTCCAGGGTGATTTCGGCGGTTCTACCTCTTTGCAATCCGAGCGGGTAAGCCGACTTCACAATGGGGAACTTGCCGACCTTCAGGCGATAGAAACGGTTCTTGCCGCCGCTTCTTTCGTAGTCCGAGAGCCGGACGTAGTACGTCCCGCCCTTCGCAAACCGATGGGCGAACCAATGCCGGGAGGCTTCTTCGTAATCACGGCCAAACTCGCGAAGCAGCTCGTGATCGGGTGTGAGGATCGAAATCAGAGCCTTGAACTCGGAACCGATCATCCATGCGCCTTCTTCAAAGACCAGTTGCTCGCCCTCACCGACCGTAATCTCGAAGTAATCTTCGTCGCCGGGAACGGAGATGTTGCCGGCTAGAATCGCGGGCAAGAATGTCTTAGTGGCGGTCAGCGCGTTGTTGTTCGGTTCCGCGTCGGGCCGCTCGCCGTAGTACGGTTCGACGAGTACTTTGCCGGCCGGGCTGGTCCCTATGGGAGTATCGAGACGGAAACTCAGGGTCCCGATGTTAGCGTCAGGGCCGACGTCGAGTTCGACCACAACTTCGTATCTTGTCGGCAGGGGTCCCAGATCGATGGTCGAGGGCAGCCCCCCCGCGCCTAGGCGCACTTCCTCCGGCACGGCTGCGATCTCTTTGACGCCGCTGATTCGAGCCTCCACGCCGGGCTCGCTGAAGTAAATCGCTCGGGTCCCGGCCAGGTTGAAGCCCTCTATCTTCAGCTCCTGCGGGATACCGCGGACAACCGCACGCGGCGAAACGGACTCGATCGTCGGTGGCGTAGTGCGGTTGCCGCTGGGATGATCGACTACCGGATTAGCCCAAGCCACAACCGTAAGGCAAAGAAAGCTGATAACCTTTTTCATGACAATCACCTCGAAGCTCGTAGTGTGTCGAGCTGATCCTTGTAGCTGTCTAGATCATAGATGCTCAACGAGCCGTCAAATCGACCGGCGGCAAGTCGGCTGCCGTCCGGTGAGAACCGCAAAGACATGACCCAGTCCGGCTGCGGGGAAAGGATCTTCAGTTCGGTCAGATCGTCGGAGCGAAAGACTTTGATGGTGCCGTCCGTTGAGGCGGTAACCAGTTTTTTTCCGTCTGGGGAAAAGGCTATCTGAAGGATGGGACCCTCGTGGGCAATAAGCGAGTGCAACAGCCTGCCTTCCTTTTCGCCCAACTCCCAGATGCGGATGGTTCGATCGAGACCTCCGGCGGCTACCCGCTTTCCCGAAGGATGGATCGTGATGGCGTTGATACCCTCGAGGGGATCGCTCACGGTGTAGAGGCGTTCTCCACTCGAAACATTCCAAATCTTCAGAGAGCGGTCGGCTGCCCCGGACAGCAACCACTTCCCGTCCGGCGTGAACGCCAGCGCGTAGACGGCGTCGATGTGGTCTTTCAAGGTACGAAGTTCTGCTCCGGAGTCAACGTCCCACAATTTGATCAAGCGGTCATAGCTGGAGGTTGCCAGAATGCTGCCATCGGGCGAAAACACCGTGGCATAGATGGTGTCGGCGTGGCCTTGGATGGTTCGCAACAGCTCGCTCGAGGCGACATCCCAGATCTTGACTTCGCCGCCTCTGGCCGGTAGCCCGCCCGCGGCGGCCAGCAGCCGTCCATCACGGGAAAAAGCTACGCTTCGAACGACTTCTTGCATGCCTTCGAAAGTGGTTTGCGTCTTGCCCGTCGAGGCGCTAGCCAGTCTCACCACCTGAAAGCCGCCCAAGGCTAGCGCTCGACCGTCCGGCCGGTAGGCCAGCGAGAATATTTGGGCGTTTACCGGGGAGGTTGGCTCAATCTTCTTTTGTTCGACGGGAGCCTGCTTTACACTCGCGGTTTCACCAGGCCCGGGGCCAACAGCTCCCGCATCGATCCACCGTTTGATGAGATCAATCTGCTGGGCTGGGAGCTTTCCGCCCCCAAGAGGCATCGAGGGCTCCAGCTTGCCGGAGACCATCCGGTAGAGACGACTGCCTTCGCTGTCTCCGGGAATCACCGCCTTTCCGTGAGCTCCGCCGCGTTCGAGGTCCTCAAAAGTCTCGAGGCCGAGCTCGCCCATCTTGGCGTTACCGGCGTGGCATGCAATACAGTTTGCGGCAAGAATGGGGGCGACGTCTTTCGCGAATGACGGCGTGTCTTGAGCGACCGAGGGGCCAACCAGACCAAGCGTCAGCACTGCGGCACAGATGAAAGACGTTCGGTGAAGCTTTGTCGGCATCAGTGATTGAAAAGGAATTCCTTTTTGGTCAGCAGCGCCCACATCATGTCCTGCAGAGCCTCCCGACGTGCTTGCTGACGAGCCGCGACAGGACCTTGTTCCTGGCGGGCTTCCCGCAGCGCGGCGAGAATGCCGTCTCTTTCCGACTCTGTCGGATATCGACTGAAGGCCGACAGAAACAGGTGTTCCAAGATCCGGCTGTCGGACAGCCCGAGCTTTAAGAACAGGTTGATGTTGCTGCCCTGGTTACGCAGCTTGCTATTCAGGGTGTCTCCATTGATTACATGGAGAGCCTGAGCGACGCTTGGGTCGGACGAGCGTTCTTGGACGTCGCATACAAGGCGATCAGGCCGGCCGAAAGAGTCTAAGAACTGAGAGTCGATTTCAACATCCGGCAACTGAAGTGCTCGCATGCCGCGCGGATACCCCCCGAAGGCAGTCGTCACGCCGGTAATTTGGGAGTAGGCATCGAGGATCACCTCCGCGGAGAGGCGTTTGACGATGTATTTCGAGTAGTACTTGTTGTCGGTTTGGTTACTCACATTCGGCTCGGACGCCAGCTGGTACGTCCCGGAATTCATGATCGTACGGATCAAGTGTTTTACGTCGAAGTCGTGATCGACGAAGTCTTTGACCAGCGCGCTAAAGAGTTCTTCGTTCGAGGCTGGATTAGTAGCCCGCAAATCGTCTTCGGGGAACACCAACCCTCGCGCAAAGAAATTCGCCCAGACTCGACTGACACAGTTACGGGCGAAGTAGGGGTTCTCAGCACTGGTCAGCCAGCGGGCCAGGTGGAGCCTGCGGTCTTCGGGGGAGTCGAGGGGCAAAGGCTCTCCATCGAGAGGGGTGGGTGGAAGCGGCCGCAGCAGGCGGGGGTGGGGGATGTCTCCACTCGATTTGGCAAACACAATCGAGTCGCCTGGCTGGCGCCCATCTTTGATGGCGATACGTGTAAAGAGGTTGGCGAAGCGGTAGTACTGCGTCTGGGTCCACTTCTCCAGTGGGTGGTTGTGACAACGAGCGCACGTGAGTCGCTGACCCATGAAGGCCTGCGTGACGTTCTCCGCCAGGTCGGCCGTTTCCTGGTGGATAACGAAGTAGTTCAAGGCCGGATGCCGCCGAGTACTGCCGGAAGAAGTCAGTATTTCGCGCGCGAAATCGTCCCACGGTTTGTTAGTTTTGACGACATCGCGGATCCAGTTGTAGAAATCCCACATGGCCGTCTTGTCCAGATTTTCACTAGAAACAAGTAGGAGGTCCGACCATTTATAGGTCCAATAGTCGATGAATTCGTCGCGTTCGAGGAGACTGTCGATGAGCCGCGTGCGTTTGCCGGTCGAAGCGTCGTCCAGGAACTGCTCGACTTCTTCGGCGGTCGGCAGGGTTCCGGTCGCGTCGAGGAAGGCGCGGCGAATGAACTCGGAATCGGTGGCGCCGCGAGAAGGAGCGATTCTCAATTTCTTGAGCTTGGCCAAGACGAAATCATCAACGAAATTGTCGCGGGGGAAACTACGGAATTCATCTGCGGAGATTTCATTCGGAAAGGGGACGGTCAACCGCGAATCACGTACCTTGCTCGAATACCAAACCGTGATGGCGACCTCGCCGTGGCCGGTCATGGTCACCATCCCGGCGTCGTCCACCGAAGCTATAGCCTCGTCAGTGGTTGCGTATTTTGCCCAACGGGTTACGTCGGCGACACTGCCGTCGGAATACCTTGCGTTGACCACCACCCGCTGAGTGGCGCCGGGTTCAAGCGTCGCGGCTCGCGGGTAGACGTCAAGCCCGACTACTTCCGGCGCATCAGGTCTTGGAGCAAGAGCCCCGGCGGCGATCCACTCGGCGATAACGCGGTATTCGAGCGAATCGACGTCAAATCGCTTCCCGCCGCCATGTGGAATCGCTGCTGTCGATTTCAAAAGCATCAAACTAGAGGCGGGATCGGCCAATGTGACGCGGCGTGCCACGGACTCGCGGGTCAATGCCCGATGGTCAGCCGGCGGATCGTAGCCCCGAAGAGTCAGCTTGAACCCGTTCTTCCCGGCTAGTGCGCCGTGGCAAGCTCCCTGATTGCAACCCTTCTTGGTCAGAACAGGAATGACGTGGTTGCGAAAACTCCAGCTAAATGGCTTCGCGGTTCCGTGGACGGTGACGGTAATCTCGGCGCTGATTTCCTCCGCTTTAGCGGCGATCACGGCTGAGCCATCTGTGACGGGTCGCACCAAGCCTGTCTCGCTAACCGTTGCGATCCCGTCGTCGGAGGAACTCCATTCGACGCGCTGAGTCCAGTCTTGTTGGTATCCGTCGAGCGAAGCTTCGGCCAGTAACTGTTGCCAAGCCTCGGGCCCGCCGAGCTGAACACTTTCGGGAAGAATTACGAGCGAGGGACCGGAATCCGCCGGCGCGGCAAAGCAGAGGGCACCCGAGAGAGCTACCAAGACCCAGAGATTGCTATTCATGGAGAGGAGGGCCTCCTTGCGACTAGTCGTATAGCGGGTACGTCAGAGTCGGCGTGGACCTAGGCAATAAATGGGGACTGCCATCCGATTTTCGTTCGTCGAAGTGCTTTGTTTCCGTTAAAGATGGACTGTGAAAATCGGTGGCTGTACCCATTTATTGTGCGCGTATCACGAAAACAGTTCGTGGATCGGTTCAGTGCCGCTGTCGACGGCGAAGATCGGCCGACCCTGAGCCCCCGGTAATTCCTGGTCGAGCTTGATGCCCAGCGCGGTGTACACCGTAGCCGCCATTTCCGGCGGTGACACGGGGCGATCTTTTGGGAATGCGGCGTGGTCGTCGGACGCGCCGACAACCTGCCCGCCCTGAATACCGCCGCCGGCCATGACAGCCGTCCACACTTGTGGCCAGTGATCTCGTCCTCCGGCGGGGTTGATTTTCGGAGTACGTCCGAACTCACCTACGGCGAAGATCATGGTTTCTTCGAGCAGCCGCCGGTCGTGGAGATCTTCCATCAGCGATGTGAATGCATTGTCGAACATCGGGCCGCAAAGATCTCTAACAGCACTAATCGGACTGAAGGGCGGCGAGCCATGGATATCCCAGGTGATCTCGTCGAAGACGGTCTCAAACATGTTCACCGTCACGAACCTTACGCCGGCCTCGATGAGCCTGCGGGCCAGCAAGCATCCCTGGCCGAAGCGGTTCATGCCGTATCGCTGGCGCACTTCTTCCGCCTCACGGTGCAGTTCGAAGGCTGCCCGCGCCTTCTGAGACGTCATCAAGGTATAGGCCTGGTGGAAGGTGTCGTCGAGGAGGCGGGCGTCCTGTGACGTTTCAAATTTGCTGACGGTCTTGTCGACCATGGCACGCCAGTTCTTACGCCGGTCAACCCGGAGCGCCGACATGTAATCGGGAGGCAATAGGTCGGGCACCTTGAAACTGGGCGCCGCCGGATTGGCGTTCAGCACAAAGGGGTCGTAGCGCTTGCCCAGGTAGCCCGCGTTCTGCCCGTGGGGCATGTTGCCGCCTGTGGGTCCAATCGGTTTGGGCAGCAGCACGTGGGACGGCACGTCCCCTTTGGAGCCTTTCAGATAAGAAAGAACGCAGCCGTAGTGCGGATGCTCGACACCGGCTTGAAAGAGCCGGCCCGTCTGCATCATCTGGTGTCCGGTATCGTGAACCGCCGGCGCCGTATGGTAGCAGCTACGGATCAGGGCATACTTGTCGGCGTGCTTCGCCATGCGGGGGAAGATCTCGGAGATCTCCATCCCTGGGACATTGGTCTTGATCGGCCTGTGTGGACCACGTATTTCGGCGGGCGCGTCAGGCTTGGGATCCCAGGTATCGAGCTGCGAAGGACCGCCCACGAGCATCAAAAAGATGCAGTTAACGTCCGTCTTAGCCTTGTCTACGGCCCCCAGAGCTTTCAGGTCGAGAAACTGAGGAAGACCTAAGCCCAGGAAAGCTAGCGAGCCGGCATGGAGGAAATCACGACGACGTAGCCCATCACAGAATTGAACCGGACGATCCGCATCGAGACGTATCATACCTGCACCTCATCCAGCCTAATTCAACATCAATTCGATGATACTACATTGGTTAGCAAGTGGTTCGGCTGGCTGCGACTGGGGAGGCTATCCGGATCGTTCTAGCGGCCATGGACGGGGCTGCCGCTGAGCCGCTTTCGGGCCAGGCCCTTCATTGGAAAGCCGCCGACGGACCTTAT
Organism: Bryobacterales bacterium; assembly: GCA_965248205.1. Lineage (GTDB taxonomy): Bacteria > Acidobacteriota > Terriglobia > Bryobacterales > UBA6623. Next base: position 5,119,135 of record CBDFIS010000006.1, read on the forward strand.
GCTTCATTGTCACTCCGGAACTTGCTTATACCCGCGTCGCTTTTCACCCCACGGCTTAAGGAGTTCCGAGACTAGCTACTCCTTCGCCAGCGAGTATCGAACGATCTCCTTGTCGTTGCGCACGATGATGTGCCGGTTGGCGTAGGCCGGGTGCGACCAGTGGACAGCGCCTAGTTCGCGGCGGCCGCCGACTGGTGTCGTGGGGGTCATGATTTTCGTCCGGCTGATCTCCTGATAGCCTTCGGGCGAGAACTTGGCGATGATTAGGTCCCCTCGATCGTTGTTAATGAAGTAGCGGTCTTCGTGGCGGACAATCAAACCGCACGCCCAGCGGGCGTTTTCCCCGGTCAATTCGAGCGTTTCCCAAACTCGTTGGCCCGTGGCTGCGTTCAGGCATCGAAATTGCCCATAGCTGCCGATTCCGTACACGTAGTCGCCATCAATAACCGGAGTTGTGATGAGGGGATGCAACCCATCCGTCTTGATTTCGCTATTGCTCTTGCCCTTCCAGAGGAGTTTGGCCTTCGGGAGTTGCGGATCAAGCTTGAAAAGACGAGAGCCGTTAAAAAAAGCGGACACCAGTAAGCGATCGCCGTCGAGAACGGGTGTAGCCACCGTCAAACCGGCCTTTATGTCGAAAGGTTTCTTCCAATACGTCTTCCCTGTGGCCGGATCGAGCGACGCAACCGCCGCCGGGTGCCAGATAATCAACTGCTGCGTTCCGCCGGCTTCAAAAATGATCGGCGGGCTATAGCCGGGCTCGCGATCGGAAGAAAGCGCTCGCCAAATCTCTCTACCGGTGAGCTTGTCAAAGGCGACTACTTTGGCATTGTCCGCGCCGCCCACGAGGCAAATAAGCCGTTTGCCATCGACTAGAGGGGCACCTACCATGCCCCAGATGGGCAGGGGGGAGCCGTAGTCGTCCTGATAATCCTTCTTCCATATGACCTTGCCCGTCTTGGCGTTCAGGCAATGCAGTCGGCCCATGGCGCCCAAGGTATAGACGCGGTCTCCGTCGACAGTGGGCGTTGCACGGGGCCCGTAAGGATAGTCGAGCCCGGCGTAGTCGGTGTCCCAGGAATGCGACCAAAGTACCTTGCCGGTTTGCTCATCAAGGGCAAGCGCTCTTTCGGTGCCCTTGCGTCCTTCCGTTGAAGTGTAGTCGGTCACGTAGACGCGACCATCCGCCACTGCGGGTCCGGCGTAGCCTCCGGCGACAGGTGTGCGCCATGAGGCTTCGAGTCCACCTTCGGGGAACTTGTCGATGATACCCGTCTCGGTCCACACACCGGTACGACCCTTGCCGCGCCATTCTGGCCAATCTTCGGCCTGAAGCAAGACTGGGAGCGGCAGCAACAATCCGAGCGATAGCAGGAAGCCTGAGCAGAAGGCCGGTAATGGTTTCTTGAGCAAGATAGACATACGCAAAGTGGATTCCTTCTTTATCCAGAGTGGAAGCGGCGTGAACTGCGGACCGGCAAGTCAACGGCGCCTAAGCTAACCGCCCGGTCGGCGGCCATCGGCCACATAGAACCTACGCCATTGTACCCACGTAGGGATATCGTTCGACCAGCTGCGATAGGCAATCCATGCTCAATTCGCAAACCCGGGCTGTGGTTTGTGGTTGGCGCCGGCACCTCGTACAATAGGCTTGGGCAGTGGCTTGCGTTACGTTCCCTGGTTCGCGGGAATGTTGCGAGATACGGTCGTTGATTCATCTCTCCTCCGGGTGCCAACTAGAAATCTTGCTGTCTCCCGAGGAATCGCGACCCGAATCTTTTTCGCCTTCTCGAACGATTAGTATAGCTTGAAGATCCAACTTCAACCTATTGTCGGAAAGGACATTCGTCATGCCTAAGGGTCAGTTCGGTGTTGCCGGCCTTGGTGTTATGGGGCAGATGATTGCGCTCAACATCGAGCGCAACGGTTTCCCCGTGGTGGCGTACAACCGGAGCGAAGAAAAAGCCAATCGCATGCGCGAGGTAGCCCAAGGTAAGAACGTCCAAGTCACGCAAACAGTGCAGGAGTTGGCCGACCTCCTAGAGAAGCCGCGCAGGGTTCTATTGATGGTCACCGCGGGAAAGGGCACCGACGCCGTAATTTCGGATTTAAGGGGCGTTTTTGAGCCCGGTGACGTGATCATTGACGGCGGAAACGCATACTTCGCCGATAGCGACCGACGTCGGGAAGAGTTGGAGGGAACCGGCATCCATTTCATCGGCTGCGGTATCAGCGGCGGTGAACAAGGAGCCTTGTGGGGGCCGAGCATTATGCCGGGCGGGGACCAGGAAGCCTACCGGAAGCTCGAGCCGGTGCTGACCAAGATCGCCGCGAAGACCGACGACGGGCCCTGCGTTACTTACGTCGGGGCAGGGTCGGCGGGACATTACGTGAAGATGGTCCACAACGGCATTGAATACGGGATCATGCAGGTGATTTGCGAGGTGTACGATATTCTGCGCAAGTCGTTGGGCCTGCATACAGGTGAGATTCACGAGATCTTTTCAAAATGGACGGAGACGGAAATCAACGGGTTTTTGATGGAGATCACCGCCGAGTGCCTCCGGAGACGGGACGACGAGACGGGCAAGCCGCTGGTCGAACTCATCCTGGATACGGCCGGTCAAAAGGGCACAGGGAAATGGACCGCTCAGACAGCGCTCGATCTCGGGGTTCCGACGCCTACTCTCAGCATGGCTGTTGAGGCTCGGATCCTATCCGGTCTCAAGGAGCGGCGTGTGGGCGCTTCGCGCATCGTACCCGGCCCTACGATGAAGTACGACGGTGACCAAGAGGAAGCGGTCAGCTCCCTATTCAACGCGCTCTACTTGGCGAAAGTGGCGTGCTACGCACAGGGAATGGATCTCATCCGCGAGGCATCCGAGCAATTCGGCTATGGGATTGATCTCGGTGAGGTAGCGCGCATTTGGAAAGGCGGCTGCATCATCCGATCGGAGCTTCTTGACCCGATCAAACAGGCCTATCAAGCCAATCCCGGGCTGTCGAACCTTTTGGTGGACTTGAACTTTTCCGACGGTGTCAACCGTTGCCTTCCGGACCTTCGCGACATCGTCTCCCTTGCCAGCGAGACGGGCGTGCCGGCTACGTGCCTAGGGGCGACACTCTCCTACATTGACAGCTACCGCAGCGAGTTCCTTCCGGCCAACCTGCTGCAGGCGCTTCGTGACAATTTCGGTGCCCATACCTACCGTAGGCTTGACCGCGAAGGCGTGTTCCACACGGAATGGAAGCAGTGATCGGGGACTAGCACCATGATCCATGTTCCAGCGCTTCGCTGGGGAAAACCGTACGAAAGTCGTGACCGCGATCGCGTCGTTCACTTCGACACGGGAGAACCCGTAGCCGAGGTCAGCCAGGCCGTTCCCGGAATGATTCGACGCGATATGCGAGGCGCCCAGGCTGCCCGCGACGCTCTACGGGAAATCCCGTGCGCCGAGCTGATCAAGATGGTGCAGCGGGCGGGCGAGATCTTCATGACCGGCGAGCTTCCCGTGGGCGAGGATTCGCAAACGCGCCAAGACTTCGTACGACAGCAGTCGGCTACCACCGGACTGCCCGAGCACATGTGCCGAAAGAACATGGAAAAGATCGCTTTCGTCCTCGGCCAAATGGATCGTATTCTCGACGCCCTGACCCGGGGCCTCGATCTCGAAATCCTGACTGCCGGACACGGGGTAGACGCTGCCTCTCGGGTCCTCAGCTACCAGGCGCAGACTCCTGTCCTCGGGATGGTCTTGCCGAGCAATTCGCCCGGCGTCCATACGCTGTGGATGCCGGTTATCCCCTTACAGATCGGCCTGGTGCTCAAGCCGGGCCCGCAAGAGCCTTGGACGCCGTATCGCATGGCCCAGGCCATGATCAAGGCGGGCGTGCCTGCGGAGGCCATCTCGGTTTACCCGGGCGGAGGCGAGGTAGGAGCGGCTGTCCTCGGCAGTTGCCCGCGGACGATGCTCTTCGGCAGCCAGGCAACGGTCGATCAGCATGGCGGCAATCCTCGGGTCCAGGTTCACGGACCGGGGTACACCAAGATTCTCATCGGAGACGACCAGGCTGACAATTGGGAAGACTACATCGATCTGATGGTCACCAGCGTCGCTCTCAACAGCGGCCGAAGCTGCATCAACTGTTCGGGCATTTGGACGCCACGACACGGCCGCGAGATTGCCCAAGCCATCGCCGAGCGCCTCGCCCCGGTCAAGCCACTACCCCCGGAGGACCCGGAGGCTTCCCTGGCCGCGTTTACGGTTCCCGGCGTGGCCGAGGCAATCTCGGTTTCCATAGACACCGACTTGGAGCAGGACGGCGCGGAGGATCTGACGGCCCCCGTTCGCGGCAATTCGCGGGTCGTTACCCGCGAGCATTGTTCCTACCTTCTACCCACGGTGATCCACTGCGAGTCTCCCGATCACCCCATTGCCGCCAAGGAGTTCATGTTCCCGTTTGCTTCGGTAGTTGAATGCCCGCAGGACGAAATGCTCGGGCGGATCGGGCCGACACTCGTTGGGACCGGCATTACGGACGATCCGGCGTTTCGAGGAGATCTACTCGATTGCGACCACATCGATCGCTTGAACCTGGGGGCCATTCCGACCACACAGCTCGACTGGCTCCAGCCCCACGAAGGCAACATCGTGGACTTCTTGTACCGTGCGCGCGCGTTTCAAAGCGCCGGCGCAAAGTAGGCTGAGCCTACGAGCAATCCGGCGCCGACGCTAGCCCGCTTTTCTCACGAAGGTTTGGATGGCCCGCGTTGAACCAACGTTATGTTGTAGGGGCGGACCGCCGTGTCCGCCCATTTTTTACCTATGTGCCTGGCATGAAGTGTTACCTATGTCCCGGTCTGCTCAGTGAGATTCACACCGCGTCGCATTCGATCACCCGACCAAACCGGACAAAAACCTCGCTGGGCGGGCACATTGGCCTGCTCCTAAAGTTCTGTCGTGAGAAATGCGGGCCAGCCGTTTTACGGCTGGTTCGGATGCGCCATCACCCATCCCCTCGCACAGCTCGATTCAACGAGCTTTCTGAGGCCTCCGTGTGCTCTAACCGCTGGACAATCGCTTCTGAAGCCTCGCCCATGTGTCCCGCAGCTCGGCAGTACGATTGAAGACGAGCCGCTCGGCGTTCGATGACTTATCTGCGCAGAAATACCCAACACGCTCGAACTGATAGCGGTCGCCAGGCTGGGCACTCGCCAGCGACGGCTCGGCTTTGCCGTGGACCACTTCGAGCGATTTCGGGTTTAAGTACATCGTGAAATCTTGACCTTCGGGCGCCTCATTTGGATTTTCGGCGGTGAACAGCTTGTCATAGAGCCGAACCTCAACTGGGATCGCCTCCGCTGCCGAAACCCAGTGAATGGTTGACTTCACTTTCCGCGTTTGCGGGCCGCTGCGCGTCTGTGGGTCGTATGTGCAGTGAATCTCCGTGATCTCGCCCGTAACGGGGTCTTTCACAGCATCGTGACATTTGATGATGTAGCCATACCGCAATCGGACTTCATTCCCCGGATAGAGCCGGTGGTAGCGTTTTGGAGGCACCTCGCGGAAGTCCTCCCGGTCGATCCAGAGTTCGCGGCCAAAGGGTACGGATCGCGTGCCTGCATCCGCGTTCTCGGGGTTGTTGATGGCTTCCTTGGACTCCACTTGGCCTTCGGGATAGTTCGTCAACACTAGCTTGAGGGGGCGCAAGACCGTCATCACGCGCGGAGCCGTCCGATTCAGATCCTCCCGGATGTAGTGTTCAAGGTTCTCAAATTCCGTGAAGCCGCTCGTCTTCGACACGCCGAGATTGCGTGCGAAATTGCGCAAACCTTGCGGCGAGTAGCCACGCCGGCGCATCCCGCTAATCGTCGGCATTCGGGGATCATCCCAGCCTTCCACCACGCCCTGTTGCACGAGTTGCAGCAGCTTGCGCTTGCTCATTACGGTGTACGTCAAGTTCAACCGGTCGAACTCAATCTGCTGTGGATGGAAGACGCCGAGCTGATCGAGAAACCAGTCATAGAGTGGACGATGATCTTCAAACTCGAGCGTGCATATCGAGTGGGTGATGCCCTCGATGGAGTCGGATTGACCGTGCGCCCAGTCGTACATGGGATAAACGCACCAACGATTGCCCGTGCGATGATGCTCGGCGTGCAGGATTCGGTACATTATGGGATCCCGCATGTTGAGATTCGGCGAGGCCATGTCGATTTTGGCGCGCAGGGTGCGCGAGCCGTCAGGAAACTCGCCGTCTTTCATGCGCGCGAAGAGGTCCAGATTCTCCTCGACGCTCCTCTCCCGATAAGGACTGTTCTTTCCTGCTTCGGTCAATGTGCCGCGTGTCTCTCGCACCTGGTTGCTGCTCAAGTCGCAAACATAGGCCTTGCCTTTTTTGATGAGGTCGACGGCCCAATCGTACAACTGCTGGAAGTAGTCGGATGCATAGAAGATCCGGTCGCCGAAATCGCCGCCCAACCATCTCACATCTTCGATGATCGACTCTACGTACTGGGACTCCTCCTTAGTGGGGTTGGTGTCGTCGAAGCGCAAATTGAACTTGCCGCCGAACTCCTCCGCGAGGCCGAAGTTGAGCATGATGCTCTTGGCGTGGCCGACGTGTAAGTAGCCATTGGGTTCTGGTGGAAAGCGGGTGTGCACACGTCCGCCATGTTTCCCGCTCGCAGTGTCGGAGCGAACTAAATCACGAAGAAAATTCGAACGGGGTGAATCGGCGTCCTTCATTAGACAATTCCTAAAGCAAACTCGAGACGGGTCAGCACGGTGTCACGCCCGAGCACCTCGAGCGTTTCGAAAAGCGGCGGCGCATTCTTGCGACCGCACACCGCGACGCGAACGGGCTGGAACATCTGTCCCGCCTTCACGCTAAGTTCCGCGGCTGCGGCGCGAAGCGCTGTCTCGATGGTTGCGTGATCGAAGGCGGGCACGGCTGACAGAACTTCCTTCGACTTACGGAGCGCCTGTGCCGCCAAGGCGGCATCTCCCTTTTTGGGGATCAATTCCGCGGGATCGTAGGACTGCGGTTCCGTGAAGAAGAAATCGGCGACAGTGCCCACATCGCGCAATAAACGGATTCGCTCACGGATAAGCGGGGTCATGGCGTGAAGCTTTTCCGGGGTGGCATTCGTAAACCCGGCTTGTTGGGCGTAGGGCGTCAATCGCTGCGCGAGGTCATCGACATCGAGCGCCCGGATATGCTCAGCATTCAGCCACACGGCCTTAGGATCGAAGGGTTCCTCGTCAGTGAAGTTGATGGTCGCGTTGCCGCGGTTGATGCCGTTGAGCGAGAAGAGCTCGACAAGCTCGTTGCGCGACATCTTCTCCCGGTCATTCTTTGGCGACCACCCCAGCAGGGAAAGGAAGTTTACGAACGCATGCGGCAGGAAACCGGCGTCGCGATAGGTTGTAACGCTAACCACCGGGCCGTGGACGCGTTTTGATAGCTTTGCGCCGTCAGGCGCCATCAACAGCGGCAGGTGAGCCATCATCGGCGCCTCGACGCCAAGCGCTTCGAAGATGAGCACGTGCTTGAACGTGTTCGCCAGATGTTCTTGGCCACGCAGGATGTCCGTGATGCGGAGATCGGCATCGTCAGCGCAGGAGGCCATGTGATAGGTCGGCATGCCGGTCGAGCGCAGCAGCGCGAAATCCTCGAGGTCGCCGGTAGCCTTGCTCACGGTCCCGTAGACGAAATCCGATACAACAACCTCGGGGCGTGAGTCGCGCGGCACTCGGAAGCGTAGGACGAAGGGTTCGCCCGCGTCGGCCCGGCGATCGCTCTCTTCGCGGGTGAGCTCGCGCATGCCCGGATTGAAAAGCCATCCTCCGCTCGGATTCTCAAGCGCCGTAGAGACGGGCGTGAAATCGCGATAGGCAAGCCCCTTTTCGAAAATAGCCCAGGCGGCCTGGCGATGGAGATCGAGGCGGTCGGATTGACGGTAGAACTCGTCCCAGCCTAGTTCGAGCCATTGGAGACCTTCGTAGATGGAATCGAGAGAGGTCTGCGTGTTCCGTTCGACGTCAGTATCGTCGATGCGCAGAACTACGACCCCGCCCTGGTGGCGAGCATGAAGCCAATTGAAGATGAATGTTCGAGCGCCCCCTATATGAAGGTAACCAGTGGGCGAGGGCGCAAAGCGGACGCGTGTCATGCTCGGAACATTAAAGAATAGCTCACTGACAAAGAATAGCTCACTGACACCCGATCAGGACGAAGCGGCGATCGAACGCCCTACATTCCGGCACGCCGTAGATCCGCCCTTGTCGGCTAGGCTTTTCCTATCCGGTTTGGCAGCCAGTAGATGCGACCAGTAGCGCAGGGCTCGGTGCGGTTCCCGAGACCTGCGGCCGTTTGGTGCCTGTTTTTCGCGACAACCCTCCCCAGATCACACGGCTCGCTAGAGTCCGGGTGGTGGCGTCCCCCCTCGACTTTGTGGACTCCGCCTCACACGGTGGGCATATCCTGTTAGGAGGGTCGGCCCAAGCCACAAAACTGAGCACCCTGTCTGGGTCGCCGAGGAGCAGGGCTGGCCGTGACGCCCGGTCCGTATCCTCAACGAGGGACGACGTCAGCCGCGTTCACGCGGCTCGTTTTCAGATAGGCCAGCCGTTCTACGGCTGGTAGCCCTTTCCCCTCTCGACCGCCAGCTCGTTTTAACGAGCTTCCCAGACCTCTCAGGATTAGAAAACCATTGATGGTTTTCTACCCAAACACACAGCCCTTTCGAGAATTCCGTTGCCTACCGCAAAAATCCCCGATCGCCCGGCGAAATTCATCGTGCAAAACGCGCCTAATCGGGTTAGAATAGAAGCGGCCCCGACGGAAGCATGAACTTCCGCCGAGGCCTTTCGCCACCACGGACGTTGCCCGTGAAAGCGACAGTACCATTCTAGCGGGCGGCGTCCGTGTGTGGTTCCCTCATAAGGAGCTACACCATGGACGTGAACAAGATTCTCAACGAGCTCAAGCAGGAACTCGACCTGCTCCAACACACGATCGACACTCTGGAAAGACTAGCCCGCGGCCAAGGAAAACGCCGCGGCCGCCCCCCGGCCTGGCTGAAAGAAGCTGGTGCCCGCCGCACGTCGCCGTCCCGGCAAAAGGCGCACAAACAGAGCCGCGCCCGAAAGGGTGCGGTTGAGCCCTCGTGACCATTCTATTGGTGTTGGTCGAGCGCCCGCTGGGTTGCACAGAGAATAGGTCTCATCGCGGTGGACCGGGTAAGGCTGCCGCTCATCTCGACGCCCAATCCGTATCCGCAACCACGCGTCGACGTCAGCCGCGTTCACGCGGCTTATTCTTCAGACAGGCCAGCCGTTTTACGGCTGGTAGAATGGAATCCACAGGATATCAGGCCGCTTCAGCGGCCTTTCGGCAATGGCTTCAGCCATGCTAATTCCATGCCACGGAACGTCTATTCGGAAATCAATCTGCACATCACCTGGCACACGAAACAGCGTGCCGCCTTGATCGTCGATGGCATCGAACGACAACTTCACCAGTATTTGCAACGGAGGGTACGAGAGACACCAAGTGTCATCTGCCGCGCGCTGGGTGGAACCACGGATCACCTTCACCTGGCGGTGACTGTTCCACCGACCCTGCTGGTCAGCGACTGGGTCGGGCAGCTAAAAGGTGCTAGCGCCCACTACATCAATCACCGCATTGCCAATCGCAGGATCTTGGAGTGGCAATCCGGTTACGGGATCGTCAGCTTCGGAACGGGAGATCTTCCCTGGGTTGTGAGCTACGTTCGTAATCAGAAACAGCACCACGGTCAGGGAACGATTCACCAACGGTTGGAGCAAACGATGACGCAGCTCAACCGAGTGCCGTAGCGCAGGGCTCGGTGGCGTTTCCGAGACCTGCGGCTTTTTTGTGTATGTTTTTCCGGCAACCCTCTCCAAATGACGCGGCTTGCTAGCGGCGGACGTGGTAAGGTTGCTTCCCAACCCTGCGGACTCCGCCTGACCCTGTGGGAACCTCGTTCTGGGAAACCGAATCAAAAGCCGCAGGTCTGGGCAAAACGACCGCCCAGCCGATGCGCTACGGGACTAGGAACATCGGAACGGACACTGCATGAGAGATGAACCCCCTGCCCTTGTCTGGCCTCGCCTGTTGAAATTGCCATCGGACAATGTGAATGTCGTCTACCTTGACCTTAACCACTGGATATACCTAGCCCAGGCGTCCGTCGGTCATTCAAAGGGCGGTTCGTTTGCGAAAGCACTCAAGGCGTGCCGTGCCGCGCGATCAGCGGGTACTGCGATGTTCGTTCTGTCGGGCACCCACTACATGGAAATGCTCAAAATAAGGGACCCGGCGCAACGTCGAGCAATCGCGGACGTCATGGAGGAATTAACTGATTTCGCTGCGCTCGCCAGCCGCGTGGTCGTTATGGAGCTCGAACTCGCCGCGATGCTCGACGGGTTCGCGACAGAGCCGAGTCCGTTGCCAATGATCTCCCTAATCGGACGAGGGTGTGGGCACGCATTCGGTGGACAGACCGGATTCAAGATCATGGGACCTGCCGGGGACGAGACCGATCGAGTGCGAGAGCGTGTCGGGGCAAAGGCATTCGATGCATTCGATGATCGTATGGATCAGGCAAATCTCCTTTTCGAGCGGTTCGTACTTCGAGGCCCGACCGACGACAAGGTCGAGAACCTACGGGCCGTAGGCTGGAATCCTGAAGCTATCGAGCAGGTCGCAGAGAAGCGAGCTGGCGAGGAACGAGACCAGACCCTTCGACTCGACGGCGAAGGCCCGTGGCGGCACAGTCGGCTGTCCGATGTGGTGTCAGCTCGCGAGCTCCTTATCGAGTTTCAGGATATTCTCCCTCGCGCCCTGGCAGAGCGGGGTCTCGTGCTCACTGATGTGATCTCGGATAGACAATCGGGTCGCGCGTTTCTTCGCGCAATGCCGACTACCGATGTCTCGATTGAATTGAAGACGGCTTGGCACCGCAACCGGGATAAGCCGTGGACCGCCAGCGATATCCACGACATCGACGCCATGTCTCTGGCCGTACCATACTGCGATGTAGTAGTGACCGAGAAGGCTTGTCAACACGCATTGGAGGCGGCATGCCTCGGCAAGCGAATGCACACGGCGCTCCTCCGGACCCTTGAGGACCTCCCGAGCACTCTTGACCAATGGAAACCTAAACGCGCGCCTGTGGGCTAGCTGGTTTGGCGATGTCGATTGCTTTCAACTTCAGGATTTCGGAAAGTCCGGCCTAGAGGGCGGTGTTGCTGCTGACAAAGTCGGCAGTCTTTACCTATCTTGCTTTGGAAATCCCATAGGTGCCGCAAAAGAGGTCTCGGGGCCGTTCCCGAGCCCTGCCGCCGTTTCGTGTATGTTTTTACGGAGAACCGCTACAGATCATCACGGCTTGATGGTGTCGGACGTCGTGACGTTGACCCTCAGTCCTGCGGGACTCCCCATGACACGGGGAACATGGTTCTAGGAAAACGAATCAAGAGCCGCCGATTCGTGGGGTCGGGCGGGAGCATAAGAAGGTAAGCATTTGGGGCAAGAGGGCGTGAAGCTTGGGGACGCGCCGAGCTACTCTCCCAAGTCACTGCTGTCCGGTTAAACTGGAATTTCCGTTTTGGCCATCCCGCGATGGTCAGGATACTCCGATCCGCGGCTCGGGTGCAAGGTCTTCGTCTTCCTCTCACGATCGATGCTCCGTTCGCTCCCGTTTGGGTCGCTGAATGCCGCTCGATCGCCGCGTTCCAGCTCGCTGGAGGGCTTTTCGCCGACACGGCTCCGAGTAGTTCCCTCTTCAGCAACCCAGCGTCTCTTCTCCGTCGCAGCCGTCGCCCGTTACCCGCCTGGCACAGGCAGCGCCCAGATCCGCCCCAGCATCTCAGCGAACAGCTTGCGGTTGAGATGCCCCTCGGCCAACAGCAGCCAGTAATAGCGGGCATGCTTGACCAGCCGCCCTCCGGTTTTCATCAACCGATGCTGCAAGCTCGTCAGCGACCAGTTCTTGATCCTCTGCGCCAGCCCCAGCCGCCGCCACAGGTTCCCCAGGTTGTAGGCCAACACGCTCAACTGCAAACGCACCTCGTTTGCCCGGAAACGATGACAGGACAGCCGTGTCCAGTGGGTTGCCTGCTTGCCTTCCTTGATCCATTGCTCGGCCGTGCCGCGCTTGTTGTAGAAGCGCACCAGCGACCGACTGGGCAAGCTCATGCTCGTGACGATGAACCCGACGCGAGGAAACAACTCGCCTTGGTGGTGCTCAACCTTGGCCACAACCCGCCGAGGCTTCGACCAACTCGCGGCCTGATAGCGGAAGCTCTTGTAGCGCACTAGTGGCTTCAGGCTCGGCCTGCCCGGCGGACGGAACAGAATCTCTTCGATCTCCAACTCCAGGTTCTTGTTTGCTGGGATGCGAATGACGTAGTCCACTCCGCGATCCTCCAACGCCTCGTAGATCTCCGGCTTGGCGAAGGCGGCGTCGGCGCGGAACGTCACTTGCTTGCCTTCTCCCTGTTGGCGCTCGATCTCGGGCAGCAGCAGTTCGTCCCAGTCCTCGGCGCTGGACACGTTACCCGCTCGCAGCTTCGCCGCCAGACAATCACCGTGCTGGTTGAACAGCAACAGCGGGTGGTAGCAGGTGGACTCGAAATGGCCGTTGTAAGCGCTGCCTTCCTGCTGACCGTGGACCGGGCTTTCCGTGGAGTCCATATCGAGCACGACACGCTCGGACTCGTCCTGCGCTTGGGCTTGAGCGACCAACTCGCGGTTCACCGCCATCAGCCCAAGCAGGTTCTCTTCACTGGCCAGCAGCTCTGCCTCAAAGCTTTGTAGACGCGACGTAAGCGCCCCGCCGCGATCCCAGTTCTTCTTCGAGCCGATCAGACGAAAAGTCGGGTCAGCCGAGACACGGGCAGCATCGTTGAGATCCTCGTAGCCGGCGAGGCGGCTGTAGACCGATTGCCGCACCAGGTCGGCCAGTGGGAACTTCTTGTTTGTGCCTTGCCGCGAATCCGTCAGATGCTCGTCGATCAGCTTGCCCAGTCCGAGCCGCTCGTCCAGTTCCCGAATGAGAATCAGGCCACCATCCGAGGTGACGCGCGATCCTTGGAAATCGACTTTCAGAAATCCGTTGAAGGTGAGCTGAAACGGCTTGTTTTCTTTTTCACCCATTGGGTGTTGGCCTCCGTGCGTCCTGACAGGGCTTGAACCCCTATAAATAAAGACGCTGAAGGCCGCTGCAAGGTCGGGATGCCGAAATCAAATTGGAAATGCGCCTTAAAAGTCGAATAGAATCAATTGGTTGGGGTCATAGGGGGATTCGTTTGGGGAGTCGGATGGCTGGAGTGCCTGTAAAAGGGGCATTTTTTCGAATTGCGTAACGCTGAGAATCTGTAGAATCTGGTAAAGACTCGCTTCCAGCCCGAGGCGTTTCCGGACGATGGCGATGAGCACGTAAATCGAGACAGCGATCCAGATCTGCGTCTTGACGGCGTTCTCGCTGGTGCCGTAAAACGAGTTGATTCGCAGATGTTGCTTGATCCACTTGAAGAACAACTCAATCTGCCAACGCGACTTGTAGATGTGGGCGATGGTCAGCGCCGGGAGCGCGAAGTTGTTGGTCAGAAACTTCAGCCGCTTGTTCGTCCGGGCGTCGAAGTAACTGACCCTCCGCAACGGGTCGGGATAGGCTTGGGCCGATTCGATGGCAGCCAGTATGACGGTCTGATCCGAGCGCAAGCCCGTGGATTTGTCGACGGGATGCGAGTAGCGCCGTTGGAGCAAGATGTTCTTCTTGGTTCGCACGACGAAGAACGACGAGCAGAGAGTGAACACGAAGAGGCGTTCGAAATCGACGTAGGCCCGATCCATGACGTAGAACGCGCCGGCCTCCGGGCCGATCTCGTCGAGGATGTTGATGTCGTGCACTTTGCCTCCAGTAATGCGGATGAACGTGGGAATATTGCCGTGCAGATCCAGCAGCGTGTGCATCTTCACGGCGGCTTTTTGCTTGCGGAATCTCGCCCACGGAAACAGCGACAGGCAGAGGTCGATTGTTGTCGAGTCGAGAGCGTACAGAGTCTGGTCCAAGTCCACACCGATCGGGTCGTGGGCATATAACGGCCGTGCCATGCCAATCAAGACCTGCGCGAAGTCCGCGTAGATCCGCCAGTCGCGCGACTCGTTCGCGTCGGCCAGTGTCGAGCGCGCTACCCTGCCGCGGAATCCCATGTGGTAGAGTTTGCCGTGCATCGAACGCAGGCACGTCTCGATGTCGCGGAGGCTTGCCCGATAGGTCAGCTGGGCGAATGCCATCGCAAGAAACTGATCCCAGCAGGAGAAACTTTTCAGATAGGAATCGCCGCGGTAGCGCGATACACATTTCTGAAACTCTTTGCTCGGTAGGTGCTCGATCAGTTGGGAGAAAACCGTACGGCCAAGGTTCATCCCTCATTGTGCCGCGTCCGGATGCTCCGTTCAGGCGACCATTTGCGGCCTCGGGATTTCAAATCGTTCCCGGGCAAAACAGGCCATAAGACATTGAACGGTCGAGACTTACCGTCCGATGGCGCGACTTTCCCCGGACAGCACTGCTCCCAAGTGACTACTGGCCGAAGCCCCCGAAACTGCTGCAGCGTGCGATTCAATTACCGATCCTAGATTCGTCAAGAGCGGACGGAACTTTTCAAAGTTGATGGAGTTTGCTCCTTTCTTAACGACCTGGTCAGCAAAGATCTTCTTGATCTTCTTGCCGTAGTGCTTCGCTACGTCGAAGCCATTTTTGTGATGGAACGTCTTGCCGCCGATTACGGTCGACTTCAGGCTCACGTCAAAAAACTCTTCGATCCTCGATTCCTCTGCACCGTTGAGCGGAGTCGGTACAGCATAGAGATTCCGAACAACATGAACGAAACGCTCGGTCCTCTCCACTTTCTTGCGACTAGCCTGCTCAATCGCACTGCGTATCGCTTTTGCCCCCGAATCGTTGTCATAGAGGATTATCACAGGGTTCTTCAGACCCGGAGCATTGAATTTTTCAGTATCCTTTTTGTAAGTGGCTATGAACTTGGCCAGAGAACCGCTGCCCCCACTCCGAAGGCCAACAATGCGTCCCGTGCTCGACCGGTGGCATTTGTAGAGTCTCACCTTCAGACGTATTTTTCTCTCCGGCGTGATCTCCGCCAATCTAGGGAACTCTGCGGCAAGACTACGAATAGCATGGGTCAGGTACACGTTGTCCGTCTCACCCTCACAAATAATGACAGGGGCTTCAGCTGTATAGAAATCTTTGTAAATCAAAAACTGTCGATACATCAGCTCCTTACTTGAGAGATCCTTACTTGAGAGACGAATGGAGGCTTTCGACCCTTCCGCATTTTTCTTGTTGTAGAGATCGATGCTATCAATAAAACCCAACATTCCATGCAGCTGGTTTACCGTACCGTGTCGCTTTTTAATATTTACTGTTCCAGAGTTTTCGGTCGCCGCATAGGCCTCAAACGAACCCTTATTGAGAAGACTATGAACCATCGCCCGCACAGTGTGCCTGTATTCACGGCGGATGTTAATCTTCTTGTTCACAACCAGGCCTGTGACTTCCTGGCGTGAAGTCCGATACAGCATGCGCGTTTTGGCGGGATTTATCCGGAATCCGGAGTGCCTTATGAGCCTCTGCAAATCCACGCCTGGCACCCAAAGATGCGGCTCGGTCTCGGATTGCAACGCGATCTCTGCGGGAAAGGCCTTCTTGTTCGTCGAAAACGTCAGATCGTCCGCGTACCGCGAATAGGTGCACCCGACCGTCGAAACGAGGCGCACGAGATGCATGTCGAGGACGTGGGCGATCAAATTGGATATCACGGGCGAGCATGGGCTCCCCTGTGGCAGAGCATTTTCGTGACAAGCGATTTGCGCTATCACTGTCGCCACATCTTCGTCCAGTGCGAAATTGTTGTCCCGGATAAAGTACCCGCGTACCCGGCCGAAGTTGATTGAAGGAAAAAAGTCCTCCAGGTCGATATTGAAAACGTAGCGGCGGTTGCGGTGCTGCCCTGCGTTGGTGATGATCGATCGTTTGCGCTTAAACCCATGCGCAACCCGATCCTTTCGGTTCTTAGCCTCGTTAATTTCATCAACGCAATCCTGGAGCAACACGGAGAGTCTCTGCTGCACGAACTTCAAGGCGTCAATAGGCGCCTCAATGGTGCGCGTCCCGCCCCTCCGCTTGGGGATATCGAATGTCCTATATTTGACCGCCGCTGGCTGCTTGAACAAAATGTAGGAGAGTGCGGAAGGCTTGAACTGCAGTAAGTTTGCTAGGTCGCTGAGGGTCGCCGTCGACTTAAGGCTAGCGAGCCTGGACATCCTTCAAAAAAGAGTGTGACCCACCCGGCACTCTTTCGCGCACAGCGAGTCAGGTCCCGATAACATCGCCATCACGGCGAGGACAGCGTAGGGTCTAACGTTTGTTTCAAATGCCACGAAACATGGCACAAAATCTGTCGAGTGGGTCCTCACATACTGTAACATCCGACGCGCCTGCAAATCAGCCCCTCGCTCGGAGGCAAGCCCGTAGCGCGATCTAGCCGGGCGCCACGCAGGCCCTTTTCCTCTCCGCACATCGCTCGCCCTCCGGATCCGCGGCCGTTTTCCCCTAACCCCAAACAACCCCAATCTGCTGACGCCTGTCCCCACCAGTCACAACATTCCAACCCAACAGAATCAATAACATAGGTTCCCGAACGACAAAAACCTTGAACCTGTGGTGTATGCTCGAAATAGAAAAGGGGGTCCTCGGGTTGATGGACACGAATCTTAGCGATAATCTGCTCGAATCTGCTCATAGGGACGAGAATAGAGGCTTTCCGAGAGACGCTGTCACGCAATCTCAAAAACGAGCCCTTATGGCGCTGCTGGAGGCCCGCTCCGTAGCGGCCGCTGCTCGCAAGGCCCGCGTCGGCGATAGCACCCTCCGCCGTTGGCTGCGTGAGGACGAAGGTTTTCAAACCAAATTGCGCCAGCTCCGCGAGGAAGCTCTCTCCCATGCCTCGCTGCGTCTGCAACACGGCGCGTCCCGGGCCGTCGAGGCGATGCTCAACCTCATCGAATCCAAGGACCGCATCGAGGTCGGCCGGGCCTCGCTCGTCCGTGCGGCCATCGATTTGGCGTTCCGCTCGGGTGCCTACAGCGACCTAGCCGACCGCGTAGCCGTCCTCGAAGACAACGCGCCGGACCGGGAGGGCGGGCGGTGACTAGAGAGCTCGTTGAAACAAGCTCTTACGATGGGATGGGTGACGAGCACCCCGACCAGCCGTACAACGGGCGATCTAGAAACGGCCCCCAAAAGCAGCGTGAACGCCAATACCGTTCACTCAGCGGCCATGGATGCTCGACTTGCTTCCTGGGATTCCGAGCTGGACGCAAAGGTTGTAGGGGCATGGAAGAGACCGTAGCGCATAGCTCGGCGCTCGTTTTGCCGAGACTTGCGGCCGTCGGCTATCGGTCGATCCCAGTAGGGACAAACAATCTTGTTCGTCCTGGCAGCCGCCAGGCGCGCCAGGCGGCTCACCTGACTTTCGAGCCGCGTTCACGCGGCTTTTCTGAGTCCTTGCTAGGCCAGCCGTTTTACGGCTGGTGCAACGGGACCGACGGAATGCCAGGCCGCTTCAGCGGCCTTTCGACTATGGCTTCAGCTATGCCGATTCCATGCCGCGGAAACGTCCACTGGAAAATGAATCTGCCCACCAACTTCTCGCCAAACCCGGAGGACAAGCGATGATCCGACTACACTTCCGCGACCTGCGCCGTCTCGTCGACAGGTTGGAAGATCGGTACCCTCCGCCGCGGCCAATGAGAGTTGATTTCGAGTTTGTTGACAAAGACGGCAACGTTGAGGTGTTCGACAGTTTCGTCGTGGGCGACCGGACGTCCGAAACAAAGGTTCACGAGTGTAATTGAGGTGTTGTGATTACCAGAACGGGAGCCGGCTCAGTCTCGTTGTCCAAGGGCCGTCCTTACGACTCGGAAGGTTTGTTCTCAAACAACTCGATCTGGTCTTTGGATGGCTCGGCAGCTTTTCTTCGTCCGCGGCGCGCCGCGGCACCGATAACGCCGAGTACCGTCACTTCGCTTAGGGCCTCGCGGGGGACGAAAACGCGCTGGGCGTTGGCGTTCGGGTCCGGCGGGGTAATCGTCATGCCCTGGTCGGGGACCAGCAGCAGATTGTTTGCCAGGATCCCCTCGAGGATCTCACCGTCTCGGAACGACAGTCGGACCCACAGGCCGTCCTTTTTAGGGCGGGAGGTAAAGACGCTTTTCTGCCGAGAAATCGGGTCGCCGTCGAAGTCGCGGACGAAGTAGACGGCTTTGATTTCCTGATAGGGCACGACGAAAGCTTGCGCGGATCGGTCGAGCACCTCGGCGCCTTCCGCGCGCAGGTAGGTCTGAGGTGCCACGTACCCGTTGATCAGCTGACCGTCAAATCGGCGTACACAAACTTTCTTTGTCGTCGAGGCAGTCACTAAATTCCCGCTGCAGATCAAGCCCAAAAAATACGAGCCCGTTGCCGGTATGCTAATATGCCCCGGGACAAGGTGTCAACCTCGGCCACTGGTGATAAGTGACTGATTTTTAAGGTGTTGGCCTGAGTTTTGGAAACTCTGATTCAAGAGTACCTGGACTATTGCCGGATTGAAAAAGGACTGGCCCTTAACACCCTGGCTGCTTACCAGAGGGACTTGCGGCGGTTCGAGGGCTTTTGCTCGGAGCGACGGGTGATGCTGCTGGAAGCCCGCAGCAGGGATCTGAACGAGTTTGTCGACTCGCTCTATCGTGCCGGCCTGAGCAGCCGGTCGATCGCTCGCTACACGGCTAGTCTGCGAAACCTCTATGTTTACTTGATGCAGCACGGTCGGACCAGCGTCGACCCGACGGCCGAACTCGTCGCGCCTCGTCAATGGAAACAGTTGCCGAGATTCCTGGCCCTCGATGATGTGGATCGGCTCCTGGAGACGCCGGACACTTCAAAACCCTTAGGTGGCCGGGACCGCGCCATGCTGCAACTGCTTTACGCGACAGGCTTACGAGTTTCTGAACTGATTTCGGTAAAGAGAAACCACCTGAACATGGAGTTGGGGGTTGTGCGGGCAACTGGGAAGGGTGGCAAGCAGCGCCTTGTGCCGGTAGGGAGACAGGCGCTGGGAGCCATCCAGAGCTATTTGGAGAATGACCGATCCAGGATTCTCAAGGGCAAAAACTCGGAGTACTTGTTTGTCACAGCTCGGGGAAGTCTGCTTACGCGTCAGGCCTTTTGGAACCTGCTCCGGCGTTACGGGCTGCAGGCCGGCATCGCCGGAAAACTGAGCCCGCACGTCGTGCGGCACAGTTTTGCGACGCATTTACTCGAGCGTGGGGCTGATCTCCGGAGCTTGCAGATCATGTTGGGCCACGCCGACATCTCGACTACGCAGATTTACACCCATGTGCTCCGCGAAAGGCTGCGCAAGGTGTACGACGAGCACCATCCCAGGAGCTGACGACATTGGGTGTTGGGGACGGATGGTGCGATCCGCTCGTCGACAGCCGTTACGTCTAGGCTCCTGAGCAACCGGCCGTTTGACTACGGCCTTTCCGTTGGTGGGTCGTTGCCCGGACCCGGCAGTTGGGATTTGGCGCCTCCCCGCGGCTCGGCGTCGAGCAGCGTTTCAACGTCGGGATAGGCGTAAATCACCGGCGCGTTGTTTTGCATGAGGCCGCCCGTGTCGGCTGTTGGTCCGTAATTGCTGTGGAGAACGCGGTTGAGCATCCGCAGCATTGCCATTTGCTGTCCGCGGTGGTGGGAAGTGTGCGCGATGCGCCGTGTCATGACCCAGGCGCGGGAACGGTTCGTATTGAAGAACTGAACTATTTCTTCCCACCAAGCGTCGTCCTTGGATCGCAGGATATCGAGGCGCTTGCCGGAGTCTTCAGCATATCTGCGGATGAATCCCAATCGGGTCTCTTGTTTCGCCAATGGAGGAGCGCTTACGTCAAGACCCAGCATTGTGCGGAACCACAGGTCCTCGCTGACGCACTGGTGGACCATCTGCTCGAGCACGCTGCGACCACGTCTATCCGTGGCGTGAGGGCGAACCGGCAAATCGCCGTCGTGGAACATGCTCCAGACACTGAGGACTTTGAGGCGTTCGGTTTCGTAGGTGTCGATTAAGAATTGGTATCGCATGGACTTAGCAATTTGCCGCCGCAGGTGATGTGAAGTTTAGGTTTTGATTGCGCGTCAATCCAAACCGACGGCGCCATTTCATTGCGTTAGAGAAAGCTAGGAAACCCGCCACCCTGCGAGCTCTGAGACTGCTTCAGGAGTTGCCGATCTAGGTGTCGGCAGGTCGAGCTTCTTTCGCAGAGTGACGTTCTCCGCTTCCAACTCTTGAATGCGCTCTCGGAGGTTACCCGTCGCCTCAGTAACCTGTTCAACCGTGAATCGCTGCGTAATGTGCTGGGTGCAGTTGATGTCCCATGCTTTCACGTGGAAGACCAGCACCCGTTCGGGTCTGGCTTTGTAGTCGGCGTCGGCGACTTGGTCCAGCAACTCTGGATTGTCTTCCACGAACTCGGCCGTACCCCAGATCTTGATCCGCTGGCGACTCGGGTAATCCATCAGGAAGACGAAAGCCTTGTCGTTTTCCGCCAAGTTGCCGAGCGAGATGTACTGGGCGTTCCCCGCGTAGTCGGCCATGGCCAGCGTATGTTCGTCCAGTACCTTTAGGAACCCTTTCGGGCCACCACGATGCTGGATGTATGGCTGCCCGTCAGCGGTAGCCGTTCCAAGGTAAAAGGAGTCGCGTTCGGCAATGAACTCGGTGAGCTGCGGTGTGACCGTGTCCTGCCAGCCGCCGCGTTGTTCCATCTTGGAGTAGGCTGATCTCGATCCACGCTTTTCTTGCGCTGCTTTAACGTTTGGTGTAGTTTGGTGTGAACGCAATGTCACTGATTGGGGTTTTCATCACTTAGTCTCCTTCCCGCAAGGAGCCGCTACCTGCGGGCTGGCCCACGGCCCCCCTTACAACCGCAGCTTCGAATTGAACCATCAGTCGCCCCGACTGTCGGCTGCACTCTTTGCTTCGACCCTCCGTCCGAGGAAATCCTGGATCAGCCTAGCGATCAGGCCGCCTTCCTCTTCCAGAGCGAAGTGGCCTGTGTCTAGCAGGTGGAACTCGAGGTTCTTCAGGTCACGCTTGTACGGGAAGGCTCCCTCCGCGGGGAAAATGTGGTCGTTCTTTCCCCAAACGATCAACGTAGGCGGCTGGTGTTTGCGCAGGTAGGCCTGCCACTCGGGATAGAGCGGCGGGTTCGAGCCATAGTCATAGAACAGCTCTATCTGAATGTCCTTGTTCCCGGGACGGTCGAGCAGGTACTGGTCATGGAACCAGTTGTCGGGAGCAATGGTCTCGGGGTTTCGAACACCGTGGGTGTACTGCCACTCGGTGGCTTCAATGGTCAGCAAGTTGTCGCGGAGAACTTTAGCATTCTCGGGCGTCTTGTCCTTCCAATAGGCCCTGATGGGCTTCCAGAAGTCCCGCAGACCTTCCTCATAGGCGTTGCCGTTCTGAACGATGAGAGCGTGCACCCTGTCGGGGTGCTTTACGGCGAGGCGAAAGCCAACTGGGGCGCCGTAGTCCATGAGGTAGATGCTGTACCTCTTCAGTCCCAGCCGCTCGGTGAAGGCCTCGACGACCTTCGCAAGGCTATCGAAGCTGTATTCGAACTCATCGAGCGCCGGCATGGAGCTACTTCCATAACCGGGGTAGTCGGGAGCAACTACGTGGAACTTTTCAGCCAGCGCCGGGATCAAGTTTCGGAACATACGGGATGACGTCGGAAATCCGTGCAACAGCAGGATGGTCGGCGCGTCGTTCGGGCCGGCTTCCCGGTAGAAGATGTCTAGCCCGTCGATTTCGACGGTTCGGTGCATAACTTTCGTGACTTCGTGTTCCCTGGCATCCCCGGTGCCGACCGCGGCAACCGCCGTGGTAGCCCAGCCGAGAATTAGGAAGGTTAGCGCGAATCTGTTTGATTTACGGGTGTTCATTTTCGGTCTCCTTTTTCCGCTTGTGGTTTGCGTGTAGATGTGCTGGACGACCAGTCACAAGGGGCGATTGATGGACGCGATCTCCAGTTGTCCGTGGCGGAGTAACTGGCGACCAGAAAGCGATCAGCGCCGTAGTCCACACACTGCCATTCGACGTTTTCTCTCACCATTGCTTGGCTATTGGTCATGTCCTGGCCTCTTGGGTCCCGAGCACCCCTGTTTCAGATGTCACTTGCTAGAGCAGTTACGGGACCAAAGTCCTCCAGGGGCTGTAATCCCTTGATTAACAAGGCATTGAAGAACACAGCCGGCATATGTTTGGGTCACGACATTTCGTAAATTTACGAACTCCAGTTGACAAATCACGAGATTTCATTAAAACTTGATTTACTGTGAAGCGAGACGGTGACCACCAGCCTGACGTGGAATCGTTTAAGCGCCTGCTTGTGGACATGGGGCAAGAGCTGCGCGTGGAAGCGCTGTTGTGGATGATTGTTCGCCGGATCGCAGAACAGCCAAGCGTCGCATTGGCACGCATCTGGCTGACTAAACCCGGGGACATTTGTGATTCGTGTCGGATGCGACCCGAGTGCCCGGATCAGACCGCGTGCCTGCACCTGGTCGCCAGCGCCGGGAGTTCGCTGGTATCCAGTGATCCGGAATGGGACCGAATCGATGGGAATTTTCGACGCTTCCCGTTGGGCATCCGGAAGGTAGGCCGCATTGGCGCTACCGGTGAGCCTGTAGAGGTCGCCGACATCGCTCAGGAGGGAGGATGGATCGCGCGCCCGGAGTGGGCAAAGCGCGAAAGGATTGTGGGCTTTGGTGGGCAGCCCTTGATTTGCAAGGGCGAGGTGTTGGGCGTATTTGGGGTCTTCGCTCGGACGCCAATGGTCGATGAAAACCTGGTGTGGCTGCGCATGGTGGCAGACCATGCAGCGTCAGCGATTGCGAACGCGCGCGCCTTCGAACAGATTCAGGAGCTTCGTTCCCAGCTCGAGCTAGAAAACGAGTATCTTCGCGAGGAGGTCAAGGTCGCTCATGCCTTCGGGGATATTGTCGGCGAGAGTTCGGCCTTGCGGAAGGTGCTCGCGCAGGTCGAGCTTGTCGCGCCCGCGGACACAAGTGTACTGATTCTGGGTGAGTCCGGAACCGGCAAAGAGCTGGTGGCCCGAGCCATCCATGAGCGTAGCGGGCGCAGCGACCGACCTATGATTCGAGTCAACTGCGGATCGATCCCCCGGGAACTCTTCGAGAGTGAGTTTTTCGGACACGTTGAGGGTGCCTTCACCGGTGCAGTGCGAGACCGGGCAGGGCGCTTTCAGTTGGCCGACGGTGGAACGCTCTTCCTCGACGAAGTCGGGGAGATCCCGCTCGAGCTGCAAAGCAAACTCCTGCGCGTCCTGCAGGAAGGCACTTTCGAGCGGATCGGAGAAGAGAAAACTCAGCAAGTAGACGTCCGGATTATCGCGGCCACGAATCGTGACCTGAAGAAGGACGTAGAGGAGAAGCGTTTTCGGCAGGACTTATACTACCGCTTGAGCGTATTCCCTGTTGAGGTCGTGCCCCTTCGGGAAAGGGTGGAAGACGTCCCGTTCCTAGCCGCCCACTTCCTGAGTCAGACTTGCCAGCGTCTCGGCTTTGTGAAGCCCAAACTCAAGCAGCGGCACGTCAACACACTGCAAAGCTACGAATGGCCAGGAAATGTTCGGGA
The DNA here is from genome assembly GCA_965248205.1 of Bryobacterales bacterium. Classification (GTDB taxonomy): domain Bacteria; phylum Acidobacteriota; class Terriglobia; order Bryobacterales; family UBA6623. Next base: position 5,142,951 of record CBDFIS010000006.1, read on the forward strand.
GCTGCAGAACGTCATAGAGCGCGCCGTGATCAGGGCCCGTGGTGGTGAGTTGTACTTTGATTTGCCGGGCTCTCTCCCGGAGAAGAAGGCCGCCGCTCCGACTGCGAGTGTAGATGCCCCGAATGCAGAAGAAGAAGTTCTCACCTACGAAGAACTAAGAACCCGGGAACGCGATAATCTATTGACCGCCTTGAAGAAGGCGAAAGGGAAGGTTTCGGGATCGGGTGGTGCAGCGGAGCTCTTAGGGGTAAAGCCGACAACACTAGCGTCTCGTCTCAAGGCGATGGGAATTGAGCGGGGGATCGTTGGGTAGCGGGGTTCGATTTGAGAATCATTTCTCTGATTGCTAGTGCTACGGAGATCATCTGCGCGCTTGGTCTCGAGGATTCGCTGGTCGGCCGTTCGCACGAGTGCGACTACCCGCCTTCCGTAACCAGCCTGCCGGTCTGTACGAAGCCGCGGTTCGACCCTGCAGGGAGTAGCCGGGAGATCGATGACAGGGTCAAGTCGGTGCTGCGCGCTTCGAGTGCCGAGGATGCTCTCAGCGTCTACGAGGTCTTCTCCGAAAAGTTACGGGAGCTTGCGCCGACGCACATTGTTACCCAGTCGCAATGCGAGGTGTGCGCCGTCAGCCTTCGGGATGTCGAACGCGCACTGGAGGAACTCACCGAGTCTGAAGCGGAGATCATTTCCTTGCAACCCAATACCCTGGCTGATTTTTGGCAGGATATCGTGCGAGTCGCCTCCGGCCTTGGGGTGACCGACAGCGGTGTGCGGTTGGTGGCCGACCTACAACAAAGGATGCAGGAAATCGAGGCCGAGGCCCGGCCACTCAAAAGCCGACCCACGGTCGCTTGCGTTGAATGGGTCGATCCCTTAATGGCGGTGGGCAATTGGATGCCGGAGCTGGTTCAGATGGCAGGCGGCGAGAATCTGTTTGGCGTTTCGGGAACGCACTCGCCGGAAATGACGTTTGAGCAACTCGTAGCCGAAGACCCGGACATTATCTTCATCTCGCCTTGCGGTTTCGATATTCCCCGCACGCGGGAGGACTTGCCTGTTCTCGCGTCTTATCCTGGCTGGCCGACGTTAAAAGCTGTTCAACAGAACCGGGTCTACGTGGCCGATGGGAATCAATACTTCAATCGGCCCGGCCCCCGGCTTGTTGAGTCACTCGAAATCCTTGCGGAGATTGTACATCCCGAGGTCTTTCAATTCGGTCATGAAGGAAAAGGTTGGGAAAGGGTGGGGGATCCCTCGGGAAAGTAATTACGCCCAGTTTTCTACTCGCAAACCCTTCACACGACGGAACTCCCTTGCGTTGTTTGTGACTAAAACGACGCCAAGAGACAGAGCGTGGGCAGCGATCAACAGGTCCATCGATCCGATCGGGGTTCCTTGTCGCTCAAGCTTTGCTCGCAGTGGTCCGTAAGCCGCGGCGGCCTGGGAGTCAAAGGTCGGCACTTCCAACGCGAGGACGAATTTCTCCAGCGTCCGGAAGTTTCTCTTTGGAAAGTGGCTTTTGGCCGCTCCGTATTGAAGCTCGGCAAGCGTAATCGAGGAGATGCCCACATCGCCCACCTCATAGCCACGGAACCGTTCCAAAACCCTAGGCGGCTTACTCTTGATCAAGTAGATGCAAATGTTAGTGTCGAGGAGACGCCTCACCGGAAAGCTTCCTCTCGATGCTGGGGAGGGGCCGGGCTTCGCTCGGTCAGAAAGTCGTCGGAGAATTCCGCAAGACTTTCAAACAGGCTGTCCCAGCCGCGCTCGATCGGCACTAACAATACCGCGGTGCCTACCTTCCGCACGCCCACCTCGGTACCCGGCATGCGAAATTCCTTGGGCAGCCTAACGGCTTGACTCTGGCCGTTTTTGAAGAGTTTGGCTTTTTTCACCGTTTCCCTCTCGGAGTCCTAGTATATATACTTAGTCAGTGCTGTCCGGGGAAAGTCGCGCCATCGGACGGTAAGTCTCGACCGTTCAATGTCTTATGGCCTGTTTTGCCCGGGAACGATTTGAAATCCCGAGGCCGCAAATGGTCGCCTGAACGGAGCATCCGGACGCGGCACAATGAGGGATGAACCTTGGCCGTACGGTTTTCTCCCAACTGATCGAGCACCTACCGAGCAAAGAGTTTCAGAAATGTGTATCGCGCTACCGCGGCGATTCCTATCTGAAAAGTTTCTCCTGCTGGGATCAGTTTCTTGCGATGGCATTCGCCCAGCTGACCTATCGGGCAAGCCTCCGCGACATCGAGACGTGCCTGCGTTCGATGCACGGCAAACTCTACCACATGGGATTCCGCGGCAGGGTAGCGCGCTCGACACTGGCCGACGCGAACGAGTCGCGCGACTGGCGGATCTACGCGGACTTCGCGCAGGTCTTGATTGGCATGGCACGGCCGTTATATGCCCACGACCCGATCGGTGTGGACTTGGACCAGACTCTGTACGCTCTCGACTCGACAACAATCGACCTCTGCCTGTCGCTGTTTCCGTGGGCGAGATTCCGCAAGCAAAAAGCCGCCGTGAAGATGCACACGCTGCTGGATCTGCACGGCAATATTCCCACGTTCATCCGCATTACTGGAGGCAAAGTGCACGACATCAACATCCTCGACGAGATCGGCCCGGAGGCCGGCGCGTTCTACGTCATGGATCGGGCCTACGTCGATTTCGAACGCCTCTTCGTGTTCACTCTCTGCTCGTCGTTCTTCGTCGTGCGAACCAAGAAGAACATCTTGCTCCAACGGCGCTACTCGCATCCCGTCGACAAATCCACGGGCTTGCGCTCGGATCAGACCGTCATACTGGCTGCCATCGAATCGGCCCAAGCCTATCCCGACCCGTTGCGGAGGGTCAGTTACTTCGACGCCCGGACGAACAAGCGGCTGAAGTTTCTGACCAACAACTTCGCGCTCCCGGCGCTGACCATCGCCCACATCTACAAGTCGCGTTGGCAGATTGAGTTGTTCTTCAAGTGGATCAAGCAACATCTGCGAATCAACTCGTTTTACGGCACCAGCGAGAACGCCGTCAAGACGCAGATCTGGATCGCTGTCTCGATTTACGTGCTCATCGCCATCGTCCGGAAACGCCTCGGGCTGGAAGCGAGTCTTTACCAGATTCTACAGATTCTCAGCGTTACGCAATTCGAAAAAATGCCCCTTTTACAGGCACTCCAGCCATCCGACTCCCCAAACGAATCCCCCTATGACCCCAACCAATTGATTCTATTCGACTTTTAACCGGACAGCAGTGATACTTAGTATATACTATGGAGCCCGGTCGCCGGGCTCTTTTACGATGGGGGGATGCGATTTGAAGTGGCTGCAAATGGTGAGAGACTCTGCGTTGCCGGTGTGGAGGGGGTCGGGGTGCTGGGGGCCGTCGTGTCCTGGGTGAAGCGCGACCCGGAACGTTTCGAGGGGAGCACCGTCGGCGTAAACCTGGAGGCATGGGGCACAGAAGAATTGAACGACAACGCCCCTAGCCCCAGGGCTGGTGGCTCTCACCCATCGGAGGCCCTTAGGCGGGTTGACCAAGCTGTAAAAGTAGGCGATGTGATCGAGATCAAGATCTTGCCGCCCGGCCCGGCTGATGCACCGGCCGGAGAGAACTAGGAGCTACCGCAGAGGCTTGCGGGCGGGCAGGGGCAGGAATGGCCCCAAAGCGCAGTTGAGACCGTATGCCCATATTCTTGTACCCATATTTATAGCTTCATGCAAGAATGTACCTATGAAGACAACCGTAGAGCTACCCGACGGCTTGCTTTCTGAAGCCAAGAGCTACGCGGCAGCGCACGGCTTGTCGCTGAAACAAGTGCTCGAAGCCGGTTTGCGACAGCTTCTTGGAAGTAAAGGTAAGTCGTTCAGACTGCGCAAACATCCGTTCCGTGGCTCGGGGCTCCGGACAGACGCCGACTGGCCGACGATTCGGGGGAAAATCTATAAGGCGCGTGGCGGTTGATCGCGGTTGATACTAATATCGTGGGCAGTCCTTTTGGCGGGAAACAACGTCGGTTTTTGAATTCTCACACTCCAAGGGAGGATGATCCGAAATGAAGACAATTCTATGGCTGCTCGTCATCTCTATTTGGGCCTGCTCTCCGCCGGCCGGCGAGGAGATGGCTACGGCGGAAAACGCGGGCATGTCGACCGCCGAGCCGGCAGACAACGTTCTGACCCCCGAGGAGAAGGGAGCAGGTTGGATCCTGCTCTTTGACGGCGAGTCGCTCGATGAGTGGATGACCGAGACGGGCGAGCCCAGCCAGCGGCCTATCGAGGAGGGCAGCATCAATCCGCACAAGTCCGGGGCCTACATGGTGGTTCACAAAAAGATTTGGGAGAACTACATTCTCTCGCTCGATTTCAAGCTCAGCCCCGGGTGTAACAGCGGTATCTTTGTGAAGACCTTCTCTCTCGAGGAGTCGCCTCCCGGCCGGAGTGTCGCCTTTAATGGAATCGAGGTCGCAATCGACGATACGACCGAAGCCGGCTACCATGACACCGGAGCGATTTACGACTTGGTAAAGCCCACCCGAAACGCGATGAAGCCGGCGGGAGAATGGAACCATACCGAGATCACGGTGAACAGGAACATCATCTCCGTCAACCTAAACGGCGAAGATGTGACGCGCATCGACCTCGCCGAGTTCACCGAACCCCACAAGCGGCCCGACGGTACGCGGCATAAGTTTGACGTCGGCTATAAAAATCACCCTCACAAAGGCTACATCGGCTTACAGGATCATGGGGCGGACCTGTGGTTCAAAAACATCAAGCTGAAACCGCTGGATTAAGACCGGCGGGACGCGGGGATTCGCTGGCCGGCAGAGGCTTGCGGGACAATACCTTTACTACTTGAGGTTTCCAGGCGACGTAGACCCTTCCGGCGCGGAGCGAGGGCGCGCCGACTAGCTGAGAGTGTCACATGGGGAAACCAGAGATCGGCATTGCTTTCATTGGGACTGGCGGAGTGGCGCACATGCACGCGGCCGCGGTGAAACAGCTACCCCAGGCCCGCCTGGTGGGAGTTTACAGCCGAAACTCCGAGAACGTCACGGCGTTCGCGGATCGCTTTGGCACCCGTGGCTATGACGCTCTCGATGAGCTTCTGGAAGACCCGTCCGTGGACGTCGTTTCGGTTCTCACTCCGGGTCCGCGGCACGCTTCCCACTCTATGAAGTGCCTCGAGGCGGGCAAACACGTTCTCGTCGAAAAGCCTGTCGGCCAGACGGCTGAGGAGATTCACAAGCTCAAGTCCGCCGCGGAGCGGGCTGACCGTATATGTATGCCGGTGCACAACTATATCTATTCACCGCCGATTCGACGGGCCAAGGGGCTGATTACACAAGGCAAACTTGGCAAGCTCTCAACTGGAATTTCCGTTTTGGCCATCCCGCGATGGTCAGGATACTCCAATCCGCGGCTCGGGTGCAAGGTCTTCGTCTTCCTCTCACGATCGATGCTCCGTTCGCTCCCGTTTGGGTCGCTGAATGCCGCTCGATCGCCGCGTTCCAGCTCGCTGGAGGGCTTTTCGCCGACACGGCTCCGAGTAGTTCCCTCTTCAGCAACCCAGCGTCTCTTCTCCGTCGCAGCCGTCGCCCGTTACCCGCCTGGCACAGGCAGCGCCCAGATCCGCCCCAGCATCTCAGCGAACAGCTTGCGGTTGAGATGCCCCTCGGCCAACAGCAGCCAGTAATAGCGGGCATGCTTGACCAGCCGCCCTCCGGTTTTCATCAACCGATGCTGCAAGCTCGTCAGCGACCAGTTCTTGATCCTCTGCGCCAGCCCCAGCCGCCGCCACAGGTTCCCCAGGTTGTAGGCCAACACGCTCAACTGCAAACGCACCTCGTTTGCCCGGAAACGATGACAGGACAGCCGTGTCCAGTGGGTTGCCTGCTTGCCTTCCTTGATCCATTGCTCGGCCGTGCCGCGCTTGTTGTAGAAGCGCACCAGCGACCGACTGGGCAAGCTCATGCTCGTGACGATGAACCCGACGCGAGGAAACAACTCGCCTTGGTGGTGCTCAACCTTGGCCACAACCCGCCGAGGCTTCGACCAACTCGCGGCCTGATAGCGGAAGCTCTTGTAGCGCACTAGTGGCTTCAGGCTCGGCCTGCCCGGCGGACGGAACAGAATCTCTTCGATCTCCAACTCCAGGTTCTTGTTTGCTGGGATGCGAATGACGTAGTCCACTCCGCGATCCTCCAACGCCTCGTAGATCTCCGGCTTGGCGAAGGCGGCGTCGGCGCGGAACGTCACTTGCTTGCCTTCTCCCTGTTGGCGCTCGATCTCGGGCAGCAGCAGTTCGTCCCAGTCCTCGGCGCTGGACACGTTACCCGCTCGCAGCTTCGCCGCCAGACAATCACCGTGCTGGTTGAACAGCAACAGCGGGTGGTAGCAGGTGGACTCGAAATGGCCGTTGTAAGCGCTGCCTTCCTGCTGACCGTGGACCGGGCTTTCCGTGGAGTCCATATCGAGCACGACACGCTCGGACTCGTCCTGCGCTTGGGCTTGAGCGACCAACTCGCGGTTCACCGCCATCAGCCCAAGCAGGTTCTCTTCACTGGCCAGCAGCTCTGCCTCAAAGCTTTGTAGACGCGACGTAAGCGCCCCGCCGCGATCCCAGTTCTTCTTCGAGCCGATCAGACGAAAAGTCGGGTCAGCCGAGACACGGGCAGCATCGTTGAGATCCTCGTAGCCGGCGAGGCGGCTGTAGACCGATTGCCGCACCAGGTCGGCCAGTGGGAACTTCTTGTTTGTGCCTTGCCGCGAATCCGTCAGATGCTCGTCGATCAGCTTGCCCAGTCCGAGCCGCTCGTCCAGTTCCCGAATGAGAATCAGGCCACCATCCGAGGTGACGCGCGATCCTTGGAAATCGACTTTGAGAAATCCGTTGAAGGTGAGCTGAAACGGCTTGTTTTCTTTTTCACCCATTGGGTGTTGGCCTCCGTGCGTCCTGACAGGGCTTGAACCCCTATAAATAAAGACGCTGAAGGCCGCTGCAAGGTCGGGATGCCGAAATCAAATTGGAAATGCGGGCTCAAGCCTGTGGATGTTTTTCAACCAGAAGCATCCGGCGGATTCGGGGCGTCCCGACGTACTGTGGCGCGAACTGCACGTCCACCACGCCTACGTGACCCTGTTTCTTGCCGGACGCCCAGCGCGCGTCGGAGCCTTGGCCTCGAACATCCACTTCGACGACAAAGCTTCTAACGACCAAGGGATGATCCTCTGTGAGCTGCCGGACGGTGTCATCGCCAACCTCTGGGGCAGCTTTGGCGTGGACGACAAAACCAGCAGCCCCTGGACCGTTGTGTATAAGGTCCTGGGCACGGAGGGCGGCATCACCCATTCCTGGAACGATTGTTACTACGGTGACACATCAGTTCCGAGCTGGTACCTCGGTGGTTACCGGGACAGTTTCCTGTTTGTCTACGAATACTTGCTGACGCGCTGCCTGGAAAAAGGTGATCCGCCTCTTTCCACTCTGGACGATGCCCTCGATGCGCTCCGCGTCATTGAGGCCACTGAAGCATCGATTGAGAAACGAACGTTCGCCGAAGTGGAGTATCTGTAGAGGATCTGACACTCTTGTCGCCGCCTTCGTGTATTCCCCGTGGCTGACCTAGTGCCCGGCCTTTCTTCGTTCGACGAAGAAAGCCGTGGATGTCACCGCAAGCCCGAGTCCGTCGACGGCAGCTCGGACCAGTAGAAACGCGTCGTGTTAAGTTGCGGCTAGCTGGCCGGAATGGCGCGGGCCTCCGGCCCGCAGCGACCAGGTCGCCGCTGCGGGCGTGATTTATCGAGCCCGAAGTAGGCCACCTTGCGTAGCCGTAGTTGCGAAATGATGTACTTAGTCAAGCTTGTTGGAAGACGCCGCAGCGCTTCCCGCGGGACGCGGCAGCTGCTTGATCCAGTCGTGGATGAGCTTCACCGCCTGCTCGTCCACGACATTGGAGGCGATATGCGGCATACGGCCTAGGCCGAGCTTGCCCATTCGAAAATGGATCAGCGAGCGCTCAGGATCGCCCGGCGCCAGCAGCTGCGCGTTGGGAATGTCGAAGTTTCCGTGGGCGGGTGGGACATCAATCGTTCCGAACTCTTCGGGCGGCAAGGTAAACAGCACTTGAAAGTCGGCGTTGCCGCCACCCCATTTCATGTGGCAATGGGCGCAGTTCGACTGCAAATAGGAGCGGGCACGAAGGTCCAAGGGCACCCCTTCGTCGCGATGGTCGTAGAGCCGGGGCAGATGCTCCGGGGGCCACGGGAGCGGCTCGGTGAAAACGCCCAAGTGCTCGAGAGTGCTGAGTTGGTTGGCGATGGCGCCCCCGTAGTCGTGGTCTTTGTTCATTTGCAGCGTGTTCACGCCGAGGACGTATTTCGCGGGGGTCGTGTGGCAGCCGATGCATTCGGCACGGCTGGGGAAATGCCACGTCTGGTCGCGGCTCCCGCCGGGCGCGGCGGCGTCCTTGATCGTCAAGTCAAGGTCGGCGCCGCCGGCATCCAACAGGTGGGCGTCGGTTTGCTCGTCGTTCCAGACATAAACGTAGCCACTCCAGAACTGCGACCCTGTTTCATCGGTTCCCGGCATACGCCGGTGGTGCAGCAGCCGCGTTTCCAAACGACGCAGACTGTTCGGGTTGCCGGTTTCCATTTCCATCAGGAAAGTCTTGACGATTACCGTGCCGTCGGGGAACTTCCAACCGCGGGGAGCCGCGGGCGCGGGCTGGGGGTAGATCATCCGGTTGTATTCGATCTTGGAATCGTCGGGCAAGGCGATATACCGCTGCTTGACCGCACCGTCTGACCACAGCGGCGAGTTGACCGAGTATGGAATCAAACCGGGCACAGGCGTGTGGTCTTTCGTGGAGCTGAAAAGTCCCGTTTCGCTCAGCTTGCGCGGGAACTTCGGCGCGTCGGCAGAGGGCGGCGGGGCAGGGACCAGGTGATGAATTTGGCCGCCGATGTGGTCGACGATGTAGACTTCCCCGGCCGGGTCTTGTCCAAACCCAACCGGACGCAGCAAGGGATGCACTAGTTCGCGGTGTTCGGTCACCTTTTCGCCGTCGGTTCGAAGCGCCCAGATCTTGCCCGTGTCATAGTCGCCGTAGATGTAGGCTCCCTTCAGTGCTTCGAGGCGGCTGCCGTGATAAACGTACCCACCGGTGAATGAGCGCGCTTCGGTGTGGGACTCTTCAAGAAGCGGCGGTAGAATCGGTGTCGGCCCTTCCTTGCGATTGGGGCGGAACGGGTGGTTGCCTTCCTTGACGCTCCAGCCGTAGTTGCCGCCCTTTTGGATCAGGATGATCTCTTCCCAGAGGTCTTGGCCGATTTCTCCCGCCCAGAGAATGCCGGTGGCCGGGTCGAAGCTGAACTTCCAGACTTGACGAAGGCCGTAAGCCCAAACCTCACCCCTCGCACCTGGCACATCCACGAATGGGTTGTCTTTGGGAATCGTGTACGGCAAGTCCCCGCTGGCCTGATCAACGTCGATTCGCAAGATTGATCCCGCGAGGTCGCTGATATCCTGACCGGTGTGCAGGCCGTCGGCGATGCCGCTGGCGTCACCAATGGCGGCGTACAGGTAGCCGTCGGGACCGAATTGAAGACAGCCTCCGTTATGCCCGCCCGCGCGCCACGTGAAGAGAACCTCTTCGGAATCTGTATCGGCCCGGAGGGGACTACGAGTCTCAACCTGATAGCGTGATACCCGGCTGCCGTCGGGCATGAAATCACTAGGGTCGTCGAGAAGGTTCATGAATGCGTAGAAGTACCCGTTTTCGGCAAACCGAGGATGGAATACGAGTCCGAAGGTGGTCCGTCCGGTGTCGAGCAGCAGGTCCTTGCGGCTGGTGGTCAGGTCGTTCTCGAACGTGTAGATCTTGCCGTACCGTTCGGCAACCGCGAGGCGATTTGTGCCTGGCACGACGGTCATGGTCAGCGGCTCGTCGAACTGCAGATTCGGGAACGCGACGGCCGTGCGGTAGGGGTTTGGTGGATCGGGTGTGCCATGAACGTTAGACGTGGTCCACAACACGCGCTCCTCAATACCGTAAGGTTTACGAACCTTTTCTTTCGCCGCGGGCGGTGCGGCGGCTAGGCCGAGCACTAGAAACGCGGTCGAGATCGCGGTCGTCAGACAACGAGCGGCTTGGCGCATGGTGGAGTCCTGGTTGGCGGTTTGTCGGGAAGAACGTGCACCTTCAGGCCTGGGCTTTCGAAGGAGCCTGTTCGGTGATGTCCTGTTGCAATTATAGCGGCCAGTCCGGGCTTGTCACTTGAGACCTCGGCGGGCGAGCCATGAAAGGAGGTTGGAACAGTAGTATCCGCCCAAGAACGCTAAGCACCCGCAGTATGCTGCCAGCGAGACGTAGAGCGATGGTCCGTCAGCAATTCCCGCGCCGTCCACCCCCGCGGCAAACAGAATGCCGCCCACGACTCCCACTACTCCAGTCGTTATGGCAGCGGTTCGCGACCCGTACCTGTGCGACGAGAAGCGGGCGGCGAGCGCCAGCAAGCCGCCGAACGGTGCTACGAACCAGACAGACACCATAAACCCGAAAACCCCATAGACGAGCGATGCAAGAATGACGCCTCCCCAGTTCGGGTCACTCTCAGCGAGTTCTGCTCTCTCCCAGAAAACACTGAACAAAAGTGGGACGGTGTAGAGGTAAGCGGCCACGATCCCAGCGGATGCGCCGAGAAAAACGGTTAGGGCCACGTCCCTCGTACTAGCCGATCTACTCGTCGACGATTTCACGGGCCGGCAATTGGCGGTCTGGATTTGTCGCTGCCGGGGACGCCCAGAGCGTACCTTGGTCGTGCGTTTCCTTCAGATCCGCTTCCGATCCCGCTGGATCTCCTCGCGACGTTCTTTCTTACGAAGCTGGAGCGCGTCCGTGCCACGAAGAATACCGCGTAGTTGGAGTCGAGGCCTGCTCTCCGGTCCCCCTTCGGTTCCGCTGACGAGCCAACTCTCGATTGCCTGTTCGAGCGCTTTCTGCATGCTGGTACCGCGACTGGCGACTGCTATGCGTAGCTGCCGGTACTTCGCAGGCGTGAGCCGCAACGTAATGGCGACCATGTTGCTACGAGGAGGTTTCACAATGTCATTATCACACCCGCGTGAATCGGCAAAGATCGAACGACCTAGTTCCTCAACGGCTTGCTCGTCTTGAGGATATGCTCCATCCGTTGCTGCGTTTTCTCCTCGCCGCAGAGGCTCAGGAAGGCTTCTCGCTCGAGGCCTAGTAGGTAGTCTTCCGAGACCAGACTCGCTTGGGATAGGGGCCCGCCGGCCAGGACGTGGGCCAGCTTCCGGCCGACGTAGCGATCGTAGTCGCTGATGTAGCCGCCTTCGTGCGCCAAGTAGATGTCGAGCTCCAAAGCCGCCGATACCGGCCTTCCCCCTACAAGGACTTCGCTCCGTAGGGAAGGTTCGTAGCCGCCCGCGGCCAGGTTTCGCACCGCTTGTTTGGCGTCAGCAATCAGGCGGTCGCGGTTCATCGTGATTGCGTCCACTGGACGCAGGAATCGCCACTGTTTGGCTTCGGCGGCGCTCGAAGAGACTTTGGCCATACCAATCTTTTCGAAGACGGCCCGTGTTGGCGGGATCAGATTGTCGTTCGGGCCAAGCCCTTCAGCGTATCTGCGAAGGAGCTGTGTGCACCCGCCGGCCGCCGGGATCAGCCCGGCCCCTACCTCCACCAAGCCCATATAGGACTCAGCAGCGGCCTGCACGCGATCGCTGTGCATCGCTAGCTCGCATCCACCTGCCAGAGTCTGATGGAAAACCGCGGCGACAGTGGGCTTCTTAGAGCTACCCAGCAATCGAAAGAGTTCTTGTAGCTGCTTAACCGCCCGGTTGATCTTATCCCAGCGTTTCGCGCGACTCAGCTCCAGCAGCAGCATCAAGTTGGCGCCGACACAGAAGTTCTCACCCTCGTTGCCAATCACCAGCCCCTCGTAACGTGTCTCAACTTTAGCGATAGCCTTTTCGAGCAGCGAGGAAACTTTGGCGTCCAGCGAGTTTGCTTTGGAATGGAACTCCACGCAAGCCACACCGTCGCCCAGGTCCAGAAGACTGGCGCTTTCGTTCGATTCGACTACCCCTTTCGAGCGTCGTATCGATGACAGAGAAAGAGCGCTGGGCGGCTCCTCGATAGACTTGAAACGCCCCGAGCCAAGGTCGAAGAAGTAAGGCCTACCCTTTCGCTCGGTATAGAATGACCTTTCGGGTGATCGCAGAACCTTCTCGACGAGCGGCGGGATTCTCTTCTTCTCCTTCTTCATGCGGGCAACCGAATCTTCAACACCGATGCGATCCCAGATCTCGAAGATCCCGAGCTGCCAGTTGAAGCCCGCTTTCATGGTCGTGTCGACGCTGACGATGTCGTCGGTGATTTCCGGAATCCGAGCGGCGGTGTAAAGCAGCAGCTCGCTGATCGTGGCCCATAAGAAACGTCCGACCGGATCGTCGGAGCGGACAAGAAATCGGATCCGGTCGCCTGCGTCGTCGATGTTTTGAGCAAGTTCCAACACCGGCCATTTCGGTGGGCGTGGCTTGCGATACTCCATCGAGTTGAGGTCGAGCACCAAGCGGTTCTTTCCGGCCCCGCCTTTCCCCCTGGTGTAGAATCCTCGACCGGCTTTGTCGCCGGCCATGCCCTTGGCGACCATTTGGCGAAGGAAATCGGGAGGATCGTAGATGTCTCGTTTTTCGTCCTCCGGAATCAGCCGATGAAGCGTTTCGGCAATGAACAAGCACACGTCGATGCCGGTGAAATCAGCCAATCGAAAGGTGGCCATGCGGGGACGCCCGATGAGCGGCCCGGTAAGGGCATCGACTTCCTCCACGGACAGGCCTTGCTCGAGCATCGTCTTGACGCTGTGCATGACCGTGAATAGGAAGATGCGGTTGGCGATGAAGTTCGGGCGGTCATAAGCGTACACCAGGACCTTGCCGAGACGGCGGTCGCAGAAGTTGGAGACGAAATCCAAAACCTCCGGTTTCGTTTCCGGACCCGGAATTATCTCGACCAGCCGCATGTGGCGCGGCGGGTTAAAGAAGTGGGTTCCCAGCCAGTGTTTACCGAAGTCCGCGGAATACCCCTCAGCTAGTGCGCCGATCGGCAGTCCGGACGTGTTTGAGCTGACGAGCGATCCCTTCTTGCGGTGTTCGTCGACCTTCGCGAGTAGCGTTCGCTTCACCTCGAAATTCTCAACCACTGCTTCGATAACCCAGTCAGCTTCCTGGATCCGCTCCAAGTCGTCATCGAAGTTCCCAATTTCGATCAGGCCCGCGGTCTCGGATGTAAACAAGGCCGGGGGACGCGACTTGCGGAGCCCTGCTAGGGCTTTCGCAGCGAGCGAGTTTCGGCTGGCTTGGCTCTCTCCTTCTTCCAACGGCACATCGAGCAGCACGCAGGGGACGCCCGCGTTCGCCAAATGCGCGGCGATCCGGGAACCCATAGTCCCCGCGCCGAGAACAACCGCTTTGCGGATTTGCTTGACCATTTGGCCGTCTTTGACCGGCAAGAGGACGACGATACCACAGTGGACCGCCGGATTGGCTGGCGACAGGTGAGGTGCAAGACGGGATGACTAGAGGGGGTGTATCGCGGGCCGAATGAAGCCGCCGGTTCGCGGCGGACCGGGCTAGCGGCCCGTGGCAAAGGTCGTGCAGGAGCGAAAAATGGGGACTGCCAAGGACGGCCACCAATTCGCCCCTTCATGGCCCTGGAAAGAACGCACTCGGGCTGAAGCAAATTGGTTGGCTGTACCCGGTTTTTCGCCGAACCTAGCTTCTGCGGTGGGCTGCTAGGCGGCCCGTGGTGAAAATCATTCGCCTCAAAAAATGGTACAGTCACCGATTTTCGTCGTCTGCCCCATACTGGAGACAAAGCATTTGCGGAAGCGAAAATCGTTGACAGTCCCCATTCTTCAGGGGCTGCTACGGTGTCTCCTCGGGATCGGCGACGTGTTCGAAGGTATCGACCTCGAGACCGTCTTCCCAAGGGTCCGGCTTATGGCGAGAACGTTTGCGCCGGTCCGCAAGGCCTTCGCCGCGAGATTCCAGACGCGAGCGCGGCCGCGACTCCGATCGACGAACCTCTTGATCCCGGTCCGGCTTGAAGATGGATGAGATGGGCAGCATGATGAAAGCTTCCCCAATTCTGTTATCGGCCGGCTGGCGGAGAATGTTTAAACTTTCGGGCGCGCGCCGTTGGCCGGCGGGGCACTTGTGTATAATCCGGTCGGTCCAGGGGAACTGGGCGAACCGAGCTTCCGACAGTACGCTCACATTCCTGACGGGCACAGACCGTCACAGCTTACTGTGCCCCCAAACAGATCTGTCGGGGCCTCGAAGGGTAGGGGCAGGCACGGCATGCCGTACCCGAAGTGCCGGGAACCACATTGACGCGGTTGGTTTCATGACCACGGTCGCAGCAGCCATCATCGAGCGGCGGGGTCGCGTCCTGATCTGCCGCCGCCGCTTTGACCAGGATCATCCGGGGAAATGGGAGTTTCCGGGTGGCAAGGTGAAACCAGGTGAGCAACCGGCTCAGGCACTGAGGCGTGAGCTACGGGAAGAGCTCAAGATCGATGCCGACATTGGTGAGGAGGTCACACGGTATTGCTACCGCTACCCCGGACGCCCGGCCATCCTGCTGGTGTTCTTTCGCATTTCAGGATTCACGAGCGCGCCCGACTACGACCAATTTCAGCAAGTGTCGTGGGTGTCAGCGCTTGATCTGCCCGCATTTGATTTTCTCGAAGGGGATGTGGTCTTTGTCCAGGGGCTGGCCGCCGGCAAGTACGACTAATAATAAGGGCGTCCCAAGCTGGTGTTATGGCCACGGGTGTGGTTCGGTCTCGCGTGGCACCCGGAAAATGCGCGTCCGAGGACCTTTGCATGGATGGATCGGTATCTCGACAGCTCGGAAACAGGTGTCGGTAGGAGTACCGACACGGCAGGTCTGGGGACCTGCGCCACGATGAGGCTGATCGAACCCTAGAACTGAAACGGCGACGGCGTGAAACTGAGCACAAAGATAACGCCCAGCCCGATCCCAACGATTCTCCGGGCGCGACCCAGTTGCACTGAGTCATTGAGAGTCGGCGGGTGCTTGATACCCATGAACCACAGCAGAATCAACATGACCGAATAGTGGTAGCCGTGCGAGAAGGTCACCAGGGCCAAGCCGACGAACGCAAGACCCGCAATAAAGCGGCTGTTGCGGCCGAAGAGTCCGTAGCTGATATGTCCGCCGTCTAGCTGGCTGATCGGCAACAGGTTTAAGGCCGTAACGAAGAGTCCAACCCAGCCGGCAAAGGCGACCGGGTGCAGCAGCAGCTCGACTTCCTCGCCGCGAGGCTCAAGCAGCGCCCACTCGATGGCCCTAAAAAGCAGCGGGTCCCCGAGAGTGATGACTCCGTCCCGATTCCCGACGGGCACATGGTCCGAAATCGCGACGCCGACGATGCTCAACGGGATTGCAACCACCAGACCGGCGATCGGCCCCGCAGCCGCAATGTCGAAAAGCGCTCGCCGGCTCGGAATATAACTCGACATGCGAATCACTGCCCCCAGAGTGCCTAAGAAGGAATAAGGGAACGGAATGAAATAGGGCAGCGTCGCCTTTACCCGGTGGTGCCGGGCGGCGAAATAGTGGCCGAACTCGTGCGCGGTCAAAATCGTCAGCAAGCTTACTGAGTATGTCCACCCGCCCGCCATCGTCGTGGTGACCACAGTCAGCGCGAACAGCAACAAATGTAGCCAGACCCGCGACTTGCGCCCCACCATCGCCGCTGGCCCCACGCGGCGAAATCCACCGTTCCAACTTGGGGAGAGTGGACCACCGGTCACCGGTGTTGGCAGAGCAGCGGAAGGATCAGGGCCGGAAGACATCGTTCTGATACCAGGTTACGACAAAAGTTGGCTCCCCAGCGCCTTCCCGACACCTGCTGATACCGGTCGGCTTCGTTTAGGGACGGATCGGGTAGGAACGGATAAATCTTCCCCTCATCTGGGCCGATACGAGTCTTGCACCCAAGAACCACCATGTTTTCGATCATCGGCATTGTTGTCGTGCTGGGGTCCGTCTTTGGCGGGTACCTTATGCACGGCGGAGACATGGCGGTTTTGATCCAGCCCTCGGAGTTCCTCATCATCTGGGGTGCCGCCCTTGGGAGTGTAGTCATCGCTACTCCCATGCCGGTTCTGATGCGGCTCCTCAAGAACTTCGGCAAGGTTCTCGGCGGCAGCCGATATAACAAAGCCGTCTATCTCGACACCTTGCTGTTGATGAACTCGCTTTTCCAGGTGGCTCGGAAGCAGGGCATGATGAAGCTTGAGCCCGACGTCGAGGCTCCCAACAAAAGTGAAGTCTTCAAGAAACACCCGAAATTTCTCAAGGACCATCATGCGGTGCATTTTGTGTGTGACACGCTGCGGATGGCAATCAGCGGCGGCGTTCCCCCTTTTGATCTCGATCAGATGATCGACTCCGATTTGGAGGTCCATCACGAGCACAATCACCAACCCGTCCATTCGCTGACAACTGTCTCGGACGCCCTGCCTGGGCTGGGGATCGTCGCCGCGGTGCTGGGAATCGTTATCACTATGCGCTCGCTCGGAGGCCCGCCGGAAGAGCTCGGACACAAGGTAGCCGCTGCCCTCGTGGGAACTTTCCTGGGCATTCTTACCTGCTACGGATTTCTCTCTCCCCTCGCGGGTGCAATGGCTGCCATTGACGAGGCGGAGGGGGCTTACTACCGAGTTCTGAAGGCTGGGCTTGTCGCTTTCGTCAAGGGCCATCCACCGATCATGGCGCTGGAATTTGCACGTCGTAGCGTGCCACACGAGAACAGGCCCACTTTTCAAGAAATGGAGGCCGCATGCAAGGGGAGTCCGAAGAAGGCGGAGAAGGCGTAGGCGGTCAACCTCCGATCATCATCAAAAAGGTCATTGCCGGCGGCGGCCATCACGGCGGCGCCTGGAAGGTGGCTTTCGCTGATTTTGTCACCGCGATGATGGCCCTGTTCATGGTGCTGTGGCTTATGAACGTCAACCAGGAGACCCAGGAGGCCGTTGCCGCGTACTTCAATGACCCCAAGGGATTCGGCGAAAAGTTGGGCAGCGGCAAAGCCGGCACTGGCGGGGGTCTCTACATTGGCGAACAGGACCTCGAAGGGCTGGCCGCTAGGATTGAGGAAGCTATGAGCATGCCTCAGTTCGAAGCGTTGAAAGACCAAGTCGTCTCTACGGTCACGGCTGAAGGACTGCGTATCGAGCTACTGGAGAACGAGAATGGCACGTTCTTCAACAGCGGCAGCTCTCAGCCAAGCTCGTCCGGTCGGCAAACCCTCACGTTGATAACAGCAGAGCTCGAAAAACTAGCGAATGACGTCATCATGGAAGGACATACGGACTCCAGGCCCTTCCACGGTCGCAAGAACTATTCAAATTGGGAACTCTCGGCCGACCGCGCGAACTCGGCAAGACGTATCCTGATTGAAGCTGGGCTGCCTGCTGAACGCATCGTCCAGGTGAGAGGGTTCGCCGATGTCGCATTGCGAAAGCCCGAAGCCCCCGACGATCCCACCAACCGCCGGATCAGCCTGATTGTCAGGTATGCTCAAGAGCGGCCTCCTGCCGAGGCCGAAGTCGCCTCCAGCGAAGAAGCGGCTGAACCGGAACTTACACCTGAAGACGCTCAACCCCAAGAACTCGATCCCACCGAAGCGGCACACGCAGAACCAGGCGACGAAGACCTGCCCGAAGACCTCAGCGCGTTCGGAGGAGCTGAATAGCAAGCGCGCCGTTTGCCCGAGGTCGACTGCTGTGTGCAGATCGAGACCTAAAACATTAAGATTAGTAAGCTCCACAGTTTGGTTCCTACCTTTACCCCATGACCTGCGGCCAGTGTTGCGGCATAGAGCAAGTGTTCGACCGGAAGGAAGCGCGCAAGATGTTGAAGCGCTACCGGAAGAAAGGGCCAGACAAGGCCACCAAACTGCTCATCGAGGCCATCTCATCGCACAAGAACGGTGATACCAGTTTGCTGGATGTCGGAGGCGGCGTAGGCGCCATTCAAATCGCCATGCTGAACGACGGTTTTGCCCAGGCAACCAACGTGGATGCATCACCTGCCTATCACCTGGTAGCGAAAGAGGAAGCAGCGCGGCAGGGCATAGAGGAACGGATCAGCTACCAGCAAGGCGATTTTGTGGATATCGCCCCACAACTTGCAGCTCACGATATCGTGAGCATGGACAAGGTGATCTGCTGCTACCCTGATGCCAAGGAATTGATCGACCAGGCTGCCCAGCATAGCAGGCACCTGGTGGCGCTCGTCTATCCGCACGATACCTGGCTGGCCCGGGGGATCAGTAAGGTAGCCAATCTGTTCATCAAGCTGCGCTACCGCAACTTCCGAATTTACATTCATTCAAACACGCTGGTAGGTGGCATCTTGAAACAGCATGATTTCCGGCAGGTGCACCGTGCATCCACCTTCATCTCCCAGGTGATGGTGTGGGAAAAGATCCCTGGCGCACCAGCATGACCCGCTCGGTATAGGGGCCCTGTTCGGTATTCACCCTCGGGATGTACGGCTTAATGAGGTGCGGCTCCTTTGGTATCGCGCGGAGCCGCCAAAACGGTTTGGGATCGATCCCTTTGTTCTGTGTGACGCGGTCGGTTGATCGGCTCACCGACGGAGGCCATGGGGAGGACTTATATCCCGGCCGGGGTGCGCCAGTCTGTCGCTCCCTGAAGGGCTGGCGCTCTTACGGGCCCAGAGTAACATGGCGTGGAGCGGGTCAGATGTGTCAAGGAAGGCAATCTTGTTCATGGTGTGCGAGTTAGAGATTTCGAAACGCCGTGACTGGTTGCGGGAGTGGAGGGGTTCGGGCGCTGGGGGGATCGGCCGTTGGCACGGCCGATCTTTTGCCCCACCCCAAGCCCCGCTCGGCCGCCGCAGGCCGAGCGGCCGAAAGGAACGGACATGGGCGCGAAGTGCGACCGTCGGTTAAGCGGCCAGTCCTAGCATCGGTCCCACAAACCAACGTCAGTGCGGCTCGAACATTAGGCGAGCCGCCTGGCGGCGGATGGGACAAACAGGAGTGCCCCGACTCTGCCCGGTTCTCGACGTTGGCCAGCCTTTTCCCTCTCACCCGGGCTGCGCGGCGCGCAAGACAAGCCGTAACTCATTGATTGCAATTGGCTTGTGAGAAATTGGGTTTGTTTCGCATTTTTTCCTTTGTGCCTCCGCGTGAATGCCGGTCTTTGCTGTCTCCCTCACAATGGCGGATGGGTCAAGTACCCTCGTCGGATGGTGAACGAATGGCTTCGAGCCGGAACCGTGCCCCTCCGCCGGGCCCGCGCCTTGACAAGTCTGTGAAAAAACCCTGGGTACAGTCCCCGCGCCTCTCGCAAGTCATTGGTAGAGCGCCCCGCCCCTGCATGGCGCTTGGGACAGTCCCGGGTTTTTTCACAGACCCTGACGGGCACGGCTCTTTCCGGTGCTCGACGCCGGCCTCCCTTCGCGATTCCTAGCCCCTGCAACCGGCTGAAAACAGCCGCACGCTCGGGCCAAACGACACCCCAGCAGCACGCTCGGCGTCTGGCCAAGAATCACAATGCCTCCGAGACCAATTTGACCCCCGTATTCGGCCAAAAAAAGCCGCCGGGCGGGGTCAAAAGATGGCCTAGGAGTGGGCTAGCGAACGATTTTCGTCAACTGCCGGTGGTTCGGCAGGCGAGGGGAGCGGTGATGGGAGCGCTGTGCTTGATGGTTAAGTCTTCTGAATTGTGAGACATAGCATCATTCGCAGCCGCCCAGGCAAGAGCCGGTGGCAGAAAGTGGCGGAAATACGAGGGTCATCCCTCCGAGATTTCACTTTCTGGGCCCCGTACCAGAATACGGGACGGATGGGGGGTAGAAGGGGTCCGAGGGCGTAAGTCGTTGAGATGGCGAGGAGAAAAAATGTGAAAAGTCTATGATAGGCTTTTGCGGGAGGGGCGGAAGCCGTCCGCTAGGCCGGATTTTCCGCGCCAAAATCGTGTCCTAGCGCAGTCCTAGCGCAGGAAAAACGGCGCCTAGCGAATGGTAGGAGGTGCGGGAGCAAGAGCGGGAAGGAGGGGGATCGGCCGTTAGCACGGCCGATTTCTTGCCCCACCCCAGGCCCCGCTCGGCCGCCGGGGGCGGCCGAGCGCCGAAAAGGCCCGAACGGGGTGGCAAGCTATCCCGGGGCTGATGCCCGCGGGCCAGTATTAATGAGTCAGGACGAGGGAAACCATTGGAGGGTGCGATGCGGTACCAGCCGTAGAACGGCTGGCCTAGTAACGGCTCAGCACGCGGAGACTGGAAAAACACCAGGTCGCGCTACGGAGCTCCTGGGTGGCGGGTCGGATGCCTTTGTCAGACAGCCCCTTCCACAGCTTGTCTCGATCTAGTGTAGTGCACCGATAATACCGTAACTTAACGCTCTCCCGATTCCAGGCTTTCGCGGGAAGCCCGTTGAAAACGGGCTGCCAGCCTGGGCCGGCATAGGCCGCCTACCAGCCGTAAAACGGCTGGCCTAGGAAGACAAAGCCGCGTCAACGCGGCTTCTAAGGTTCCGTTTCATCGCCGAAACATGTGCATTTGGACCGCAAAGGTCGCCCCTGCCCCACCAACAGATTAAGGAAGCGACTCACGGTTAAGTTGCAATCTGGTTGGCGCACTACACTAGTTCTGTCTCGACACCAGAGGTTCCCTTGGGATACGAAATCCAAAGGATCGCATCGTATCGGATGGCTTGGAACACCCAGTCAATGAATCGGTCCAGGTCCTTTCGATTCTTGACAAACAGGTGGGCGAAGTCGAACTCGCCCGTTGGCTTCTGTTTAGTCGTGATTCCCGCAGGCACTTCGCCCAGAGTCTCCAGATAGTGTTCAGGAGCGTTGAGAATGAGGGCGCGCCGCGCGGTATGAAGCCGAAGCTTCTTTGCTCGTGGAGAGGTGGGCATTTGTTACCTAGGCCAAGGGGCCTGACCGCAGCTGGGGGCGGTTCCGGATTCGGAGGATTGCGTTTTCGGTAGTAGGTTATCCGACTCGCCGTCTTCGCTCAATCCGAATGCGCGAAGTCTCTTCTCGGACCTTTTCATTGTGATCCGGGGGTAGGCCTAATTCTTGCAAGAAATCTTCGCTGTAGCGGGCGTGCTGCCAGTTATGAGCTGACTTGATCTGGTCAGCAGAGAGACCCGTGGCTCCGGTTAGGTCCGCGCCCTGGAGGTACGCCCGGCCGAGGTCCGCCCCGGCGAGGAGCGTCTCGCGGAGGTCCGCCAGCATGAGGGTCGCCCCGCCGAGAACCGCCCCGCTGAGGTTCGCCCCGCGGAGACTCGCGCTGTCAAGGAAGGCCTGGCTGAGGTCCGCCCTGGTGAGATCCGCCCCGTTGAGGTTCGCATCCCTTAGGTCCGCATCGAAGAGCCTCGCATCGCGGAGGTCCGCCGTGTGGAGGAACGCCCCGCTGAGGTCGGCCACCATGAGGTCGGCTTTGACTAGAAAGGCACGGAATGCGTTCGCCCCCCTCAGATTGGCTCCCCTAAGACGCGCCGGTTTGACGAGTGCAATCTCTTCTGTTTCCTTCTCCTTCTGACCGGTCCAGGTCGGCGGCTTAGTCGAAACGTCCTGTTCCACTAGGTCCGCTCGAAAAAATTCTGTCTGCCCACTGATAGCCAGCTCGGAGCGCCAAATCAGACCTGAGACTAAGACCACAGTCGCGAACACACTTATGTAGGTGCTCTTCTGCTTGAGTCGTTTTCTCCAGGGAACCGATTGTCCAGCCACGCCACGAAGTGCCGACGCCGCCTTGTGGCGAAGGGTGACGGCCATCACGATGCTTAGGACGAGCAGTGCGACATTTATGCCGGTACCCACCCACTCATGGCGGGTCAGATACCTTCCCCACAAGAAAACCAGCGTCAACGGAACAACCCAATAAGCAAGAAAGACGGAAAGCGCCGTCTGCGATCGTGAAAACTCGGGTCGGTCCTGCTTGAGCAGAGCCACATGTGAACGGATCAGGCCGTTCAACAGCCAGGGGTAGGCTTTCTTGTCGAGCGGAGTCCCATCAGGAAACACTGCCGGGAGGCGGCCTAGAGACTCCCAGAGACGTTGTAAGTAGAGCAGGAAGTAGCCGTACAGGCACATCAAAATGAAGGGAGCAGCCCAGTAGAAGCCAGCGATCGGAATGGCGGTCCCGATGATCGGTAGCGGCGAGGACGCAGAGTTTGTGACGAGTCGAACATCTGTGGTCGTCGCGACCGTCAGGAAGGCGTAGACGCACCCAAGCAGTAAGGACGTGAAGAGCCTCTTCGCATTTCTAGATATCTCGTCGACGATGCCCAGCGCATCGAATTTCGCTACAGCTTCCGGTAACTTCGCGCCAGAAAGGTTCGCACCCGCAAGCTGCTCCGAGCGGAGACCGTCGACGTCTGACAGGTTGACGTCCTGAAGAACGCTCCCGCGGAGAACAGCGCCAGCCAGGAGTGCGTTTGTGAGGTCTGCCTTTCTGAGGATCGCCCCTGTAAAGTTCGCATCGCTGAGTTTTGCCCGTCCCATCTGCGCCCCTTCAAGATCCGCACCTTCGAGCCTCGCTCCGCTGAGATCCGCGTCGATGAGGCGCGCCGCTTGGACATTTGCCTGTCTGAGATCTGCGCTGCTGACGTCGGCCTTTTCGAGCTTAGCCAAGGTGAGGTTGGCTGACCCGAGCTTCGCGTCGCTGAGGTAGGCACCATTGAGGTCCGCCTCACTGAGGTTCGCCTTGGTGAGATCCGCCTCACTGAGGTTCGCCTTGGTGAGGTCGGCCGCTTCGAGGTTCACTACTCTCAGGTCCGCCCCGCGGAGGTTCGCCTCGCCGAGCTTCGCCCCGACGTGGATCGAGGAAGCATACTCGGATACCTTGACCTTGACGGTGCTGAGATCCGCCCCGCTGAGGTCCGCTCCGCTGAGGTCTGCCTTGCTGAGGTCGGTGCTCTTAACCTTGACTCCTCTTAGGTCCGCCCCGCTCAGATTCGCCTGGCTGAGGTCGGCCACTTCGAGGTTCACTAGTCTTAGGTCCGCCCCTTGGAGGTTCGCCCCGCGGAGGTTCGCCCCGCGGAGGTTCGCCTCGCGGAGGTTCGCCTCGCGGAGGTTCGGCTTGACGTCGGGGTTTTCCTGTCTCCACTCGTTCCAGGAGTCCACACCCTCGTTCAACTTCTCGACGTGTTCTTTAACGGCCATGGTTAGGGAACCGCAGTTCTACGGTAGTCACATCAAGTCTGGCAAAAATCAACTTTGGGCGCCTAGGCGCGGCGGGGACAGCGATTTGTTAGGCGTGATAACACACTACGACATTGCTCTTGGCTTGCAGCGCTCGGGTCAGGCTGTTTATGACCTCAGCCATTTACTTTTCTCCTTTTTGCTCAGAGACACCCGCCATCCTAGACGTCCGACCAGCGAAATCTCGGCAGCGAGGAAGTCCTCGGGATTTACGCGAAACCTGGTTGCGGAGGACTTGAGGCTATGGCGTTTGCCGTCTAAGAATCCCCAGCGGACTCTCAATGCTCTAAACGTGTTCCTGGAAATCTCTTTCGGGGGGCCATTCCTAAAGAATTCGTGTAGGTCTGCGATGATCGTGCCGGCTTGCTCCTCAGCATGTGTTCTGATGCCGCGATTTAGGAGCCGTGCCACGTCATCCGAGTCAGGGAGGCGTCCTTCGGTAGCTTTGAAGTCATGGCTGAAGAATACGATCATCAAGAGGAACGGCAGGATATCAGCTCCGACGGGATCGACAAGATGGTCTGAGACGCCCGAGACCAAATGGTCCGCTTCGAACTGGTCACCCTTCTTGCGATTGCAAGAACCACACAGCAGCTGGATGTTAGGTTCATCAGAAGAGCCGCTCTTGGACCAAGGAATGATGTGGTCGAAGTGAATGTCGTTATCTCTCACCGGCTGGCCGCATTGGCGACAGATCTGATTGTCGCGTTTCAAGACACGAAACTGTACGGGCCGAGGTATTGTCCTGCTAATGTTCCTTAGCACTTTGGTTTCGGTGAAAGGCTCCGCAACGTGGAAAACTGGACATTGGTGCCCAAATATTCGGCAGCGGCGCTCGTCGTTTTCTTCACCCAGAGGACACTGCTGTCCGGTTAAAAGTCGAATAGAATCAATTGGTTGGGGTCATAGGGGGATTCGTTTGGGGAGTCGGATGGCTGGAGTGCCTGTAAAAGGGGCATTTTTTCGAATTGCGTAACGCTGAGAATCTGTAGAATCTGGTAAAGACTCGCTTCCAGCCCGAGGCGTTTCCGGACGATGGCGATGAGCACGTAAATCGAGACAGCGATCCAGATCTGCGTCTTGACGGCGTTCTCGCTGGTGCCGTAAAACGAGTTGATTCGCAGATGTTGCTTGATCCACTTGAAGAACAACTCAATCTGCCAACGCGACTTGTAGATGTGGGCGATGGTCAGCGCCGGGAGCGCGAAGTTGTTGGTCAGAAACTTCAGCCGCTTGTTCGTCCGGGCGTCGAAGTAACTGACCCTCCGCAACGGGTCGGGATAGGCTTGGGCCGATTCGATGGCAGCCAGTATGACGGTCTGATCCGAGCGCAAGCCCGTGGATTTGTCGACGGGATGCGAGTAGCGCCGTTGGAGCAAGATGTTCTTCTTGGTTCGCACGACGAAGAACGACGAGCAGAGAGTGAACACGAAGAGGCGTTCGAAATCGACGTAGGCCCGATCCATGACGTAGAACGCGCCGGCCTCCGGGCCGATCTCGTCGAGGATGTTGATGTCGTGCACTTTGCCTCCAGTAATGCGGATGAACGTGGGAATATTGCCGTGCAGATCCAGCAGCGTGTGCATCTTCACGGCGGCTTTTTGCTTGCGGAATCTCGCCCACGGAAACAGCGACAGGCAGAGGTCGATTGTTGTCGAGTCGAGAGCGTACAGAGTCTGGTCCAAGTCCACACCGATCGGGTCGTGGGCATATAACGGCCGTGCCATGCCAATCAAGACCTGCGCGAAGTCCGCGTAGATCCGCCAGTCGCGCGACTCGTTCGCGTCGGCCAGTGTCGAGCGCGCTACCCTGCCGCGGAATCCCATGTGGTAGAGTTTGCCGTGCATCGAACGCAGGCACGTCTCGATGTCGCGGAGGCTTGCCCGATAGGTCAGCTGGGCGAATGCCATCGCAAGAAACTGATCCCAGCAGGAGAAACTTTTCAGATAGGAATCGCCGCGGTAGCGCGATACACATTTCTGAAACTCTTTGCTCGGTAGGTGCTCGATCAGTTGGGAGAAAACCGTACGGCCAAGGTTCATCCCTCATTGTGCCGCGTCCGGATGCTCCGTTCAGGCGACCATTTGCGGCCTCGGGATTTCAAATCGTTCCCGGGCAAAACAGGCCATAAGACATTGAACGGTCGAGACTTACCGTCCGATGGCGCGACTTTCCCCGGACAGCACTGCCCAGAGGAAACTCCTCAACCAATGGGCCGTAGGGGCAGTACTTGATTTCCCAGCAGGGCTTGCACACCGCCTTGACACGGTGCTGGGCGCCGATCTTTTGGAACCATTCGGCAATGAAATCCTTTTCATCGGGTTGCTTAGCCATGGAGCAAAGCTTCTCGCTGCAGCTGGCCTAACTGTCGTCTAGGCCGACCTGGACAAAACTGGCCCAACTGAATAGTGTTAAGTCTAAATCAGGTCTAAGCTGGTCTTCACCAACCTACGCCAGAATATCGCGGACAATGTTGCCGTGGACGTCGGTGAGGCGGAAGTCGCGGCCCTGGAAGCGGTAGGTGAGTTTCTTGTGGTCGATGCCCAGCAAGTGGAGCATCGTCGCGTGGAGATCGTGGACGGGAACAACATTCTCCACGGCGTTGTAACCGAGATCGTCCGTGGCGCCGTAGCTGATGCCGCCTTTGATCCCGCCGCCGGCCATCCACATAGAAAAACCTTTGATGTGGTGATCGCGGCCAAGAAGCGAACGTTCTTTGCCCTGCGACATGGGCGTGCGGCCGAACTCTCCGCACCAGAGGATGAGCGAGTCGGCTAGCATGCCGCGGTCCTTCAGGTCTTTCACCAGCGCCGCGGAGCCTTGGTCGACATAGCCGCAGCTTTCAATCATGCCCTTTTTGATTTCGCCGTGATGGTCCCACCCGCGATGATACAAGTGGATGAAGCGAACCCCGCGCTCGGCCAGGCGCCGGGCCAGCAAGCAGTTCGACGCAAACGACCCGTCGCCGCCTTTGGTGCCGTACATGTCTAGAACGTGCTTGGGCTCGTTCGAGAAATCGACCAGGTCGGGAACACTCATCTGCATTCGAAACGCTAGCTCGTATTGCGAGATGCGAGTCGAGATCTCCGGGTCTTCCGTCGAATTCTGCTGGATGCGGTTGAGGCTCGAGATCGTATCGATAAGCTGGGACTGGTTTTCGCGGGTTATGCCCTTAGGGTTGCGGACGTAGTTGACCGGGTCCCCGCTCGAGTTCAGCTTGACCCCCTGGTATCTGCCGGGCAGAAAACCCGAGTGCCACTGACGAGCGGCGATCGGCTGACTCTGAGCCCCGCCCTCCGAGGTCAGCACGACGAAACCGGGCAGGTCTTCCGACTCGCTACCCAGTCCGTAGGTGATCCAGGATCCCATGCTGGGTCGCCCGGGCAGCCGGTTACCCGTATTCATGAACGTATGAGCCGTGTCGTGGTTGATCTGCTCGGTTTGCAGCGACCGGATGATGCAGATGTCGTCGGCGATGCCTCCAATGTGGGGCAGCAACGACGTGAAATGTTGGCCCGACGTGCCCCAGCGCTTGAAAGGGTTCTGCGGCGCCAGAATGCGCAGTTCATTCCCCTGGAGTTGGGCAATCTGCTGGCCCTTCGTGACGGACTCGGGCATCGGCTCGCCGTCTCGCTTTACCAGCTCAGGCTTGTGGTCGAGCAGCTCGAGGTGAGCCGGCCCGCCGGCCATGCAAAGGAAAATCACGCGCTTGATCTTGGCGTCGTAGTTCGGGAAGCCCGTGATGCCTGGCCGGGCGGCGAACAGGCCGGGTTTGAGCAGCGAGGCCAATGCGGCCGAGCCGAGGCCCATCGACGTGCGGCCAAGGAAGGCCCGGCGGGTCTGGAGGTGAAAGTCGTTGGTTCTCATCGTCTACCCCGTAACACCTACATGATGAAAGTGCAGTGACACAAGAAGCCAAAAAATGGGGACAGCCACCGATTTTTCGTTCGTGACAGTACTCGATTCTAATAAAAGATGGACCGCAAAATCGGATGGCAGTCCCCATTTTTTGGCTGGACTTACTCTTACCACGGGTCAATACCTCACGATGAACTCGTGTTTGTTGAAGATTGCTCGCGTGACACTGGTCCAGGCAGCGAGCTCGCCGAGGTCCAAGTCTTCAGGGACCTCTGAAATACCGATTGAAAGCAGATTCTCGGCGTCCTCTGGGTGGCTCGTGAAATGCTCGCGCTGGCTCTTCAGGAGTTGCGCCAGGACTTCGCGTTCCTCGGTCTGCGCGTTTCGAGCGAACGTGTGCCGAAAGGCGAAATCGAGGCGCGCGCCAGTATCCGTTTCGCCCGACTTCAGAATCCGTTTTGCGAGCCCCCGCGCGGCCTCTACGTAAGTGGGGTCGTTCAGCAGGGTAAGCGCCTGTAGCGGCGTGTTCGATAGAGAACGGTCGGCGGCGCACTCCTCACGGGAAGGGGCGTCGAACGCCATCAGCGATGGGTGGAGGTATTGCCGCTGCCAGTGCGTGTAGAGGCCGCGGCGAAACTGGTTCTCGTTCAGGTCAGCCTTGTACGTACGCTTGGGGAAGTTGAGTTCCTCGTAATAGCCGGGGGGCTGGTAAGGCTTGACGCTGGGACCACCGATTGCGGGATTCAGCAGGCCACTGACGGCGAGGGCGCCGTCGCGGATAAACTCCGCGTCCAGGCGGGTGGCCGACTGGCGCCCATAGTAAATGTTGTAGGGGTCGCCGGCTTTCAACTCCGCGCTCGCCCCGCTCGAACGGCGGTAGGTCTCGGAGAGCAACATCGTACGCGCGATGTGTTTGACGTCCCAGCCGCTTTCCATAAACTCAACGGCTAGCCAGTCGAGCAAGTCCTGGTTCTGGGGCGCCTCCCCCTGCGACCCGATGTCGTTGAGAATCTTCGACAGCCCGGTTCCGAAGAACGTTTTCCACAGGCGGTTGACGAAGACGCGCGCTGTCAGGGGATTGTCGCGGTCGACGAGCCAATCGGCGAGATCGAGGCGAGTGAGGCGACCGTTTCGAATAGGGATCTGCTTGAGGAAGTGAGGGGCCTGCGGTTCGACGATCTCTCCCGACTCGTCCATCCAATTGCCGCGCGGCAGAATGCGAACGGTCCTCGGTTCCACGGCGTGGGTGGTGAGGCAGTCGCCACCCCCTTGGACGATGGCCCGCTTCTGTCGTTCCAACTCGCGAATCTGCTTCCAGTTGGAGTTACCGTTGGTGGTGGTCGAAAAATGTTGCTTGAGCGCTGTCTGCTGGTCGGCCGTGAGACCGCCTTTCGCCAGGGCTGCCTCTTGCACAGTCTTTGCTGGCGCGAATTCAGGGAACGCGGCATCGGTAACCGACAGCCGGAAACGGCTCGGGGCCTTCGTCTCGTGGTCCCATTCGTAGTACATCCGGACGCGAAGCGAGTCGCCGGTTTTCGTTTCCAAAGGCGACTCGAGAAGGAAGATGGCTTGCGGCGGGGGGTCCCCCGGTTCGCCGGATTGGGCCCAGCCGCTTTGATCGTGGTCATCGAGGGCATAGAGTGCGTTGCGGCGATCGTCGTGGCCGTTGTCGAACGCTGCCACGATGGGAAGGGGTTGCGGTCGTGAACGACGGCGCAGGAGTTCGACGGTGAAGCCGGTCAAGTTGAACCGCTTCTCGGTATCAAACTGAAACGCTTCCAATCGAATTGCTGTCACCTTGCCCGGGCCAAGCTTCAGATCCGCGCGATGGATGTCCGTATCCGGGGCTTCTCCTTTGATCTCGATCGTCCCGTCTTTGTGGCGGCGGAACTTAGGTTTGCTTTTCGCGGAAAGCTGGCGCACTTTCGGCACCGACCAGCTTGCGATGTTTTCCCGAACGTGGCGAGCGAAGTCCGCCATCTCTGTCTGACCGGCGGCAAGCTGTCCCTTGCCTTCTTGCTCGAGTTTGGCGATTTCGCGATCGATTCCTGCGATTTCGTTTTCACCTTCGGGGTTAGGCACTCGGACTCGCGGGCCGAAGTCCCAAGTCCCTGGGTAGACACCGACCTCCTCGATGTCAGCGAAGAAAGCTGCGAACTGGTAAAAGTCTTTGGTCGCAAAGGGGTCGAACTTGTGATCGTGGCACTCCGCGCACCCGAGGGTTGAACCGAGCCAAACGCTCGAGGTCGCGCGAAGTCGATCGGACAGGTATCTCGCCAAGTACTCCCCGGGTTGCGCGCCGCCCTCGTTGGTCATCCGGTTAAGGCGGTTATACCCGCTGGCGACCCGCTGCCAGGTGGTTGGGTTCGGTAGGAGGTCTCCTCCGAGTTGCTCCCGAGTGAACTGGTCGAAGGGCTTGTTGTCGTTGAACGAACGAATCACGTAGTCCCGGAACGGATGCATGTCGATCGGCACGTCACCGTGAAATCCCATGGTGTCGGCGTACCGCACCAGGTCCAGCCAGTGGACGGCCATCCGTTCCCCAAACTGGGGCGATGACATGAACCTCTTCACGAGCTTGTCGTACGCGCGAGCGTCGCTGGAGTTGACGAAAGCGGCGACAGTTTCCGGGGAAGGCGGCAGTCCGGTTAGATCAAGGCTCAAGCGTCTGGCAAGCGTGCGGCGGTCAGCTTGGCCGACAGGTTGCAGCCTCTTTTCTTCCAATTTCCTATCGACGAGCTGGTCGATCGCGGCGGGACCTTCGGGCGCTTCGGGTCGCTCCGGTTTGATGTAGGCCCAGTGAAGTTCGTATTGCGCACCTTGTTTGATCCAACGCGTTAGCAGGTCCTTTTGCGCGTCGCTGAGTTTCTTGTTGGACCAAGAAGGCGGCATGAGCCGGACCGGCTCCGAGGCGTGGATCCGCTGGACGAGCTTGCTGTTGTCCGGGTCGCCGGGCTTGATGGCCCCCGCCGCGACGGCTTCTTCCTCCCTATCCAAACGAAGATTAGCCTGCCGGGCGTTGCGGTCGGGACCGTGACACTGGAAACAGTTCTTCGACAGGATGGGCCGGATATCACGGTTGAAGCGGATTTCCGCGGCCGTGGCAATGCTGCACGAGGAGATCAATGTGATTGCGAGAAGATTTGGGAGGGTGTTCATGGCTAACTCTCGAAAAGAAGATACCTTCCGTTAACATACTAATATACCAGCCGCCCCAGATCGACCTGAGACTTCTTCGAAGGGGCGAAATTGGTGACAGTCCCCGCCGCGAGCCTATTTTGCACCGGAAAATAGCTAGGCCGCATTTCTCACGACAGAACTTTAGGAGCAGGCCACTGTGCCCGTCCAGAGAGGTTTTGGCCGGTTTGGTCGCGTGATCGAATGCGACGCGGTGTGAATCTCACGCCTGGGCGGACACGGCGGCCCGCCCCTACACATAACGTTCGTTCAACGCGGGCCATCCAAACCTTCGTGAGAAAAGCGGGTTAGGCGGCAGGCCTCAGTTACGCAGCGTTTTGTTCGAGTTTCTTCAGTCGATCGACCTGCTCTATCCGAACAACCGACAACAGCAGCAGAGGGACCAACATCAAGAGACCGACCGCCAGAAAACACTCTTCGTACGAGAGGGCAAGCGTCCCGCGTAGCGTGCCCACACAATAGTTGCCGATGACGTGCCCGATGTTCGCGACGGTCAGGTAGATCGTGAACACGGTGGCCGCGGCTTTCGTCCACGAGATTCTCATCGACATCGAAAGAAACCCGACGGATCCCATAGCAAGAATTCCAGGATTGAGGAACAAATAGCCGGTCGCAAACCATTCTTCGCGCCAGAGACCGGGCAATGCGCCAAACAGAATCGCCAGCAGTCCGTATCCGCCCCAGCCAACGGTAATGATCTTCCGCCTGCCGTAGCGATCGGCAAGATAGCCCCCTCCGAACGCTCCTACCATCTCGGCGAAGACCGCCAGCCCGCTCATATTCGAGACCTCCACAAACGTCCAGTTAAGCCGTTGGGTATACAACGTCTTCGTGATCACCTCAACCACTCCCCAGCCGATCAAGCCAATCGTGCCGAAGACGAAGAACGCCGAGTTCGTAAGCAGCGAGAACGCCTTCCGCAGATCTCGAAGCACGGCAACCGGGCTGCGGAGACTCGTTGGCGAGCCGACCTGCGTGGCCCGGCCTTTGCTCCACGGAAAGCGCTTCTCTCCCGGCCGCTCCAAGAGGAACATCGGGAACAGCATGATGGCAAGCAGCACAATCATCTGCGTCAAGACGGCCGCCGGAAGCCCCCAGGCATCGATGACCTGAGCCATGACGGTGCCGCCCACGCCCTTGCCGATCAGCTTCGATCCCCACATCAGTCCGTTGACCTGCCCGTGCTCTTCGGGCGGCAATACGTCGACCGCGAGGGCGTCGGTGGAGACGTCTTGCAGGGAAGAGAAAACGTTGTGAACGAAAAACATCCAGCCGAGGAGCCTCAGGTTCTCGGTCAGATCACCCACAGCCAGAATGCCGAGCAGGGACACCGCCATCATTAACTCGGCGCCAATGATCCAGGGACGCCGCCGGCCCATCGAACGAATCGTCATCGTGTCGATCATCGGCGCCCAGATGAGTTTGAACGTCCAGGGAAGCAACACAAAGCCCATCAGTTCACCTGCCTCGGCGTCCCCCGTCCCGCGTTCGGTGAGGTAGGAAATCAAGGCGATCGTCATGAACCCCCAGGGAACCCCCTGGGCGAAGTACATCGCCGTCAGCATCCCGATTCTTTGCGCTCGGCTGTCAACAAGAGCCATGCGACGACCTTATCCCCGCGAAAGGCATTACTGTAGCAAGTCGGCTTCCGGCAGAAGCCGCCGGGGTTTGACGCCTGTGCGCGACCCAAGTGTGGTGTTTTCGAGAATAAGGCGGTGCTGGGACCAACCGGGCGAATCTAACTGTTGACATCCAGCCGATGCGAAAGCTGCGAGTCGACCGAAGTGGTTGCATCGTGCGCTCTGGGGGGCCGATGACCTCTCGTTCGAAGTGAAAGATTGCGTTGGCCTACTCCAACAGCGGCGCTATACTTGTTTCTGCCCGGGTAACCCCGAAGGGAATAGCGGGATCCGAGGTTGAAAGGCCCGCAGCGCACCTGTGCCAAGCACGTAAAGCCGCACCTCATTGTGGTACCCGGGTCTATCTTTCCCTCCACTCGCTCTGCAGAGGCGCACCCGTTTCGCGCCCTCCCATTCTTGTTTTGAGAGTCACGCCGGACTTATACTGAGTGTGGTTGTCGGCGCGAATCGGGCAGCCTGTGAACGCGGGCGTGTCAGCCGTTTCTTTCGCGCATTTCCGCCGTAAAGCGTTGGTGAGCCTAAGGAATACCGGGCGCCAACGGGGATAGGGCCGCCATGGCCACTTTTAATGCTTGCCTCGTAACCCTGGCCGGGGGCTTGTGGCTCGCCGTGCCGGGGACTTCCGCTGCGGCAAGCTCGTCCCTCGCCGACGACGCGATCGCGATCCTGGAGAAGAACTGCCTTGCTTGTCATGGCTCGGCGCAGATGTCGGGTCTGGACCTGCGCGAGCGGGCGACACTTCTCAAGGGTGGAAGTCGGGGCCCCGCGGTGGCGCCGGGAAACGCGGCCGAAAGCCTCTTGTATCAGGTCGCTGCTCACGTCGGCGATCTGGCGATGCCTCCCGGCAGCAAGGAGCCGCTGGCCACCGGGGAACTCGAAACCCTGACCAAATGGATCAACCGAGGCGCTCCTTGGCCTGGATCATCCACGGCAGAAACAACACAGCACACCGAACCAGAGTGGTGGGCCTTCCGGAAACCGCGCCGTCCAGCCGTACCCGAGCCAGCGAAATACGCAGGGCTGGTTGGTAATTCGATTGACGCGTTCATCCTGGCGAAGATCGAAGAGAAGGACCTTGCGTTGGCGCCGGCGGCCAGTAGGGTTACCTTGGCGCGCCGCGCCTATTTCGACTTAATCGGATTACCTCCCACCCCCGAGCAAATCGACGAGTTTGTCAACGACAGCTCGCCCGAGGCTTACGAGAAACTGGTTGACAAGCTACTGGCTTCCGACCACTACGGCGAACGATGGGCTCGGCACTGGCTCGATGTCGTGCGCTATGCGGACAGCGAGGGCTTCGAGTCCGATGTCTATGTCCCCAACGCGTGGCGCTACCGGGACTACGTGATCAAATCCTTCAACGAAGACAAGCCCTACGACCGTTTCGTGCAGGAACAGATCGCGGGCGACGAGCTGTGGCCGGATAATCTCGATCTGTTCGAAAGTAACTACGCGGTCCCGCCGGAGAAATTGGAACACCTGGAGGCGCGCGTCGGCACCAGCATGTACGGCTTCGGCCCCGTCATTGCGGAATCCAACCTCGACACGCCCAGGCTTCTTTACGAAAGGCTAACCGATTGGGTCGATACGACGGGCGCGGCTTTCATGGGGCTGTCGCTCGGCTGCGCCCGCTGTCACGATCATAAGTTCGATCCCTTCTCGCAACGCGACTATTACTCGATGCAGGCCATCTTTGCCACCAGTCAGCCGGTCACGATTCCCGTGGTTACCGCGCTGTCGGTGTTGCATCGGAGAGATGACTTTCCCCGCTACATCGAGCTCGATGAGGCGCGTGATGCCTATGGGCTGTTCGAAGACCGAGTGAAGGAGAGGCTTACCGACAAGAAGAAAGCTGAGTTCTCGCCGGAAGTCGTCGCGGCCTACGAGGTGGCAGAAGACGAGCGCAACGAAGAGCAGCAAAAGCTTGCCGCACCTTTGGAGAAAGCGGTCCAGGCCCTTCTAGAGTTCGATCGCGGGGAACGCACGAGGCCGGACCTGCGAAAGCATATGACGCCCGCGGAGAAGGACGAGTACGAAACTCTGGTTCACCGCTTGGCGGAAGCCGTCATCAGCATCCCTACGCTGGAGCCCTCGCACAACGTGGAGTACGACACCTTCTTCGACACCCCTTCAGCGACTGTGCTGGGCCACGTCGAGCCGGAGTTGATTGAGGCCGTACACGTCCGTGATCGCGGCGACGTCCGACAGCTCAAAGAGAAGGTGGGCCCCGCTATTCCCCGGGTCTTCGGCGACGGGGTGAACTTCGAGCCAAAAGAACGCTACGGGCCTCGCTATCGGAAGGAGTTCGCGCTTTGGCTGACGAATCCCCACCATCCCTTGACGGCTCGTGTGATGGTCAACCGTCTCTGGCAGTGGCACTTTGGTGCGGGAATCGTCAGCACATCGAACGACTTCGGCCGCCAGGGCCAGCCGCCCACTCATCCTAAATTGCTTGACTGGCTGGCGACGGAGTTCGTGAGTAGCGGCTGGAGTTTGAAATCGATGCACCGCCTGATCATGCTTTCGTCGACCTACCAGAGGTCCAGCGAGTTCCAGCATGAGGGGAACACACGGAAGGATCCGACGAACTCCTACCTCTGGCGCACGAACCGCAGGCGGTTGGAGGCCGAGGCTGTATGGGATGGCATTCACTCGGTTGCGGGCACGTTGAACACGAAGATGTGGGGCCGGCCTGTGCTACCGGCGATGTCGCAATCGGAAATGGCGCCCCTGAGGAGGAAGTGGTCCTGGACGGTGAACGCCGACCCCAAAGACCACACGCGCCGAGCGATTTACATTCTTAGGCGACGCAACTTTGACTTCCCGATGTTTGAGAAGTTCGATACGCCCAATTCCGCCGTCGCTTGCGAGCGCCGAGACGTGACGACAGTAGCGCCTCAGTCACTGTGGCTCTTGAATAACGAGATGTCGTTTCAGCAAGCTCTTCATTTCGCGGACCGGCTTGTCGAAGACCACGGAGACGACGCGGAGGCTTGGGTAGAGAACGCCTGGCGGCACGCCGTGGGCCGGGGGCCGACGAGCAAAGAAAAGCAGGACGATCTCGAAATGCTGGAAGCGGCTTGGGCGCAGGGCGCTTGGAAAGAGCCTCCCGCGGAGTTGCCGGAAGCCTTGCAGACGATCGATGCATCTCGGGCGGCCGCGCTCACGGAACTCTGCTTGGCTGTTTTCAACCTAAACGAATTTCTGTTCGTGGATTGATGAAGGGAGCGAACCCAATGCGCACACCAGCTTGCCAAGGGAGCTTGGAGGTGAATTCCCGCCGAGAGTTCTTGAAGAAATCGTCGTTCGGATTCGGATCGCTGGCCTTGGGCCATTTGTTGAACGAACAGAGTCTGTTGGCAGCGCGCGGTCCAGCGCCGTATGATCCACTGGCTCCGAAAGCACCGCATTTTCCGGCCAAAGCCAAGAGCGTCATCTTCATCTTCCTGCAGGGCGGCCTAAGTCAAGTAGACAGCTTCGACTACAAACCGGCTCTTGAACGCTACGACGGACAGGTGCTGCCGGAGAGCTATCGAGACGGCTTGCTGCTGGCCCAGATTGACGCCTACGAAGCCAAACTACTGGCTAGCTGGCGGAAATTCGAAAAGCATGGCGAGTCGGGTCTGGAGATTTCCGACCTCTTCCCGCACTTATCCAAGTACGCGGACGATTTGGCCGTGATCCGCTCCTGTTACCACGAGGCGTTTATTCACGGGCCGGCCCTGAGCTACCTCCACACGGGATCCATTCGCATCGGAGCCGCCAGCATGGGCTCTTGGATTCTTTACGGGCTGGGCAGCGAGGCCGATAACCTGCCTTCTTATGTCGTGATGGCCGATGGACACATGCGATCCAGCAAGTCGTTGTTTGCGACCGGCTATTTGCCCGCTATCTACCAGGGCACGGTGGTTTCGACCCGGGGCGTACCTTTCGAAAACCTCAGCCCACCGCCGCAGATTGATTTGGAGAGGCAGCAGAGAATCCTTGCTCGGGTCGAGAAGGCGAACCGAAGTCACCGGGAAACCCGCGGCGACGACACGCGCCTTGACGCCCGCATGAGGAACTACGAGCTGGCCTTTCGGATGCAGATGGCCGCGCCGGAGCTGATCGACCTCTCCAAAGAGCCGGAGCACGTTCGCCAAATGTATGGGCTCGACGACGAGCCCACGGAAAAGTTCGGTCGCATGTGTCTTTTGGCGCGCAGAATGGTCGAGCGCGGCGTGCGCTACGTGCACCTCTATAGCAGCGACTGGGACGGGCACGGCGAGTGCGACAAGAACCATATGGAGAACGCTTCGGAGATGGATAAGCCCGTTGCCGGCCTGCTCGAAGACTTGAAGCAGCGCGGGCTGCTCGATAGCACCCTGGTCGTCTCCAGCGGCGAATTCGGCCGTACTCCCGTCATGCAGGGCAAGCTGGGCAGGGACCACAATCCCTACGGGTTTTCGACTTGGCTGGCGGGAGGCGGGGTGCGCGGCGGCAAAGCCATCGGGGCGACCGACGACCTTGGCTTCGTGGCCGCCGAGAACAAGTTCCACGTCAATGATTTGCAGGGCGCGATGCTCGAACTGCTGGGGCTCGATCACATGAAGCTTACTTATCGATTCCAGGGCCTCGACCGGCGCCTTACCGGTGTTGGACATGCGGGACACCGAAGCCACGAGCTGGCGAAACTGCTGACCCGAGCGTGAAGGGAAGAGCCTGGTACTCTCCCCCGGGGAAGAGCGGCAGGAGCAAGCACCTCCCACCCGTTGGGGCCACGCGCTTCCACGAAGGACGGACGATGAAATACAACTTATGCTTACTACTAGCTGTTGGGTTGATTTCGTTGGGCTGTGAGAACCAGCCCCTCGATCAGCCCCAGGCCGAAGTTAAGGACAGCGCTGAGATCAGTCGACAAACCAAAGCCACATTGACGCATCATTTGGAGGCCTTCGGGAAGGGCGACGTAGATGATGTACTGAGCGATTACACCGAGGAAAGCAAGCTCTTTACCCCCGACGGCGTCCTGGAAGGTACGGCGGCGATCCGACCGCTGTTTGAAAAGTTCTTTGGAGAAATGCTTCCGCCTGGCTCGGAGTTCAAGATGATCAAGCAAATCGTTGACGGCGAGACCGCCTACATCGTCTGGACGGCCGAGTCGGAGAAACTCAAGTTTGTCCTCGGTACCGATACTTTTGTGGTCCGTGATGGGAAAATAGTGACGCAGACCTTCGCCGCGCATATGGAGGCCAAACAGTAGGTCCGCAGGGTCCGATCCGGACAAGAAATCCGGGAGTCGGCGCTACTCGGGCGTGTTTAATGGACTGCTACTAGGCCGCTGAGGCGGCGTGTCATGCTTGCAAGAACTCTTTCCCTCTCGACGGTTGCCTGCCTGTTGGTCGCGCAGGAGGGTGCTGATCCACGCCCCTCCTATTCCGGAGAAGTCCGTCTACCGGTAGCATTGCGTTCGGCTGAGGGAGCGGTTCTTGAAAAAGGTCACTTCGACATCGAAGTGCGTTTTGAAGACCAACAGCCGGTCTTGGCCTTTTCTCGTGGCGATGACGTCAAAGCTGTTGTTACCGGACAGCTTTGGGAAGACGATGATGAAACGCCCGAGTTCTCCAACCCCCTGGTGGGAACCATCTTCATGAGGTCCTCTGCCGACCCGATAGGCCCCGAGGAAGAACGCCACTTCAGCAAGAAGGGGCTGCCCCAGTATCAGGAAGAGGGCCGCAAGTGGAACACCGTCGTCCGGGTGTACGAGCGTTCAGACGGCGAAAGAAACGAGGTCTGCTTCCTGTTCCAGCAAATCGGCCAGGCCGGAATCTCGACCCGTACGGGATTTAAATTGTTCCTCGCTCCTCAGTAGCCCGTTTGCAAAATAGCCGTCAGCAGAAGCAGTACCATCGTGCAGGCGAAGGTGGGGTTCTAAAACCGGAAGCGCAGCGATAGCTGCATCCGACGCGCCGCCGAAGCCGAGACCGCATCGCCGAAGAAGGGAGAACTCAAGTTTCCTACCAATTTAGTGCGGTTAACTCGGTTAAGAACATTGAAGGCGTCCGCGCTGGTCGTTATGCGCGCTCCTTTGCCGTTCTTTGCACGCTGCAACGGGAAAGTCTTCGACCAGCGCAGGTGTAGACCGGCGTACGTGGGACGCTGGAGACTGTTTCTTCCGATTCCAGGAGGACGATCAAGAGCACGGCTATCTCCATTATCATCGCGCCCAGTTGTAAGCGTGTATGGTCTTCCCGAGCGAGCCGAAAACATGACCCCTACGTTAAAGAGTTTTGCGGCATCTAAGGTTCCGTAGAGAGAGAATCGTTGCCGGATATCGCGACTGCT
Source organism: Bryobacterales bacterium (assembly GCA_965248205.1). Classification (GTDB taxonomy): domain Bacteria; phylum Acidobacteriota; class Terriglobia; order Bryobacterales; family UBA6623. Next base: position 5,181,289 of record CBDFIS010000006.1, read on the forward strand.
TCGCGACCATTCTCTGGATAGATCGTAGTTGTTGGCGGGGAATGAGTTGATTCCACCCCCGTCGTCGTATGCCCGCCCGATCGTGTAGTAAGCTCCGCCTTTGAAAAACCGGCTTAGCTCTATGTGGGCGCCGAATTTCAGCCGGTGGCTGGTGCTTCTCGCTGTCGATTCGATTTGGCGTAAGACACCTACGGCTGGGTCTGGTCGCCCTGCGTATTCGGGGGCAAGGGATCGGCATGATCGGCGTCGTTACCGGCCTGCTGATTGCGAAGTCCTATTTCGGATTCATGACCCTCCTGGGTGTGATATCGCTGGCCGGCATCGTCATCAACAACGCCATCGTATTAATCGACCGCATCAAGATCGAGATCGAAGACAACGGTCTGGATCCCCCGCGAGCCGTGATCGAGGCCGCGCAGCGACGGTTGCGCCCCATCCTTCTCACCACGCTGACCACCGTGGGTGGCTTGACACCGCTTTGGCTGGGCGGCGGTCCCATGTGGGAGCCGATGGCGATCGCGATTATCTTCGGTTTGGTATTCGCGACCGCACTGACCTTGGGCGTGGTCCCCGTGCTTTATACCTTATTCTTCCGGGTCCAGTTCAAAGGGTTCAGCTATTGAGGGAGCGGTCGTGCCACTCGGCGGCGCAGCCGGTGCCGCCTTGCACTCATCACACACGCCGACGGCGCGTTAGTCACAATCGACCGCCCGGCCGCGGCCGGGGAGACCGTCGTAATCTACGTGACCGGCCTAGGAGAGTTTGATCAGCCGGTGGCAATGGGTGCACCGAACCCGGGGCTCGCGGGCGATGGAATCGTACGGGTCATCGACGCGCCGATCGAGGTCTGGTTCAACAGATCGTTGGCGGAAGTCTTATTCGCCGGAGGGACGCCAGGATTCGCCGGCCTGAATCAGATCAATGCTACGATCCCAATTGCCGCTATAACCCTCGAAAATGCACCAGTGGCGATTTCAACGAGCACCGCCTTCCACGACCGGTTGACGTCCCGATTGTTGGAGCCGCTGCTGCGCTAGGCAAGCGCAGTGGTTTATCCTCTCGTCAAGGACCAACGGTTCCGCCGCGGACGAGGCTACATTGAGCCGTCCGGCGGGATCTAGGGGCAGCACCGATCAACCGCGTGATTCAATTGGGTTCTACCGCCGTAGCCTTTGTCGTTCTCGGTTTTGTGTTGGCTCTTGCAGCCTTTTTCTATGGGGGCGTTCTTCCGCAGCACTGGAACCCGTGCGCACTTGCTCTCGGAGCCGCAGCCCTCATCCTATGGCTACCGCTTCGTCGCAGTGAGCTAGCTCCGCCTCTGTCACGCTCCCACCGCTGGTTATTGATCGCCCTGATCACGGTCGTGGTCGCCCAAGTCCTCCCATTGCCCGTAGCTATACTTCACCTACTCTCCCCAGCCCGTACCGAGACTCTATCCCCGATGGGTCAGGTGACCGCTGAGCCGACCTTTGCAACTCTAAGCGCATTGCCGTCAGGAACAATCGCCCACGTCGTGAGGGTCTTCGCGTATCTTGTCGTCTTGCTGGCGGCGCGGCAGATTGGATGGACGTGGAGGACAAGACCGTGGCTTCTTCCCGTCCCGATCGTCATCGTGGCTGTTCTTGAGGCAGCGCTCGGCATTACGCAATCGTACATGTTCGACGGAGAGGTGGCGGCACGCGGCACGTACGTCAATCGAAACCACTTTGCCGGGCTTTTGGAGCTGGCGTTGCCGTTCGCGGTGATCTACCCCGTCGTCTTGTTGAGGGAAAGCAGGCGACATGCAGGACTTGTTCCGGCCACACTGCTGTCCGGTTAAAAGTCGAATAGAATCAATTGGTTGGGGTCATAGGGGGATTCGTTTGGGGAGTCGGATGGCTGGAGTGCCTGTAAAAGGGGCATTTTTTCGAATTGCGTAACGCTGAGAATCTGTAGAATCTGGTAAAGACTCGCTTCCAGCCCGAGGCGTTTCCGGACGATGGCGATGAGCACGTAAATCGAGACAGCGATCCAGATCTGCGTCTTGACGGCGTTCTCGCTGGTGCCGTAAAACGAGTTGATTCGCAGATGTTGCTTGATCCACTTGAAGAACAACTCAATCTGCCAACGCGACTTGTAGATGTGGGCGATGGTCAGCGCCGGGAGCGCGAAGTTGTTGGTCAGAAACTTCAGCCGCTTGTTCGTCCGGGCGTCGAAGTAACTGACCCTCCGCAACGGGTCGGGATAGGCTTGGGCCGATTCGATGGCAGCCAGTATGACGGTCTGATCCGAGCGCAAGCCCGTGGATTTGTCGACGGGATGCGAGTAGCGCCGTTGGAGCAAGATGTTCTTCTTGGTTCGCACGACGAAGAACGACGAGCAGAGAGTGAACACGAAGAGGCGTTCGAAATCGACGTAGGCCCGATCCATGACGTAGAACGCGCCGGCCTCCGGGCCGATCTCGTCGAGGATGTTGATGTCGTGCACTTTGCCTCCAGTAATGCGGATGAACGTGGGAATATTGCCGTGCAGATCCAGCAGCGTGTGCATCTTCACGGCGGCTTTTTGCTTGCGGAATCTCGCCCACGGAAACAGCGACAGGCAGAGGTCGATTGTTGTCGAGTCGAGAGCGTACAGAGTCTGGTCCAAGTCCACACCGATCGGGTCGTGGGCATATAACGGCCGTGCCATGCCAATCAAGACCTGCGCGAAGTCCGCGTAGATCCGCCAGTCGCGCGACTCGTTCGCGTCGGCCAGTGTCGAGCGCGCTACCCTGCCGCGGAATCCCATGTGGTAGAGTTTGCCGTGCATCGAACGCAGGCACGTCTCGATGTCGCGGAGGCTTGCCCGATAGGTCAGCTGGGCGAATGCCATCGCAAGAAACTGATCCCAGCAGGAGAAACTTTTCAGATAGGAATCGCCGCGGTAGCGCGATACACATTTCTGAAACTCTTTGCTCGGTAGGTGCTCGATCAGTTGGGAGAAAACCGTACGGCCAAGGTTCATCCCTCATTGTGCCGCGTCCGGATGCTCCGTTCAGGCGACCATTTGCGGCCTCGGGATTTCAAATCGTTCCCGGGCAAAACAGGCCATAAGACATTGAACGGTCGAGACTTACCGTCCGATGGCGCGACTTTCCCCGGACAGCACTGTTCCGGCCCTACTCGCGTGCGGTGGTTGGGCGTGCGCGACCGTAATGCTCATCGGCATCTTATTGTCTCTTTCGCGAACGGGTTTTGTCGCGGCGCTATTTGGGCTTGGTGTAACGGGACTTCTTGTTGCTCGCGACAAATTCTTTAGCGGTCCATTCCATTCACTGAAAAGAGCGACACAGGTGGTCATCCTGGTCGGCCTAGCAGCAATCCTGGGCTTCATTTTCCTGCCTTCTGACCCCCTTATCGAGCGCTTTGCCCAGATGGCATCCACCGAGAAGATCAGCGCTGACGGTCGACTCCTACTCTGGCGGGAGACGATGGATCTGGTTGCGGACTATCCACTTTTTGGAGTTGGATTGGGGGCCTATGGAACGGTGTTTCAGAAGTACAAGGTTTCTGCGCCGATGTTCTTTGACAACAACGCACACAACGACTACCTGCAAGTCTTGTCGGAAGCCGGTATCGTCGGCTTCGGGCTGTGTGCGGCTTTTGTTGCAGCCGTCCTTTGGCAACTTGTGTCAAGCCTAGGCCACAAGGACGTAGGGGCTCGCTACCTCGCCATCGCGTGTCTGGGATCGCTGGCTGCGATCTTGCTGCACAGCTTCGTGGATTACAATCTCTTACAATCTCTATATGCCGGCAAATGCGATGACGGTGGCATGGGTTTGCGCTATCGCTCTCGCGCTAAGCTTTATCCCCGAGAGATATCGTTTGGACATAGCGGCCGACGATGGGCGCCACGTAGGCGTTCACCACGGTCGTGGCGGTCCGCTCGTATTCCTTCACCTCTCGCAGGATCTCGCTCGACACCGAGACCGAGATGTGGGGGTGTCGCTCGGCGACCAGCAGGGCCAGCGATTCCTCGTGCGCCGGGTTGACGTAGGAGTTGATCAGGCAGATCGCGACGGATTCCACCCCCAGCGCGGCGATCTGATCGATGACTCTGCCGGCTTCAGCCGGATCCAGAGGGATTAGCACGCCGCCGTGCGCGTCGATTCGCTCCGGAATCTCGAATCGCAGCCGCCGCTCGACGAGATCCGGCGGTTTGTCCCAGTGCCAGTTGTACAGTTCCGGCATACGGATCCGCCGCAGCTCGAGCACATCGCGAAACCCTTTGGTTGTGATCAAGGCTGTGTTCGCACCACGCTGCTCGAGAATCGCGTTGGTGGCCACCGTCGTGCCGTGGATCACTTCCCGCAGCGCAGCCCCGTTCGTGGCGCGCTCCTCGAACATTCCTGGAAGGCGCTCTCGGATCGAGCGGCTGTAGTCGTCCGGACTCGAGAGCACCTTCCGCGTCGTGACGACCCCGTCGTCGCCAACGCAGAGGATGTCGTGAATGTTCCGCCGATGTCAATACCTAGGCGCACGGACGCTCCGTTTTCAACATTCCGAAAGGCCCTTCGGCTACCTAGAGTCGTTGGCGCTTCCTGGTCGGTCATTAACCAACCCGATCGCAATCATTGGCCAGACCGACGGCCACCTTTAGTGCGGCCTGCAGTGCACCACTCGCAGGCGTCGCCTCCACTTCAGTTCCATATTGGGGACAAAACTATGTGTCCGGCCTGCGATGTCTGATAGTGAAGCCATACCACCTCACCTGGTGGCTCATCCTGATGGGGGGTTTATGAGATGGCTTCTAGTCGCCGGAGTTGTAAGACCCTGGAACGCGCCATAGCCACACAGCGCCGGTCTTGTTTGGAGTGCTCCCAGCAAAAGCAAACCACCTAACTGTCTGGACTCACTGCTGTCCGGTTAAAAGTCGAATAGAATCAATTGGTTGGGGTCATAGGGGGATTCGTTTGGGGAGTCGGATGGCTGGAGTGCCTGTAAAAGGGGCATTTTTTCGAATTGCGTAACGCTGAGAATCTGTAGAATCTGGTAAAGACTCGCTTCCAGCCCGAGGCGTTTCCGGACGATGGCGATGAGCACGTAAATCGAGACAGCGATCCAGATCTGCGTCTTGACGGCGTTCTCGCTGGTGCCGTAAAACGAGTTGATTCGCAGATGTTGCTTGATCCACTTGAAGAACAACTCAATCTGCCAACGCGACTTGTAGATGTGGGCGATGGTCAGCGCCGGGAGCGCGAAGTTGTTGGTCAGAAACTTCAGCCGCTTGTTCGTCCGGGCGTCGAAGTAACTGACCCTCCGCAACGGGTCGGGATAGGCTTGGGCCGATTCGATGGCAGCCAGTATGACGGTCTGATCCGAGCGCAAGCCCGTGGATTTGTCGACGGGATGCGAGTAGCGCCGTTGGAGCAAGATGTTCTTCTTGGTTCGCACGACGAAGAACGACGAGCAGAGAGTGAACACGAAGAGGCGTTCGAAATCGACGTAGGCCCGATCCATGACGTAGAACGCGCCGGCCTCCGGGCCGATCTCGTCGAGGATGTTGATGTCGTGCACTTTGCCTCCAGTAATGCGGATGAACGTGGGAATATTGCCGTGCAGATCCAGCAGCGTGTGCATCTTCACGGCGGCTTTTTGCTTGCGGAATCTCGCCCACGGAAACAGCGACAGGCAGAGGTCGATTGTTGTCGAGTCGAGAGCGTACAGAGTCTGGTCCAAGTCCACACCGATCGGGTCGTGGGCATATAACGGCCGTGCCATGCCAATCAAGACCTGCGCGAAGTCCGCGTAGATCCGCCAGTCGCGCGACTCGTTCGCGTCGGCCAGTGTCGAGCGCGCTACCCTGCCGCGGAATCCCATGTGGTAGAGTTTGCCGTGCATCGAACGCAGGCACGTCTCGATGTCGCGGAGGCTTGCCCGATAGGTCAGCTGGGCGAATGCCATCGCAAGAAACTGATCCCAGCAGGAGAAACTTTTCAGATAGGAATCGCCGCGGTAGCGCGATACACATTTCTGAAACTCTTTGCTCGGTAGGTGCTCGATCAGTTGGGAGAAAACCGTACGGCCAAGGTTCATCCCTCATTGTGCCGCGTCCGGATGCTCCGTTCAGGCGACCATTTGCGGCCTCGGGATTTCAAATCGTTCCCGGGCAAAACAGGCCATAAGACATTGAACGGTCGAGACTTACCGTCCGATGGCGCGACTTTCCCCGGACAGCACTTGTCTGGACTGATAGGACAGCGGCCCAAAAGGTGTGCTTGAAATTCTCCGGCTTCGATCGGATGCCGTAATTCCTCAACAGCGAGTCTACAAGATACCGCTGCCGGAGGGACAGTCTAAACCCCCTGCCAGGCCACGAATTGACACTTCCACATGAGGCGATGAACACGCCAACCAGACGTACTTTTTCTAGGAGCGGGACTTCTGACCCAGATGGGATCGCGTGGACGTGGATGAAGTATCGTCACTCACTGTTTGAGCTTGCAGCCGTCAAGGGCGGCCATGCACATCGTTTTCGAGACACCTTTGCTGTGGAGCTGCCGTTGAAGAGCGTACCAATCGAGCAAGTTTCAGTCGTGCTGGGGCACAGCAGTGTGAAGATCACCGACCACCACTACTCCCCCTGGGTGCGTGCTCGCCAGGAGCAATTAGAGGCGGACGTTAAGCGAACATGGGGCGAAGACCCGATTCTCTTTTCCGAGACGAAGGGTACACGAGAGGTACACAACCAAGTTCTGCTTCAGTAAGTTATTGAAAAGAAATGCAGTAAAGATGGCGGTGAGGGTGGGATTCGAACCCACGGAGCCCGTGAAGGCTCAACGGTTTTCGAGACCGCCCGATTCAACCACTCTCGCACCTCACCGCAAGAGGGCTATTTCCTATCCTACCTTGAACGGGAGGCTTCTGGACGGTGTTGCGGGTAGAGCAGCCCGTGGTGAAAGTCCCTCGCCTCAAAAAACGCCTCAAAAAATAGGTGCAGCTGCCGTCGATTCTCCATTCGTCGAAGCGCTTTGTATCTTTGTATCTAACGTTGGGAGACAGACTTCGACAATGGGATGCAGGCTGCGACTTTCTGTAGTCTCCAGGCCCGGCCTTAGCAAACTACCCGAAGTACGCCGGCTCGTTTCCGACCTTCCACTTGATGTTGCAACCAACGCTGGCCTTTTGGTCCGGGCTCACCGGCTGACCGGCAAGCACCGCGTCGATCGCGCCACGCAGATCGGCGCCGGTCACCGGCTTACCGTTCTCGGGACGGCTATCGTCGAGCTGACCGCGGTAGGTAAGCTTGCGGCCCTCATCAAACAAGAAGAAATCCGGTGTGCAGGCTGCCGTATACGCCTTGGCAATCTCTTGGCTCTCGTCATAGCAATAAGGGAAAGTGAATCGCAACTGCTCGGCGAGCTGTTTCGATTTCTCAGGCGAGTCATCGGGGAAATTCGGCACATCGTTCGAGGTGATGGCGGCGATGCCCAGTGATTTGTCGGCATAGTCTTTTCCAAGGCGTGCCAGTTCATCCTGGACGTGCTTGACAAAGGGACAGTGATTGCAAATAAACATCACCAGCAATCCCTTCTCGCCGGCGAACGTGTCAAGACTGATTGTGTCTCCGGTAACGTGATCGGGCAGCTGGAATTCAGGAGCCCCGGTTCCGAGACTAAGCATGGTCGATTCCGTCAAAGCCATATCAATTCCTTCCCGTGTGGATTTGTACTCCGTCTAGCAGGCCGCTGAAAGTCACCGTCACAGGCGACCTCGCGTTTGGCGAGAGGCGTCGGTCTCAGCGATGTCCATCGCTTTTTCAGCAGGTCAAACATCGTTCGTCCGTCTTCCAATTTTACGGAATTTGGGATCACTGAGTGCAACAGCCCATAGTGACCATCGCGAACGGCGTGCGGCCGGCCGGATTGCCGGCCGCGACTCGAAACTAGGACCGCTAAGAGTAGCGGTCGCTACCGCGGTGCCGCCCCCAGCCCCTTCCGGGGTTATAATGTGACTCTTCTAAACTAATGTCAAAGACCGTCCTCGTCGCTATCCTTTTCTTTCTCCTCGTCATCGGCGCGCTTATCTACTCGACGTTGGAGCTGAGCCAGCACTCCTGCGAGGTCTGCATCACCTACAAAGGACAGACGAACTGCAGCACAGCCTCTGCTCCCAGCCGTGAAGAAGCCACTCGCACCGCCACGGACGTGGCTTGCTCACCCATTTCGGGCGGCATGACGGAAAGCATCCAGTGCACCAACACCAAGCCGGACAGCGTCAATTGCTCCCAGAACTAGAGGAGACCCGCGCAAGAAACGGGCCGCCACAACACCAAACCACCCGAGTCTTGGGTACAGGACTTGAGAATCGGTTGCCTTTAGGTGTAGAACCGACCTTTGTAAGTCGCCGCTGGTTCGGAGGAGGCTTTGTCCCCCGTTGCCTGTCGCCTTGGGGTTCCCGGCTCTTGGGTACAGGCACCCGAGAAGCGGTTGGCGTTAGGTGTAGCGCCGATCTCTGTGAGCGGCCGTCGATTCGGAAGAGGCTTGGTCCTCAGCTGCCTTTCCCTGTGGGGCTCCCAAGGAACTACTTTCCTTCCGTTTCCAGCAGCCGCCGGTACTTCCTCAGCAACTCGTACATCACGACACCCCCGGCCACGGCCACGTTTATTGATTGCTTCGATCCACTGCTGTCCGGTTAAAAGTCGAATAGAATCAATTGGTTGGGGTCATAGGGGGATTCGTTTGGGGAGTCGGATGGCTGGAGTGCCTGTAAAAGGGGCATTTTTTCGAATTGCGTAACGCTGAGAATCTGTAGAATCTGGTAAAGACTCGCTTCCAGCCCGAGGCGTTTCCGGACGATGGCGATGAGCACGTAAATCGAGACAGCGATCCAGATCTGCGTCTTGACGGCGTTCTCGCTGGTGCCGTAAAACGAGTTGATTCGCAGATGTTGCTTGATCCACTTGAAGAACAACTCAATCTGCCAACGCGACTTGTAGATGTGGGCGATGGTCAGCGCCGGGAGCGCGAAGTTGTTGGTCAGAAACTTCAGCCGCTTGTTCGTCCGGGCGTCGAAGTAACTGACCCTCCGCAACGGGTCGGGATAGGCTTGGGCCGATTCGATGGCAGCCAGTATGACGGTCTGATCCGAGCGCAAGCCCGTGGATTTGTCGACGGGATGCGAGTAGCGCCGTTGGAGCAAGATGTTCTTCTTGGTTCGCACGACGAAGAACGACGAGCAGAGAGTGAACACGAAGAGGCGTTCGAAATCGACGTAGGCCCGATCCATGACGTAGAACGCGCCGGCCTCCGGGCCGATCTCGTCGAGGATGTTGATGTCGTGCACTTTGCCTCCAGTAATGCGGATGAACGTGGGAATATTGCCGTGCAGATCCAGCAGCGTGTGCATCTTCACGGCGGCTTTTTGCTTGCGGAATCTCGCCCACGGAAACAGCGACAGGCAGAGGTCGATTGTTGTCGAGTCGAGAGCGTACAGAGTCTGGTCCAAGTCCACACCGATCGGGTCGTGGGCATATAACGGCCGTGCCATGCCAATCAAGACCTGCGCGAAGTCCGCGTAGATCCGCCAGTCGCGCGACTCGTTCGCGTCGGCCAGTGTCGAGCGCGCTACCCTGCCGCGGAATCCCATGTGGTAGAGTTTGCCGTGCATCGAACGCAGGCACGTCTCGATGTCGCGGAGGCTTGCCCGATAGGTCAGCTGGGCGAATGCCATCGCAAGAAACTGATCCCAGCAGGAGAAACTTTTCAGATAGGAATCGCCGCGGTAGCGCGATACACATTTCTGAAACTCTTTGCTCGGTAGGTGCTCGATCAGTTGGGAGAAAACCGTACGGCCAAGGTTCATCCCTCATTGTGCCGCGTCCGGATGCTCCGTTCAGGCGACCATTTGCGGCCTCGGGATTTCAAATCGTTCCCGGGCAAAACAGGCCATAAGACATTGAACGGTCGAGACTTACCGTCCGATGGCGCGACTTTCCCCGGACAGCACTGGCTTCGATCCTAGGGTGGGGATTCTGACCTGCACGTCAGCGAGGTCAGCCAACGCCGGTGTCACGCCGTCGACTTCGTTGCCGAAAATCACGCAGACGGGAAAGGTCGGTCGCCAGTCATAGATATCCACCGCGCGCGCGGCCGTTTCGACTACTGCGATTTCGTGGCCCGCGGCGCGCAGCGACCGAACGAGGGACAACGGGTCTTCGTGGCGCTCCCACTCGAGTGCCTGCTCTGCCCCCAAAGCTGTTTTCGAAATGCCGTTATGTGGCGGCGATCCCGTATAGCCCGTCAAATAGAGCTTCTCTAGGCCCGAGGCGTCGCCGGTCCGAAAAAACGATCCTACATTGTAAAGACTCCGCACGCGGTCCAAAACGATCGAGACCGGAATCCTTTCTATGCCATCGTAGGATTCCGACAGTGCCACTGCCCGAAAAGGAAAAGCTTCCATAGCGGCACGCCGCGCTCGTTAAGACGCCCCCGATCTTCTTTGCAGCCGCTCCACGATTTCCCCAAGCACGACCCCAAACGCCATCGCTGCCAAGAAGATCGGCATCGCTTCCTTCCCCGGAACCTCGCCGAGATGAGTAATCGCTAGTGCCACCAGCGTGCAGCCGATAATCGAGTAGAACGTCACAAGCGGAGTGTCAGTGCCCATCGACGATGCCTCAACACCCAAATCATAGCAACACGCAGCCCGTCACCCCGAATGGGCGGAAGACGCACCCGACCGAAACCCGCCGCTGCGCTCTGGCCAGTTTGCTGGCTGAATCTCACATCCGCGGACGCTAACATGAGAACGTGCGCACCCTGCTACTCACCGCGGCACTGCTGTTCGTCGCCCTCGAACTCGTAGCCGGCACAGCTACACAAAAACTGGCTGAAATCCGCCGGCTCTCGCTCGATGCGACCCAATGCTATCACGTTCGGGATCTTTTCCTTGAGCGAGAAGACTTCAAGTTCTACTTTAGTGATGGGTACCTCATATTCTCCAGCCCAATAGCCGGTCGCACTCTCGCTGCCCTCTTCATCGCGGAGTCTCCCAGCGACGAAGGCGAGATCATCCTCATTCCCCCTACCCGTCACGAACGACACTCCCTGAACCGGTTCACCTCGCAGCCGGTCCTCAACGAAAAATTCCGCCAGGCCATGATGTTCTTCACCGACGACACAGCCGCGATCCTGAGAAACGGCCTGGCCTCCACCGAGTTCAACCGAGCTGATCCCGAAGCGGGGCAACGCCTCGCCAGTCACTGGTCGCCCGTGCTCGAGGCCATGGTCCCCGACGTCGAAACCCGCCTGCTCTTGGACACTTTTTCGTCGCTGAATGCTCGATCAGGGTTCTTTGCCGCTACGCTAGCCGGAGGTCCATTGGGCCGATTCGACCTGCTCGTCGATCCCCGCAAGAAGGAGCAGATTCATATCGGACAAACCGTTTGGCGAGAAAACCGCCAATACTACGAGACCTGGTGCCGATTTCAGGGACGCAGTTTTCGCCAAGGCCACCAGCAACCGATCCTGGCCGACGGCAGGCTGCAAGACTACCGCATCACAGCTCGGCTGTCGGCCGATCTCGACATGCAGGCTGTAGCCGCGGCCACCTTCACGCCAGGGAGTTCCAGTGAGCAGATGTTCTTCTTCGAGATCTCGGAGCGGCTGCGTGTCGGCAACGTTCTACTCGACGATGAGTCCATCGAGTTCATCCAGTTCGATCAACCTGTCTCGAGCGAAGCCCGACGGCGGCAAAACAGCCTGTTGGCGGTTGTGCTACCTGGCAAGCCCGAGCCAGGTTCGAGCTACAAGATCGAGTTTCACTACCAAGGGCGCATCATCACCAAGACGGACAACGGTGTCTACCACGTTGGCGACCGAGGAAGCTGGTATCCACTGCGCGGTGCAACGTTCACCCGGTTCGAGCTCGTTTTCCACTACCCGCAAGAGTTGGATCTTGTTGCCACGGGCCGGCTGGTTGACCAGTCCGCCGAGAAAGGCGTCACTACCTCGCGGTTTCAGACTGACTCGCCGATTCTGCGCGCGGGCTTCAATTTGGGTCGTTACAAGAAGGCTTCCCGAAACGTGGGGCCGTACCGTTTAGAAGTGTCTGCCAATCAGCAGACCGAGCAACAACCCCCTTTGCCGAGTGCCATCGCCGTCACCGAACCAGGCCTCGTCCAGCGCGGGAGAAGAACTCCTTCCTCGGCGGCTCCGACGTCAGTGCTGGCGAAATTGGCTCGGCCAAAGGTGGTTAGCCCTGTCGATCGCCTTGAGGACGTTGCCGATGACAGCATCGCCGCGCTGACATTCTTCGCGGAACGATTTGGTCCACCGGTTTCGCCGAAGATTGTCATTTCCCCGATACCAACTCAGTTCAGCCAAGGTTTCGCAGGACTTGTATACGCTTCGACACTCAGCTATTTCCGTCAGGAGGACCCGCCTCTCGCTACGTTGCCTGCCACCGAACGAATCTTTCACGCTGAACTCGTTCGACCCCACGAGCTGGCACACCAATGGTGGGGCAATCTTCTATCTGTCAAAGGCTCCGCCGACGGCTGGCTGATGGAAGCCTTGGCGACTTACTCGTCGCTGATGTTTCTTGAACACCGAATGGGTAAAGATGCTCTCGACCGCGTGCTCGAGGAATTCAAAGCTCACCTGCTGAGCAAGAACGATACCGGAGCAACCACCGAAAGCGCGGGGGCCATCGTTTTGGGGCCCCGCCTCAGCTCCTCCCAGTCCCCGAATGCCCGGCGAATCATCGTCTATGAAAAAGGGGCTTGGATTCTTCACATGCTGCGAGGCATGGTCGGTGACGACCACTTCCTTAGGCTGCTGCGCGATATTGCGACTAGCTATAAACTCAAGCGCATCTCGACCGAAGATTTCCGGCGTGAAGCAGCCCGCTTCGTTCCTCCATGTTCCAGCGATCCAGAGTTAGAAGACTTCTTCGACCAGTGGGTGTATTCGACTGGCATTCCCACCCTCAAGCTGACGTACACGGTTCGGAAAAAACGTCCCGGGGCGATCCTTTCGGGTGAGATCCGCCAAGAAAATGTGCCGCCCTACTTTAGCGTGCCGGTCCCGCTCAAGATTCAAACGAGTAATGGACGAACTCTGGTTCACACGGTCGAAACCACAGGCGAGGTTACTGCATTCGAAGTGCTTCTTGACAGCAAGCTCGTTCAAGTCACTCTCGACCCGGAGCAGGCTCTCCTCGCGGTGAAGAAGTAGAGCATCAAGCGTTAGCCTAACTCTGTATCCAGCCTTGTCCTCCGTGTACTAGACTAGTGCCAACGAGCCGCGACCTTGAGGGAGCGGTTCTTCGATCGCGGTCGTGGCCTCGTACGCTAATTTTCGAAAGAAAGCACTAGGTTGTTCATCAGGAGCGTCCTCTCATGAAACATCTCTACTTGCTGGTCGGCTTGCTCGCAACCTGTCTCACAGCCGAGTCGGCGGGCCATATACCCACACACGTCGACGTGTTCACGTCCGGGACCGAGGGATACCACACGTTTCGCATTCCGGCGCTTGTCACGGCGCCCGACGGCACCTTGCTCGCTTTCGTTGAAGGGCGCAAGGAAAACCGCCACGACCCGGGCGAAGGCGACGGGGATATCGACTTGGTGTACAAGTCCAGCACCGACCAGGGTAAGACTTGGTCTTCGCTGAAGATGCTCGATGACCCGGGCGTCAAGTGGGCGGCCTCTAATCCTACGGCGGTTGTGGACAAGACGAACGGGTGGGTCTGGATCGTCTTTAATCGCTGGGAGCCCGGGTTCGGAACAAGACTCTCCCAAGCAGGAACGACCAACAGTCAGACGTGGGCACGCCACAGCGACGACAACGGCAAGACGTGGTCTGCGCCGATCGACATCACGACAAGTGCTCGAGACTTCGACGACTGGGGATCCATGTTCCCCGGCCCTGGAGGCGCCATCCAAACTCACAGTGGTCGCCTATTGGTCCCTGCCGCAATGATACTTGACTCTTCCAAGATTTGGGTTTCTTTGGGCGACGGAGACAAGCTAGTAACTAGCATGCGCTCGTACGCGCTCTACAGCGATGACCACGGCAAAACCTGGCGGCGAGGCGAGCTTCTTCACGCCTTCACCGACGAGTGTCAATTCGTCGAACTGGCCGACGGCGCCGTTATGATCGACGCCCGCCAGAACTACGGAGACCACCGCTGGATCGCGATCAGCCAGGACGGTGGTGAAGAGTGGTCTCGCCCGCGCGCAGGACAATTCCTCACACCGGTCGCCACCTCGATCGAACGCTTCACCTTGAAGTCCGCCGGCGACGATCGCGACCGCATCCTTTGGACCGGGCCGAAGGGTCCCGGGCGGCAGACCCTCGTCATGCGCGTCAGCTACGACGAAGGGCAGACGTTTGCCAACGAGAAGGTGGTCTACGGCGGTTTTACGGCCTACTCCGACATTTCTATTCTGAAAGACAAGACCGTGGGTGTGCTTTGGGAACGGGGCGTCAGCAAGGGTTATCAGTTCATCACGTTCACTCGGTTGGATCGGGAGTTCTTGGAGGGCCCTTAGGCACTATCTATCTGGTGGCGGCCGGGGCACCCAAACGCGTCTATCCGACTCATCCCGATCACTTCGGCGCGTAAACCAAAAGCTTCGATCCATCAGCGACAATTAGCTGAAGCGACGTTGGTGAAAAGCCGACGAAGTCGGATCCGGACAGTTTGGCTACGCGTTTCTGGGTTTTTACGCTCCAGACCGTCGCGTGGGAGCGATTGCCCTGGATGGCGACGTAGACCGCGTCGTGCGAGAAGCTAATCCGATTAACGCCCTCCTTAGGTTTCAATCGAGCCAACCTTGTCACCCTCTCCAAGTCCCAGACGTCAACAAACTCGGGCTGTCCCATCCAACTTCTACCGAGCGCAATGAGCGACTTGCTCGGCGCGGTGGCAGCTCCACGTATCGGAGCATCATCATCTTCAAGGGATCCAATGGAAATGGTCATCTCGCTCTCATCGCCCCCAGCCGAACTAATATTGAATCGCGATTGCTTGTCCCTTTGCTTCTTGAAGCTCACCTGCTCGTCGTCGGTAATATCGAAAGCGAAAGCCTGCAGGCTCTGGGTCGCAAGAAGGTACTTTCCGTCAGAGGTGAAATCCACAGACAAATACCCCCTCTCCTTGTCATCGCGCAGTTGCTTCAGCCGCTTGCCGGAGTCAAGATCCCAAATCCAAATCTCGTAGTCTGACGAAAACGCACCGAGCATCTTTCCGTCTGGCGATACAGCACAGCCAACAGAGACTTCCGCGATCTCGGAGACCTTCGTCCAATCCTCAGTCGACCACACTCGAAGCTACGCCGTCGCCGACCGTCACGAAGCGATCGCCACCCAGGGACGAACCGAGTGCCGCGAACCGCCCAAGTATGCGCCTTGAACGAAGAGACTTGGTTCCCCGTTGCGGTTTCCCACAACGAAACACCGCCGTCGGCTTGCCCGACGGCCAGTAGCCGTCCGTCCGGCGAAAAGGCAATCACTCGCGGTTCCGCCGGAAGCGAAAGTTCATGCTGAAGTTTCCAGCGCAGAGCGGCTGATCCACGGTCGCCGTACACAAACGGCGCTTGGCACAACATGCTCTGGACTTTCTTTTGGGGAGTTCAGGGCGGACCTGCATCGGCAACCGCGATCGTTACGTCGTCACGGCTTCGAGCCCCTTCCAGCTCAACCAAAACACCTACTTCGTCACCAGGGTCCACACCTTCGGGCACAATCACACTGACTTCGTCGACGCCAGTGAACTCCAGAGACCAACCGGACGATAACACTTGGGCCTCGATTCCTCCGATGTAGACCTTGGGAAGACTCTTCGTCGGAGGTCGAACGAAGGCACCTTCTTGGACGAAGCTTTCGTTCAAAGCATGGATCCTCCCTAAGCCTTTGGCCAGTATGTCGAGCCTTTCTCCGATCTTGACGGGCCGCGAATCTACTCCCCGAGCCTCGAGAGATCCTTTTGGCTGGGCGACCGTCCGGTCGGGGTTAAAGGCGATCGCTTTTCCGGACCCAAATTCCGGCATCGACCCGCCCTGGCCGAATGTCGCCACCATAGGAGGAGGTGGCGTCACGGAAAGACCCGGGACCCGCACGACCGCGGGACCGCCAGGGCCTTTTCCGGTGCCCAGCGATTCACGGACCCTGTCGCCACCGTCGGGCCCCGCCGCGAAGCGACCTCTTCGGCGCACACCCGGGCCGGGAATAGGGGCGTTAGGGTCAGGATTGATCCCGACCACCGCCAGCGTCGCAGAGCCGGCCTGATTTCGGCCCGGTCGGTCGCCGGATTCTCCTCCCGAACTAGCGGAAGCCGCACCTGATTCCGATGCGTTTTCGGAGCCCATGGCTCGCGCAGCACGGTCTTCCCCACCGCCAGCAACGCTTTTCCCCTGAAGTCCCCCGCCTAATCCCGTTGCGCTACCTCCTTGCGGCCCGGCCCGGGGTGGTCCGTGACCGCCTAACAGCTGGGCCATCCGATCCTGGGCGGCCCACACTACGAAGTCTGTCCCTGCCGACCCTGCTGCCGAAGGGCCCACTCTTGCATCGAGAAATAATCCGGCACTGCTACGACCCAACACCGAGCGTGCCGGTGCTCTTGCTGTGTGAGCCGGCATGCGAAACCGCAACCTTGGTGTCGACGGTAGAAGAGCGGATTGCAGAGGGAAAGCAGCTGGCCCAACCTCCACCGAAGGAGCGCGGCCTGCCGCCAGTGCCTGCGGCCCAGGAGTTTCCGGCTGGGGCGTATTCATCCGAAAGCGCAGCGGAGCGGCCGGATGAAACTGCGCCACGTCCAAGCCCGCGGGCGTAGCAGACTCGATGTCGGGAGGCCGCTCCGCGGTCAGCGCGTCGTCTCCCGGTATCGACAGCTCCCGCCGCGAAGCCCCATATCGGAGAGGCTGCAGGCGGATTGACTGGGCTCGAAAATCCACGGGGGCCGGAATCTCGGGCGCTGCGTCGGTCAGCGGTGCCGGGTCGGAGACGGGCAACGCGTCTCGCACTTGGTGTTGCTCGGCAAGCTCCATCTCGAATCGCGATCGCTCCGGGGCAGCCGCGATCACAGCGACGACGTTCGGCGCAGCGATGTCCTCTTGAAGTTCAATCGGAGGATCCGCGGACCAAATCATCTGACGGTTCGATTGCGCCTCGGTATCGCTAGCCACAATCCGTTGTGGATTCGGGTGAGCGGGCCGGCCTTCCTCGCGGGTTTCTGAGTCCTCAAGCGGCAGGATGTGCGGCAGCTCGTTAGACCACTGATACCAGGTGATGACGTGGTCGGCTGGCGTCGTGACTTGGACCTCAGGGATCAGCTCCGCTCGGATTGGGGGGACACTCTCTCCTACAGCGACGAGCCCGAAAGCAAGCAGCACATGAAAGCACAGTGAGGCCGAAAACGGACCCAAGCGACTGCGGCGGTCCTCCTTCCAGCCAGAGAATAAAAAGTCAGATGAGTGTGGTGGACGCGGGATGAGCGGCGGGTTTTGGCTGCCGGCCTCGCGGCAATGCGAATGCTCAAACGGCTCTGGATTCTGGGCAGCGTGCCCTGTGCGGAACAGCTTGACCCGAATACGGATTCTCATGCGGGCTTCCCCAAGCCCTGACGCTGCCGATAACTTTGATTAAATCATAAGTGAGGGTCACTGTTTGGGCCTCGGTATCGACACACCGAGGCAGTTGCAGCTCGCTTCCGCTAACTCCCCTCGCAAAGGGTGAGGCAGCCCGGACGGTTCTGCCTCAATGGCCGTTTGAACGAAAACATGACCAGCGTTGTAACACGTGCCCGGGTTGCTTTGTTCGCTGTTCTCAGCAACCTTGGGAAAGTGCGGCAATCCGATCAACCTTTCGGTCCAAGCCCGACCTCTAACCAAGGTTCCTCGACGGTGATCTGTTAGGATTAAGTGTTTGGTTTCTGCGGAGTTGAGCGCTAGACCACCTTCGAGCTGAGTAGTGGTGGACCGGTGAAAATCTGTTACCTCGACTGCTTTTCGGGCGTTAGCGGTGACATGCTGCTGGGCGCGTTGGTAGACGCCGGGGCCGATGCGGACGAATTGCGGCAACAGATTGGGAAGCTGGGGCTCGAAGGGGTTGAGCTAAATTTCGAAAAGTGCAAGCGCTCGGGCATCGGTGGCACAGACTTAACGGTCCAGGTCGAACATGACCACCATCACCGCTCCTTAAGCCGTATCGAGGAAATCATTGCGGGAAGTGACCTTTCCGAAAGCGTCAAGGAGCGCAGTATCCGGATCTTCCGTCGCCTGGGAGAAGTCGAAGCCGCCATTCATCAGGTGCCCATCGAGAAGGTCCACTTCCACGAGGTGGGCGCGCTAGATTCGATCGCAGACATCGTCGGCACTTGCATCGCCTTCGACCTGCTGGGCATCGAAAGAATCTACTGCTCCCCGCTCAATCTGGGAAGCGGAACCGTCGAAGCGGCGCACGGGGTGATGCCCGTACCGGCGCCCGCAACAGCAGCCCTCGTCCAGGGAACTCCGACCTATTCGGACGGGCCCGCGGCAGAGTTAACCACTCCAACCGGAGCAGCCATTGTGACCACGTTGGCTGACGAATTCGGGACCATGCCAGCGATGCGAATCAGCAGTGTGGGGTACGGAGCGGGCGATCGCGACTTCAAGAAACGTCCCAACCTGCTTCGAGCTGTGATCGGCGAGCGCAGTCAGGCTCGGGAGGCTACACAGATCTTCGTTATCGAAGCCAATGTCGACGACATGAATCCGCAGGTGGCGGGATACGTGCGCGAAAGGCTGCTCGACACGGGCGCTCTCGATGTAACTCTGACGCCGGTCTACATGAAGAAGGACCGCCCGGGCTACATGATTTCGGTCCTGGCAAAGCCCCAAGACCGTGAGAGGCTGAGTGAGTTGCTGTTCATAGAGACCACAACCTTGGGAATCCGCATGTACCCTGTGGAACGTCGGGTCCTGGAGCGCAGATGGCAGCCCGTCGAAACAAGCTACGGCGAGGTCAGAATCAAAGTTGCTTCAGAAAACGGAACGGTCCGCAACTTTTCTCCCGAATATGAAGATTGCCGCCGAATCGCCCTCGAAAAAGGGGTCCCCTTCAAGGAAGTTTGGCAGCAGGCCAACTTCCAATTCCTCCGACTGAGTCAAGAGAGCGAATGAAGTATTACCTGACGACTCCCATCTACTACGTCAACGCAACCCCCCACATCGGCCACACCTATACAACGTTAGTGGCGGATACGATCAAGCGCTTTCGCCGCATGATGGGAGACCAGGTGTTTCTCTCGACAGGCACCGACGAGCATGGACAAAACGTCGAGCGCGCGGCCCGCAAGGCGGGCTGGGAACCGAAATATTACGCCGATCGCGTCTCCGGCGCCTTTCGCCAGGAGTGGGACGATCTCGGGATCGACTACGACGACTACGTTCGTACCACAGAGGTTCGGCATGCCCGGACGGTGCAGTGGCTGTTCGAACGTTGTAAGCAGAACGGCGCGATCTACAAGGGGTCCTACACCGGCCAATACTGTTTCAACTGTGAACTCTACGTAACGGACGCCGAGCCTGGTGCGCCCTGCCCTGACTGCGGACGTCCGACGGAAACCGTCACCGAAGAAAACTACTTTTTCAAGCTTTCGGACTTCGAAGACAAACTTCTGAAGTTCTATGAAGACAATCCAGGCTTTATCCGGCCCGAAACACGTCGCAACGAAGTGCTCTCGTTTGTCCGCGGGGGCCTCAAGGACATTTCGATCAGCCGCTCGAACCTGAAGTGGGGCATTCCCTTGCCCCAAGAGAAAGAACACGTCTTCTATGTCTGGTTCGACGCCCTTGCCAACTATCTGACCGTGCTCGGTTACGGAGCAGACGATCCGGATCCCCGGAGTCTCTGGCCGGCTGATCTACACCTTGTCGGCAAAGAGATCGTTCGCTTTCACGCGGTCTATTGGCCGGCATTCTTGATGGCCGCCGATCTTCCGCTGCCCAACTGCATCTACGCGCATGGCTGGCTCATCTTCCAAGAAGAAAAGATGAGCAAGTCGAAGGGCAATATCGTACGCGCGAAGCCTATTGACCAAGTTATGGGGATCGAAGCGCTCCGATACTACCTCTTGCGCGAGATCGTTTTCGGCCAGGACGGCAACTTCAGCTACGAAGGTCTCGTCGGACGGTACAACGCCGATTTAGCGAACGGACTGGGCAACCTCGTCAGCCGGACACTGACTATGATCCAACGCTACCTCGGTGGAGCGGTCGTGGAACCGGGAGCCGCCACCCAGGGCGACTGGGCCAATCTGGCGAACGATACGATCGGCCGCGTTAAGCATTGCTTTGCGAGCTTTGAGTTTTCCCGCGGCCTGGAAGCGGTTTGGGCGCTACTCGGCGCCGTCGACAAGTATATCGTGGAGCAAAAACCATGGGAGTTGGCCAAGAACGACACTCCCGAAGCCCGCCAGAGCCTGGCAACAACACTCTACAACTCAGCCGAGGTGCTGCGGATAGCCGCAGCGCTGATCTACCCGGTCATGCCAAAGGTGGCGACTGATATCTGGCGGCTGTTGGGCCAGGCCACGCCGCTCGAGCAAACTCGCTTGGAGCAGTTGAAATGGGGTCAGCTCGAGCCGGGAACGAGAGTGGGCGAGGCCGCGGCACTGTTTCCGCGACTTGATGTCGGAGAGTCAATCGAAAAGTTGGCGCAACTCGAAGAAATCGTCCTCAAGGAGCAAGCAGAGATCATGGGCAAAGAAGAAGCCAAAGAGCCGCCCGCCGTGGAGGCAGCGGAGCCTCCGGCGCAAGCGCCGAAGATCGGCATCGAAGATTTCGCCAAGGTGGAGATGCGCGTCGGCCAAGTAAAGTCGGCGGCGAAAGTCAAGAAGGCCGACCGCCTGCTCCATTTGACGGTGGACATCGGCGAACCCGAGCCGCGCTCGATTGTCGCCGGTATCGCCGAAGCGTACACCCCCGAAAGCTTGGTCGGACGCAAGGTGGTCATAGTGGCCAACCTCGAGCCCCGCAAGCTCCGCGGCATCGAGTCGGACGGCATGGTCGTTGCGGCGACGAACGCGGACGGCAAGCCCTGCCTGGTTGGCTTCCACGAAGATGCGCCCGTCGGAGCCGCTCTGGAGTGATCGCGGACTCCCACTGTCACCTGGACGATCCGGCGTTCGACGAGGACCGGGATCAGGTTCTCGAGCGAGCACGTCAGGCGGGAGTCGATCTACTACTCGCCATCGGAACAGGGGACGGTCCACCCGATCTCGAGCCGGCGATCCGTCTAGCGGATCGATACGACGGGGTCTACGCCACCGTCGGCGTCCATCCTCATGACGCCCGCAAGGCCGGCGACGAAACCTTTGACCAGTTGAAGCACCTTGCCAACCACCCCAAAGTCGTTGCCATAGGCGAAATCGGACTGGACTACCACTACGAGAGCTCCCCTCGGGATGTCCAACGCGATGTGTTCGTCCGCCAGATGGAACTTGCCCGCGAGCTCCGCAAGCCTATCGTCATCCACACGCGCGATGCCTGGGAAGAGACGGTCGCATTGTTGGAAGCGCACTGGCGCGGGACGGGCCTCGGGGGGATCATGCATTGTTTTTCCGGTAATGAGACCCAGGCCCGGCATGCGCTCGACATCGGAATGTTGATTGCATTCGGGGGAATCCTGACGTTCTCCCGCGCCGAAGAGTTGCGCGACACGGCTTCCCGGCTGCCCCTCGATCGCATGCTCGTGGAGACTGATGCACCCTACCTGACGCCGGCTCCTTTTCGGAAAATTCGAAGAAACGAGCCTTGCTACGTGGTTGAGACGGCCCGCAAGCTGGCGGAACTCAAGCACCGGACGTTCGAGGAAGTTGCCGCGGCCACCACGCTTAACTTTCGTCGCCTCTTTAATTTGCAGGCACCTGGATAAGAAGGCTACACTGGAGCTTCGCGGCTTTCCCCTACCATGCCCACCATCAAGACGCCGGCGATGACTCGCGCCGAGATCATCGACCTTGTCGCTAAAGACCTCGAACGCGTCGAAGGGGCCATTGGCGCCGACACGATCTGCTCGATCGACGCGGTTACAGCCATCAGCCAATACCTCCAGGAGGGTGGAGGGAAGCGCCTGCGTCCGTCGCTGTTGTTGCTTTCAACCAAGCTGTGCGGCTATGAAGGTGACGCAGCTATACGGCTCGCAGCAGTCGTCGAAATCATTCACACGGCGACACTCGTTCACGATGATGTGATCGACAACGCCGAAGTACGCCGCGGTCGGCCCTCGGCCAACCGGCGTTGGGGAAATCAGACAAGTGTCCTTGCCGGTGACTGGTTGTACATGCAGGCTTTCAGTCTCGCTCTCCGCGAGCGGAATTTCCGTGTCCTAGACCTATTGATCGACCTGACCCAGATGATGGTCGAGGGCGAGCTCATGCAGATGGACCTGCGGGGTCGCATCGACATCACCGAGCATGACTACCTCGATCTCGTCCACCGAAAAACGGCAGGCCTTTTCTCCGTTTGCGGCAGATTGGGTGCGGTACTAGGCAACGCGGACTCAGAAGCGGAGCGGAGCTTGGCCGACTACGGATGGAACCTGGGGATGGCGTTCCAGCTCGTAGACGACCTCTTGGATTTCACGGCTAGTGAACGAGTCCTCGGCAAACCGGTCGCCAACGATCTGAGGGAAGGCAAGGTGACGCTGCCGCTCATCCTGGTGCTCAGGCAGTGTACGCCGGAAGAGAGATATTTGGTAGAAACGGTGGTTCGCGACGGTGGCTATGACACCGTGCCACTCAACAAGATCCTCGAATTGTTACAAAAATACAATACCATCGAGCAGGCTGAGAGACGGGCGCTTGAGTTCACTGAAAAAGCCCTTGCTGAATTGGGCCATTTCCCCGACTCGGATTACAGACGTGCGCTGTACGCCGTCGCCGATTGGGTAGTCGATCGCGAAAGCTAGCCCCCCGCTGGTCAGGATCGGGTTCCCTCCCACCTTGGTGCTCTTGTTGGCGACCCGCGTCCTGCGAAGGATGACAGCTCGTGGCAAATGTCGTGCAGCATCGAAAAATGGGTACTGCCACCGCCCCCCCCGATCATGACCCTCGAAAAAAAGCGCTTGGCGTGAGGCGAATTGGCTGGCTGTACCCGATTTTTCGCGGTCTTTGCTTTCACCACGGGCTGCTAAGCCTGGCGGCCGGGTAACATGGAACAAAGCCGTGAGAGAAACCGAAGTGAAACTCAGGGTTGAGCCAGTGCTGTCCGGGGAAAGTCGCGCCATCGGACGGTAAGTCTCGACCGTTCAATGTCTTATGGCCTGTTTTGCCCGGGAACGATTTGAAATCCCGAGGCCGCAAATGGTCGCCTGAACGGAGCATCCGGACGCGGCACAATGAGGGATGAACCTTGGCCGTACGGTTTTCTCCCAACTGATCGAGCACCTACCGAGCAAAGAGTTTCAGAAATGTGTATCGCGCTACCGCGGCGATTCCTATCTGAAAAGTTTCTCCTGCTGGGATCAGTTTCTTGCGATGGCATTCGCCCAGCTGACCTATCGGGCAAGCCTCCGCGACATCGAGACGTGCCTGCGTTCGATGCACGGCAAACTCTACCACATGGGATTCCGCGGCAGGGTAGCGCGCTCGACACTGGCCGACGCGAACGAGTCGCGCGACTGGCGGATCTACGCGGACTTCGCGCAGGTCTTGATTGGCATGGCACGGCCGTTATATGCCCACGACCCGATCGGTGTGGACTTGGACCAGACTCTGTACGCTCTCGACTCGACAACAATCGACCTCTGCCTGTCGCTGTTTCCGTGGGCGAGATTCCGCAAGCAAAAAGCCGCCGTGAAGATGCACACGCTGCTGGATCTGCACGGCAATATTCCCACGTTCATCCGCATTACTGGAGGCAAAGTGCACGACATCAACATCCTCGACGAGATCGGCCCGGAGGCCGGCGCGTTCTACGTCATGGATCGGGCCTACGTCGATTTCGAACGCCTCTTCGTGTTCACTCTCTGCTCGTCGTTCTTCGTCGTGCGAACCAAGAAGAACATCTTGCTCCAACGGCGCTACTCGCATCCCGTCGACAAATCCACGGGCTTGCGCTCGGATCAGACCGTCATACTGGCTGCCATCGAATCGGCCCAAGCCTATCCCGACCCGTTGCGGAGGGTCAGTTACTTCGACGCCCGGACGAACAAGCGGCTGAAGTTTCTGACCAACAACTTCGCGCTCCCGGCGCTGACCATCGCCCACATCTACAAGTCGCGTTGGCAGATTGAGTTGTTCTTCAAGTGGATCAAGCAACATCTGCGAATCAACTCGTTTTACGGCACCAGCGAGAACGCCGTCAAGACGCAGATCTGGATCGCTGTCTCGATTTACGTGCTCATCGCCATCGTCCGGAAACGCCTCGGGCTGGAAGCGAGTCTTTACCAGATTCTACAGATTCTCAGCGTTACGCAATTCGAAAAAATGCCCCTTTTACAGGCACTCCAGCCATCCGACTCCCCAAACGAATCCCCCTATGACCCCAACCAATTGATTCTATTCGACTTTTAACCGGACAGCAGTGGGGTTGAGCATACAGTTACTTTGCGGAGCACACTCGATAGCCTTGGTTGGCAAACACCCGCTGCCCGAGAGTTGGAGCAGAATTGGGTTTGCGACCGGCCGGACTCTTCCCTTTCGGCGTCTGGATACCTGCTACGAGTGCGCCAGGTAGCAAGTCGCGGTTGGCTCACGGTCAAAGGTCCGGTAAGAAATGAGACCCCGCACCCAACCATGAACGAGCTTCGGGCGAAAAGGGGCGGGCAGCGCCTTTTTAAGGACGTCCGGGTCAACTCTGAAGTTCGCCAGGATGCGGCGGTCGATGACACCTTGGACCACTGGAAGTCGCATCGTCTCTTCTGCAAGGCTAACAGATGCCAGCAGACCGCGATTTGTCCTCACAATGATGCCTGACTTCTTTCGGGTTGGAATAGTGCGCAGCTGATAGCTGTTGGTCGCTTAGAATCACGCCAGCTATGGAAGCCCGCGTCACGGATCACGTGTGGGATTTGTCAGTGCTTATTGCCGCCTGATACATTACCATCGTCATGGCTAAATGCACGGTTAAGAACGACCGACTCGTGATCATCGAAGAGATCACCAGCTACGGCGACATTCGAATAGACCGCCGTGGAGATAACTGGAACGCTACCCCACGCCGGCAAGGATTCGGGAGCGGATGGGCGCCTACTCGCTGTGGCGCTGTCTGGAAGTTCCTGTCTCAAACCATGGGAGATACGGATCAATCGCGGTCCATCTACGATGACGCTGCAGCGGCAATCGTTGGACAGTTCCCTGAAGACTCCCCATCGCCACACTAAGACCCCACTACCAAAGGATGCCTCGAATACCAGCCCCTTAAACGATTTTCGCCGCCCCCGTGTACGTTAGTCGTCCGGCCTTGGCCCTCACCCACCCGTTAGCTTTGCCTATTCAGGGTCGCGCTAGGGGTCCGACTTGGCGAAACCGTTTGCTACGCGTGAACCTGTGCAACCGAGAAGTTACATATACCCTAAATGGAGACCCAACCCCCCGTCCACGCGAAGGGTAGCGCCAGTGATGTAGGAGGCCGCATCGGAGCACAGAAAGGTAGCGGCCCGGCCCATCTCTTCGATCGTGGCCAGCCGGCCCAAAGGCAGCTTTTTGGCCCCTTCCTTGATTTCCTCTTCAGTGGCGTAGAATCGTTCGCCGGGCGTGTCTGTCCAACCAGGTTGAATGGCGTTGACGCGGATGCGGTGCGAGGTGAGTTCGTTGGCAATCGTGGCCGCCATATGATTGACGCCGGCCTTCGCTGTGCCGTAGGGGACCGTGGTCGGATAAGCTATGAAAGCGAAAAGGGAGCTTATGAATGCCATGCTGCCTCCCTTTCCCTGGGCGACCATCTGCCGGGCGCCGGCTTGGGCAGCGTGAAAGGTGCCCCAAAGGGTCACGTCGAGACAGCTTTTCATCTCTTCGACCGGTAGCTCGATAAACGGCGGCCGCTTGGCTGGGTAGTAGGCGTTGCAAACGACGACGTCGAGGTGGCCAAATCGTCCGACTGTTTCCGCCACCATTTGGTCTACCGCTGTTCGGTCGGCGACGTCCGCCTGTACGATCAGGACCTGCCGGCCGATAGCGCGAACTTCCTCAGCCACCGACTCCGCGCCTTTGGCGTCCTGGTGATAGTTGAGAGTGATATCTGCTCCCGCGCGCGCCATTTCGAGCGCACAGCCCCGGCCAATGCCGCGCGAAGAGCCGGTGATCAGTGCCACTTTGCCTGTCAGATCGATGTTCATTTCCCTTGCTCCTGATCTCGCGAGCTAACCATGGGATTCGCTCTTGACATAACAGCGGGGTTTTCCGATTTCGGTCTCCGGCATTGGAATTGTACACACCCATCTGCTGAAACGCAATGGTTTCACGGCATGAAAGCAGGCACGGGCCGGGTCGAGGGTGTCCTAGGGTTGCAAAATGGTCGCAACCGACCGGCTAAGAGGATGAGCAGGCTTCCTACGTTATTGAAAATATGGAGCCACGGGAGGGACTCGAACCCACGACCTGCGGTTTACGAAACCGCTGCTCTACCAACTGAGCTACCGTGGCGAGGATACGGGCGGGCATCGCTCATCTTAACACAGGGTTTCAGAGGCTTCGGGGTCAGTTTCTCTGACCAGGTATCGTCATCGCCGGGCCGTCAGATAACTTGAGCGGACGCGATGTATGCGAACGTCTGCGTGCGTGTGACGGCTGACTAACGTCGCCTGCCGCCCCCGCCGGACCGGCCCCCACGAGAAACCGAGCCGCCCCGAGAGACAGAGCCTCCTCGAGAGGAGGAGCCACCGCCGCCGCGCGATATGGAACCGCCGCCCCCGCGGCTGCGAGAGATGGAGCCGCGAGATCCGCCGCCCCCGAAGCTGGGAGATCGGGGCGCTGAGAAACCACCACCGGACCGTCCTGGGGATCTCGTCACGCTGGGAGCGCGGTGGCTTCGGCTGGAACGTGATCCAGACCCTTGGTAGCTTGGGGCGCGCGAGCGTGATGGAACCGCATAGCCTCCTCCACCGCGATTCCGAAATCCTGCCGGCGGCGTTCGGGATGAGCCACGCCCACGTGATGAGGATGACCCGCCCAAACGTAACCCACGGGAAGATGTGCCGCCGATTCGCGAGGAAGAGTTACCGGGGCTGCGCAACGAACTGCTACGGCCCGAGGAGGTTGTTTCGCGCGTGCCACGGCTTGCGGTCGTGCGTGAGCGGCTACGGGGAGCGAAAGTCCCCCGGCGATCGGCCGCGGGACGCTGGTTAGGCGTCCGACCGAATGAACGCGAAGGTGAAGGGGTACGTCCCAGGGCCCTTTCACTACCGGTTGTGCTGGGGCGGGAGGGTGCTGTGTTTCTAGTTCGACCGATACTTCCGCCTCGATTGCCACCGCTGAATCGTCGCCAGTCTAAACTACTGCTTCGGGAAGTCCTGCTTGAGCCGTCCAGTCGGCTCGCCCTCGACCGGCTCGGTGTGATGCTCGGTCCCGAACGGGAATTGCTCGGGCTGAGGGTGCGAGCTGACGTCGACTTACTTCCTCGGGCGGAATCGGCTCTTGGAAAGCCCCGGCTCTGAGACGACGAGGAGGGTAGCCCAGACACTCGTGATCGCGTCGTCACGTCGCGCGCTGTAGCTCCTCTCGCATTTCCGAACTGCCGCCAAGCCGGCGGGGCACTTGAACTGCGGACCGCCCCCTTTTCCGCGCTGGAAGCGCTCGCTGGCGCGCGGGTTCGCACCCTCGATCCGCTGGTAGCCACTCGCTCTGCGGACTGAGATGTGCTCACCCCGCTTCGGCTTCTCGATGGCAGCGCCTGCGCGCCTCCGGATGTGCGGCCGCGCCCGCTGCGGTCGACATTTGCGGACCCACCGCCGCGTCTTTCCGCACCTCGGGCTGAAGCGCGTCCGACCGATCCGGCTGACCTGACGCTACCGTTGGCAACGCCACTCTGACCACTCGACGTCCGCCCCGCCCTTGGACTTGAGCCTCCCGAAGAGGACGCCCCGGCTCTCCTTTGGCCTTCACGGTCTGAAAAGGCCCTCACGGAGCGCGCGACCTGATCCCTTTGCTGGTCAAACGAGGTTCTCTGCCGCCCTCGCCCGGAAGCTTGTCGAGAGAAGAACCGACTCCCACCCGACGCGGTGCCGGTGCGAGCACCCGACTGGGCGGTGGAAGCCCGGACGGTCCTGCCCAGGCTTTCCCGTCCCGGAACAACCGGGATCTGGCCTCGCATGATGGACGCGCGACGCAACTCCGACGCACGTAGCGTCTTCGGATTATTGACCCGCCCCTGCGAGAAACCCTGTGCATCGACCACCGTCACGCCGTTGTTGACTCGTGCGTTGCGGTAGTTCGTATAGATGTTGGTGCTGTTGTCGACGATGATCGTAGTCTTGTTGTGGTGGCCGCCATGGCGCCCGCCATGCCTGCTGTAACCGTGACCATAGTAGTGGCGCCCGTACCAGGGGTAGTATCGCTCGTACGGCGCAAGCGGAATCCAGCCGATGTTTCCAAACCCGAAACCCACCCCGAAACTGAAGCCGCTGTAGCTGTTGTAGCCGAAGAAAGACACCAGAGCCGGTCTCCAGTAGTGACGGGCATAGCGGTAGCCCGGATACCACCCCCACCCATAGTTGTGGTGGTGGAACCAACGCCCGTAGTGGTAGGGCGCCCAAGCCCAGGGCTCGTAGCCCGCCCACGTCCAACCGTAGTAGTCAAGCCAGGTCCAGCGGCCATGGCGGTAAGGGGCCCAACCGGCTGAGGAGCGTGGGAACCAGCAGCGCCCGTAGCCGCTGACGTACTGCCAGTCGCCGTGGCCGTCGAGGTCTTCCGCCCCGTAGATGCTGCGGCTCACGTAACGGCGGCTTTCGGACTTTTCGAGTTGCTTGTCGCGGCGTTCGTTCCAACGATCCCAGTCGTCTTTCGACTCTGCCTTCGTGGTCCGAAATTCCGGCTTGTCACGGTCCCCGCGAATGTACATCGTACGTCCCTTGCCCAGGGTTTCGGTTCCAACCGCGGAAGCAATCTCGGCTTTACCCCGGTTGACCGCGACCAGTGTGTGGCCGTCCGTGGTTACCTTGATACGATAATTCCCCCTTTCGAGGGGACGTACTGCCACTTGAGGAGTCTCGATGTCGACGTCAGCTTCGCCACTACGAAGCTCGCTGTAGGTCGCCATGCCCCGCACGAGTTGCACCCGAAAGCGCCGGTTCGCCAACTCAACGAGGTGCACCTCTGTTGCTTCGTTGAGTCTCAGGAGATTGGCGAAATCGAGTTGAATCTCCGCTCGCGAAGCCCGACCGGTGGCGAGGCGGTCACCCTCGACCAGGGGCATGTTGACGTGCCCCTCCGTCCAGTCACCGGAATCCCCGCGACGCGCGGTCACATCGCCGTTCGTCAGACTAACTCGCGCCACACCTAGTTCGGATTCCGCCTGTTCGGAAGCTGCCCAGGCGGTGTTGGCGCCAAGGGCAGCCGCGAGTGTCAAAAACCAAATGGCTCGGAGTGCGTTTTTCATGGCTCGACTCCTTGGCTGACAGTATATCGACGTTTCACGATGCAAGTCCGGTACCAGATGATTAAGTTGTTAAAAAAATTACACCTTAGGGGAATGTTTTTCTGCCTTGGGCTGGTTCACAGCCACCAGTTGGCCGAAGGCAACCACCGAAATAGCCATCAGGAGGGTCCGAGAGCCGGCGGGGTTCCACACTCGCGTACCGCCTGATCTCCATTTGGTCCGCCGCAGGAGGAGGAAAACGACCTGCTCTCGACGAAAAACTAGGAATTCCCGGCAACCAGGGCAGTTCAAAACCCAATGCCCGCTCCGTCTCTGGAGTCTCCACCAAAGAGGCAGTTCTAGAGTCAGGGACCTGACTAGTTTGTCGATATAAGGAGATTGACGGATTGACTGTTGCACCAATTCAGGTAACGCTAGAAGGTAGGGCAGGGGAGACCCACTCTGAACTTGCCCGTGCCCGATCTCCGGGCGGCGTATCGAAAGGGCCGCTGCGGGCGCTAAAAGATGTGGCCACCGAAATGCCCCTTCTTTCAGCGCCTCGACCGTAGATCCTACCCGCCGCTGGCACAGATCATCTTTGCAGTGATGGACTATTACCGGCACAAAAGGATCTCCATTGAGCTCGGCCACATTCAAGTGTGGAAGCGCAAGGGCAAGCTCGTCCAGACCAATCGGAAAACCTTGCTCCATTCGACGCTCGAGGCAGGTCTGCTACTCAGCGGGCTCTTCGCCCGAGGCCACCGGAACGCCTCGAACTTTGACGTCAGATGCCGGGAACTGTTGCTGCCTAGGCTACCGGCGGCGTTGGAAGGTTTCCGAATCCTTCAGCTTTCCGACATCCACGCCGGCGCCTTCCCTGAGCTCGCTGGGAGGGTCGCGGAAGAGATACGCGGCCTGAAGGCCGACGTGTGCGTGCTGACCGGCGACTATTTCTTTGAGCACTCGACACCGGCGGCTGAAGTCTATGCCGCGATGGAGGAGATTCTTGGCGCTGTCAAAACCCGCTACGGCGTCGTCGGCGTCCTGGGTAACCATGACACGATCGAGGCCGTCCGCCCCTTGGAGTCTTTGGGCGTCAAGGTTCTCCTCAACGATGTATGGGAGGTCGAGAACAATGGGGAGAGCCTTTGTTTCGTTGGCCTGGACGACCCCCACTACTATGGCTGTGACGACCTGCCGGGTGCTGTGAAGAAGGCCAAGGCGGACGCCCTCAAGATCCTTTTGGTTCACTCCCCCGAGCTGGCCGAGGAGGCTTCCGAGCAAAGCATCGACCTCTACCTGTGTGGACATACCCACGGTGGCCAGATCTGCCTGCCCGGGATCGGCCCGTTGGTTCTCCAAGCGAACTGTCGCCGCCGCTACAAGAGGGGTCTCTGGCGGTGCGGCGGGATGGTGGGGTATACCAGCCGAGGGGTTGGTCCATCCGGTGTCGCGGTCCGCTTTAACTGCCCGCCCGAGATTACGGTCTTCGAGCTTCACGGGCAGGTCAAGAGTTTTGGTGGGCCCGGCGATGCTAACCGGCAGGTTTTTGAGCACCATGAACGAACACGAGAGGCCGAGGTGGCCGCACTCGGTCGCTGAAGAGGTATGAGCGGGATAGGGCCGTAAGTAATATATCTTACATTGGCTTGCGATTTCTTTTTGCGAGAACCCCACGTTATGGGGTTGCAAAACGTCTAAGTAACAGATACAGTTGAACTTTCAGTACCAAAAATCAGACTTGACGAAAACGGTACGGGGTATCAGCAGGGTGGAGCTTGTGTAGTCTGCCAAAGACGCAACGCCACCGGAATGCAGAACTAGACGCCAAAAAAAAGCAACTTTCCCGGTCTGAGAAGCATCTAAAGTGTTAGAGATAAATGACTTTACATCGCCTACAGGATGCTGAGCTGGGTGCCACCCCCACCGAGACCCAGGACGGGTCTGAGGTGAGAGCATCTCTGTGGAGCCAAGGACCTCGCTTTGACGAGGAGCAGCCTGAGCCTCAGGAGGGAGCTCACCTCGACGACCACGTTCGGCTCTACCTCAGCGAGATGGGAGCCGTTCCCCTGCTGAACGCCAGAGGTGAAGTGCGTCTGGCGAAGCTAATGGAGCGCGGCAACAACCTGGCCAGAAAAACCGTCTGTCGAACGCCGTGGATGTGGAGGAAGATCGTCCAGCTCGAGGCTGATCTACGGGAAGACCGTGCGGATCTTCGCTCGTTCGTTGATCTGCATTACTCTCCCGAAAAGCCCACAGCAAAGATTCGGGCTCAACGGAAGGTCCTGCGTAAGTTCAAACGAGCGGCGGAGCTGGTTGACGAAGTGCAAGCGCTACAGTGTAAGGCCGCTGCCCGGGCGAACTGTTCCGCACGAACTCAGCGCAAGTGGGCGTGGCGCGTGGCTAGAGAGAAGATTGTTCTCTCGCAGGTCATTCGCGACATTCCGTTCAAAATCGAGGTCTGGCGAGATTTTGCCGCCGAGTTCGAAGAAGCGGCAATCCGGCCTCCTGGGTTCAACGCCAAAGGACGAGGGCGGCGCAACGGCTCCAAACGGTCGCGCCATCGAGATGCATTGGCACGAGCCCGAGCGGCGGCCAAACTGACCGGCTTGAAGGCCGCGCAGCGGAGACGTGCGCTCTCCCGCATTCGGACCGGTTTGGCTGCGGCCGAGCGAGGTAAGCACGACCTGGTCGAGGCCAACCTTCGACTGGTAGTCTCGGTCGCCAAGAAGTATGTGAATCGGGGTATCCACATCCTCGACCTGATCCAGGAGGGCAATATCGGGTTGATGCGCGCGGCGGAGAAGTTCGAATACCGCCGGGGCTTCAAGTTCTCGACTTATGCCCACTGGTGGATCCGGCAGTCGATTACCCGCTGCCTGGCCGACCAGTCGCGGACGGTCCGCGTTCCCGTCCACATGCACGAGCAGCTCAATAAGTTTCTGCAGGCCCTTCGGCACTTGGAAAAGAAGCTTGGCAGACCTCCCAAGAACGCCGAGGTGGCGGGCCATATGGAGACCAACGTCGATCGGGTTGAAACGCTGAAGTCGATCTCTCGTACCCCGGTGTCGCTTGATACGCGGGTTGGCCGGGAGGGTGAGTCGGCTTTGCAGGATCTATTGGAGGACCCGAACGCGTCGTCGCCTATCGAGTCGGTCATCGAATCCGATCTGAGGCGGAAGACGGCCAGCGTGCTGCGGACGCTGTTGTCGCCTTCGGAGGAACGCGTTTTGCGAATGAGGTTCGGCATCGGCTTCGAGCGTGCGTATACGCTGCAGGAGATCGGAGTCGAGTTTGGACTCACGCGCGAGCGTATCCGACAGATCGAAACGAAAGGCCTGCGGGTCCTTCGCGACCCCGAATTGGCCCCCCAGCTTCGCCAGCTCTTGGCCTCGAATTCGTAAGTATCAGCGGAGCGGCTCCTCCCGCTTCGCTTCTTTGTTTCTCTCTCTTGATACCGAAGCGCCCGGTAGCGACCGCCACTCTTGCCACCGGAGTGCCCGGTAGCGACCGCCACTCTTGGCGGTCCTAGTTTCGAGTATTGGCCGGCACTCCTGCCGGCCAGGGCCTGGACCATCAGCATCGCATCAGGCTATCCTGAAGGCGAATTGCCAACCACATTCCATGTCCTTCTATCGAAGGAAGCTGCCGCACTGGCATCCTGCGGCTGCTTCGATCTTCGTAACGTGGAGGCTCCACGGCTCCCTACCTTCTCACTTCTGGCTGAAACTGGACGAGCAGCTTCCTGGCCGTAAGTTTGCCCTCGCTGATCGAGTATTGGATCGTGCACAGTCGGGTCCTGTATGGCTGCGGAACCCTCGTGTAGCACAGCGAGTGGTCGAATCGCTCGAGTTTGGCGACCGTTCTTTACGTCACTACGACCTTCATGCTTGGGTAGCGATGCCGAATCACGTCCAGGTGCTGTTATCTCCGCACGTACCGCTGCCCCAAATTACAAAAGCGATCAAAGGAACAACGGCCCGGCGAGCCAATCAGTTATTGAGTCGCACAGGACAACGCTTCTGGCAGCACGAATCCTTTGATCATTGGGTGCGCGATGATTTCGAATTCCGCAAGATCGTTCGCTACATCGAGACGAACCCGGTGAAAGCAGGTCTGGCCCAACGTCCCGAAGACTGGCCATGGTCGAGTACCAGAAGGAAGTGGTTAACGGCATCGAGTGGGACAAACGAATGACAAGCTAAAGCTTGTCTTGACCGCCAACCAGGACAAACACGAGTGTTTGTCGCCACCGAAGCGCCAGGTAGCGACCGCCACTCTTGGCGGTCCTAGTCTGGGGTAGCGGCCGGCAATCTTGCCGGCCGGAGAAACACGAGTGCATGCCAGACGGCAGCGTACGCAGTAGCCCTGGTGTGATATCCTTGATCCTCCAAACTCGAGGCAGAGAAACAGTATTCCTATTTCCAACCTTCCACACGGATCTTACTGGGAGCTGGTCCAAGCATGGTCGGGAGTCGCCTCGTGAAAGCCAGGTTCATTGCTGCCATCATTGTTCTCGGTCTGTTGATTCTTGCGATCGGTTTCCCGTGAATCGGAAAAGTTGTGGACGCTTTCCTCGTTAGATGCGGGGTGCGTTTTTCTCATTGAAAGCCCTCGACTCTGTTTTGACGCGCACTCTCGCTGACCAGCAACGAGACTCTTCGCGGCGTCCAGATGATTACGGTGTCTCCGTCTTCCAGCTCTCGCCGCCGGAAACCATCTTCGACCTCTCACCATCACGATGAAATTCGCCATCTTCGGTGCCGGGGCTATCGGCGCGCTTGTCGGTTCAAGATTGATCGTTTCCGGCGAAGAGGTGGCCCTGATCGCACGCGGGCCTCATCTGGCAGCCATGCAAGAGCACGGACTCGTCATTCGCAGCCAAGTCTTTGGAGATTACGACTGCAAGCCCGTTGCCACCGACGACCTCGAATCCGTCGGTCCGGTCGATTTCTTGATCTTGGCCGCGAAGGCTCATAGTCTTTGCGGAATTGCCCCGACACTCGGTCCTCTGCTCGGAAAAGAAACCGCCATTGTCACGGCTCAAAACGGGATTCCCTGGTGGTATCTCGGTGGCCTTGAGCAACCCTGGGCGAACGAGCGCCTCGAGTCAGTCGACCCGGGCGGGGTGATCGCCTCGCACATCGATACAGGTCGGGTGATCGGCTCGATTGTCTATGCCTCGAGTGCCATCATTAATCCCGGTGTGGTCGAGCACGTAGAAGGAACTCGGTGCCTGTTGGGAGAGCTTGACGGATCTCGCAGCGAGCGCATTCGGCGACTGGCAGACGCTTTTTCCGCAGGCGGACTCAAGCCGTCGATTCGTTCGAACGTGCGGGCCGATATCTGGGTCAAGGTTCAAGGCAACGCCGCCTTCAACCCGATCAGCGCCTTGACCGGAGCCACCCTCCAAGGGTTGCTACAATTCCCGCCGACCCGAAAACTGGCGCGAGCCGCGATGGAAGAGGTCGGTGCCGTAGCCACCGCTCTAGGAATCAAAATAAGCGTGTCGGTGGACCGGC
The DNA here is from genome assembly GCA_965248205.1 of Bryobacterales bacterium. Lineage (GTDB taxonomy): Bacteria > Acidobacteriota > Terriglobia > Bryobacterales > UBA6623. The sequence continues at coordinate 5,216,334 of CBDFIS010000006.1, forward strand.
GTCTCACGGGAGCCGACAAGGTGGGTGACCACAAAACCTCGATGCTCCAAGACCTCGAAGGCGGAAGGCCGCTCGAAGTCGATCCGATCGTGGGCGCCGTAATCGAGCTGGGCAATCGAGTCGGCGTGAAAACCCCCACCCTACAGGCGCTCTATTCCTGCGCCAAGTTGCTGGAAAGAAACCAGGGTTAGCGGACCCTCTCCTGGTACACCTACCTGCCCGCCCTGGTCAGTTGCGAACGGTCGCGCCCGCGCCACACCGGATCTGATCACGGCATGTGACCGACCGAAAAAGCTAATGTTTGAAGCGACTTAGGGCTTCCGATCGGGGGGCTTGTCCAAGCCTTCCACGGCAAACCTTCTTTTCCAGGTCCGCCGCGGCTCGAGTGTCTCCGGATTACCGATTGACTTGCCCCTTACCCCAGGACTATATTCAAAGTGAAAGATGGATGATTCGCCCCCGCGAGTAGGTCCTACTCCTGTCGGTTCCTTCTTACAACACAAGTTTCCCAAGGCCTTCCGAGCTTTCTCCCTTGGGGCGATCAACAAACAATCGGTTTGTCACCCATTCCGTTCGAACGGCTGAGGAGAGGTAGCAGCCAGCTTTGAGCAAGGCGCGCGTCACTATCACGCAAGGCATCGAGCCGCTTTTCGGCACCCACGACGAGAATATTCGTTTGCTTGAACGATCCCTCGGTGTCAGCACGCACCTACTCGACGACAGCATCGAGATCGAGGGAGACCCCGAGCCGGTCCGCCGCGCGGAGCACATACTTTCCGACTACGAATTCCTGCTTCGGGAAGGGCACCGCTTCACGAACGGCGATGTCAACGGCTTCCTCAAGGTTGTCGCCGAAGATCCTAATCTGACTCTGCGGAACTTGGTACTGAGCAGCCGCCAGCGCACCTTCGGCCGTCGTTCCCTTACTCCTCGGAGCATCAACCAGGTGCGGTATCTCGAGGCCATTGAGCGCTGCGACATGACCTTCGGGATCGGTCCGGCCGGTACTGGAAAGACCTATCTCGCCGTTGCGATGGCGGTTTCGGAGCTGCTTGCCAAGAATGTACGCCGGATCATCCTCACCCGACCGGCGGTCGAAGCGGGTGAGCGGTTGGGCTTTCTGCCCGGTACGCTGCAACAAAAGATTGATCCCTATCTGCGGCCTCTCTACGATGCCCTCTACGACATGTTGGACTACGATCGAGTCGAGAGGCTGCTCGAAAAAGAAATCATCGAGATTGCTCCCCTGGCGTTCATGCGGGGCAGGTCGCTGAATGAAAGCTTCATCATCTTGGACGAGGGTCAAAACTCGACCGCCGAGCAGATGAAGATGTTCATCACCAGGCTAGGGTCTGGCTCGAAGGCGGTGCTCACGGGCGATATCACCCAGATTGATCTCCCGGCCGGTAGGCGCAGCGGCCTTCTTGAGGCGGTCGATGTGCTCAACTCCGTAAAGGGCATCACTTTCGTTTACTTCGACGAGACCGATGTCGTTCGCCACGAGCTGGTCCAGCGTATCGTTCGAGCCTATGAAAAGTACGATCGAGGCAGGCTGGGAGAAGATACGACCCGCCCCCTAAACGATTCCGACGAACAAAATTCCGGGGAAGTCGAACCCAACTCCCCAGCCTCATCCGCGCCCGACTAGAATGACGTCCTCCTCGAACGACGACCCCGCGTGGTATTGCAACCGGCAAAGGAAGGTTCGTTTCAACGAGCTTGAGCTTCGCGAGTTTGTCCAGCGCTTAGGGCGAGAACTTGCCGGCGGCCAGGAATTCGCCGTCGTGATTGGGGCCGACGCATCACTGCGGCGCGCGAACCGCCAGTTTCGCGGCAAATCCGCGTCCACCGACGTCCTCTCGTTTCCCGACCAAGAGGACGGCCGTTTAGGTGACATTCTCGTGTCGGCCGGCCGAGCCGAGCAGTGGGCCCATCGATACCGCCACCGCGTGGAAGACGAGATCAAGGTTTTGGTTCTGCACGGATTGCTTCATCTGCTGGGCTACGACCACGAGTCCGATAACGGCCGAATGCGCCAGGCCGAGCACCGATGGCGAAAAAAGTATGGCCTTGAGCCGGGAGTCATCGAGAGGGTCTCGGCGTGATCATCGCTGGGTACGTTGCTGCTGCCCTTCTGTGCGTGGTGGTCGCCCTCGCTTCCTATCTACACCTTCTCTATGTGGAGTCCCTTCGTCTTCGGCCTCGCCCGGCAATCCGCTCACTGAAGTTTTTCGAACAGGAACTTCAGCCGCGCCTTCGGTTTGACGCCTCCGAGGCCGTGACCCGCTACTCGCTGGTGCGCCAGCTCGCGTTGGTGCTGCTGTCGATGGACATCGTTTTGCTGGCCTTGCGCGGTCAGGATGTCTATTTGGCTGCCATTGAAGCGCTCATCTTATCCCTTACTGCGTTGGTGGTTTTCTCCCAGATGGCGCCTTCTGTGTTGGCGCGCCGCACGACGGGGGGTTGGATACTTCGTCTGCTTGCGCCGGCCCGTGCCATGGCACGGGCGATTCAACCGTTTCTGCTCCTAAGCCGGTTTGCCTCGTCGGTTGCGGATCTCAGTACGGATGAGCCTGCGGAAGAACGGTCCTCTACCCCATCTGACGATATCGAGGTCCTCCTCGACGCCGGTGAAGAAGAAGGTCTGATCGGACGCGACGACCGCAAGTTGATTCAGTCGGTCGTCGAGTTTGGCGACAAGACGGTCCGAGAGGTTGTGACCCCCCGCCCGAATATTGTGGCTATAGAGGCCGACAAGTCGGTGGAAGAACTGCGGCAGCTCCTGATCCACGAAGAGTATTCTCGCGTGCCAGTCTACAAGGACTCGATCGATAGGATTGACGGATTCGTCCACACGCGCGACACACTGGACCTCGAAGAAGACGAACGCCGCAGCATGAAGGTCCGCGATCTGATGCGACCGATCGGTCTCGTACCGGAAACTAAACCGATCAACGAACTGCTGCGGGAGATGCAAGACAGCAACACCCAGATGTCCATCGTCGTCGATGAATACGGACAGACGGCCGGCCTCGTTACGATGGAAGATTTGATGGAAGAGATTGTAGGCGAAATCCGAGACGAGTCGGAACCGGCATCTGATGTGGTGGAGCAAGCCGATCATTCGTTCGTAGTCTCCGGGAACTTGGACGTAGACCGTCTCGAAGAGTTGGTTGGCTATCGTCCGGACGAGGAGTTTGAGTCGACGACCTTGGGTGGCCTGGTGTGCGAGCAGCTTGGGCGCGTTCCGATCCCGGGAACCCGGGTAGCGTTGGACGGCATCTTGATTGAGGTATTGGCCGCGGACGAGCGGCGCGTTTCGAGTGCGCGCGTCCGCCGCCTTCCCTCGGAGGCCGAGTTGCCGGCCGCGGTCGCCGAGCCTCTCCACGAGGCTGAGCAGGGCGAAGGTGAAGCGTGAAATCCGGCTTTGTAGCCATTCTGGGACGCCCGAATGTCGGCAAGTCGACCCTGTTGAATGCGCTTGTCGGCGCCAAGATCTCTATCGTCACCGACCGCCCGCAGACCACGCGCGACGCCATCCAAGGCGTGCTGACTCGCCTCGAAGGGCAGATTGTTTTCGTCGACAGCCCCGGCATTCACGAGCCTCGTCAGGCACTCGGGCGGCGCATGATGCGCGAGGTTCGACGCGCCACGTCAGGCTGCCACCTCATCTTGCTGGTCGTTGACCCAACGGCGCCTTTTCGCGCCGGTGACCAGTCTGTCGTGGACCGAGTTCGCAAGATGAAGATCCCAGCCTTTCTGCTGCTCAACAAGATTGATCTGCTGCCCTCCAAGCGGCAACTGCTCCCCGAAATCGATCGCTACCGTCGACTTCACGGGTTCGAAGAGTTTGTCCCAGTTTCGGCACGGAAAAAGGACAACCTTGAGTTGCTAGTCCGACTTCTTTTTGACCGGCTGCCCGAAGCGCATCCCTACTACCCCGAAGATTTCATCACGGATCAACCGGAAAGGTTCCTCGCCGCCGAGCTGATTCGAGAGCAAACGATCCTGGCGACGCAACAGGAAGTGCCTCACTCGCTCGCTGTGTTGATCGACTCCTGGGAAGAGTCGGCAGCCTTGCTACGACTAACGGCCACGGTGTATGTTGAACGCGAAGGGCAGAAGGGCATCCTGATCGGCTCTCGTGGTGGAAAGCTCAAGCGGATCGCGACTGCCGCGCGCCGGGAATTGGAAGTACGTTTCGGCCGTAAGGTATTCCTAGAAATGTTTGTTAAAGTCAAACCGAAGTGGCGAGATCAAACTCGTTTTGTCAGCCAAACTGACTTTCGGCACTTGCTGGGCCGCTCCGGACCTGGGGATCAAGGCATCGGTGACACGACGACACTCTAGGAAGCGATTGATGCCCGCTTCACACGGCACAGTTCCCGGACGTCAACCAAGTGAGCAGATGCAATGCCGAACTGTGTCTCACCTGGTCAAGTCTTGGCCTCACGCCCTAGCGGCTCGCGGCAAAAGTCGTGGAGCAGCGAAAAACGGGGACTGCCACCAATTCGCCCCCCGTCATGACCTTCGAAACAAAGCATTTGGCCTGAGGCGAATTGGCTGGCCGTGCCCGATTTTTCGCGACCCGTGCTTTTATCACGGGCTGGTAGTCGTTTTCTCGGTGCTCCTGTTTCTCGTGTGCACCGTGGCCCCCGTTTGTGCGCAGGATGAGTCCCCGGACGACCTGATGTATGATCGGGTCATTCGCAAATTGGTCAATGATCGGCAACTAAAGACCAACGCTTTGGAGGTTTCCGTGAAGAATGCGGTCGTGACCGTCAGCGGAGAAGTGGAAAACGAGAAGTTGCGTCGGCGGGTCGAGAAGGTTGTCAAGAAGGTGAAAGGCGTCAAAGAAGTGGTCAACAATGTGCGGGCAAGAAACTAGTTCCTGACCGCTCAACATTCCCATCACGAAGTTCATCTGCCGATCACCTTCGCCACTTTCTCCGGGTAGTCGGTGATGAATCCGTCGACTCCTAGCTGAAGAAGCCTTTTGATCTCCGACACCTCGTTCACCGTAAAAGGGACGACGGTCAAACCTTCCGAGTGCAATACTTCGATCAGCTCGCGCGACGCGAGCTTGAATTGGGGAATCAAAACATCGATCGGGCAGTTGTGTCGCAGTTCCTCGTCTTGCGTCCGGTTATAGATAAACCCCAGTTGCAGATCGGGCAAAATCTCGTGCACTTTGGTCAGTGTTTGCGGCTGGAAAGCCAAGACGAGAGTCTTTGCCGGATTGCCTGATTCGCGGATAAGGTCGACAGCCTCCTGTTCAAACCCGGGAGACTTAAGCTCGATATAGAGGTAGGCCTCTTTGCCGAACTTCGTGAGCACATCTTTCAGCAGCGGAACCTCGAACCCGCGCGGCAACTTACGAATCTGTTTATACGTGCTCGATTGAACTGCCAACCCCCCGACCACGGACCCATGAACCACCACGAGTTGGCCGTCGGCGGTCTTTCGCACGTCCAGCTCAAAGCCGTCGGCGCCAAGCTCGCGGGCTTTTTCAAAGCTGGGGATCGTGTTCCCGGGCACTTGCGCAGCGCCGCGGTGACCCAGGATCAGTATGTCAGCCATGTTCCTAAAGTGCGAACGCAATCCTAATGTGCTCCCTGGTTGACGAAATGTCAACTCGGAAGCGGCCCTGGCAGCGTGCGAGTGTGGTCTGTCGCAGTGACGGCTTTGACCCGCGGCTTGCCGCTAGCCGTGGCCTTGAGAAACTGAGGTCCTCGGCAGCTAAACCAACAACCTACCACGATTTTGCTTTCCATCTGCAGTTGCACCGCGGTCGAGGCGGGAATCTTCGTCAACGGGATCCCAGTCCAGCAGCTTCCCCCAAGCACTAGCTAAAACTCAACCTTCCCTAGGTACGGTCGCGTGCGGAAGACGAGCCTTCAAGCTGGCTGCACTGTGCGATACAATTTGTTGTTAACCGGATCCACCCCGCTGTTGAGGCCCGACTTTCTGTGGGCATACTTTTCCGCTACATTCTTCGTGAAATCATTGTCAGCTCGCTGATCGGGACACTTCTGTTCACGTTCGTCCTTTTCTTGCGTTCCGTCGGCCAGTTGATGGAGCTTCTTATTCGCCCGGGTACGTCAGGCAGCCAGGTTCTTTTATTGTTCTCATTGTGGGTTCCTCACACCTTGCGCTTCACGATCCCGATCGGCGTACTCGTGGGGGTGCTTGTCGGCCTGGGGCGTATGTCCACGGATGGCGAAATCACCGCCATGCGTGCAGCCGGCGTCGCCGGGCGCCGGTGCGTACGACCGATCTTCGTGTTGGCTCTTGCCGGCACCATCTTGTGCGCTGCGACAACCATCTATCTGAATCCGCTCGCTCTGCGCGAGTTTCGCCGCATCGGCGAATCGATGAAGATCTCGCAGGCCACCGCGGAGATTCAACCGCGCGTCTTCATTGAAAGTTTTCCCAACTACGTGCTCTACGTTCGCGATGTCGTCGCCGGACCGGTTGTGCGCTGGAAGGGAGTCTTCTTGGCGGATATGCGGGATCCCGCCGCGCGAGGTTCGTTCGCTGGTGTCAACGCCGCCGTAGACGGCCCCCGCGTCACAGTCGCCGAGGAGGCGCTGGCCCTGCCCAGACCGGAGCAGGATCGGCTCCAGCTTCATCTGCCTCACGCTTATACCTATGAACAGTCTTACGACCCTCTGCAATACCAAAGCTTCGAGTTCCTTAAGAGCGACCAGGTGCTTGAAACGGAGCCGAGCAGTTTTGAAATTTCTCGTCGGCCCTTTGACGAGACTCCTACATCTGTATTAGCTGCTGGAGCGCATGGCGGAGAGGATCAGCTCCGGGCAGACATCGAGCTGCACCAACGGTTCGCCCTTCCTATTGCCTGTCTGGTCTTGCCGATGGTAGGCATCCCTCTTGCGATTTCGTCCCAGCGATCCGGCAAGTCCGTGGGCGTAGTCTTGAGCATCGTGCTTGTCTTCATCTACTACATGATTCTTCTGGCCGGCTTCGCGCTGGCCATTCAGGCGCTCCTGCCGGTTGTCCCCGCGGTCTGGATGGCAAACCTGGCCTTTGCCCTGGTCGGTGTTTACATGCTGTTGCAGCTAGACGCACCAAATCGTCGAGACATCACGGCTGTGGTCTCCGGTCGCTTAAGGTTGCTGCTCGAGCGCTTGCGGCCCGGCAACAACGGTGCTCCCGAATCAGCAGAGGCCGACCGTCTTTCTGCCGCCAATGGGCGCCGGCGCTGGCTACGTCTGGGATCCGACGCCGGTAACGGCAAGACGATGCCGTTCTTTCTTATTGTTGACCGATACGTTCTTCGCACCTTCTTGCTCTACTTTGCAATCCTCGTCGCTGCTTTTGTAATGATTTGGTTCGTGTTTAGCTTCTTCGAGCTGCTGACCGACATGCTGAAGCACGAGAAGATGGGTCTGTTTATTCCCTACATCTATTACCTGACGCCGTTTCTCGTCTATGAGACCGTGCCTCTTGGAATGCTCGTGGCGACGCTGGTCTGCTTCGGGATCCTGGCTAAGCATCAGGAATTGATGGCCTTCAAAGCCTGCGGCGTAAGCTTGTACCGCTTAGCTACTCCTATTCTGGTCGCCGCCGTCTTCGTCAGTGGAATGCTCTTCGCGCTCGACTATTACTACCTACCCGAGACGAACCGTAAACAAGACGCCATTCGGGACGAGATCAAAGGGCGTCCGGTGCGGACGTTTCTGCGTCCCGACCGGCAATGGACCGCAGGAGCCGGCGATCGAATCTTCTACCACCGGTTCTTCGACTCCGAGAACATGCAGTTGGCGGGCGTCAGCGTTTTTGACTTCGAACCTGAGCGATTCCTGTTGCGGCGACACATCTGGGCCGAAAGGGCTCGCTGGGACGAGCAACAGAGCGCCTGGGTCTTCGAGAACGGATGGGTGCGCCAAATCGCCGCCAGTCGAGTGCTGGACTTTGAACAGTTTCAGTCCAAAGCCTTCCCTGACCTCGAAGAAGAACCAGGCTACTTTCTGAAGGAAGAACGGCAGCACGAGCAAATGAACTGGACTGAGCTGCGTTCCTACATCAGCGACTTGACCCAGAGCGGGTTCGATACCGTGCGCCTGCAGGTCAAATTGCATAAGAAACTCGCTTTTCCCGTTTTCGTCCTTGGCATGGCTGTTTTGGCGATTCCGTTTTCCCTCGTGGCCGGTCATCGAGGGGCTCTGACCGGAGTTGCCCTGAGCATCGGCCTGACCGTTGCTTACTACGCCATCAACGCCTTCTTTGAGCAGTTGGGGCGCGCGAATCAACTCACGCCTCTGATCGCCGCTTGGGCGCCGGGCTTGATCTTCGGCCTCAGCGGCGCCTACTTGTTCCTGCGGGTGAAGTCGTGACTTCCGGTCAAGAGTGACTGCCAAGAGCCTGCCGTGGCCCAGACTGCTGCCACCGTCGTTGACCAAGCCCGGCAAGCGCGGGAACGACTTGCTTCCTACTTGCAACCCTCTCCACTGATTCTCTCCGAGCCGCTGAGTTCCCACACACACCGCCGCGTGTGGCTCAAACTTGAAACCCAGCAACCGACCAACTCCTTCAAGGTCAGGCCGGCGCTGAACGGCATGCTGGCTCACCTCGACGAAGCCCGCGAGCGGGGAGTGGTCACTTCGTCCTCTGGGAACTACGCACAGGCGGTCGCCTACGCTGCCCGAGAGTTGGGCGTCAACGCCCAAATCGTCATGATGCGAAAGTCTTCTCCTTTGAAAGTGGAGCGGACGCGGCAGCTTGGCGGCAAGGTCGTCTTTTGCGAGAAGACGTTTCAAGACCGCTGGAAAACGGTGTTCCGTATTCAGGACGAAACCGGGCGGCTCTTGCTTCACCCCTTTGACTCGGAAGAAACCATCGCAGGGGACGGAACGATCGGGCTCGAGCTGGTCGAGCAAATCGAGTCCGACTTTTGCGTCGTCGTACCCGTTAGCGGGGGAGGCCTCATCGCCGGAATAGCGGCCGTGGTCAAGACATTGCGGCCGGGATGCCGAGTGATCGGTGTTCAACCGACGGCCAACCCGTCGATGGCTCTCTCGGTGGAACAAGGGATGCGAGCCACAGTGACGCCGGGCCCAACATTGGCTGATGCGCTGACCGTTGCCACCCCGGGCGAGCGCACCTTCGAGATCGTCCAAGAGTGTGTTGGCCGGATGTTGTTGGTTGAAGAAGAAGAAATCATCGCAGGCGTACGGGCCCTAGCCGAACAGCAAAAACTCGTTGTCGAACCCGGGGGCGCCGTCGGTGCTGCCGCACTGTTATCAGACAAGATCCACACCGGCAACCAGGAGGTGGTCTTGATCCTTAGCGGCGGCAACATTCTCCCCAGCAAACTCGCGGAACTGCTGAGCGGCGATAGGTGACGTAGCACCGGGGGAGAAACCGCGACCACCGCGGGCGGGCGAGGACTGGTTCCATCTCATGGCCAGCCTAAACTAAAGTTACGTCGACCGTGATCGTTCTCGAAACTGAAAGGCTCGTGTTCCGCGATCACAAGCCCGAAGATCTCGAGCGGTTTTGCGCCATGGAAGCCGATCCGGAGGTCCGCCGGTTCGTGGGCGGACAGCCCCGGACGCGTCGTGCAGCAGAGCGCAAGTTTCGATCCGTTCATCTGCGACCCGTGCACCATCGCATGCGCTTGTGGGCCACCATCCTGAAAACCGAGGGTCGTTACATCGGGTATTGCGGCATTTACCGGCATTTTGGTGCGTCCGGTGTGATTCCCCGCGAGGGGGTGCTCGCGTTTTACCTCGCCCGCGCGTACTGGGGACACGGCCTTGCTACCGAAGCCGGCCGTGCGTTCATTGAGTTCGGATTCGGCGATCTCAGTCTTTCGCGTATCGTCGCAAGTGCCGAGGTAGGCAACGAGGCGTCCGTACGCGTTCTCCAAAAGCTTGGGTTCGTGTGGCTGCGTCGGGACGAGGGCGAACACCGCTCATTCCATGAATTCGAGCTCCGAAATCCAGCGACAATTCAGCAGGCTTGAAGCTGGCAGGAGTATCTGCACCGCAGGCGAGCTGGAAAGCGTTCGGCAGGCATCGGCACACTGATGACGGGCTGCGACCGCCCAGAGTGTGAATGAAGGAGGAGATAAGCATGAAGCAAACAGCGAAGAAGGGGTCGAGGCAGCACGCTGGGCCACCGAGGCGCGCCATCGCAAACGCCAGCGGCAAAAGCCCTGACCAGGTTTGTTCCGAGGCTTCAGAACGTGACGTAGCGTTGAACGTGTCGAAGCTGGATCGAGATACAGTTCTGATCGAGGGTAGCCGCGAATCCTTGCAGTTTCTCAGCTGTCTCATTCTCGCCCAGGCCAACTTCGAGGAGGACTGCGGGTTCCACATTGGCCCCCGTGGGCCAGGCAACGTATTTTTTTCTAACGCCGCTCGCCTCGGCATATACTTGCACCGGACACCGTGTCTTGAGGAGGGACCGCCCAGCAGCGCACCCCAACACGCGAAAAAACGAACGCGAGGCTAATGCGGTGTCTTGTTCGACAGCCCGGGCTAGTTCGAAAGCAGAACGCCCGGACGTTTGGCTATCTCGGGGAAAGCGGTTAGCATCTTCCGATCGAAGGTTGCCAAGGGAAGGCGTTGGCGGCTGGCGAGCTCGACAAACAGGGTGTCATAGACGGCGACCCCTGTCCGGACGGCGCGAGTAACTGCCCCCTGCCAAAGCTTCCTGCTGGGGACCGAGTGAACGCCGAGACGAGCCGCAAGGTCCAGCCGTTTCGGTCCCTCGTCAGCGTGTACGATGCCGCTGCGAATCGCCATCCATACGACGTTGGCTAGCTCGGCCTCCCAAAGCGCCGGCGCGATCGGCTCGCGCACTGCGTTCCAGAACGCGCGTACCTCGCCCTCGAACGGCTCGGTCCCGAACAGAAAGTACGCCACAACGTTCGTGTCAACAACCGCTCTCACTTGCGCCCCGCGCTGATCCAGGCTTCTACCTGTTCAGCCGTCGGCCGGCGAGGTTGTGTCGCCCACCCCGCCTCGATTTGTTCGATGACTGAGCGGCGCTCGGCGACGTAGTTCTCCAGGAGTTCTCTAACTTCTTGCTCCATGGAGCGACGGCTTCTCCGCGCGAGCGCTTTCAGCGACCTCACCACGCCCGCCGGCACGTTCCTGATCGTGAGAGTAGCCATATTCGCCCTGCTAGCATTATGCTAGCACATGGGCGGCTGATGATTGGAGGGCGGAACTATGCAGCGGCGTACCTCTTGAAATATGAAAAAGCGAGGATGATGGACAAGGCCGGTCGCCCTAGCCCTTGGTGTCGCGGACCTCGATGACAAGCTGCAGGCCCCGCTCACGATTCAGTTGGACGGTGAAGTCCATATCGACTTGGCCCAGGGTCACACGATTGTGTTTGCCTTCGGCAGTTACAAAGTGAAGAACTCCTCCCTGCAACCAGTGCTCCTGAGAAGTATAGATAGGCCCACCCTTCAGGGCAATCAAGTAGTAGACGGGTCCGTTTGAAACCTCAGCCGGTGGAGTAGATGTGCCTGACGATGAGTCGACCCGCTCAACCCCCGACGCTCCGCTGGCGTCGGGATCTGTCGGCTGCACCTCGTAGATCTTGGCGCCGGCGGTGGCAACTTCAGAAGACCGTCCCGGAATCACATATTGCGCGTAGGGCCGCGCCACCGTCTCGGGTTCGACCTCGGATACGTAGGTGCGACTGTAGTCGGCGTCATATCCTCGGTACCCGTATCCATAGCCATAGGGGAAGACCACGCTGGGCACGCCAAAGCGATGCCCGTGGTGCCTGCTTAATCCGTGCCCTCTCCCAAACCGTAAACCGTTGCGGGATTTGCCGCGGTGCACGAACCCGACGGCAGATCCGCCAATCGTTGGGATGGCCGGCGCGATCGGATTACTGGGCGAGCGCGGTCTACGACGAGGGTTCAGGAGCACTTGGTCTGTGAGAGGCTCGCTATGGGACCTCCTCACCGCCTGAGAGCGGTTCTTTCGTTTCCCGAAGCTGGTGCTCGATCCCCCCGGAAGGCCACGCATGGATCCGCCCCTGATACTGCGGGAACCAACACCACCCATTCGGGCGCCTCTTGAGGCCACCCCTCCGGAGCGGACGCCGCCGGCTCGAACGCCTCCACCGCGGCTGCCTCCGCCGTGTGCACCCCCGGCCGAGGAGAAGCCTTGACCGTACGACTCAGCGGTCCACACGAGACCCGCGGCCAGGCCTAGGGCGCCAACCACGCGGAATGACTTTAGGATAAGCACGGTTACTTCCACCCTCAGCGTAGCGCGAAACTGAGCGGCTGACAAGCTTTGAAACGGACTCTAAGCGTCCCGGATTTTGATCCGGACTGCCCAGGGCGTTGCGAGGTCGGCATTGACCACCTGGCACCGAACGATTCGCGCGGCTTCGTCGGTCGCCCAGCCGTTGCTCGCGCCCGATATCGTTAGTGGCGTAAAGCGCACGCGCCCATCTTCGAGGCCATTGAACCGCCAAGGCGCGCTTGCTCGATCCGCCCGCCGAGTGGACATCTCCACGTGCAACGTCTGCGACCCGTTCGGGTACAGCACCTTGAGTTCTGCAACATCGCCCGGACGCGCAACGACTTCCGCCACGCTTTCTCCTGCTCTAGGCTCTGAAGTTGGCCTGCCCGTGGGCGTGGCGCTGAATTTCCTCGTGAACTTCGCATCAGCTTGTGCAGCGGTTTTGTCTAACGCGGCTCGTTCCTCAATGCTTAGTTTTTGCGCCTTTCGTGCTCGTGCCATGCCTGCCTCCAGTCCTGCTTTGAGAGTGCCCCATTATACCCTCCAGAGCTGTTGTTCGGAGTACGAGAACTCACGGCGGATTCTTTGGGCCTGCCTTTATCAAGCGACCGTCTGGAAGGAGTTTGCGGTGCTGTGAACCACTGCGGCCGTTTGCGGAGCTTTCGAGGCTACGATAGAGTGAACAACATGTCTGAGACGTTCGATGTTGTGGGAGTCGGTCTAAACGCAACGGATACCGTGTTGCTCGTACCGCACCTGCCTGGCTACGGAGGCAAAGCTGCCTTTCAAAGAGAGATATTCAGCCCCGGAGGGCAGGTAGCCACGGCCATGGTTACTTGCCAAGAGCTTGGACTACGTGCCAAGTACATCGGCTCGGTCGGAGACGACCAGCGAGGCACGATTCAGATTGAAAGCCTCCAGGGGAGCGGCGTCGATATCGAGGACGTGCAAAGGCGGGAGAACTGCCCAAACCAATCAGCGTATATCCTGGTGGATCAGAGCACAGGCGAGCGAACGATCTTCTGGTACCGTGACGATTGCTTGCGCATCGATCCGCAGCAGATCACGCCAGAGAAAATCACCTGCGCCCGGCTGCTACATATCGACGGCCACGATACCGCCGCTGTTGAGCGGGCCGCCCGTCTAGCGCACGAAGCGGGAATCCCCGTGACCGTGGACGTAGACACGATCTACCCCGGCTTTGACCGCGTTCTGCCTTACGTCGACTACTTGATTGCCAGCACGGAATTCCCTGCGCGGTGGACGAACGAAAAAGATCCTTTTCGGGCGTTGGAAATCATCCAGCAGGAATTCGACATCCGAGTTGCCGCCATGACGCTGGGGGCGCACGGCGCACTGGCGCTGGCGGAGGGCAAGTTCCACTATTCGCCGGCCTTTGTTGTCAACTGCGTCGATACGACGGGTGCCGGTGATGTCTTCCACGGGGCATTTTGCTATGCGGTTCTCGAGGGCTATCCGCTCGACCAGGCGCTGGATTTCTCCAACGCCATGGCGGCCCTGAGCTGCAAAGCGCTAGGAGCCAGGGGCGGCATCCGCCCTCGTCAAGAGGCGGAAGAATTAGTTAGCTCCGGTGAGCGGCGGGTAGGCGAAGAGTATCGGAGTCCCCGCTCAAGGACTTGAGGCTCGATGATCCCGATTCGCGACGATGCTCCACGCTGGGGCTTCCCTCACGTCACCGTCGTGTTGATCGTCTTTAACGTCGCGGTCTTTCTCTACCAGTGGTCGCTAAGCATCGCATCCCCGGCCTCCGGTCAAGCTTTCGTCGAGACGTTTGGCGCTATTCCCATCCGAGTCCTAGCAGCGGCGACGGGCAAATATCCTATTGTTGAAGGGATAACGCCGTTGTTCACGTCGATTTTCTTGCACGGCGGCTGGTTGCACCTGATCGGAAATATGTGGTTTCTGTGGATCTTTGGTGACAACATCGAGGACGAATTGGGACACTTCTCGTATCTTGCCTTTTACTTGGGATGTGGCCTATTGGCTTCCATGGCGCACCTTTTTGCCAATCCACACTCTACGATTCCGACCGTCGGCGCCAGCGGAGCCATCGCCGGCGTGATGGGTGCCTATATGATCCGCTTTCCCTGGTCACGGGTCGTAACGCTGATCCCACTGTTTTTCTTCCTCACGACAATCGAGGTCCCCGCGATCCTGATGCTGTTCTATTGGTTTGCGATCCAGTTTTTCAGCGGCGCCATGTCTTTGGGACAAGCTTCCATGGGAGGAGTGGCTTGGTGGGCCCACATAGGCGGGTTCGTAGCGGGCGCCATACTCATCTGGTCCCGGCCACGGCGCAGGCGACTTCGGCAGGCCTACTATCGCTAATGGATTCCTCTAGCCCCGCGACCGGGCAACCACAGGTAACTCTTTACACACGAGACCGTTGTCATCTCTGTGATGAAGTAAAGCATAAGCTTACTTTGCTGCAACAGGAGGCTGATTTCGAGGTCCGGGAAGTGGACATCGACGAATCACCCGAGCTGCGCGAACTCTACAACGAGCGAGTTCCCGTCGTGGCGATCAACGGGCGGGATACATTTGACTACCGCCTTGACGCGGAACGATTTCTAACGCTGCTGAAGGCTGAAGTGTGAGGAAGCAACGATGAAACGGCCGCTCGACGTTGTCGCTATTGCTGCTCACCCGGACGATGTCGAACAGACCTGTGCCGGGACTTTGATTCGGATGGCGGAACAGGGTTACCGCACCGCGGTCCTCGATTTGACCGCCGGTGAGATGGGCACCCGGGGCACTGAGGAAGAACGAGCGGCGGAGGCCGCTGCCGCCGCCAAGGAAATGCTGCTGGCGGAACGCCACAATCTCAAGCTGCCCGACGCGAAGCTGGAAAACACTCTTGAGGCGCGACTTGCGATCGCCCAAAAGATCCGGGACCTGCGGCCGCGGGTGGTGATTCTTCCTTACTGGCAGGCCCGCCATCCCGACCATTATCGATGCTCGCAGTCAGGATACGAGGCGTGTTTCCTGGCGGGCCTTCGGAAAGTGGATCTTGGAGGCGAACCCCACCGGCCGGCGAAGATTGTCTACGCTTCCCTCTACGCCGACGTCAGGCCGAGCTTCGTAATAGACATCAGTGCGCAGTTTGAACGCCGATTGAAGGCCCTGCTGTGCTATCGCTCGCAATTCGAGACTCAGGCCGAGGGATCGGACGTATTCCCCGAGTCAGCGCAGATCACCCAGCGCGTGCGGGCGGCGGCCCGTTACTACGGAATGCTGATCGACGTGGAGTACGGCGAGCCCTACGTTGTGAAAGAGATGATCCGCGTGAGCGACATCGCTCGCATGGGCGTCAGAAGCCTGTAAGCTGCTTTCCCCAGACAGCCAACGTAGAACTCAGAATGCCCGACCGAGGGCTTCCAGGTAGGAATCGATCCGGTCCGTGTAGGTACGAATCTTGCCCTCTTGCTCATAGCGCTTTCGTGCAACCGCCTTGTAGATCTCGAAAGCCTCGTTCCGCTTGGCGCTGAGCGCGTTGGCGCGCAGCTGTGCTCGTTCTTGCTCGAAACCACTCATGTCCGCGTCGAGGCGCGCCTCCACTCGATAAACAACCCAGTCGGCTCCGGCTCGAACGGGACCTTCGATGGTTCCTGGTTCCGCCCGAAACGCCTCAGCGCCAAGAATCCCGGCGCTGCCGAGATCAGGGATATCGTCGCTGCCGGTTACGAAGTCGCTTTCTCGGGTACGCAGCCGATAGCGGTTGGCGACCCTGCGTAGATTGCCGTTGGCTTCTCGGGCTTCGCGCGCAATGACCTCGGCTCGCTCCTGCGCTAACCGGCGGGATTCGTCGCGGATGAAGCTGCTTGCCACCTCTTCTTTGGCCTCATCGAATTCAAGGTCGCGCGACGCCACCACCTCCGTGACCACCACGATTGTTGTCGTGTCACTCTCGTCGCTAGCGGAAAACACCTCGCCATCATCTGCTTGGAAGATCGTGTTCAGCAAGGTTTGAGAGTCGGAGAGCTGGACAGGGGGCTGAGCGCGGCTGAACTTTTCGAATGTCTCCACCGGAATGCCCAACTCGCGGCCGGCGGCTTCCAGATCTTTGCCGTGCTTCCTAGCAACGACGAGGGCCTCGTCGGTGAACTTCGTGCGGTTCAAGTAATTCTGTTCCTGGACAAGCTCGGCGCGGATCTCTTCCCTGACCTCCTCAAAGCTCTGGACTTGTGCGCTCTGTCGCTCGTGGACCTTGATGATATGGAATCCGTATTCCGTCTTGATCACGTCACTGATCTGGCCCGGTTCGAGCAAGAAGGCCTGCTTCTCGAAGTCGGGCACCATCTGGCCGCGAGTCACCCAGCCCAGATCACCGCCTTTGTCAGCGCTGCCGGGGTCCTCGGAGTGCCTTCGCGCCAGGGCTCCGAAATCCGCCCCGGCCCGGACCTCCTCCAGCACCTTGGCCGCCTCTGCCTCTGATTCTTTCACCTCCTCTTCGAACTCGCCGTCTGTCATGAGCAAGATATGGCTGGCCCGAATGCGGTCCGGCACTTCGAACCGATCGCGATTCTGCGCGTAGTAGCCACGTAGTGCGCTGTCATCGACTTCAGCGACGGGCATTCGGCTATCGTCAATCTTCATCAGTTTGATGGAGCGCGTGGGTTCCGTCCGGTAGCGCGCTTTGTTGGCCTCGAAATGCTCACTCAGTTGTTCTTCCGTGGGCGTGACCTGGGACTCAAACTCGCTGCCGGAGACCTTGACGAACTGGAACCTGGCTTTTTCGTTGGCCCGCCTGTAGGTGTCTCGGACGTCGTCGTCCGTGACGACGACATTGTCCGTCAGTAGTCTCTTGAGACGAACGTCGATGATCAGACTGCGACGAAGCTGCTCCTCGTACATGGGAATCGACATCTGGTAACGTTGTCGCACAAACGCTTCGTATTGTTGCTGGCCGATGAACACGCCGCCAGGGGAAAGCTGGCGCTTGATCCAGGCCGCGAGTTCCACGTCGTCGGGCGACAGACCTAGCGCGTCGGCCTCTTCGAGCAACACCATGTTGCCGATCAGATTCCTGACCACACCCTGAGCAAGGAATCTCAGTGACTGGACATCCAGTCGGTCGTTTCGCAGATAGGTCCGCATCTGGTATTGCACGTCCGGGAAGGTTACCGCGTGGTTACCGACCGCCGCGAAGACTCCCTGCTCGACGGTAGTTGGATTACTCATCAGGCCGGGGATCAATGTGATCACCAACGAGGCCGCCACGACAAGCAGAATGGCGCCCAGAAAGATGCGAACGGCCTGCTTTTGGCTTCGGAAAAGGTCGAACATGTCAGAATCATTATACTATTGGGGTCGAGACGCTCTCGCCCCGCTCGCAGTCCTTTCCGAGGCGCGGGCAACGTCCAACCGGCTACCTGCGTGGCATGCCCTGGCAAGATAATCTCCGCGTTGTCCTCGTCCGCTCCCGTAACTCACTGAACATTGGCGCCGCGGCCCGCGCCATGTTCAACTTTGGATTCTCAAAGCTGTGGCTGGTTGAGCCCTATGAGCTGGCCTTCCGGAAGGCGCGCTCCGCCGCCGGAGCGGGTGAGGTGATCGAGTCGGCTCGGGTTGTATCGGGCCTCGAAGAAGCGCTGGGGGAGGCTTCGCTGATCGTCGGTGTTTCAGGCACTGAGGGGCGCACCCAGAGGCATGTCCGCAGACGGTTGCCCGAGGGCGCTCTGGCAGTCCGAACCCACCTCGCCAGACGGCCGGCAGCGTTGGTGTTCGGTTCCGAGAAATTCGGCCTAGGGAACGAAGACCTCAGCTACTGTGACTGGGTTTTGACGATTCCCACAGACGAACGATGCCCTTCCATGAACCTGGGACACGCAGTCGCTGTCTGCGGTTACGAGATCGCTCGTCGCGCCAAGTCCGTTCCTTCCCTGAAGACGCCGGCGACGGTGAGCGCCGAACAAAGGGATCGGATTAGCAAGAGGCTAACCGCAGTCCTCGAAACGAGTGGGTTTATCTTTCCTGACAGCCGCCAGTCACAACAAGTGAAGATCCGCCGTTTCGTCAACAGGCTGCGACTGGCTCCCGAAGACGGACGCATGCTGCAGGGCATGCTGCGCCAAATCCAATGGAAGTTGGACCAACGTTGACAGCGGGCACCCTCGCCCCGTCGAGCAACGTGACAAGTCGAATGAGTCGGGATCGCAGCGCGGCTTGTGGCCCTTAGGAACCCCCTGTAGCGCGGACCTGGTGCCTTTCCAGGGTCCGCGTGTCGCTTCTTGGCGCGATGCGTCGCCCAGAAAAATGGGGACTGCCACCAATTCGCTCCGCGTCATGGCCCTCGAAACAAAGGACTCAGCCTGAATCGAATTGGCTGGCTGTACCCGATTTTTCCTTCCGAAACGGCTGTCTCGAGGTGCCTGTTCACCGGCGTAGCTGCGTTGATATCCTATACGTGTCTGCCCCTGTTGTCTTGATGGCTCTCCGTCCTAGGGTAGCGACACAGGCAGCGCGAAATACAAGCTGGTCAACCGTCCACGCCAAAAACTTGGAAGCCATCGATCGTTATTTGAGGAAGATCCGGGCCGCAGAGGGGCAGTCACCTTAACTAGTGATGTGTGGACGAATGGATGTCCCAAACGGTCCTTCTAAGGCCCAAGGCGTGAAAGCCGCGCCAATCTTTTGACTATGGGTACTGAAGATCTGACGAAACAGATCGCACGAGCTGTTGCGGAGCGCCAAACATGGGTACCCCTCGATTGCGGGGATTCACCGACTCTGCCCGGATCGGTGGGCGACCTCCAAGCCGCCAGGCAACTGGGCATTTCAGGAAACAGCTTGCGCCAACTTCCCCCGGAGATCGGCCGACTGTCTAACCTAGAAACCTTGCTGGTCGAAAGGACTCGGCTCTCCTCCCTCCCGCCTGAGATCGCCGGCCTTGCCAGTCTCACAGTTCTGCGGCTGGATTGGAATCAATTTCGGAACTTGCCCGCCGCGATCGGCGGTCTGTCGAATCTAACTACGCTCTCGGTCATATCAAACGATCTCGTGACATTGCCCCCCGAAATCGGGAGGCTGTCAAGGCTCGAGGATCTGAATCTCCTTGAAAACTGTCTGACCGAGCTTCCGCCCGAGATTGGCCGGCTCGAGCGGCTGAGGACGCTGGCTTGCTCAGACAATCACTTGCGAGCCTTGCCCGCTGCCATCGGCAGCCTTGGGAGCCTGGAGAGTCTTTCGCTCGAGAGCAATCGAATAACGGAACTCCCCGAGGAGTTCGCCTCACTCAGGTCCTTGAGTCTTCTTGACCTCCACAACAACCCATTGCGCCAGGTTCCTGTTCAGGTGTGCGGTCTCGCCGATCTCAGAGACCTGGGCCTATCGGAAACCATACTCAGCACTCTTCCCAAAGAGCTCGCGGGCTTGAAGAATCTGGAACGCTTGAGACTCTTTACGAATCCCATCACGGCTGTCCCAAGTTGCCTAGCGGAACTGGCTAACCTCAAGGAGTTGAATCTGGAAGACATTGACATGGAAACACTCCCGGAAGGATTATGCGACATATCCAGCCTAACGAGCTTGTCGGTAAGCTCGAACGGTTTAGAAACATTGCCCGCGAGACTCGGTTCTCTGTCGAAGCTGCGCGAGCTCGACATCTCTGAGAACAGCTTCCGCGAACTACCAGAGGCAATTTCTGAAGTACGTGAGCTGGAAACGCTGTCGGCGTGCCGGAACCACATCGAGGAGGTGCCGGCTTGGATAGGTGATATGGTCAACCTCCGGGAGTTATTCTTGAGAGATAACCATCTCGAAGGATTGCCGACTGAAATCTCGAAACTGGACCGGCTGGTCGCGTTCAACCTTGATAAGAATCGTTTTCGTGTGTTCCCGGATGCCCTCCTGCTCTTTGATCATTTAGAGGACCTTTCACTTTCAGAAAATTCTCTTACGGCTTTGCCAAGCGACATCAACCGCATGAGCAGCCTCAAGGAGCTGGATCTGCGCGATAACTTGTTGACTGAATTGCCCACACAGCTTGCCCACATTCCGTCATTGAAAAAAGTACTTGTTGCGCGTAATCCGATCACCCGCATCCCAAAAGAACTGTCTGATAGCTCCATCTTAAATTTCGAGTGGTGACAGATCTTGGGCATTTGACGTTGTAGATGTTAGCATCCGGGGCAATCCCAACGTCGAGTTTCTCAGCCCCCCTTACTGTTGAAGTCGATTGGAATTGGAAGAGTTGGTATAGGCGCTTTCCCGAATGATCGTCTCCGTTCTCAAAGAGAAGGTTCTCAACGAAAAACGCGTCGCCTTGATTCCGCGGGATGTCTCAACGTTGGTTAAGGCAGGTGCCGACATAGTCGTGGAGAGCGGCGCCGGCAGTCAGTCTCTCCACGAAGACGGGGAATTCGCGTCCCAGGGAGCTAGGATCGAAAGCGATCGGCAGCGCCTTCTCTCGGAAGCCGACGTGCTGCTTGTAGTGCGTGGCCCCGGGTCGGATCCGAACTTCGCCGCGACCGATCTAGATGTCTTGCGCCCCGGCACGGTGCTTGTTGGATTCTTGGAGCCTCTGGCCGCGCCCGAAATCATGCAGTCGCTCGCCGAGCGTCGGTTGGCTGTCCTGTCCATGGAATTGATGCCGCGAATCACGCGAGCCCAGAGCATGGATGCGCTGAGCTCGATGGCGACGATTGCGGGGTACCGGGCAGTCCTGCTGGCAGCCCAGCAATCACCCAGGATGTTTCCTCTGATGATGACGGCGGCGGGCACGCTGACGCCTGCCCGGCTGCTGGTGCTCGGAGCCGGAGTTGCCGGATTGCAAGCGATTGCTACCGCCCGCAGGCTAGGCGCCGTCGTGGAAGCATACGACGTTCGCCCGGCGGTGAAGGAGCAGGTGGAGAGTTTGGGCGCCCGTTTTGTCGAGTTAAAGCTGGACGCAGGCGACGCCGAGACCAGTGGAGGCTACGCCGCCGCGCAGACGGAAGAGTTTAACCGCCGCCAACGCGAGCTCCTCGCCGAACACTTGGGCGAGTCCGACGTGGTCATCACAACCGCCGCGGTGCCTGGCAAACAAGCGCCTATACTCATCTCCGAGGAAATGTTCACTCGTCTCCGTCCGGGTTCGGTGATCATCGACTTGGCTGCTGAAAAGGGCGGGAACTGTGCCCTAACCGAACCCGGGAAGCAGGTCGTTCAAAACGGTGTCACCGTCATCGGGCCGACCAATCTGCCGTCCGGGGTCCCCGTTCAGGCGAGCCAGATGTATTCGCGAAACGTGTCGACATTCCTTGGAGAACTGCTAAAGGACGGCGCTCTGCATCTGGATCTCGAGAACGAAATCGTCCAGGGGACTCTGGTGGCGCACGAAGGCCGCCTCGTACACCCTGCTGTAATCGAAGCCCTGAAGGGAGGTTAGCGAAAGTGGAAGCGTTTCTTGTTTCGGTAACTGTTTTTGTGCTTGCCATGTTTGTCGGCCTTGAGGTCATCACGAAAGTCCCTCCGACGCTGCACACTCCATTGATGTCGGGCGCTAACGCCATTTCGGGAATCACTCTGGTGGGTGCCATGATCGCGGCTGGTGCGGACCACGCCACGTTGGCTACGGTTCTCGGGGTCGGGGCGGTGGTATTGGCGACCGTCAACGTCGTGGGAGGATTTCTGGTCACTCACCGCATGCTCTCGATGTTTAAGCGAAAAGATCGATAGTCCGTGCAAACGAATCTCATCAATCTCGCCTACCTTCTGGCGTCGGTGCTGTTCATCGTCGGCCTGAAGGGCCTCAGCTCACCCCGCACCGCTCGACGGGGAAATCTGACCGGCTCGTGCGGCATGCTGATCGCGGTGCTGGCGACCCTCGTGGACCAGCACATCGTGCGCTTCGAGTGGATCCTGGCGGGAGTGGTGGTTGGATCGCTGATCGGCGTGCTTTCCGCGCTAAGGGTACCCCTCACGGCCATGCCTCAGCTCGTGGCGCTGTTCAACGGTTTTGGTGGCGCGGCCTCTGCATTGGTGGCCGCTACGGCAGTGGTGAGTCCCGGCACATTGACAGGCGTGCCTCCTATTCAGCTTTACGGCTCCAGCTCCGTCAGTTTGCTCATCGGCATGGCGACGTTTGCTGGCAGTGTCATCGCCTGGGCCAAGCTACAAGAGGTTTACAGCGGC
The DNA here is from genome assembly GCA_965248205.1 of Bryobacterales bacterium. Taxonomy (GTDB): domain Bacteria; phylum Acidobacteriota; class Terriglobia; order Bryobacterales; family UBA6623. The sequence continues at coordinate 5,238,707 of CBDFIS010000006.1, forward strand.
CAACCCCGGGGGGCCGCTGTGAATGTTTTGAATAAGTCGTCGCTGGTCGGATCCGTGCTTCTGGCCGCTTACTTCCTCTATGACCCCACTCAGATGTGGGTTTTCTGGGCACTGGCTGCGTGTGCCTCACTCTATGGTCTGCTGCTGACGCTTCCGATTGGCGGCGCTGACATGCCGGTCGTTATCGCCTTACTGAACTCCTGTTCCGGCATGGCCGCCGCGGCAACCGGGTTCGCCTTGAGCAACAACGTTCTGATCGTCAGCGGATCCCTGGTGGGCGCATCTGGCTTGTTCTTGACTCGCGTAATGTGCAAAGCCATGAACCGCTCGCTCGCTGACGTGCTGTCCGGAGATCTCGGCGCGCCGGCTGTCACGCGGGACGATCAAATCTACCAAGGCCGAGTGAAGCGAACGTCGCCGGAAGAAGCGGCGCTGATTTTTGAGGCGGCGCGGGTAGTGGCCATCGTGCCCGGCTATGGAATGGCGGTCGCGCAGGCCCAGCACGCCGTGCGGGACTTCGCCAACGTGCTCCAAAGTCACGGAGTCGAGGTGCGCTATGGGATCCACGCGGTCGCGGGCCGCATGCCCGGCCACATGAACGTTCTACTGGCCGAGGCCGACGTACCCTACGACGAACTCTACGATATGGATCAGATCAATCCTACTTTCGGCGAGACTGACGTTGTCCTCGTCATCGGTGCCAACGACGTCGTCAACCCGGCCGCCCGCGACGATCCTTCGAGTCCCATTGCCGGCATGCCGATACTCGACGTCGACAAGGCGCAAACGGTGATGGTGATCAAGCGCAGCCTGAGCCCCGGCTTTGCCGGTATTCCGAACGAGTTGTTCGTCGCTCCCAATACACTCATGCTCTTCGGCGACGGAAAAGCAATGGTGCGGGAGTTAGTGGCGGCGATGAAGGAGTGACCTAGGTGATCACTCAAATTAGCGGCTCAGACCGCGCGAAAGCCCCCCTCATGGGAGGATATCGAGCCACTTCCCTAGATCACCTGAGACATTCCTAAGTGACCGGAGTCGCCTCTGGAGATCGGTCAGGCGATCGGCTGGCCGGTCGCCGTAGATCACGCTGACCGCGCCCGTGTTCTCCACTTCCGCTAGGTCTTCGAAACGCACTCCAATCGCCAGGTCGCCGAAACCATCCAAGTCGAAATCGCCCGCGGCCAGGGCTCGACCGAATTCGTCGCCCGCTTCCGTCCCCTCCAGAACATTGGTATCGTCGTGGGTCCAAAACTGGCTGGCGTCGGCGCTGAGTCCTCCAGGTCTTCCATAGAGCACGTTGACGGCGCCGGCATCGCTGACAAATCCAACGTCCTCTCCATTGACTCCGACGGCAAGATCGTGGGAGCCGTCGTTATCGAAGTCGCCAATCGTCAGACTTCCACCGAACATGTCATCTTCTTTCGCGGTCCCGGCGATTCCCGGCGTTTCCTGGCTGAAAATTTGGTTGCCTACCGAGGACAGGCCTCCAGCGGCGCCATAGATGACATTGATCAATCCAGCGTCGTTTCCCCCAAGCAAATCTTCGCGCGCCACGCCCACGGCCAAATCGTAGAAGCCGTCGTTGTTGAAATCGCCGCTGGCAAGAGACCAACCGAAGTTGTCACCAGCATCGGCGTTGCCGAGGATGTCCGGGGAGTTTTGAGTCCACGCTTGGTTTCCCGCCGCTGCTAGCCCCTCGTCGCCCCCGTAGATCACGTTCACAAACCCAGCGTCCACGATGCCGCCGATGTTCTCCAGGCGCACACCAACGGCCAAGTCGTCGTAACCGTCGTTGTCGAAGTCCCCGCCGGCAAGCGACCAACCAAAGTCGTCCGAGTTCTCCGCGTTGTCCTCGATGCCAGGCGTGCTCTGATGCCAGAACTGGTTGCCCGCGACGACGATCCCATCGGCCGAACCATAGAGCACGTTCACGGCTCCGGCGTCCTCCTTGCCTTCGATATCTTCCGAGCGTACGCCGATCGCCAGGTCGGGGTACCCGTCGCGGTTGAAGTCGCCTGAGGCCAACGACCAGCCAAACAGATCGCCGTCTTCCGCGGTATCCTCGATCCCGGCGACACTCTGCGTCCAGAGGCTATCGCCGACGTCGGTCAAACCCCCAGGAGCGCCATAGATCACGTTGATCGCCCCGGCATCCATGTTTTGCCCCACGTCCTCGCCTGGCGACCCAACGGCCAGATCGTCGTAACCGTCCCCGTTATAGTCTCCCGCGGCAAGGGAAGAACCAAACAGATCTCCATCCTCGTCATTCCCGGCGATTGCGGGAGTGTCCTGACTCCAGCGCTGACTGCCGCTAGCGGAAAGCCCCCCTTTGGCCCCGTAGATCACGTGAACAGTGCCGGCATCGACGGTTGACCTGATGTCTTCCTGTGGGACCCCGATGGCGAGATCGGTGTACCCATCGTTGTTGAAGTCACCGGTCGCAACGGCGTGGCTAAACTCGTCGAAGTCCTCATTCGTACCAATGACGCCTAAGCTATCTTGATGCCAGAGCTGGCTTCCTGCCGAGGAAAGCTGGGCCCAGGCGGGGGCGGGGACCAAACTCATAAAGATGGCCGTCCCCAGCCAGTAGCCGCAGTGGAGAAGTGATCGTTTGCTGTTCATTGGATTCCCTCGCGCCCGGTTTGGAAGCTCCTTGCCGACGACGACCTAGTCGGGGACCTGACCGTAGACCGGCTGCGTCACAAACGCGCCGTCATCTTGGGCGGTTATTCCAAATCCCGCCAGACCAATCGAAGTGCCCTGCACCTCCAGTACGCCGTTGACGCCCGCCGTGCAGGGAAGCTGATCACGGATGACGAACGCGACGTGCTCGCCGGCTCCGAACGACAGCGTATCGTCGCACAGATCGACCCCGTTCTCGCTCCTGGCGCTGAACGTCACATCCTGAGCCACGAGGGAAACCACAGCAAGAGCACCCGTGAAGCCGCCGGCGTTGAGAAACGGCAAAAAGAATCGGTCGTGCAGCGCCGTCGACAGCGGAACAAACGACTGAAACAGAGGCCGCCCCGGCACAATCTGATTGAACGCGGTACTGACGGCGATGGCATTCTCGGGAATGCTTTCCACCAGGGCGTAACCGATCCTTACGGGACCGGAAGACGAAGTGACCGCGAACCCGATCCCGCCTGCGATAATCGTGTCGGTGAGCACCTCGTCCGTTAACTCCACTCCGTTCTGCTCGTAGGGAATCATCATTGGGTCGCCCGCGCCATCGAAGAACGATAGCCGGACGCTGGCCGCCCGATCGGTGAAGTTCACGAACTGGAACGACATGAAGAAGGCATCACCGCCGGTTGCAACCTGCGGGACAACTTGATCGCCAGGCAAAACGAAGGCGTCCCGGCGCGGCTGCCCGGAGAGCGTAGCCGTAAGGCTCAGGACACAAATTAATATGCTAGTTAGGTTTCTCATGCCATACCCCTTCGTGCAGAATCTGTGACTCCGCCTTGTTGTGCCCATAGTCTAGCCGCTGCCACACGGGGGCAACAAGGCCTGCCCGCAATCAACTGTTCAGGCCAACTCCGGACGTTTCCCTGAGGACACAAACGCCGGTCACTTGCTTTCCGAAACTCTGCCGGTTACTCCGAGCGAGTTTCCGGACCTGTTGTCAGGTTGGAAGAAAGAGGGCCTCGCAACCGCGCCTCATTGCGCTCCCGCGTCGTGGCTGAAGCGGGTTTGCTTCTTCTCCTCGTGCCGCTCCACGGCTAGCTCAACCAGGCGATCGACCAACTCGGAATAAGGCACTCCGCTCGCCTCCCACAATTTGGGATACATGCTAATCGAGGTGAAACCCGGCATGGTATTCAGCTCGTTCAACAACACCCTGCCTGAGGAGTTCTCCAGGAAAAAATCAACCCGGGCCAGACCGGCGCATTCGACGGCTTGGAAGGCCTCGACGGCCAGCCGTTGGACTTCACTTGTTTGGTCTGCGCTCAGCTCCGCGGGGATGACGAGCTCGGAAGTATCGTGGATGTATTTCGCTTGATAGTCGTAGAACTCGCCTCCCGGAATGACTTCGCCGGGTACCGAAGCCTCCGGCCGGTCGTTTCCCAACACGGAGCATTCGATTTCGCGGCCTTCGATGGCCGGCTCGACGACGATTTTCGAGTCGTGTTGGGCCGCCAGGTCCAGCGCCCGCGTCAGCTCAGCCGTGTTGTGTACCTTCGTGATACCGACCGACGAACCAAGATTGGCGGGTTTCACGAACATCGGGTAGCCCGGGTGCTCTTCGAGCTTCGCCCTGTGCTCATGTCGTTCCCGGCGCGGAACGGCAACGTGATCCACCGTGGGCAAGCCGCGCTCGCGAAACAGCCGCTTCATGACGTCCTTATCCATGGCCACCGCCGAGCCCAGGACACCGCAGCCCACATACGGGACGTCGCCCAATTCGAACAACCCCTGGACAGTTCCGTCCTCGCCGAACGTCCCGTGCAGAACAGGGAAAACGACGTCGAAGCCCGTTGCGCCTCCGGGTTCCTGAGAAACCACCAGCGCGGTCTCCGTCGAAAGAGGACCAGTGTCTGAAGGAAGCAAGCGCGCCGACTCACCCGGGCTCAACCACAGTCCTTCGTTGGTAATCCCCACTGGGATGACCTCGTACTTTTCTCTGTCAAGTGCGCTGACGACGGACGCAGCCGAGCGGATAGACACGTCATGCTCGCCGGAACGTCCACCGAAAACGACCACAATGCGGATTTTTGACATGAATGGATCGAGTGGACGGCCCGTGCCTAGCAGCCCGTGGCAAAAGTGCTGCAGGAGAGAAAAACGGGGACTGCCACCATTCTCTCCTCGTCACGGCCCTCGAAACGAACCACTTAGCCTCAAGCGAATTGGCTGGCCGTACCTGATTTTTCGCAACCTATACTTTCACCACGGCTCCTACGGCCTCATTCGATACAGCATTCGCGGGAAAGCGATCGTCTCGCGGACGTGTTCGAGACCACAGATCCAGGCTACACAGCGTTCAATTCCCATGCCGAACCCCCCGTGGGGAACCGACCCGTATCTGCGCAGATCCAGATACCACTCGAAAGCCTCTCGGGGCAACTGGTGCTCTTCGAGTTTCTGCAACAGCAGCGCGTGATCGTGAATGCGTTGGCCGCCACCGATGATCTCGCCGTAGCCTTCGGGCGCTAGCACGTCCACGCCCATCGCCACGTCCGGGTTGTCAGGGTCCGGCTGCATATAGAAGGCTTTGATCGCCATCGGAAAACGGTGCACCATCACCGGCCGGTCGAAGTCTTCACTCAACAGGGTCTCATCGGTGCCGCCGAAATCGCCGCCCCACTCGATCTCGCTGCCTTTCTTCTTTAGTATTTCGACCGCTTCCGTGTAGCTCATGCGGTGAAACGGCCGGTTCACCGTTTCCAGCTTCGAAACGTCCCGACCGAGGGTCTCGAGTTCCGCGCTTCGGGTTTCAAGCACGCGCTGAACCACGTATTCCACAAAGTGTTCGGCCAACGCCATGATATCGTCCAGGTTTGCGTAGGCCATCTCAGGCTCGACCATCCAGAATTCGGTGAGGTGCCGGCGCGTCTTTGATTTTTCGGCGCGAAAGGTTGGGCCAAAACAGTACGTCTTGCCGAATGCACCGGCGGTGGCCTCGTTATAAAGTTGGCCCGATTGAGCCAGGTAAGCTGTTTCGTCTTCGAAGTAGGGCACCTCGAATAGGGTGGTCGTCCCTTCGCAAGCCGCGGGCGTAAGGATCGGAGTGTCGACGAGCGTAAAGCCGTTGTTGTCCAGGAAATCGCGGACCGCCCGGATGACCTCGTGTCGCACACGAAGGATGGCATGTTGCCGGCGACTCCGCAGCCAGAGATGGCGCCGGTCCATCAAGAACTCTACGCCGTGCTCCTTGGGAGTAATTGGAAAAGGGTCGTCGGGGGAGACTTCCTGCACCACTTCCAGATCAACGACGTCCATCTCGTAACCGCCGGGCGCCCGCTCTTCGACTCGAATCTTCCCCGTTACTCGCGCCGCCGACTCATGCGTAAGGTGGCGGCAGCGCTGAAAGACCTCTTCGGGCACGTCCGCTTTGACGACCACGCCCTGTATGTACCCTGTTCCGTCGCGAAAGATGGGGAAGAGAAGTTTGCCGGACTTGCGTAGGTTGTGGAGCCAACCCCGCAGCAAGACCGTCTGCCCTTCGAACCGAGCTGCTTGATCTATGGTGATGACCGGGGCGGCCGAAGCCATCTAAAGGTTCTCCAGTCGATCGAAAGACTCCTGCACCTTTTCCAGCGGCTTGTCTATCTCGGGAACATCGCGCAGTTCAACCAAAAGGGGAACGTCGTCGCCGCAAGAGCGCAGCAGCTCAATCGTTGACTGCCAATCAATGGCGCCTCCCGCGCCGACCAACGGAAAGATGTGTGCATCGTCCTCGCCGTCGTTGTCATGCACATGAGTTGAGCGGATGCGGTCTTTCATCAATTCAAACTCGTGCTCAACGCCAGGGCCAAGGTGAGCGTGCCCGGTATCGAAGCAATAGCCGACCCGCAGATGAGTCGATTGGACAAACATGTTCAGGCGTTCGGCGGAAGAAAGCGCGTTCGGAATATTCTCAACCAAGATCTCGACGCCGAGCTGGCTGCCGAACACAGTCAACTCATCCAAACAGTTGAAAGCCGCCTCGAGCTTGTGTTCATCGTACTCGTCGTCCGCCGTGCCGATGTGTTGCACCGCATAGCGAAAGGGAATGAACTCAGCCATCTCGATGGCCCTTTTGATCTCGTCCGTCGCTGCCATGCGCTTGGCCTTCGTGGTTTCGGTGATGGAGACCAGGGATTGGGGCCCGGTACGCCCCCAGGCGTCATCGCTGAACATCGGCGTATGGATGGAATGGACCTTCAACTCCGCATCCCGAAACCAGTGTTTCAGTTCGTCGATCTGAGCTCGATTGTGGTAGTCGATATGTTGCCGGGCGCAGAAGATCTCGACCTCTTCGACGCCGCTTCGCATGATGCGGTCCAACAGCGCCACCGTCAGGCGTTGTTCGACAAAAAGATATGTGGAAAGTGCGTGCCGCATGGTGACCGAAAGTCCCCCCGTGATCAGCTCTCGGAAAGTATCGGCGTCGGGGTGGGTTAGGAATAGATTGTACCCAAAATCTCAGAGCAGCCTGGGATGAGCGAATCGGAGCCGCGAACGCGAGTGAGCGGTCATGGCTCCACGGAGCAGCCGATCGCCAACCGCTGGAGAAAAGCGAGCCCGTGGTTGTTTGCGTGAGGTGGGAAAGGCGGGTAGGCGAAGGAGGATAGTGTCGGAAACCTCAGCCTAAAGGCCGCGGGGCTGGCAAAAGGGCGCCTTGGCCTGTCACTGGCGTTCCAGGCTCAGTTTCTTGCTGGCGCACAACCTCTCGACGAGCGAATCGGAGCCGCGAACGCGAGTGAGCGGTCATGGCTCCTCCGAGCAGCCGATCGCCGACCGGTGGGGACAGCGAGCCGCGGTTGATTGCGTGTTTGCTTAGACTCCCCCTCCAGGGCTATGTGCGGTATAGCCCCTCACGTCTAGGCCAGTGACCAGGTGGCACCGAAGGGAGTCAGCCGCGACGTCTAGGTAGTGAAATTCGTAGCGATAGATCGTAATGCTTCCAGGCGGGCCTCCCTCGTGGAGATATCGCCACGTCTGAAACGCATCGCTGCAACGCCGCAACACTGCCGGTAGGGAGTTGTCCGGTCTTTCTACAGTGTTTTTTCCGTCGTCCAGCTGGGCGAGTTCTTCCTTAGGCGCGGGGCCGACAGAATGCAGTGCGACCTCCAGCGTGACGGTAGCGTCCTTTCTCGGGGGCGTTTGGCTTTGATAGTCAGCCTCAATGGCCAACTTTAGATCGCGCGGGAGCTGCTTGTAGAGACTCCAAAGCTGGTGAGTCCGAGCAACAGGCATTCTCGTCAGCACTCGCAGACCTTTGATATACAGCTCAACTGCAAGGGCCAGTGTTGTAGCGGAAGCGATGAGGCCCCCAATGTCACCCGCAGCCCTTTGATGTGCAGTCAGTGCTGTCCGGGGAAAGTCGCGCCATCGGACGGTAAGTCTCGACCGTTCAATGTCTTATGGCCTGTTTTGCCCGGGAACGATTTGAAATCCCGAGGCCGCAAATGGTCGCCTGAACGGAGCATCCGGACGCGGCACAATGAGGGATGAACCTTGGCCGTACGGTTTTCTCCCAACTGATCGAGCACCTACCGAGCAAAGAGTTTCAGAAATGTGTATCGCGCTACCGCGGCGATTCCTATCTGAAAAGTTTCTCCTGCTGGGATCAGTTTCTTGCGATGGCATTCGCCCAGCTGACCTATCGGGCAAGCCTCCGCGACATCGAGACGTGCCTGCGTTCGATGCACGGCAAACTCTACCACATGGGATTCCGCGGCAGGGTAGCGCGCTCGACACTGGCCGACGCGAACGAGTCGCGCGACTGGCGGATCTACGCGGACTTCGCGCAGGTCTTGATTGGCATGGCACGGCCGTTATATGCCCACGACCCGATCGGTGTGGACTTGGACCAGACTCTGTACGCTCTCGACTCGACAACAATCGACCTCTGCCTGTCGCTGTTTCCGTGGGCGAGATTCCGCAAGCAAAAAGCCGCCGTGAAGATGCACACGCTGCTGGATCTGCACGGCAATATTCCCACGTTCATCCGCATTACTGGAGGCAAAGTGCACGACATCAACATCCTCGACGAGATCGGCCCGGAGGCCGGCGCGTTCTACGTCATGGATCGGGCCTACGTCGATTTCGAACGCCTCTTCGTGTTCACTCTCTGCTCGTCGTTCTTCGTCGTGCGAACCAAGAAGAACATCTTGCTCCAACGGCGCTACTCGCATCCCGTCGACAAATCCACGGGCTTGCGCTCGGATCAGACCGTCATACTGGCTGCCATCGAATCGGCCCAAGCCTATCCCGACCCGTTGCGGAGGGTCAGTTACTTCGACGCCCGGACGAACAAGCGGCTGAAGTTTCTGACCAACAACTTCGCGCTCCCGGCGCTGACCATCGCCCACATCTACAAGTCGCGTTGGCAGATTGAGTTGTTCTTCAAGTGGATCAAGCAACATCTGCGAATCAACTCGTTTTACGGCACCAGCGAGAACGCCGTCAAGACGCAGATCTGGATCGCTGTCTCGATTTACGTGCTCATCGCCATCGTCCGGAAACGCCTCGGGCTGGAAGCGAGTCTTTACCAGATTCTACAGATTCTCAGCGTTACGCAATTCGAAAAAATGCCCCTTTTACAGGCACTCCAGCCATCCGACTCCCCAAACGAATCCCCCTATGACCCCAACCAATTGATTCTATTCGACTTTTAACCGGACAGCAGTGTGCAGTTTTCATGTCTCGACGGATCCAATCAATGAAAGGCCGGGAAAGCACACGGAACGCATCGGCTGCCCGGAGAGCTGTCCCTGGGTCGTACGTTCTCGAAGTCTTACGTCTGGACATAAGCGGTGCCCCAGGCACGCTCTTTCCTATCGGGCTCTTCGCCACCGAGCGTTGCGGCGCCCGAATTACAGGTGCATCGGGCTGTCTGGCTTACCAGATGAGTAGTAGTCTAGCGGCTTGGAGACGCTAGATTCAAAAAGGAATTGCCTTGGACGAGGTACACTCGTGATATGTATGGCCGATCGCCAAGAAGCTAAAGCTGAACTTTTGGACGGAAAGCCCAGCCGTCCAAGCCACCTCTACAAATATCAGTCGTTTTCAACACAGACGCTTAGAAACCTCCAACGTCGACAGATATGGTTCTCCAAACCAGAGCAGTTCAACGACCCGTTCGACTGCACGGCTACCCTTGCGCGATTCCAGTTTACACGGCATCAGATCCAGCAGCTGTACACTGAGTTGAGAAACAATTACCAGAATCCGCAACTCTTTGATCGGCGCTACTCGAATGATATCGGCGGTCTTGAAAAACACATCCGCAACAGCCTAGAAAAAGCTCTCAAGGGGCACTGGGCCAGCCGAAAGGACCGAGGCATTGCATGTCTTTCTGAGACCTGCGAGAACTTGCTGATGTGGTCCCACTATTCCAGCGCCCATAGGGGTTTCTGCTTGGAATTCGACACCCGTTTCAAGCCATTCGATAAGGGGTCGCCTGTCGTTTACCAGAAGCACATGCCAGTGCTTGACACAGCAGATGTGCTTTTCGGGGGCCAATCAGATGACCCGATCCAGGCGCTTTTCCTGACGAAGCTCGAGTTATGGTCCTATGAAAAGGAGTGGCGGATTCTTCACGCGAAAGGGAACACTGCATACGGGTATGGAGTTGATGCGTTGACCGGAATCTATTTTGGATCTGAAATGGATGAATCCCACCGGGAGATTATTATGCTCATTCTCCACGGTTCCTCGACACGACTTTACCAAATGAAACGAGACGACAAGGAGTTTCGGATAAACGCCAATCTTGTCGACTACACCCCGCCTGACTACTCCTCTCGGATAGATGCTAGGTCTGAACTAGCAGAGTAGCGAGATTCATCTCGTCGATGAGATACGCCCCTTGTTACGGGGGACCTCGACCGCACCCTTGCGGGCGCGGCTCTGTTTGCGCGTGTTGTGCCTCGACTGAGAGGTGCGGCGGGTAGCAGCTTCTTTCAGCCAGGCCGGTGGACGGCCGCGACGCTTTCCTTGGCCGCGGGCTAGTCTTTCCAGAGTGTCGATCGCGTGCTGGAGCAGGTCGCGTTCCTGCCTGAGTTCGTTGAGGATCCTGTTCACGTCCATGGTGTAGCTCCTTGTGGGGGAACCACACACGGACGCCGCCCGCTAAAATGGTACTGTCGCTTATCACGGGAAGCGTCCGTGGTGGCGAAAGGCCTCGGCGGAAGTTCGTGCTTCCGTCGGGGCCGCTTCTATTCTAACCCGACTAGGCATGTTTTGCGAGGTAAATTTCGCGGGGGGATCGGGAATTTTGCTATAGGCATGGAAATTTTGTAAAGAAACGACAGGAAAGGGTGGGCGATTTTGTGGTTCATGGTCCGACCGGACGCCCGTCTCGCAAACGGCACGAACGTACGCGACCGTGACTAAGTCCTGTAGCGTGGATCTAGGCGGGCGGGATCTCACTTCCCTTTCCTACGATCAGTTCGCCGCCCGCCAGATCCGCGGCCGTTGACTCTTTGTAGCGCAGGGCTGGGCCGGCGTTTGGCCCAGTATCTGCGGCCTTTCTCTACCGGTCGTTCAGCCTCCGACGTCATTGCCCTCCCGCAAAACAGAGGCAGAGCCGCGGACGGGAGTCCGCGGTCAAGCTCGGGAATGACCTCGCTTGCTGGGCCAAGCTGTTCAGCCTTCACCCCTCAACTGGCAGCTGCTATTCCACGATGGCGCGCCGGGCTGCCTCGTGCAGGGTAAATTGTCAGGTGGACAGGATTACCATGATCGCGGCCAAGCCATTTATCGTTCAAGCCGAGCAGGGAGGATCGCTCTTGTTTGTCCCTGCCGTCGCCAGGCGGCTCTCACGACGTTCGAGCCGCGTTCAACGCGGCTTTGCTACGCCGTTGCTAGGCCAGCCGTTTTACGGCTGGTCGCCCACCCACACCGGTCCGTTCCTTTCGGCGCTCGGTCGCTTCCAGCGGCCGGGCGGGGCCTGGGGTGGGGCAAAGATCGGCCGTGATAACGGCCGATTTCCTCCTTCTTACTACTTGGCCATAGACGCTACAAGTCGCTAGGGAAACCGGGGAGGGAAACCTGGGGAGGGGAAACCGGGAGGGGAAACCGGAAACCGGGACAGCCTCAATTAACACCAGGGGCAGCGGGCATCTTTCCGGCCCGCACTACACCCCGGCTGGCAACATTCCATTAATGCTGGCCCGGGGCGTCAGCCCCGGGTGGCCGCGCAGTCCGTTCCTTTCGGCGCTCGGTCGCTTCCAGCGGTCGGGTGGGGCCTGGGGTGGGGCAAAAATCGGCCGTGCCAACGGCCGAACCCGCCCTCCCTGGGCACTCCCCAACCATGCGCTAGGCGGCGTTTTCCTCGCGCTACGACTGCGCTATGATATGGTTTCGGCACCGAAAATCCGGTCGAAAGGACACTTTCCAGCACCCCCTCAAATCCCTGTCACAGACTTTTCACATTTTTTCTCCTCGCTATCTCAACGACTTACGCCCCCGGACCCCTTCTAGCCCCCCATCCGTCCCCTATTCTGGTACGGGGCCCAGACACCGAAATCGCGGGGGGATGACCCTGCTATTTCCGCCACTTTCTGCCACTGTCTCTTCGGTGGGCTCCGGGAAATGCTGCTATGTCTCACAATTCAGAAGGCTTAACCATCAGGCAGAACACTCCCACTGCCACCCCACTCGCCTGCCAAGCTACCGCCAGGTGATCAAAATCGCCCGCTAGCCCACTCCTAGGCCATCTTTTGACCCCGCCCGGCGGCTTTTTCTGACCGAATACGGGGTCATATGGGTCTCGGAGGCATTCTGATTCTTGGCCAGACGCCTACGCGCTGCCGGAGTGGGGTTTGCCCCGCGCGCTGGGCTGTTTTCAGCCGCTTGGACGGGGTAAGAATCGTGAAGAGGCCGGCGTCGAGCACCGGAAAGAGCCGCGCCCCTCAGGGCGCGGGCCCGCCGGATGGGCACGGTTTTCGGCCCGAAGCCAACCGTTCACCGTCCGACGAAGGTACTTGGCCCACGGGCCCTCGTTGGGGAGACGACGAAGACCAGCATTCACACTGAGGCGCGAGGGGGAAAATACGAAACAAACCCAATTCCTAGCAAGCCAATTGCAATCAATGAGTCACGGTTGGTTCTGCGCGCGCCGCGGCCCGGGTAAAAGGGGAAAAAGCGGGCCGACGTCGAGAGCCGGGGCACTCCTGCTTGTCCCAGCCGCCGCCAGGCGGCTCTCACGACGTTTGAGCCGCGTTCAACGCGGCTTATTTGCGCCGTTGGTAGGCCAGCCGTTTTACGGCTGGTCGCCTCCGCACGTCGCTCCTTTCGGCGCTCGCCCGCCCCCGGCGGGCGAGCGGGGCTTGGGGTGGGACAAAAATCGGCCGTGCCAACGGCCGATCCCCCTCCCACCACTCCCCGAACCCCTGTCACACCAGTTTGAAATTTCTAACTCGTCCGCCATCAACAAGATCGTCTTACCCCCACCATCTGACTCTCCCTCAGCCATGTTACTCTGGGCCCGTAAAAGCGCCGGCCCTTCAGGGAGCGACAGACCGGCGTACCCCGGCCGGGATATAAAGTCCTCCCCATGGCCTCCGTCGGTGAGCCGATCAACCGACCGCGTTACACAGAACAACGGGATCGATCCCAAACCGTTTTGGCGGCTCCGCGCGATACCAAAGGAGCCGCATCCTATCAAGCCGCGCCCGGGGCGCCTCAAGCGGTCGGTGGTAGAAGCTCAATCGGCTGCACGATCAGCGTCATGCCGTCGGCGGCTTCGATTTGCACTTCGGCGCCCTTGGACGCGGCCCGATCGTTGTGTTTGAGCCGAGCTTTCCATAACTCACCTCGAACGAGTACATAGCCTTCCGGATCGACGTCTTGTTTGACGACGCCCTGGGAGCCGATAAGCTGTGCCACTCCTGTTTTGACGCGTGTGTCGTAGGCGCTGCGGAGAAAGGGGTAAAGCAGAAAATCCTTGATCACGACAATGGCCAGTACACCAAAGACGACCGACACGGAGATGTCGATCCATTCCCGCATCACCAGCAGCACCACGACCGTCAGGGCCCAGCCGGGAATCTGAAACAGCCAGTAGCGGGTCCAGGTGGTCATGCCGTGCAGGGAATCACTTCGATGGTAGCGCGGCTAGAAGAAACGGCCGGGGGTCTCTTCGAGCCCTGCACTACGCGTTTGTGCCAGGGATTCGATCTTTAACCAGTCTTGCATCGGCATCGACGACCGGGATTCTCGGGATCGGGGCGGCGGCCGCATGATTCTCTGACGATTCCTTCCCGTCTCCAGTCCCGCAGTTCCGGCGGTGCGCCTTTCGGGCCTCCCTGCAGGGTCCCTGAGCAGACGCTCAGAACCATTCAGTTTGTGAAATGACATTTCAACGAGGATGAGCGATTTTTGGGGCCTGGAAAGAGGGGTTAGGTGGCCGGCCCGCGGGGACTCGAACCCCGAACAACCGGCTTAGAAGGCCGGTGCTCTATCCGGTTGAGCTACGGGCCGCTACAACGAGACTTACTCAGTATGGCAAACAGCACCCGGGGATGGTTATCACGCACTTGCCTCGCCTCGTTGCGAGAGGGGTGGGCTGGGGACACCAGAGAGCTTGAACGATCCCCCAAGCGGGCGGTCTGGACCTGTTTGCAGCCCGGGCCTCGAACCTCTTGGGCCTTTCGGCTGGGCAACGCTCGAGCCGCAACCATTTGACGGGCGACCGCATCTTAATAGATGAGAGTCGATGACACACCACACCTGGCTGGCACAAAAGCTAAGGAACTCGTTCCACTCCTTTCTGCTGATTGGGAGTATGGTCGCAGTGCTATCGGCGCTGGGGTGGATCGTTGCAGGAGGTTCGGGTCTGCTCTTGGCGCTGATCGTCGGAGGGTTCTTCCTTCTATTCAGCTCACGGGTGCCTGTTCGATGGCTGATCCGCTTTTACGGAGCGCGGCCCGTGTCCCGGTTCGAGGCCCCACTTCTGTTCGAAGTTGTCGGTCGACTTGCAAGGAGAGCCGACCTGGTCAGTCTTCCGCAGCTTTTCTACGTGCCCACCCGGAGAGCGAACGCGTTCGCCATGGGAAGCCGTAGCGATTCCGTGATCGGAGTCAGTGAAGGGCTTTTGCAGAGCCTAAGCCCCCGGGAAATCGAGAACGTTCTCGCTCACGAGGTCGCTCACGTCCGTAACAACGATCTGCGGGTGATGGGACTAGCGGCTCTTGTGAGCCGGACGACGTTTTGGCTGTCATGGGCAGGACAGTTAGTGATCCTTCTAAACTTGCCCTTGATCTTGATGGGGCAGTGGACGATTCCCTGGACAGCCGCCTTGACGCTCGTTTTCGCGCCCACAGCGAGCACGCTGCTTCAGCTCGCGCTGTCTCGAACCCGGGAATTCGACGCGGACCTGGGAGCGGTCAGCCTGACCGGCGACCCACGAGGACTGGCGTCAGCACTGGTGAAACTCGAGCGTTTGCAAAAGGGTCTGCTGAATCGGCTCTTCTTGCGCGGCCGCCGGCTCCGGGAGCCTACGCTGCTTCGCAGTCACCCGCAAACGGAGGAGCGTATCAAGAGGCTGCTCGACCTGGAAACCGGCTACGCTCTCGCCGCCTGAGCCGTTCGCCCTCCTGCCTGTGACCAAGCATGCTGTTCCGCTTTGAAACGCCGCCCCCGTAAGAACCGATTGCGATTGGGCCCTATCTTTACGTCCATTTGGCCGCGATCAGCCCGGCAAAGATTCTCTCTGGCCCGGCACGGTGGCCCGCCCATACAGTTCGGTCGCGAGAAAAGTAGGCTAGCCGAACCGCGCAGCGGCACGGGCGCGCGCCTTAGCCGCTTCGATTTCCCGGTCGCGCGGCGGGGCGGTTGTCACCAGCGAATCGAGCAGTTCGCGGGCTATACGGGTGACATCCTCGACAGCGCGGTCGAACATCGCCTCGTTCGTCCTTGAGGGCTTGTTAAAACCACTCAGCTTTCGAACGAACTGCAGAGAGGACGCACGGATCTCCTCGTTGGTTGTGGGCGGATCAAAGTTGAACAAGGTCTTGATGTTTCTACACATAGGTGAAAGTCCAGATTCCTGCGGTCGAATCGTTTACCTGAGACAACCCGCCTATTACACCAAACTGGGACGGGAGGCGATGGATATGGCTACAAGACAGTGAAGCGCCAAGAGAGAAGACACGTAAACCGACCGTGCCCAACTCCTCCCCCCGCTAACAGCCCTGTTTGGCAGGTTCAGCAGTCCGGACAGAATAGTTGGATTGTGTCAAACTCACAAGGTCGCTGGACGGTCGAACAAGTCGGCTCTGGATTCCGCGTCGACGCTCACCAGAAATGTTAATTGCGTCTACCGGCCCAACAAGAGGATGCCGCGGCACCAGCTTCGCCGACCGCCAGTCCGCTAGGTGGCGTTTCCACCTTAGTCAACACTTTAGTGGTGCGAAATGGATGACGCGAGGCGAACTATCGGAATCAGCCTGAGTCTTTCTATGGCTCTTGGTGCAGGAATTGGCGCAGCGGTCGGGGCGGCCACCGACAACATGGGTTTCTGGCTCGCAACGGGAGTCGGAATAGGGGCAGGTGTTGGAACAGCAATCGGCGCAGGTCTAGCAAGCCAAGCGGTCGAAAAAGAAGGAGACTCGGTCAAGGGCTCAGATGAAGACCGTTGATACTCACGGCAATTTTGAAGAGGCCATCACCGAGTCAGCTCCCCATGCCCAAAAACTTGCCCGTCTCATTCGTGAATTGATCGCCGATCAGTGCTGTCCGGGGAAAGTCGCGCCATCGGACGGTAAGTCTCGACCGTTCAATGTCTTATGGCCTGTTTTGCCCGGGAACGATTTGAAATCCCGAGGCCGCAAATGGTCGCCTGAACGGAGCATCCGGACGCGGCACAATGAGGGATGAACCTTGGCCGTACGGTTTTCTCCCAACTGATCGAGCACCTACCGAGCAAAGAGTTTCAGAAATGTGTATCGCGCTACCGCGGCGATTCCTATCTGAAAAGTTTCTCCTGCTGGGATCAGTTTCTTGCGATGGCATTCGCCCAGCTGACCTATCGGGCAAGCCTCCGCGACATCGAGACGTGCCTGCGTTCGATGCACGGCAAACTCTACCACATGGGATTCCGCGGCAGGGTAGCGCGCTCGACACTGGCCGACGCGAACGAGTCGCGCGACTGGCGGATCTACGCGGACTTCGCGCAGGTCTTGATTGGCATGGCACGGCCGTTATATGCCCACGACCCGATCGGTGTGGACTTGGACCAGACTCTGTACGCTCTCGACTCGACAACAATCGACCTCTGCCTGTCGCTGTTTCCGTGGGCGAGATTCCGCAAGCAAAAAGCCGCCGTGAAGATGCACACGCTGCTGGATCTGCACGGCAATATTCCCACGTTCATCCGCATTACTGGAGGCAAAGTGCACGACATCAACATCCTCGACGAGATCGGCCCGGAGGCCGGCGCGTTCTACGTCATGGATCGGGCCTACGTCGATTTCGAACGCCTCTTCGTGTTCACTCTCTGCTCGTCGTTCTTCGTCGTGCGAACCAAGAAGAACATCTTGCTCCAACGGCGCTACTCGCATCCCGTCGACAAATCCACGGGCTTGCGCTCGGATCAGACCGTCATACTGGCTGCCATCGAATCGGCCCAAGCCTATCCCGACCCGTTGCGGAGGGTCAGTTACTTCGACGCCCGGACGAACAAGCGGCTGAAGTTTCTGACCAACAACTTCGCGCTCCCGGCGCTGACCATCGCCCACATCTACAAGTCGCGTTGGCAGATTGAGTTGTTCTTCAAGTGGATCAAGCAACATCTGCGAATCAACTCGTTTTACGGCACCAGCGAGAACGCCGTCAAGACGCAGATCTGGATCGCTGTCTCGATTTACGTGCTCATCGCCATCGTCCGGAAACGCCTCGGGCTGGAAGCGAGTCTTTACCAGATTCTACAGATTCTCAGCGTTACGCAATTCGAAAAAATGCCCCTTTTACAGGCACTCCAGCCATCCGACTCCCCAAACGAATCCCCCTATGACCCCAACCAATTGATTCTATTCGACTTTTAACCGGACAGCAGTGATCGCCGATGTATACCCCCCGGCGGTAGAGGTGCCGTGGCCGAGTCAGAAGACCATCGGCTATGGCGTCGGACCTAAGAAGATGTCCGAGCACTTCTGCTACATCGGCGCGCACCCGAACCACGTCAACCTCGGGTTCAACTACGGCGCGGAGTTGCCTGACCGTGACCGACAGCTTGAGGGGTCAGGCAAACGATTTCGGCATATCAAGTTTCACAGCGCGGAAGATGTGAAGCGACCGGCGCTGCGGCGGTTGCTCGAAGCGGCGGTTGAGGAGCGAGAGGCGGCCCTGGGCTTGCATGCGGACAAGTAGCGCGGCCCAACAAGGCGAGGCGGCGGACCGGCCTTGCCCGGCGGTTGATCGCCAAACGGGCATCGAAATCGCCATGAAGCACGGTAGGCTCATTTCTTCAGCTGTCGCCCTCACATTGTTTTGCTACCTGTCTGTTGTTTTAGACGCGGCCGAGGCCTCAACCCGACTCGTTGTATACCTCGGAAGCTACGAGAAGGTCGAATCGGCGAGTGGCGAGCACTGCAGTGGCTACTCAATAGATCTATGGAAGCACGACGATGCGCTGTTCGGGCTGCTGCATCACCATCGAGGCCTTTGCGGTGATCCTCCGTGCGGCGTGCTTGCAGATATTCGAAACAACACCGAGACAGGAGATTTTCGGTTCCAGGCGGATACGCTTGAAGCGAAATTCTACTTCTCGGGATCATTGGAACACGACGTGCTCACGGGAACGCTCACTACGCGATGGCCTGGAACGGAAACCGATTCAAAGGAGACCGTCCGGTTACCTAAGCATCGAAAACAGTACTTGGCGGATAAACTTGACTCCCTAGAGAAATGGCATGAATTCCACGATCCAATTGCGCGTTGCCACGGTGTTAAGACATCACTGCTGTCCGGTTAAAAGTCGAATAGAATCAATTGGTTGGGGTCATAGGGGGATTCGTTTGGGGAGTCGGATGGCTGGAGTGCCTGTAAAAGGGGCATTTTTTCGAATTGCGTAACGCTGAGAATCTGTAGAATCTGGTAAAGACTCGCTTCCAGCCCGAGGCGTTTCCGGACGATGGCGATGAGCACGTAAATCGAGACAGCGATCCAGATCTGCGTCTTGACGGCGTTCTCGCTGGTGCCGTAAAACGAGTTGATTCGCAGATGTTGCTTGATCCACTTGAAGAACAACTCAATCTGCCAACGCGACTTGTAGATGTGGGCGATGGTCAGCGCCGGGAGCGCGAAGTTGTTGGTCAGAAACTTCAGCCGCTTGTTCGTCCGGGCGTCGAAGTAACTGACCCTCCGCAACGGGTCGGGATAGGCTTGGGCCGATTCGATGGCAGCCAGTATGACGGTCTGATCCGAGCGCAAGCCCGTGGATTTGTCGACGGGATGCGAGTAGCGCCGTTGGAGCAAGATGTTCTTCTTGGTTCGCACGACGAAGAACGACGAGCAGAGAGTGAACACGAAGAGGCGTTCGAAATCGACGTAGGCCCGATCCATGACGTAGAACGCGCCGGCCTCCGGGCCGATCTCGTCGAGGATGTTGATGTCGTGCACTTTGCCTCCAGTAATGCGGATGAACGTGGGAATATTGCCGTGCAGATCCAGCAGCGTGTGCATCTTCACGGCGGCTTTTTGCTTGCGGAATCTCGCCCACGGAAACAGCGACAGGCAGAGGTCGATTGTTGTCGAGTCGAGAGCGTACAGAGTCTGGTCCAAGTCCACACCGATCGGGTCGTGGGCATATAACGGCCGTGCCATGCCAATCAAGACCTGCGCGAAGTCCGCGTAGATCCGCCAGTCGCGCGACTCGTTCGCGTCGGCCAGTGTCGAGCGCGCTACCCTGCCGCGGAATCCCATGTGGTAGAGTTTGCCGTGCATCGAACGCAGGCACGTCTCGATGTCGCGGAGGCTTGCCCGATAGGTCAGCTGGGCGAATGCCATCGCAAGAAACTGATCCCAGCAGGAGAAACTTTTCAGATAGGAATCGCCGCGGTAGCGCGATACACATTTCTGAAACTCTTTGCTCGGTAGGTGCTCGATCAGTTGGGAGAAAACCGTACGGCCAAGGTTCATCCCTCATTGTGCCGCGTCCGGATGCTCCGTTCAGGCGACCATTTGCGGCCTCGGGATTTCAAATCGTTCCCGGGCAAAACAGGCCATAAGACATTGAACGGTCGAGACTTACCGTCCGATGGCGCGACTTTCCCCGGACAGCACTGTTAAGACATATATGCTGAACAGATAGTACGGTTTCGCACCAGAGGCAGTCTTGGGCTTGGACGCGGACAAGTAGCGCCGCCTAAAAGCCGTGTGCACTGGCCGTCAAATGCAATCTCCTCGAAAGGACACAAGATGATAGGGAAGAACGCCCTGTTGTTACACGAAGAGATCATGCTCTTGGCTCTGCGGGATAAGCGAGGCACTATTGCACCAGAATCAAAATCGACGGGTGGAAGCAACTCCTAGCTTCACAGACCAAGGGCCAGCTTTACGACCTTTGGTTCGAGGAAATCATCGTGGGCGGCGCGGATGACCTCAGTATCCTAAGCGGCGAGCCGATCACCGAGACCAGGGCGAAAGTCGGCAAAATTGCGACGCTCATGATCGAAGCCCGTTCCGATCTAATTTCCAAGTCAACCCTCAAGGCCAACGGAGTTCCGCTGGAAGGTCTGCAGGCCCTGACTCGCCAGTCGTTTGGAATTCTGGTGAGGGAGACCAGCGACGAATGGGGCTTTGTCCACGGATCATTCCGCGAGTTTGCTCTCGCAAAGAGGATTGCCGTTGAACTGGTTTCCAGGAAATACGACCTGCTCGCGAGTGAGCCGCAACTCGATTACGTCGGTGCTGAGCCCCAGCAGTTTCTGCGCGACCTCTTCCCGAGTGAGGGTGGTGAGCTTTTCGCCAAACTGGAGGAGGCACTCAACAGCGCGCGGGACGTAGGCGAAGCATGGAACAACATTGCCTGGAACGTTTTTGAGACCATCGGGAACATTGGCGCAAGCTCTGCGGAAAGGTTCATCGACACCGCACTCGACATCCTGAATCCTCGAAAGCCTGGCATCGCGGACCGCGAACCGTCCTACCGAACCCAATACAACATTGTCCGTTGCCTGGAGAGACTCCACCGATCCGCTCCCAGACCCTATTGCGACTGGGTCCTCGCTCACAATTGGCCCAAGAGCCTGATCGCGAAAACTTTGGGGCGTTGGCGATTCGAGGCTTTCATATGCAAGAGCCGCAGCCGGGCTACTTTCCGCCGATCTCTTACCGGATGTCACCCGACCAAAGGGATACCCTTAAACAAGCGGACGTGTCGGACTGCTTGCTGACGCTTCTCGAGAGCCTAGCGTTGCGACCGCCTGATGAGCGAAAGACCTACCTGGAGATCAATGGTACGTTTGCGCTGATTCCATGGCTCCACCACCAGCACGAACGACGCGCGAAAGCGCTGCTCCAGGGACTTTCTTCCGGATCCCGGGGCAATCTTTTCCAGGCATTCCTCCGCTTTGAAGCGCCCGAGGTTTTTCTTAAGTCGAGCGACCTATTCCAGGGGATGACACTTTCATGGTGCCTGATCGAACAATCGATGATCCCTGACGACTTCGTCTTTCGCAACGTGCGATTTGAGCAGTATAGGCCCTGGAGAATCACAGGTCGGCCCGCGGCATTGGTGGACTGCACGCTCGCCTAAACTTAGGCAGGCGAAGCTAGGCTTAGGCTAGCCCCCACCCAAACGCCGACTGTTTCTTGCAAATGCATTGAGATCGCCCTCTGTACTGTCGAAAAAAGTGAAAAGAGATCTACAGAATCCCGCATAATATTCAGTTAATCGAAAGGCAAAGAAGCCATCCTCTGGCTGTACGAATACCGAAAGCACGAGGGGAAGCGCGAAACCCTCAACCACGCTCTGCTCATCGAGGAAGCACACCACATCCTGTCGTACTACAAAGAACGGTCGGTTGGCGAAGAGACCATCATCGCTTGTACTTGCGGCGGGCGTTGGAAGAAGGCATCAACCAGAAGAAGGTTCTGAACGATGCCGCCTTCGAACCGTTGTGGGAGAGGCCGGAGTTCCAACTCTTGGTGTCCAGCCCGCCGCCGGCTGACCTAGCGCCGTGACAGCGTCCGTCACACGTCGGCCCATGGGCACTACGTGTTCACGCTACGATAGTACCGAGCGATTGTTTTCGCCCGGTATCCCTCCTCAGGCGTTTCGTTGCCAGCATAGTGATTTATTGCTGTTCGCTACTCCGGACTGGTGTACACGCCTAAAACGGAGAGATGCCGAACTTCCCCCCGGATTGTAAACTGTTGGCAACCAAAAACGTGAACCGCTCTTCCTGGAGAACGTGACCAACAAGACGAGACGTATAAGCCTGTCCCTACGTGCTTGGCCGGCAGTTGCATTGCTGTTTGCGCTGGCCGCCTGCGGTGGGGACGACCCAGCCCCTGCGAATCTACCGCCGCCCAATATCGTGATCGTCATGACAGACGATCAGGGCTGGGCCCAGCTAGGCTCCCACGGGAACGAAGTCCTCCGTACACCGAATCTCGATCGGCTGGCCGGGGAAAGTGTCGAGTTCACTCGCTTCTACGTCTCGCCTTTGTGCTCACCGACGCGGGCCAGCTTGATGACGGGCCGCTACAACTACCGGACCGGTGTTGTCGACGCCTCCCTCGGGCGGGCCTTGATGCACACGGACGAAACCACGTTAGCGGAATTGCTCCGCGACGGCGGGTACCGCACGGGCATCTTCGGCAAATGGCACCTCGGCGACAGTTATCCCATGAGACCGATGGACCAGGGCTTCGAGCAAGTGCTCGTGCACCGAGGTTGGGGCATCGGCTCCCCGGCCGACCCTCCCGGGACAGACTACTTCAACCCGATCCTGCAACACAACGGCGAAGAAAAGCAGTTCGACGGATACTGTACCGACGTCTTCTTTGATGCCGCCCTGCGATTCATCGAACAACATCGCGATCAGCCATTCTTTACCTACCTGGCCACAAACACCCCGCACTCACCCTACGTCGTGCCCGAGTCCTACATCAAGCCCTATAGCGCGCAGGGCCTCAGCGACGAGGATGCGCGCATCTACGGGATGATCACGAACATCGACGACAACGTCGGCCGGCTGCTGGCCAAACTCAAAGAGCTAGGGATCTCAGAAAACACCGCGGTGATCTTCCTTACCGACAACGGCCCCACGACCCAGCATTTCACGGCGGGGCTGCGGGGCCAAAAGGGCACGGTCTACGAAGGTGGAATCCGAGTTCCCTTCCTCGTGCGATGGCCGGCGAAGTTACGCCCTGCGAAAGTCGATCGAATCGCTGCTCACATCGATGTCGTGCCGACACTGCTCGAAGCAGCCGGCATCGAACGACCCGCCGGATTGAAGCTCGACGGCGTGAGCCTGATGCCGCTGTTGACTGGTGCTAACGACGACTGGCCCGAGCGAACTCTCTATATCCAGTGGCAGCGGGGGAACGAGCCCCAGCTTCACGGCAACTTCGCCGCGATTTCCGAGCAGTTCAAACTCGTTCAGAGCCGAACCCTCGGAGAGCAGTTGGAGCGCAAGCCGCGCTTCGAACTCTACGACATCAAGGCCGACCCCGGAGAGCAGGCCGCCATCAGAGGGCGGCAGCAAGCCACGCTCGCGGGGCTGAAGGCAGGCTACGAGCGCTGGTTCCGTGACGTTTCCGCGACTCGAGGCTACGATCCGCCGAGAATCGTCGTCGGATCCGAGTACGAGAACCCCGTCATCCTCACACGCCAGGACTGGAGAGCCGTGGGAGCGGACGGTTGGAGCGATCGCCACCTCGGCTACTGGGAAGTTGAGGTGGCAACCCCCAGCCTCTACGATATCCGCTTCCGCTTTTCCAAACAGACGCGGGCGGGACGCGCCGAGTTCAGGGTAGGCAAGGTCAAACTGCGGAAGCCGTTCACGCGATCAGCCGAATCAGTCACGTTTCGCGAAGTCGAGCTCGGCGCCATCGCATCAAGGCTCGAAGCCCGCCTCGTCCGCGGAGGCAGGACGGTGGGCGTAAAGTACGTGGATGTGACGAGGCTGGAGTAGGTTGCTGACTAATCCCTTGTCGACCAGTTCGGGCGGGAGATCATCCTCAGCCGCTACACCGAACCGGACGGCGACCAGGCTCTGGTGTTGAACCAACTGGGACTCAAGCTGCCGGACCAATCGCCTCCCCGTGTGCGGCCAGTTTGAAAACCCCTGTTGTGCCGACCTTTTGACCGCCGACGCTAAAAGCAAAACACTTAGCTGTCCTAATCCCGTCGAATCGCGAAACTTGGGCTAGGCGGAAGCGAGGGCCTCGAGCTTGCTCCGAAGCGCTTCCTTGGGGACGACACCGATGGTACTATCCACCATCTGTCCCTTGTCGAAGAACAAGACCGTCGGAATCGACCGGACACCAAACTGCTGTGCCGTGGCGGGATTCTCGTCAACATTGAGTTTCCCCACTTTAGCCGCGCCATTCACTTCGGTCGCCAGCTCCTCGATCACCGGACCGAGCACTCGACAGGGGCCACACCAAGCCGCCCAGAAATCGACCAGAACCGGCTTTTCGCTTTCCAGCACTTCCTTCTGAAAATTCTCATCGGTCAACGTCATGTAGCCGGGATTCGTTGCCATCGATTCTTACCTCCTGTTTGATTAGATACATTTACCCCTTCAGGGGATGCAGGAAAGTGAGCCCTCCCATCGGTGGCACGGAGCTGAGGCCTTCCTCTTTCAGAATGGCAAGCGTGTCAAGTGTCTCCGTTAAGGCGATGGATGACGAGTTCCCTCACGCCATTCTCCATTCCTCTTCACGTTGGGGGGCACGGCGATTAGGAAAACGCGGG
Organism: Bryobacterales bacterium; assembly: GCA_965248205.1. GTDB lineage: Bacteria > Acidobacteriota > Terriglobia > Bryobacterales > UBA6623. The sequence goes on from CBDFIS010000006.1 coordinate 5,263,293, forward strand.
CTTAGAAAACAGTATGGCCGCCGCTAGAAATTTCCATGAACTCGTGACAGCACATTCCACTATCGTTGCTACATAGAGGATTTGAGCGGATTCGAGCGGATTACCGCTAAAAATCCTTCCCCCTCGACGCACGACCCCTTTTTTTACCTCCATTCTAAACCACGAAGACAAATCTTCCGGGTCCGATAAGCGCTATGTCGTTGATTCTTTAGGCTCGGGAGTGTTGTGACATCTGGCGAGTCGAGGCCGGTTTTTGGCGGTTGGTCGGTGGAGAAGGAGGCTGGCCGCTCCACGGACGGCTGGCTCCCACCCCGTCGTGCCCTGATCGCCGGGCGCTTCGGGAAAGTGCGCGTCCAATATACAGAACAGACCCGCCGGTGAGGAGAACAGCCGCGGGTCTGGAAACGGCACCAGCCCCGCGCTACGGAACTTTGTTTGGTATTTTCCCCTCCTGCTTGCGGTCCTCATTCAGAGCAGATGGTGCGTCAAGTGTCCCCGTTGGGCGATGAATGACGAGCCTGCCGCTGCAGCGGCTTGTTAGGCAGAGACCCACGGTCGCAGGGCCCTGACTTCGGGAAGTTCGTTGGCGCTGCCTGGGTGTCCCTCGTACACCTCAAGGCCGGAGATCTCGCCACCCGCTCCCCAGAGGATCACGCCGTTCTCGCGACCAAACGAGTCGTGAGCGCGGGCCTCGGCGATCGGGCGAGCCGCTCCCGCTTGCCCGTCCGGAACGAAATCGACGGATGCGCAGCCGCAAGTGCAGCGCCCGACTACGCGCAAACGCCCGACCGTCTCGCGGAGATGTTCCAACGACCCTCCGAGGGCGCCGTTCACGAGCAACCAGTCCACGACGGCGGCCTCGCGCTCGCTGATGGGCCGGTTCTCGCGTTGGGTTAGCGTCGCGTCGTGCCCCATTCCTGCCTAACGGCGGAACTGAGCGACGAGGGCGGCCCAGCGCGTCCGCATTGCCAACTGACGTGGCCCGCCCGCGTTCGCTCCAGTGATCTGGTTAGGCTGGTTCATTCAGAGCGTCCTCGATCAACTCGTCCACTCGATTTATCGTTTGGTTCCAAGCTTCGACAGATTTCTTGCTATATTTCGTGTTTGCCGAAATCTCAGAGAGGCAGTCAGAAATGTGTGCGCCGTCTAGCGAACTCAGGTGGTCGAAGAGTGAGTCATACGCGTTTCTGGCGTCTCTCCACACGTTCTTGCATGGACCCGCCGGGGCGAGTAGAAAACCCGCGGGTCTGGAAACGGCACCAGCCCCGCGCTACGGAACTCTACTTCAATTCTAGCCCATGAAGCCAAGTTCCCGAGGGTCTAGACGGGGTATGTTGTTGATTCTTTGAGGTCGGGAGTGACGTGACGCTTGGCGGATTAGGGGCCGGTTTGGAGTTAGTCAGTAGAGAGGAAGGCCGGCCGCGCAGCGGCCAGCTGGCCCCCACCCCATGCCCCGATCGGTCGTCTGGGGACGACCGATCGCCGGACGCTTCGGAAAAGCGCGCGTCCCATATACAGAACAGACCCGCCGGGTGAGTAGAAAAGCCGCAGTTATGGAAACGGCACCAGCCCCGCGCTACGGAACTAATTCGGTTCGCGACGCCCCGGGGCTTGGCATGACGCGTCTCTTGAGGCTCTCACAATCGGTTTGGCCTAGCAATTGGCGTTAAGCGGCGGGCCGCGCCCGCCCGTCTGCTGCAACGCATCGTTAGGGGTTGGTCTTTCCTTTTCGCCTCTTCGCCGCTCCCCGGTCTCGGTGCTTACTGAGTCGCTCTTTGCAATCGCGAATGATGTTCCCGGCGGGGTCCCTGATGATTTCACGATAGTAGTCACGGCACCGGTCAATAACGCGTTCCAGTGTATTCCACTGACCGGTAAGGCGAAACTGGTCATCACCCGTAATGAATTCCAGAAACGGTCGTGGGGAAGAAGGGTTTCGCACTTTCCCGGCAAGCTTTGTTCGCACTGTGACACTCGCGTTGAGATGCAAGTCGAACGTGCGAGCGGTTGAGCCGCAGCTCGAGCATGGCTTTCTCTCGGCCGGTGGAGTTGAGGACGCCCGGTTGAGCTCGCGACCGCAAGCGTTGCATCTGACAACTGACGTTTCTTGTTCCACTTCAATCCCCAGAGCCTAACTCTTGCTTAGGCTGACCTGGATAAGACCATCACCTAGGTCCACGGAGCCCCTAACCCGCCTTCAGCCACGGTGAGTTCAACACGTGAAGAACTAACACCACGACCACTACCCAGACTGCGCGACCACCGAAGGTCCTGAGCCGCCTCGCGCACGACCAGTAATAGGCGCACGCAACGCCAATCAAGGCCAGCTCCACGAACCACCACCCCACGGGCATTGACCGCCAAAGCCCAAGGCCAAGGTGAGCATCCGAGCCGGGCCAAAGCGCCAAGTCGCTGGGGTGCATGACCCAGTCCAAAACGAAGTGGGAGAACACGGCCAGCCCTATGGCCAGTGCGACCGTGCGGCCACGGCGCAAGAACAGCGACGCAAACAACGCCGACCACACCAGCGCCATCAGCAGCGAGTGCGACCAGTCAATGTAATCAAGCGAAAAGCCGGGGGACACCCCGGGAGTGATCGACACGCGCTCGATCCCCAGAAGAACAAACGGACCGAAAAGGATGTCCAACACGCCGACCCCGGCGACCAATCCCCAAGTGGGAGCCGCCGGCACTCTGGCCTTCAGCGCCAAAGCGGCGGCGTAGTGACCTGCGTACATGGCTCTACTCCGTCCTGTTTCTCTTCCTTGGACGGTCCAGCCAACTCAGAAGCGGAATCGGGATCAGGAAAGAAACGAGGGCAAAGATGGCGAATCCCATGTCGGTCATTTGTGGGCTACCTCCGACCGCGACTCACACAGCATCGCCGATTTCTTACCGGTTCGGCAACTGCCACGGGGAAATGATTAAGCTGGGGCTAACGACCAAGTTCCCCGGGCTGGCGGACCAACGTGAGTGAGCGTTGAAAAACCAGAACCGTGGACAACGGGGTCAAACGTTGAAAAAACCGGAAGGCGAGCCAGCTCCGGTGCAACGCTTTGTTAGTTAGCTCTCATTTTCGAAAGACGTGATCATGATGATACCCCAAGTCAGTGCTGTCCGGGGAAAGTCGCGCCATCGGACGGTAAGTCTCGACCGTTCAATGTCTTATGGCCTGTTTTGCCCGGGAACGATTTGAAATCCCGAGGCCGCAAATGGTCGCCTGAACGGAGCATCCGGACGCGGCACAATGAGGGATGAACCTTGGCCGTACGGTTTTCTCCCAACTGATCGAGCACCTACCGAGCAAAGAGTTTCAGAAATGTGTATCGCGCTACCGCGGCGATTCCTATCTGAAAAGTTTCTCCTGCTGGGATCAGTTTCTTGCGATGGCATTCGCCCAGCTGACCTATCGGGCAAGCCTCCGCGACATCGAGACGTGCCTGCGTTCGATGCACGGCAAACTCTACCACATGGGATTCCGCGGCAGGGTAGCGCGCTCGACACTGGCCGACGCGAACGAGTCGCGCGACTGGCGGATCTACGCGGACTTCGCGCAGGTCTTGATTGGCATGGCACGGCCGTTATATGCCCACGACCCGATCGGTGTGGACTTGGACCAGACTCTGTACGCTCTCGACTCGACAACAATCGACCTCTGCCTGTCGCTGTTTCCGTGGGCGAGATTCCGCAAGCAAAAAGCCGCCGTGAAGATGCACACGCTGCTGGATCTGCACGGCAATATTCCCACGTTCATCCGCATTACTGGAGGCAAAGTGCACGACATCAACATCCTCGACGAGATCGGCCCGGAGGCCGGCGCGTTCTACGTCATGGATCGGGCCTACGTCGATTTCGAACGCCTCTTCGTGTTCACTCTCTGCTCGTCGTTCTTCGTCGTGCGAACCAAGAAGAACATCTTGCTCCAACGGCGCTACTCGCATCCCGTCGACAAATCCACGGGCTTGCGCTCGGATCAGACCGTCATACTGGCTGCCATCGAATCGGCCCAAGCCTATCCCGACCCGTTGCGGAGGGTCAGTTACTTCGACGCCCGGACGAACAAGCGGCTGAAGTTTCTGACCAACAACTTCGCGCTCCCGGCGCTGACCATCGCCCACATCTACAAGTCGCGTTGGCAGATTGAGTTGTTCTTCAAGTGGATCAAGCAACATCTGCGAATCAACTCGTTTTACGGCACCAGCGAGAACGCCGTCAAGACGCAGATCTGGATCGCTGTCTCGATTTACGTGCTCATCGCCATCGTCCGGAAACGCCTCGGGCTGGAAGCGAGTCTTTACCAGATTCTACAGATTCTCAGCGTTACGCAATTCGAAAAAATGCCCCTTTTACAGGCACTCCAGCCATCCGACTCCCCAAACGAATCCCCCTATGACCCCAACCAATTGATTCTATTCGACTTTTAACCGGACAGCAGTGACCCCAAGTATTGCGCTGTTCTCTCGCTTGGGGTCTTTGCCAGAGACAGTGACTGGACACCAAATATCTGCTGCTCGGATTCTGGCAGCAAGGACGACACGAGTAACGCGCCAGAGGTTTCGAAGGAGATCAGGCCAGCGTCGAACAATGCGTCGAGGCTGGCAACCAAAGGAAGGCCGTTGTGAGGATCCAAGCGTTCTTCGTCAGTGGCAAGCTGCCACGGTTTAATGTGCGACGCTCTAATGGCATCAAGGGTTGTCGAACGTGTTACCGAACAGCGACTGTGCCAGAGCTGAAGTACTTGTGATCGAAATACGCCCTGTCCGAGGCGCGCACTTACAAGAGCGTCTTTTGTTGTTGAGTCGATCTTCCGCTTTCCCAGCGTCTTCAAGTCCTCGGTGATCGTGCGTTGTCCCCTAAGTTGGCACGTTGCTTCTTCGACTGGAATTCGGGCTTCAATGTGAGCATAGGTTCGGCCTTTTTCTTTGGTTATAGCCCCAAACTGTAGGAGTCTCGTGTCATCGAATGATGCAATCTTTCGAGCTTCGGTTCGAGGATCGACGGCGGTGCATACAACACCGAAGCCCGTTGCACCGTTCCGCATTTGGTCAATGTGATCATGTCGCTCCCGCAAGCCGCCTGACCCACGGGGCCATTCATCGCGTACTAGGAGAATGCGCTGTCCGTCTTCGATGAACTCAAAATGATCTTTCCACACACGCAGGTAGACACGATTGGTCATTGGATCGACGGCACCCCAAGACCAGCGCGAATTGCGGAGATTCACCCCCAAGGTGTCGGTGAAAAACTGATTTATTTTCATCGCAGCCATGACATATCAGACCCAAGCGACTGGGGTATCACCCGCCGCCCGATTTTTGGGTGGTTGCGTGCATGGCCTCGTTAGGCCCGCCGCAGCCTTTCGCTCCACGCGCGGACCATCACACCTTGTTTCGGGACAGGTAATCGATGGCCTCATTGAGGACTTTGTAATAGGCAGGAAAGAGTCTTAAACCCGCATTTCCAATTTGATTTCGGCATCCCGACCTTGCAGCGGCCTTCAGCGTCTTTATTTATAGGGGTTCAAGCCCTGTCAGGACGCACGGAGGCCAACACCCAATGGGTGAAAAAGAAAACAAGCCGTTTCAGCTCACCTTCAACGGATTTCTGAAAGTCGATTTCCAAGGATCGCGCGTCACCTCGGATGGTGGCCTGATTCTCATTCGGGAACTGGACGAGCGGCTCGGACTGGGCAAGCTGATCGACGAGCATCTGACGGATTCGCGGCAAGGCACAAACAAGAAGTTCCCACTGGCCGACCTGGTGCGGCAATCGGTCTACAGCCGCCTCGCCGGCTACGAGGATCTCAACGATGCTGCCCGTGTCTCGGCTGACCCGACTTTTCGTCTGATCGGCTCGAAGAAGAACTGGGATCGCGGCGGGGCGCTTACGTCGCGTCTACAAAGCTTTGAGGCAGAGCTGCTGGCCAGTGAAGAGAACCTGCTTGGGCTGATGGCGGTGAACCGCGAGTTGGTCGCTCAAGCCCAAGCGCAGGACGAGTCCGAGCGTGTCGTGCTCGATATGGACTCCACGGAAAGCCCGGTCCACGGTCAGCAGGAAGGCAGCGCTTACAACGGCCATTTCGAGTCCACCTGCTACCACCCGCTGTTGCTGTTCAACCAGCACGGTGATTGTCTGGCGGCGAAGCTGCGAGCGGGTAACGTGTCCAGCGCCGAGGACTGGGACGAACTGCTGCTGCCCGAGATCGAGCGCCAACAGGGAGAAGGCAAGCAAGTGACGTTCCGCGCCGACGCCGCCTTCGCCAAGCCGGAGATCTACGAGGCGTTGGAGGATCGCGGAGTGGACTACGTCATTCGCATCCCAGCAAACAAGAACCTGGAGTTGGAGATCGAAGAGATTCTGTTCCGTCCGCCGGGCAGGCCGAGCCTGAAGCCACTAGTGCGCTACAAGAGCTTCCGCTATCAGGCCGCGAGTTGGTCGAAGCCTCGGCGGGTTGTGGCCAAGGTTGAGCACCACCAAGGCGAGTTGTTTCCTCGCGTCGGGTTCATCGTCACGAGCATGAGCTTGCCCAGTCGGTCGCTGGTGCGCTTCTACAACAAGCGCGGCACGGCCGAGCAATGGATCAAGGAAGGCAAGCAGGCAACCCACTGGACACGGCTGTCCTGTCATCGTTTCCGGGCAAACGAGGTGCGTTTGCAGTTGAGCGTGTTGGCCTACAACCTGGGGAACCTGTGGCGGCGGCTGGGGCTGGCGCAGAGGATCAAGAACTGGTCGCTGACGAGCTTGCAGCATCGGTTGATGAAAACCGGAGGACGGCTGGTCAAGCATGCCCGCTATTACTGGCTGCTGTTGGCCGAGGGGCATCTCAACCGCAAGCTGTTCGCTGAGATGCTGGGGCGGATCTGGGCGCTGCCTGTGCCAGGCGGGTAACGGGCGACGGCTGCGACGGAGAAGAGACGCTGGGTTGCTGAAGAGGGAACTACTCGGAGCCGTGTCGGCGAAAAGCCCTCCAGCGAGCTGGAACGCGGCGATCGAGCGGCATTCAGCGACCCAAACGGGAGCGAACGGAGCATCGATCGTGAGAGGAAGACGAAGACCTTGCACCCGAGCCGCGGATCGGAGTATCCTGACCATCGCGGGATGGCCAAAACGGAAATTCCAGTTAAATTCACGTATGCCTCTTCCCGAGAGACTTGGGGCGGCGTTTCCTGGGGATGCCCCAGGCTGTTTCGTTGAGTTCGGATAAAATCAAAAATCACAGTAAGCATAACGTTTACGTTATCCGGCAGCGGGCGACGCCGGGCGGATTGAATCGCCTGAACCTTATTCAAGACCCAATCTTGTTTGGGTTTCATTGCATTGCGCTTTAGTATGGCATCAAACGCGGACCGTTCCTTCGCGTCAGCGAGTGCATCGAGCAGAGCATCGGACAGAAGAAGGAAGGACCTCTCTGAAGCGACGCCTAGCATCACAACAGAGGCGATGAAACTCCCTCTTGCGAAGCAGTCCAGGCTCTCAGATAGGTACGCTTCTACAGTTGGGTCTACCGAGTCGACCGAAGTACGGAATCGTTGTACATAACCCGTTGGGTCGTGAGGTAGGAACTCGCCCGCTGCAAGCACCTTACTCCCGTACTCGGTGAGATGGAACCAGGGAAGGTTTGGGTTCGATAGATTTAGACCAGGCGCGAGCACGCCCTGCGTGACGAGCTCCCAAAAAACATCCTGCACGAGCGTTAGCAATTTCGTCTTGGCGAGGTGCGCGCTACCCACGTATTCGACGTATGGTTCGAACCCGGCGTCATCGGAAGGGTTTAACTGCTTCCAGCTTGGGTCTGTACGCAGGCGCTCCAAGACTATCATCCGCGTTACCTCGAGGCCGCCTTCTTCCTGTGGGTCGAATGTTGCTCTGCTCATAGTCTGAGCCCTTTGAGGCTTTTGCTGCGGGCTGCCTAACTCTTGTTTAGGCTGACCTGGATAAAACCGGTCCTTGCCGGCCTAAGACGAAGTCGCGAATGCCAAGCCGGGCGGCAACCACTTTGTTTGCAATGACTTCCGTCGTGTTCCATAACTCCACCAGTTTTATACCGACCGCCCAGGCGGGATAATCCCACCGCTCTCGCTCAATACGGCTTTGCGCAAGCTGTCTAGGGGCCTGCGGACCTCTCGACGGCTGCGGTTCAGCAAGTGGCGTAGACCATGGTGTTCTTGACGTCCTTGTGCCTTAGCTAAACGACGCCTGGCCCCCAACAGGCCCTCGCCCTTCCGATGGGACTGGATCAATTATGGCAAAAGGATCCCCTATTAAGGGCTCCCAACAAAACCCGAGCTGCGGTGAAACGATTCGATCGGAAATGCCGGGAATTGGAGGAGGCGCCGCATTACTCAAGCGGTGGCGCGTCCGCGCTACGGGCTGTGTCGCCGCTTCGGGCGAAGGACCGGCAGGATTGCCGGTCTCTACCAAATCGGCTGCGCTCACCGTGTCGCCCACGGTCGCCAGTACATGGTGTTCAAACACTATTGGGCAGGCACAGTGGCCTGCCCCTACGCGCTCCTCGTGAAGAATGCGGGCTACCCGCGCGACCCTGGCCCTCGACAATCCTGTGCTAGCTTGAAAGCTGATGCACGTAGGACTAACAGCCCGTGGCAGAAGTGAAGGTCGCGAAAAATCGGGTACAGCCACCAATTCGCTTCACGCTAAGTGCTTTTGTTCTAGCGCATGACGGGGGGCGAATTGGTGGCAGTCCCCATTTTTCGCCTGCACGACTTTCGCCACGGGCTGCCAACGGCTGAGGCTCTTGTGATCCCTATTCGTTCGATCGCACTGGCGCTGTTTTCCGTGACTTTGGCCGCGGCGGCGCAAGCGGCGGCATCAGAGGAGAAAACCGCCGAAGAGAAGCTGCTGGGCGCGCCTTGCCGCGGCGGCTATGAGGTCAGCTCCGAGGCGTTCGCTGCCACGCGCGAGATCAACCGCAAGCACGACGCGGCCACGAAGCGCGGCGACTTCCAGGCGGCTCTCGCTATGCGCAAGGAGCTCGCTCGTATCCACTGCCACAGTCAATACCTATGGTTCTATTTGGCCGAATTGTACGTTGAACTCGGCGAAAACGACAACGCCATTGCGGTCCTCGAATACCTCTACGGCAAAAAGAACAACGAAATTGATCGGCGGCTGGGGACCAAAGGCAACGCACTGCATCCGCTAGCTGCTTCTCAGGAGTTCCAAAGCTCACTGCTTGCTAAAAAGCTCGCCGCCGACCGGGAGCAGTCGACCCGGCGAAAGCAGGAGTTCCAAAAGAAGCTTTCGGAGCTCCCCGCGCCACAAAAGCCCCCGGCGGACTACGTCGCCAAGGACGCCTGCCCATTCGAGTGCTGCATCTTCCGTACTTGGGATGTCCACGTCGACACGGCCGTTTACGACAAGCCGAATGGTCATACCGTTCTAGGTCGTGTTGAGAAAGGAGATAAAGTCGAAGGATTGACCGGCGAAGTACATATCCGGCCGATTCCCATAGCCGTGCGACAGCCGCCTGCCTACTCGAAGGCTCCAACCGCCGGCTCGATCGTTTTCCTACTGGATTCCCTGGGCGAGGGCATTGGGCGCGTGTGGCTTGATGGCAAAATCCTAGAGCTCGATGTTTCCGGGAATATCCACGACCATTGCCCGTTCCCGGATAAACGCTGTTGGGGAGAATATCTCTATCCCGTCACCCAGGACGAGCGCTGGGGCACCTGGTGGGTGAAGGTCAAAACCGACGGCGGTATCGTCGGCTGGACGAAAGACACCGAGAACTTCGGCAACATGGGCGGCTGCGGTTAAGCGGAGACAATCTCCGCCTATGGCGGCCACAATCGGAAGCCAAATTTGAACCGGTGTCCGCCGTCCGCTAGAATGGCAATAGATATGCCGATCTTCGAATACCAATGTTTCGATTGCGGGACCAAGTTTGAAGAGATCGTCCTCAGCCGCCGGGAACAATCCGAGAATTCTACCGCCTGCTCGGACTGCGGAAGCTCGGCCGTCGAGCGCCTGCTGTCCACGTTCGCCGCCCACACTTCGTCGGACACGGGCACGTGTTTCAACAAGGCCGAGGGTATTTGCCAAGCCGGCGGCGGAACCATGCCCTGCGGCAACGCGTAGGCGAAACGAACCCAAGCGAACCCATTTTCGGGCCCGCCCACGAGAACGTAGGTAGAATCGCAGGCTAGAATCAAGGTTGCCGTATGCCGATCTTCGAGTATCGTTGCAACGATTGCGAGACCAAGTTTGAGGAACTGGTTTTGAGCCGGAACAGCGAACCGGTCGTCTGTTCCTGCTGCGGCAGCGCGTCCGTCGACCGCCTGTTTTCAACCTTCGCCGCTCAGACGTCTTCAGCCGGCTCGCCATCGGCCCTCGCCTGCGGACCATCAAGCGGAATGGCTTGACGCCCCCGATAGCCCGCCGGTCGGCGGCAACGACGGAAACGATTCTTGGCCGTACGTGACCAGGCTCGTTCAGCGGCTGTGTCCTCCGACGACAGAATCCCTTCGGACGCTCTAACCCGCGTTTCTCACGAAGCTCGAAGGTTCGCCAGAAATTCCGGTGTTCTCGTAGGGGCCGACCACCGTGTCGGCCTACTAGCGGTCGGTACACATGGTTCGGTCCAAGCTTGTGCAAACGAACGTACATCGATACTACTGGGCGGGCACAGCGGCCCGCCCCTACAAGCGCCTCGTGAGGAATGCGAACTAATTCTTCCCCGTCGCCAGCCCGCTTTTCGCGCGATCGCAAGCTGGCTGACGCTCGTCGCATGCTTGTTTTCCATTGCCGGCTCGGCCGCGGGCGAACCCGTCCGGGCCCAGCACGCGATGGTCGTCTCGGCGGAAGACCACGCCACCATGGCCGGCCTTCGAGTTTTGCGAAAGGACGGCAATGCCGTCGACGCAGCGATTACTGTGGGCTTCGTTTTGGCCGTTACGCACCCCGTAGCCGGCAACATCGGTGGCGGCGGTTTCATGCTGATCCGCTTGGCGGATGGCCGCTCCACCTTCATCGATTTTCGGGAGCGAGCTCCGGCCGCCGCGACCCGAGACATGTTCCTCGGTGACGACGGCAAACCCACCAACGACAGCGTTGTCGGATATCGCGCGGTTGCTGTACCAGGTACGGTCCGAGGCTTCGACCTTGCCCGCGGGAAATATGGCACGAGGCCCTGGGCCGAACTGGTTAAGCCGGCCGTTCGGCTCGCCCGCAAGGGCTTCCCGGTTAGCCAGGGTCTGGCAGAGAGCCTGCGTGCTAGTGCTAGGCTGCCGCTCTTCGCCGCGTCTCGCCGCGTCTTTCTGCGCGATGGACGACCGTACGAACCTGGCGAGCGCTTCCGCCAACGTAAGCTTCACGCCACGCTCAAGCGAATTGCGCGACGCGGCCCCAGTGAATTCTACGTCGGCAAAACGGCCCGTCTGATCGCGGCCGACATGAAACGCAATAGAGGTCTCATGACGATGTCGGACCTCGCGGAGTATGAACCCGTCGAGCGGCGCCCCCTCGTGGGTCAATACCGGGACTTTGAGATTCTCAGCGCACCTCCGCCTAGCTCGGGCGGAGCCGGGGTTATTCAAATGCTGAACATGCTGGAGAGGACCGGATATTCAGCCAGTGGTGCCGGATCGGCTTCGTCGATCCACTACGTTGCCGAGGTCATGCGGCGTTTCTTTGCCGATCGCGCGGAGCATTTCGGCGATGCGGATTTCACCGATGTCCCGATCAAGGAACTTATCAGCAAGAAGTATGCGGCTGATCGGCGATCGTCTATCCGGCTAGACCAAGTGACCCCCAGCGACGAAGTTCAGCCCGGCCGGCCCTTCGGCTATGAGAGCCCCGAGACCACGCATTACTCGATCGTCGATGCCGAGGGCAACGCGGTGGCTGTCACCTACACGCTTAACGGCTATTTCGGCTCGGGTGTCGCCGCGCGGGGGACCGGGGTCCTCTTGAACAACATCATGGACGACTTCACGAGCAAGCCCGGCGAGCCAAATATGTTTGGGCTACTGCAAAGCGAGAAGAACGCCATTGAACCCCGCAAGCGCCCGCTTTCGGCAATGACGCCAACGATTGTCAGCCGCGGTGGCGAGCTGTTCATGGTGCTCGGCGCGCCGGGCGGGCCGACGATCATCTCTACTGTGCTCCAGATCATCATAAACGTCACCGATTTCGACATGGACTTACGGCAGGCGGTCGATTCCCCCCGCTTCCATCACCAGTGGATGCCCGACGAGCTGCGAATGGAGGACGGCTTTTCACCACGGACGATCGAAGAATTGAAGAAGCGCGGACACCGGCTCAAGTTCGTAGGTCCGATGGGCCGCGCCATGGCGATCCAGCGCGACGGCGAATGGCTCGTGGGAGCGGCGGACTCCCGCTCGGAAGGAACCGCCAGGGGATATTAACTTCGCAAAGATAGAGTAAGGATGGACCTCTCGTCCCTCACGAGCTATTGGGCCCTACAGCCCCTCGATCAGATGCCCGAGCTTCTCTTTTTTCGTCCGCAGGTATTCAGTGGCACGCTTGTCCGTAGTTCCCTCGCAGGGCACGCGCTCTTCGACGGCGAACCCGGCAGCTTCGAGGGCTTGCACCTTGGAGGGATTGTTCGAAAGAAACCGGACTGCGGTCAGGCCAAAGTAGCGCATCACGGCGACCGGCAGTTCATAGCTGCGCTGATCCGGTTCGAAGCCCAGTTTTTCGTTGGCTTCGACCGTGTCCGCGCCTTCATCCTGAAGCTGGTAGGCCAGGAGCTTGTTGACAAGACCGATGCCACGTCCTTCTTGGGGGTCGTAGATCAGCAGCCCGCGGCCCTCCCCGGCGATCTTTTCAAGCGCCATGACGAGTTGCGGTCCACAATCGCAGCGCGAGCTGCCAAAGACGTCGCCCGTCAGGCACTGCGAGTGAATGCGGACAAGCGGGGCAGGGCCGGGACCAGAAAAGCTGCCCATCTTGAGGGCCACAATCTCCTGATCACTGCCGTTCCCGGAGCGCCGGAACCCGTAGATTCGAAACTCTCCGAAGCGGCACGGGAAAGCGGCTTCAGCCACCTTGTTGATCGGTTGCGCGGGCTTTGATGCTGCTTTCATGGAATGGGACACTGAAGCGGAGGGCGCACCCTTTTTGTCAGGGTCTTCCGAGTATTAACATTATAGTGAAGGTCTACGAGCCTGGATTTGTTCCGACAGCGGCTGATGGGACGCCGTTCGGCGGTGGCGGTGCCTGACGAGTCTGGCACCCGGCCACTGCGCCGCTTGGCGAGAAAAGCGGGCTAGGTTCCTGACGCGAGTACCACTACCATGGGCCCCGAACGCGAACTTCTAGTTGGCCTGCTCGTCAAGCTGGCCGTGGTGGCCTCGATGGCGAGCATCATGCTGCGCTGGTCGTTCGCGAAGACGATGCTTCTCAGGGAGCGCCGTACGATCCGCCAACGTTTGCAACTCGGCTTGTTGTTCGGCGGAGTCTTCCTGTCTGGGACATTGATGCGACTCGTTCTGGGCTACAAAGCGACCGAGTTGGGTCTGGAAGGGGCATTCGTCTCTGGCTTAGTCGGAGGCTATGTAACCGGAGCGGTGGCGGGCGGCCTGGTGGGTCTAGCCGCTTTGGTCGGCCCCGGTAGTGAGTGGCTCGCCGTTCCCCTGCTCGTGGGGGTCGGGGCTCTGGGCGGATTGCTACGCGACTTTGCCCCGGGGCCGGAGGAAGTGTGGCGCTTCTCGCCGTTCTTCCCCTTCGCGATCTCGAATTGGTTTATCCGCCGTCTGAAAACCCCGGAGGGTGCATTTCAGATGCTGCTGCTGCTTTGTTGCCTCGGGGTTGAGTTTATCCGCACCAATCTAGGCCACACTTTTGAGCAGCGGGAGGCGCTCTTCGTCCTCTACAAGGCAAACAACGATTTCAATCCCTTCACCATAGCACTGGTCTATTTTTCCGTTCCCGTTTGCGTCGGGCTGACCCTCAAGGTCTGGAATGCCACCCGATACGAGTGGAAGCTCGAAGAACAGCAGCGGCTCCTCATGCAAGCGAGGATGGCATCCCTCACAAGCCAGATCAACCCCCACTTTCTGTTCAACACGTTGAATTCCGTGACGTCACTCATCCGAAGCGATCGTGAAACCGCGCGCCTCATTATCTTCAAGCTGTCCACCATTCTGCGACGCCTGCTGCGCCAGCAGGACGCTTTTACCCGCCTGCGGGAAGAGATTGCCTTCATTGACGACTATCTGGGTATCGAGCAGGTGCGCTTCGGAGACAAACTCAGGATCGTCAAGGAAATCGAGGAAGACACACTACGGGCGCTCGTGCCCAGCATGCTGCTCCAGCCGATCGTCGAGAATTCTATCAAGCACGGCCTGAGTCCCAAGATCGGCGTCGGTACGATTTGGGTGCGCAGCGCCGTCCGCGGAGGGAGGCTGCGAATCGAGCTCGAGGACGACGGGGTCGGCGTTTCCGAAGAAGCCATGCCGGAAATCTTTCAACGCGGTATCGGGGTCAGCAACGTCCGCGAACGCCTACAAGTTCTTTTCGGCAATGAGTTCAAGATGACAATCGAGCCGCGTCCCGGCGGAGGCACGCGGGTCCGCATCGAGATACCAGAACTCCAAGATCCCACCGAAGTCGGCCAGGCCGAAACCGTCGGTCCAGCCGAAGTCGAAGTGGGCGCGCGGACCGAGACGGCCTCGGCTTGGCGGCACAGCTAATTCGTCGATCTCGCCCGATGCTCGGGCCGCGGCTAGCACATGCAAGAATCCCGCTGTCGCGTCTGCCGACAGCCAGCTGCGGAGAGCCGGGGTATCAACGATCTGCCGGATCTGGCCGGCGACGGCGCCGATGAAGAATACGGGGAGATAGCCGCTCGTCTGGATCCGCTACACGGGTTTACACGCGCGGCTCGGTATGGAACGGTTGAACGAACCGGCGTGTACCTGCCTTGCCTCAGCGTCGCCTCCTCGGCTAGCAACCGGCAAGAGCGGGTCGCTACTGGCGGTCTCTGATCCCTGCTCGCAGGTTGCCCTGCTTCAACACATCGGGGTTGACGACGTACTCCGGCCGCTTACCGAGTAAGACGTTCCTCATCTGGGCCGCAGCCGTTCTCTGCAGTTCCAACAGCGACTCCTCGGAGTAGAAGGCAGCATGGGGAGTCGCCAAGACCTTCGGGTGGCGGATGAGCGGGTGGTCGGGATCCGGCGGCTCTTGGGAGAGGACATCCAACGCCGCCCCGGCGATCTCGCCCCTGTCGAGTGCTTCAAGCAGGGCTTCTTCATCGATCAAGTCTCCCCGAGCGGTGTTGATCACCAGAGCCTCCGGGTTCATCTTGCGAAAAGCCTCGCGGTTAAAGAGATGCCTCGTTTCGGGCGTCGAGGGAACGTGCATCGATATGTAGTGACTCCGGCTAAGCAGCTCCTCGAACTCCACCTGCTCCACGGGACCGTCCTTTGGCAGCTCGAGATAGGGGTCGAAGACGATCACTTTCAGCCCCAGAGCCAGAGCTTTGCGGGCGAGCGTTCTTCCGATCTTGCCGTAGCCGGCGATGCCGATAGTTCTCCCTTCGAGTCGGAACATCGGCATTTGAGCCTTGAGGTTGTACGTGCCGGACTTGATGGCATGGTCGAACGCCGCGACCTTGCGTGCCCAGGACATGAGCAGGGCCAGGGCGTGGTCTGAAACCTCGGGCAAACAGTACGCTGGAACATTCGTCACAACAATGCCTGCTTCGGTCGCGTATGAGACATCGATGTTGTCGAGTCCGATGCCATAGCGCCCGATCGACTGGCACTTAGGGGCGTTGCGGATGACTTTCTCGGTGACCGACTTCCAGCAGGTCAAGATGCCGTCAACGTCGGCGGCCAGCGCGGCAAGCTCGTCCTCCTCGCCGGTTTCGGCGACGACGAGATCGGCCGCGGCCTGCTTCAAGATCTCGCGTTCGGGATCGAGGCTGTTCCAGGCGTAGTCGGTAACAAGGACGCTTCTATTCAGGTCTGGCATATGATTCCGTTGGTATGAGACGCTCTGTTGGGGTCGGCCTCAGGGTTGCATCCCGGTTGGCGCGGTTGCTGTCCACGACTCTTTGGAGTCAGATTGAGGCGACTGAGTCGCAGAGCATTATACTATCCTGATTCGGACGGCCAGCGTGAGAGCTGCGCAGCTGCCAATGATCACAAGCGAATTGTTGGGGCGGCCCCTACTAAATGGAACGCACTTACAATCTGGAAACGCCGCTAAGAAGCGACGCACAACCGAGGCCGTGACCATTCTCAACAAGATCCGCACCGTGCTCGAGATGATCAAGTTCGAGCACTCCGTGTTCGCACTTCCATTCGCCTTGACGGGCGGGCTACTGGCGGTGAGGGACAGCGGTCTGAGCTGGGGGGAGCTGTGGGCGAAATTCGCCTGGATCATTGTCGCCATGGTCGCGGCACGATCGGCGGCGATGGCGTTTAACCGTGTCGCCGACGCCGAGCTGGATGCTCTGAACCCCCGCACCAAGATGCGAGCGATTCCGGCCGGGGTTGTGTCGAAGTCTTTCACTTGGGGGTTTATCGTTTTTTGGTCGGCAGTCCTGTTGTTGGCTGCATACATGCTCAACCCGCTGTGCCTCAAGTTGGCTCCGGTTGCCTTGACCGTTGTTTTCGGTTACTCGTTCACCAAGCGGTTCACATCGCTCTCCCATCTCGTGCTGGGATTGGCGCTTGGGATTGCCCCCGCAGCGGCCTGGATCGCCATTCGGGGGACGCTCGACTGGCCCATCTTGCTGCTCACTGCGGCTGTCATGTTCTGGACCGCGGGCTTCGACATCATCTATTCCTGCCAAGACTACGATTTCGACCGCGAAGCAGGAATCTTCAGCCTGCCACGTGCGGTCGGCATCAGGCGGGCGCTGCTGGTTTCCCGCTTGCTGCACTTCGGAATGATCGCGCTGCTGGTGTGGCTTGCCCGACTCCTGGAACTCGGATGGTTAAGTTTCGCGGGAATAGCCGTTGTCGCGGCTCTGTTGGTCTACGAACACAGCTTGGTCAAGCCGACCGATCTGTCGCGAGTGAATGCCGCCTTTTTCGCCGTGAACGGGTACGTCAGCGTGGTTTTCTTCCTGTTCTGGGGCGCGGACGTGATCTGGTTGATGTAACCGCCTCAGAACGCCGACTGACTGAAGAGCAACTCCACGCCGCATAGGCTGACTGACTCATGGAATCCGTATGGGATGATGGATATCACTGCTGTCCGGTTAAAAGTCGAATAGAATCAATTGGTTGGGGTCATAGGGGGATTCGTTTGGGGAGTCGGATGGCTGGAGTGCCTGTAAAAGGGGCATTTTTTCGAATTGCGTAACGCTGAGAATCTGTAGAATCTGGTAAAGACTCGCTTCCAGCCCGAGGCGTTTCCGGACGATGGCGATGAGCACGTAAATCGAGACAGCGATCCAGATCTGCGTCTTGACGGCGTTCTCGCTGGTGCCGTAAAACGAGTTGATTCGCAGATGTTGCTTGATCCACTTGAAGAACAACTCAATCTGCCAACGCGACTTGTAGATGTGGGCGATGGTCAGCGCCGGGAGCGCGAAGTTGTTGGTCAGAAACTTCAGCCGCTTGTTCGTCCGGGCGTCGAAGTAACTGACCCTCCGCAACGGGTCGGGATAGGCTTGGGCCGATTCGATGGCAGCCAGTATGACGGTCTGATCCGAGCGCAAGCCCGTGGATTTGTCGACGGGATGCGAGTAGCGCCGTTGGAGCAAGATGTTCTTCTTGGTTCGCACGACGAAGAACGACGAGCAGAGAGTGAACACGAAGAGGCGTTCGAAATCGACGTAGGCCCGATCCATGACGTAGAACGCGCCGGCCTCCGGGCCGATCTCGTCGAGGATGTTGATGTCGTGCACTTTGCCTCCAGTAATGCGGATGAACGTGGGAATATTGCCGTGCAGATCCAGCAGCGTGTGCATCTTCACGGCGGCTTTTTGCTTGCGGAATCTCGCCCACGGAAACAGCGACAGGCAGAGGTCGATTGTTGTCGAGTCGAGAGCGTACAGAGTCTGGTCCAAGTCCACACCGATCGGGTCGTGGGCATATAACGGCCGTGCCATGCCAATCAAGACCTGCGCGAAGTCCGCGTAGATCCGCCAGTCGCGCGACTCGTTCGCGTCGGCCAGTGTCGAGCGCGCTACCCTGCCGCGGAATCCCATGTGGTAGAGTTTGCCGTGCATCGAACGCAGGCACGTCTCGATGTCGCGGAGGCTTGCCCGATAGGTCAGCTGGGCGAATGCCATCGCAAGAAACTGATCCCAGCAGGAGAAACTTTTCAGATAGGAATCGCCGCGGTAGCGCGATACACATTTCTGAAACTCTTTGCTCGGTAGGTGCTCGATCAGTTGGGAGAAAACCGTACGGCCAAGGTTCATCCCTCATTGTGCCGCGTCCGGATGCTCCGTTCAGGCGACCATTTGCGGCCTCGGGATTTCAAATCGTTCCCGGGCAAAACAGGCCATAAGACATTGAACGGTCGAGACTTACCGTCCGATGGCGCGACTTTCCCCGGACAGCACTGGATGGATATATACACGTTAGGAAGGCTCTTTCGATGAGAACTAATATCGTCATTGATGACGAACTTATGCGCGCCGTGCTAAAAGTCACGGGCCTGCGCACAAAACGCGAGGCGGTCGAGGCGGGTCTCAGGACACTGCTTCAACTCAAGCAACAGGAACGCATCAGGAAATACCGTGGCAAACTGGCCTGGGGCGGGGACCTTGATGCCGTGAGAAGGAATTCGTGATCGTCGACGATTAGGCCGTTCGAGAAGCACTTGGGCTTGGTTTCGCTGATTTAGAGAATCCTTGATATGCTTCTAGTGCAGGCGCCGATGACTTAGGCGGCCTGATCTGCCATGCTGCCCCACATCGACGATCCCCTGCTTCGGCCCGTGGCGGAGAAGGTACAGGCGGGCGATCGCTTGAACTATGACGACGGGCTAGCTCTTTACCGCTCGCCCGACCTGCTGACGATCGGCTACCTGGCCAATCGGGTGCGGGAGCGGCTAAACGGGAACGTCACCTATTTCAACGTCAACCGCCACATAAACCCTACCGACGTGTGCGTTGCAGCCTGTAAGTTGTGCGCTTTCGGCAAGCAGGTACGCGACCCGAAGGCCTACACGATGTCGTTGGAGCAAGTTTGGCACGTGGCCGGGCAGGGTTACACCGAGGCGGTCTCGGAGTTCCACATTGTCGGAGGACTTCACCCCGAGCTGACGCTCGACTGGTACTGCCAGATGATTCGAGGTTTACGCGAACGCTATCCCCAAGTCCACTTGAAAGTCTTCACGATGGTCGAGATCGGTTACCTTGCGCGGCGAGCGAAGATCTCGGTCGAGGAAACCCTGCGACGGCTCAAGGAGGCGGGCGTGGCGTCGCTGCCGGGCGGAGGCGCGGAAATCTTCCACGAGCGAGTGCGGCGCATCATCTGCGACCACAAGATCAACGGCGAGGAGTGGCTGGCGACCGCACGGACGGCGCATAGGATGGGCCTACGCTCGAACGCGACCATGCTCTACGGCCACATCGAGACCGAAGAAGATCGTGTCGACCACTTACTGAAATTGCGGGGTTTGCAGGACGAAACCGGTGGCTTCCAGACATTCATCCCGCTCGCGTTTCATCCCGAGAACACAGCGATGCGGCATCTGCCGACAACGGGCGGGTTCGAGGATATCAAGAACATCGCCGTTTCAAGGCTGCTGCTCGACAACTTTCCGCACATCAAAGCCTACTGGATTATGATGACACCGAAAATCGCTCAGGTTGCGCAACGCTTCGGAGCGGATGACCTCGATGGCACGGTGGTCGAGGAAAAGATTTACCACGACGCTGGAGCCACCACTTCACAGTCTTTGCGCCGGGACGAGTTGTTACGACTGATCCGTCACGCAGGCCGCGAACCCGTCGAGCGCGACACTTTATACCGCCCCGTTACTCGTGATGAAGCCACGTTTACGGTAGTCGTATAGGTCGCACTTCCGACAACATGCCTTCCGGGTGCTCATCCGTTGATCCTCTAGCGCGGTCCTAAGGAAAGGCAGGTGTCGCGCAAGTTGCCGCCCGCGCCGTTACCAGAAGCATCGCATGGTTCCCGAATCCCAGACAAAACTGAACGAACTGGAGGCGCTTGCCGAGTCCGGTGTGGCCTACCGGATGCAGGCGTACTATCTCCCAAAGTTTCAAGAGTTCCTCGACCGAAATCACATAGCCCCCTCGGAAGCCCGGGTACTGGACTGCGGTTGCGGAAACGGGGTCTCCATCGAGCTGCTGGCTGAAGCCGGCATTCAAGGGTTCGGCATCGACACCTGGGCCATTAGAAAGCAGCAGTGGGAGAAGCGCGGTTTCGGCTTGCACGCAAGCTGCCTTTTCGGGGATGCGACAGGCTTGCCCTTCGACGATCAAAGTTTCAACATCGTTTTCAGCTGCGGACTGCTGGAACACATCGGCGTTTACGAGGAATGGGAGCCTGCCTACCGGGCCGGGCCGTCTCCGAATCAGTTCGGAGAGCGCAAAGGCTTCCTCGCCGAATGCCTCAGGGTCCTGCGCCAACCTGGGGTCTTGTATATCGACCACCCGAACGGAGCTTTCCCGCTCGACTTCTGGCACTATACGGGGCATTCCGGTTTTCGGCCGCACTCGCTGTCCGAGGGATTCCTGCCCGACTTCGATGAGCTCGTCCAACTGCTGCGCGCCGCAGGATGGGAGGGATCGATCGAAGCGATCAGTCCGGCCGGCCGATTCGCGTTCGAGCACGTCGGCCGGCGCTGGTGGGGGCGACTCCTCACTTGGCCGGCAAAGGGACTACTGAATCTAATCAGCCAGCCCGGATTCGCTAGGCTGGCTCGCTCGCCCTTAAATCCATACTTGGTGGTCCGGGTCGAGAACTTGTAGGACGTTGCACGCCACCGCCCTGAGCGCAGGTAGTGCGGGTCGCCGGCCGACTCACTCCCGCGTGCGTTCCACGGTCAAGGCGATGGGTTGGCGACCCACTCGAAGTTAGTCGGCTCCCCGCCCGGGACTTCCGTAAAGCTCTCGGTAGATAGCAGTGTTGCGTATTACAGCCTGAACGTAGCCCCGGGTTTCGGTGAAGGGAATGAGTTCGACGAATTCCGTGGGGTCGTTGAAACCGCTCGAGGTCAACCATGCCTCCACACGGTGCTCGCCGGCGTTATAGGCGGCTAA
Organism: Bryobacterales bacterium; assembly: GCA_965248205.1. GTDB lineage: Bacteria > Acidobacteriota > Terriglobia > Bryobacterales > UBA6623. The sequence goes on from CBDFIS010000006.1 coordinate 5,284,477, forward strand.
TGCGGGCACTATTCGATTCTCAAACTGGTCGAACAGGTCGCGGAGATAACGGGTGCCCAACCTGAGACTGAGATCGGGCGAATTGAGACTGCGCGTCGAGTAGCCGGACACGCCCAGCCTTTGCGCGAGTCGGCGGCCCGTCGCCGGCATGATCTGCATCAGCCCTCGTGCTCCGGCGCGCGAGCGGGCGCTCGGATTGAACTCCGATTCCTGCCGGATGAGGCCTGCCACGAGATAGGGGTCCAGGCGGTGAGGTCGCACTCGGGCCCGCAACCGTTTCTCCCAGCGCATAGGGAACAGCGCTTCCCAGAACTCCCGGGGCATAGAGTCGAAGGAGAAGCGCAAGTATCCGAAGCCGTAACGCTTCATGTGGCGCAGTCCACGGTGGAACTCGCCACGCTCGCCGGCTTGCCGAGCTAGTTCCAGACCGACCCAATAGGAATCGGCGGCCCGGTAGTCGGCCGTGCGAAGCTCGCTCTCAGCCAGATCGGGCAGTGACAACTCGTGGAGTAACCGTCCTCGGCGTAGAAGCCGCTCGGTTTCCGGCGACCGTTGCTTCACGAGACGCCGAGGTGGGGATACCGACTCGAAGTACGACGGCCCCGTCGGTTTCTCAGAGTCTTCCGCCTTGCCCAGGACGTCGAGGCGTTGTTTGGCGCGATGCGCGTAGTAATAGTGGGGGTATCGAGAAGTAAGCTGGGAGTAAATCACCCGGGCTAGCGGAGGATTTCCGTCGTTTTCGGCGATCCGGGCAAGCCAGTAGGCGGCGCTGGCCACTCGAGGAGAGCGGGCGTAAAGCCGCACGTGTTCTTCCAGCAGTGATTTGGCGGCGGGGTCGCTGTCCAGATAGGCTCGCCAACAGACCTTCCAGTGAGCCAAAGGGCCGCGCTTACCATGGGGAAAGGTCCGCGCAGTGCGCTCATAGTAGCGACGGGAGGTCCGGGGCTCGTCCTGGAGGAGATAGTAGTTCCCGAGCGAAAACAGCGCCTCCTCGAACCACGTTGAGGTGGGATACTTCTTGCCTAGCTCTTCCGCGCGTTGGGCGAACTCCTTCGTGCGACCGAGACGGCGGGCGCACTCTCCCAGAAAGTAGAGGCGTTCGGCGTCGGCCTTCGGGTCTTGGACTTTCAAGCGGGAAAGCCGGCTGTACGCCGCGCTCGTGCGAAGCCTGCGGTAGTCGCAGGCCCCGATTCTTACCTGAGCCCGGTCACGGTCGGTGGCCTTAAGACCCGCAACGGCCCGTCGATATTCCGCCCCGGCTTGCGGGTATTTCGAGGCTCCGAAGAGAGCATCCGCCCTCATGAGCCTCCAAGCGGCCGGAGCCGAGGGATAACGCTTGCCCAATTTTCGCCGGAGAGCATCAAGTCGTTCCTCGGCTTCTTCCGCTTGTTGGGAAAGCGGGTAATGGTAATAGGCCCGCCGGTAAGTCCGCACGGCCTCCAGCCGCTGACCGTCAAGTTCCTCGATCCGGCCCAACAGCAACAGTCGAACGGGTGCGGAGATCGGGGACTTCAAAGTCTCAAGTAGATTTCTTGCTTGGACTCTTTGCTCGCTCAGGAGCAGGGACTCCGCCCGAACACTTAGGGCCTTCGGAACCAAGAGGCTTTCGGGGAAGCTTTTCTGGAAGCCGGCAAGCGATTCGGCAGCTTCCCCATGTTGCTCGGCGGAACTCAGGCTTCGAGCCTGATAGTACCGCGCGTAGTCCCGCAACTCGGCCATTTCGCCGGTTGCTTTTTCAAGCTCCTCGGCGGCTTGGGGGTAGCTCTCGGCTTTGTGGTCGCCCATGCCGAGGGCGAACCGCGCTAGGCCCTTTGCATCTGGGGAAGAGGACTTGCGGATGTAGGCAAGAAGCCGATCTCGGTCAACCTTGTCGCTGGAATCGAGGTACTCGTGAGCAAGCCCCTGGAGCTCGTCGGGGATTAGGGCTGCGCGGACGCGGACCGCCGCGGCTGGGAGTAAAACCAACAGCAACAGGGCAGCGAGGATCACACGCTTGTCGATATGGCGCTCCAACAGAAGAGCTGGCCGCTTACTGCTGATTCTATCGACACTCGATCCTCTGAGCGACTGTTTTCCGCGGTCGGGCATCTTTTGTCCGCCTTAGCTGGATGATATCGTAGCTAATGTCCTGATGTGTGCACGGGAGACCAGTCGGTCATGCCGCGTGTTCAGTGCTGTACCCTAGTTTGGCGCCCGTGATCTCGACGTCACCCTGGTTGAGTGAGTTCGGGAGTCGGAAGAGAGGAACCGAATGGGACAGGATCTTAATGGCAAAGTCGGTGCTGTTACAGGCGCCACCCGAGGTATCGGGCGGGCAATCGCGGAAGCTCTGCTCGACGCCGGCGCGTCGGTAGCAATCTGCAGCCGCAAGGCGGCGGATGTCCAGCGAGCGGTGGAGGATATGGGATCGAAGGGCCGGGTCGTCGGGCGCGCCTGCAACGTCGGTCGTCTGGAGGAGGTCGCGGGCTTCTTCGCCTTCGTCGAGGAAACGTTCGGCCGACTGGATTTCCTGATCAACAATGCTGGCGTCGGCGGATTTGCGCCGGTAGCCGAGATGGACCCTGAGATGTGGAGAGAGATCATCGACACGAATTTGAGTGGCCCTTTCTACTGTTCGCGTGAGGCGATCCCCTTGATGAAGAAGGGCGGAGGGGGGTTCATCATCAACATCGGCAGCCTGGCGGGCAGGAACGCTTTCCCAGGCGGCAGCGCCTACAATGCCTCGAAATTCGGCCTGGTCGGCTTTACCGAAGCCATCATGCAGGACTTGCGGTACGACAACATCCGGGTGAGCTCGGTCATGCCCGGCAGTGTCCAGACCGAGTTTGGCCGTCATGCGACATCCGGCATGGAGTGGAAGATCGCTCCCGAGCACCTCGCCGAAACCGTGCTGCACCTGCTCCGGATGCCCGACCGCAGCCTGGCGAGCCGGGTGGAGGTGAGACCCTCGCGCCCGCCACGGAAGGGGTGAGCACCGGGTTCTACCCCAGAGCCTCATGGGGGCCGATCAAACGTTTGGCTTCCGAGGAGTTTCCCACGAAGGACGACGCGCTGATGTGTGAGCCTTCCCCCTCGCGACCATCGAGTATAATCACGTCTAGCCTGTTAAAAGCAGCGCCCGAGACGACCGCAGCGACAGCAAACAGACCTGGTGAGGCGAGTTTCGGCGACCGCCAGCCGGCATGTTTCGAGATTTCGTAAGGACAGTAATCAAGATGGCTTCAGCTAACAAAAAGAGCGTCTGGATCGGGCTCCTGGCGGCCTGGATGGTACTCCCTGTCGCAGCGTTTGGGGCCGAAGGAAACCCGGTCAGCTACTACAACGATGTTCGGCCCGTCGTTCAGCGAGCTTGTCAGGGCTGCCATCAGCCCGCCACGAAGATGGGTGGGCTGGTACTGACGAGCTATTCCGAGATCGTCAAAGGGGGCCAACGGGGGCCGATCTTCAAAGAGAGATCTCCGGCCGAAAGTTCATTGATAGGGCATCTGACGGGAGAGAAAGAACCGCGCATGCCGATGGGACAGGATCCCCTACCTGCGGAAGAGATTGAACTTTTCCGACGCTGGGTCCGGGAGGGGGCGAAGGATGACACTCCGGAGTCCGCCAAGGGCCCCAAGATTCCTGACCAGCCCCCCGTCTATCAGCAACCGCCCGTGATCAGCGGGCTCGCGTATTCCCCGAATGGGTCCTTGCTGGCGGTTGGGGGCTTCAAGGAGATCCTGCTGCACAAATCGGATGGCTCGGGCATTGTCGCTCGGCTGCTGGGCAAGTCCGATCGTCTCAATTGGCTGGGCTTCACCCCGGATGGGAAGACGCTGGTGGCCGTCGGCGGGTCCCCGGCGGCCTTCGGCGAGCTGCAGGTCTGGGACGTCGATTCGCGGCAGCTCTCGCGCTCGCTGATGGTCGGGGCTGATACGCTCTTCGGCGGATCGCTCTCAGCAGACGGTCGGTACGTCTGTTTCGGGACAAGCGACAAGACCGTTCGCGTGGTCGAAATCGCCACCGGGGAGGAGCTGTTCAAGGTCGGACACCACGAGGACTGGGTCCTCGGGACTACCTTTGGTATCGACGACCAACGAATCGTCTCCGTCGGCAGGGACCGGGCCGCCAAACTCGCCAACGCCAAGACCGGCGCGTTTATCGAGAACGTGAATCTGTTGCGAGACCAACTTTACGCGGTCGCCCGCCATCCTCGCCGAGATTACGTCCTGATTGGCGGTAAGGACCGAGTCCCTTACCTCTACATGATGGACAGGCCGGCAGCACTCGTAGTCGCGGACGATTCGACGTTGGTGAGGAAGTACGAAGAACAGGCGGGTGTCGTCCAGGCGCTGGCCTTCAGCCCCGATGGGAACCGCATTGCTGTGGGAGGCCTAAGCGGCGAGGTGCCCGTTTACGACACCGAAAGCGGGGAGCGAGTCGCGACCTGTGCTGCGCCCGGGCGGGGCGTCTTTGCCATCGTATTTCACCCCGCTGGCGAACGGCTGGCCATCGGCGGTTTCGAGGGCAGGCTGCGGGTTTGCGATGCGACTTCGGGCGAAGTGGTGATGGAATTCGTCCCGGTCCCCCTCGAAGAGCTGGCATCGACGCGCTGATCAACTCAAGATCAGGACATCGACCCTCTGACGAAAAGCAAGGAAAGGGCTATCAAGGCAGCTAACGTCGCCCGCCCATCAAACTACATCAGTTCGCGACCAACCCAAACGATTTTCCCCCGCACGATATCAAGCACCTCCTTGCGGTCGAGTGGGACTGGGCCGTGAAGGGAATGGGCCTGCCGGGCGTTGTCGACGACCACTACTAAGGCTCCTCCGACCACGCGACAGCGGCCGACCCAGCCTTCGCCTTCCCAAGACAAAGCGTAGACATGCTCGAACTCAGGTCTTCGTCGTTCGATGGGCGAGCGGTCCAGCAGGACGAGGTCGTTGGGCCAAATCGCTGGCCACATACCCCGTTCGTTTTGATCCAATGCGAGCACAACCGGGCTAATGAGCTGATTTAGCAATGAAGTAGAAAAGTAACGCCGCTCCGTGCCTCGCCCCGGTTGGGGGAACGGATTGCCCCCTCCCAAAGGCCCCTCAAGCAAAGGAATTGGCAGTGCCTCAGCTCCACGAGGGGGCGCCAGACCTGATAACTCCTGCTGTGTAAAAAGCGACAGCAGGGGAATTCCAAGCAGTCCCATGATCTGGTCGGCCACCTCAGCATTCATTCTGCGGGCTCCCTTCAGGACGTTATGGATGTGCGGTTGAGAATAGCCGGTCAGCCGGGCGAGACCGCGCTCGCTGATTTCCCCACGCCGGACTAGCTCGTTCAGGTAGCGAGCCAGGCGAGCCGCAAGGCAACGGAAGCCGAGGGGCGCGTTCATATAGCTGGTTGAAATAGGCTCGTACAACTATTAGCACGGGTATTTTTCGAAGAAAAACGACGCGGCTAAGGTGTCTAACTAATTGATATTGATAGGTTACTGATCCGAAATGATTTTTGACGACTCTTACAATTAGTTTCAATTTGGGAATAGTTTTTTGACCTTTTCCCGGCGGCAAAGTGTTGACAACAGCGTGATGAAGTCTACAGTAAAGCTCGGGGGCTCGTCAGAGAGAGAAAGGCCATATATGGAGTGGGACCGTTCAGACTTATACCTAGTCGCGCAGGCAAACTGCGTGACGTGTCACGGCACGGGAGTGCGCCGTGAGAAAAAAGGGCAGCTCATCCCGTGCGCGTGCGCGTCGCGAGCAATCTTCCGATCCTGCTATACGCGGTTCCGCGACTGCGTGACGCGTGGGAAGTACCGCAGCCACGTTTTTTTTGAGCGCGCAGCGAGCGGAAGAACGAATCGGACAACGTGGTCGCGCAAAGAAGAGGAGTACATGGCAGACTTTGTCCTCGTCTCAAGGCGCTCGCTGGATGCGTGGCACACCGAGCAAAGAGTTTCAGAAATGTGTATCGCGCTACCGCGGCGATTCCTATCTGAAAAGTTTCTCCTGCTGGGATCAGTTTCTTGCGATGGCATTCGCCCAGCTGACCTATCGGGCAAGCCTCCGCGACATCGAGACGTGCCTGCGTTCGATGCACGGCAAACTCTACCACATGGGATTCCGCGGCAGGGTAGCGCGCTCGACACTGGCCGACGCGAACGAGTCGCGCGACTGGCGGATCTACGCGGACTTCGCGCAGGTCTTGATTGGCATGGCACGGCCGTTATATGCCCACGACCCGATCGGTGTGGACTTGGACCAGACTCTGTACGCTCTCGACTCGACAACAATCGACCTCTGCCTGTCGCTGTTTCCGTGGGCGAGATTCCGCAAGCAAAAAGCCGCCGTGAAGATGCACACGCTGCTGGATCTGCACGGCAATATTCCCACGTTCATCCGCATTACTGGAGGCAAAGTGCACGACATCAACATCCTCGACGAGATCGGCCCGGAGGCCGGCGCGTTCTACGTCATGGATCGGGCCTACGTCGATTTCGAACGCCTCTTCGTGTTCACTCTCTGCTCGTCGTTCTTCGTCGTGCGAACCAAGAAGAACATCTTGCTCCAACGGCGCTACTCGCATCCCGTCGACAAATCCACGGGCTTGCGCTCGGATCAGACCGTCATACTGGCTGCCATCGAATCGGCCCAAGCCTATCCCGACCCGTTGCGGAGGGTCAGTTACTTCGACGCCCGGACGAACAAGCGGCTGAAGTTTCTGACCAACAACTTCGCGCTCCCGGCGCTGACCATCGCCCACATCTACAAGTCGCGTTGGCAGATTGAGTTGTTCTTCAAGTGGATCAAGCAACATCTGCGAATCAACTCGTTTTACGGCACCAGCGAGAACGCCGTCAAGACGCAGATCTGGATCGCTGTCTCGATTTACGTGCTCATCGCCATCGTCCGGAAACGCCTCGGGCTGGAAGCGAGTCTTTACCAGATTCTACAGATTCTCAGCGTTACGCAATTCGAAAAAATGCCCCTTTTACAGGCACTCCAGCCATCCGACTCCCCAAACGAATCCCCCTATGACCCCAACCAATTGATTCTATTCGACTTTTAACCGGACAGCAGTGGGGCAACCCGAAAGGCGTGAAGCGGGATTTCAAGGCGCTGGAGAAGCGCCGTTTCGAAGCGATGCGGCTGCTTGACCAAGGCCACAATCAGTCCGAGACGGCGAGACGGCTGAAAGTCGCTCGGCAAACCGTCAGTGAGTGGCGGCGGCCATACCTCGAGCATGGTCCGGCCGGGCTGCGTCGAGCCGGGCGCGCCGGACGCAAGCCGCTGCTAGACGCCGCACAACGCGAACGCCTGACGTCGCTGTTGTTGGAAGGCCCCGAAGCCCACGGTTTCCGAACGCCCCTGTGGACCTGCCCGCGGGTAGCTCGTCTGGTCGCCGATGAGTTCGGCGTCAACTACCACGAAGGCCACGTCTGGAAGATCCTGCAAGCCCTCAACTGGAGCCGGCAACGTCCCGTCGGAAAGGCGCGCGAGCGCAACGAAGAGGCGATCCGCACCTGGAAGCGCAAGACCTGGCGGCGTATTAAAAAAAAGCCCCAACCGAAGGCCGCACGCTCATCTTCATCGACGAAAGTGGATTGAGCGAGAAGCCGCACCGTTGCCGTACCTGGGCACCGCGGGGTCAGACGGCCGTGCTGCAGTTTAACTTCAACTGGGAGAAGCTTTCGGTGTCGGCGGGGCTGACGCTGCGCAACTTCTACTTCCGGCTCTATCCCGGCGCCATCGGCGAACAGGAGGTGATCCACTTTCTCAAAGCGCTGCTGCGCCACATCGACCGGCCGCTGCTGATCCTCTGGGATCGACTGCCGGCGCATCGCAGCCGCCTGGTGCGGGAGTTCATCGAGCTCTCCGAGGGCCACATCGAAACCGAGTACCTCCCGCCCTATGCGCCGGAGCTGAACCCGGTGGAGTACATCTGGGCTTACTGGAAGCAGCACGAGTTGCCGAACGTCTGCCCGAAAGACTACGGGGAGCTGAGCGAGCGGGCCCGCAAAGCACTGCGCCGCATGCGCCGCAAACCGCGCTTGATTACTGCCTTCTGGAAGCAGTCTTCTCTTTGCTTCGATTGACGGGGTATTATGCGGGACTCAATAGATACCAGGGGGATGGGAATTATCCTTCAGACGCACTAGCACATCTTGACCGTGACAGTCCCTAGACCACGAGATCTAGTACGCCCCCTGAAGGGTACCCCCGGGGCGAAATAAATCTTCATTTTCTTGGACTTACCTCTTGACAGGACTAGCTGTCGTGGGGCAATCTTGTAGTGGTCAACGGTGGTTCAATTAGGGTGATTCTGGTATGGCTAGGACCAAAGTGGACCACTGGAGCCGTTCTTCGGATGACCTGGTGCGGAAATGAACCTGTTCCGAGGTACCCAGACCGGGCGCGTAGACGACAAAGGTCGACTCAAATTCCCCTCTCTCGTCCGGCAGCGACTCGAGCAGGAGTACAGCGATTTCAGTGTCTTCATCACCAGCGTGGATGGGGACGTCGCAAAGGTGTTCCCGATGACTGAATGGGAAACCGTGGAGGCCAGGTTATCACAAAAGTCGATCGAGAACAAGGATGTCGACGGCGAAGTCAAAGACAAAATTCTTTTCCAAACCAACCGTTTTGGGGCGGAAGAGACCTTGGACAACCAAGGACGTATCCTCGTGCCCGCAGTTTTGCGGGAATCTGCGGGCATGAGGGGCGAGGTGAAGCTGCAGTGGCAGTCGAACCACATTCTGGTCTTGAACGCCGACCGGTTCGACCAGGTGGCAGGAGACAAGCGGTTGACGGCGGAAGACTATCGCCACGCCGCCAACCTGGGGGTGTGATGCTTGCAGCATTACCCGGTGCTGTTGAACGAGGTGCTCGATTACCTCAACATCGATGCCGAAGGTACGTATTTGGATTGCACGGTGGGCGAGGCGGGCCACGCGGAGGCAATCTTGGATCGGTTGACGACGGGTCGGCTGATCGCCATCGACCGGGATGGAGAAGCTGTTGAGCGGGCGCGACTGCGCCTAGCGGACTACAAGGAGAAGGTGAGTTTGTCACAGGCCAGCTACAGCGATATTGACAAAGTGGCGGGCGGCGAACCGCTGCAGGGCATCGTGGCCGATCTGGGACTGTCGAGGCGCCATTTCGAGACGCCGGACAGAGGATTCAGTTTTCAGCGCGAAGGCCCCCTGGACATGAGAATCGATCAGCGCCAGGGGTTGACTGCGGATCAGATCGTCAACACCTATGACGAGAAACGGCTTGCGGATCTAATTTTTCGTCATAGCCAGGAAAGGAGGAGCCGAAGAATCGCTAGAACCATTGTTCGGGGGCGGCCGATCCGAAACACGACGCAACTTGCGGCGACAGTGGAACGCGCCGTCCCCCGATCGCATCGGCGGCGCATTCACCCGGCTACCAAGACCTTCCAAGCGATTCGGATCGCCGTTAATGACGAGATCACTGAACTCGAGAATATGCTCGAAGGAGCTCCCGCGTTGTTGGCGCAGGGCGGACGGATGGTAGTGATCAGTTTTCATTCGCTCGAGGATCGTTGCGTCAAGGTAGCTTATCGGCGCTGGCGAGACCGAAGCGTATTCAAGGTTTTGACGCCGCATGTTGTTCGACCTTCGCGGCAGGAAATCGGGCAGAATCCTTCCAGCAGAAGCGCGAAACTGCGGGCTGCTGAGAGGACACCGACAGTATGGCCACTGCAGAACTAGGATCGCATCAGGCGAGGCGAGCGATCGCGGCAACGGGTTTGTCCCCCCTAGAGCCCGAAGAGAAGCACAGCAATGTCGTTGTTTTCGACCCGAATGGCCAAGCGTCCCGGGGTTGGTCCCTTGCATCGGAGTCCGTTGATCCGGAACCGGCAAGTGGGTTCACCTACGATGGGGTTCGCGCGGGACGCGCCATTCGGGCCGGGCTTTCTCGCCGTTCAGCCGCTTCGAGGCCGCTCCCCATGGAGCAGGTCTGTCTGTACGTGAAGGCGATGGATAACTCGGGGGTTCGCCGGCGGACGGACTTCTCTGAGAAGCGGGTTTGGACCAAAGTGGTTGCTTTAGGGTTTGTGATCGTGGGCCTGGTCTTGCTCGCCTACGGTCCCCGCTCCGGGATACGAGAATCGGGTTACCGGCTCGAGAAGCTCGAAAAACAGAAACAGGCGCTGGTCGAGATTAATCGCCAGCTGCTGGTGCGACAAGCGATGCTTAGTGACCTGAAGCGCGTGAGCAAGCTGGCCGCCGGCCGCGGTTTTAGCGCACCTCCACCGGACCGCTTTGACTGGCAAAATCGCACGATTTCGCCCGCCGAGGAGGGCGGCGAACTGGCTCATAGACGAGACGACGGAACCCGGTAGGCAGGTCGTGCCGGGCAGCTTCCGCCAATCACCCCGCTGCTGATTGGCTCCCAATCGATGGGCGAGAAATGGAAGGCACAGCCTCTAAGGATCATAACTCTATTTCTCGCCGACCCTCCCAAATCGACAAGTTCCGACTCCTCAAGCGGCGGCTGAGCGGCCGCCCCCCGTTTCGCCTCTTCACGTTCGCCTTAGCCGCTGTTGCTTGGCTCTTCCTGGTGCTCTTTCGTCTCTGGTACCTGCAGGTTGACCAGGGAGATAGCTTCGTCGAGAAGGCCAAGAATCAACACCAGGGAATCATCGAGATTCGTGCGGATCGAGGGGTCATTAGCGACCGGTTCGGGGAAAAGCTTGCCTTCAGCACCCCGGTAGAATCCATCGCGGTGTTCCCGTCACAGATAAAGAATCCCGAGATCACTGTCCGGCTGCTTTCGAACGTCCTTCGGATGGACTACCGATTGCTACATCGCAAGTTGGAGAAGCGACATTTCCAATTTGTGAAACGGCTAGCCGAGCCAGGTGAAGCCGAGCGGGTGCGAGATCTGAACCTGATTGGTATTCATTTCGAAAAGGAGAGCAAGCGGTACTACCCCCAAGGGACTGTGGCCTCGCACCTTCTGGGCGCCGTCGGCGTGGACCACCACGGTCTGGCGGGGCTGGAACAAACTTTCGACGGTCCCCTGCAGGGTCAGCCGGGCAAACGGCTGGTGCAGTACGATGCTCGCCGGAGCGGTTATGCGGGACTCACTATCGAGGACCCGGTGCCTGGCGCACAGCTCGTGCTCACGATCGACCAAAGGATTCAGATGGTTGCCGAGGTCGAGTTGGCGAGGGCGGTCGAGGAAACGCGGGCTTCGGCCGGTACGATCGTCATCATGGACCCCAACAACGGTGAGCTGCTCGCGGTTGCCAACTGGCCGACTTTCAACCCGAACGAGCCGGCGCGGAATAGACAGGATCTGAAACGCCGCAAGAACTTCGCGGTCAGCACGCTGTTCGAGCCCGGCTCGAGCCTGAAAGTCGTTACCGTCGCTGCAGCCTTGGAAGAGAATCTCACGACCCCCGAAGAGGTCCTGGATTGCGAGATGGGAGTCACATACGTCGGACGACGCCGGATCCGTGACCACAAGCCGTTTGGCGAGCTGACCGTTTCACAGATCCTAGCCAATTCGAGCAATGTCGGAACCGTGAAGCTGGGCTTACGACTTGGCGATTGGACACTGCATCGTTACTTAGTCCGTTTCGGCTTTGGTCAAAAGACCGGGTTGCCTCTTCCGGGTGAAACAGCAGGGCTGCTTAGATCAGTGGGGGATTGGCAGCCGGGTTCGATGGGTTCGATCCCGATTGGTCAGGAGATAGGCGTAACTGCGGTCCAGATGGCGCGGGCCGTCTCGGTGATCGCGAACGGGGGGTGGCTCGTTCAGCCCCGGATCATAGATTTGGTGATCCACCCTGACGGGCGGGAACAGCGTCCGGAGGTCGCTCAACGGCGTCGCGTGATCTCTCAGAAGACCGCGGCTACGATGCGGGCAATGATGGAAAGTGTCGTTCGAGATGGCACCGGCCGTCGCGCCGGAACTCCGGGCTACCGGGTGGCGGGCAAGACCGGGACCGCCCAGAAGGTGGACTCCGATACCGGAACCTACTCGAGAACGGCTTATGTGCCGAGTTTTGTTGGCTTCGCACCTGTAAATCAGCCATCCATCACGATCGTCATTGTTCTGGACTCGCCGATTGGCGAGTACTACGGGGGTCTTGTAGCAGCGCCTGTCTTCCCACGGGTCGCAACACAGGTTCTACGCTTCCGGGACGTCCCACCGGAGATGCCTGTTCCGGAGCCGTTACGGCCAGAGCCGCAGCTACCGGCGGTGGAGATAGCTGACATGGTTCCCCTAGAACCTGCTCCCCGAGTCGAAGAAATCCGAGTCGGCCAGGCGATACTTGTCGCCGCAACGCAGCGCCCTAGTCCGGCACCTGGGCCAGGGCATTCACTCGCAAGAAGCGCGCGATTAGGAGCCGGCCACCCGTCGACCTCGGGGAGCGGAGTTTCCGTAAGGGTCACTGATCGAAGGGTGCCGGATTTTCGAGGGCAGACGGTTCGAGAAGTAGTCAGTCGCACGGCCGCTCTCGGATTGCGCCTCGAGTGGAGCGGCAATGGCCAGGCACTGCGCCAGTGGCCGGAGGCGGGCACCCCGGTTGCGCGCGGCCAGAAAGTCCGTGTGGAGTTCGTGAGTACCTTGGCAGGGGGCGCTCGTAAGCGATGACCCTTCCGGAGATGTTGGGCGAAGGGATTGCGATCACGCCAGTGCCGAATAGGGACGTTTCAGGCCTGGAGTATGATTCCCGCAAGGTTGCGAGGGGCAATGCCTTCTTCACCTTCCCCGGCGCGAAGGTGGACGGCCACGATTTCGTTCCGCAGGCGCTCGATGCGGGCGCGTCGTCGGTTGTGAGCGAGCGGCAGCCGCCGCAGCAATGGCGGGACTTGTGGGTCCAAGTGCCGCACGGTCGTGAAGCTTTGGCCCGCTCCGCCTTGCGTTTTTACGGCCGCCCGGATTGGCGAGTGAAGTTGACCGGCGTGACCGGCACGAACGGTAAGACAACCACGGCTCATTTAGTCGACGGCATCTTCGAAGCGGCGGGCATCATCGCGGCGCGGTTAGGAACCATCGAACACAAGGTGGGCCGGCGTCGCTTGAAGGCGATCAATACCACCCCGGAATCGCTGGATCTGGTGAGGTTCCTGACCGAGCTCGAGCAACAAAAAGGAACCCATGCCACTTTGGAGGTTTCTTCCCACGCGCTAGAGCTAAAGCGGATCTATGGGATGGATTTTCACACCGTGGTTTTCACCAACCTCTCGCGCGACCATCTCGATTTCCACGGCACGATCGAAGGCTATGGCCGGGCGAAACGAAGGCTCTTTGAGGGCGCCGGTGGGGCGCTGCCACGGTTCGGGGTCGTCAATCGGGATGATCCTTTTGGAAGGGACCTCATCGATCGGGCCGGGCTCGAGACGCTAAGTTTTGGCTTGACGAAGGGAGCGGCGGTTTCTGCGGATCGAGTGGAAGTCCGTCCTGGAGGGCTGAGCTTCCGGGCCAGAACGCCCTCGGGAAGCTTCCAAGTTTCTTCTCATCTTCGGGGTCTGTTCAACGTTCAGAATATTCTGGGAGCGATCGCGGTTGGCATCACGTACCAGCTTGATATCGAAGTCATCCGACGTGGAATACAAGCTTGCCGAACGGTACCTGGAAGGTTTGAACCGGTGGACGTAGGCCAGCCGTTTTCCGTAGTCGTCGATTACGCCCACACGGACGACGCGCTGCGAAACTTGCTGCAGGCGGCCAACGAGCTTTTGCAGCGGCAGAGACAGCAAGGCCGAATTGTGACCGTGTTCGGCTGCGGCGGCGACCGGGACCGTACGAAGCGGCCAGCCATGGGAGAAATTGCCGCTCGCCTGAGCGACCTGGTAATTGTTACATCCGACAATCCCCGCAGCGAAGAGCCGCAGAATATCGTCAACGACATTTTGGCCGGTCTGAAGCGTGTTGATACTTCCTTTCAAATAGAGCTGGATCGGGCTAAAGCTATTCGCCAGGCGCTGTTAGAGGCTCGCGAGGGTGATATGGTCCTGCTCGCCGGGAAGGGTCACGAAACTCACCAAGTGATCGGGGCGAAAGCCCTGCCGTTTGACGACCGAAAAGTGGCCCGCGGAGTGCTAAACGAACTTGGGTACGGCCTAGAGCCCGGAAGGGCGGCCAACGGGTGAGTGAAAGGACTTGTGAGGCTCAAGCTGGCTGAGGTAGCGGGAATGCTGGCGGCGCACGCTTCCATGGATCGACAGGTGACGGGGTACTCGATCGACTCGCGGTCTGTTCGGTCGGGAGATCTTTTCTTCGCCGTTCGCGGTCCCCGGCACGATGGCCACGACTATATCGAGGCAGCACTCGAGAAGGGGGCAGCCGCGGCGGTGGCCGAGAAGTGTTGGGCGGAAAGTCATCTCGGTGTAGAGCCGGTTGTTGCAGTCCACGACCCGCCAGACAGTTTGCGCCGACTGGCTCAACGATGCCGGGGACGCTGGCATGGGCAAGTGGTCGGTGTTACGGGCAGCAATGGCAAGACCACGACAAAGGATCTGATCGCTGCCGCCCTTCAGACCCGCTTTCGGGTGTCGAAGAGCGAGGGCAATCTCAACAATGAGCTGGGCTTACCACTGTCGCTGCTGCGGGCGGACGACGCCTCCGAGATTGTAGTGCTGGAGATGGGCATGAACCATCGAGGCGAGATTCAGCGTTTGGCTGAGATTGCCCGGCCGACGGTCGCTGTGGTGACGAATGTCAACGCCGCTCATTTAGAGAATTTTGCCTCGGTCGATGAGATTGCACTGGCCAAACGCGAGCTCATTGAAGGCCTCCCCGACGAAGGAACAGCCGTTCTCAACGCCGATGACGAACGGGTTCGGGAGTTCGCAAAGATCCACCGAGGCCGGACTGTAACTTTTGGCGTGGACACCGAAGCTGACTTTCGGGCGGAACGAGCCGAGAGTATGAACGCCGCGGGTGTAAGTTTCCATTTGTGTCGCAGAGCCGGCAGTCACGAAGGCGCACTCCTGCGCTTCAGCAGTCCGCTGCTGGGCCGACACAATATCATGAATCTGCTGGCGGCGATTGCGGTCGCGTCGGTATTCGGTATCAAGGCAGCGGAGTTGCTTGAGGTTCTGAAAAAGCTCCAGCCGGCAAGCATGCGCGGGGAGGTTGAGAAGCTGGGCGACGTCCTGGTGTTCAACGACTGCTACAACTCCAACCCTCAGGCCGTGCTGGCCATGCTGGATGTGCTGCAGCGGACGGAAGCCGGGCGAAGGGTGGCCGTACTCGGTGAGATGAAGGAGTTGGGTGAGCAGGCGACCCAACTTCACCGCGAGATTGGACGAGCTTTGGCGGGCACCAATGTTGGCGCCGTTGTTGCCGTTGAGGGGAGTGCTCGCGCGATCGCCGACGAAGCCGTGAGGAACGGGTTTCCCAGTCAGGCCGCTCATTTTTTCGAAGACGCAGCCGAGGCGGGCGAGTTCTTGGCGACATTTCTCAAGCCCGGAGACGTCGCCCTGTTCAAAGCCTCCCGTGGCGTCGGGCTTGAGAAAGCGCTCGAAAGGGTTAGAACGCAGTTAGTCTCCTGACTTGATAAAAACGAGCTGGATTCGATGCTCTATCACCTCTTCTACGAACAGCTCTTTCAGTACTTCAGCCCCTTTCGCGTCTTCAGCTACATCACTTTTCGCACAGCGTTCGCGAGCATGACCGCGCTCGGGTTGGGCCTGATTCTCGGTCCGTGGCTGATTCGTAAGCTGCGCGACTTTCAAATCGGCCAGTTCATTCGCGAGGACGGACCCGAGTCGCACCAGGACAAAGCAGGCACGCCGACAATGGGTGGCTTGCTCATCACAGTCTCCATTGTTCTACCGACTTTGCTGTGGGCCAACTTGACAAACGTCTACGTTTGGATCGCGCTGTTCGGCTTGGTTGGATTCGGAGGCATCGGTTTTCTAGATGATTACGCAAAAATCCGGCGCGGGCAAAACCTGGGACTCACTGTGAGCCGCAAGATTCTGCTGCAAGTGCTGGTGACTCTAGCCATTGGTTCAAGCCTTGTATGGCTTTTCTCGCGTGGAGATTACGATGCCCGCCTAGTGCTGCCGTTCTTCAAGAACCTCCGCCCCAGTCTGGTGATCGAACCGCTGCTCGCGAACCCCTACACCTTCCCGGTTGCCTTCATTCTCTTTTTCGTTTTTCTGTTCCTTGTGTTGGTGGGCTGCTCCAATGCCGTGAACCTGACCGATGGTCTTGACGGACTGGCCATCGGGCTGACGGTGATTTGCGCCGGCGCCTTGACGGTTCTTGCCTATATCGCCGGCCACCGAGAGTTTGCCCAATATCTGGATGTAGCCCGCGTTCCCGCGGCTGCGGAGCTGACGATCTTTTGCGGCTCCATGGTCGGTGCCAGCCTAGCCTTCCTTTGGTATAACGCCCACCCTGCGGAGGTGTTCATGGGAGATGTTGGGTCATTGGGAATCGGTGGCGCCCTGGCTGTGGTCGCGATTCTCATCAAGCAGGAGATCTTGCTGATATTCGTTGCCGGAGTGTTCGTGTTGGAGGCCCTCTCCGTGATTCTGCAAGTCGCCAGTTACAAACTGCGTGGCAAGCGTGTTTTCAAGATGGCGCCCCTGCACCATCACTTTGAGGCGCTGGGTTGGCCGGAATCGAAGATCATCGCTCGATTCTGGATCGGTGGTTTGGTTTGGGCGCTATTCGCGCTCAGCACGTTGAAGCTGCGATGAAGCTCGAGGACCAACGGGTGCTTGTCGTCGGACTCGGGGAGTCCGGCAAGGCGGCCGCCCGGTTTCTAGCATCCCGTGGCGCTGTGGTTGCGGGAACGGACCGGTTGCCGGAGCACAAGCTGGAGTCCGCGGCCCTGGAGCTGCGGGCCCTCGGCGTCCAACTTGATTTGGGAGGCCACGCTGAGTCGCTTTTTCTCGAGCAGGACTTGATCATCCCATCGCCCGGCGTCCCGTGGGACTTGCCCGAACTAGTTCGCGCCCGCGAGCAAGGAGTACGAGTGGCCGGCGAACTGGAGGTCGCAGCCGCATTCTTGCGTGGCCCGGTCATCGGCGTCACGGGCACAAACGGGAAGACAACCACGACGGCTTTGATCGGACACATGATGCTGGCTGCCGGGTGGGAAGTCCAAACGGGGGGCAATATCGGGACACCAGTGCTTGCCCTGGTCGATAGCTCAGCTGACGACACGTGGAATGTGTTGGAACTCTCTAGTTTTCAGCTCGAGGCGATGGAGAGCTTCCACTCCCGCATCGCCGTCGTGCTTAACGTCACGCCCGATCATCTCGATCGCCACCACAGTTTCGAGGCCTACGCCTCCGCAAAGGCGCGCATCCTAAGACCACAAACGCAAGATGACCACGTCGTTCTCAATGCGGACGACGAGAGCTGCCAGCGGTTTGCGAGATCGGCCGGTAGCCGGATCTGCTGGTTCAGCCGCACGCAGCCTGTTTCACCCGGTGCCGACGTGGAGGGGAGTTGGATTGTTTTCGATGGGCGTCGAGTCGTCGAAACCGAATTGCCGATTCGCGGCCCTCATAACCTCGAGAATACGCTGGCGGCGGTGGCTGCGTGCTCGCTGGCCGGTGTGGCGACCGAGGAGATTGCAGCGGCGGCGGTCAGTTTTCGTCCCGTAGAACACCGGCTCGAATTTGTCCGAACCGTCGACGGAGTGGACTATTACAACGATTCGAAGGCAACCAACGTGGAGGCGGTAACCAAGGCTATTCAGGCTTTTGACGGAGGGTTGTGGGTCATCCTCGGAGGGAGCGACAAAGGCGGCGATTTTCGAAGTTTGAAGGATAACCTCGCTCCAAGGGCGCGGGGCGTATTGCTGATCGGCTCAACCGCAGAGAAGATTCAACGTCAATTGGAGGATTGTGTCCCCAGCCACCGGCTAGGAACGCTGGAAGCGGCGCTCGGATTTGCCAAGAGCCACGCCAAGCCGGGTCATACAGTGCTGCTGGCACCCGCCTGCGCCAGCTTCGACCAGTTCGAAAACTACCAACAGCGCGGCCGTTTGTTTAAGCAGCTAGTGCATTCGTGGAAGGAAGTCGAGCATGCCGAGACTACTTAAGTGTGATCGCATTCTCTGCGCTACGATTCTGATTCTTGTATTCGTGGGCCTGATCATGGTGTTCAGCGCGACCACCGGGAGGGTGGACGGGACAGTCAGATTCGGCGTCAAGCAGATGGGGGCGGCGTTGGTCGGAATAGCTGCTATGCGCCTACTGATGTTCGTCGACTACCGCCGTTTCCGAAAGCCGAAGATCATCTTTTTGGTTCTCGGTAGCGTGATCGCGATGCTAGGTGTGGTCCTCCTAGGTAGCGAGACCGCCGGTACGCTGCGATTCCTCCAACTATGGGATTTCTCCATCCAGCCTTCGGAGCTTGCGAAATTGGCGCTGGTGCTCTTCCTTGCCTTTTTCTTGGAGAAGCGCGCCGATAGATTACATGAATGGCGGACGTTGGCGGCCGCCGGTTTCATCTTGACGTGCTTGAGCGGGCTCATCTTCGCGGGCCGCGACCTTGGAACGCCTATCTCCCTGTTTGTTATCGCTGCCGTTGTGCTCTGGGCTGCCGGGTTGAAGGTCCGCTATTTCATCGCGGCGAGTATCCTGGCGGCGATCTTGATCACGGTGGCTATCCATATTGAGCCGTTTCGGAAAGACAGATGGTTCGCGTTCATTGATCCCGGTCGCGACCCCCAGGGCATCGGCTACCAGATTCGCCAGTCCCAGATCGCAGTTGGCAGCGGCGGCGTCTTCGGTCAAGGCCTGATGAACGGAAAGCAGAAGATGAAGTTTCTGCCGGCTGCGCACACTGATTTTATTTTCGCGGTCATCTGTGAAGAATTTGGACTTCTCGGGGGATCGGTGATCGTTCTTGCTTTCGGCGTCCTACTGTGGCGGGGGGTGTGGATCGCTCTGAGAGCACCTGATCGTTTCGGATTCTATCTGGCTACAGGGATAACGGCCATGATTGTGTGTCAGGCGATGATTAATCTAGGTGTTGTGTTGGCATTGTTGCCGACGAAGGGCATGCCGCTGCCTTTTATCAGCTATGGCGGCACATCCATGGTTACGTGCCTCACAGCTTCGGGAATCTTGCTGAATGTCAGCCAGCGTGCTAGTTAGTCCGCCTTTGGCGGTTCCGCGGGCGGTGTCTGAGCCAAGGGTGAACGGTGCCGGCGAGAGGCCTGCTATGAAACGCGCGGTAACTTACTTGATCGCCGCCGGTGGCACTGGCGGTCATGTCTTTCCAGGCCTGGAAGTGGCCCGCGAGTTGCGCCTCCGTGGGCATCAGGCGGTCTTTGTAGGTACCCGGCGCGGTCTGGAAAGCCGCGTGGCACAGGAGTCGGGATTCCCCATCGAGTTTGTACAGACGGACGCTTTGAAAGGAGTTTCGCTGGGACGGAGGTTCCGAACGATTCTGCGAATGCCTGGCACTCTCGTCGAGGCAGGCTCGATCCTCGATCGAAATAGGCCGGCCGCAGTGTTGAGCCTGGGAGGGTATGCGGCCGGACCGGTGGCGCTGATGGCACTGTCGCGTGATGTCCCCCTCGTCATCTTGGAGCCGAATGCACGACCAGGTCTATCCAATCGCCTCGTGGGGCCGTTCGCCAGTTGGTCGCTGCTGGGATTTCCCGGTGGCGAAAGGTACTTCGCGCGGGACCGGTGTGAGGTTAGCGGCATTCCGATCCGCGAGGAGTTCTTTCAGTTGCAGCCTCGAAACCATCGGACGCCCATGACCGTGCTGATTACCGGGGGTAGCCAAGGAAGCCGCAGCTTGAATCGCGCGGTGATCGAGGCTCTCCCAATTTGGGCGCGGCAGCGGGGGCTGGGCGAGATGCGCTTTCTCCATCAGACCGGTTTGGATGAACTTCGAACGGTCCGGTCCGCTTACGAAACGCAAGGAGCTGACGCGCAAGTCGAAGCCTTTTTTGATGACATGCCCGCGGCTTTCGGTCAGGCGGATCTGGTGGTTTGCCGCGCGGGAGCCTCAGCCGTCGCCGAAGCAAGCGCAGCCGGCAGAGCTTCTATCCTGGTTCCATACCCGTTTGCTGCTGACCAGCACCAGCTTCTCAACGCGCGCGCCATGGAGCGAGCCGGCGCCGCGCGAGTGGTTTTAGACCGAGAGATTACGGGTTCCCGCCTGGTCGAAGAGGTAGATCGCCTCGTCGCGAATCCCGACGAACTGCATCGGCTCGGGCAGGCCGCGCGGCGGCTGGCGATGCCGGGCGCGGCACGGAGAATCGCTGACCGGCTTGAGGCACCTAGACGAGATCGCTGAGGCTGCATGTTTTTCAAGGAACCGATCGTCAGACACCGCCGGATCCACTTTGTGGGGATTGGCGGCATCGGCATGAGCGGCATTGCCGAGATTCTGTTGAACCTCGGCTATGCGATCAGCGGTTCTGACCTCAGGAAATCGTCCTTGACCGATCGCTTGGACGGCATGGGGGCACAGATCTTCGAAGGTCACGCTGCCGGAAACATAAAGGGCGCCGACGCCGTTGTTGTCAGCTCGGCAATCCCCACGGATAATCCTGAGCTGGCAGCCGCCGGTGAACGACAAATCCCCGTGATTTCACGCGGCGAGCTGTTGGCCGAGCTGATGCGGCTGAAATACGGAATCGCGATCGCCGGCAGTCACGGCAAGACCACGACTGCTTCCATGGCGGCCGCCGTCCTGCACGCGGCTGAGAAAGACCCGACCGTGGTTGTGGGCGGACGCGTGGTCTCCATGGGATCAAATGCCCGGCTCGGCAACAGCGACTTCCTGCTCGTCGAAGCGGACGAAAGCGATGGGTCCTTCCTTCAACTAACGCCGATCTTGGCGCTTGTGACCTCCATTGACCGCGAGCATCTCGACCACTACAGCTCGTTTCAAGCTGTGCAGGATGCGTTCGTCGAATTCGCCAATAAGGTTCCTTTCTACGGGTCTGCGATTGCCGCTATCGACGATCCATGCGTGCGACAGATTCTGCCCCGTATTCGCCGCCGATTAAGGACCTACGGACTTGCTCCTGACGCCGATTTGATTGCTTCCCAAGTGGAATGCGGCCACATGAAGAGTCGTTTCGAGCTGCTGTATCAGGGGCGAAAACTTGGCAAGTTTAGCGTGCAGGGTGTCGGGGAGCACAACGTCCTCAACGCGATGGGTGCCGTGTTGGTGGGCCTCGAGTTGGAGATCCCGATTGAGAGCATTCGCCTCGGGCTGGAATCCTTCCGAGGAGTAGAACGCCGTTTCCAAATTCGGGGTGAACGGGGCGGCGTCACCGTCATCGACGACTATGGACATCACCCCACTGAGATCGCCGCTACTCTGGCGGCAGCGCGCCGTTGTGATTTCAAGCGGATTCACGTGGTCTTTCAGCCTCATCGCTACAGCCGCACCCATCTGCTTGCCAAGGATTTCGGCGCCTGCTTTGGAGACTGTGACCACCTCCACGTGGTAGACATCTATCCGGCCGGGGAGCCCCCTATTCCTGGAGTAAGCGCGGAGAAACTGGTTGAGGAAGTCCGAGCCTCCGGCCACCCCGCCGCCGAGTATGTTGCTTCTCTGGACGAGGCTGTCGAAAAGGCTGTCGCAGGCGCCCACGGCGGAGACGCTATCTTCACTCTCGGGGCGGGCAATATTTCACAGGTCGCCGAGAAGATTGTGAGTCGGCTTGAATCTCGCGCGCCTGGCATAGTAGCGGCGCGTTGAGCGCACCCTTGGTCGAAGACATGGCCCGAAGAGGAAACGCAACCCAACGCGACAAGGACGGCCCCAAGGGGCCCTACCTGCGCCGCAAATCGCCCGTGCCCGTCCAACGGGCCTTGCTCGGCGCCAGGCGGCCCTGGACACGAGGTCTGCTGCTATCGCTTGGGGCGATCGGCTTGGGTCTTTTGGCCGCTTACTCGATTGACTCGTATTTGCGTTTCGGAACTCCTTTCGTTTTGGCGGAGGATGGTGCGGGGTTGCATGTGACGGGGTTGCACTTCCTCTCAATGGGCGGTGTCGAGGAGATCTTCCAGGCTGACCAGGGAAGCAGTATTCTCGAAGTCCCGTTGGAAGAACGCACTCGGCAGCTCGAGAATCTCAACTGGGTTCAGCATGCGGCCATTCTGAGGATGTGGCCCGATCGGGTTTGGGTACGGATCCGCGAGCGACAGCCAGTGGGGTTTGTTCGCCTCGCGACGTCTAAATCGCGCCGCGCCAAGCCTCGGCTCATCGACCGCGAGGGTGTGTTTCTCGATCCACCGGCGGGCGCTAGTTTCTCCCTTCCTGTGGTGACGGGGATCTCCGCATCCATGTCGTTGCCGGATCGCCTCGATCGCCTGGCCCTGCTCGAGTCTTTGATGAGTGATCTCGATCGCGAGGAGCCGCGGTACAGCTCATTCGTTTCGGAGGTGGACGTAAGCGATCCTAAAAACGCGCGGGCGACGACGATCCATGAGGGAGATGTCATTGAGCTACAGATGGGACAGCGACTCTTCCGACATCGCTGGGAAGTTTTCCTGAGTTACGTTGACACTTGGAAGAAACAATACGGCCGTGTGAACTCCGTCGACTTGCGCTACCGAGGGCAGGTAGCCGTTCGCTAGCGCCATGCCGAAAAGACACGACTACCTGGTAGGCCTCGACTTGGGTAGCCACTGCACACGCTGTTTCGTGGCGCTCGAAGAGCAGGCCCGTCTTCGCTTTATCAGCCACGGTTCTGCTCCCTCAGCCGGCTGGAATCGCGGTGTGATCGCCGACCAGGACCCGGTGCTGAACTCGGTGGAGAAGGCGATCCAAAAGGCGGAAGAGAACGGCGGCATGCTGATTGAAGCCGCCGTTGTCGGGATCGGCGGGCCGCACGTCGCCAGCAATGTCAGCCACGCTTATCTGAACCTTCCTGCCGACGAAAACGAGATCCGACAGGATCACGTCGATGCGATCGTTAAAGACGCGGGCCAAGGGGCAGTGGGCGACGATCGCACAGTCGTGCAACTGATTCCGCTCGAATTTGGTGTCGATCGCCAAGGGGGACTCAGGAATCCATTGGGGATGCCCGGCCAAAGACTTGATGCCCACGTGCAGGTGATCTCGGCTCTCGCCCAGGCCCACAACAACATTCGAGCTGTGGTCAACCGGGCCGGCCTGGTCGTACAGGAGACGATCTTCGAGCCCTTCGCTTCCGCCTACGCGGTACTGGAAGAGCAGGAGCGGGAGATGGGAGTGGCGGTCGTTGATATGGGTTCCGGTTCCGTTGACGTCGTCGCGTACCTGGAGAACGAGCTTCGAGTAGCCAGCTCGATCCCGGTCGGGGGCGAACACTTCGTCAATGATGTGGCAAGCATCCTCCTAACTTCCTCAACCGAAGCTCGACGGCTGATCGAGCAGCACGGCTGCGTGTTGGCCGACCAGACGCCTGAGAACGTGATGATCGAGGTCCCGGCCGTCTCGGATGGCTCTTCACGATCGAAGCCTCGAAAACTACTTAATGAGGTGCTTCAGGCGCGGGCGGAAGAGGCGTTTGGGTTGGTGCGACAGGAGCTGCGTCGAGCCGGTGTCGAAGGGCGGCTCATTGCCGGCGTTGTTTTGACTGGCGCTCTGGCGTGCATGGCCGGATTCTGCGACGTCGCTGAAAAGGTCCTCGACGCCACTACCCGGATCGGACTCCCGCCCCGCTTGGAGTACATGCCGGACGAGCTGGATGATCCTAGCTGGGCGACGGCAGCCGGACTTGCTCTCTATGCGCAACGCCTTCGGCTGCACCGGCAGAGGCGGCGGGATCGGATGACCGAGTGGTTGAAAACCATCCTTGAGTAGTGGTGAAACGAGCGGTGTCGATCGACCGAACGCGAGATGACGATTCACGTAAAATGGGGAGGGTTCGGGAATAGCCGAGGCCGGCCCCTGGAATTCGTGCCTCGCGTTGCACGCCGCTCCCGCACCGCGTTGGCTTATCGGGATCTTGCAGTAATATCTTTGGCCAGGAGATAGCTTATGGGAAACGATGGCGTGAAGTTCACCTTTGATGACGACAGCCACGTCAGTGCTCGTATCAAGGTCATTGGTGTGGGCGGCGCTGGGTGTAACGCTGTTAATCGCATGATCGAAGCCGGGGTAGAGGGGGTTACCTTCGAGGCCATCAACACCGACGAGCAGGCACTGCGTGTCTCGCAGGCGCAAGTGAAGCTACAGATCGGGTCGCGGCTCACGAACGGCCGGGGCGCAGGATCCGACCCTGACATCGGCCGCGAGGCCGCTCTCGAGGACACCGAGCGACTGATCGAACTTCTCGGAGACTCCGACATGGTCTTCGTGACGGCGGGCCTCGGAGGGGGTACGGGGACCGGGGCCGCTCCCATCGTCGCCTCCTTGGCCAATGAACTCGGCGCGCTGACGGTGGCGGTCGTCACGAAACCGTTTTCCTTCGAAGGCGGCAAGCGAATGGCTATCGCCGACAAAGGGCTCGCCGAGTTAGCCGAGACCGTGGACACGGTCGTCACGATCCCTAACGAGCGTTTGATCGAGGTTGTCGAGCGCGGCACGAGCTTCTTTGAATCCTTCCGAATCGCGGACGATATTCTCCGCCAGGCGGTGCAGGGTATCAGCGACATCATCACGATCCCAGGGATTATCAATCGAGACTTCGCGGATGTCCGCACGATTATGCATGGCATGGGTTACGCTGTCATGGGAACGGCGGTGTCGGGCGGCAACGCCGCCGCGGTGGAAGCCGCCCGCAAAGCCGTCTCCAGTCCGTTGCTCCAGGACACCAGTATTGAAGGCGCGCGGGGCATCCTGATCAACATCACCGGCTCTTCCAAAATCTCGCTGCACGAGGTTCACGAAGCGTCTACGATTATTCAACGGGCCGCGGATCCGGAAGCCAATATTATCTTCGGAGCTGTCCTCAATGACTCGATGGGCGACGAGGTCAAAATCACGGTGATCGCCACCGGCTTCCGCAGCGAGAGCCTTGGAATCAGCAAGAAGATGTCGGATGCCGCCGCCGCGTCGGCGGCAGAGGTGCGGCCAACTTTAAAAGAGGCGGCCAACCTACACCGCGGGGCAGCCGACGCCGATCAGGGCGCAGAAGCGGAGGCAAGCGAGATCGCCGCCGAGCGTGACGAACCAGAGCTGGATCCGTCCGAAGCCTTCCCGCAACCTGCCGACCCAAACGATTTGGAGGTTCCCGCTATCTTGCGCCGGCGTACCGAACAGCCGCAGTAACCAAGCACTCTAACCCGTCTTACTGCCGTGCATCCCAGAAGAAAGGATTGCGTCAACAGCGACGATCTAGCTTGGCGCCGCGCTCTCCACTCAAGCGTGTTCGCACTTGTTCGACAGACTTCCGAGGCGGAATGGCATGATCCCAGGGACCAAGAAAAGGCCGACAAGCGCTTGCCTCTGTCAAAAAGGTCCTTTAAGATGATATTGTTTTTAAGGTGGAGGCCGCGAGGCCAAGCGGTTCCGCCCCCCAGTTGCCGGCCAAACTCCCTCACCCAGAATGAGATCCATGATTCCTAGCGTGAAGAAGAAGTTTTCCCTGATTCTGACAGCAGCTGTTATCTGTGTGCTGAGCTCGTGTTCGACTAGAGAGCCCCCCAAAAACGTATTTGCGCGGGTGACCGCGTCGTTCGTTTACGATTCGTTGGCGCTGTCTCCTATTCGGGCCACCGCCGTCGGTTACCACGTCCATCTCGAGGGAGCGGACGAGGAAGGCAAGGGCGGCACGGAAATCAAACTCGACGGGCTTTTGGACGACTATTCCCAGGCCGCGATCGCTGAGCGCGTTCACTTCTATAAGCAATTTCGCCAGAATCTCCGGGCCGAGGTGGTCCGCGAGGAGCTCGCCGGTGATGAGTGGGTCGATTACGCGGTTATCGAGAACCACATCGACGGTGAGCTGCTTGAGCTTGAGAAAATCCGGAGCCACGAGCACAACCCAACTCTCTATGTCGAACTTCTTGGGATGGCCCTTTACAGGCCCTTGGTGCATGAGTACGCGTCCAAAGAAGAGCGCTACCGGCACATCCTGGCTCGGCTCGAGAAGGCCCCGGCGTTCCTCGATCAAGCCAAACAAAACCTGCGGTCTTCGCCGGAGGTTTGGACGACTGTGGCCCGGGAGGAGAACCGAGGCAACATCAACCTGGTGGAGAAGGTCATCCCCGTCAGTCTTCCCGATTCGTTACGAGCCGACTACAACGCCGTCTCGAAAACGGCACTAGCGGCGTTGCGGGACTTCGATCGCTTTCTGGCGAACGACCTGGCGGGCCGCAATACCTACGACTGGCGGTTGCGCCCGGACCTCTACGCCGAAAAGTTCAAGGTCCGGCTGACGACAACCAAATCACCGGAAACCGTGCTTTCCGAAGCGGAACAGCAACTCAAGAGTGTGCGCAACGACATTGTCGAAGTGGCCAGGAGTATCCATAAAGAAATCTACGGTAATCAGCGTCCACCAACGGAACGAGCTTTAATGGCGGACGTGCTCGACGTGGTGCAAGACGAGAACCGGCTCAGACGCGGTGACCAGATGATCGGGCAAATCAAAAAAGACCTGGCTGAGCTAAGGACATTCACGAATGAGGCGGGCGTGTCGCCTCTGCCGTCCGGGGAAAACCTGCAGATCGTTGAAACTCCCGAGTTCATGCGGGGTGTGTATTCGGTGGCGGGCATCATGGGCGCGCCGGCTCTGCATCCCCAGCTTGGCACCTTCTATTGGGTGACACCGATTCCCCCCGACTGGTCCCGCTCCCGCGTCAATTCCAAGCTACGCGAATACAACCTGTTCGCTTTGAAGCTTCTCAGCGTCCATGAGGCGATACCAGGCCACTACACGCAGTTGGAGTGGGCCAACAAGATCGAACCCGAATCGAGGCGCCTTTTGCGGGTTGCCTACGCCAACGATTCCTACGTCGAAGGCTGGGCGACTTACGTGACGGAAGCGGTCATGGACGCGGGCTATCGGAGCGATAGCAACGAATTAAAACTGGTCTGGTACAAGCACCTGCTCCGAGTGATCGCCAACGCTATCCTTGACATTCGTCTGCACACGAAGAACATGTCGGACGATGAGGCGCTCGAACTGTTGCGCAGGCAAGCGTTCCAAGAGGCTGAGGAAGCTCGCGGCAAGTTGTTGCGAGCTAAGCTTACCTCGGCGCAGCTCCCGCTCTACTTCTTGGGCTGGCGGGACTGGTTGCGAGTGCGGGATCACTACCAGGAGGAGACACAGGACTTCCGTCTGGTATCCTTCCACGACAAGGCCCTCTCCGCGGGCCCGGTGCCACTCCCCGAGTTGGGTTACCTGGTCACCAATCGGCCCATGCCGAAGTGAACTTGACCATCCCTCGGATGGACGTCCCACAGCTACGGATTGGGTCCAAACGGAGAATGGTGCGCTAGCTCGCACCAATTCATGAGGAGGCAGCCGGGTCCTTCCTTCTGGTGCCCCACCAGGTCGCGAAAACAAACCAGATCACCGAGCCGGCCAAGAAAACGTCTTGGTAGGTCTTGACCTCAATGCGACCGAAGAAGTGAAGAATAGGCGCGACGACACAGGCGGCCATGCCGCCACAAGCTATGATCAACAGCAAGGCTCTCAACATCGCTATCTACTCCTGAGCTTTCTGAAGGCAGCGTAGCCGATCAAGGCTATCAAATAGGCGGCGAGTGGACTGCCGAAAATGTGGAACGGCACCCAGAAGGCCAGCCAGAACGCGAACCCGACGGCTAGCGGCCACATGAGGGTGGCAACCGGGTCAAAGGATCGCTTCTCCTGCTCGGCCTGGTAGCGCTTGATTCCCAGTCACCGAACCTACCGCTTGCTTGTCGCCCGTGGCTCTACTCCGATTCCGGTAACGCGAACACAAACAGGGCAGAACCTCGGGGAAAGTCCCTCGCCTCCGGCCACAACTCTCCAACGGCGCCCACCGCCGCCGATCCCCAGCCGCTGGGCGTGGCAACGAATTGTTTGCCGTTCACCGAATAGGTAATCGAAGATCCGCGATGTCCCGAGCCAGTCCGGAAGGACCACAACGTCTCGCCGGTGTTGGCATCGAGGGCAATAAAACGGCCCTCGATGTCGCCGGTGAAGACCAAATCACCCGCGGTGGCCAGTTGCGAAGCGAACATTGGGTACTTCGTCTTGTGCCGCCAACGAATTTCGCCGCTAATCGGGTCGTAGGCGCTCAGGTGCCCCCCGGCTTCGATGTTCGGTGGTTTGACCATAACCAGATCCCCGCCGAAATAGGGTTGTCCCGGCCTTGGTTCTTCCGGGCGGGTCGTCAGCATCATGCACCACTCGATGCCCGTCGAGTAAAACCAGCCGGTCTTCGGGCTGTAAGCCCCGTGATTCCACTGGCGCCCTCCGCCAGCTGAAGGGCAGAACAAACCAGGGACTCCAACCTCGGGATCCTTGCGGCCGATCAGCTTTCCGTTTTCGTCGATGCGCTCCACCCAGTTGTTGCTCTCGGCAACTGGCCAAGCGTTGATGAACTCGCCGTTGGTACGGTCCACAACCCAAGTGTAGCCACCCTTGTTGGGGTTGAGGAGCAGCTTTCTTGTCTTTCCCTTGTACTCAAGATCGACGAGGACGCACTCGAACGCGGCGTCATAGTCCCAGACGTCGTAGGGAATCTCCTGGTTGTACCACTTGAGCTTGCCGGTATCGGCGTCGAGCGCGACGAGGGAATTCGTGTAGAGATTGTCGCCGCTGCGGTCTTCGCCGTAAAAGTCCGCGGCGGGATTCCCGACTGCCCAATAAATGAGGTTCAGTTCGGGATCGTAGGAGCCGGTGATCCAGGTCGGGGCGCCGCCGTACTTCCAACTGTCACCCTCCCAGGTCTCGTGCCCGGGCTCGCCCGGCGCGGGAATCGTCCAAAAACGCCAAACCTGCCGGCCGGTTTTCGCATCGTAGGCATCCAGATAACCGCGGTGCGCCGAGTCGCCACCGGTGACGCCGGTAATCACCATGTCCTTCACGACGAGAGGGGCGCTGGTGATGTTGCAGCCGCACTGGTCCGCATCTTCGATTTCGACCTTCCAGACTTCGCGGCCTGTTTTGGCGTCGAGCGCGACCAGGTGATTGTCCATCGTGCCCATGAACACCAGGCCATGCCCCAGGGCGACACCGCGGTTCCAAGGCCCATAGAACGTCACTTTTTGGGGTGCAGGATAGTAGTAGTGCCAGATCTTGTCCCCGGTGACCGCGTCGATCGCGAAGACGCGGTTCCAGGCGCTCGTGATGTACATGACGCCGTCGGCCACGAGCGGCGTGCAGTTCAGGCCGCCATCAATCACACCGGTCTGGAAGGCCCAGGCGGGAACGAGATTCTTAACGTTTGTGCGATTAACCTGGTCGAGAGGACTATAACGCCACGCTTTGTAGGTACCGCCGTAGGTGAGCCAGTTTTGCGGTTCGCGTTCGGCTTGCTCAAGCCGCTCGCTGGTTACGTTGGCGGCAAAGGCCAGGGCGGCAAACGAAACCAGAGCGGTAATCTTCGCCAGAGCGGAGACGCTGCGTATCAACTCGAACCTCCTTCAGCAGCCTTGGGCTTGCCGTTAGTCCGCACCGAGTCCAGGCGGTTAATTGATGAGGATAGCATCTGGCGAAGTGCTGAGAAGCTTGCAGTTGCCCCTTTCACGTCCTTCGGCGGGGAGGGGTCAAGCGCTTGCCCTACTCGACCGTGACCGCTGTCGTGGTTCCGTAGGTCAAGGGCAAACGTCCCATTATTGAGGGTGACTAGGACGCAGAGAGCCCCAAGCAGTCTTAGCGACCAGCGCCGAGGCTGCAGCGGGGTGTGTGTGCCGTGGATCAGGAGCCACAGAGGCAAGACCATCGGGCCGCAGTAGAGGAAAGCCTCGGTGGGGTTGCAGTAGACAAAGAAAACCATGTAGACGATGCAGAAGACGAAGATCGCCAAGGAGCCGTCGAATAGATGCTTGTGCCCACCGCGCGCGAGACCGCTAACGGCGTAGATCAAAACGGCGAGGATGAGAAGCCAAGTGTAGGGTGGGGCCAACAGGATGCTTTGGATCGTCAGCGGCTCAAAGGCTAGAGGGGGAATCGCGGGAGCGACTTGCGATAAAAGCAGAAAGGTCGATGTGGTTACTAGCCAACTTTCCGGGTTCACCAGGTTGGCGGATGCACCGACTCCCTCGAGCACGTCGTAAATCAATGTCGCCCCTGCGATTGACATTCCCATTTCCTTTTCTTGGACAGTGGAAATGATCAGGTACGGCAGTACGAAAAGGACGCCCAGCATCAAGCCGTATCGGACCGCCCGGCGGATCCCAACCCTAAATCCGTCAACGCGAATGAGCTGGAAAAGAGGGATGACCCCAAGAAGAACCTGCTGGGGTGCGGCAAAGCAGACCAGCACATGCGCGAAAACTAGGCCTCTCAGGCGCTTCAACTTCGTATCGGCGAGGAAGACAAGGATGAACAGATTGGTGAACAGGCTGGTGCATGAATAAGTCTCGGGGAAACTCGCAAAGATCCAGACGCCAGCGGCGGCACCGTACAAGATCGTCGGAAGCAACGCTTGTTTCTCGCGGAAGCCAATTTTTCGAAACAACAGGTAGGCTACGCAAACGCTTAGTGCGCCAAACAGGGCTGCGGGGAACGAAAGAGGCATGTTCTCGTTGAGCGGCTCGGGCATTCCTCCATATACAAAGCGTCCGAGCTGATGGAGAGGCATGCTGAGTGCGATGAAAAGAGGGTGTTTTTTCGCCTGATAGATGGCCATCGGATGCCAGTTACGCGTGGGGATGTTCGTGAGGGCGACGCGGTAGCTGTCCGCCCCAAAGAACCAAAAGTCGGGGAAGGGCTCGACGGCCGTAACGGCCAGTGTCGTTTGGTAGACCAGGAAGCAAACGAGGAAGATAATCAGCAGCAGGCGCTTTGGGGTTGAGCCTAGGTAGGAAGCTTCTTGAGTCATCTTGCTTGACGGTCAACGCTCCTGGCTACTTTCGATAGTAGCCTGATGGATGCTACTTTGATGTGGTTCCACCCGCCGCCTGATAGGCCGCGCCCGGTGGTTCCGACATCGTCCTGCATGCAGGCGTTCTCGACTGTCCTTTGTGATCAGAGAGCGAAACCCCGTGGCCAATCTCCATTCTGCCATTGGCGCGCTCCCCCCGCCCTCATGGGGTGCTGATCGAGCCAGGGGTGCACGCGCGTTGTCACGCTCCCTCCCCAGCGAAATGGTACACGCGGTTGGGGGCTGTTAGGTCATGGCAAGTTTCAACATTCCGGCGGATCGCGTGCTTCGTTGGCTGTACTTTGGCCTCGCGGCCTTAGCGGGAGCGTGGGCCACGGCATCTCTCAGCTGGCCGTTCGGCTGGGACCAGGGAATTCTTTCTTGGGTCGGCGATGTCATTCATCAAGGGGGTATGCCTTACCGAGACGCCTGGGATATCAAGGGGCCACTGGCCTACTACCTCTATGCACTGGCGCAGTGGTTGTTCGGGAAGAACCTTTGGGGAATCCGGCTGCTGGATCTTGTTTTTTTGGCGACGTCAGCAGCGGTCCTGGGGCGCGTTGTTAGAGGTCTCTCAGATTCGGTAGTCGCTCGTTGGGCATGCTTGATCTTCATTCTGTGGTACGGGTCGGGCTCCTTTTGGCATACGGCGCAGCCCGACGGGTGGGCGTCGATGATGATCCTCGTCGGCATGGCGCCTCTTGTCGCGGCCGGTGGGCGGCTCACCGTGAAGTCGGTGGTCATAGCTGGGTTGCTCGTCGGGTGCGCAGCTCTCATCAAGCCTTTCTTTGCCGGGTTCCTGTTGATTGCGCTGCTCGGACTGATAGTCAGGGAAAGAGTCCGGGCCAGGCCTCTGGCCGGCGACGCTGTGGTTCTTGTTGCCTCCTTTGCGCTTCCAGCCGCTCTCGCCATGGGTTGGTTTGCTCACCGTGGAGCCCTCGACGAGTTGATCGAGGTTTATCTGATGTACCCTGCCGTTGCTTACACGGACGTGACGTTGATCTCACCGGCGTCGAGGCTGCGGGGAGTTTTCGAGTTCGTATTGGCGGGAAAAGTCGCTGTTGTCTTGTTGCCGATAGCTGCGCTGGGCTTGTTAAAACTGTGGCAAACCGTGCGCCGCACGGCGGTAGTTTTGCTGTGCTGGACGGGTCTGGGAATCGTCATTGTCGCCTTACAGAATCGGTTCTTCGAATACCACTGGACCCTCCTTTTGCCGCCTTTGGTCTTGTTGGGCTCCGTGGGATTCCACGTGGCGCTCGTGGAGTGGCGGGAAGACCGGGTCGAGTCACGCTCCGCTCTACGACCAACTGGAGCAGCGCTGGCTTTCTTGTTGTTTCTGCTGGTGGTGTTCCATGCCTCCGTGCGGCCCTTGTATAGCGTGGCGAGTTGGATCCCGCTTGCGTTGGGTTTGCTCCCGGCCCAGCACTACTACACCGGCTTCCCCGCCGCGGGCTCGGATATGCTCGCCGCCGACCACATCCGTGGGAGGACTGCGGAAGATGACCGGGTTGCTGTTTGGGGCTGGAACACGTCGGTGATCTATTTGGCCGGGCGCCGGAGCGCTTCCAGGTTCGGCTATAGTATGCCTCTGTTGGACGGAGAAGGAACAACACTGCGCCAGCGGTACCGTAGGGAGTTTCTGGCCGATCTTCGTTCGGCGAGGCCTGTCTATATTGTTGTGGCGCCTCAGGCGGAGAAGATACTCGGTAAGGATTACGGGCTGGCTGATTTTCCGGAGCTGGAGTCCTTGGTAGCGGGTTGCTACGACCGAGAACAGTCGTTCGGTGAGTTGACTCTTCACCGGCTTTCCCGAGACCGGACCTGCGAGGGATTCGACGGGCCCGCTGGGGCGAATGCGCCGGGCCGCGCTTCCCCCGGGTAGCGGCGGATACAATGAGTGCAAACGTGGGGGAGCAGACTGTACTGGTGGTCGAAGACGACCGCGATTTATGTAACCTTCTCGACTACAATCTGACCCGCGGCGGTTACCAGGTTGACATCATCGGGCGGCTGGAAGGTGGGCTGGAGCTCATTCGAAGCTCGCGGCCCGATCTGATCATTCTCGATGTCATGCTCCCCGACGGCGATGGGTTTGAACTCTGCCGCCAGATCCGAGCCGACCCCAGCCTCACGTCCATACCGATCTTGTTTCTGACAGCCCGCAGCGAAGAGGCGGACCGGGTGATGGGACTGGAAATCGGAGGTGACGACTATATCACCAAACCTTTCAGCCCGAGTGAGTTGCTAGCCCGGGTCAAAGCCCATTTACGACGCCAAACGAGTCCGAAGTCGAAGGTTGTGGGTCCGGTTCGAGTGGACGTTAGTTCTCGCCGCGCGTATCTCCACGATCAACAACTTTCACTCACGGCGACCGAATTTCGACTCTTGGAGTTGTTCTTGTCCAGCCCAGGGAGAGTCTTCAGTCGGGAACAGCTCCTGAACGCGATCTGGGGCGAGGGTTGCTACGTAGGCCCGCGGAACGTAGACGTCCACATTCGCCGGCTGCGGGAGCGCATCGAAGACAAGCCCGACGATCCCAAATGGATCCAGACCGTTCGAGGGTTTGGTTACCGTTTCGAGGCTCCGGCATGACCAAGCGCATCTTCCTCAAGCTGATTCTTGCTCTCATCGGTTTGCTCATCGTGGCGGCACTCGGCGTGGATTACTTCGTGAGCCGCACCGTGGAAGCGAACTTGCGTCGAGGGCTGGAGGATGGGCTAAAAGAAGAAGCTCAATTGGCGGTAGCCGCGTTGCGGGGTCGCCCGGCGGTGTCCGACCCGGAGGTCGTGGATGAAATTGCCGAGGCGGCAGGCGCCCGGCTAACGCTTATTCGATCGGACGGAGTGGTGCTGGTGGACTCGGAGGCCGATCCGGCGACGATGGAGAATCACTCTACCCGGCCGGAATTCGTCGCAGCCCTGGCGGGTGAAGTGGGTGTCAGCACAAGGTTCAGTGCAACTGTCGGCACGGAATTCCTCTATGTAGCTATTCCTAGGGAAGGCGGAGCCCTTCGGCTGGCTCTTCCACTCTCGGAGATACGCACTAGAACGGAGGAGGCTCGTGGCAGGATTCTTCGAGTCACGCTGGTAGCATTCATACCGGCCGTTTTTCTGGCTTTTTGGCTCGCTCAGCGCCTCTCCGCTCGACTTTCGCAAGTCATGAGCTTCTCGAGGGATCTCGCCCGCGGAGACTTTCAGACACCCGTGCCGGCTTTCGCCGGTGGAGAGTTGGGTGAGCTGAGTCTTACCCTCCAGACGACCGCTGACCGTCTTCGTTCCATGTTCGAGCAACTACAGGAAGAACGCTCCCGCTTTGCGGCGGCGGTCAACGGCATCGGTGCAGGTGTGCTGGTTGTTGATCTTGAGCGTCGGGCGATTGTGTGCAATCCGGCGATGAGACGGATGTTTCCGAACGAGAACCTCACCGTAGGAGATCGTCCTTTTACGGCGGCTCATGGAGACATCACGCGGCTCTTCGATAAAGTTTTCAGTCAGGCGACATCTGATTCGGTGGACTTGTCGGTCTCGGAACCGGTTAAGCGGTCATGGAAGGTTTCCTGTGTCCCGATTGGGGGGGCGACCGGACGCGTGCAGGCGGCTGTCGCCGTTTTTTACGACATCACAGAGTTGGAAGAGACGGAAAGGGTGCGCAGGGATTTTGTGACGAATGTATCCCACGAACTGAGAACACCGCTGGCCTCGATCCAGGGATACGCAGAAACACTGCTCGACGGGGCGGTAGACGATCCGCAACACAACCGACGCTTCCTTCAGATCATTCGCCAAAACGCTGAGCGCTTGGCGCAGTTATCATCGGACTTGATGACCTTGTCGCAGATTGAAGTCCGCGCGCGGGATTTCGATTTTGCTCCCGTTGCCGTCAACGACCTGCTCACTCAGGCGAGCGACTCGATCCGGGCGTTGACCGATAGGAAAAGGGTTTCGGTCCGTGTTGAAGGGCTACGGGTGTCCACGGAGGTGGAGTGCGATTCAGATTCCCTCCATCAAGTGCTGATGAATCTGCTCGAGAACGCGGCCAAGTACTCTCCCGAGGGAGGAGAGATCACGCTGGGAGCACACCGGGATGATGACGAGGTCGAATTCTACGTTCGTGACACCGGTGTCGGTATACCCAGCAACCACATTCCAAGACTCTTCGAAAGATTCTATCGGGTAGACAAGGCGCGGTCGAGGGAACTAGGGGGAACGGGCCTGGGTCTGGCAATCGTCAAGCACCTCGTGTTGGCCCACGATGGTTCGGTTCGAGTGGAAAGCGAGGTCGGACAGGGATCCACTTTCTACTTTCGGATTCCTCTTCAGCGAAGCCAGAGGGCCGTGGAGTTAGACGTAGCAAGCGGAGCCGGCGACTAAGTTGGTTTCGTGAAGGTGAATAAGCCGGCTTCGACGCCGGTGACCTGTCGAGCAGGCCGACGTTGTGACAGCAGTTGTAGGCACTCACCGTCAAGACTGAACGGAGGGAAGAGCTATGAAGCGTACCGGTTTGCTGATGCTCTTGATGGCGGCCCCGGTTTTCACCCAAGTGATCGCCTTCGACAGTGCTCACCCAGGGTCGGTGCCTTCGGGTTGGTCGGTCGCGATGACTCACAGCGGCGGCTCGCCGAAGTGGGAGGTACGAACCGATGAGTCAGCGCCCAGTCCGCCGAACGTGCTGGCGCAGGTTTCCGATGACGAGACCTCGGGACGATATCCGCTCGCGATCTATCGGAAAGCCGACCTCCGAGACGGCGAGTTAAGTGTCAAGCTGAAGCCAATATCAGGGAGGGTGGATGCTTCGGGTGGCCTTGTTTGGCGCTACCGAGACGAGAACAACTACTACGTCGTGCGCGCCAACGCGCTGGAAGGCAATACCGTGCTCTACAAGGTCGAAAACGGCAAGCGCTCGTCGTTGGCTCCCAAGGGGATGCCGCCCGGCACCTATGGAGTCAAACACGCGGTAGCCTCCCAACGGTGGTCCACGCTCGGTGTAGAGTTCCGGGGCAGTCTTTTCACGGTCTTCTTTGGCAACAGGCAGTTGTTTCAAGTGGAAGACGACTCTTTCGCCGGCGGTGGAAAAGTTGGGTTATGGACGAAGGCAGACGCCGTGACTTACTTCGACGATTTTCAGGTCAAACCGTAAACCAACGAAAGCCGCTCCCCGCGGCGCAAAGGAGCGTGTGTGCTCATGACAGATTTCTTTTCGCGCGCTCTCTCACTTGAGATCGCCGCGACCCTGGTGGCCGCCTTAGCCAGTTGCACGGGCGGCCGCGAAGACGCTTCCAACGTAGTCGTGGCCTATGTCAGCGAGGATCAAGTTTTCTCCGAACCCATCCTGAGAGACTTTGAGCACGAAACGGGCATCCGGGTACAAACGGTTTTCGACACCGAGGAGACCAAGAGCACTGGCGTGATGAACCGATTGCTGGCGGAGAAAGATAACCCTCAGGCCGATGTCTTTTGGGCGAATGAACCGATTCGTGCTGAGTATTTGAAACAACAAGGGGTCGCTGCCCCCTACCGTTCCGCCAATGCCACGGGGATTCCTGAACACTTCAAAGACCCAGAAGGCTACTGGACTGGCTTCTCAGCCCGCTCGAGACCCTTTGTCGTAAACAGCGAACTCAGCACGGAAAAACCCAAGTCCGTGTGGGACTATACCGAAACCCGATTCCAAGGAAGGAGTGTGATTGCAAACCCATTGTTCGGGACCACCACCGTCTACAGCGCGGCTCTTTTCACTCTCTGGGGTGACGAGCAAGCCAAGGAGTTTTTCGATGCCCTCAAAGCAAACGGTGTTACGTTATCAACCAGTAACGGCGAAAGCGCCGACCTGGTCGCTTCCGGGGAGTTCAACTTCTCCCTGGTTGACAGCGATGACGCCTACAACCGCATGAAGCAGGGTAGGCCGATTGAAATTGTTTATCCCGACCAGGGCCCCGGTGAAATTGGTTGTATGGTTCTTCCCAACGCCGTGGTTCTGATCGCGGAGGGGCCACACCCCGAAGCGGGCAAGAAACTGATCGACTACTTACTCTCCAAGGAAACCGAGCGCAAGCTGGCGTTTTCCGACGCCGCCCAGATCCCGCTCCATGCTGGTGTCGAAACGCCGCCCGATATCAAACGCATTGAGGAACTGAAAACCATGCAGCTCAGCTACGGCGAGGTCGCCCGCAAGATGGAGGAGATCCAACCGTTTTTGAAGAGCTGGGTGGGATACTAAGCTTGGCCAAGAGAACCCTCTTGACGCTATCCCTGCTGCTTCTGATAGCAGCGGGGTTGCTGCCGCTCCTGGCGATGCTTTTTAAAAGCGTGACGGTTGACGGCCATTGGAGCTTCACCTACTACCAGGACCTATTCAGCGCCGACCGGTCCTTCAAGCTTCTCCGAAATAGCTCTATCCTGGCCGCCCTCACCACGTTGCTTGCTACTGGCGCGGGAGTTCCTCTCGCAGTGCTCCTCGCCCGCACTGACCTCCCTCTGCGAAGGATGTTCACCGTTTTGTTCACAATTCCGCTACTCCTGCCGCCCTACATCACAGCCGTTTCCTGGTTCGATCTCCTCGGCCGGCAGGGCTTGTCTTCGCGAGTGTGGAGCAGCGGTCTCGCTGAGTGGACCTCTTCACAGCTGTTTGGGCTGCCGGGGTGCGTATTCGTGCTGGTTCCGACCTTCTTGCCGATCCCGATGCTTCTCACCATGGCCTATCTTCACGGCGTGGATCAGCGTCTTGAGGAAGCCGGACGCCTCGTTGCCGGTTGGGGCGCCGTACTGCGAAAAATCACCCTGCCTCTTATTCTCCCCGGGGTGGTTCTCGGTGCGACTTTGGTGTTCTTGCTGAGCTTAGGAGAACTCGGCGTTCCCACTTTTCTCCGCTTCGACGTGTTCGCGGTAGAAAGCCTCACACAGTTTGCCGCGTTCCACAACTTTGGCGCCGCGACGGCTGCAGCGGTCCCGCTGGTGTTAGTGACGCTATTGATATTGTGGGCCGAATGGCGCCTCTTCGGTCAGAAGGTTCTTCCGTTTCGGATGACAGCTCCCATCGACCCAAGCGAGGCGATTCGTCTACGACAATTTCGTCTTCTGCTTCTTCTTGCCGTCATCATTCTTTGCCTCCTCCTGGTGGTTCTTCCCCTGGCGGGGCTGGTCGCTCAGTCGGCGTCGCTCGGGGTCTACAGCGAGGCGCTCCAACGGGCTGGAGACAGCCTACTTCGCAGCATCGGCTACGCGGTGGCTGGCGCCTCGGCTTTAACGGTGCTTGGTTTCTTTCTAGGCTATCTCGTTCACAAAAATTCTCTAGGTGCCGGCCGTTTTGTTGATGCACTGACCCTCTTTTTGTTTGCGGTCCCTGGAAGCGTGATCGGAATTGGTCTGGTCGGCTTGTGGAATGCGCCTGCTACGGCCTTCATCTACGCGAGCCCGGGGATCGTGCTGTTGGGCTACCTGGCGCAGTATTCTGCACTGACCACTCGGGCCACGGTAGCAACGTTGAACCAGATTCCTCCCTCCATGGAGGAGTCTGCTGAGGTTGCCGGGGCGGGTTGGCTGCGGCGGATCGTACATATCGTGGTCCCGCTATCGCGTCGCGGCCTGCTGGCCGCCTGGTTGTTGGCTTACATTTTCTGCTTACGTGACTTGGGCATCACGATGCTTGTGTACCCTCCGGGCGGCGACACCTTGCCGGTGAGGACTTTCACCCTGATGGCCAACGGACCGCCTGATCTGGTCGCTGCCCTTTGCATGATGATGGTTGCTGCTACGCTGTTGCCGCTGTTGCTTTTCGGAATCGTTGCCCAGCGCGGGAGGGAGCCAGGTGTCGTTCATTGAGTTCCACTCGGTGAGGAAAACCTACGGGCCGCGGCTGGTTCTCCGTAATCTCACACTTCACGTTGAACAGGGAGAGCGGCTCGTCGTTCTCGGGCCTTCCGGGTGCGGCAAGACCACGGTCCTTCGCCTCCTCGCAGGCCTCGCGGTTCCCGGTGAAGGAAGCATAGTTGTTGGTGACCGGGTTGTTTCGGAAGGCGGACGCGTTGTGCTGGAACCCGAAAAACGAAATATCGGTATGGTTTTCCAGGATCTTGCTCTGTGGCCACACCTTACTGTCGAGGGCAACTTGCGCTTTGGCCTGGACGCCCGCGGCGTCCCCGGAGCCGCTGCCCGGCAGCGGGTGGAGACCATGCTTAAGCTCGTAAACCTAGAGGATCGTCACCAAGCCCGACCGGCCGAGCTTTCCGGCGGGGAGCAGCAACGTGTCGCCCTGGCGCGTGCGTTGGTGTTGGCGCCCCGGATTGTTCTCCTGGACGAACCGCTTTCCAGCCTCAACCTCGAATTGAGTGTCCGGCTGCGCTCCGAGGTCGTCCGCTTGCATGAGGAATTGGGCTTCACGCTTCTTTATGTGACGCATAATCGCGAAGAGGCCTTCGCGATCGGCCAACGAGTGCTGGTAATGGAAAACGGCCAAATCGATCGGGTCGGCTCCCCTCCGGAGATCCGTGAATATCTCGGCGAGCGTGCCCGGTCAGCTGCCAAAGAAGTGGAGTAAAGAAGCACATACTCGCCCGGAGGAAGAATCTTTGCGAAATGCTTTCTTGATTCGGGTCGCAATGATCCTTCTTCTCGCCTGCTGGGCGCTTACGCCGCTGAGGGCTCAGAAGCCCGATCGCTGTTTCTTCGTTTGCCGGCCCGAGCTGAAGATCGAGCCGTCGTTTACCGTGGAAAACCTTTTCAGCCGACACAGGATCGCCGAGTTCGAAGGGGATGAGCAAATTAGAGTCACGCGGGCAGAGCGCGAGGTAGTGTTTGAAACAATCCTGGCGCTGGATATCCCAACTGAGATTCCCAGAGTCGGCTTCACCGTCGAGACGATCTTCATCCCCTTCGCCTCCGGATCTGAAAACTCGTCCACCGGGAGGACCGCGCAGGAGGTCCGTCGAACTTCGATCCGAGACAATTCTCCCGAGGTGGAGCTCGAGCTGAACCTGGAATTCCTTCGACCCAAGGACACGAAGGGCTGGGTCGGAAGTCATTTCGACATCGTCGACAAGATCAGTCCCGCTGAGCGACCCTCGGACGCGAGCTCGTATACCCACAAGTTGAACTTTGAGATCGACACGGCTGTCTCCGTCTTCAACTGGCTACCTGAGGGGAACTGGCTGCGCAACATAGAAGTCGAGGGGTCGCTGGATTACGTCGTCACAGGTCTGCCCCGAGCGGGCGATCGGATCGGCAACGAATTGTTTCTCGACAACGCAAGCGGCTGGTCGTTCTCCGTGGTCCTCGTCATCCCAATAGCCCCTCTTTCGCCGTAGCTCGGGAAACTTCCAGCCCCGGCTGCGAATCGAATGCAGCCCTCCGCTGGGCTTGCAAGTGCGACCAGCCCAGCACTGCTAGGCTGGCAGCAGCGACCGCAGCCCAGCTTCCCACGGTTGCGTAAGCGGCGCCCATTAGCCCTTGGGAGGGCACGTAGGCCAGAGACAAGCAGAGGGACGCCAGCACTCCCATGGCGTAGAGCGGCACTTGAACTCGAAACAAACGACGAGCCGTCATGGCGTAGCCCAGCATGGAGCTCACGTAGGTGACGGCGCTTCCGATCATCAGCCAGGTCAATA
Organism: Bryobacterales bacterium; assembly: GCA_965248205.1. Lineage (GTDB taxonomy): Bacteria > Acidobacteriota > Terriglobia > Bryobacterales > UBA6623. The sequence goes on from CBDFIS010000006.1 coordinate 5,324,991, forward strand.
CGGGATTCAGGGCCGCGTAGGTGGGCTCATAGACGGCGGCTAGGATCCGCTGTCCGAAGAGCACGCTGGCCAATGCTCCGGCTGTTCCCACTGATGCTGCAAGCCCCAGAATTCTGGTAAGCAGGCGCCGAAAAGCAGTCGGGTCTGCTCGTCCGAGAAGCGCCATCCGCGACAGGTGCACCTGGCCGAGTGGCTGCATCAAAATGTTCCCCATGGTGGCGAGATTCGCTAGCGCGGCGTAGTAGCCGAGATGCTGAGCGCCCCACCAAGCTTCCAACATATAGCGCGGCAGGTTGACATTTAGACTCACCAGGCTCGCCACGACACCCAGCGGAAGGGACAGGCGAATGAGCTTCAAGACCGTGCGCGGGCTGCATGTCGGCCACCCACTCTCGAGCTCACGTCGGAGAATGCCCCGGGCGGATGGTAGCTCATACAACGCCAGGACGACGGCTTGCCAGGCCCCGGCCGCCAGCAGCCCCGACGCTGGGCTGCCGCCGAGCGTCAGAAGGATCCCAAGTGCCGCCAACGAGCCGAGGCCCTTGACCATCATAGCGATCGAAATGCGGTCCCAGTAACCGTGCCGTTGCATCAGCCCGTAGAGCAGGTCGCTCCCGGATTCGACCGCCTTGGTCAAAGTGACGATCCCGATCATGACCGCAGCGTCTAGTTCGAAGTTCGCAACCGCCAGCACGAGGAAGACGCTCGCGCAGCCGACGGCGGTGGTCAGCAGTCGAGTCCCCAGATAGTCGGAAAACCTGTGGTTGCGCCGAACGTCGGTTGCCAGAACCCAGCGAAGCTGCAGTTTCGTGAACAGCAGCACGGGGGTTACGATGGCCAACCCGAGCGCGTACCGTCCGACAGTGGCCGGAGAAGCTAGGTTTGCCAGCACCGCAAGCACGCCGACCTGCGAGGCCGCATAGACCATGTTCCCGATAAGGGACCAAGCGAAACTCGTCGGAAGAGAAGGGCTGCGGTCGCCCGCAGTTTTCAGCGACGGCATGCTGGGAGGTGGATCGGCCGTTCTTGCTCGTTTTAGTAGAGGAATTAGAGGAATCGTCAGTCCCGCTGGGAAGCACACGGACGCGGACATGCCAACTGACCGTTGGGAGCACTGAGCAGGCAGCCGGTGGGTCAACGCCGAGCGTCGCGCGCCGGCCGACACATCTCCTAAACACGGCGGTCCGCGCCGCACAGCGGGAACTGGCCCGCGTCGCAGCGGATCGCTGGGAACCGAAGGGGACTAACCAGAAATCTTGGCCAGAAGATGACTACTTGAAGCCGTTGCGTATGGAGTTCAGCAGGTTCCGGTGGAACTGACAAAGCTTACCATCCGGCGCCGGGTGACCACATTTCTGGCACACGCCCGCAGAAGTACCGGCCATTCGCATGTTTTGACGGCCGTTGCGGGACGTGAGAGATCCGTTCTTCCGGTTTCTTTTTTTAGGCGGGCGGGAGGCCTTTGGCGGCCGCCTTCCCGAAGTGCGCTGTCGCATGGTGAGACTGGGTTGGTCTGAAACCTCTGTGCTACTTCCCCCCGTACCTGATTGTTTACTAGCTATAAGAAGCGGACGACCAACTTGATGGTTGCCTTTCGGAAGTACAACCCGCGCCCGGGGAATTGGACGCTACACTCTTGGGGGTCAAATAGAAGCATACATCAGATGGCCCACAACTTCAAGGCAGTGACAACCCTAAAGCCCCTCCGATAAACGCCTGACCGGGGGCTTACATCATGTTGGTCAACCTCTAGAGACGTGGCCGGTTCGGTTTTGGTTCCCCAGGGTCCGATCGTGTGCCTGACCCTATGACGCCGCGGGCCCCTCTCTTTAGCACTGAGAGGCTATGTTGGGTCGCGTGCGCTCAACCGTCTCTGCCCTACGCGCCGACCCAGGCCGTTTCCACTCGCTGCTCGTGGCAGAGAATCGACCAGGACCAACACTACCCATATCGGTAGCCGGGCCGGGAACTTGAGGGCCGCGCCGCCTGAGCCAGACCCGCTGAGCAACCGAGCTACCCGTTCCTGCGTAGGTCACAAAGGCAAGGGCGAGCGCAGCTCGAAGTCCAGTCGGGTCTCCGATGGGATTCGAAGCTTCTTGCCTCGAGCCGCCGAAACGGCGATGCCGGTACCAGCCCCGGCACCGGCTCCGATCGCAGCACCCTTGCCGCCACCGATGATAGCCCCTAGGGCAGCACCGATCCCAGTTGTGACGGCCGTCGTCTTGGCAGTCTGCTTGCCTTTTCCTCCGGTCTTGACCTCGGCGTAGTTGCTGGCTATTTCGTGGATCTGTCCCTCGACGGTCACGTCGAAGAGCTTCAGCGCCACTTCGTCGCTTCCCGCCACCCGGCCGGCCTGCTCGACCCTGATTACCTGGATCGTCGCATCGGCGCCTCGGGGGATGACGACCTGACCGTCCACGACAACGGGGTCGTCGATACTGGCCCGAAACCGCTCGCCGGCTCCCGTCAGATCCGCGTCGATCGAATCGATCGTTCGGACTGTAATCACCGTGCCGGCGGGCACGGTCACGCCCATCTCGTCGGGGGCTGAGGCCTGCCGCCTTGCTCTCCTTGTTCGCGTAGTGGGCGCAGCCACCTCGGCCGAGGCGCCCGAGCGAAAGCGGATACCATCCACCGCCGAGACGTCGTAAGTATTGACGTTTCCTTCCGAATCTATAAACTTCACGGTCCGGCTGTTGCCTCCGAGGTAGGTTCCCTCGACGACATCGCCGTTGTGCAGCCGCAAGACGTCAGCCATCAGAAGCGAGCTCAAGCCGAGCGCCAACCCTACTGAAAAGATCCAAACTCGTGTTTTCATAGCTTTACCCCTTTTGGTGTGTCCGGCGAAATTCGGACTCATTTTCTCACAAGTAGCGCCGGACGAGCCCATTGTTCGGTTGCAATTCTCCCAAAAAGATCGCGTATGGAGCCGGTAGCATCCGGCCGAACTCAAAACTAGGACCGCTAAAAGTGGCGGTCGCTACTTGTCGTGAGTCCCAGCCCTCCATACACCATCCGTGAGAAATGTGGTCTCGGCTCGGCCAACTCGGTGGTTGGACGTGCGAGAGAGGTGCCTCGTTCCGGCTTTCTGCTGAGCATTGAACTAACGGACCCAGAAGCGCTGGAAATGATTGACTGCCAGAGTCCGGTCAACGGCTGACATAGAGTTCAAGGTCCTGTCGGGTTTCGCTCCCTTCTTTCAGCGACAGTGCTCCGGCAGGTTACTCGTAGGCCAGCGCGTCGATCGCATCCTGTCTGGCAGCCCGAGCAGTCGGGTAGAGTGCGCCCAGGAACGAGGCGGCTACGGCGATGGCGATGGACCAGGTCAAGTGATTGTTGAGGAGTAGAATCGTCACCAGCGGAAAACGGTTGTCGACAATTCCCTTCCCCAGATAGGCGAGCCCGATTCCTGCTATGATTCCCGCGAGCGTCATCAGCAGCGCTTCCCGCATGAATATATTGATGATGTAGCCGCGGGAAGCTCCCAGCGCTTTCAGGATTCCAATTTCGCGGGTGCGGTCGACGACAGCCGTGTACATCGAGAGCAGAACTACAATGAATCCCACCGAAATCGCGATGCCCACGATGACGCTCATGATTTCTCCCGTCAGCCCGCGCGTCTGCGCTTCGAACAAGGAAATAAACTCTTCCATGGAGTAGACGGGGTGCTTGGGCAGCATTTCCTTCAGCTGTTGAATCATCTGCTCCGTCTGGTGCGGGTCTTTCAGCCGGACGTAGATCTGACTGAGCTTTCCTTTCCACCCCATTAACTCCTGCATTGTTGTGAGCGGAATGAACAGCCGCGAGAGCTTGCCCGACTCGGTGATTCCGACCAGACGAAAATCACGGTTCAGAACTTGGATCGTTTGGCCGAGCGTGAGGTCTTTCTGTGCCGCATAGGTTTCGTCTACAACGATGTCAAACGGGTTTTCGAAGGGTCCTCCCTGAGGGAAGCGGATGCCGCCGGCCATCTGCTCGAACTTGTCCCATTTCACGCCCGTCACCGTGGTCAGGTCGCCCAGCATCTTGAAAGTCGAACCCACCGTGACTTCGACTTCGGGAAGCGCTTCAATGAGGTCGATGTAGTGCGCCGACATGCCGGCTGTTCCGGATGTGACGGGTGAGCTGCTTGTCGAGGGCCGAATGAGGATATGGGCGCCAATCCCCTTTTTGCGGCGGGTCGAGTCTTCGACCAGCCCGTCCGCGAGACCCCACAGCAACAGAATCATGCAGACTTCTACCGCTATCGCCGCAACCGTCAGCGCTGTACGGATCGGCCGGTGTTGCAGATTTTCCCAAACGACGCGATTGATCATGCGTTGGAGGACGCGGTTTCTAGGTTAGGTGGAGAGGGGGGCTGACGGATGTTCCTTGTCCCGCCGGTCCTACTGCATGTAGCCGAGACTTTTCAGCACTTCGATGTCGCGCTCGTTCATTGTGGTTTCCCCCTCGTCCAGGTCAGTCGCTTCGAACCAGCGCTTCAAAGAGGCCGCCATCGCCTGGTATTCCTTATCGCCGTTACTGAGTACCGCCGGCCTCAACCCCAGTGGATCTTGCTCGATATTCACAACGGAGAGGGATTCTTGATCGGGTGTCCAGACGAGCTTGCGCAAACCTAGAGTCTCGCCGATATGAAGGGGCAACGTACTGTTGCGGGCCCACAGCCACGACACCCAGCGTGGCGCGAATCCCTTCCTGCCGGCGAAGGCGACGTAGCGAATGGGGCGCTGAGGGAGCGATTCGCCCTCGATGATGGCGGGTGCCGTGCTGCGGCCGGCGAATGAGACAGGCAGAGTGGCCGTCTTTTCCTTGCCGAGGGCCAGCTCCAGGATGGTCGGGGTCAGATCGAGCAATGAGACGGCCCGCGGAATGACGCGCCCGGCGGGGATCGTCTTTGGGTATCGCAAGATCAGAGGTATGTGGACAATGCCCTCAAAGAGCCGCCGTCCGTGACCGACGTAGCCGTGCTCCCCAAGGCTCTCGCCATGATCGGCCGTCAGGGCCACGATGGTGGAATCACGCAATTCGAGGTCGTCGAGTTCAGCCAGCAGTTTGCCGATGTGATGGTCAACGTAACCGATTTCCGCGTCGTATTTGTGGATGCGCTTCTGATCCTCTTTGTTGGCCCAATCCGCGCTTTTATCCGGATGCCCATTCGACTCGAGAGAAGCGAACTCCGCCCGTAGGTGGTAGGGGGCGTGCGGGTCGAAATAATGAACCCAGAGGAAGAACGGCCGGTCCCGGTTGTCCCGAAGCCATCCGATTGCAGGGGGAGTTACATCCTCGGCAAAGCGACTGGAGTGAAAAACCTGATGTGACTGGGTCAGATTCTGATCGTAGATGTCGAACCACTGGCCAAGCTGAGTGAGACGGTTCGTCAATGTCCAGGCGCTCACGAAGGCCGCATTGCGATAGCCGAATTTTCGCAGGATCTGGGGCAGAAATACCCACTTCGAGTCTTCGGGCACGGCTACCCCGTTGATACGGGCTCCGTGTTCCTGGGGAAAGCGGCTGGTGAAGAGCGAAATATGTGACGGCCCGGTAAGAGGAATGGGCGAATAGGCCCGCGCGAAGCGGACGCCCTCCGACGCAAGCTGATCGATGTTGGGGCTGGTCGCGAGGTGGTAGCCGTAACTGGAGAGATGATCGGCCCGCAGTGTGTCGACCGTGATGAGAACCAGGTTCGGCGGACTTTCCGCAGGCGTGCTTTGTTCCGCACGCGAGCCCACAGCCAACGCCATCAAGATGGCGAACAAAGCCCCTAAGAGCCGCACGGTAGAATTGTAGCGCTACTGACGGGTGGGCTTCAAGGTGATGCACACACGAGCAGTGATCAAGAGCTTACGAGCTCGGTTCTTCGCTCGCCGGGAGTGGACCTGCTGTTTGTGGGATACACTAGTCCAGACCGGGGACGAAATTCGTGCAGGCGTCGTCGGATTCCGTCTATACGAGGTGAAAACATGACCCGATACAGCTATATCGTTATCGAACCATTGTCGTCTTTCGGCCCGGGAGACCGGCTTCAGGGCATCCTGTCCTTGTTGCGGGATTGCGGATACGCGGGCGTCGAGTTGAACCTGACGAAGCCGACCGGGGTGGATCTAGACCGTCTCGAGCGGTGGCTCTCCGATCTCGATCTGGTAGTGCCTTCGTTCCTGACTGGTGACGCTTACGGCGAAGGGCTGTGCCTCAGCTCGCCGGATCTCTCGGTCCGGCAGCGTACTGTCGAGCGTCTGATCGGCTACTTGGATGTGGCACAGCGGTTTGACGCGATTCTGGTGGTGGGGCTTCTGCAGGGGTTGAGAAGCGACGAACCCGACCCGGATGTGGCCAACCCCCGCATCACAGAATGTCTCCGCGAAGTCGCTGCCGCCGCCGAAGAAAAGAAACGCGAAATCGTGATCGAGCCGGTTAATCACCTTCAGGTCGGCTTTAACAATTCCGTAGGTGAAGTGCTCGATCTGATCAAGGCAGTCGGCTCTCCCGCCGTCAAACCCATGGTCGACACGATCCATATGAACATTGAAGAGGCCTCGCTTTTGGAGCCTATCCGTAGGTGCGGGGATCGGTTACGCCACGTGCATCTTTGCGAAAGCAACGGGTCGCTGTTCGGGACCGGTAATGTGGATTTCGGTTCCGTCTTGAAGAGCTTGGACGAGATCAACTACCAGCAGTTTGCGTCGGTAAAGATCTACCGAGGGGCCAGTTTGCAGGAAGCCGCGCCCTCGAGCATCGAGTATCTGCGGAAGGTCACGGTATAAGGAACGAGGCTTCGGAAACTCGTTTCTGGGATACTGCCGCCGGCGAAAGGGAAGCACATTTTTCGACGGTGGGCCTGTCCTCCCTTCTTGCTTGGTAGTCCGGCTCGCGACCTAGCGGAACCCGAACTTCTCGCGGTGTAGAGAAACGTCACTGCGTACCAACACGTGGGACCTTACGAGCTGCTCGATGTCTTGCAGGTAAGAGTTTTCCCGCGACTTGAGGACGCGCGCCACTTCTTGGTTCACCCGCAAAGTGACGTCTTTGCGCTTTTCCTTCGAGCGGGCCATTTTTTTGGCTTCCGCTAAGATCTCGTGGACAATTGTTTGGGACGACTTAACGTACGCCGAACCGTGGCAGTACGGGCAAGGCGTGCAGAGGGTGCGTTCAAGCGACTGCTTGACTCGCTTTCGAGTAATCGCAACCAGGCCGAAATCATTAAACCGCAAGGCCTTTGACGGCGCTCGGTCAAGCTCCAGCTCCTGTTCCAGTGCAGCCATCACTTTGCGTCGGTTGGTACGGTCTTCCATGTCGATGAAGTCGACGACGATGATGCCGCCTAGATCCCGAAGACGCATCTGACGCACAACCTCCTGCACGGCCTCGAGATTCGTGTTGACGATGGTTTCCTCGAGACTGTCCGACTTTCCCACATACTTGCCGGTGTTGACGTCGATTGCCACCAGCGCCTCGGTCTGGTTGATGACGAGGTACCCGCCGGACTTCAGCCACACTTTGGGCCGTAGCGCCTTTTCCAATTCGGCTGTGATGTTGAACTCGTCGAAGATGGGTTTGCGGCGGGTATAGAGCTTGACCTGTTTAAGCAGGTCCGGCTGAAAGCGCTCTACGAAGCGCAGAATCCTTTCATACTCCTCGTCGCCTTCGACCCAAATGGTCTTGAACGCCTCGGCCAACTGGTCGCGCAAAATCCTCTCCACCACGTCAAGATCCCGATGGATTCGGCTAGGCGCCGGGCCACTGTCTGCCCGAGCTCGAAGATCCAGCCAAAGGTTGTAGAGAAACTTCATATCGTCGGCGATCTCGGCTTCTTCGACGCCCTCGCCGGCGGTGCGAACGATAAATCCCCCGGGCATTCCCTCGTGATGAGCAATGACAGCCTTGCGCAGGCGCCGGCGCTCGCCTTCGGAGAGGATCTTTCGGGATACACCGGTATGCTCCACGGTGGGCATGTAGACGAGGTAGCGTCCGGGAAGGGCGATATGAGAGGTGATGCGCGCACCCTTCCGGCCAAGAGGCTCCTTGGAGATTTGAACCAGCACCTCCTGCCCCTCCGACAGAAGGTCGGTGATGCGCGGCTGCTGGGGGGTGCTTTCCGACTCAGGGGATTGCTGCGCCGCGCCGTCGCCGGTCGAACCGGTACTGGCATGGCGCGGCCGCTGACGCCGCCTGCCGCGGCGAAAATAACGGGAAGATCTTCCCCGCAGGCGAGCTCTGGCGGGACGCTTTGCCCCGGGCGCTAGCGAGGAAGCGCCCGGGTCTTGATCGGAGACGGCCGGTTCTCCCACGCCCTCATTCCGTTCTGCCGCATCATTGTCAGCCTGCTCGCGCGAGAGGGCCGTCCGGTGGTCCCCAGCGTTCGATTTCGTGGTCGCCTCGGCGGGGGAACCCGGGTCACCCGCGGGCGCGGATGGCTCCGGCTGGTCATCCCTATCGGGTGCCGACCTCGAGAGGAGCCTTGCCCAGAACGAGCGGCCTGACCGGGCGGTCTTTGCTGACTTCCCGGTCGCTCGATCCGAGGGAGCTTCGCTTGAAACTTTCCGCTCCCGTTCGAACGGGCTTGGGCCCTCGTCTGGCGGGGTTTCCGACGGGGAGGGCGGGGTTAGGTGCCCCACCGAACTCGCGGGGGCAGACGCATCCGGGCCTCTGGCTGGCTCCGAGATGCCGCTGGGTTCGGAGGCTTCCGAGTTTCTGTCAGCTTCCGGGAACGGTCCAGCCTCGGCGTCTTTCGCTGGTGTTGATTCACCGGCCGGAGATGGCTGACCGGTTTGGGCGTCGCTTTCGTGGGGAGCCGACGGCGATGATCCTCCGTCCGCGGTGGTCTGCCGATCGGTGGTCTCGGGCTCTGAATCAGACGCGGTGACTTTCAGGGTGCTCTCTTGCTGATCCAGCCCCGGCAGGTGCTGTGACTGCTTAGCGCCCCCACCCGCCGGCTCAGCGTCGCCTGAGTCGTCGTTCCCTGTGGGGAATGGCCGATCTCGATATTTAGCCAAGGATTCACCGGGCAAAACCTGAAAATCGGTTTCCGGGGGCGGCGACTCGATCGGTGCAGCGGCCTGGGGAGAAGCCTCGTCCCCGCCTAGCGGAGCGTATTTTGATTCTGGAAAGCCCTCTCGGCGCGGCGGCTTACGGCGAGACCGACGGCTCCTGCGCTCACGGCGAGTCGCTTTGATCGGGGGATCAGCTTTTGAGCCGGACTCTTCAGTATCGTCCTGGGTGCTCTCCACTGCTTCCTCCTGCTGGCGGACGGGCGCATCGGATTCTTCACCATCATCCAGGAAATCAGAGACGTAGAGGAAAGCATCGCGTCCTAGCCCAATATCCACAAAGGCCGATTGCATGCCGGGCAGCACCCGGCTAACTCGGCCTTTGAAGATACTTCCAGCTAACGGGTAATCGGACGCGCGCTCGATGTAGATGTCAACGAGCCTGTCATCTTCCAGAATGGCTACGCGAGTCTCGTGAGGCGATGAATCAACTATCAGTTCCTTCGACAAGGGACTCCCTCCTCAGGAAGGAGGGCCCAAACCACAGCGCGGCACTTGTAGGTAAGACATGGGGCGTCCTCGAGACGCCGGAATCTCGGTCAAGCAGAGACCCGCCGCAATAGGCGGGCAACCGTTGTGATCTCGCTTCTGTCGGCTTTCCAGGCGGAGCGCCACTCACATCGCGCTCAACGCCGCTAGCCGCGTCAGCCGCTCTTCCGCTTCCGCGGAGGCTGGGCTCTCATCCTTCCCTTGTTCTCAGTGTCATTGTACGGGCCCGTCCGTTTTGGGCCCCAGAAACCGCCCAACCGGGCGTAAGACTTTCTCATATCGCTAGTTCGTAAACCGGCGGAGCCGGACATTGTTCACCAGTCCGAACAACAGAAACATCGTCAAGGCGTTAGACCCTCCGTAGCTCATCAACGGCAGGGGCAGACCCGTCACCGGCACCCGGCCAATCACCATGCCGACGTTCACCACAAGGTGAAACAGCAAAAGACCCGCCACGCCCATACAGACAAACATCCCGATCGCATCCACCGCCGCCTGTGCGTTGCCTACAACTCGCATCAAAACCGCGAAGTAAAGCGCCAGGGCCAAGCTAACTCCGACGAAACCCGTTTCTTCCGCGTAAGCCGAGAAGATGAAATCCGTATGGGGGACGGGCAGAAAGCGCAACTGTGTCTGCGAGCCGCGGGCGAAGCCCTGACCCCAGATGCCACCCGCGCCCACCGCGATCTTTGACTGAATCGATTGGTAACCGACGCCCTTGGGGTCCCTTTCCGGATCTACAAAGGCGACCAACCGTTCCTTCTGATAAGGTTGCAGGTGGCGCCACACGATCGGCGCTGTCAACAACCCTAGTAGGGCCAGGATGGCAACGTATCTCCATCGCATGCCGGCCAGAAGCACCCCCAAGAACAGAACAGGCAGGTAACTTAGGGCGGTACTTAGATCCGGCTGCCTCAGCACCAGAACGATGGGCACCGCGAACAGGGCAACTATTTGTGCCAGCCGCACTAAGCGTACCGGCCTTCCTGGCGATCCCATGAAGAACCATGCCACCAACAATACTAGCACCACCTTGGCGAATTCAGAGACCTGCAGATGCAGGCCGGCGGGCAGCGGCAGCCACCGCTTGGCCCCGCCAACCGTCGAGCCGAAAACCTCCACCATCAGGAGTAGCATGATCGTGATGGCGTAGAAGATGGGGGCCTGGTCGACGAGCGTTTTGTAGTCGATCCGCGAAACTGCCCAGAAGAGGATTAGACCCAGCCCGATCCACAGCAACTGCTTTAGGTGCGCGCCCTCCCAAACGGTGTTGCGGGTAGCGCTGTAGATTTCGACCACACCGAGGGCAGCGATCGCCAGCACTAACCCCAGCAATGTCCAGTCGAAGTCGCGGCTGGTGTGCGGTTCCTTCAAGGCAAACTCTCCTGACGGGAGCGGGATGCAGCGAGGTCTGTCGGGGAACTGGCCCCGTAGTACGCTTGCTGAGCGTTCCCCGGTGGTCGCTCTTGCTTGTCAAAGTAGACCTTTAACACGTCCCGAACGATGGGAGCGGCCAGATGGCCGTGCTCGCCGTGTTCGAAGAGCGAAACGACTACAATCTCCGGGTTGCGGCAGGGAGCGAAGCCTACAAACCAAGCGTTGTCTCTTAAGTCCCTATCGCTGGTTGGCCGCGTCGGGCGATTAGGAACCAGCTGGGCGGTTCCCGTCTTGCCGCACACATCGTAGCCCGCCAGCCGAGCTCGGTTTCCGGTCCCCCCGCCATTGACGACTCCCCAAAGTCCCTTCACGACCGCGTCAATGCTTTTCTTCTTGAGTTTCACGATGCGAGGAGCGGGGGGCTCATAGTCGTCGCGAACAGCCTTTCTGTGCGCTGTGGAAACCAGCTGCGGCTGGTGCCACACGCCGCCGGACACCAAACCGCCGATAGCGTAAGCCAGCTGCAGCGGAGTGACGGTCAGCGCACCCTGGCCGATGGTGACTGAAATCGTTTCACCCGGATACCACTTTTCGCGAAAATGCCTCAGCTTCCAACTTGTGGAGGGCACGAGTCCTTCCTCTTCGTGGGGCAGATCGACCCCGGTTCGTCGCCCGAAGCCGACGCGCTTTGCGAATTCCGCGATCCGGTCGATGCCTAGCTTGTTTCCAACTGCATAGAAGTAAACGTCGCAGGACTCGACGAGGGCCCGATACAGGTTGACTTCACCGTGCCCGTCCTTTTTGTGGCAGCGGAAATAGCGTCCGTAGAAGGAAGCTCCGCCCTGGCACTCGACGGTGGAGTCCGTATCGATGACGCCGCTTTCGATCGCCGCGGCCGCCACGATCGGCTTGAACACGGATGCCGGGGCCAATTGGGCCTGGATAGCCCGATTGAGCAGAGGCTTGTCAGGATTGTTCGTTAGCTGCCGCCAGTCGTGAAGAGAGATGCCCCCGACGAACTTGTGGGGGAAATAGTTGGGCGAGCTGACGAGAGCGAGAATCTCGCCATTGCGGGGGTCAAGGGCGACAACAGCCCCTTTGCGGCCCTGCATGGCCAGCTCGGCGACCACTTGTAGATCCAGGTCGATGGTAAGTTGAACGTTGCTTCCGGGCTTGGCGGCCTTGCCGCGAAGAAACCCACGCTCGCGACCGCGACTGTCGACGACGACAACGCGACTTCCGTCCGAGCCAGTGAGAATGTTGTTGTACTGCCGCTCGACGCCCGCCTTGCCGACCTTCGCCCCAGGATCCGCGAGTACGAATTCGACCTGTTCGAGCTCCCGATCACTGATCTCTCCGACGTAACCGATCAAATGAGAGGCTACTCCGTCCTGAGGGTAGAGCCGGTTCTGCGACCTGAGCAGCTCGAGCTCCTGAAACTCTGCTTTGTGTGCTTCCACAAAAGCAATAGTGCCCGCTTCCAGGTTCTCCTTGAGAATAACGGCGGGATAGCCGGGAGCATCCGATGCTCGGAGGCGATGAAGCTGGGCTTCGAGATGCTCGTAGGGGATGTTTAAACCTTCCGCGATCAGCGCGAGGTGAGGTTCCTGGGCCTCGGCTCCAGACATCAGAACCTTGAAGTTAGGACGGTTGTCGACCAGGATGCGGCCTTCTCGATCGAGAATCTTCCCCCTTGGGGCAATCAGCCGCTGTGACTTTTTCCGATTCCGTTCAGCGCGCTGCTCATACACTTCCGGACTCTGCACCTGCAGCTGCCAGAACCCGGCGAGCAGCCACAGACCAGCGAAAGCGGCTACGTACTGAAACGCGACCATCTGCAGGTCGCCGCTGGTACGCCTCTGCTTCGGGATGGGACTCACGCGGTCTTCTTCCAGCGATCCAGCAAACCGTATAGCAACAGGGCTACGCCCGCGTGGGCTGCGGCCAGACTCAAAGTTCGCGGGAGATCGACAGCCAGTTCATGTCCCAACAGGACGGTCTGAACGGTCCAAAACAGGAATTGATGAAGTAGGAAGAAAATTGCGACCAAGACGCTTCGGGCGCCTGGAAAGCCAACCTGAATAACGACGCTGGCCCAGCCGGCCAAATACCCGATGACGGTTTTCGTCATCCCGAAGACACCGACCGGACCGTGCGTAAGGCCGTCCTGTGCCAATCCGACCGCGGCGCCAATCAGCAGCCCTACGATGGGCCGGCGACCGAGCAACGCCAGGTACGCAACAATCAGCAGCGGAAGATCGAAAGACCCTAATGTTCTGACATAAAGGGGTAGGTATACCTGGGCAGCGAGGGCCACTACAACGAGTGCGACAGGCAAGCCCGTCGGCATCCTGGTGGCATTCTCCCGGACGAGAGAAGGAGAGAGTGGCTGGCCCATCGATTCACTCAGCGACGATCCACTCGCCCCTCGGATCCGCCCTCGTCCGACGCACCCGCGCTAGTCGTGGCTCCGGAAGCCGTGCCCTCGGCCCTTTCAGCACCAGTTCGCTCCGCTGGGGATTCGGCCTGCTGACGCGGAGCAATTGCGGGGTTACCGATGTTCGACCGGGCTGTTGAAGGGTCGCCGGGGAAGGGCAGGGGGCGCACCATTTGTAGATTGAAGTCGGGAGCGGCCGAGCCCGGCTCTCCTTCTCCGAATCGATGTCCTTGGGCCTCACCGATTCGTACGTAATGCTGCTTGAGTCGATCCGCGTCTGTGGCTCGAGGAGCGGTCCCGGGGCCCGAGTCTTCGATCTGGTAAAAACCCAACGACTCACCGCCGTTCGGGTTCCGCATCAGCCCTGACTCGAGCGGGTTCGATCGCTGGAAATCCGCAGGGGGAATCGGTAACAACCTCCCCGGCGGCTGCGCCGCGGTCGAGCTGGGCAGCCGCTGGTGCACTCCCGACGTAATCACCAACACTTCTTCCAGCTGCTGGAGAGGAGCAGCCGGATTGACATAGATGCGCTGGAACTCATTCGCTTGCTCCAGGCGGGTGACGGTTCCCACCAAAAGCCCCTTGGGAAAGATTCGGTCGTCCCCCGAGGTATAGACCTTTTCGCCGATTCGAACTTCTACGTCGTGACCGACGTAATCGATCCGGCAGAGTGCAGAACCCGTTCCCTTCAACACCCCCCGCGCGCGGGAATGGGCGAGCAGTACGCCGACGGCGGCTTCCGGGTCGTTGAGCAGCAGTACTAGGGATGTACCGCCATGGGCCGCGTGCACCTTGCCCGCGATGCCATCCGGTGTCACAACAGCCATGCCGGCTTTTACGCCGGCGTCCGTCCCGAGATCCAGGAAGATTTCTCGGGAATTCGGATTGGATCCCACGCCAATGACTTGGGAGACCACGGTCTTGGAAAGAATGCTCTCCTGGTACCCTCTTAGCACCTGTCCGCGCTCGAGCTGACCCACCGATTGCTGCAACTGTTGGTTTTCCAACTTCAGGGAATCCAGCTGCCTGTGCAATTGCCGGTTCTCCGCCCTTGTATCAACCAGCCAAACGTAGTCGTTCCAGCTCGACGTTACAAAGCGCGAGGCCGTGCTCATCGCTTTCTGCAGCGGTGCGATCGCTGCGGCTGTCCATACGTTTAGCAGCCGCGCGTCATCGCCGCGTTTAACCTGGTAGGCTAACAGCGCGAGCTGTAGAAGGAGCACTCCTATGAGGACCGAAGTGTTCCGGTAGCGAGTGAAGAGTTCTACCACGGTTCTTGGTCGCCGGCGTCGTGGTCCTCGGGCCGAGCGCTGACCTAGTGATCCCTTTGACGGTTGCTATCACCGGCGAGAGGCCGGTACCAACTTCCGAGCAAGCGCTCTAGACGCGTCACTCCAGAGAAATGCGGCGGAGCAATTTGAAATCATGCAACATTCGGCTCGTGCCGATAACCACCGAAGACAGCGGGTCCTCGGCAATTGAAACCGGGAGGCCCGTTTCTTCGCGAATACGCAAATCAAGGTTGCGAAGCAGCGCGCCACCTCCGGTCAGCACGATCCCGCGGTCGCTGATATCGGCGCTCAGCTCGGGGGGGGTCCGTTCGAGCGCAACGCGTACCGCATTCATGATGGTGTTGACACATTCTGAAAGCGCCTCTCGGATATCGGTGTCGTTAACGCTGACCGTCCTTGGTACCCCCTCGATCAGGTTCCGTCCCTTGATCTCCATCGTCAAAGGATTGTCCAACTTGTAGGCCGAGCCCACCTCAATCTTGACCTGCTCCGCCGTGCGCTCACCGACGAGCAAGTTGTACTTTTTCTTAAGATAGTTAATGATTGCCTCGTCCATCTCATTGCCGGCTACGCGTACGGAACGCGAGTATACGATCCCGGACATCGAGATGACGGCCACATCCGTCGTTCCCCCACCGATGTCCACTACCAGGTTTCCACAAGGTTCGGTTATCGGCAGTCCGGCGCCGATCGCGGCCACCATGGCTTGCTCGACAAGGTGGACTTCGCTGGCGTGGGCGCGAAATGCCGAGTCGCGTACCGCTCGCTCTTCAACCGGAGTGATTTCGCTCGGCACACCGATGACGATCCGGGGATGCACCAGCATTTTCCGGTTGTGCGCCTTCTGGATGAAGTAGGTCAACATCTTCTCGGTGACCTTGAAGTCGGCAATCACACCGTCCTTCATTGGCCGGATAGCAACGATGTTGCCTGGCGTCCGCCCGACCATCTCCTTGGCTTCCTTCCCCACGGCTTCGACATCGCCGTTGGTCTTGTTGATGGCGACGATCGAGGGCTCATTGACGACGATCCCCTTGCCTCGAACGGAGACCAGGGTGTTGGCCGTGCCCAGATCAATGGCCAGGTCTCGGGAGAAAACGCTGAAGAGAGAACGGAAATTCACCGGCCCTTACCTGTTTTCCGCGTGAGCTACCGCCCGATAGCGGTTTGCCCACAGCCGCGTCGAAGCCTCGATGGTATCGCGGCACCCAACGCGCAGTCGTAATGATATCAACAGAATAGCGTTCTCGGCAAGCTTGTTGAGAGGCCATCTCTGATCCTCGCGTTGGGAATGTCACATGAGTGGCATGCGCACTAACTAACGAAAGGTGGACAGCGGATCTGCACTCGCACGGGGGGTGCGGTGGGGCAGTTCGCGGCCAGCCGGGGCTGCCCCGGCAAGGTCCCGATCCGCGGTTAAGCGATCATCAGATTCCGGCACTCACATCGAGGAGATCCCGCGTCCGCGAATCCACTCTTGCATTTCCCCTTTTCTTCTCCTAGAATAGAAGGCGAAGGAGAAAACTCGTGGCACTCACGAAACGGCAGAAGCAAGTTGTGGACTTCATCGCGGGGTTCATTCGTCGCAATGGCTACAGCCCCAGCTTCGAAGAGATTGCTGAGGAGCTGGGTCTCGCGTCGCTTGCGACGGTTCACAAACATCTGACCGCGCTCGAAAGCAAACGCTACCTGAAAAGGAGCTTCAACCAGAGCCGCGCCTTAGACCTGGGGCCGCAGTACTATCGCGAGTTGAGCCGTCAGCGCAAAGAGGCCGCCTTTGCTTCCCCGGAGACCCCTTTGCTGGGAACCATTGCCGCGGGGCAACCGATCGAAACCTATCCTGACCCCGAAACTCTCTCCTTCGCCGATTTCACCGGCGCCGAGCAGGTCTACGCGCTGCGAGTGCGAGGCGAATCCATGATCGAAGACCACATCATGGACGGCGACTACGTCTTGGTCGAAAAAACTGATCGCGTCAGCAACGGCGACATTGTCGTGGCACTGGTAGAAGGCGCGGAGTCGACCCTCAAGCGTTTTTACCGCGAAGGTAAGGATCAGGTGCGCCTGCAGCCTGCCAACGCCTCGTTGGAACCTATCCTGGTGCCTCTCAGCTCCGTAGAAGTTCAGGGCCGAGTACTCGCTGTACACCGCCGGTATCGCTAGTCCATCGCACCTCAACGTTGTGGCGGGACGGAGCCCTGGATCAGCTGCGCTGGGGAAAGCGGGGTCCGGTCCCCGGCCTCAGGAGTACGATCCGTTAGTGGGAGATCGACCCCCAAAGGCGCGCCTCAAAGCAGTCCCCGCCTTCGGGGCTTCCCTCCCTTACCCTTGTAGGCTGATGCCGGCCCTACTGGACAACGAAGTCCGAAAAAAGAACTTCCTTGACCTCGCCGCTCTCCAGTAGCGGGTTGAGGCGCTCGATGATCTGCTTTCGAAACAGCTCTTTCCCTTTGGCCTCGTTTAGCTGCCGGTAGGTCTTCGAGGTCAACAGCGTCAGGATGCGGTCGCGCAGCCGGGCCATCAATAGCGGATCCGCTTTGATTTCCGCAACCTGCTCTTCTGGTGTGATGGCCAGCTTTATACTAAGTCGGGCGTGGCGCTCACCCGCCGGGTCGTTGATGTTTGTCAAGAAGGTTTCCATTTCCAGCACGCCGACTGCTTGCTCGACGTCATCACCAGCTTCGCCCTCGGACTCTGAGTCGTCGCAGGCCGCCCCGAAGCCCACCGCGAGCATCGCTGCCAGGACAAGCAAACCCACTTTCCGTTGGCGCTCATTCACGGGAAGCTCCTTGGGACAAGCTGTTCGACCCACCCGCCGGCGACTTGGCTTCTCCGTCGCCCTCGCGGTGTCGAGTGACAAAGACAAACTCGACTCGGCGGTTGGCCGCCCGGCCAACTTGAGTGGCGTTGGTCGCTACCGGGACGGCGTCAGCTTGGCCAATCGCACGAAGACGCTGGGCCGGCACACCTTTTTCAGCCAGGTATCGAACGGCGCGGCCGGCGCGGGCCGCCGAGAGCTCCCAGTTGCTAGGGAAGATCGCTGTGCCGATCGGCCTATTGTCCGTGTGGCCAAGCACGTCTATATCCCGCGACGTCTTCGAAATGTATCGAGCCAACCCTTCGAGGATGGGTAGCGCCTTGGGTTTGATGGTGGCTTGCCCGGACTCGAACAAGAGGTCGCCTTTGAGCTGCAGGATCACGCCATGCTTGGTGATCTTGGCGCTTCCGTTCTTCTCCATGCCGTTCTCCTCGATGATCTGACTCAGATGGCGCACAATCTCCTCCACCGCTTGTCCTTCGCCTTCCTTCGGGTCTTGGTGGGGCAACAGCTTGCTTCCGGTTGGAATGTCAGAAAGCTCGAACTCTGACTTCAATCCCAAAGCGTTCCGCACCGAGCCCGCCATCGTCCGGAACTTGACGATCTCCATGTTCGAGAACGAAAGCAGCAACACGAAGAACGTCAGCAGCAACGACATCAGGTCAGCAAACGTTACTATCCAGGCCGGGGCTCCCTTGCTGCCGCCGGCGTCTGATTCCATCTCCATCAGGCTGCTTTCTCGTCCTCCTTACGCAACTTGGGTGAAATGAAGACACTCAGCTGCCTCCCGATGGCAGACGGATTGCTTCGCTCGGCGATGGCTATCACCCCCTCAAGGCAAAGCGTCATGCTGAGCACCTCCTGCTCGGAGCGCACTTTCAACTTGTCGGCCAAAGGGAGACACAATACGTTGGCGATCAGGGCGCCATAAAGGGTTGTGAGAAGAGCCAACGCCATGGCCGGACCAATGGACGAGGGGTCGTCCAAAACAGCGAGCATTTGAACCAGCCCAATGAGGGTTCCAATCATCCCGAAGGCCGGCGCCGCTTCTCCCATACCCTCCAGGACTTGCTGGCCTCTCTTGTGCCGGCTTGCCGTGGAGCGAATGTCGTTTTCCAATACCATCCGAATTCGTTCTACTTCTACGCCGTCCACGCACATTGAGATGCCTTTAGCCAGAAAGGGGTAGCTGATCACGACTTTTTCCAACGCCAGCAATTCCTTGCGGGCGGTTCTTGACAACTCGAGAACCTCGCTGATCAACTGCTCGGGCACCGGGACCTTTGTCGTGAAAGCCTTGGCGGCAACCCCGAAAGTGCCCAGCACGGCACTGAGAGGGTTTCTCACGAGCGTCGTTCCGATCGTTCCTCCAATGACCACTAGCATGGAAGGGATGTTGACGAACATGATCGGCGATCCCCCCATGAAAATGGAGGCCAGCACGAGCAGTGTGGACACAGCAATGCCGATGATCGTCGCCAGGTCCATGGAAGGAAGAGCTGGGGCCCTCTGTGAGAGCGTATCGGCGAGCGCGAGGCAAACTTGAACCGTGCGGGTGTCTGAGTCGGTGTGAAGATTCCACTCTCTTGGGGAGCACTCCCCGGACGAGGAGCCTCCTCATTCCATCTCTGTCTAGTTGCGGTTCGCTCACGGCGCCGCTTGCCGCTTCAATGAGCTTCTAGTGCGCCGCCCTATCAACCGGCCCTACCCCTGTCGATAAATCAACGCCAGCACAACGCCGGCGATGACGAAATCGATGAGGTTGATCCCGCCCCAACACCAGCTGAGGTAATAGGGGAAGCCTTCCAGAACGAGTGGAAAGTAGAAGTTCGAAAAGAACGCCACCAGGCCTAGGAAGAATCCGAAAGTAGCGCCACCCTTCACCCCGTCGGCCCAGCATGCGCGGGTCTTGGCGAACAGCAGCGCCGCCGCGATGCAAACAAAAACGGCAACAAACAGGAACATCAGGGGGTTGGGCTGCTCCTGACTGAAGACGGGATACTTGGCGTAGGTCGACGCCATCATCACCCCGTGCATGACGTAATCAGCTAACCACGTAGCGATCGCGGCGGCTATGCCGGCAATCAGCGCTTTAGTCAAATTCATGGCTCCTCCTTGGCCCCGGCGGGACAGTCTGGTTTGAGACAGCTCAGGTTGGGAGAGATTCTACCCCATTGGACCGGTCACGTGGGCCGATTATACTCTTCCTCTGACCCACAGGTAGAGCCGTGAAGAATCTGGACTTTTCCGAGCGCCGCCCCTATAAGTTGCTTAGCAGCTGATGGCCAGCGGTCGAACGCGAATCTAGCGCGCCCAGGCCGCCGGCTGATTGCATGGGACCGATCTTGTAGGCATCATGGCGTCAACGGCCATTCATGTTGAAAAACTCGCCAGCCACGGGCCGGGGCCATGATAAGGTCAACGTGATGGATCAACGGGCCGGCTACGTGTTGGTGGGCGGCAAGAGCTCGAGACTGGGGATAGACAAGGCGCTTTTGGAGTTTGAGGGTAAGCCTCTGGTCGCGCGAGTCGCAGAGGCCGTCCGCGCCGCCGCGGGCCGCGTCACAATAGTGGGTTCACCTGAAAAATACGGCCATCTCGGGCTGCGCGTCATTGCCGACCCAGTGGCGGACTTCGGACCGCTGGCGGGACTGCTCGCGGCTCTCGAGGATTCGGACAGTCCTTGGAATCTTGTCACGGCTTGCGACCTGCCCTACCTTGATGCTCGGTTCCTGACGTTTCTCTTCGACGAAGCGCGAGCTGCCGGCGCCGATGTTCTTTTGCCTGTGGACTCCGAGGGAAATCCGGAGCCGCTTTGCGCGGTCTACTCGTTAGAGGCGAGGCTGACGATTCGCCGCCACGTTGAGCAAGGAGTTCACAAAATCACACGAGCCTTCGAAGGCCTGAGGGTTGATGAGCTGGTCGCTGATCGGTATGCCCGCTTTGACCCTGATGGGCGAATGTTTACGAACCTCAATACCGTGGAAGACTTCCAGGCAGCGGGGTTTGGGGTGCCGTCTTCTGGGCCGTCGTAGCGAGTGATGGAGGGTTTGAGTAGTGCTGTTCATGGTGATCGAGCATTTTCGTCCGGGAAGGGCGACCGCGGTGTACCGCCGCTTCCGCGATCGAGGACGAATGGCGCCAGAGGGTGTGCGATACATTTCGAGCTGGGTCGACGTCGAATTCCGGCGATGCTTTCAGGTACTGGAGGCGGGAAGCGAGGCGATGCTGAAAGAGTGGACGGACAACTGGAATGATCTGGTCGAGTTCGAGATCATCCCGATACGCACCTCTGAGCAAGCCGCGAAAGCGATCGCGCCAGAGCTATGATGTGCGCCGTACCGAACGACCCGACCTAACTAACACCATGCATTTGGAACCGCTCTGCGTGCGACAGTTGATGCCGGGGGCGCTAGTCTAGGCGGGGTCGCACAATCCGGCTTGGTTGACGGTAAGATCGGAGTGTGAGTCCGACTGTATCCGCGAAGGTGGGTTCCGCTTCTACTTCTTCTCGCGCGAGGAGCCTCGGATGCACGTCCACGTGCGCGGCTCCAGCGGCGAAGCGAAGTTCTGGCTTTAACCGCGTATCGAATTGGCGCAGAGCTACGGCATGAGCTCTCGCCAGATCAACGCTGTCCTTCATTTGATTCAGGAGCATGAGGATGAGATCCGCCAAGCTTGGAAAACGCACTTCGGCAGTTGAAGTCACGAACGTATCGAAACACGGCTTCTGGCTGCTGATCGGCGACAGCGAGAAGTTTGTTGCCTTCGACCTGTTTCCTTGGTTCCGTGACGCCTCGATTGGAGCGCTGGTCAACGTCGAGCTGCCAAGCGCTCACCATCTGTACTGGCCGGGCCTAGACGTTGATCTCGCAATCGAGTCGATCGATGACCCGGAGGGCTTCCCGCTGGTCAGCAAATGGCTGCCTAGCCAGCGCTTGCACCCGGCCGCGGAAAAGCGGGGAGGGTGAAGCGCCAGCCGTTGGCCGGGTGACTCACGACGCTGGTTGGAAGGAAACACCATGTCAAAGATAGACGAACTCAAGGCAGAAATCGAGGGACTCGCCAGTGAGGAGTTCGCCGAGCTCTTCCGGTGGCTGTCGGAAAAAGACTGGGAGCAATGGGACAAGGAGATCGAAGCCGACTCCCGGGCGGGAAGGCTCGACTTCTTGGTACGCGAGGGGCGCGAAGAGAAGGCCAAGGGGACGCTCAGGGACCTGTGACGACGTCTGTGTTATTCGGGCCGCCGTCACTACCCGTTCCGATGCACTAGTTCCAGAAAAGCTTCAGCTGCGTGCGACAGTTGCCGCTTCGTGGGATACGCCAGCCGAATCTTGCGCTCGACCTGGATCTGCTTAACGGCCACCTCCCGAAGGATTCCGGCCCCAATCTCCTGCTCGACGCACATTTTGGGTAGGAAAGCCACGCCGAGGTTTAGTTGGACGAGCTTCCGAATGGTCTCAATGGTCGGCATTTCGACTTCCATATTGAGTGCCACCTGGTGGCGCCGGAAAATGTCGATGACCGTCGCTCGGTAAGGCGAGACAACATTGTGAGCAATGAACGTCTCCATACCTAACTCAGTGATATTGACGCCCTGACGGTCAGCGAAACGATGGCTGGGTGAGACGATGAAGGTCAACGAGTCGGTGTAGATCTCGGCAGTCGTCAACTTGGGATCGCCAGGGTCGTAGCTGATCGCGCCCAAATCCAGCGACCCCGCCAGCAGGGCGTCGGGAATGCGGCTCGACAGACTGCGGCGAATCTCCACCCGCACACCCGGATAGAGCTTCCGGAACCTCTCGATGTGGACGAGAAGGTACAGGGCCGTCGATTCGTTTGCCCCGATCGTAAGCTTGCCGGCTCTCTTGTCTCGGAGCTCGGCCAACGCGTTCTGAAGTTCCCGCTTGAGGCCGTCGAACCGCTGCGCGTACTCAAGCACGGCGCCTCCGGCATCCGTCAGCACCAAGCTTCTGGACGAACGATCGATCAGCTTTTCCCCGAGCTCGTTTTCCAGGCGCTTGAGCGCGAGTGATACCGCCGGCTGAGTGCACAAGAGCTTTTGTCCCGCTGCCGAAAAACCACCTTCTTCGACAACCGTACGGAATGTTTCGAGTAGTGAGAAGTCCATTGACTTATGCTCCTATTGGCAAACGACGATCACGCGGTTTGGATGGCGCGATCGCCTGTCGGCTTCGGCTTGGAATCGAATGCATGGTTCGCCCGGGCCTCTCTTACAGGACACAGCGCGGACTTCGCAGGAGGGTCGCCGTACTGCGGAGTCCTGCTGGGCTACGGGCACCACCAGTAATAATTCTCTAGAGCTCATAAATTCATGTTATCAAATAAGTCTGGGAAATGATAAGCAGTAACATTATAGATTTGCATTATACTGACCGGGCTGCTTAACTAGTAGAGAAAGGGAGGCCGAGATGTCGGAGCGGGTTTACATCTTTGACACGACCCTGCGGGACGGGGAACAGTCCCCAGGCTGCAGCATGACCACGCCGGAAAAGGTCAAGATGGCGGGAAAACTCGCGGAGCTAGGTGTTGACATCCTTGAGGCTGGCTTCCCGATCGCTTCCGACGGGGATTTCGAGGCCGTGCAGGCGGTGGGGCGGGAGTTTCCGGAAGTAAGGGTGGCGGCGCTGGCGCGAGCGGTGCCGATGGATGTCGAACGGGCGTTGCGGGCCCTCGAAGGCGCGAAGAAGCCACGCGTGCACTGTTTCATTGCCACCAGCGAGATTCACCTCACGTACAAACTGCACAAAACCCAGGACCAGGCGCTCGACGATGCTGTGCGGGCAGTACGACAGGCGCACGAGTACGTCGAGGATGTGGAGTTCTCAGCCGAGGATGCAACGCGCACCGACATCGACTACCTTTGCCGCATCTCGAAGGCCACGGTCGAAGCCGGCGCGACGACCATCAACATCCCGGATACCGTCGGGTTCATGGTGCCTGACGAGTACGCGGCGTTTATCGGACAGGTGGTCGAGGCGGTCGGGGATAAGGCGATCGTTAGCGTCCACACGCACGACGATTTGGGTATGGCCGAGGCCAACTCTCTGGCGGCCCTCGGGGCGGGAGCTCGCCAGATCGAGTGCACCATCAACGGTATTGGCGAGCGCGCCGGCAATTGCGCGTTGGAAGAAGTAGTGATGGCCATGGCCGTTCGAAACGATCAGTTGCCTTTCCAAACCGGCATCCGAAACGAATTGCTGTACCCTTGCAGTCAGTTACTTGGCAGCTTAATCACCTTTGGGCCGCAGCCCAACAAGGCCATCGTGGGCGCCAACGCGTTTGCTCACGAAGCGGGCATTCACCAGGACGGCTACCTGAAAAACCCCCTGACCTACGAAATCATGAGGCCCGAGACGGTCGGCGTGCCGGCCACGAACCTCGTGTTAGGCAAACACAGCGGACGTCACGCTCTGCACGAAAGGGTGCAGGACCTCGGTTTCGGCGAGCTGGATCGCGAGCAGCTCAACCAAGTCTACAAGGCATTTACGGCACTTGCCGATGGTAGAAAGGGACTAACGAACGACGACATCGTTGCCCTGTTGAGGGATCTCGGCGTCCCAGAAAAAGCGGCTTGACGCGCGTCAAGGGGGAGCGCCAAGTGGGCTTCTCACAGACCCGTCAGCCTGGGGCCCGTGCCCTGACGGGTCACGTCGGTTGCTCGGCCAAGCCCCGCATCCTGGATCTAGGGCCCCGCGAGAGCAACGAACAGAGCCTGGAACGCCAGTGACAGGCCAATTATCACCTCCCGCAGGGGATCTGCGCGTGCTGCCGTTCCCCGTCCGTCCGGCTCCACACATGCAAGACGAGTCCGAGTCCCGTAGCCATGTAGCACGGACTTGGTGCCTTTCCAGTGTCCGCGTCCCTGACTAGGATTGCACTAGGCCGGCGGCGAAGCTTATTAGGTCTTTTCGTTGCAAGGCGAGTTGCTTGAGCTTCTCGAAGTCTCCGGCTAGTTGGCAAAGCTGCACGGCCGAAGGACAGCCAAGTTGGCTCGGATCAGCGTCCCCGAGGTACTCGGAGTAAACGTCGGCCGCCTCGGAGTATCGCTTCAGTCTGGCTAGCATCCCGACCAGCACCTCTGCCGGAGCTGTTCCGACTTCGTTTGGATCACTGTCGGCAACCTTCCGGCGAAAGTGCGCCACGGCGGCCTCAACGTCCTGCCCCAACATCGCCTTCAGGTAAACGCCGTGGTCGGGGAAGAGATTCTCGAAAGGAGGCTGGCCCGCGTACTGAAAAGTAGAGGAGAGGCGGCGGCCGTACTCAGTGAGATCGACCGCAAGCGCCAGCGAGTCGGAATCCTCAAGTTGCAGGCTGTAGGTGAGAACCGATCCGACGTGAGACGTGTCCACGTAGTAGTCGTATTCGCCGAACAACCAGTCGCGGTCGGCGACCAGTTCAGAGACATTGTCCGTTTTCGGCGCTTGCCCCTCCCGCTTTTCAATCGCTCGCTTCAAGTTCGCCGTCAGCTCGGAGTGCAAAGTGCGCACCAGCAGTCGGGCACTGTCTAGGCGTCCTTCTGAAGTCGGATACTGCCCGAAGGTCGTGATGGCTCGGCAGGTCCCGTGCTTCTCCAAAATAAGCTCGAAGCCCTTCCGCGGATGGACCCGCTCGTAGAAGGCGATCTCCAGGATGGCGTCGTTGACATCGTCGTGATCGATGTTTTCGATCGCTTCCGCCACCGGCGCCGATTCACCGATCGCCCGGTAGTAAGGCCAGGCGCGCAGAATGTCGCCGTCCGCGAGAAACAGGCCGCCGACTTCGCGGGCCGCCGCGACGCAGCCCGCGTCGAAGGCCTGGCGCTTGTCTTCGGGCATCTCGACCGAGTTGGGAGTGTCAATCAACGGCAAGTCGAGTTCGTGGCGGTTCTGCATCAAGCGCGCTTCAAACAGAGCAGGATAGTTCTTTTCCTTGAGAAACTTGTGGGCAAGAAACTCAAACCCCGCCGGAGAGCCCCCCGAGCGCAGTGCCTCCTCTACCTGTCCGAAAGCGTCGTCGTTGCCTGCCATGGTTCTTCTCTTCAGCCTTTATTGCATCATACTCTCTCCACTGGATTCGCGGAGCTTTGGATAAATGGACGGCTCCCAACGACCAGTCTGCAGCGAGACCCAACTCATCCACCAGCTTGTCGATTGTGATGAGCTGGATTCCTAATCCCTCTTCGCCGATCAACCCCTCATTCGCGACGCGAAGGGTTTGTACGTCGAAAGGCAGAACCCCCTCGCGGTCCAACACTCCCTTTTCGACGACGACCACCTTCCCCTGTTCAATCTCAGCCGGGGAATTCCTTCTTAGTAAATACTACGGCGTGATTTCCCCTACCTCCTCGTGTAAGATAGAGCGTTGCACCACGACCTAGCTAGCCCTGCGAGCAGTGGCGAATCCGAGCTTCGGACGACAAGAACAGGCCGTTAGCCATAGACCACAAGCGGCGGAGGAACGAATTCACCCGATACCCAGCCAAGGATTCGCACGGTCTAGCCCGGCGTTCCGATCGCCGCGGAGCCGGGTCTATCTCAGTGGTGTCCCGAATCGCAGAAGTGCTTGCGTACCTTACTGAGGTACTACGGCGTAATGAAGCCAAGGTACCATATGTTTCCCCTACCTTCTGGTGTAGGATAGGGAGCGTTGCACCACGACCTTGCTAGCCCTGCGAGCAGTGGCGAATCCAAGCTTCGAACAACAAGAACAGGCCGTTAGCCATAGACCACAAGCGGCGGAGGACCTGTGGAGAGTCTAAAGCGCGTTAGGACGGGAGTCGGCTCGTCCTTCTCCCTCAAATCTCTTTTTGCTACCGTCGGAGCTATGTCTCTCCTCACCGTGGCCGTTGAGGTCACACTCCTCCTACTGCGCGGTGGTGTGGGCAGAGTTCGAGAAGTCGGTTTCCTGCTGTTGCTCCATTCTTTCTCGTCTTTGGGGGGACTTAACACGCTTCACCACCTGCCAGGGATTCTAAACCAGCCGTTTGAACTGGGAGCCGCCCCGGTTCTTCAATGGCTTCCGCTGGTGCTGGTGACAAATCTGCTGGTGGGTTTGGCGCTGACTTCGGCACTGTATTTGATGTTCCCTTTGATGGCCAAGGCGTTTCCCAACGCGGCTCTTACTTTACGCCGCTATTGGTTGCGAGAACAGCGCCTTCCGCTGCTAATCCTAGGAGTCTGCTGTCTGTCGGTGTTCATACGCTCATACTGGTTCTTCTGGGAAGAAGCCACCAGCTATGCGGTGACGGGCAGAGCGTCCCTGCTGGTGATAGTGTTCATCGTTCCGAATCTCTTGTTGCTGCTGATCCTCCGATTAGAAAAGCGCAAACATCTCATGCAATCTTTCCGGACCTGCGCTTCTTATGGCGGCGGAGCCGTGTTGGTGGTCGGACTCGTCGCGGGTGCGGCTGGATTAGCCCTAAGACAACCGAGGCCAGCCCCGGCGGGCCCCACGTCACCGAACATTCTGTTAGTATCCATCGATTCCCTTCGCAGCGACCACCTCCATTGCTACGGATATCCCAGGGAGACAAGTCCCACCATTGACCAACTGGCGGCTGAGGGGGTCCTTTTCACAACCGTCGCTGCCCCAACCTCGTGGACGCTGCCTTCGCACGTAACACTTCTGACAGCGCTCGCGCCGGAGGAGCATCAAGTTGTTCACAACTGGGCGCGTTTGGCTCCAGAAGCCCTAACGCTGGCGGAGGTTTTGCAAGGAGCGGGTTACAGCACAGCCGGTTTCGTTTCCGGGGTTTACGTCGAAGCTTCCTATGGTTTTTTTCAAGGTTTCGATCACTTCGAGGATCAGCTTGCTTTCCCGGGAACCAAGCTCGATGGGTACGAAGGAACGACGACATCGCCCGGTCTCCGGCGGCTCGTTCGTGAATGGTTGAGGCCAGTGCTGTCCGGGGAAAGTCGCGCCATCGGACGGTAAGTCTCGACCGTTCAATGTCTTATGGCCTGTTTTGCCCGGGAACGATTTGAAATCCCGAGGCCGCAAATGGTCGCCTGAACGGAGCATCCGGACGCGGCACAATGAGGGATGAACCTTGGCCGTACGGTTTTCTCCCAACTGATCGAGCACCTACCGAGCAAAGAGTTTCAGAAATGTGTATCGCGCTACCGCGGCGATTCCTATCTGAAAAGTTTCTCCTGCTGGGATCAGTTTCTTGCGATGGCATTCGCCCAGCTGACCTATCGGGCAAGCCTCCGCGACATCGAGACGTGCCTGCGTTCGATGCACGGCAAACTCTACCACATGGGATTCCGCGGCAGGGTAGCGCGCTCGACACTGGCCGACGCGAACGAGTCGCGCGACTGGCGGATCTACGCGGACTTCGCGCAGGTCTTGATTGGCATGGCACGGCCGTTATATGCCCACGACCCGATCGGTGTGGACTTGGACCAGACTCTGTACGCTCTCGACTCGACAACAATCGACCTCTGCCTGTCGCTGTTTCCGTGGGCGAGATTCCGCAAGCAAAAAGCCGCCGTGAAGATGCACACGCTGCTGGATCTGCACGGCAATATTCCCACGTTCATCCGCATTACTGGAGGCAAAGTGCACGACATCAACATCCTCGACGAGATCGGCCCGGAGGCCGGCGCGTTCTACGTCATGGATCGGGCCTACGTCGATTTCGAACGCCTCTTCGTGTTCACTCTCTGCTCGTCGTTCTTCGTCGTGCGAACCAAGAAGAACATCTTGCTCCAACGGCGCTACTCGCATCCCGTCGACAAATCCACGGGCTTGCGCTCGGATCAGACCGTCATACTGGCTGCCATCGAATCGGCCCAAGCCTATCCCGACCCGTTGCGGAGGGTCAGTTACTTCGACGCCCGGACGAACAAGCGGCTGAAGTTTCTGACCAACAACTTCGCGCTCCCGGCGCTGACCATCGCCCACATCTACAAGTCGCGTTGGCAGATTGAGTTGTTCTTCAAGTGGATCAAGCAACATCTGCGAATCAACTCGTTTTACGGCACCAGCGAGAACGCCGTCAAGACGCAGATCTGGATCGCTGTCTCGATTTACGTGCTCATCGCCATCGTCCGGAAACGCCTCGGGCTGGAAGCGAGTCTTTACCAGATTCTACAGATTCTCAGCGTTACGCAATTCGAAAAAATGCCCCTTTTACAGGCACTCCAGCCATCCGACTCCCCAAACGAATCCCCCTATGACCCCAACCAATTGATTCTATTCGACTTTTAACCGGACAGCAGTGGGTTGAGGCGTTGGAACGACGAGGGCCGTCAGCGACCCTTTTTCGTTTTCCTGCACATGTTTGATGTGCATTATGACTACAACCAGCCGCCTCCTTACGACTCGACCTTCGATTCAGACTACCGAGGCAAGGTCACATCTGAAGACTTTATTCACTCCGAGCTGATCCACAAGGACATGGATTCCCGCGACTTGCAGCACATCATCTCTCTCTACGATGGTGCGATTCTTTATACCGACCACCACTTGGGAGAGATCCTCGAGGTTTTGCGAAGCCTGGGCGAGCTGGACAAGACCCTCATTGTAGTCACGGCCGACCACGGGGATGAGTTTTTCGAGCACGGGGAGAAAGGGCACCATAGAGCGCTTTATGACGAGAGCATTTTGGTGCCGCTGGTGATGCGCTTCCCGGCCAAGATTCCCGTCGGCCGGCGCATCAAGCAGCAAGTCCGGCTGATGGACGTGGCACCCACGATCCTTTCACTAGCCGGTTTTCCCAAGCCGCACGGATTTGGAGGGGCCGAAGCCGGGATCCCATACGACGATCAAGACCTAACTCCCCTGATTCTGGGTGACCCAGCTTCGAACCCGAAGCCTTTGGTGGCGTTCGGCGGGTTATGGGGCGCATCCGCCTATACCAGAACCGGTACGGCGAAGATGATCCTACAGGTGGAGAAGCCAGATAACATCGAGGTGTACGATCTGCGGTCGGATCCTCTCGAGCAACAGAATTTGGCAGGGCAAAATGCGGCCGCGGATGACGCCCTGCGACAGCAACTTATCGCCTGGAGAGACCTGCACTCAGGGCGCGAGACGGTCGCGGCGAAAATGACCCCTTCAGCGGAACAACTTGAGGTTTTGCGAACTCTCGGGTACATCCAGTGAATTAGTGGTTGTCCCTCTAGCTAAATTAGTCCAATCACCAGCGGCGGGACCATGATCCGCCTGAAGGATAATAGGAACGCTTTCCCGTCTTCCGGATCTTTTCCGCTCTTTCCACGACGTAGCTGTTCCCTGTGGCGTCGATAACCAACTCATTCTCAAACCCAACGTTCTTTAGCGCGGGGGAGGTAGCCAGATTCATTTCTTCCAAGATTCGATAAAGCCGTATAACCCGATCGTGATGGAAATCACCGGAAACCTACGGATAGCAGTCATCGTTGAATGTACCACTGGCAGCCCTCCCCCTCCAGAATGACGCTGACGCCTTCGCCCAGTCCGAGGTTCCATACTGAAGTCGTCGGGCCGATCTTCCGGAATTAGCGCTGAAGAACCTCGAGTCCTTGCTCAAAGACGAGATCAACGGGAATGCTCTCCCGGGAAATCCGATCTAGATCCGCTTGGAGTTGAGCGGGAACCCCTCCCATCTCTGCGATGAAGCGCTCGGCGCCCTCGTAGTCACCGTCGCCCTGAAGACGGAGAATCTTTTCCGACAGAGCTTTGACCGCCCGCGCCATCTTGTCCGGGTTGACCCGGTAGGCGCCACTGTCGGCGTCCCTTGAAAAAGCGCTCTGTGCTCGGAAAAAATTGAAGCGTAAGAGGTTCGCCACACCATGGGCACTGGAGGTTCCGAAGCGAATGGAACGAAATATGCCCGCCAGGAAAGTCACGTAGTTGTCCATGAGGTCGTCGTCATCGAGCTCTCCCTGCTCATCTAATTTGATAACCAAGCAGAGCCCCAGGACGTCGGCCTTGCCTTCTTCGATCGCGGAAGCTTTATCTTTCAGAGCTTCCCGCACCGTCGCTGTCCCGTCGATCGTGTGCTTAACGCCCAAGCCGTGGGCGACTTCGTGAAACATGGTGTTTTCGAAGAAGGCGCCGAAGCGGACGTACTTCCTCTGGTCCTCGGCGATGAGCACATCGGCGATCGGCACAAGGATCTTTTCGAACTTCGCCCGCATGGCATTCTTGAGCTGCAGTCGGCGCGACCCTCTTTTCAACTGAACCTCTTCGTCATTCGGTAGGTTGATCGCAATGGTTTTCGCTCCCGCGTTCGAATCGCCGGCGTAATAGATCACGTCGTAGACATTCAGGTCGGAGTCGGTTCCCGGCGACTCCCTCTTGTAGGCTTCAAGGACGGGCAGGCCTCTTTGCAACTCAGGCAGCATTCGAGCATAGCGGGCCAGGCGGGCACTCCACTCAGCGTCTTTGATAAGGATGTAGGCTTCGTAGGCGGCTTTGTGGCCCAAGAGTTGGTCTTCATACGTCTCGATCGGTCCGATGACAACGTCGATGGTGTTGTTTTTCATTTCCATCCAAGCGAAGTCGCTGGGCTGATATTCGTCGTCCAGGAGCGCCTGAGCACGTAGAACCAAATAGCGTTGAAGGCCGGCGTCTTCGGCCAAGGCGGCTGCTTCGCGCAGTTTTCGGGCGGCAACTTGAAGCTGTGACCTGAAGGCTTGATGATAGGGTTGCGCCACAAGCCGACCCGTGGCGTCCCGGCGGACCAGAGTATAGAGGCTTCGTAAGGCCTCAGCCCGCTCCTCGGAACCAGCGGCCGCGCTTTCGACCTCCTCGGCGGTTGCATCGGGCGGGTAGAAGTTCGCCCCGGCAGGTTTCGGACCCACGCCGTCGACGAACGGAGAGTTGTCCTCGAGTCTGTCCCACGGACCGTAGTTGATCTCCACATAGCGGCGAGTGTCCGGGTCCTTGATATCGGCCATCAGCTTTTGTCTGTTGCCGTAGGCCTGCTCCCAGAACAGTTCGTTCATGACATCCGCGGCCTCAATGAGGATGGGGATCATCTCTCGCTGCTTGTCCGACAACGTGCTGAGGTCGGCTTCCAAGGGGAAAGAAGCGTAACTCGCAACGCTTTGTTTGATGTCCATTGTTGGGGTTGGCGTCCGCTTCTCGGCTTGGCATCCGCTCCATGCAACGACGCTGAGCAGTGCTACGGCCGTGGGGGCTAGCGGGTTCATCAAGATTCGGAGTGAGGCCACTGCCGCCATCCAGGATAGCAGTATGGTTCCGGACCTCTTTTTGCGGGAAGGGTGCGCCGGCGTGAAGAGAGAGAACTTGTTGAAGGAGGCAACCCACCACGCCTACGGGTGATGCGGGATGCGATGATTTGCGCCCAAGATGCCGGGCTCCGGTCGCAAGCTAGCTTCCGAAGCCCGAAGGCGCGAGTTCTTGTGCGCTTTAGTTGTGGACCAGCTGGGATTTGGGCACCGAGAGATAGCCCATCACGCGGTTTTCCTTGACCGCGGTGATCACGATCTCATGAGGCTGCCTTGCCCCGCTCAGGTAAAACTGAACCGGCTCGTTCGCCTGCCTTGCTTTTTTTGTGAATTTCTGGTCATCCGCTAACACCTCCATGGTGTACTGGTGTCGTTTGGGTTTGACCCTTTTCAGCCGCATGTGAATGCCGCCGACCCGGTACATTTCGTCGGACTTCACCAAGTTGAAGGCGAAGTACTTGCGTTCGTTCAGTTCTTGCAGGATTCCGATCTCCTCCGAGTTGGAGGCTACCCAGTCTCCCACGGTCCCGAGTCTATCCTGTGAACTCTCCAAAGCCAGCAACGCCTCGTCCAGTTTCGACTTGGTTAGCTCCACATCGGCCTTGATCTCGGTGACGTCGCCGCTCACGTCGCTGATTTTGGTTTCCGTTCGCGAGGCCATGTCGTGCAGACCTTTGATTTCACCCAACACAGTCTCTTGTTGCTGCCGTTGCCGCTCGGTGACTTTCCGACTCAGCCGCTCCGTATAGTTCGAAGCTTGCTTCACAGCTTGTTTGTCTGCATCGCGGCGGGTCTTGTCGAGTTCCTTCCGCACTGCCTCGAGATCGCGGTTGG
The DNA here is from genome assembly GCA_965248205.1 of Bryobacterales bacterium. Classification (GTDB taxonomy): domain Bacteria; phylum Acidobacteriota; class Terriglobia; order Bryobacterales; family UBA6623. The sequence goes on from CBDFIS010000006.1 coordinate 5,357,465, forward strand.
CTTGGAGCGATCGGAAGGCCAATTGCTCTTCCAGGCGGGCAATGTCTTCCTGCGTGTTTTCCTGCAGCGTCGAAGTTTCGACTTGAGCTCGATTCACGCGCGACAGCAGATACACGTTGCCTATCAGCAGAAACGCGATCACGACAATTACTGCGACGGTTTTCCGTGTACCGGATGACTTTTCCTCTTCCAGTTCTGGTGCTGGTTTTGTGATGTGCATGGAACTTTCCTCCCTTTTTTGGAATCCTTCCCGGCAGCGGGAAGTCCTGTTCGCTCGTTTACGGCAGGGAGGAATGCAAACCGCATGCCAGAATCGCGGTCAAGCCGTCGCGTCCGATCCAGCGACGGCTATCTCGTAGATATGCCTAGGGAAGTTTGTTCTCAACTGAGATTTCCGCGAAAACGACCGGTCGCGGTTGGTAGGTAAAAAGGATCGAGTACCACGTAAGATTTCCCGTTCAGCCAAGGGGCGAAACGGTATCATCACACGTCATCGAAATCGCGCCACGGCGATATGATCGGCCGACTATGAGCTGCGGTCTCTAAGCATAAATCGAGTACCTGACGGGTCTCGCGAGGGTCGATGATAGCGTCAACGTGGCCACGTGCCGCAGCCCATTTTGCGTCAAGGCTTCTTTCATAGTCGGCACGGGTTTGATCCATGGCTTTTTGCAGCTCTTCGCCGGCCGGCTTGTCGGCTTCGCTCAGCCGCGCCAACTCGGCGGAGTAGAGCGCTTGTACGGCCGACTCCCCTTCCATGACGCCGACTCTTGCCGTGGGCCATCCGAAAATGAAGTTTGGATCAAAACCCTGCCCGGCCATAGCGTAGTAACCGGCGCCGCTGGCATGGCTTATCGTAATCACGATCTTGGGAACCCGAGTGCACGCCATGGTTTCGACCATTTCCGCGCCGGCGCGAATAATGCCGCTTTCCTCAGCCTCCGGACCGACCATAAAGCCACTGACATCCTGTAAGTAGACAAGCGGATGGCTGTGACGGTCGCAGGTTTCGACGAACTGTGCAATCTTGCGGGCGCTTTCGGTGTAGATAATGGCGCCCAAGCGAGTAGACTCGCCTTGCCGCAAAACGCCGCGCCGGTTGGTGATGAGCCCCACAGGCCTGCCGGCTAATCGCGCGTTGGCGCATAAGACTTCGGGGGCATAGTCGGCCATGAATTCCAGGAATCCCTCGCGGTCGAGAATCCGAAAGATAACTTCTTGCACGTCGTAAGGAAGGCGGTGGTCGGCCGGGAGCACGGAGTAGATCTCGCGTTCATTGAGTAGAGGTGCGGAGGGATCGCGCGGCTGTGGCTCATTCGGGCGCGGCAACTCGGCTACCATCTGGCGGATGATCTCCAGGCAGTGTTGATCGTCACGGGCTCTGTGGTGAGCAACTCCACTCGCCTCGGTGTGAGTCGCGGCACCCCCCAAAGTTTCGGCGTCCACCGACTTTCCGATGGCTCCTTTGACTAGATTCGGCCCTCCCAACCCCATAAAGCTTGTCTTTTCCACCATGATGATAACGTCGCTTAACGCGGGGAGGTAGGCTCCCCCGGCGATGCACGGCCCCATGACCGCGGCGATCTGAGGTATGCGCAGTCTGCGGCGCATCAGGGAGTTGTTGTAGAAAATGCGTGCGCCCCCGTACTGGCCGGGGAAAATACTCTCCTGGAAAGGCAGGTTGATGCCCGACGAGTCGACCAGGTAAACAATGGGGACCCGGCACTGCATCGCGACTTCCTGCATCCGGACTATCTTGGGAACGGTTTCAGGCCACCAGGCGCCCGCTTTGACGGTCGAATCGTTGGCGACAATGGCGATCGGTCTTCCGCCGACACGCCCGATTCCCGTGACAACGCCGGCGGCCGGGGCCTTTCCGTCATGGCGGTCCCAGGCGACTAGCAAACCGATCTCGAGGAAAAACGAACCCGGATCGACAAGCTTCTCGACCCGCTCGCGGGCCGTCAGTTTGCCTGCCTTGTGCTGCTTCGCCACCCGCTCCGGGCCACCTCCCTGACGCAGGCGCCCTTCGATCTTTCGAACTTGCTCGACCAGCGCGTGCATATGGTCAGCCCTGGCTGCGCGTTCGCGGGCGCTGGGTGGGGTTAGTCCCGGTTGAGGCTTGAACGCTGCTTTCATTGGCTTACTTTGCTCGTACTCCAACGCTGGACAGCGTAAAACATTACGAGCAACCCAATCGCGACGGCAACGCCAAACAGCATGTTCTCTTTGAGGAAGGCCGTGGTTTGTTCCCCGTAGCGCAGCGCGATAAAGGCTTCGCCAAAGTAACGCACGCAGCGGGCGAGAAGAATCACGCCGATGAAGCGTGCCATGTTCATTTGAAACACGCCCGCACCGATGACAAAGAGTTTCATCGGGAGCGGCAAAGGGATCATTGTGGGAAACAGGAGCACCAGAGCGTCGTACTTTTCGATTTGGTGGCGCATCCTTTCGATCCCACCCGCCTTGACTTTCTTTTCCAGCATCGCACGGCCGACCCTGCGCGCCATCGTGTAGAGAATCAGTGATCCGATGAGCGATCCCAGAACCGCCAGGGCCGCTCCCAGATAGGCGGTCGAGGGAGCCGCAATGGATTGCGCGATGATTAGCGCGTCCACACCCTGCGGCAGCGGCACGAAGGCCGAGTCGCCGAGTGCTACCAGAAAGAGCCCCGGCGGGCCCATGGCGGTCGCGGTCTGGACAAGCCGCTCTCCCAGATCTTGGAGCACGCCTATTCCTGGTTGGTTCGCGGTCGAGGGGCCATCAAACGCTCTTGTCGGGCGCGTAGCAAAGGCGTGCCAGACTGCACTCCCCGCAGCGTGGCTTGCGCGCTTGGCAGACCTGGCGGCCGTGGTGAATGATCTGATGGCTAAACAATATCCAACGCTTTCTGGGGATCGTTTCCATCAGGTCCTTTTCGATCTTGGCAGGATCTTTTTCCTTGGTCAGGTCAAGCCGGCGTGAAATGCGCTGAACGTGCGTGTCGACAACTACGCCTGTCGCTTTCCCGAACCGGGTTCCCAACACAACATTAGCCGTTTTTCGGGCCACGCCGGGCAGGGTAAGTATTTCGTCCATCGTTTCGGGCACCTTGCCGCCGAACTCGGAGCGGACCTTTTGCGCCGAGCCGATCAGCGACTTGGCCTTATTGCGAAAGAAACCGGTCGACTGGATGTCCCGCTCGAGAACTTCCTGGCGCACCGAGGCCATGTCCGCGACTGCGGGGTACTTTTCGAAGAGTCCCGGCGTAACCCGGTTGACCCGTACATCGGTGCATTGCGCGGACAGAATCGTCGCGACCAGCAACTCCCAGGGGCTACGGTGGTTCAAGGCGCAGTTTACGTCAGGGTAGTCCTTGTTGAGGCGTCGCAAGATGGTGCTGAGGCGCCGTTGGCGATCCTTCTTGGTACGAGGCTTTCGCACTCTGCTCATTCACACATCTCGGCGAGTGGGTCGCGGAGGGCCGGCGAACCAAGCCGCCTCCCGAACGTAAGAACCGGCCCCTTATTGACGGCGCCTATTGCCCGGCAGGGTTCGACGGAGTTGTCGCGGTTGTCGCCCCTTTCGTCCAAACAACCTGCGATCATAGCATAGCCAAGCGGCTGCGACCGAGCGGCGCGGGCTGATCCAAGTTACTACGAAACAGGGGTTTAGCGCCGTCTCGCGTTGCCGCGGTGCGTCTACATGTTTCGGTCCCAAACTGCACCTGGTCCGGCCCAAAATGGACTCAAGCATCCATCCCTCTGAGCAATTCACCGAGCCTGCGCCGAGAGTCAAGACCCCAGACGGCTAGTCTCCTCGACGAGATCCGACAAATCCATGCGATAGACTGCTGGCTTGCCTTCTCTGTCAGTGACGAAATACGCCCACCGACTGTCGGGGGAAAGCACCGGCTCGGGCGAGGCGGCAAAGGGATCTAGGCGGCGCGTGCCAGCGATCGGATAGGGCTTGGCGGTACTGAGATGTTCGGCTACAGTGACTTCCCGCTTGAGCAGCGGGAAAAGCAGATAGATATTGGGGCCGGCAACGCGTCGACTCGCTCCCACGATGACCGAGCGATCCGCGTTGGGCGACATCCAGGCGAACTGGGAGCAGTCTGCCAGGGTCCTCTCGCGACCGGAGTTCATGTGAATGCAATTGACCGTGGACCGCCGCCAACCGGCATCAGGATAGATCACGAAGCAGACCTCCTCGCCGCTGTTCGACCAATACTCGTGCCCCAGGGCCTCCGATCCCTGCCGGGGGCGGATGTTCTTGCGATAGGAGCCATCGAGCCTGACAAGCCGCAAGCGTCCCTCGACCCTTTCCCAGGGTCCTTCGTGCGAGTAGAGGATATCGGTTCCTCCGGGCTGAAACTGAGGGTGAGCTAGCCAATGGTTCGCCTGGACCGCCACCCAGCTTCGACGTGTTGCCGCCTCCACGACTCGAATCCGGCAACTTGGCTGCCTGCGGAACTGCTCTTCGAAGCCGTCGACCCGGTGGCCCAGCTTCATCTCGATCACGGCTACATACCTGCCGTTGTCGCTCACCGACAGATGCCCGGTCATCCGCCAACCCGGGACTGACTCATAGATTTGTCTTTCGGATCGCCCGCGAACGGCGGCCCGCTTGAGGGTATCGTTCTGAAGGTAGAAGAAGGCGCGCCCACCCGGATCGAGCGCCGGTGAGTAGGAGTGAACGCCAGGACCCTCGGTGAGTTGCACCATCTTGCCCCCCGGTAGATCCATGCGATAGATCTGCCGGGTTCCCGACCGCTCGGAGGCAAGCAAGATGAACGAATTGTTCCGGGCGATGAAGCGATGATGGTAATGCGGCAGGTGGTGAAGTACGGAAGGATCTGTCAGTCGAAAGAGCTCTCGCTCGGTGAGTGTGTCCCGCAGCGCTGCAATCTCGGAGGCGACTCGGAATCCCCGGCCCGACCCCCGTCGGGCCCCCAACAGGGGTGACGCCGCACCACCCAGAAACGCCCGCCGGCTCAACCACCCCATAGAAACAGCCATCGTAACACCGGGCGACGCTTGGACCCGCCGACGCCTGCACCGACGCCCTGATGTCGTGCTCCCCGGACGAAAAGTGTTACCTATTTCCCGGTACGCTCATCTCGGTACGTGGAACCATTGGCTTATGGACAGAAAGGGATGCCTTCCCTCACGGTTAGCCCAATCGCGCGGCCGAGTCTTGGCAGCGCCCGACATCCTTGCCGGTCCCGGCCGTCCCCCGCTACGGTAGAGACATGAAATCGCAATTCCCCGGTTTCCCACCCGAGGCACGGAAGTTTCTCAAACAACTCAAGCGCAATAACAATCGGGACTGGTTCATTCCCCGCAAAACTGTCTACGAGGAGAAGGTCAAGGCTCCGATGACCGAGTTGGTCTTGGCGCTCGGCGATGCGATGCGCGAGTTTGCACCGGAGTTGGTAGCCGACCCGAAGAAGGCCATCTATCGCATCTATCGCGACGTGCGGTTCAGCAAAGACAAGAGTCCCTACAAGACCTGGATTGCCGCGGCGTTCCCTCCTCGAGGACTTGAGAAGCACGCCGGCGCGGGCACCTACTTCCACCTGACGTTCGATGAGATTCTCGTCGCGGGAGGCGTTTACGCGCCCGGACCGAAAGAGCTTCTAGCCATTCGGCAGCGCGTCGCCACTCGAGATGGGGAACTGCGGGCAATCCTGAAAGACCGCTCGTTTCGGCGGCTTTTTGGAGAGATGACGGGCGAGAAGCTGAAACGTGCGCCCAAAGGCTTTCCGGCCGACCATCCCGCCATTGACTTGCTAATGTTCAAGCAGTTCTTGGCGTGGAAGACGCTCGACCCCGCGCTGGCCGAGACCCCCAAGCTTTACAGCGAGCTGGTCAAATATTTCCGTGAGATGATGCCCTTCCTGCGGTTCTTGAACGCGCCTCTGAGAGCGGAGAAAGCTGGTCGCTAGCGCAAATCCGAGATCGCTTGACGCTGGGCTCAGCTCCTTGCTTCGCGTGCAGCCTCGCGATACGCAGACCAGAGCCGTGCCCGTCAGGGTGCGGGCTCGCAGGCTAACGCCCGCGGCTCTGTGCGGTTGGTTCGGCAAGCGGGGCCAGTCAGACGTTCGCCTGCAACTGAACTTGCTATTCACGGCCGTGACAACGGAACAGCGACAGCGTGCGCTTCACGGCGGACGCCGCTTCACACCCTACCCCACAGGTCCCGCGGCGCGGATCTTCTCCGATACCGAACTGAACTTCTCGAAGTTCTTGTGGAAGCGCGCAGCTAGTTCCTTCGCCGCTTGGTCGTAGGCTGGCTTGTTGGACCACATCCCCCGGGCATCAAGCGTCTCCGACGGGACCCCGGGGCAACTATCGGGGACGGCCACCCGGAATACGGGGTGCGGCGCGAAATCGACACCGTCGAGTTTACTGGAAAGGGCCGCGGTGAGCATCGCCCGAGTGTAGGGCAGGTCCATGCGCTCGCCGACTCCGAACGGTCCGCCGACCCAGCCTGTGTTGACCAGCCAGCAGCGGGCCTGGTGACGGCGGAGGCGGTCTCCGAGCATTTCGGCATAGACCGAGGGCGGTCGCGGCAGAAACGGCGCGCCGAAGCCGGTGCTGAATGTAGCCGCCGGCTCGTTTCCGAGCCCTCGTTCGGTACCGGCGACCTTGGCGGTGTAACCGCTCAAGAAGTGATACATGGCCTGCTCGGGCGTGAGCTTCGAGATCGGAGGCAAGACGCCGAAGGCGTCGGCAGTCAGGAATACGACATTCGAGGGGTGTCCGCCGACGCTTGGAATCACGGCGTTGTCAATGAAATCGACCGGGTAGGCGCACCGGGTGTTTTCGGTAATGGAGTCGTCGTCAAAGTCCAGTGCTCGAGTGTCGGGATCGAACACCACGTTCTCAACCACCGACCCGAAGCGGATCGCGTTCCAGATCTGGGGTTCATTCTTCTTCGACAGGCGGATGCATTTCGCGTAGCAGCCGCCCTCGAAGTTGAAGATGCCGTCGTCGCTCCACCCGTGTTCATCGTCGCCGATCAGGCGTCGACCGGGATCGGCTGAGAGGGTCGTTTTGCCGGTGCCGGAGAGGCCAAAGAAGAGAGCGACGTCGCCGCCCGGTCCCTCGTTCGCCGAGCAATGCATGGGGAAGACTTTCTTGTCCGGGAGAAGGTAGTTCAGGGTGGTAAAGACGGACTTCTTCATTTCTCCCGCGTAGCTTGTCCCCCCGATGATCACCATCTTTCGGGCAAGGTTCAAGACGATGAACGCCTCTGAACGCGTGCCGTCCGTATCGGGATCGGCAACTGCTCCTGGGGCATACAAGACGGTGAGCTCGGGAACGTGTTCCACCGTCGACCCGGGCTCCGGCTGGACGAAAAGCTGGCGGGCGAATAAGCTGTGCCAGGCGAGTTCGTGGACCGTACGAATCGGCAGTCCATAGTCAGGGGCCGCGCCGCCAAAACAGTCCTGGACGAAAACCTCCCGACCCTTCAAGTAGGCCTGGATCTTGGCCAAGAGACGATCGAACTGCTCCGTGGATATCTTTTTGTTGACCGGACCCCAGTCGATCGTGCCCTCCGTGGACTCGTCGCTTACGATGAATCGATCGCCGGGTGAACGCCCGGTGTATTTTCCCGTGCGGACGACGAGCGAGCCGTTGGCGGCCAGTTGTCCCTCGCCGCGCGCCAGCGCTTCCTCTGTGAGCCGCGCCGGCCCTAGGTTCCAGTAGGCTGTTCCGACCTCATCTAGGCCGTGCTGTTCCAGCTCGAAACTGCTCTGATGGAGACCCTTGTTTTCCATAATCTGAATTCCGCGACAAACAGGAGATTATAGCTGGATTCCAAAACCCTCGCACACGACCGCTGGGCGCTGCCGGATAAGGCGCACCGGGAGTTGCTACGCTGGCCCAGCAGCCCGTGACAAAAGTGGTGCAGGAGCGAAAAATGGGGACTGCCACCGATTCGCTTCCCTATCACGGCCTCGAAACAAGCCACTTAGCCTGAAGCGAATTGGCTGGCTGTACCCGATTTTTCGCGACGTCTACTTTACCACGGACTGCTAGGCTGACCAACGCGATGCGGAGCACTCCCGGACCGATTCGAGCTAGACTGTAACGGACCGGCGGCTTCCTGCTTGAAAGGGCAAGCGATGCGGGAGACAGACTATTACCAGGAATCGGAAACGACCAAGCCGGCGCGGCTGAACTGTCCTCACTGCCGGGAAGTGGCCGAATACGGGCTGCGCTGGGTGGTGCGCAAGAAGAGGCAGAAACTGCCACCGGGCGGTGACGAGCGTGACCGAGCCCGTTTCGCGAAGGCACAGTCTTATATGGTTCTTAAAGACGAAAAGGTTGCGTGTCGCAACATGCGTTGCCGCCGCCGATTTGACATCTCAGGCATCAAGACGATGGCGTTTCTGTGATCCCATTTCCCCCGCCCACCATATAAAGCGGCCAACCGAGCGGCGCTGCCGCCAGGTGAAGCTCCAGAACCTTCCAGCGTCAATCGCCTCGGCGGGCCATCCCCAATACGTCTCGATGCGCCACCTCAGGTACGGGCTGGCCCAAGGGCGCAGTCGGTAGCCTCGAGTACTGTTCCAGAGAAAGCGTAGAACGGCGATCGACTTTGGGAAAACACCAGGCTGGCGTTTCAAACGGGGCAGTTGGGAAGAACCCCGGGAACTATTCAACGTAGTATCCGGGCCGATGTCTGACCTGCAGTCTCTTGGCCTTTCCGTTGAGGACAACCTTAACGCTCCGGAAGCCGGTCTTCAACGTATCCTGTGGCGTGTAGGCCAGCACGTATTGATTGCGGATATCTTGCGCGATCTGCTGGGCAATGGCGTGGACCTCGCCCAAGGTCTTGGGGAAGAAAGCCGCCCCTCCAGTAGCGCGCACAATGTGTTTGACGGCACGCGCGGCACGTTTTGCGTCGCGCGGCGCTTCGTCGCTTAGCAAAGCCACCGCGTAGATCAAAGTTTCTTTACTCTGCAGAACGCGGACCAGCCTCTCGAGAGTGTTATTGGGACGACTGGCGTTATCGAGGCCATCCGTCACGATGACCAATACGCGCTTGTCCCACTTCGCCTTCTCCTTCAGGTAGTCCAACGACATCGTGACGGCATCGTAGAGCGCCGTGCCCCCCCGGGAGTCGATACGCTGTAGCGCGTCTTGCAGACGCAGCAGGTCGCTCGTGAACGGGCTGTCAAGGAAGGCTTCGTCATTGAAGTTCACGATGAAGACTTCATCCTCGGGGTTCGACGCTTTGACGAAATCCAACGCCGCCGCGTTGACCCGCTGACGCTTGTCGCGCATGCTGCCACTGTTGTCGACCAGGATGCCCAGCGACACAGGAATATCCTCGCGGAGGAACCTCTTCAACGTTTGCAGGACGTCGTCTTCGTAGACCTTGAAAGCGTTCTGAGGCAGGTCGGTTACGAAGTGCTTCTGTTTGTCTAGCACCGTCGTGTGCAGAACGACCAATTTCGTGCCTGCGTGGAAGGTGAGTCCTGGGTCGTCTTGACGCTTGCTAGCTACGCGGTTCTGGGCGGGACTCAGTAAGGCGAAGACCAATAGGAACAGGCTAACCGCTAGGAGCATCCGGGCATGCGGAAATCGCCGGACCCGTGTTGATGAGCGAATGCTTGCTTTCGCCAAACTCACGTCCTAATCAATGGAAGCCCCGCTGCCTAGCGGGTCGGGGCATAGTATCCCAGGCGGTAGTGCGCGCGGAGCTGCGGCATGCCGCGGATCTTTTTCGTAACGACCTTCACGCGCCGCCATTTGCCGTCTTTCTCCTGATTACTAGGGACGTAACCCAGAACATACTGGTTCCTCAGTTCGATGCCGATCTTGGCCGCGACGTCGGGCAGTTCGTTGATGTTTTCGACAGGAAATTGGCGGCCTCCGGTCTGCTCGGCGATGTGGCTCAGAAGGCCCGGGCCGGCCAGCTCTTCGGGCGTGCGTCCGCGGCTGGCCATGGGCTCGAAGATGCCGATGGCGTATATCTGAACATCGGCTTCTTTGACCAAACGCTTGATTTCGCGGTCCGTATAACGGCTGCTGTTGTCGCCGCCGTCGGAGATGATCAACAACGCTTTTTTCCCGTTCACGCCTTCTTTCATCTTGCTGATTGCCAGGTAGACCGCGTCGAGCAGTGCGGTGCGCCCTTTTGGTCGTGTGAACGTGAGACGATTCTGAACTTCCTCCAAGCTGGTAGTAAAGCCGATCATCAGCTTAGGACGGTCGTTGAATTGCACTAGGAAGAACTCATCCTCGGGGTTGGACGTCTTCATGAACTGCGCCACCGCTTCGCGGGCCTTGCTCATCTTGTGACCCATGCTGCCGCTCGCGTCGAAAACAATGCCCAGTGATAGGGGCACGTCCTCGGCCCCAAACTGGGTGATCTCCTGGGTAGCTTTGTTCTCGAGTACCTTGAAGTGTCCTTTTTCGAGCCCCGTGACGAACCGCCCCATCGGGTCGGTTACCGTCACGTTGATGAGGACCAGCGGTACGTCAACCTTGATGGTTGATGCTCGCGTCGGGAGTTCAGACCGGGAGGATTCAGGAGTACGGTTCTTGAGGGCAATCTTGGCGTCGGCCGCGAAAGCGGGCAGCGCCGCTACAAGCGAAAACGCCACCCCGCGAATGAATCTGGGGCCCGTAAACACTGCTAGTACACCCACTCCCACAACACCTCTCCAGCGAAGAAAGGCGCAAAAGGCGCTGACTTGAGAAAAAGCCATCCTGATTCTAACATACGACTTAAGCCTGTGCTAGACTTTAGCTTACGTGCTCGCTGACGTGAAGCCTGCACCGGCCTACGACACGGCATTTGCCCACCTGGCAAGCCCTCGGCAGCAGCTGCCGCCCGTGTCCCACACCCCTCCTTTCCTTATAAACCGAACAAAAGATTACCCACTCAGGTGGGTCTTGGTGCGGGAGTCCGCCTGTCAGCTCGTGAGCAATCCGGCCAGCCCATGGACGCAATGAAGAAATACATTTTCGTGACTGGCGGGGTTGTCTCTTCGCTTGGCAAAGGCATTGCGGCGTCCTCGATCGGCTACTTGCTCGAGAGCCGGGGTCTGCGGGTAACCCTGCAGAAATTCGACCCCTACCTCAACGTGGATCCGGGCACCTTGAGTCCCTTCCAGCACGGGGAGGTTTTCGTCACCGATGATGGCGCGGAAACCGACCTGGACCTGGGGCACTATGAACGTTTCACGCACGCCAAACTCACACAAGCGAACAACTGGACCAGCGGCCGGATCTATGAACGCATCCTGGCAAAAGAGCGCCGGGGAGATTACCTAGGCAAGACAGTGCAGGTGATTCCCCACGTTACTAACGAGATCAAAGCAGCCATCCAGAAAGTCTCGACGGACGACGTGGATGTCGTGATCGTGGAAATCGGTGGGACGGTCGGCGATATCGAGTCATTGCCCTATTTGGAAGCCATCCGCCAGATGAGGCACGAGCTGGGCCGCGAGAACTGTATTTTTGTCCATGTCACCCTCGTCCCTTGGATTGCAGCCGCCGGCGAACTCAAGACCAAGCCGACACAGCACAGCGTAAAGGAGCTGCGGGGCATCGGCATCCAGCCGGATTTGTTGCTCTGCCGAACCGAAACCGATTTGTCCGCCGAGCTGAAAGAAAAGATCGCCCTGTTTTGTGATGTCAGGCGCGAGGCGGTTATCGCGGCGCGGGACGTGAATTCGGTTTACCAAGTCCCTCTCAGTTTCGCCCAAGAGAGGGTGGACGAGATCATCCTCCAATCCTTAGGGATGGAAGCCCGACCGCGCGATTTAAAAGCATGGGAAGAGATGGTCGAGCGCTTGCGAAATCCCAAAGGGGAAGTGACGATCGGCATCGTGGGCAAATACGTGGGGTATGAAGACTCCTACAAAAGTCTCCGCGAAGCGCTGTTGCACGGCGGGCTGGCTCATAGCGCTCGCGTGATCATCCGGTGGGTCGAGGCGGAGAATATCACCCGTTCCAACGCCCACGCCCAACTACGAGATTTGGACGGCATTCTGGTGCCGGGCGGATTCGGTATTCGAGGTATCGAGGGCATGGTCGAGGCTATCCGCTACGCCCGAGAGGAGAAGGTACCGTATTTCGGCATTTGCTTGGGAATGCAAACCATGGTGATCGAGTTCGCACGGCACGTCTGCGAACTGGAGAACGCTCACTCGACCGAGTTCGACCCCGCCACGCCGCATCGCATCTTTTTCAAGCTGCGTGAGCTCAAGGGAGTGGAGGACCTCGGTGGCACGATGCGGCTCGGAGCCTGGCCCTGCCGGCTCGCCCCCGGCAGCTTGGCCGAGAAGGCCTATCGCCGGCAGGAAATCAGCGAGCGGCATCGCCACCGTTATGAATTCAATCTCGAATACAAGGAAGCGATCCAAGCCCGCGGAATGATCGTCTCTGGCGAAACCCCGGACGGAAAATACGTCGAAGTCTGCGAGCTCCAGGAACACCCCTGGTTTTTGGGCTGCCAGTTCCATCCCGAGTTCAAATCGAAACCTCTCGAGCCCCAGCCCCTTTTCAGTGCTTTTGTCGGAGCTTCCTATCACCGGTCGCTCGGTCGGCAGGCGCAAGAGCAAAAGGCCGAAACAGACCAATTTCTGCGACTGCGCGCCGTGGAGTAGCGACCAGCCCTAGTAGACTGTTCAGAAGGAACATTCATCCGAGACCCAGTCGAACAACGGGGCCGCACCCGAAAGTTTGTGTGAAAAGAATGGGGACAGCCGTTTGTGGCGCAAGCTCTTAGCTTGCCGAGTCGACACTCATGTCGACTCATGGGGAAACAAGGCTCAGTATGAAGTTGGAGTTTCTGCGCCGCGCCCGTCAGCAAGCGGTCGGCCAACGCGGACGGGATAAAGTGCATGTGGTGGCGCTGGCTGTCGAACGACACGTTCAGCCCGACCTGGGTCGTTGCGTGTCGGCAGCACGGCAACAGGTGTCGGTAGGAGTACCGACACGGCCGGTCTGGGGACCTGCGCCACCGGGGCGATTGTTGCCCTGCGCTCGGAGCTCGACCGTTGGGCTTGCGGTGTCTGATGTTGTGGCGCAGACGCCTACGTCTGCCGCGTGGACACTCTTGTCGACGCTTGGGCGCAATTCGTTGCACTGAGGTTGAGGTTATTTTTTCACACCTTTCTGTCCACGATTCTTTCAATCGCGGACGAGGCAGAAAACCATGAACGCCGTAAGCATCGGTTCACTGAAAATCGGCAACGGCTGCCCCCTGGCGGTGATCGCCGGACCCTGCGTTATTGAGTCCGAAGAGCATGCGATTCGGACAGCGCGATCCGTCCAGCAGGCTGCCGAAGAAGCCGCCCTGCCGGTGATCTTCAAAGCCTCCTATGACAAGGCCAACCGTACCAGCCAAGCCTCGTATCGCGGCCCCGGCCTCAAAGAGGGTCTTCGGATCCTTGGGGAGGTCAAAAAGCAGACCGGACTCCCCGTTCTGACCGACGTACACGAAGTCGGACAAGTGGGCGCGGCGGCGGAAGTTTGCGACGTGCTGCAGATCCCCGCTTTTCTATGCCGGCAGACAGATCTGTTGGTGGAAGCGGGGCGCAGCGGGCGGGTGGTGAACATCAAGAAGGGCCAGTTTCTCTCGCCGTCGGAAATACGCTTCGCCGCCGAGAAAGTGGCTGCTACCGGTAATGACCAGATTCTGTTGACCGAGCGCGGGACAACCTTCGGCTACCAGAATCTGACCGTGGATTTCCGCAGCCTTCCCACCATGCGAGAGTTCGGCTATCCGGTAGTGTTCGATGTAACCCACAGCCTGCAACTGCCCGGTGCGCAAGAAGGCGCCAGCGGCGGCCAGCCGCAGTTCATCGAGCCACTGGCTCGAGCCGGCGTGGCGGCGGGCGCGGACGCCGTGTTCATGGAAGTTCACGAGGCTCCCGAGCGCGCCCTTTCCGACGGCTCGAACGCGCTGCGACTTGATCTGCTGCCCGGATTACTCAAGCGACTGGCTGAGCTAAACCGCCTCGTGCAGTCGTGGGACGACCCCAGCCCTCGGCCCTGATCTCGGCTTGGATGGACATTGTCGGGGAAGGCCGCTAGTCTTCGCTCAGCAGCCCGTGGCACAAGTCGTGCGGGAGCGAAAAATGGGGACTGCCACCGATTCGCCCCCGTCATAGCCCTCGACACAAATACTTAGCCTGAAGCGAATTGGCTGGCTGTACCCGATTTTTCGCGACGTATACTTCTACCACGGGCCGTTCGAAGCAGCCGTTCGGCGGTACAATTTCCTGGTAGCGACCGGCACTCTTGCCGGTCGAAGCGCATGACGTAACCATGATCGGTCAAACGATCTCGCATTACAAAATCGTCGAGAAGCTCGGCGAGGGCGGCATGGGCGTGGTCTACAAGGCCGAGGATACGTCCTTGGACCGTCCCGTTGCGCTGAAGTTTCTGGCCCCACATCTTGTCTCAGATGAGGAAACCCGTAAGCGGTTCGAGCGGGAAGCCAAAGCAGCCGCTGCGTTGCACCACCCAAACGTCTGCACCGTATATGAGATCGCGGAGGCCGGCGGACGGACGTTCATCGCGATGGCCTTCATCGAGGGAGACAGCCTCGAAACAAGGATCGAGGCCGGACCCCTCAAGCTGAAAGACGCGCTCGATATCGCCACCCAAACGGCGCAGGGCCTACAAGCTGCGCATGAGAAAGGAGTCGTCCACCGCGACATCAAGCCGGCCAACTTGATGATCACAGGCGCTGGCTCCCAGCAACTCGTCACCATCATGGATTTCGGGCTGGCTCAGCTTGCGGGTGGGTCGAAGATCACCAAGCCCGAGTCCAGGCTAGGAACGGTCGCCTACATGTCGCCGGAGCAGACCGAAGGCGCGACGGTCGACCACCGTACCGACATCTGGGCGCTGGGCGTGGTGCTCTACGAAATGATCAGTGGCCAGCTCCCCTTCAAAGGCCACTACGACAAGGCCGTTCTGTACTCGGTCATGAACGAGGACCCCGAGCCGCTGTCGGCCCTGCGGACGGGTGTCCCCAAGGAGCTGGAGCGAATTGCCAATAAAGCCCTCGCCAAGAACCCCGAGTCACGTTATCAGCACGTGGGCGAGATGCTGGTCGATCTGCGGGAATTGCAAAAGCAGACCGAGTTGGGGGCGCGCGACACCCGTCGGGCGCAGCCCTTGTCGAAACCCGTCCAGCGAAGGGGTTGGTACATTGCCGGTGCTGCCGTGGTGATCGCCGTCATCTTGGGCATCAGCGCCTGGATGGGTGTATTCGGGCCCTCTGACGATGCGCCCCCGGAAGCCCTCCAGGCGGTCCCTTTGACCAGCTATCCGGGCAGTGAATTCTCCTCGAGCTTCTCCCCCGACGGGAACCAAGTAGCTTTCTGCTGGGACGGAGAAAACCAGGACAATTTGGATATCTACGTCAAAATGATAGGCTCCGAGACTCCCCTACGGCTGACCACCGACCCGGCCCCAGACTTCAGTCCGGCCTGGTCAGCCGATGGACGCAGGATCGCTTTCCTACGAGCGATGCCCAGGGAGAAAGCTGCCGTGCTTCTGATCCCGGCTCTCGGGGGCCCTGAGCGCTTGGTGGCTGAGATCAGCTACCCGCAGAATTGGAAACAGCGCCCTCCCTAGCCTGGGGCCCCGACGGCAAAGAGCTCGTCGTTGTCGAACGAAGTTCACCCGGCGACCCCTTCGCGCTGTTCCTGCTGTCAACCGAGAGCGGTGAAAAGCGCAGGCTGACATCTCCGCCGGCGGAATCGATAGGCGATGCCGGTCCGGCCTTTTCCCCAGATGGGCGAAGTCTGGCCTTCGTAAGGGTAATCGGCGGTTTTGCCTCCGACATTTACCTGCTCGACCTTGCCGAGGACCTTACACCAAATGGAGAACCGAAACGGCTGACATTCCAGAATCTGCCATCCTGGAGTCCTACCTGGAGTCCCGACGGGCGGGAGATTGTCTATGCAAGCGGCCGGTTTGTTGAGTCTATGAGTCTGTGGAGGATTTCAGTTTCTAGGTCCGGCAAGCCGGAACGATTGCCCGTCGCCGGTGAGGGAGCAAGACTCCCCACCATCTCCCGGCGAGCTAACCGGCTGGCTTATACGAAGCGATCCCGAGACACAAACATTTGGCGCCTCCCGTTGCGCGAGTCGGGAAGCGGCGCCGCTGCCGCGACACGCCTCATTTCATCGACTCGCGCCGACTACAATCCGCAATACTCTCCCGATGGCAAGCGAATCGCTTTTGAATCGAGTCGGACGGGGACTTACGGGATCTGGCTGAGCGATGCGGACGGCTCGAATGCCGCGCCGTTGTTCTTAAAGGAAGGTGCGCATTCTGGAACGCCACGCTGGTCGCCCGACGGCCGGCGCATCGCCTTCGACTCGAACCCGGAAGGGCACCAAGACATTTACGTCATCAGCGCCAGGGGAGGCAACCCGATACGCCTCACCACTCATCCTGTGGGTGGCGCTATGCCTAGTTGGTCGCAAGACGGCGAATGGGTGTACTTCGGTTCCCGACGCAGCGGCCGGGGCGAGGTCTGGAAGGTGTCGGTTGGGGGTGGCGAACCCATCCAGGTGACCCAAGACGGAGGCATCGTGGCGTTCGAATCGACCGACGGCAAATTTGTGTACTACACGAAAGGTCGCTTGTTCAGAGCAAGCCTCTGGAAAGTTCGCGTAGGCGGAGGTGAAGAGACCCAGGTGCTTGAGTCAGTACTTGCCTTCCTCAACTTCTCTGTCACGCCCCAGGGGATCTACTTCATTCCGGCACCGGATACGGATGAACCAGGCGGGAGTTCCTTGATTCGGTTTTTCGACTTTGCTACGGGTCGTGCGACAACGATCCATTCACTTCCACCCGGAGTTAGAGCGTATTTCGGCCTAACGGTTTCCCCCGACAGCCGGTTCATGTTGTACGCGCAAGTCGATCAGTCCCAGAGCGATCTGATGCTGGTGGAAAATTTCCGCTGAGGGGGGCAGCGGAGGCAGTCGTGCCAACGGTTCGGCGTCCACTGCCGGCTTGCCGAACATCACACGACAGAGCCGCAGCCGGGAGGCTGCGGTCAAGGTTGCGAATGACCTCGGTGATGGGAGAAACCCCTCGTAGTCGCGACAACTCGACCGCACCTTTTCGGGTGCGGCTCTGTTTACCCACGTTCCGACTTAGCCGCACGGAGCCGCGGGCGTTAGCCCGCGGGCCCGGGCTCGGGCGGCGCGGCTCTGTCCGGTTGTTGCGCGCCGGCCCGCGCCTGACGGGCGGGGATCTGTTCGATTGTTGCCTGCTGTGTCGTGTGGTTAGCCGCGAAGCGGCGGCAGGATTATAGCCTAGGGTGGAGCCGTCAGGCGAAACCCTAGGCAAGCGGAAAACAAAGCTGAGCCCCGAAGGGGCGGCAGGAAATCATGGCGCAAACGCTGCACTGAATCTTGGTCCACGTCGTGTTCGCGACGAAGGACCGGGCCCCCTTGCTCAAGGAGCCGATTCGTCCCCAGTTGTTCGCCTACCTCGGTGGGATTGTGCGAAGTCCGGGCGGGGGACAGTGTTTTCCTACGCCCCTGCAGGGCTTGTGAGGTTGTCGCTCTTCTTACCCAGGGTTTCGCTTCGCTTCACCCTGGGCTATGATCCGGCGCCCCTTCGGGGCTTCAAGATCAACGACGCCGCGAGCCCGGCTAACCGCTCGACCAGCCCTGGGACAAGAGGCCGAGCACAGAATCAGGATCCCCGCACAGGGGTAGGAGATAATGGCCCGAGCTGACCAGCTCTGGTACCAGGGGGCCGAGCACAGAGTCGGGAGCTCAGGGGCACGAGGGAAAAGGGCCGCACACGGAATCAGGAGCCGCGAAGGGGCGAGGGAAAGCTGAGGCGGGCAGCTCCGGCCTTTGGAATGATGAGCCCCGCAGGGGCGGGGGATAATAGCCCAGGGCGATCAGCCCTGGGTTAGTGTTTGGCAAAGCCCAACAAGCCCTGTAAGGGCGTAGGAACATGGCACAGACTTTCACGCACCTGTTGACCCACGTGATCTTCTCTACCAAAGAACGACGGCCATTGTTAAAGGTCGAAATCAGGCCTCGCCTGCTCTCCTACATGGGAGGGATCATACGGGATCTAGGCGGGAAAGCTCTCGTCATCAACGGCACATCAGATCATGTGCATTTGTTGGTATCCATGCCGGCTACGATCTCAGTCGCCGAGATGATGCGAATCGTGAAGGCAAAATCGTCTCGGTGGGTACGCGAGCAGTTTCCCGCAGAGAGAACGTTCGCCTGGCAGGCAGGCTATGGGGCATTCAGCGTGAGTCATTCCCGTACGGAGGCAGTGAAGGAGTACATCGCGGGTCAAGAAGAACATCATAGGAAAGTGTCGTTTCAGGACGAATTGTTGTCGTTTCTGAGGAAGCAGGGCATTGAATTCGATGAACGGTATATTTGGAAATAGGTAGTCCGTTTTCCAATGCCCCTGCGGGGCTGGTCTGGAGCGAAGGTACTGCGTTGGAGGGACTGCGACAGCGACATCATGCTGGTCGAGAATTTCCGGCGCTGCCCGGCGCCCCGCCCGGACTACCCGACTCCGATTTCCCGCAAATACTCCCGGTTGCGCCTCCCGATCGGGAGGAGGGTGTCGAAATCGGCGGGATAGAGGTCTTGTTCAACAACCGCCCAGCCCTCGTAGTTCACTTCGCGCAAGACGTCGCGGAACGCCAAGAAATCCACCGCACCTTGGTCGAGCTCGCAGAACACCCCCATCGCGACAGCCGGGGCGAACGCGATCTTCTCGCGTTCTACTTTCTTCTGAATATCTGGATCCACGCTCTTGAGGTGCAGATAGCGGATCCGGTCGTGATGGCGGCGCATAAAGGCGATCGGGTCGCCGCCGCGGTAGGCATGATGACCGGTATCAAGGGCCATGGAAACTCGGCTGGGATCAGTCTGCTCCAAGAGCAACTCAATCTGATCTTCGTATTCGACGTGGGTTTCGGAGTGAGGGTGATAGACGAGGTTGAGCCCGAACCGTTCAATGACGAGATCAGCAATTTTGTGAGTGTTTTCGATGCTCGTCTTCCAACCGTCATCATCCAGCCGGCTGGGACGGACCGGTTTGCCGTCAACGTCGGAGTAGGTGTTGTCGATCAGGATGACAAACTCGGCGCCGAGGGCGGTCAGGGAATTGCCTACGTTCGTGGCTTCTTTCTCGATTTCCGGCCAGGCGTCTCCATCCTCCAAGTGCGGCATCATGAATGTTCCGCAGATCTTGAGCTTGCGGCGCTCGAGTTCCGAGCGCAGTACGGATAGGTCCGTGGGCAGGTATCCGTACGGTCCGAGTTCTGTCCACTCGTAGCCGGCCTCTGCGATCTCATCCAGGCATCGCTGCCAAGGGATCTGCTTAGGGTCGCTAGGGAACCAAACACCCCATGAATCCGGGGCGGAACCAACTTTTAGGTTCATAGCCTCACTGCTCCAAACTTGGGTTGCCTTCCGGCGGGTGGTCGCTCACCGACACCGAGTTCCTGAATATACGCCTACATGCTTAGAAATGCAACGCCTTGCCCCCTGAACACAGGATCTCGCCTCCCGCGCCGCCGGCGAGAGGCTACGGACTGAGCGAAGCCAACCACAACGCTCGGGAGCTATCGCCGCCCACTACCACGGCGATCTCAGGAGACCGAAGTGACAACCCCAGACGCCATCCCGGGATCGATCACGGGAACGGCCTGCTGCTTTCAGGGACTGGTGGGACGCGACATTGCAGTTTACATAGATTATTTCTTGTTCGGTTGTGGTAGGCTGGCCTGCAGAAGGCGACCCCGGCAAGCGGTGGGCGAGGCATTCGCCGCTAGGCTGCGAGGTGGATGCTGCTCGCCGCCTTGCCCCACTCGGAGGGCTGGCATGCATCAAAAGATAGCTAAACTCCACCTACTGATTTTGTTCTGCGGGCTCGTGTCGTGGCAGTTGCCTGCAGAAGAGCGAGGCACGTTTGAAGGCACGCTGGTTGACAGCCGCTGCTATTTGATCGACAACGAGCTCACCTACAACTATCACTTCCCCGGCAAGAAATGCGGCACCATGTGCCTCAATAACGGAACGCCGGGAGCGTTGCTGACCGAGGATAAGAAGTTCTACATCATCATTGCCCCCTCACCCTCTCTGGCGGAGCACGTTGGTTCCGCGATTCGAGTCAGGGGGGCTCTTCACGACGCCGCGATCCTTGCCAGCAGCGTAGAGGTCAAGGTGGGCGAGGATTGGAAGAAAGTCGAACTTCGCAACATGATGTAGCGTGCTTCGCGCTACCATCACCACAGCGCCAGTTAAGGACGACCGCTCATGAGGCAACACCTTTTGACAATTGTTCTCCTGCTCGCTGTCGGGGTTTTGCTCTTCTACGCGTACAGTCCGGAATCGCTCGATCGTGACATAGATCGGCTGCTGTACCCAGTGCTCCGATTCGTCCCTGATCTCTTGGAAAGATTGTTCGGGTGGTAAGCTGCACACTCCCCCGCAGGCGTGATTTGCGAACGCACGATTAAGCCCCGGGAGCTGTGCAGTCAAGAGGCTTGTCCCTACCTGAAAGCAAAGACTGAGCGTCCCGTCAGCTACCTGCTGGATGTGGAGCTTGATAGTATTGTGAAACGGTCAACTCGCTGGATCGATAACCGCAACAAGGAGCTGGGTAATGGCAGGAAAAAAACTGCGCTGGGGCTTGATGAGCACGGCCCGTATCAACGACAGATTGATCCTACCGATTGGGAACTCCGAGCGCAGTGAGCTGGTCGCCGTCGCCAGCAGAACAAAGGAGACGGGAGACCGCTACGCCGAGGAGTGGAAAATCCCGCGAGCGCATGTGGGATACGACGGGCTGCTCGCCGATCCGGAAGTGGATGCCGTTTATATTTCTCTCCCGAATTCGATGCACGCCGAGTGGTGCGTCAAAAGCGCCGAGCAAGGCAAGCACGTCTTGTGCGAAAAGCCGATGGCGCTTACCGCCGAGGAAGGGGACCGCATCACGGAGGCTGCGCGCAAGAACGGCGTCCTCATACAGGAAGCGGCCATGTATCGCTACCACGAGCAGACGAGACAAGTTCGGGAATGGGTTACCAACGGCGACATCGGCGACATCCGCGTTATTCAGGGCTTCTTTGGTTTCACACTCGAGCGGGAAGGCGATATCCGCTTCGACCCCAGCCTCGGGGGCGGCTCCCTCTGGGACATAGGCAGCTACCCGGTCAGCTTTTCTCGCGCCGTGACTGGCGCCAATCCCGTCGAGGTGGAGGCCCAGCAGGTCCTTGGTGATAGCGGCGTCGATCTGTCGTTCGCAGGCCAGCTACGCTTCGCTTCCGGTGCCCTGGCCCAAATCGCGTCCAGTTTTCAAGTCACTGCCTGTTGGAGCGCCCAGGTAATTGGCAGCAAGGGCCGGATCCTGCTCGACCACCCTTGGTTGAACCGTATTGGGGAGACGGCCCACCTCACGATCTTGCGAGAGGGCGAAACTGACGGCGAGACCTTTGGGGACAGCGCGGCAGGCATCGAAGAGCAGACCATCACCTATGAGAAGCCTAACGCTTATCAGTGTGAACTCGAGGGCGTCGAGGCGAGCATCTTGGACGGCGGCGAGCCTGTCATCTCGCTGGACGACAGCCGAGGGAACGCTGCTACGCTAGCGGCGCTGCTTCAGTCCGCGCATGAAAATCGGCCGGTAAGGCTTTGAACAATCAGTACTGGCGCTGCCGGCCTAGCAGCCCGTAGCACACGTCATGTAGGAGCGAAAACTGGGGACTGGAAGGTGTGAAAAAATCAGGGATTGTCACAAGCGGCGTCCCAGAAGTCGCGTGGCATCAATCGAAGGTTCCGCCGTGTGCTACTAGAGCGGAAGCCGGCCGCTCGAACTGGAGAATGACGGCTGTCGCTATGACAAAGCTACTCCCCCTTTGCCTTTTGTCCCTGCTACTCGCCGGATCCTCATACGGGCAGGATGATGCGAGCTTCAGCATAACCGCCGTCCAAACCCCCAGCAAGCAATCTGTGATCAAAGATGTTGAGCGCGACTTCTTCTCGCCGTTGTCACAGGAGCTGTGGGATACGCTGCCAAAGATGCTCGAAGTCACGTTCAAGTTTGAACCCCGGCGCGGCAACACTGACCGTTTGGGAGATACGTTTCTCCTAACGGTCCCGGACATGGGAGTGATCGTGACCGGCAAGCATTATCCGGCCATCGCTGTAAAGAATTCCTTCGGATTTCAACAGAAGTTTCCCTATAACGCCATGCCGGACGACAGCGGAAACTATTGCGCCATGCGTTGCGTGTCCACGATGTATTTCTTGGTTCCCCACCAGAGCGCTTCGTTCACACTCACCTATCGCAAAGCCTCGGTCGCTCAAAGCAGCGGGCGCCGGCGACGCTGAGGAAACCGGGCGAGCCTACAGCATTCCAAGCACTCGGACACCACCCCTCCGGATGGGAACGTCCCTAGTCCCCTGGGTGCGGGCCGTCTTCCTCGCCTGCTGCCGCCAGGAGCTAACGGACAGTTACTTCCGACGTGAGGGAATCCGGAATCCAGCCACTCTGGGGATGGTATCGTGACGCTAGCGCCGCAGGCAGCCCTGCCAGACGGCACCTGAGCGGAGAAGTCGGGTACCCGGCTTTCAAGGACACTGCGAAAGCAGTCGAACACCTGGAAGCCTTCCAGAGCTTCTGTCCTGACAGCACCGCTGGGATCGCCGCGGGCCGCCGGCTTAACAACCCCGCTTTCATCGAGCGTAGCGTCTCACGGTTGCGGCGCATGGTAAAAGACACCGAAGACCTGCAACGGTATTCGCTTCTGTGGACTTTCGAATTCCGTGCCCGATGCTACTGAACGGGCGAAGAAGGGATTCACTCACAAGCAAGGCTTGCTGTGGGAGATGCGCGGCCGCCTGGCCGAAGCCGAAGGCCGCAAGCCGGATGCCGCCGTCTGCTATCTGACCGCGGCGCATTTCAATCCCGAACCCTCGCGTCCTCGGGTCTTCCGCGTGAACTCGGCGGAGCGCGCCCGCGTTCTGTGGAAAGAGATGGGCGGTACGCTCGAAGGTCTACAGGCCTTCAACGAGCAGATATCTTCCAGCGCGACGGGCGAAGAACCCTCTGCAACGCGCTGGCAGAAATCTGAGAAGCCTCTGCCCGAGTTCGAGATCACGGACACACAAGGCCGCCTCTGGCGCCTGGCCGACATCAAGGGAAAGAAAACGCTCGTAAACCTCTGGGCCAGGTGGTGTGGGTGGTGCCTACCCGAGCTTCCCGTGGTGCAAAAAATGCACGAACAGCTCAGAGACCGCGAAGACGTTCAGGTGATCACGCTAAACCTGGACGAGAACCCCGGGGTGATCGATCCTTTCATGACCGAAAACGGCTACAGCTTTCCTGTCCTACCTGCGACGGCCCTAGTCGACAAACTCATCCCATTGTTGAGCATCCCACGTAACTGGATCGTCGATCCCCGGGGTCACATCGTATACGAACAGCATGGGTTCGATCTCAATCAGCCTCCCGAGCAGTGGCTTCACAAGAAATCCATCGAGCTGATGGAAGCCTTAGAGTAGCGATCTTAACAAGCCGCAAAGCCTCTGTAGCGCGGACCCGGGGCCTTTCCGGGGTCCGCGTCCTTGGGTCCACATCGGACTCCCGTAGCACATGGCTCGCCGGTCGTTTTGCCGAGACTTGCGGCCGTTGGCTGGATCCCACTATCGGCCAATCCCAGTGCGGACAAACATTCCTGTTTGTCCCAGCCGCCGGCAGGCGGCTTGCTAACCTTCTCCTCGGGCGTACAGCAAGACCGGAGGATCGAAGATTTCCTTCAGGTAGCGCGGGTAGCGCGAATCCTGGTAAGAAACTACCTCTATCCCTGCCTGACGTGTTTTCTCCAGTTCCGAGCCGGCATCTTCGAAAGTGATGCCCGAGTGGATCGCCTCCGCTACGGGGGCTCGCAGGCCGCAGGCCTTCAGTTCGGTTAGCGAGGCGTGGAAAACGGCCTGAGGATTTCCAAACGATCGAACCAGCTTAAGCGCGTTCCGGGCGCCAAGCCCCGGAACTAAGTGTAAGGCCAGCCAGTAAAGCTCCGTTTGCTGGCTGGATAAGGCAGTAGCCATCCAGCGCCTGAAACTACGAACTCATCAGGAGTGTGGGCTGCTTCGCAAGAGGCAGCGCCAGACGCGAACGCAGTCACGCGTTCTCGCCGCTCAGGATCTCAGAGACCGCGGGGAACTCGCGAGTTTCCGAGTAATGGAGCACGCGAGCCAGCTCGCGGCCTTCGTCGTCGTTGATCGGCGTCGGGCGCCGCAGGATAAACTCCGCGTAGTCCAACCGGTTGTATACAATGTGCGCCATCTCGAGGCGATCGATCGCCTTCGGTTCGCCGCTGTCGAAATCCGGAACTAACAAAGGGCCGGTGTCCACCTGAAACGAAGAGTTCTCCGGTCGGAAGTTCATCGTCTTGATGGGATACTCGAGCACGTACCTCTTACCACGCGCCTCTTCACGGATCTGGGTGCGCCCGATCAGAGGGAGGTTGTTGCCGGTCGCTTCATTCACCGCGGCGGGCGTTTCGAGAACACGTCCCCGCGGGAACCGGACGATGTCGATCTCGAGGGATTGAAACGTGTCACTGACCGGATGGCCACGATGAGACTCTCCGCCGTATGTGATCGCTCGTCCCATTCTGCGCTCTTCGGCGCGTGAATAGATGTTGCGGTATTCACGGCTGGGGAGTTGAAACAGTTGCTTCTCAGCGTAGACCCATTCGGAGCGGCAGGGCGCGATGAGCACGAACTGCTCGGAAGCGCCCGTCTCCTCGTCGATCACGTCGACAATGGCCTCCAACTGAATGCGGGCCTTGTTGCCAAAAGGGAGGTTGTGACGGGAATTAGGGCGAGGATCGTCTCGGGGAGGCAGGTCCCAGGTCATGTAGGAGGACGCGAAGTTGCAAGCAAGTTTCTCAGCAGTCGGCGAGGCAGCCTTGGTTGAGCCGGTATCAGGCCCAAGCCGGCTGCAAGCCAGCGCAACCCAAGAGGATCCGGCTGTCGTGAACGCGGCCACCCCGGCGTGAAAGCGTCGGCGAGTTCATGTCACGGTGTTTACCCCAAGCGGGCCCTCTCGCTGGAAGGGAGCCAACAAACCCGCAATCAGAAAATCCTAGACCTGCTTTGAGCAAGGTCGCCGATCACGGGTAGCTTGAACTGCTGGCCTTGGAAAGCCTTGATGAGCAAGACAATCCAGAGGACGAAGAAACCGATATTCATCACGAAGCTGAGGAGGCCGACCAGGAAACCGATGCCTACCATGCTCAGGATGATGCTCAGAATCGCCATGGTGATGCCAATCGCGATCGCCGCCACGCAGAAGAAGAGGGACTGGAAGGAGTGGAAGCGGACGAACGGAATGTTCTTGTAGGGATCGATAAGTAAAAAGATGATCGCCGGAATTGGCGTCACATAGGCTAGAGCGCCCATCACGTTATCCGACGAGGCCGCTTCCCCTTGGGATGAGGGTTGAGCTGCGGGTTGGGCCGCGGCGGCGGCTCCTCCGGACTGGCCCCCTGACGTGCTGGCCGGGGTTGACTCCGCTGCTCCGCCCTCTTCGGCGGCCACGGCAGCCCCGCATTTGGAACAGAAACTAACGCCGGTTATGTCGGCACCGCACTGGCTACAAAACGGCATGGATCGTCATCCTCCCTCGATAGTGATTAACCCGGGCGTGGCCTCGGACTACTGTCGAAGCGAGCAACTCGGCCCGGATAGCGGCCCTAGTATAACAGGGCTGCGACGAGATGCAAGCGGCATCGCCGTTTTTTTTTGATCGAGGACTCGAAGTTGGTGCCGCGGTCACAATCGGAAGTCCAGCCGCGCCGGTCACGTGGTTCGACCGTCAGCTAGTAAGAATTGCGCGCCAGTTCCCGGTCGCCTTACAGATCCCCCCAAGAAAAGATCTTAGGGAAAACACTAGTGTCCTGTCCGTTATAACTATTGACAATATAGCGGGATCATGATGTAATGGGGCATGTTCACCCCAGCGACTCCGCTTGCCATCAATCCGGCGCAGAAACAGGTACTGGAATCGATGGCCCGTGCCGGAAGCACGCCGCAGATGTTGGCGCGGAAATGCCAGCTGATCTTGCTGGCTGGCGAGGGAGTGCCCAACCACGCCATTGCGCAGCAGATCGGCTTGTCGCGTCCGACCGTGATCGCGACGCGAGCCGCCTTCGCGCGGGGCGGGGTGGAGGCGATCCGGCGGCGGCAAAAACGCCAGCGCTCGCGACGTGTGTTGACGCCCGAGTTGGAGCAGAAGATTCTCGATACGACCTTGAAGACCAGGCCGCCGGATGCGACCCACTGGAGTGTGCGCACCCTGGCCCGGCATCTCGGTGTGAGCCGCACGCTCGTGCATGGGGTTTGGCAACGTTACGAGGTGCAGCCCCATCGGGTAGAGAAATTCAAACTCTCCCAGGACCCGCAGTTCGAAGAGAAGGTGCGGGACATCGTGGGCTTGTATCTGCATCCGCCCGACCGGGCTTTGGTGCTGTGCGTGGATGAGAAGAGCCAAATCCAAGCCCTGGACCGAACGGCTCCGATTCTGCCGTTACGGCCCGGCTTGCCACAGCGACAAACGCACGATTATAAGCGCCACGGAACCACCACCTTGTTCGCTGCTTTCAACATCCTGAACGGGAAAGTGATTAGCAGTTGTCTGCCTCGGCATCGCGCCAAGGAGTTCGTCAGGTTTCTCAACCAAGTGGAAAGAGAGGTGCCGCTGGATCAAGAAGTTCACCTCATCATGGACAACTACTCCAGCCATAAAAGCGCGGCCGTCCAGCGCTGGTTGCAACCCAAAAAGCGGCGCCGCTTCCACTTTCACTTCACGCCCACCAGCAGTTCCTGGCTCAACCAAGTCGAACGTCTCTTCGGGCTCCTCACCGACCGCATGATCCGCCGAGGAACCTTCCATTGTGTGGCAGAACTGGAGCGAGCGATCTATCAGTGGCTGGCCATCTGGAACCACGACCCCCAACCGTTTGTTTGGAAAGCCACTGCGGATGTCATTCTCGACAAGGTGCGCCGCTGCAAAGAAGCTATTGTAAAGAGTTAGCCCGGACAGGAGACTAGCATCGTATTACAGTGGGCCCGTTCACTTTTCGGTACTTTCCTGCCATAGACTATGTGGGCGCCGACCCTGTATACGAGAGGTAGATGTGCCAGGGAAGTCATTGCCGGCTCCCCAGCGCACTTTCCCGCAACTGGCTCCATGCCTGCCGTGTGTGAATCCGGCGTGGCGCGACGGCGGAAGGAGGAATGATTAGCGCATGACCAGTCCCGTCAACTTGCATGAAGAGCTGGCTGGGCAGGTGAACGCTTCGGAACAGCGCAAGAGAAGTCGACATCAGAGGTTCCATACCGAGGAGCTCCGAATTGAGATTCCGCGCTCCTCTACCCCGGGAGTGTTTCTTCGAGCCAGCCGCCGAGAGACCCGACCTCAGGTGCTTTCTGCACAACTGATTGACGTCAGCGCGCAGGGCCTTGGGCTAAGAACTTGCTTTCCCCTACCAGTCGGAAAACTCGTTACCGTTCGGGGTGACCTTCATAGTATTGATTCCTGCCTTGCGTTCCAAGTGACGTCGAGGACTGTTCATTGCAGCGACCGCGAGGATGGCGGTTACCATCTGGGCCTTTCCTTTGCCGAAGAAGAGGTCGAGTATGAGGTTCTTCCGTGCAAGCACGACCCTGGCTTTTCGTTGTCTTTGGATTCGGAACAGTCGACCACGCCCGACTCAACGCCCAACTGAGTTCCCTATTCCTCCCCCGTAGTCTCCGGCAGTTAGTGATTGCTCTCGAAGTGTCTTCGGCGAGGCGAGCCGGATCGCCGGCGAAAAAGCCACGGAGCCCCGGGGGCGTCTGCCGCTTCCCAGTTGAGCTGGGTCTCTCTTCGCGGGCTGAGGGTCGAAGCACGCAATGGGCGTCGGCTTTGCCGGGGACGGCTGCCTGCTTTGGGCGAGTCGCCTCTATGACCGCAACATCTCGCCGACTTGTGTCCCAGTTGGGCAACGCAATCGCCAGCCGCTACCAGGGCTGTGCTCCACCTTCCGCACATTATTTCCGTCGTCGCGGTCGATAAGTGGACTAGCTGCTTACGTGCCTCGGAAGGAGAATTTTGAGCTCGTTTCATGTAGCGGCGTTGAGGTAGACGGGGATTCAACGGTGCTGGGGCGCGTCATCTCTGGACCGCTTGCTCACGCGCGCGGCTCGGTGCCCTGGGATATCAAGGGCGGAACCCTTGACTAGGTAGCCCCGATGGCGGTTCGAGGAGGCAGCCGAGGATGCCCCCCCACAAGACCAGGCACATTCGACGTGCAAAGGGGCGTGGAACCGTGAGCTAGTAGCCCGTGGTGAAAGTGAACGTCGCGAAAAATCGGGTACGGCCAGCCAATTCGCTTCAGGCTAAGTGCTTCGTTTCGAGGGCCAGGATGGTTGGCGAATTGGCTGGCAGTCCCCATTTTTCGCTCCCACCCGACTTCTGCCATGGGCTGATAAGCAAGAGGAGACAAGTTCGTGCCGAGCTCCATCAGTTTGTCCGAACAACTCAAACAAGGGTTGGCGGTTTCGGAGAGACGCAAGCATGTGCACTCTCGAAAGTTTCGCACGGAGGACCTTACGATCGAGGTCCCGGCTGCGTATACCCCACCAGTTTTCCGGTCCGCGAAGTCGAGACCGCAAAAGTCTCGCGCAGTCTCCGCCCGCCTGGTCGACGTGAGCCAAGGGGGCCTTGGATTGCTGACAGGCTTTCCCCTATCGGTGGGATCGGTGGTCATCGTCCGGGGTGACCTGCATAGCCTTGATTTTTGCGTCGAGTTTCTGGTCCGATCCCAAGTTGTGCACTGCATAAGCCAAGAAGACGGCAGTTTCCGCGTGGGCCTTTCCTTTGTTGAGGAGGCCGACTATAAGGATCTCCCGTGCGAGCACGAGCCAGGCTTCACCTTGTCCCTGGATTCCGAACCGACGGACACCCACGACTCCGAGCTCGGCTGAGCCTCTCTGACCGCTTCACCCGGTCTGCCCTCAACCCAGTATGCATTCCACTAGGTGCGTCTGCGATGGGATCGGGCGGTGGTGGTTACGAACCACAGCGGCAAATGCATCACTCTCTGTCTGGCCGAACAGCCCCTGGTATGATCCAGGGACGATGGAGCCCAAACACACCAACCAGCTCGTTCACGAAACCAGCCCTTATCTGCTCCAGCACGCACACAACCCGGTGGACTGGTACCCCTGGGGCAAGGAAGCTCTGGAGCGGGCGGGCCAAGAGAACAAGCTGATCTTCCTCAGCATCGGTTACGCCGCCTGTCACTGGTGTCACGTCATGGAGCATGAAAGCTTCGAGCAGGAAGACGTGGCCGAGCTTTTAAACCGCGATTTCATCTCCATCAAGGTGGACCGCGAAGAGCGGCCCGACCTGGACGAAATCTACATGACGGCCACGATGCTCTATACGGGGGGGCACGGCGGCTGGCCCATGAGTGTGTTTCTGAGCCCCAATTTGAAGCCGGTGTACGCGGGAACCTACTTCCCAAGGGAGGGCATGTACGGCCGTCCCGGATTCAAAGCTCTGCTGTCTCACCTAGCCGAAGCCTGGAAGGAGAAGGGTTCCACCCTGGAGGCCGACGGTGACAGAGTCGTGACCGCCATGCATGAGATGCACGCGCCGGGAGAAGGCGGTGACGCCCTTCCGCGGTCCGGCGTAAGCGCGGCCGCCGAACAGCTTTGGCGGGCGTTCGACAGCTCGCTGGGGGGCGTGTCAAGTGGAACGAACAAGTTCCCGCCGAGCTTGTCGATGGACCTGCTGCTGCGAGAACACCGCCACGGCGGCTACGAGCCTTATCGCAGTGTGGTCGAGTTGACGCTCGAGAGGATGGGCAGCGGAGGAATCTTCGACCATCTAGGCGGCGGGATCCACCGCTACTCAACCGATCCCAAATGGCTGGTGCCGCATTTTGAAAAAATGCTCTACGACCAGGCGCTGGTAAGCTCCATTTACCTTGATGGCCTTCAGGCGACCGAACGCCCCGAGCTCAAAAAGCCGTTCGAGGAGAAGGCGTGCGGCATTTTCGATTACGTCCTGCGGGACCTGAGAAGCCCGGAAGGGGCTTTCTATTCCAGTGAAGACGCCGACAGTGAAGGCGTGGAAGGCAAATTCTACATTTGGACTCGGGACGAGGTTCTGGAAATCGCCGGCGAAGAGGCAGGCAGGTGGTTCGCGTCTCACTATGACGTAACTGAGTTAGGCAATTGGGACCATCCCGGCGACGCACACGTCCCGGCGGGACCGAAGAACATTCTGCAAGTCGATCGTCCGATCGAGGTCATCGCGAAGCTGAACAACCTCGATCCGGCCAAGGTAGAAAACACTGTCGCGGAGGTTCAACAGAAGTTGTTCGAAGCTCGCGAAAAGCGAGTGCGTCCCGGTCTCGACGACAAGATCCTCACCGGCTGGAACGGTCTGATGATTGCCGCGCTGGCCAAAGGGGCGGTCGTGCTTGAGGAGAACCGCTATGGGGCGGCCGCGGCGCAGGCGGCTGACTTCATTCTTGCTGCGATGTTGCGCGACCGCCGACTACTGGCCACTTACGGCAAGGGACGGGCGCGACTAAACGCCTATATCACCGACTACGCGTTTTTGATCGAGGGCCTACTGGCGCTTTACGAATGGAGTGGCGAGTTGCGCTGGATCGATGCCGCCGAACAATTGCTCGACACAGCCATCGAATACTACTGGGACGAAGCGGGCGGTGGATTCTTTTTCACCGCTTCAGATCACGAAGAGCTAGTCGTGCGCAGCAAGACGGCAACCGACGGCGCTATCCCGTCCGGCAACTCGGTGATGCTGATGAATCTTCAGAAGCTGAGCATCCTGCTCGATCGCGGCAACCTGAGGCAAAAGGCCGAACAGATCATTCGGCTCTTTGCCGGCGGTGAAACGATGCGCTCGCCCTTCCAGCACGAGCGGTTGCTGAGCGGCGTTGAAGCTTGGCATCAGGGTTTCGAAGAGATCGCCATCGTTGGATCCCCTGATGACTCCGGAACGAAAGAACTGCTGCGCGCGGTTCACCAGCAGTACGTTCCCAATAAGATTGTGGCGAGGTTGGACCCCGATGATTCGGAAACAACAAAGCGAATACCGCTGCTCGTAAACCGCCCGC
This sequence comes from Bryobacterales bacterium, assembly GCA_965248205.1. Classification (GTDB taxonomy): domain Bacteria; phylum Acidobacteriota; class Terriglobia; order Bryobacterales; family UBA6623. The sequence goes on from CBDFIS010000006.1 coordinate 5,388,641, forward strand.
AAATGGGTGGCAAGCCTACCGCCTACCTCTGCCGCAATTTCACTTGCAAACAACCGACGGCGGACCCAGCGGAGCTGCGGGAGCAGTTACAGCAGGGGATCGAGCGGCGGTCATGACGCGCCGCGGTTCATCACCAAGTAAGGGTGTTTAGTTCCGGGATCAGTGCGAAGCTGCGTTGGTCTCGCGTCGCAAGTCGGTAGCCGATGGAAAGAGCTGTGGCCGCGATCAGCAAATCGTGGGGTGCCAGGGCCACGCCGGAACTAGCCAACTCGGCTGCCAGACGGGCATGAGTGCGAGCTGTTACCAGCTCAAAGGGGACCACGGGAAAGTTCAACAGAAGACGCTCCACGTAGGCTTCACGCGCCGCTCGATGCTCGGCGCCGGCGCGATGTACCCCGTGCAAGAGTTCCGATGCCGTAATTGCCGAAATCGCTACATCCTCATCCCCTTGCTCCTGTAGTAGGCCAGATAAATCCAGCTGGCCCCGCTCGCTCGCAATCAGCACGCTGGAGTCGATCAGGATTCCCATGGAGACTTCGGGACTTCAGGAGATTGCTGTCTCTGAATTCTTTCTAGGTCTTCCCAAAATGCAGGGTCCGGTTTAGGAGTCGAACGCAGTAGCGCATCCATATCGCGAAGCGTGAACCTCCTCGGCCGCGCCGGAATCAGCCGGCAAACCGGCTCCCCTCCCCTTTCTATGGTGAACTCCTCGCCTCGGTAACGAACTCGATTGATCAGGTCGGAGAAATTCCGAGCGGCACGAGTCGCAGAAATATATGATTCCATGATTATCTGATTTTATGGCAACTGGGTGGCAGGCGCAACTCTAATCGGTTGGACCATTTCTATCACAGGGGTTTGGATGGCCCGGTCAGCTCAGCGAGATTCACGCTGTCCCATTCGATCGCGCGACCAGGTCCCGCGGAGACCCCTTTCCGGGCGGACGCAGGGGGACCCGACCCAACGGTTCCGTCGTGAGAAAAGGGGGCTAGGCGGCATCCAGAACGTTTATGGATATCCTCTTGCCGAGGGCCGCGAAAGCCTCTTCGAGCTGGTCGAGACGAGAGTGATGATTGAGGTCCAGGAGCCGGTCGATCTGGGACCTCTGCAACCCCAAGCGGCGAGCGAGATCGGCCTTTTTCCAGCCGGCTGATCGCAGAGCCATGTAGAGCCCGACCTTCGCGTCGCTTAGGGCTGGAAGGCTAACTAGAAGCGTCTTTTTGCCTCGTGGTCGGCTTGGACTTGGAATATCCAGGCGTCGATCCATGTAGGTGGATAACGCCGCTTCGAGGGCCTCCCCGGCATGACGCACCGCGTCCTCGACATCTTCTCCAAACGTGATCGCCTCCGGAATATCAGGGAAGCGAACAAGGTAGGTGTCGTTGTCGTCGCGCTCAAGCTCTACGGGATACCGATACATGTTCAATCCAGGAGCACGAAGCCAGCCTACTTCAGTCCCAGCTGCTTCTTGATCGCCTTCATTAGTCCTTTCCCAAGCTGTTTCTTGCCGCCGTGCATCGGAAGCACCGCCGCCCTGAGGCCCCGGAAGACTTTCAGGTGCCCCGACTTCGTACTTCTAAAGACACAGCCCTGCGAAGCCAGCCAGCGCTTGAATTGCCTGCTATTCAATATGATATTGTATACACTTGTGTATACTTAGTCAAGCCGAAACGAAACTTGCCATTCCTTCGGAAACGGAAAGAGCTACTTCAGCCCAAACCGATCTCGCGCAGGTAGGCCCGGTTGCGTTTCGCGATGGGAAGGGGTTTGTCGAATGGGGCGGGATACATATCCTGCTCGACGATGGCCCAGCCGTCATAGTTGACGGCACTCAGGATGTCGCGAAGCGCCGGGAAATCGACGACGCCGTCCGAAAGGTCGGAAAACACGCCCATGCCGACAGCTTTGACGAACGGGATCTTTTCGGCTTTCACCCGTGCCCGTACGAGTCCGTTTACGCTTTTGAGGTGGAGATAGCGGACGCGATGGTGATGTCGCCGGATGAGCCGCACCGGATCGCCGCCGCCGTAGGCAAAGTGACCGGTGTCGAGACAAAGGTTTACCCGTTCCGAGTCGGTTTCTTCCAGAAACGCCGCCACTTGGTCTTCGTATTCCACGTGCGTGTCGGCGTGCGGGTGAAAGACGAGCTGGAGTCCAAACCAGTGCGCCAGGTCGGCGGCTTTGTGCGCCGCCTCGATCAAATGTTTCCAGCTATCGGGATCGAGCCTTCGCGGCACCGTAAGCTCGCCCGTGTAGATGTCTGTGTAGGTTTCGTCAATGAGCACCAAGAACTTGGAACCTAGGGCCCCCAGAATCTCGCCGACGCTTTTGATCTCCTCTTCCATCCGAGGCCAGGCCTTGGGGTCTTCCAGATTACCGACAACGAACGACCCGGAGACCTTGAGATTACGGCTTTTGAGTTCGCGCTCGAGGGTTGCAAGATCGGTGGGAAGGTAGCCATAGGGACCGAGTTCGATCCACTCGTAGCCCGCCTCAACGACTTCGTCCAAAAAGCGCTTCCATGGTGTTTGCTTGGGATCGTTCGGGAACCATACGCCCCACGAGTCCGGCGCCGTGCCGATTCTCACATTCATCGGATTCTCCCTGCTAAAAGCAATACCGTTCACTTAAGCCCGCATTTCCAATTTGATTTCGGCATCCCGACCTTGCAGCGGCCTTCAGCGTCTTTATTTATAGGGGTTCAAGCCCTGTCAGGACGCACGGAGGCCAACACCCAATGGGTGAAAAAGAAAACAAGCCGTTTCAGCTCACCTTCAACGGATTTCTGAAAGTCGATTTCCAAGGATCGCGCGTCACCTCGGATGGTGGCCTGATTCTCATTCGGGAACTGGACGAGCGGCTCGGACTGGGCAAGCTGATCGACGAGCATCTGACGGATTCGCGGCAAGGCACAAACAAGAAGTTCCCACTGGCCGACCTGGTGCGGCAATCGGTCTACAGCCGCCTCGCCGGCTACGAGGATCTCAACGATGCTGCCCGTGTCTCGGCTGACCCGACTTTTCGTCTGATCGGCTCGAAGAAGAACTGGGATCGCGGCGGGGCGCTTACGTCGCGTCTACAAAGCTTTGAGGCAGAGCTGCTGGCCAGTGAAGAGAACCTGCTTGGGCTGATGGCGGTGAACCGCGAGTTGGTCGCTCAAGCCCAAGCGCAGGACGAGTCCGAGCGTGTCGTGCTCGATATGGACTCCACGGAAAGCCCGGTCCACGGTCAGCAGGAAGGCAGCGCTTACAACGGCCATTTCGAGTCCACCTGCTACCACCCGCTGTTGCTGTTCAACCAGCACGGTGATTGTCTGGCGGCGAAGCTGCGAGCGGGTAACGTGTCCAGCGCCGAGGACTGGGACGAACTGCTGCTGCCCGAGATCGAGCGCCAACAGGGAGAAGGCAAGCAAGTGACGTTCCGCGCCGACGCCGCCTTCGCCAAGCCGGAGATCTACGAGGCGTTGGAGGATCGCGGAGTGGACTACGTCATTCGCATCCCAGCAAACAAGAACCTGGAGTTGGAGATCGAAGAGATTCTGTTCCGTCCGCCGGGCAGGCCGAGCCTGAAGCCACTAGTGCGCTACAAGAGCTTCCGCTATCAGGCCGCGAGTTGGTCGAAGCCTCGGCGGGTTGTGGCCAAGGTTGAGCACCACCAAGGCGAGTTGTTTCCTCGCGTCGGGTTCATCGTCACGAGCATGAGCTTGCCCAGTCGGTCGCTGGTGCGCTTCTACAACAAGCGCGGCACGGCCGAGCAATGGATCAAGGAAGGCAAGCAGGCAACCCACTGGACACGGCTGTCCTGTCATCGTTTCCGGGCAAACGAGGTGCGTTTGCAGTTGAGCGTGTTGGCCTACAACCTGGGGAACCTGTGGCGGCGGCTGGGGCTGGCGCAGAGGATCAAGAACTGGTCGCTGACGAGCTTGCAGCATCGGTTGATGAAAACCGGAGGACGGCTGGTCAAGCATGCCCGCTATTACTGGCTGCTGTTGGCCGAGGGGCATCTCAACCGCAAGCTGTTCGCTGAGATGCTGGGGCGGATCTGGGCGCTGCCTGTGCCAGGCGGGTAACGGGCGACGGCTGCGACGGAGAAGAGACGCTGGGTTGCTGAAGAGGGAACTACTCGGAGCCGTGTCGGCGAAAAGCCCTCCAGCGAGCTGGAACGCGGCGATCGAGCGGCATTCAGCGACCCAAACGGGAGCGAACGGAGCATCGATCGTGAGAGGAAGACGAAGACCTTGCACCCGAGCCGCGGATCGGAGTATCCTGACCATCGCGGGATGGCCAAAACGGAAATTCCAGTCCAAGGCCTTTCCCGTGTCGTGCCGTAGATCCTCGTAAGTAAGGAGCAGAAACTCAGGCAGTTTGTTCCGTTGTTCCATCCACAGGTTCATAAAAGCGACGACCTTTCGTACACCTACGAGATCATCACGTATAAACGATGAGATGTCTGGCAGATAGATATGCTCCCGATACCTAAGGTGGTACCAGCTTGAGACGAGTACATCCCTTGGATCTCTTACTAGGAAGACGATTTTCTTTCGCAGATACTTGATATGATTGGCTCTTCCGGGTTTTAAGTGGGCGAAGGAGCCAGATCGAGTTTCCCACTTTAGCTGGAATCCCGTACGCTGCATGATCGCGCCGGATGCAAGCGGTTGTTCTCTAACCCTGGATCCGTCGAAGGGACGGATGTTCAATTATTGGATCACCCTGCAAAAGTACCGTGACGGTCGACCCTTTGACGACCCGATTCAGCTCACGCGGGAGGTGCTTTTCGAGGCAGACTGCCGAATCTTTCTTCACCTGACTAGTCCTCAGGATGGCTATCTGTACATCATCAACGAAGGCCCAAATCCCGTTGACGAACTGCCCAGTTACAACGTGTTATTCCCCAACACCTTGATGAACAACGGGGATCCCTTCCTCCCTGCCGACGCGGGATTCCAGATTCCCGAAAGCGGTGGTTTCGCATTTGATCAGGAGAAGGGCACGGAAAAGGTTTGGTTTATCTGGGCCACCGAAGGCGTGCTTGAGCTGGAAGCGGTAAAAGACCTAGCGAATCCAACAGACCAGGGGGTGATTCGGGACGCCGGGAAAAAGCAAGCGATCCAGCGATTTCTCGCTCGACACTTAAGCAGTGAAGTCGCAGTGGAGGAACTGGAACGAGAGAAGCGAACGCTCGTCAGTAGCCGGGAGAGCGTCCTGGTTCACCTTGTGCCGCTGGTGCACTATTGAGGCTTGCCGTGGAAGGACACCACGACCCGCGATCGCCTGTGGCTACGCGACGTGATCTCTTGCCAGGACACGCCCTGCTTTGAACCAGCGCGGCAGGCGTGGATTTTGCGCCCGTGCTCACCGTTCAGCGCAAACGCCGCCCGGAAACCGGGGAGCATCAGCACGTCCAATTCAGTACCCACTTCACTGATCGGCTTGACGATAATCTGGTAAAAAGGATTAAGCTGTGACGGACTAACGAATCTTTCCTGTGTTGCACCGTTTGTCATGTACGGGCGCGACATGTCGCGCCCTAGGGACCGCCTGTTGCCACCTTCCGCGTCCCTCCAATCCTTGCCTCCAGCTCGCAATCCCAGGAGTAATTCGAGTGCGCCTGGCCGCTAGGTGAACGGTATTACCACCGAATCCGACGCCTTCACGATGTGTTCTCCGCTGCTGTGTTCACTTCCGACGATGAGCCGGCGGAAGGGGTCAGAATGTGCCTTTGGTAGTAGGTGATCACCAGCCCGGTTAGCGGGATGGCCAGCACCAATCCCAGGAACCCGAGCAGCTTGCCCCAGACGAAGATACCTAACAACATCACTGCGGGCCGCAACCCCGTGACTCCTCCCATAATGCGCGGCACCAAGATCGCGTCTTGGATGAGCTGGATCGCCGCAAACACAATCACCAGACCCAGAAGGCCCATCCACACATTGGCTTCCGGTGTTTCCAGGGCATGAAGAATGGAAAGCAGCACGGCTGGAATCACCCCCACGAGTTGGAGATAGGGCACCATATTGAGCAGCCCGACGCCAAGACCGAGAACGACAGCCAGCCGCAGGTCGAGGATCGAAAAACCGATGGCAAACAGCACCCCCGTCGTGACGGCGATGATGAATTGCCCGCGGAAATAGCGCCCCATGACGGCGGAGAAATCGTGAACGAACCCGACCATGGACTCGCGAAAGCGCGGAGGTATGAGATTCTGCCACCTGCTTTCCACGTCGCCGAAGTCATTCAAAAGGAAGACAAGATACAGGAGCACGATGACCAGCCCTACCAGACCGGCGAAGAATCCATAGACCCCTGTCAGCAAACCTTGAATCCCTGGCGCCAACTTCCTGGCCGCTTCGGCCGCGAGACCTAGGAACTGCTCCGAGGTCACGAATTCCCGCGATCTTTCGATCACGAGCTGGAGCCAGACGGGAGCATCCCCCTCAGCAATGGCTTCGATACGCTGCTGAAGCAAAGACCCCTGCTCCCTAAGTTGATCCGCTAGGCTCCTCAGTCCTCTCAGCTCGTTCATGACGACCGGTACGAGCAGAGCGAGCAGGCCCACCGCCAACAAGCCGCTTCCGAAAACGGTGATCAGTACGGCTGCCGTTCGATTCTTGATCCGCCGCTGCACCACGGTGACAACGGGATTCAGCAAGTAGGCGACAACCAGAGCCACGGCGAAAGGAATCAGGACCTCGGCCAGGTAGCGCACGAGAAGAAAAAGGCCGACCAGAGTGAGTGCCGTGATCAGCAGCCGGAAAACTCGATCGAGATCGTAGGGACGGGGATCGTCAAGCAGCATGGCGTGTCCCCCATTAGAACGTTTGAAACGGGGACATGCAAGCACTAAAGCGAAAGGCACTTAGGCGACGAGGGCCGATAGGAAGAACGCCTGCCTACAAGAACGCGGCGGCGTCAGGGTTTCTCAACCATCCTGCCCGACAGCTTTCAGGGCCTTGTCGTCTTGGCCCGCGCCTGTTGATCTTCGTAAGGGCTTTCGGGCTCCGCTGAAGTGTTCCCAACTGCCTAGAACCCCAAAAAGGGAAGTGACCAACGCGATCGATGAGTACAAGAAGTGATCGGCCCCGTCAAAACGGAACGACGGTCTCGCGAAAGCGCAAACGATAAGCCCGGCTACGAGCAGATTCCAAAGGAGAAACGGGACTCTCGTAAGTTTTGAACGAAAGGTAGCCAGGACGATCGAGGCAAGTGCGAAAACACCGAGGGCAAGAAGAGCGGAAGCCATATCATCCGGCTCAACGCCGGGGATCCACGGGAAGCGAATCTGTTCTCCGGCTTGAGATCCGACGAAGCCGACTCCCAAAAGAAACAAGCCCAAAAGCAAGTGGAAACCGAAGGTGATGACTCGAAGCGCGCCTGCCATGTGGCCCCGGAAAACCTATCGCGACGGGTGGCACACGCATTGTAGCCCAACATTGACCGATCGCGTGGAAACCTATACTGATCCTATGTCAGTCATTCGTCGGTCGGTGTTGTTGGCCGCAGTCGCGGCAGTTTCGCTTGGCTCAGGCGAGGGCGGGAGACCGGAAACCTATCAACAGCGTCGCCTCGCTCTGGCGCAAAAACACAGCGACGGTTTAGTTGTGCTCTTTGGCTACCGAGAACACGAGGCGCAAAACGCGAGGTCTTCATTCCGTCAAGAGAACAATTTTTACTACCTCACCGGGTGGAATGAGCCAGGGGCCGTTTTGTTGTTGCTGCCGGCAGACGCGAAACAGCCTTCTTACGGTGAGATCCTCTTTCTCCCGGAGAAGGACACCTTGCGAGAGCGCTGGACAGGCCCTCGAACGGGCCCCGGGGAACCCGATTTGGTTAAGAAAACGGGGTTCTCCGACGTTCGGGATGTGTCCGCGCTGGCCCCTGTCGTGAAGGAAGCTCTGGACAGCTACGAACGGCTCTACGGCTTGCTGCCCCGGCGGCACCCGAGCCTTGCGCAGCAGCCTGAACCAGATCGGACAAAGACGCTTAAGAAGCTCGCGGACGGGCAGCCGGTGTCGAACGTTCGAGGCACTCTCGGCGAGATGCGTATGGTGAAGTCCGAGCCTGAAATCCAGCTCATCCAAGAAGCGGTGGACGCGACCGTCGAGGCGCACCTGGCGGCGTGGAAAAAGATCCGGCCCGGCCTGTTCGAGTACCAGGTGGCGGCTCCGATGATCGAACGGCTGATGAGTCTCGGCTGCCCGAGACCGGCATACGCTCCCATCGTCGGCGGGGGCCGGAGAGCAACGATCCTGCACTACAAGAAGAACTCCTCTCAATTGCGAATCCGCGAACTGGTCCTCATCGACGCCGGGGGAGAATACGGCCATTACGCCGCCGACATCACGCGGACCGTACCCGTCGATGGCCGTTTCACCGACCGGCAGCGCAGGATCTACGAGGCAGTGCTTTCCGCTCAGAAAGCTGCGATCGCCAAAGTCAGGCCGGGGATGACGCTGGCCGGCAACGGCCCCAAAAGCTTGCACAGGATCGCGCAAGAGGAACTGGATTCTCAAGGGAAAGACCGAAACGCGAAGCCTCTGGCGCGCTATTTTACTCATGGGTTGGGACACCACGTTGGCCTCGGAGTACACGACCCCGGAGACCCCAAAGCACCGCTAAAGGCCGGTATGGTGATTACCAGTGCTGTCCGGGGAAAGTCGCGCCATCGGACGGTAAGTCTCGACCGTTCAATGTCTTATGGCCTGTTTTGCCCGGGAACGATTTGAAATCCCGAGGCCGCAAATGGTCGCCTGAACGGAGCATCCGGACGCGGCACAATGAGGGATGAACCTTGGCCGTACGGTTTTCTCCCAACTGATCGAGCACCTACCGAGCAAAGAGTTTCAGAAATGTGTATCGCGCTACCGCGGCGATTCCTATCTGAAAAGTTTCTCCTGCTGGGATCAGTTTCTTGCGATGGCATTCGCCCAGCTGACCTATCGGGCAAGCCTCCGCGACATCGAGACGTGCCTGCGTTCGATGCACGGCAAACTCTACCACATGGGATTCCGCGGCAGGGTAGCGCGCTCGACACTGGCCGACGCGAACGAGTCGCGCGACTGGCGGATCTACGCGGACTTCGCGCAGGTCTTGATTGGCATGGCACGGCCGTTATATGCCCACGACCCGATCGGTGTGGACTTGGACCAGACTCTGTACGCTCTCGACTCGACAACAATCGACCTCTGCCTGTCGCTGTTTCCGTGGGCGAGATTCCGCAAGCAAAAAGCCGCCGTGAAGATGCACACGCTGCTGGATCTGCACGGCAATATTCCCACGTTCATCCGCATTACTGGAGGCAAAGTGCACGACATCAACATCCTCGACGAGATCGGCCCGGAGGCCGGCGCGTTCTACGTCATGGATCGGGCCTACGTCGATTTCGAACGCCTCTTCGTGTTCACTCTCTGCTCGTCGTTCTTCGTCGTGCGAACCAAGAAGAACATCTTGCTCCAACGGCGCTACTCGCATCCCGTCGACAAATCCACGGGCTTGCGCTCGGATCAGACCGTCATACTGGCTGCCATCGAATCGGCCCAAGCCTATCCCGACCCGTTGCGGAGGGTCAGTTACTTCGACGCCCGGACGAACAAGCGGCTGAAGTTTCTGACCAACAACTTCGCGCTCCCGGCGCTGACCATCGCCCACATCTACAAGTCGCGTTGGCAGATTGAGTTGTTCTTCAAGTGGATCAAGCAACATCTGCGAATCAACTCGTTTTACGGCACCAGCGAGAACGCCGTCAAGACGCAGATCTGGATCGCTGTCTCGATTTACGTGCTCATCGCCATCGTCCGGAAACGCCTCGGGCTGGAAGCGAGTCTTTACCAGATTCTACAGATTCTCAGCGTTACGCAATTCGAAAAAATGCCCCTTTTACAGGCACTCCAGCCATCCGACTCCCCAAACGAATCCCCCTATGACCCCAACCAATTGATTCTATTCGACTTTTAACCGGACAGCAGTGCCTTACCATTTACCTGAGCTGAAGCACGCGCTAGCCGAACACTTGGACGGCAACAGTGACCAGTTCCAGTGTGAATACAGTGCTGTCCGGGGAAAGTCGCGCCATCGGACGGTAAGTCTCGACCGTTCAATGTCTTATGGCCTGTTTTGCCCGGGAACGATTTGAAATCCCGAGGCCGCAAATGGTCGCCTGAACGGAGCATCCGGACGCGGCACAATGAGGGATGAACCTTGGCCGTACGGTTTTCTCCCAACTGATCGAGCACCTACCGAGCAAAGAGTTTCAGAAATGTGTATCGCGCTACCGCGGCGATTCCTATCTGAAAAGTTTCTCCTGCTGGGATCAGTTTCTTGCGATGGCATTCGCCCAGCTGACCTATCGGGCAAGCCTCCGCGACATCGAGACGTGCCTGCGTTCGATGCACGGCAAACTCTACCACATGGGATTCCGCGGCAGGGTAGCGCGCTCGACACTGGCCGACGCGAACGAGTCGCGCGACTGGCGGATCTACGCGGACTTCGCGCAGGTCTTGATTGGCATGGCACGGCCGTTATATGCCCACGACCCGATCGGTGTGGACTTGGACCAGACTCTGTACGCTCTCGACTCGACAACAATCGACCTCTGCCTGTCGCTGTTTCCGTGGGCGAGATTCCGCAAGCAAAAAGCCGCCGTGAAGATGCACACGCTGCTGGATCTGCACGGCAATATTCCCACGTTCATCCGCATTACTGGAGGCAAAGTGCACGACATCAACATCCTCGACGAGATCGGCCCGGAGGCCGGCGCGTTCTACGTCATGGATCGGGCCTACGTCGATTTCGAACGCCTCTTCGTGTTCACTCTCTGCTCGTCGTTCTTCGTCGTGCGAACCAAGAAGAACATCTTGCTCCAACGGCGCTACTCGCATCCCGTCGACAAATCCACGGGCTTGCGCTCGGATCAGACCGTCATACTGGCTGCCATCGAATCGGCCCAAGCCTATCCCGACCCGTTGCGGAGGGTCAGTTACTTCGACGCCCGGACGAACAAGCGGCTGAAGTTTCTGACCAACAACTTCGCGCTCCCGGCGCTGACCATCGCCCACATCTACAAGTCGCGTTGGCAGATTGAGTTGTTCTTCAAGTGGATCAAGCAACATCTGCGAATCAACTCGTTTTACGGCACCAGCGAGAACGCCGTCAAGACGCAGATCTGGATCGCTGTCTCGATTTACGTGCTCATCGCCATCGTCCGGAAACGCCTCGGGCTGGAAGCGAGTCTTTACCAGATTCTACAGATTCTCAGCGTTACGCAATTCGAAAAAATGCCCCTTTTACAGGCACTCCAGCCATCCGACTCCCCAAACGAATCCCCCTATGACCCCAACCAATTGATTCTATTTGACTTTTAACCGGACAGCAGTGGTGTGAATACCAAATCTTACACCGAGACGGATTGTATCTTTGGGTGGTTAGTCGAGGAATGGCTTTAAGGAATACGGAGGGAACTCCAACCGCCATCGCGGGCGCTCAAATCGACATAACACCGCTAATCACAGTCGAGAAGAAGATCGTGAATGATGCCTTCCAAGACAAGCTTACGGGGTTACCGAATCGGCAGGCGTGTGTGATCCGTCTTGAAAGATGCCAGGAACGGCTTAGAGACACGGGAGGCTATGCCTTTGCCTTGATGTTCTTGGACCTAGATCGATTCAAAGTTGTTAACGACACTTTCGGTCATCTCGTGGGCGATCAGTTACTCGCGGCAGTGGCCTCAAGAATTCGAAACTGCTTGCGAAAGGAAAGAGGTGACATGGTAGCACGCTTCGGAGGAGATGAGTTTGTCGTGCTTCTGGAAGAACTGAAGAACCGGGATCAGGCCGTACAAGTAGCTACGCGAATAACCGACGCAATCGCTCAGCCTTTCCGAATAGGAACACACGAGATTGCAACCGGAACGAGTATTGGGATTGTTTTCGGCGATTCGACGGTCCAAGAAGCGGATGATTTCCTGCGGAATGCCGATACGGCCATGTACCAAGCGAAGGTCCGTGCGAAGGGTAGGATTCAGGTTTTTAGTCCCGAAATGCGAAACGAGGTCGTGAGGACCAGCCAGCTTTCCAACGAATTGAGCAGGGCTATCGCAAACGAGGAGCTTTTCCTGCACTATCAACCCGTGATCTCACTGCCCACCGGCACAATTGTGGGTGTCGAAGCACTCTTGCGCTGGCAGCGGCCGGGCCGAGACCGGGTAGGACCTGCCGAGTTCATTCCTTTGGCGGAAGAAACCGGGTTGATAGACGAGATTGGAGAATGGGCGCTTCGAGAGGCTTGCAGACAGAACGGTTCCTGGCAGCAGGCGGGCCTCCGCCCAATCAGGGTCGCGGTCAATATCTCCGCTCACCAGCTGAAACAGCGTACATTCCCGGAGAAAGTGGAAAGCGTGCTCGCCGAAACTGGGATGGATCCTCACTGGCTCGAGCTGGAACTCACGGAATCGGCCTTCATAGACGATGTATTGGACCATGGTGAACCACAGGTAACGGTCATGAGGGAGTTGGCGAAAAGCGGTATCCGGCTCTCGATCGATGACTTCGGGGTAGGCTATTCCTCGCTGAGCCAGCTGAGGCGGTTCCCCTTTACCACACTAAAGATCGATCGATCGCTTGTTGCCGGTCTCGCCAAGGATCAGAAATCAGGGGCTGTAGCGAGGGGCCTGGTCGGTCTCGCGCATAGCTTGGGCCTCGTAGTGACTGCCGAGGGGGTCGAGTCTCAGAAACAGCTCTCGGTTCTGCGTGCGGAGGGGTGTGACTACGTCCAGGGATACTTGGCTAGTCGGCCGTTGAGTGCTGACAGATTAGGCGATCTGCTGCGGTCGGATTTCAAGCTATTCGACGTCCTGGGGTTTCCAGGCTCCCGAGCGGACACCCACACCTCGATCCCGCCTAAGCCAGTGGAAGCGTCGCGCAACAACTGACCCCAGCATGCGACGCAGACGTGCGTCGTTAAAGGTTAACGCTTCCAATAGCGGCCGGCCGGCCGCGAGAATGACCATCTCTCGCTTTGAGTACACTTACACGTCTCACCGCAACCAGCTATCCAAGTTCGCCGCCACGAAGGCATCGTCGTTCAGGTGAGGGTAGGCGCTGTAGATACGGTCGATCTGGCGCATCTGCCTCGGAGAGAGCGTTTGTCTTGGATCTAAACACCACCGCCCCGCCAGCAATCCCTGGCGGCGCAGAACCTCATGAATACCGGGGATGGCGCCTCGAAAGCCGTGGGTGGCATCGAACAGCGCGCTATTGGCGTCGGTCACTTGGGCGGCCAGCGTAGCGAGCCGCTGCGGAATGGGCAATCTCTGCTCGGCGATGACGCGATGACACTCGGCCAATTGGAGGACCGCTCGCCGGGTCCAGACCGCCCAGTGGCCCAGCAGGCCACCGACGATCCGGACGGTCTTGCTCTTGCGGTCTTGAGAGAACCGAAAAGGCGTCAGCAGGTCCATGAAGATGTTGTCATCGTTCCCGGTGTAGAGCGCGATGTTTCGCTCACGTCCCGCCTCGACCACGGCCCGAATCACGTCCAGGGTCTGGTAGCGGTCAAACGCCGCGATCTTAATCGCGATCAAATTGTCGATCTTGACACAGCGCCGCCAGAAGTCGAGGTCCAGGCTGCGCCCTCCTAACGATGTTTGCAGATGAAAGCCGAATACCGGAATAACCTCCGCCACCGCTTTGACGTGGGAGATGAGTTTTGATACCGACGCCTGACGAAGGCTCCCGAGGTTGACGAGCCCCGCGTGATAGCCCAAGTCAGCTGCTAGGCGCGCCTCGCGGACAGCCTGCCGCGTGGCCCCGCAGATACCTGCCACCAGGATCACCCGAGCTGACTTCCCCGGCTCGGCATCCCTTACGGCTTCAACCGCCAACTCCAACACCGGTCTAAGCAGACCCACTTTCGGCTCGTGAATCGCAAACTGCGTCGTGTGGACGCCGAGGGCCACGCCGCCGACGCCGGCAGCCACGTAGTAACGCGTCAACGCCAGCTGCCTTCGCTCGTCCAGCTTCCGCTTGCTGTCCAAGGCAAGCGGATGCGCCGGGATGACCGTTCCTTTTCGCAGCCGAGCCAGCACGGCTTTGGGCGGCATCGGCAATCGAGGCATCGGCTGACCGTGGATTCGTGGCGGGGCCGAACGCTATTACTCAGCCCCTCAGTGCTGCTTCGGGAGATCCTCGGAGAAAAGAGCGCGGCCTTGGGGAGGGGGCAAGACCTCGCGCAGCAACTCCAGCCGCCGCCGGATATGAGGGCTTGCCAACTGTCTGGGCCCCGCCTCGATGTTGATATCGCAACAAAGGCCGTGGAGGTAAAGTGTCAACGTATCCTCGAGTGCTTGCCGACTGTAGTTCTCGAGTAATTTGGTGCGGCGAGTCGGATCTCGCTGCCGCCGGATCAGTTGCTCTTTCAGGCGCCAGCTTCTCTCATCGATTTCACCGTGGGCCTCGGCGGCCAGCTCATCCCGAACCAAATCGTGAAAGCCGCTGACCGAGTCATGTTCGAGACGTCGCGACAGCAACGCCGCCAACGCGCCGTACAAGCTGTAGTGCAAGTCTGTGACTTCCTCGTCCTTGATCGCGAGAAACAGGAAATCCTGTTCGTTGAACCCAATAGTTGCTGCATAGAGCCGCCGGGTTGGCGCCGGCGGATCGAAGGTGACGCCGGGGGTCGTTCCGGCCCTCCCCTTCCCTCGGTTGCGGCCGTCTCCGGCTCCCGTTAGCTTGTGCTTTTCGAGAAACGGAACAAGCACAAACGCCAGATTCGGGAGTGTCTCGCCCACCTTGGAGGGTACGGCGGCTATCGGTTCATGAAGCAGCCTTCGAAGAGCCGCTTTCTCCAACGGAAGCGCCGAAAAATAGCTAAAAGTTTCGTTCAACGGAATCATCTTGCGGCGACACTGCCGGGCAAATGACTCCACCGTAACCTTCGAATCCAGTGCCATGATGCAGCCTTGTTACCCAGTTTCCCCCTTTTCCCACTGGAGGGTAGTCAGCGCAAGTCAATTCTATCATGTGCCGATCTGAACCCAGACCAGCGGCAAGATTAGGCTGCAGCGGGAACTTCTTCGCAAGTCCGCGTAGCGTTGCTCTCCCACGCTTACCCAGGTCGGGAAAGAAACTGCTAAGAGAACGTAGGCTGATCCAAAGCCGATCTTTGAACCGCTTCCGAGTATGAAGCCTTGTTACCAACGGCTATTTTCCCAGGATAGACTTGGACAGGTGATCAAGGCCGTCTCAACGGTGCCGCATGATCGGCCAGACCATTGCCCGCTACCAGTGCTGTCCGGGGAAAGTCGCGCCATCGGACGGTAAGTCTCGACCGTTCAATGTCTTATGGCCTGTTTTGCCCGGGAACGATTTGAAATCCCGAGGCCGCAAATGGTCGCCTGAACGGAGCATCCGGACGCGGCACAATGAGGGATGAACCTTGGCCGTACGGTTTTCTCCCAACTGATCGAGCACCTACCGAGCAAAGAGTTTCAGAAATGTGTATCGCGCTACCGCGGCGATTCCTATCTGAAAAGTTTCTCCTGCTGGGATCAGTTTCTTGCGATGGCATTCGCCCAGCTGACCTATCGGGCAAGCCTCCGCGACATCGAGACGTGCCTGCGTTCGATGCACGGCAAACTCTACCACATGGGATTCCGCGGCAGGGTAGCGCGCTCGACACTGGCCGACGCGAACGAGTCGCGCGACTGGCGGATCTACGCGGACTTCGCGCAGGTCTTGATTGGCATGGCACGGCCGTTATATGCCCACGACCCGATCGGTGTGGACTTGGACCAGACTCTGTACGCTCTCGACTCGACAACAATCGACCTCTGCCTGTCGCTGTTTCCGTGGGCGAGATTCCGCAAGCAAAAAGCCGCCGTGAAGATGCACACGCTGCTGGATCTGCACGGCAATATTCCCACGTTCATCCGCATTACTGGAGGCAAAGTGCACGACATCAACATCCTCGACGAGATCGGCCCGGAGGCCGGCGCGTTCTACGTCATGGATCGGGCCTACGTCGATTTCGAACGCCTCTTCGTGTTCACTCTCTGCTCGTCGTTCTTCGTCGTGCGAACCAAGAAGAACATCTTGCTCCAACGGCGCTACTCGCATCCCGTCGACAAATCCACGGGCTTGCGCTCGGATCAGACCGTCATACTGGCTGCCATCGAATCGGCCCAAGCCTATCCCGACCCGTTGCGGAGGGTCAGTTACTTCGACGCCCGGACGAACAAGCGGCTGAAGTTTCTGACCAACAACTTCGCGCTCCCGGCGCTGACCATCGCCCACATCTACAAGTCGCGTTGGCAGATTGAGTTGTTCTTCAAGTGGATCAAGCAACATCTGCGAATCAACTCGTTTTACGGCACCAGCGAGAACGCCGTCAAGACGCAGATCTGGATCGCTGTCTCGATTTACGTGCTCATCGCCATCGTCCGGAAACGCCTCGGGCTGGAAGCGAGTCTTTACCAGATTCTACAGATTCTCAGCGTTACGCAATTCGAAAAAATGCCCCTTTTACAGGCACTCCAGCCATCCGACTCCCCAAACGAATCCCCCTATGACCCCAACCAATTGATTCTATTCGACTTTTAACCGGACAGCAGTGGCCCGCTACAGAATCCTCGAAAGGCCCGGGGCCGCGATGGGCGTACGCTACATCAAGAGATGCTTGAGCGGATGAGTTTCCTACTGAGTCTCGCAAATTGCCGTGCCATGGCTCGTGGTCAAACTGTAGGGGCACAGCATGCTGTGCCCTTGTTTCAAAGTCACGGTATTTTGCGAGCCTCCCTAGGTGAAGGCAGCACCAGCGGGCTCACGACGAACTTTCGGTCTTGTTGCGCAATCGCCGTCCTGCTGATAATGGCGGCGGGACGGCTGGATGCTGGCCAGGTCGTTGTGAACCAGTGTGTCCCTCCCCTTCCCGGCCTAGTCAGCTGGTGGCCTGCCGATGGAGACGCCAGGGATGTCCTCGGTGCTAATCACGGAACCCTCGAGAACGGCGCAACCTTTGCCCAAAACCTCGTTGGTCAAGCGTTTGATTTGGATGGCATGGACGACTTCGTTCAGGTCCTTGATAGCCCGAGCTTAAGTTTCGCCGGATCATTCTCGATTCACGGTTGGATCAACCTCCGCTCGTACGGAAGCGAGTTCTCCCCCATTGTGTCGAAGTGGAACGACCTGGGCGCTCGCAACCGAGGGTATTTCTTGGTTGTCCGTCCCGGTGGAGCCGTGCGATTCGATGTCTCCACCAACGGGCTGTTCGCGGGTGAGAATAGCGCCATCGTGAGTTCAACCGCCGCAGTTCCGTTGAACACGCTTACGCACGTGGCCGCCGTATTCGACAGCAATGCGCAAA
The DNA here is from genome assembly GCA_965248205.1 of Bryobacterales bacterium. Taxonomy (GTDB): domain Bacteria; phylum Acidobacteriota; class Terriglobia; order Bryobacterales; family UBA6623. Next base: position 5,405,995 of record CBDFIS010000006.1, read on the forward strand.
CCTTGAAGGTGTTCGTGAACGGTGTGGAGAGTGGCTCGGCGGACGCAGCCTTTTCCACCACTTTCGATCAAGACGAACCTCTGCTGATTGGGGCCGGGGACCTCGGAAGTAATGCGCGGGATTTCACCGACGGGCTCATCGATGAAGTTGAACTCTTCAACCGGGTGCTCACTGCCGAAGAGATTCAAGCCATTTTCACTGCGGGTATTGCCGGCAAGTGTCGACCTGACCCCCCGCCCCCCCCAAATTCGGGCGCAGCCGGAGCGCCTATCGTTCTCATTCGTTCAGCAAGCCCGAGCTGCAACACAGAGGCTGCTCATTTCGAACGGAGGGAGTGACCCCCTCACGTTCCAGGTTGGCTTCTCCACGCAGTCAGGGAGGCCGTGGCTGTCGGTCTCGCCGCTTGTGGGGGAAGTAACTCCGGGGACCCCGGCTACTCTGAACGTGGTCGCCGACCCCACCGGCTTGCCTGCTGGGACCTATCTCGGCGAAACGATCATCTCGAGTCCCGCCAACGGCGCACCCGAGACCACATGTCGTACGTGCCACATTGCCCCCGTTTCCATGGCGATCAGCAGCCGTCGGCAGCTGTTGCAGCTTTCTCAGAAGGGGCTAACGTTCACCGCGGTTGCGGGTGGCGGGGCGGTGCCGGGACAAAGCTTCCGAGTCTTGAACGGCGGATTGGGAAGTATGGATTGGGACACGTTGACCTCCACGCTCTCAGGTGGCAATTGGCTATCGGTGATGCCCACAAGCGGTACGAGTGACGCTTTGATGAGCCCGCCGGTCGATGTAATCGTCGATTCCACCGGGCTGGCGGCTGACGTCTATTACGGGTTAGTGGAGGTGACGGCTCCCGACGCGGCCGGCTCACCGCGGTTCGTGACGGTGGTCTTGAATCTATTGGCGGGCGAGAGCAACCCGGGGCCGCTTGTCATACCAACGGGCTTGGTTTTCTCGAGCGGCTTCGTCGGCCTCGCGCAGGCTTTGACACATCAGATCCAGATCTTCAATTTGGCATCCACTCCGCGGTCTTTCACCTCTAGCCTGTCGACCTCGGATGGCGCTGATTGGTTTGGGTTATCCCCCAGTGAGGGAATTGTGGTTTCCAGCCAGCCGACGACGATTGACGTCGGAGTCGATCCAGCCGGTCTGGCGCCTGGCATCTACCGTGGTGCGACGACTTTTTCGTTTGATGACAACTCCACACGGACAGTGAACCTCGTGTTAGCGGTGGCTCCGAACGGCCCGCTGACCCTGAAGGCTTCTCAACGCCGCCAGAACGGCTGCGCCCGGTCGGAGGTGGCGCCGGTGTTTCAGCTGCTCGGAGGTACCGCCCCGATTCCTGCCGGCTGGCCGGCCGCGATCGAAGTAGCGGTGGTCGATGACTGCGGCGACCCCATGGCCGCAGGGTCCGCTGTGGTGGATTTCACCAACATCAGTTCACCGAGCCTGGCGCTGGCGTCTTCCGGAGACGGTCTGTGGACGGCGACTTGGAACGTCCCCAACGTCGGGCAGCAGTCGATGGCCGCTGTTACGGTTACCGCCACTGACCCGGGCGGGATAAGCGCCAGCTTGACGCAGGCGGTTTCGGTGGCGCCCAACCCGACTCCGGCCCCCAGCGTCAACCAAGGCGGTATCGTACATGGCGCTAGCTTTGTGCAGGATCCTCTGGGACCCGGCACAATCGTTTCGATCTTTGGACAAAACCTCTCTACGGAACCAATTTCAGCGGGTCAAGCGGCGCTAGGCCTTCCTCTCCCCACGGAACTGGCGGGAACGGAAATCAGCCTAGGGGGACGGCGCCTGCCGTTACTGTTCTCCCGGGAAGATCAGGTCAACGCGATTGTTCCTTTCGAATTGACAGACCGGCTCAACGAGAGCTTGCCGCTGCTGGTTCGTCGCACCGACGCGCAGAGCGTCTCGGTGTCCGAACCCGTGTCTGTGATGGTGGCCCGGCCGGGAGTGTTTACGCAAAATCAATCCGGCATTGGGCCCGGCGCGATTCAGAATGTAGACTTTCAGACCGTCACCCAGGCGAATCCCGTGAAAGAGGGTGATGCGGTCATCATTTACTGTTCGGGACTAGGCGAGGTCACCCCGCCCGTCGCTAGCGGAACGGCCGCACCGGGATCGCCCTGGGTGACGGTGACGATCGGGGGATTGGCGGCCCAAATTCTGTTTGCCGGGCTGACGCCAACCTTCGCCAGTCTCTATCAAGTCAATGCGGTCGTACCCCAAGGCGTCGCTCAGGGTGAGGTGGAGGTAGCGGTCTCGATCGCCGGACAGACCAGCACCCTCGTCACCGTCGCCGTCGAGTAGGCGCCCGCTTTCGAAAGAACGAAGCCGATGACTCCGCCGCTCAATGTCGCGTGGTTCGCTGTTCGGGATCGGTGCCGTGCCCGGGGGGGCACCCGAATACTATCCGTCGGTGGCACCAAGATCCCGCTACCGCGTCACTGCCAAGCTCGGCATGGGAAGGTCTTAACGAAAACTGTTGTGCGCCACGCAGTGCACGAGTACAATGACGCCAGCAGGAACCGAACCCGGAAACCTCTAACGAGCAGGTAGCCGCACGACAACCCCAGCCGCGAAAAGCTGCTCGAAAGGATCGAACGATGAGAACAACCGGAGCCGCACTTCTCTTCTACCTAAGCTTGCCACTGATGCTGCTCTTTGGCGGCGAGCTGCCACCCCCCGCCGACGTGCAGGTGGACTTTGATCAACACGTGAAGCCGATTTTGGCCAAGAATTGTCACGCCTGCCACGGCACCAAGCAGCAACAGTCGGGACTGCGCCTCGACAAGCGGCAGAACGCATTGCGCGGGGGCGACTACGGTCCGGTCATCATTGCGGGCAAAAGCGCCGACAGCAAGCTGATTCTCCGGCTGGTGAGCGGAGATGGTGGGATGCAGATGCCGCCGACCGGTTCTCTGACGGCGGAAGATATCGGAATCCTTCGCGCTTGGATCGATCAAGGCGCGGAATGGGGTGATATCGAGCTTGCACCGCCGGAACCTCGAAAGCCCCTCGATCCGAAGCTCACTGCACTGATTGCGGTGGTGCGGAGCCAAGAGTCCGGGGCCGTGAAAAAGCTTCTCGCCGACGATCCCGAGTTAGTCAAAGGGAGAGACTACAGCGACTCGACGCCACTTCATCATGCCGCTGGCTTCGGGGACACGGAGACGATGAAGCTTTTGCTGGACAACGGCGCGAATGTCAACGCCAAGAATCGCCTCGATGGGACGCCGCTGCACTGGGCCGCCCGGAGCGACGAAAAGACACGCCTGCTGTTGGAACGCGGCGCGGAAATCAACAGCAAGACCCAGGACGGCAGCACGCCACTGTACCTCGCCTCCCGCAGCCGCGACAGCCACTCGGTCCTAAGGCTGCTTCTGGATAAAGGAGCCGATCCCAATATCGGCACAATGAACGGACGCACGCCCTTGATGGCCGCCGCGCACGACGGAGATGTGCCGGCAATGAAGTTGTTGCTTGCAAAGAAGGCCGACGCAACGGCCCTGAGCGGCAGCGGCGCGGGAGCATTGATGGACGCCGCCCGCAGCCGCAACCTCGAGGCTGTCCACTTGTTGCTCGAGAATGGCGCTGGCGTCAAGACTCGGACGAAGCGCAATCAGACCGCCCTTGCCATGGCGGCTCAGCAAGGAGCGGAGGACATCGTCAACGCTTTGCTGGAGCAGGGGGCCGAGCCGGACGGGCAGGACTACCGGGGCTATTCGCCCTTGATGTGGGCTGCGTACTCGGAGGCGCTGCCCGCCGGGATCGTGAGGACTCTGCTCGACGGGGGCGCCGACACCGAAGTCAGCGGAGAGGGCGAAACTCCTCGGACTCTCGCTGGTAAGCGCGGCGACAACGAAGTGGCCCGCCTGCTAGGCGTTTCCGAGAAGCAGCGCCGCAGCGGAGGCATTGCCGTCGACGCACCGCTTTCTTCCGACGGGCAATCCATCCCCGACGCCGTAGGAAAGGCCGTCGCGCTGCTCGAGAAACAAAGCTCGCAGTTTGTCAGGAAGGGAGGCTGCAACTCGTGCCATAACCAATACCTGCCTTCCGCGGCCGTGGCCCTGGCCGGTGAGCGCGGTATTCCAGCTCCCAAAGAGTTGACGCAGATTCCTTTGCAGTTGCTTGAAAAAAGCCCCGAACGCACGATGAACATGGCGGCGTTCAGTCCCAACAGCGTCGGCTATGAGATGTTCGGCTATGCGGCTACCCGCAGGCCGGCCGACGAATACACCGACTCCCTAGTTCACTACCTCAAGCTGCACCAGTCGCCCGCAGGGCACTGGGCGACCACGGGCAACCGTCCTCCGCTGACCTATGACGCGTACATCACCACCGCGATGGTCGTCAAGGCCCTGCGAGATTATTCGCCCTCCGCGGAAAAAAAGGATACGGAAAGACGTCTGGCACGAGCCGCTGCCTGGCTCGATTCCGCGCAGCCGGTGACGACGCAGGAACGAGCCTTCCACCTGCTCGGGCTGAAGTGGGCGGGAGGCGATGAGGCCGTGATCAAGAAGTCGGCCCGCGGTCTGGCAGAAAAGCAACGCGATGATGGCGGCTGGTCACAGCTACCCACAATGGGCAGCGACGCTTACGCCACCGGCGAAGCCCTCTATGCGCTCCACCTGGCCGGCAAGATGAAGGTCACGGACGACGTCTACAAGCGGGGCATGCGCTACCTCTTGCGAACGCAAGCGCCGGATGGATCGTGGCATGTCAAGACACGGTCGTTCCCGCTGCAGCCGTACTTTGAAAGCGGGTTCCCGTACGGCCCTGACCAGTGGATCTCCGCCACGGGAACCAGCTGGGCATCCATGGCGCTATCGCTAGCGGTAGAGCCGCAACGATTGAGCCGCCGGTAAGCCCCGAGACTGGCGGGAACCCCGGCTACTATTCCGCCACCGTAGTTTGGCCCGACAAGTTGTCGAACACCTGAAGCTTGACGAAGGCCGCCCGCTCAGTCCGGGCATTGGTCCTCACGATCCCCATGACCTCGACTCGGTCGCCGGAGGCCAGACCAAGGGTACCCGCAATTGAAAGGCCCGATTCCCTTGTGGCGCGCACTCTCAGTGTGCCGCGTCGAGACTCCTCTCGACGCCTGAGGCAGTGCGGCTCCCAAGCGCCGATGCTCCTACGCCGCTACGTCCCGGCAGCCCCGTAGCACATGGCTTGGCGGTCGTTTGCCGAGACTTGCGGCCTTCTCTAGTGGTTAGCGGCAAAGACTTGTTTATCCGAGGCCATGCGACAGCAGGAAACAGAGCCGCGAACGCCAGTGAGCGGTCAACGTGAAGGCGGCCAGGCCATTATCGATCGAGCCCCGTAGGGACAAACAATCCTGTTTGTCCTAGCCGCCGCCAGGCGGCTCCCATGACGTTCGAGCCGCGTTCCCGCGGCCCTGTCAGGCCCTCGCTAGGCCAGGCCGATTTACGGCTGGTCGCCCCCAGCGAGGGTTCTTTTCGGCGCTTGGCCGCCCCCGGCGGCCGAGCGGGGCTTGGGGTGGGGCAAAAATCGGCCGTGCCAACGGCCGATCCCGCTTTTCCTGGCTCCATTTATTCGCTAGGCAGCGTTTTCCTTGCGCTAGGACACGATTTTGGCACGGAAAATCTGGCCTCGAGGATGCTTTCCACCACTCCCGCAAAACCCTGTCACAGACTTTTCACATTTTTTCTCCTCACCACCTCAACGACTTAGGCCCCTGGGGGCCTTCTAACCCACAATCCGTCCCCTATTCTGGTACGGGGCCCAGAAAGCGAAATCTCGGAGGGATGACCCTCGTATTTTTGCCACTTTCTGCCACCGCCTCTAGGGCGGGCCCCTGGGAACGTTGCTATGTCCTACAATTCAGAAGACTTAACCGTTAGGCCGGACACCCCCATCGGCGCCCCGCTCGCCTGCCAAACCACCGCCAGGTGACGAAAATCGCCCGCTAGCCCACGCCTAGGCCATCTTTTGACCCCGCCCGGCGGCCTTTTCTGACCAAGTACGGGGTCAAATTGGTCTCGGAGGCATTGTGATTCTTGGCCAGACGCATAGCGCACGGCTGGGCTATCGTCTTGACCCAGGCGTGCGGCTGTTTCCCGCCAGTTTCGTGGGTAAGAATCGGGAAGGGAGGCGGCATCGAGCAGCGGAAAGAGCCGCGCCCCTCAGGGTGCCGGCCCGGCGGAGGCGCATGATTCCGGCTCGGCCCGAAGGCATTCGTTCAGCTTCCGACGAGGGTACTTGACCCACCCGCCACCGTGAGGGAAACCGCAAAGACCGGCATTCATACTGAGGCATAGGGGGAAAAATACGAAACAAACCCAATTTATCGCAAGCCAATTGCAATCAATGAGTTACGGTTAGTCCTGCACCCGCTGCGGGCAAGATTGGCGGAGGGGGACATTCTGATTCATGGGCAGAGTCAACCCGCAATCGGTCATCACCCAAGACACTGGGACACGCTCGCTCTTCTCGATATAACCAACAAGGAATCAATGGGTGGCAGTGGGCTTTCAAGCCCCAAAAGCAGCCGCCGGTCCAACGGGATGAACCGTCGTTGCGGCGCGGGCCTCCGGCCCGGGGGGACGAGCCGCTACCTCTCAATAGGCTGATTGATACAGAACTGTATCTTGCGAAATACTGCGCCGGATTCCCGCAGCGCATGGCCTCGGCGGTCGTTTTACCGAGACTTGCGGCCGTTGGCTGGGGGTTGTCGCGAGGGTGAGAGAGAGCAAGAAACAGAGCCGGGAACGCCAGTGACAGGCCAAGCTCCGTAACGACCAAGGCACAGGGATCGCCTAATTGGGTTCGTGGCATTGGTTCGTGCCATCGCGCGGCTGTGCCATTAGCTGGTGTCGTGAGACACTAGGGCCGTGGCCAAAGATCCCGTCGTGAAAAAAGAGACTGCCATCGAACTGTGAAACTCAATGTCCTTGTGATCCCCGGAGACGGGATCGGTCCGGAAGTAACCCGGGAGGCTGTTCGGGTGCTGGAACATGTCACCGACAAGTGGGGCCACGAACTCCGCCTCAGGGAAGCTCTGCTTGGCGGTGCAGCGATCCACAAGACGGGCGGACCCTTACCCGACGAAACAAAGCGGGCAGCCCTAGAGGCCGATGCAACGCTGTTGGGAGCCGTCGGACTCCCTGAATTCGACGACCTGCCGGTCGAGCGGAGACCCGAGAAAGGCCTCCTGGGTCTCCGCAAAGCGATGGACGTATTTGCCAACCTGCGCCCCGTGGTGGCCTACGGAAGCTTGCTGGACTCCTCTCCTCTAAAGAACGACATCGTTCGCGGGACGGACATGCTGATCGTCCGTGAGCTGACGAGCGGCATCTACTTCGGGAACCCGCGCGGCATTAACGAGTCCGGGGGCGAACCTGTCGGAGTCAACTCCATGGTCTATCGGCGATCGGAGATCGAGCGGGTCGTCAGAATGGCTTTCGGGTTGGCCGAAAAGCGCCGCAAGAAGTTGACCTCCGTGGACAAGGCGAATGTTCTCGAATGCTCCCAGTTGTGGCGGCAGGTCGTGGAAGATGTCGCGGGGGATTTCCCCGGCGTTGCGCTCGACCACGTGTTCGTCGACAACTGTGCCATGCAGTTGATCCTGAATCCTCGACGGTTTGACGTGATCGTCACGGGGAACATGTTCGGTGACATTCTGAGCGACGAGGGCGCGGTGCTGGCCGGGTCGATCGGCATGCTGCCCTCAGCCTCTATCGGCAACCAGCTTCCGACCGGTGTGTGGCGGGGTCTTTACGAACCGGTCCATGGCTCCGCGCCGGACATCGCGGGCCAGGGCAAGGCCAACCCGTTGGCGGCTATCGGCTCAGCGGCAGCGATGCTCAGCTACAGCTTTGGGCTTAAGAAAGAAGGATCGGCGATCGAGGCAGCGATCCAAAGCGTGCTTGAAAACGGCCCGGTGACGGCGGATCTGAAGCCCGAGGGCGCCGGCACGACCGAAGAGGTGGGAAGAGCGGTTTGCGAAGCGATTGGGTTAGCCTGACACCATAGTACCTAGGCGGATCTCCGTCGACGGCCATTCGCTGATCGCATCGTTCGAGTTTGACTTCAGATTCTCACGGTCTTGCCGTCAAGTAAGACAATGAAACGCGTTGACACGCTAACGGCTCGGGTCTCTTCGAAAGGCCGGGTTACAATTCCCAAACCCATTCGCGAACAGCTTGGACTCAAGGCTGGAACCAACCTCGCTGTGCGCGTTGAAGGAGGGGAAGTTGTGCCGCGGAAGGTAGCAGCGGACTATTGGCGCCAGTGGCAGGGAAGGTTTGAAGGGACACCGCTTCTCGAAGACTTAGCCGAAGAGCGACGGAGAGCGCGCGAGCGGGATGCCCGTAAAGGTGCCTGACGCCTGGGCCTTCATGGGTTGACTGCAGGGCGAGGAATCGGTCGGTTCCTTTGCGCCCTCCCGCCCACGCGATTTTAGGGAGTCGCGCGAGACGAGCCGCTCATTACTGAATCCCGCATAATATTCTGACACCTTTTGGTTCCTGGGAGCATCTATAGATGTATGGGCAACCCGAAAGGCGTGAAGCGGGATTTCAAGGCGCTGGAGAAGCGCCGTTTCGAAGCGATGCGGCTGCTTGACCAAGGCCACAATCAGTCCGAGACGGCTGAAAGTCGCTCGGCAAACCGTCAGTGAGTGGCGGCGGCAATACCTCGAGCATGGTCCGGCCGGGCTGCGTCGAGCCGGGCGCGCCGGACGCAAGCCGCTGCTAGACGCCGCACAACGCGAACGCCTGACGTCGCTGTTGTTGGAAGGCCCCGAAGCCCACGGTTTCCGAACGCCCCTGTGGACCTGCCCGCGGGTAGCTCGTCTGGTCGCCGATGAGTTCGGCGTCAACTACCACGAAGGCCACGTCTGGAAGATCCTGCAAGCCCTCAACTGGAGCCCGCAACGTCCCGTCGGAAAGGCGCGCGAGCGCAACGAAGAGGCGATCCGCACCTGGAAGCGCAAGACCTGGCGGCGTATTAAAAAAAAGCCCAAACCGAAGGCCGCACGCTCATCTTCATCGACGAAAGTGGATTGAGCGAGAAGCCGCACCGTTGCCGTACCTGGGCACCGCGGGGTCAGACGGCCGTGCTGCAGTTTAACTTCAACTGGGAGAAGCTTTCGGTGTCGGCGGGGCTGACGCTGCGCAACTTCTACTTCCGGCTCTATCCCGGCGCCATCGGCGAACAGGAGGTGATCCACTTTCTCAAAGCGCTGCTGCGCCACATCGACCGGCCGCTGCTGATCCTCTGGGATCGACTGCCGGCGCATCGCAGCCGCCTGGTGCGGGAGTTCATCGAGCTCTCCGAGGGCCACATCGAAACCGAGTACCTCCCGCCCTATGCGCCGGAGCTGAACCCGGTGGAGTACATCTGCGCTTACTGGAAGCAGCACGAGTTGCCGAACGTCTGCCCGAAAGACTACGGGGAGCTGAGCGAGCGGGCCCGCAAAGCACTGCGCCGCATGCGCCGCAAACCGCGCTTGATTACTGCCTTCTGGAAGCAGTCTTCTCTTTGCTTCGATTGACGGGGTATTATGCGGGACTCAATAGGTTGGTGCTGTTCTCACTTGCGGAGCGTGTAGTTCACCTCAACGTCAAGAATTGCCGGCAGAGGCAGATCAGTGGAGTATTTCCACTGTAGTACGGCCTGGAGAGCCGACTTTCTAAGCTCGTGGGGACCGCGAACAACCCGGGCGTCTGAAACACCGCCCTTCTCATCGATGCGGATTTCGAGCGTCAGAGTGCCTTGAATGCCCTTTTCTTTCGCCTCCGCCGGATATACCGGCGGCACCTTCTTGATCACCTTCGAATTCGCTTCTCGACGTTCGAGGCGGTGTGGTTCCTTCGCCTGCGGCCTCGCTTGTAGGGGGAAAGACCAGACGGCCAAGGCAACCGAACCCAGCGCCGTCAAACAGGAAAGTACGAGTGAACCGGCTATCTTTCGTTTCGACATGAACTCCTCCTTTGTTAAGAAAGCCACTCTTTCGGAGAGGTGGCGTTTTGAGAGAAATAAGGGAGCAAGTACAATCAGGTCCTGCCTCGCTCCTTGCGCAGTAGCGACCAACGCCTCGAGGTAGGAATCCCGATTCCCCGTGGCAGCCACAACCTCACGGTCGACGACTTGCTCCCGGACCTGACGAATACGCTTCACTAGCCAATAGATCGCGGGATGAAACCATAAGAAGGCGCGAATCACTTCCTCCCCCAGATTCACCAGCCAGTCTTTCCTCCTGACGTGCGCCAACTCGTGACACAGGATCGCCTGTTGTTGCTCCGGCGGCAACCGGAGCACGTGCGTGGGGAGCAACACTACCGGATGCAAGAAACCAAAGGTCAGCGGGCAGCGAACGTCTTCGGAAAGTCGCACTTCGATGTCGTTTTTCAGACTACCGAGCGAGTTCTCGATTGACCGCCCCAGAGGCGTTGGAGGACGGGCTCTCTGTCGGTAGCGGCGGAGCTTGCACAGCCCCACTCCCAACCAGACCAATCTCAACGCTACACCAACGCAGAGTAGAGCCGGAAGAGTAGGAGAGAGCGGGAACGGCGAAGTCGCCGCCTCAGTGGTTGTGAAGGTCCAGAGCGGCACGATTGACGTCATATAGCCGTCGGACAGCGGCAGTTTCTGCCAGGGTTGAAGCAATGGCAACATGATGGATGCGAGGAGCAACCCCTGCCAGTAGCGAAGCATCGGTTCGGGTCGACGAAGCTTCAGTGCGGTCGGGAGGAGGGCTCCGACGACAACAAGTACACCCGTTTGCAGACAATAGGCCAGGAGGTTGTCGAGCCACAGCGCAGCGTTCATCGTTTCTTTCCGCGCGTCTCACGAAGCATCGACGAGACGTCCGCAAGTTCCTTTTCCGAGAGTTTGCGGTCTTCGACTAAATGAACCAATAGAGGCTCCGCCGAGCCGTTGAAGACGCGATCAACGAAATCTCGTACCATCGCGCGAATCACCTGTTTCTTCGACCGAGTCGGACTGTAGACGTAGGCGCGGTCCCTTTGCGACTTCTTCAAATAGTCCTTACCCTCGAGGATCTTCATCATCGTCATCACCGTGGTGTAGGCGATTCGGCGCGTTTGGCGAAGCGCTTCGTAAACGTCCCGTGCGGTGGCCCGCTTCCTTTCCCAGATGATCTTCATAATTTGCAGCTCCTGGGGAGTGAGCGTCGTGCTCCGTGGCCTCATTCTAATAATTTAGTACTATTGAATGTGAATGTCAAGCGCAATCTGGCCGCGTGGCGGAAGTTCCAGCCAGAATCGAGTTGCAGCAACGCTTCGCTGACACCCTGTTGGGGCTGTAAGCCGCTGGAAAGGACCGGATACCGAAGGGGTATTCACGGACAGGACCACCTGTACTACCGGCCTTGCCACGGCACCTACGTTCTATCGGCCAGCCCCAGACGCCTCATCAACGCTTCGGAATCGGGATCCCGGCCCATGAAGCCGCGGAATAGTTGGGCGGGGTCTTCGCTGTCGCCCTTAGAGAGGATTTGATCCCGGAACTCCCGCCCCACCTTGGAGCTGAAGGTTCCCTCCTGGGCGAATCGCGTGAAGGCGTCGGCGTCGAGCACTTCCGACCATTTGTAGGAATAGTAACCCGCTCCGTACCCCACCGGGTCGGCAAACAGGTGGCCAAAGCCGGCGATCATTGCGTGGTCAGAGGGTAGTTTCACCGGCGAAAAGGACTGCAGCAAATCGAAGGCGTAGGACATCACGTCGCCGTCCGGTTCCGGACTGTAGTCGATATGAAGAGCTAGATCGATGGTGCCGAAGCCGAGCTGCCGCATCTGTGCGCTGGCGGAGCGGAAATTGCGCGTTCGTTTCAACTTCTGAAAAAGCTCATCCGGAATCGACTCGCCAGTCTCGTAGTGCCGAGCGAAGAGATCCAGCGCTTCGCGCTCCCAGCACCAGTTCTCCATGATTTGGGAAGGAAGCTCCACAAAGTCCCAGGGAACGTTGGTGCCAGCCAAGCTGCGGATTTCCACGCGGCTCAACAAATGGTGGAGCAGGTGCCCAAACTCGTGAAAGAGCGTTTCGACCTCGCGGTGAGTCAGGAGAGCCGGTTTCTCAGCTACGGGCGGAGTCAGATTCCCGCAGATGACGCCGAGGTGAGGCCGGAAGTCGTCCTTGCGGGCGGTGCCTGTGATCAGGGAGTCCATCCAAGCACCGCCGCGCTTGTTCTCCCTAGGAAAGAAATCAGCGTAAAACGCGCCTAGCCAAGCGCCGTCCCCGTCGTGGACGGTGTAGTAGGTGACGGCGGGATCCCACACCGGGACTCCGCTGCGCCGCTTCACCTTGATGCCATAGAGATGCCCGGCCAGATCGAAAAGACCTTCGAGGACACTCCCGAAGGGGAAGTAGGGGCGCAGCTCCTCTTCGTCGAATTCGTAGTGAATCTTGCGGAGTTTTTCCGCGTAGTAGCCGAGGTCCCAGGCCTGGAGACCGGGCGCGTCGTCCCCTTCGAGCGCGCGGCGAGAATCCTGTAGCTCGTCGGATTCTTTTTGGAAGGCTTTCTGTGTCCTCCTTGTTAGGGAGCGAACAAAATCTTGAGCGCCCGCGCCCTTCTTCGCCATTCGTTCCTCGAGCACGAGGTCCGCGAAATTGTCGTAGCCGAGCAACTGTGCTTTTTCGCTTCGTAAAGCCAGGACCTTGGCAATGACTTGGCGGTTATCGAACGCCCCACCGCTAGCTCGGGTGCTGAAGGCGCGATATACCTGCTCCCGGGTTTCCTTGTCGTCGAGGTAGGTCATCACGGCGATGTAGCTGGGCTCTTTCAAGGTGAAGCGCCAAGCGTTGACGCCTTTTCCCCCGCCGCTTTGGCGTGCGGCCTCTACCGCGCTAGGCGGCAGGCCGGCCAGCTTGGATTCGTCTTCGATCAGCAGCTCGAAAGCGTTCGTGGCGTCGAGGACGTTTTCAGAGAACTTGGTAGTGAGTTTGGTCAGCTCGACGTTAATTTCCGTGAGGCGTGCTTTGCCGGCAGCATCGAGATCCGCCCCGTTTCGGCGGAACGCGTCCAAGGTTTTCTTGAGAAACCGAGCACGGGTTCCGACAAGCTGTGTCGCCTCGGGGGTCGCCGCATAACCCTTCAACTGCCGCCATAGATTCTCATTCAGTGGGATGCCGGAATAGAATTCGCTGACTCGGGGTTGCACGGCGTTGTACGCGGCGCGCAGTTCGGGATACGTGGCGACGGATTCCAGGTGACCGACGATACCCATGGCGTGTTCGAGGCGCTCTGTGATGGCTTCGAGAGTGAGTAAGGTGTTCTCGAAGGTGCGATTCTCCTCGTCGCCCGCGAGCCGATCGAGGCGCGATTGGGCGCCGCGAAGCAGCTCGTCGATCGCAGGCTCGACCTGCTCAGCCTTGATCTGGTCGAAGGGAATCTCGAACTCAAACCGAAGCAGGGGGTTGGGATCTGGATCAGAGGACATCGATGATCTACTCGGTGGCGCAAAGGGATAAGTTTAGCAGGCAAGCGCGGAGGCTCCTTTGCGTAGCAACGCCGGGGGAGAGAAAGGCGGCCGGAGGTCTGGGCAGCAGGGTGTGCAACGGCCCGTTTCGCACTGAAAAGCGGGTAAACTTAGCCCGCTTTCAGCTGTCATTGATCGGAAAACTCGAGCGTCCGTCGTTCACATCCCCCCATGGTATTCTGGTCATTACGAACGGCGTGGACACGCCCAGATGCCTGCCCGAGAGAGCGAAGCATTCGTCTTACGCACGTATCCGTATCGGGAGGCAGACCTGATCGTCAGCTTCGTTGCGCGGGATCAGGGGAAACTTCGAGGCACGGCGCGGGGCGCGCGGCGGCCAAAGAGTCGGTTCGGTTCGGGGTTGGAACGGCTGTCGCACACGCGGATCTCCTATTTCCAACGACAGAACCGGGAGTTGGTCAGCCTGGACCGTTGTGAGCTTATCGGGCCGCCGCTGTTTCTGCGGGCCGATTACACCACCAGCTTGGCGCTCGACTATGTGGTGGAAGTTTGCGACCAGTTGTTGCCCGAGCACGAGCCGAACGACGCGTTCTTTCGTCTCCTGCGGCTGGTTGCCGCCGAGCTGTGGGCGGGAATGAATGGAGCCTCACTGACCAACGGCACTGGGCGGGACGGTGAACCCGCACTCGTTGCCGCGGCTTCCGGCGAGCGCACGGTGTCGGCCGCCGTTGAACGTCCGGCCCGCGAAGAGCGGGCGCCTGACCAGCGAAACCAAAGCCGTGGCGGCGAAGGACCGGAACCCCCGGCTTGGCTCTGGCGGACGGTGACCTATTTTTCGTTGTGGGCCGTCCGTTTGGGAGGCTGGCTGCCGCCTCTCAATGTTTGTATTCAGAGTGGCGTCGAGCTGAAACCGGACGAAACCGCATATTTCGAGAGGTCTCAGCCCGGCCTTTTCTCGGCGGAATATAGGACGCCCGATAGCTGGCCTTTGACGCCGAATTCGCGTTCGATTGGCGTCGAGATGCTCGGGAAGCCGCTCGATCAATTAGAGCCGGGCGGCTGGAGCCGCCGGACCACCGAAGACCTGCGGAAGTTCTTGGTCCAGAGGCTGGAGGCGCAGTTCGAACGCCGGCTCACGACCGCCGCGGCGCTGGCCCAGTGCTAGGGCATCGTATTCTCTGGCCTGGGTCGCAACAGGATGCAAACCTTTCATTTTCAGGACATCGTTTCTAGCCTCAAGTCCTACTGGGCAAAGAACGGCTGCGTCATTCAGGAGCCGTTTGACGTCGAGGTGGGCGCCGGGACGATGTGCCCCGAAACATTCCTGCGGGTCTTGGGCGCTGATCCTTATCGCGTAGCCTACGTGCAGCCGAGCAGGCGCCCGGCTGACGGCCGTTACGGAGAAAACCCAAACCGGCTCTACAAACACATGCAGTTGCAGGTCATCCTCAAACCGGCGCCTGATGACGTCGTCGAGCTCTACCTAAAAAGCCTCGAAGCGATTGGCATCGACCTACGCCGCCACGACCTAAAGCTCGAAGAGGATAACTGGGAGTCCCCGACACTGGGGGCATGGGGGATCGGCTGGCAAGTGATGCTCGACGGGCTGGAGGTCACCCAGTTCACTTATTTCCAGCAGTGCGGGGGGATCGATCTCGAAGTCGTCCCGGCCGAGCTGACCTACGGACTGGAGCGGCTGACCGCCTTTCTGCAAGACGTCGACAGCATCTACGACATCAAGTGGAACGAGGAGTGGGGTTACCACCACGTTCGCTTCCAGGACGAGCAACAATACTCCGTCTACAACTTTGAGAAGGCCGATGTGTCAGCCGTATGGAAGGAGTTCGACCTACACGAGGGCGAGTGCCAAAGGCTGCTCGAGGAATACCGCTCCCTGGAAGAGCTGTCCGAACAACGTCGCTTTCCCCTGCTGGCGGCCTACGATCGCGTTTTGAAGTGCTCGCACTTGTTCAATACTCTCGACGCACGTGGCGCGATCAGCGTCACCGAGCGTGTCGCCGTCATCGCGCGGGTTCGCAAGCTGGCCGTCGGGCTGGCCATGAGCTGGATGGACCAGCAAGCCGCGCTGAAGTCCGCCGAAGATCCCGCAGGAGTTGCCGGGCCATGAAGCAGCAAGAATTTTTGCTGGAGATCGGCGTGGAGGAGATTCCCCACTGGATGATCCCCGGGGCGCTGAAAGACCTTGAGAGAGGGTTCTTGGCGGCTCTCGAGAAGCACCGTCTGCGAGCAGGTGTGGAGGTCTCCACAGAGGCTACGCCCAGGCGGCTGGTGCTCGTGGCCAAGTCGGTTCTCAGCCAGCAAAGTGACGCGGAGAAGGTAATTAAGGGCCCCCGCTGGGACGATGTTTTTGACCCTCCTGGGAATCTCACGGAAGCCGGCAAACGGTTCGCGACGGGTACAAACACCTCACCGGAAGAATACCAGCGCACGGAGGACAACAGAGTCTTGGCCAAGCAGCAGATCAAAGGGTGGTCAGCCTCCGACATTCTTGCGGAGACCCTGCCGGGCGTAATCTTGGGAATTCACTTCCCCAAGACCATGTACTGGACTGAGAAGTCGGGTGCTCGGTTCATTCGCCCGATCCGGTCACTGGTGGCTCTTTTCGATGGGGAGGTCGTCCCGTTTGAAATCGAGGGTGTCCGGTCGGCCAACTGGACGCTCGGTCACCGCCAGCTAGGACCCGGCAAGATAGAGGTCTCCGGCTGGGAGGATTACAAGAAAAAGCTGGAAGAAAACTTCGTGATCCTATCAGCGGATGAGCGCAGCAATAGGATTGAGGAAGGGTACCAGAAGTTTTATCCTCCGACCACGAGCAACGTTCGAGTACGGTACAACCCACAATTGCTGAAAGATCTCGCGTATCTAACTGAATACCCAACGGTGATACACGGAGATTTCGACCCACGATTCCTCAGTCTGCCGGATGAGGTTCTTGAGACGGTCATGCTACATCACCAAAAGTACTTCGCTGTTGGTGATGTCCACACTGGCCAGCTCAAACCCCACTTCGTGGCCGTGGCCAACCTCGACCGCGACCGGGAAGGCCTGATTCGCCAGGGCCACGAGCGTGTGCTGCGGGCCCGTTTCAACGATGCGCGGTTCTTCTGGAACACCGACCAGAAGACACCCCTCAGAGAGCGTCTGGGGGATCTCAAACACGTCATCTATCACGCGCAGCTCGGTTCGTACTACGACAAGACCCTGCGAAACCAGCAACTTGTAGGGGCATTGTCAAAAGCCTTGGACCTCTCTCCGCAATCGTTCAAGCACGCGATGCGTGCCGCCGAGCTGGCCAAATGTGATCTGACGACGGAGGTGGTCGGTGAGTTCCCTGAGTTGCAAGGGATTGTCGGCGGCCTCTACGCCAAGGCACAGGGTGAGCCCAACGCTGTAGCTGACGCAATCTACGACCATTACCGACCAGTCAGTGCCGAGGACGATCTGCCTAGGACAAAAGTCGGCCGGGTAATTGCAATCGCCGACAGACTCGACACTTTGGGTGGTCTCTTCCGTGTCGGCGTGATACCAACCGGATCGAAGGACCCGTTCGCCCTCCGACGAGCGGCTTATGGAATCATCCACATTCTCATTCGAGCTGGCTATTCGCTTTCGATTAGCAATCTTTGCCACCTAGCCGAGGCAGGCCATAATTCTGAAGCTTTGAGAGAGTTTTTCCTCGATCGGCTTCGTTACTACCTCTCCGAGGATACGACCGATGGCGTGACTCATCGCTACGATGAAATCAATGCTGTTCTCAGCGCGTCGGACGAGCAGCCTTTGGATGTAAAAAGGCGGGCCAAAGCCATTTCGATCGTGCGGCGTACGCCTGACTTCGAGCCCTTGGCTCTCAGCTTCAAACGCATCAAGAACATCTTGGAGCAAGCAGGGGGCATCCAACAGTTTGCCGTGCAGCCTGTAGACGAGGGTCTACTGGAGGCCGGTGCAGAATCGAACCTTTACACGGCTTTTCAAACGATGAAACCGGTCGTCGCCAGGTTTAGAGAACAGTGTGATTACGTTAGTGCCTTACACAACATCGCGTCCTTTTACGGAGCCTTATATCAGTTTTTTGATGAGGTCTTGGTCATGGCAAATGACGTCAACGTCCGCAGAAACCGGCTGACCTTCCTCGCGCAGTTGCTCAGAGAGTTTTCCACGATTGCCAATTTCGCCGAAATTGTTTCGGCGGAGGGCGCCGACACTTGATAGACATTGGCAGTTGAAACGGGGACTTGAATGAAAAAGTACATCTACGCCTTCGGTGGTGGGACCGCCGAAGGCGACGGCACGATGAAGGACACGCTGGGCGGCAAAGGAGCCGGCCTCGCCGAGATGAGTCGCGCGGGTGTTCCTGTTCCGCCCGGTTTCACCATTGCTACCGATGTGTGCAACCTCTATTTCGCTGCCGGCAACCGGACTCCTAGCGGCGTGGAGAAGGAAATGAAGAGGGCTGTCGCAGCACTCGAGAAGAAGAACGGCCAGAAGCTGGGAGATCCCCGCAATCCGTTGCTGGTGAGCGTGCGCTCGGGCGCCAAATTCTCCATGCCCGGCATGATGGACACGATCCTGAACCTGGGCCTCAACGACAAGACCACCGCTGGGCTGGCCCGGAAGTCCGACAACCCTCGGTTTGCCTTCGACTGCTACCGCCGCTTCATCCAGATGTTCGGCAACGTCGTCCTCGGCATTGACAAGGAAGAGTTCGACCATATTTTCGAGGGCGTCAAGAGAAAGAAACGAGCCAAGCTCGATACCGACCTTACCGCTGCCGACCTGCAACTCGTCGTCGCCGAATACAAGAAGCTCGTCAAGAGGAAAACCGGGAAAGCCTTCCCCCAGGAGCCTTATCGCCAGCTCCAGATGGCGCGGGACGCCGTCTTCGGCTCCTGGTTCAACCCGCGGGCGAACCACTACCGGCGTATGAACGGCATCCCGGAAGAGTTGGGCACCGCCGTCAACGTTCAGACGATGGTCTTCGGGAACTTGGGCGACACTTCCGCCACCGGCGTCGGATTTACAAGAGACCCGGCAACGGGCGAAAACCGATTCTACGGCGAGTTCCTCGTCAACGCGCAGGGCGAAGACGTGGTTGCCGGTATTCGCACACCGCGGCCGATTTCCGAACTGAAACGGATCATGCCCCAAGCGTATGGACAGCTGAATCAGATTACCCACAACCTCGAAAACCACTACCGCGATATTCAGGACTTCGAATTTACGATTCAGGAGTCGAAGCTCTATATGTTGCAGACCCGCAACGGCAAGCGCACGGGCCCGGCCGCCGTCCGCACTGCCGTCGAGATGGTGGAAGAAGGACTCATCTCGAAGCGGGAGGCGGTTCTACGCGTCGATCCGCTGCAGCTCGACCAGCTACTGCACCCGGTATTAGAGCCCGCGTCGAGAAAGCAACTCCAACGGCTGGCCAAAGGACTGCCAGCTTCGCCGGGCGCCGCGGTCGGCAAGATTGTCTTCACCGCGGATGACGCGGTCGAAAAGGCGAAGGCGGGGCCCGTTGTCCTTGTCCGTGCCGAGACAACGCCGGACGACATCCATGGCATGGAGGTGGCTAAGGGCATTCTCACGTCCCGTGGAGGTATGACAAGCCACGCCGCCGTCGTTGCCCGCGGGATGGGCAGCCCGTGCGTGGCCGGCGCGGGAGATGTCGTTGTGGACGCCGCCAAGGGGCGGATCCGTGCGGGCGAGGCAATTCTCAAGGAAGACGACTGGATCTCGATCGACGGCTCGACCGGTGAGGTTTTCGTTGGGCAGGCCAAGACTATCGACGCTGACCCGTCGAGCGGCCATCTCGCGAAGTTCATGGCCTTCGTTGACGAATTCCGAACGATCGGCGTGCGCACCAACGCGGAAGTTCCACGCGAGGCCAAAACCGCACGCAGCTTCGGGGCGGAGGGGATCGGCTTATGCCGGACCGAGCACATGTTCTTCAACGAAGACCGCATCGAGCACATGCGAACCATGATCTTGGCCGGCAACGAAAAAGACCGCCGGAAAGCTTTGCGTAAGCTGCTCCCGATGCAACGGCGCGACTTCGCCGCTTTGTTCAAGGTGATGGACGGCTATCCGGTGATCGTACGCACGCTCGACCCTCCGCTCCACGAGTTTCTTCCGAAACGTGAAGATCTTATGGTCGAAATCGCCGAGATGCGCGCGCTCCGTGAGCCCAAGAAACGTATCGCCGAAAAGCAAGCGCTGCTCGACCGCGTCAACGAGCTTCACGAGTTCAATCCCATGCTTGGCCACCGCGGGTGTAGGCTCGGCATCACCTACCCGGAAATCACCGAAATGCAGGCGCAGGCCATTTTCGAAGCGGCCACACAATGCGTCCGAAAAGGCGTTAAGGTCATTCCCGAGGTGATGATTCCACTGGTCGGCGACGTCAAAGAACTCGAGCACCAAAGGAAGATCGTGGTCGAAACAGCCAAGAAGGTTTTCGCCAAGGCCGGCGTCACCGTCGAGTATCTAGTCGGGACCATGATCGAGGTGCCTCGGGGAGCTTTAACCGCAGACAAAGTTGCCGAGGCGGCCGAGTTTTTCAGCTTCGGTACCAACGACCTTACGCAAACCACCTTCGGCTTCTCGCGCGACGACTCGGGCGGATTTCTCGGCGACTACCGGGAGAAGAACATCTTCACTGAGGACCCCTTCGCCGTTCTGGATGCCGACGGTGTCGGCCAACTGATCGAGATCGCTGTCGAAAAGGGACGTCACTCGCGTCCCGGCCTGGAAGTCGGCATCTGCGGGGAGCACGGCGGCGACCCTAAGTCCGTCGAGTTCTGCGTCCACGCCGGGTTGGATTATGTCAGCGCCTCACCCTATCGCGTGCCCATCGCCAAATTGGCCGCCGCTCAGGCGGCGCTCGCCCAGGGCAAGGAAGAGACGATGAGAACGGCTTAGCCGAGGTCCAATACTGTTGCTCTGGGTGGAGCCTGACGCGTCGAGGGGAGTCCCGACACGGCATGCTCAAAGGGTACGCCGCGGATCTAGCGGGCAAGGAACGAGAGCGGCGGACCCCGGGTTCACTTCGGCGCGGAGGATTCGGCGGCGGTGCTGACTTGGACAGCCTGCCCCCCCGACAGCTTCAAGCCGATTCGCCCGTTTAGAAACTCGATGATCTGCTCGCCCAACAAATCGACCGTGCCGTTGCTGAGAAGCGAGGAGTCTTTTAGCTCTTCGATGGCCTTGAAGTTACCGCGCAGCACGAGCAATAGGGCTTCCGGGTCGACCAGGTAGCGGACCGCGACTTCGTGTTCGCTTGCCAGTTGGTTGACGAAGCATTTCAACAGATTCAGAGCCGGCGCCTCGGCGGGTTCGGGCCTTAGGTTCTTCGGAGGCGGCGCGCGGTCTTCGGGGGGAGTTTCGAGACCCCTTCGAATAGCCTGAACAAGGTCGTCGGCGCGCGGGCTGTCCGGCTTGATGCTCAGGCCGCGAAACTGCTTTAGATCTTGTCGCCGCGCCGGTCGTGCCCGAGCCAGCCCGACGAGTACCTTGTCGTCCGCCAGCCAGCGACGCGGCCGGTCTACTTCCCGAACCCACTTTTCCCGCCATTCCACGAGACTTCGGAGAACAGCATATTCCAGTTCGTCAAGGCGACTACCGGCGGCCAACCTTTCCGCTACGGCGTCGACGTTTATCTCGTAGCGCTGTGGCTCGGCGTAGGCGGCGGAAAGGTCGAGGGCCCATTCTCGCCTTCCACGCCGTTCGAGATCCCCGAGCAGCTTTTCCGCGGCCGCAACCAAATGCGTCACATCCGCCCGGGCGTAGTCTGCCATGGCGGTCGGCAGAGGCCGCTGCAACCAGTCAGTCCGAGTGTGTCCCTTAGCCAGCCGGACGCGGAGCAGCTTTTGAAGGAGGGCCGCTAGGCTGATCTGCTCGCCGAGTCCGGTGAGACCCGCGGCGATCGTCGTATCCAACACCGGCGACGCGACAACGCCAGAGTGGTGATAGAGACATTCCTGGTCCTGCTCGATGGCGTGCGCGACTTTGAGAACCTTCGGATCGGTGAGGACGTCGAGCAGGGGGCCGAGATCCGCCACCGATAACGCCAGGGGATCAATGAGCCAGGCTTCCTCTTGGTCAGCGACCTGAATCAGACCGAGCTGAGGGAAAAAGGTCTTTTCGCGAACGAACTCCGTGTCAAAAGCAACGATGGGCTGCGCGGCAAGCCGCGAGGCAACCTCAACCACCTGGGAACGCTCGTTGACAAGGCCTTGAGCCTCCGCTCCCCGGCGCGTCTGGCGGCGATGGGTGGTGCCTCCGTCGTCGCGACCTTGCCGTTTAGTGGAAGTGGTTGGCATTCGCTTGATGGACCGTCCTCAGCCCGACTCCCGTTGGATGCACGCACTCTTCGAAAACACAAGCCCCCTGTTGTCCAGCCGGGGTCTCACTTTGCTGCAAACGACACTTGCCGAACCCACTCACCGCGAGCGCCCAGATCGTCGCGCTGAGTTTTCGCGGATACGGTTCTATCCGGCCGGCGAGTGCCGAGGTCCTCACGGGGGATTCGCTCGCAAAGGAGACTACTCGATCGCAAGCTTGTCCACCTGAATAACACCGTCCTTCATTTCGCCGCTGACCTTGACAAGTAGATTGTCCTGCTTCGTGGTCTCTTTCAGTTCTCGTAGCGCCTTGACGTTGCCCGCTTCATTGAAGCGGACATACTGTCCGTCTTTGGTGACGAGCCCAAAGCCGCTCTTCGAGCAGTTCTTGATGCAGCGAAGGGTGTGGCCGGCCGCTTGGTTCAGCCTTGTGGCGGCACACATGGTGTCCATCAGGTGGCCTTCAAACTCAGCTGCTGGAGCTGCCATGCCGGCCAGCAGAAGGGCAAGCGCCAGGGTCGAAGTTTTCCGCATCTCCATCAGGTCCTTTCCGCAGTTCCAAATGTGTTCACTACTAGGTTAATCCACCTGAGCATCCTGCGGTCAAATGGACGGCGGGGTGTCGACTGAGAGCATACACTGGAGCTTGTTTCGGCAGCAGCTGGCGCTGGTTTTTACCAACGACCGCGGCACTGTGCCAGCGGCTTGCTGTTAGCGGCCTGTATTTTCCGGGCGCCTACGGTATCGCCGAGCTGTTGCACCGGTTGTTGGAGCATCGCGGCGCTAAAGGCCGGCTCCCGGTGCTGGGCCCAGCCATCGAGTGAGACTGCTGCCCGGTGACTCGTATTCACCCGCCTTGTGCCCCGGCCAGACCGCCATGCTTTCAGCATCATCTTGCGTTGGACAAGCCCTGACATGCACGCCCCGATTCAGTTGGGTATGATGGAGCCAACTCTCAATGAAGTACCCGCTGGTTGCGCCGCTGGCGGCCCTGGTAGCGGGAATCATCGCGGCGCAATTCGCACTCTTTTCCTTCCAGGAAACGCTGCTTTCCATTTTGTTGCTCACGGGACTGGGTGGGCTCGGCCTGCGGTATGACGCCGCTAGGGCGGGGCTTGCCGCTTGTCTCACGGGATTCGTGTTGGCCGGGGCCCTGTTGGCGTCACTGTCCGACCCGCGGGACCCCTTCTTGATCACCGAGGTTCTGGGTCGCGAAGACGCTCGCCTCGAAGACCCCATGCGGCTCCGTGGTTACGTCCGAATCCCCCCGGAAGCTTTGGAGCACGCTGACCGCTTTGTGCTCGAAGCCGAGTCCATGTTTCGCGGCACCACCGCCCGCGGCGGCGTTCGCGTGACCGTCTACGGCAGGGAGAACGCCCCTCAGTTGAAGCTGGATTACGGCCAGCGCATCGAGTTTCTGGCGCGGATTCGAAGGCTGCGCAATTTCGAA
The DNA here is from genome assembly GCA_965248205.1 of Bryobacterales bacterium. GTDB lineage: Bacteria > Acidobacteriota > Terriglobia > Bryobacterales > UBA6623. The sequence goes on from CBDFIS010000006.1 coordinate 5,429,240, forward strand.
AACCCCGGAAGCTTCGATCGCGTGGCATACCTGAATCGCCAAGGTATTCACTTGACGGCTGCGGTGCGCGCCGGCACGCCTATTCTCACCCTGGAGGGGGCTGGCGGAAACATTTGGCAGTCGTGGCTTTGGAAGCTTCGCGGGAGGGCGCAACGGAGACTGGATGCGCTATTCCCGGTGCCGCAGCCGGATGGTTTCGCTGGGACTGCGGTCCTGCGAGCTCTGCTGCTTGGGGATCGGACTTCCCTCGACCCGGAAACGACCACGGAGTTTCAGCGCACCGGGACCTATCATGCGCTGGTGATCTCGGGGTTGCATATCGGTGTTGTGGCCTTCCTGCTGCTGCTCGTTCTGCGAGTTGCCGGCGTTCCTAGGGTGTTCCGCGCTGTGGTTGCGTTGGTTTTGGTGGCGCTCTACGCGTTCCTTGTCGGAGCGCGCCTCCCGGTGCTGCGGGCGACATCGATGTTTGCGGTCTTCTTGGCGGCGAGCCTCGTTTACCGGCGGCGCCGAGCGTTCAACGTGATCGCCGGTACGGCATTGTGCTTCCTGGTAGTCGACCCGGATTTACTCTTCGACGTCGGATTCCAGATGTCGTTCCTTTCGGTCGGGCTCATCGCCGGTGTCGCCGTCCCCTTGCTCGAAAGAACATTGGACCCCTATCGGCTGGCGCTTAAGGATATTTGGAACAAAGATCGTGACCTTCACCTCGCCCCCCGCGTTGCGCAGCACCGGGTGGGGCTGCGCCTGTATCTTGAACCGCTGACAGGGCTCATACCCTTGCCCAGACGTGCTCTCTCTTTCGTCGTCTGCGGCCTGTTGCGCGTGCTGGTCTGGGCGGCCGAGCTCTCGGTTGTAACGTTGGTCATACAGACCGGGCTGGCCTTGCCGATGGCCGTTCATTTTCAACGTGTGTCTTGGGGGGCCCTTTCAGCCAACCTGATCATCCTGCCATTGTTGCTGGTCGCTGTGCCTGTTGGTTTGCTCGCGATGCTGACCGGGTGGTCATCGATGGCCACTATAGCGGCGGGTGCGGCCGAAGGCATGGCCGCGGTGGTCGATTGGCACGCTCACAACCTCGGGGGGGACGTGCGAGTGCCTCCGCCCCCGGCATGGCTCGGAGTTCTGTTCGGCGCTTCGCTCGTCGTCCTGGCGCTCACGTTCCATCATCGTCGCGCTTGGCAGATGGTAGCCACTGGATCGACGATCTTCTTCTTGGTCTTGATAGTGGTTCATCCGTTTCCGCCCAGCTATGTACCGGGGCGTTTAGAGCTGACGGCCCTTGACGTGGGACAAGGAGAATCCTTGTTTCTGGCACTCCCCGACGGCCGTTCCCTGGTAGTGGATGGAGGTGGATTCCCGGACTTTCCGGGCTTCCCGCGCCCTGCGATCGACATCGGCGAGTCAGTCGTGTCGCCTTACCTGTGGTCACGCTCGATCAAGCAACTGGATGTCGTAGCCGTCACGCACCCGGACGCCGATCACATGGGCGGCGTCCCTGCGTTGCTCCGCAACTTCCGGGTAAGTGAGTTGTGGCTTGGAGGGGAGCCGTTTTTTCACGAGTACCGAACGCTGATAGAGCTAGCCAAGCGTCGCGGCGTCGAGATTGTCGCCTTGCGGCGGGGAGACGTTCGCCTCTTCGGTAAAGTGCGATTGGAAGTTTTGGGGCCGGCTTCCCCGGGAAACGACGGCTGGTCGCGAAACGATCGAGCGTTAGTCCTTCAAGCCGGCTACGGGCGGCATCGGTTTCTATTGACGGGTGACATTGAGAGAAAGGGAGAGGACGGTCTGCTGAGAAACGATCTTCTCGAGCCTGGCGACGTCCTCAAGATCGCGCACCATGGGAGCCGAACTTCTTCGCATCAAGCGTTCCTGGATCATGTTCGACCGACATTCGCGCTCATCTCCGCGGGCAAGGCCAACTTCTACGGCCATCCACATCCAGAGATTATCCGCAGATTAGCACGGCGGCGGGTCACTGTCTTGCGCACTGACCTCGAGGGATCAGTGTCGATCTCGAGCGACGGGCAGCGGCTTTCTGTTACAAGCTATCGCCGGCAGAGAGTTGGCCGGATGCCTCCTGCTTCTCCCGCACCAAGTGTAAAGCCATAGTCTGGTCATTACACCCCGAGCGGAGGTCTTGATTAGGGTCGTGAGGGTGCTGTCACCCTCACAAGGAGCGCTTGGGCTGTGCTGAAACTTGGGAATCCTGGAAGGGAACAAAGGGAGCCATCCAGAGACTAGAGGTCGATTGCCGCTCATCGCTGTTGAACGAATCGAGACCGAAGCGAATCAATCGGCAGTCCTTTTTCTCGCGATAAGTACGAAACAAGCGGTCCCACAGCGAGAGGACACTGGCATAGTTGGAGTCGGTTTCCACTTTCTCGCGCGAATGGTGAAGCTTGTGCATGTCGGGCGACACCAAGGCGTAGCGAACGAGTCGGTCGATTTTGCCAGGCAGTGCGAGGTTGGCATGGTGGAATTGCGTCGCCAGCAGCAGAATGACGTCGTAGAGTATAAGCCCTTCGATGGGAACGCCGAGGATCGGAATCAGCGGCAGCCGAAGTGTCGCTGAAATCGCAATCTCACCGAAGTGAAAGCGGGTAGCCGTCGAGACGTCCATCACGGGATCACTGTGGTGAATCTGATGGAAGCGCCACAGGATCGGGAAGCGATGGTTCAACCAATGCCAACAGTAGTTCCAAGCGTCGAGTAGTAGAAATGCCAGCGCGACGCGGACCGAAGCTGTGAAATCCACGGAGTAGAGCAGCCCCCAGTGGTGAGACGCTGAAACTTCGGCCACAACCACCGTCGCGCCAGAGAAGCCAAAGACTAGTACCGCTGCGTTGATGCCTGCAAGTGTTAGGTTGCGAGCGGCGTGTCGAGCACGGCGCCGCTGTGCGACAAAGGGCGCGAACGATTCCCACACCCAAAACAGGAAGAAGCCCGCTACCGCCGCGACTAAGAGCCACTTCTCAGTGAGTATCTCCAGCATGGCAACTTGCGCCTACGGGAGAGCATGACGACATCTGGCTCGCTCGCCGACAGATCCTCAAACTGCCGCGACCTCTTTTCCGACCGCTAGCGGGAGGCCTCGGGCGTGCCACTCAAGCACCCCGTCGTCAAGCCTCAGAGCCCGAAAGCCGTGCGCGCGGAGAATCTCAACTGCGTCGATGGCCAGCACGCAATAGGGACCACGGCAATAGGCAACAATCTGATGATCCGAAGGCAGATGAGGCAAGTATGATTCCAGCTCTTTGAGCGGGACTGACACGGCTCCCGGGATGTGTCCCGCCCGGTATTCCTCTGGCGGACGCACGTCCACGACAGTCACGACACCTTCCCGAACACGGTCGAGCAGTGACTCCTTCTCCACCGGCTCCAACAGCTCGCGGCCCCCCATGAACTGCCTCACGATTCGGTCTATGTCGGCCAATCGATCTTCTGCTAGAGCACGCAGGGCCAAAAAGAAGTCGGCGACCTTCGGATCGGCTAGCCGGCAGGTGACAAAAAGGCCATCCTTGTCCGTCTCGACAAGACGGGTCGCGCGCAAGATTCGGAGGTGCTGAGAGGCATTCGCTACACTGAGACCCGCCTCGCGAGCGAGCGCTTCAATCGTTCGGGGCCCTTGAGTCAGCAAGTCGAGTAGTTCCAGCCGCGCGGGACTTGCCACAGCCTTCCCCATACGAGATATCTGGTGGTAGATTTCCTTCTTCAACCAAGGTCCTCGCGCCGTGGCGCGTCGGCGGTGCCTGTCCCAGAAGTATATTCAATTATATAATTGAATATTGTCCCTGTCAACCCTACGACACCCCATGTCCTCTCGTTCTCCTCAATCCTCCCTAGCATCGGTAGAATGGTTCGGTTATGAAAAGCAAACTGGCCCCAATGCCTTTGGCCCTAGTCGCCGTCGTCGGAATCCTTTCGTGCAGCCCTGTCAAAGCACCCCAAGAAGAGGCCGACGAGTTTCTGGCCATGTATGAAAGCGTGGCCCAGAAACTCTACAGCGTTACCGCGGAAGCCTATTGGAAATCCGCCACCGACGTGACCGAGCAGCACACCGGCGAGCGCATTGGCGCCGACCGTGCATTCGGAGCATTCACCGGCAGCAACTATGTCGTGGACCGAACCAGGAAGCTGCTAGCGCAGGAAGGAGAAGTCAACGACTTGACGAGGCGGCAACTGCGCAAGGTTCTGCTGGCAGCCTCGGAATACCCTGGAACCATCCCCGATGTAGTCAGTGAGCGAGTTGAGCAAGAGGCCCGACAAAGCTCGATCCTCGACTCGTTTGAGTTCTGCTATGAGCGGAAGGGGGAAAGGTGCATCAAGACGGTTACACCGAACCAAATTGACAATACCCTGCGGGAATCTCGCGACTTAGCAGAACGACGGCGTATCTGGGAGGTTTCGAAGCAGGTCGGTCCGGCTCTCAAACCCGGGTTGGTGGAGCTGCGGAGCTTGCGCAATCGAATCGCGCAAGAGATGGGTCATAGCTCCTTCTTTGCCCTGCAGGTCAGTGACTACGAAATGAGTGTCGACGAAATGATGCAGACGATGGAGAGTTTTCAGCGTGACCTGCGGCCGCTTTATGAGCAGGTGCATTGCTGGACAAAACATGAGCTCGCCAAGCGCTTTGGCCGGCCGCCGCCGAAGCGAATCCCTGCCCACTGGATCGGAAATCGCTGGGCCCAAGCCTGGCCCGGATTGACTGACTCAGCGGACCTCGACGGTTTATTCCAGGGCAAGTCGCCTGAATGGATCGTCCAGCAGGCGGAGCGATTCTACACCTCGCTGGGAATGCCACCCTTGCCGGACGCCTTCTGGGAGAGGTCAGACCTTTATCAACTGGCGCCGGGCGCAACGCGAAAAAAGAACACCCACGCCTCGGCTTGGCACCTGGACCTCGATCAGGACGTGCGTTCTCTGATGAGCGTCGAACCGAACTACCGCTGGTTTCAGACCACGCACCATGAACTCGGGCATGTTTACTATTTCCTCGCGTACTCGAATCCCGAAGTCCCCCTGACGCTTCGCGAAGGCGCAAACCGTGCTTTCCACGAGGCGATTGGAGACTTGATCGGGATAGCGGCCCGCCAGCCGGCGTACTTGAGGCAGATTGGTTTGCTACCCGAGGATTACGAAATCGACCCCACTATGTGGCTCTTGGACGAGGCGCTCAACCAGGCTGTCGTGTTTATTCCTTTTTCAGCCGGCACGATGTCATTCTTCGAGCGCGACTTCTACGAGGAGAATCTTTCAGCCGACGAGTTCAATCAGCGCTGGTGGGAATACGTCGGGCGCTTCCAAGGCGTTGAGCCGCCAAAGCCGCGTGGGGAGGAGTTCTGTGACGCCTGCACCAAGACTCACATCAGCGACGATCCCGGGCAGTACTACGACTACGCGATGGCGTTTGTTATCAAGTATCAGCTGCATACTCATATTGCGAAGAACATTCTCAAGCAAGATCCCCGTGACTGTAACTACTACGGCAATCGAGAAGTAGGCGAGTTCCTGTGGGAACTGTTGCAACTTGGGGCGACTCGCGATTGGAGAGAAGTTATGCGCGAGAAGACCGGTGAAGAAATCAGCACCCGGGCCATGCTGGAATACTTTGAGCCGCTGATGGATTATCTGCAGAAGGCGAATGCTGGCAGGGAAGTAAGCTGGTAGGCGTCTCTCCCAGCCGGACCAGCAAGTTGGACCAGCAGTTGGCTTCCGCTGCCGAGTAGTGGTTTGGGGTGCAGCTCTTTGGAGAGCCCTCTCAGGCCGGGTAGGGGTCGCCCCGTGTGTAGGCTACGTCGACGAAACCGAAGCCAATTCGGTAATGTTCGCGATCGACACGACGGCAGTAGGCAACGCGAGCCCGAGCCTCAATGTTCATCGAGTAGTCTGGGTTGTGGAGCTCGCCTGAGATGGACACAACTTCGTCGACCGGGAGCGAGCACGGCATGTCCATCCCAACTCCGCCCTCACTGAAGTCCCATAACACACCGACGATCGGTTCCACGACCTCGCCCGCTCCTCGGCGGACGAACAGTTTTTGAGGACCGTATTTTCGGGTGCGGGGGTGGCGCCGTTTCTCTACTGCGGCTGCGTCCGGGGCCTCTATTTCGGGAGATTCCACCGTCAATTCCCGATCCGCTTCGCGGATAGAGCGAATGTTGCTTTGGCCTTGATTTGAGCCTGCTCTTCCTTCCCTTTGAGTCATTGTTGAAGATCCGGCTTCTGATAACGGTCTACCTTCGGGTAGCCGGCCAGGGGAGCGCGGAGCACCCCCTGGTAGTCTAATCTGAAGGCTTGACCCATTTTTCTCAATAGGTGGGATACAGTATTTTTTTCGGTGAGAGCTAAGGGGCCGCTGTTAAGAATCGTAGGTTACACCGCTGGAAGTCGTAGAACTTTAGTATCAGTCGCACGCTGTTGATATTGTGACCTCAGGGGTTACGGACGAACTACTCTACGGGCGCGTCGCACCGCTGCGCAGAAGCGGTGGTGTTTTCGCCAGCGGGCTGCTGACAAGAGTGGCTCGTCAATCAAGTGCTCCATTTCATCCTTACCGATGCGTGGATCAGTGCTTGCGCCGAGGGTAAAGCGAGTGTACACTGTAGCCCCGGCGTAGCCGGAACAGGAAACTTCGGGCTTGAATAGTGATTTCGCGAGCATGAAATCGAATCCCCATCCATCCGCCGAACACAGCAGCCGAAAGTCCGTCTGGAGGGATGGGCTGGCTCTCCTTCTTCTTCTCGTTTTCGTCATCCTGGTCTTCGAATATACGGTTGCAATTCGTCGCCCCTGGTTCGGAGTCTTGTCTGATGACGAGCTTAGCTACCAACCGACATCAGGAATAACGCTCACCGCCGTCCAGCATTGGCATCAAGAAGGGCCGATGCAAGTACATTTCGGAATGTTGTTGAATCCTCCTTCGGTGGAGTTTGAAAACCTAGCCGAGCGCCTGCCGATTCTTTCTTACCCCCCTGGCGCAGCCTTGACTTTTTACGTTTGGACCAAGCTTCTCCATAGGTTGCCAACGCCCGCGGAACTCATGCGTTTCAATCTGATGAACCACTTCCTCATTGGGTGGGTCTTGACATTGACGGCCACTGCTGTCCGGTTAAAAGTCGAATAGAATCAATTGGTTGGGGTCATAGGGGGATTCGTTTGGGGAGTCGGATGGCTGGAGTGCCTGTAAAAGGGGCATTTTTTCGAATTGCGTAACGCTGAGAATCTGTAGAATCTGGTAAAGACTCGCTTCCAGCCCGAGGCGTTTCCGGACGATGGCGATGAGCACGTAAATCGAGACAGCGATCCAGATCTGCGTCTTGACGGCGTTCTCGCTGGTGCCGTAAAACGAGTTGATTCGCAGATGTTGCTTGATCCACTTGAAGAACAACTCAATCTGCCAACGCGACTTGTAGATGTGGGCGATGGTCAGCGCCGGGAGCGCGAAGTTGTTGGTCAGAAACTTCAGCCGCTTGTTCGTCCGGGCGTCGAAGTAACTGACCCTCCGCAACGGGTCGGGATAGGCTTGGGCCGATTCGATGGCAGCCAGTATGACGGTCTGATCCGAGCGCAAGCCCGTGGATTTGTCGACGGGATGCGAGTAGCGCCGTTGGAGCAAGATGTTCTTCTTGGTTCGCACGACGAAGAACGACGAGCAGAGAGTGAACACGAAGAGGCGTTCGAAATCGACGTAGGCCCGATCCATGACGTAGAACGCGCCGGCCTCCGGGCCGATCTCGTCGAGGATGTTGATGTCGTGCACTTTGCCTCCAGTAATGCGGATGAACGTGGGAATATTGCCGTGCAGATCCAGCAGCGTGTGCATCTTCACGGCGGCTTTTTGCTTGCGGAATCTCGCCCACGGAAACAGCGACAGGCAGAGGTCGATTGTTGTCGAGTCGAGAGCGTACAGAGTCTGGTCCAAGTCCACACCGATCGGGTCGTGGGCATATAACGGCCGTGCCATGCCAATCAAGACCTGCGCGAAGTCCGCGTAGATCCGCCAGTCGCGCGACTCGTTCGCGTCGGCCAGTGTCGAGCGCGCTACCCTGCCGCGGAATCCCATGTGGTAGAGTTTGCCGTGCATCGAACGCAGGCACGTCTCGATGTCGCGGAGGCTTGCCCGATAGGTCAGCTGGGCGAATGCCATCGCAAGAAACTGATCCCAGCAGGAGAAACTTTTCAGATAGGAATCGCCGCGGTAGCGCGATACACATTTCTGAAACTCTTTGCTCGGTAGGTGCTCGATCAGTTGGGAGAAAACCGTACGGCCAAGGTTCATCCCTCATTGTGCCGCGTCCGGATGCTCCGTTCAGGCGACCATTTGCGGCCTCGGGATTTCAAATCGTTCCCGGGCAAAACAGGCCATAAGACATTGAACGGTCGAGACTTACCGTCCGATGGCGCGACTTTCCCCGGACAGCACTGGATTGACGGCATATACCGTATTGCGGCGGGGTGACTACGACCGCCCCGACTCGGTTCTGCTCAGCACGACCACGGGAGCGTTCGTTCTCCTGATGCCTGCTTCTTTGTATTGGCACCAGAACGTATATGTTTTCGACTGTTTTCGACCAAGCTGTCATTCTCCCGTTCGCGCTCGTGGTACTTCTTGAGTGTCTTCACGGCTCCACCTCCCGGTGGTTTCCCCAACGGGGGCTTGATGTGCTGCAGGGCGTGATCTTTTTCATAGGAACCCTGACCGAGTGGCTATTCGTATTCATTGCCTTGTGCATTTACGGCCTGCGTCTCCTCACCGGAGACCTGGGTGCGAATGTCCGGACCCTTCTAGGGAGAACTACCCGCTTTTGGCTGCCGGTCACATTGGCACTGTTGTTGTTCTTCTTCCAACTTGGGAGTTTTGACGGGTGGGGCGAGTTCTTCAAAACAGGAATGCACCGGGCTGCGATCGGTCAGGAGGTGGTTTATGATCACGGCGCCCCGGCTGACTTCAGCAGTTGGTTCTGGGAACGGTACATGGTCCATGCGTACGGTTGGGAAGGCGTGGTTCTCGTCTGGAGCGGCCTGGCGCTGTCGTTTGGCGCCCTCCTCTATCTACTGAGACGTGGAGGGCGCCGACTCGATGAGAGCGCCAAGGTGATGCTCCGACTCGTCGGCATTACGCTACTGCCCTGCCTATTGCAGATCTATTTTTTCGCCAGCACTCGCTGCAGCATTCCTTTTCAGCCCTCAAATTCTCCGTTCCGCTGTCGCTAGTTTCCTTCATCGCCTTACCGGTGTTAATCGATAGAGTATTGCAGGGCCGGCTTTTTGCGTTCGCAAAAATATCTCTCCCCGGTTCAGTCTGGGGCACCGGCAGGGCGTCCAGTGTATCCCTGGCAACGCTCTTGGTCGTCCTGCTTGGGGCCTTTTACATTACGACGAATCACGAGAGATGCCTTGAATACTTCCCAGACCCAACCTCTGAGCCGGCGGACATGGCGTATTTCGTACGGGACAACACGGAGTATCGGGACATCGTTTTTTGCCACTCCAAGGAGATACCCTCCATAGCGGTTGAGCTGCTCAGTTATTCGATGAAACGTGTCTATCCGGCCCAGACCCTGGAGGATATCCATCGCCAGGCAAGACGTATGGATGAACTGAATCGCGACTACATGATAAATCTCCTGGTCCTCAAGGAAGATGGCGAGTTGAGCGACCGCATGAGGGATTTGATGAGGCTAGGCCACGAGACTCGTCGGAGCGGATCGCTGAGACTAGTGAAGATTGAACCTGAGGCGTTTCGTCGTCTCATTCTTGATTCCGAGATTGAGCCGAGCCGCGCCTTGTTGCTGAGGGATGTGCCCAAGTACTCTCTGATAGCGACCAGGGACGGCACCGCGGGAGAAAGTATTTACCGCTCGAACGGCGAGAACCTTCGGATCGTTCCGGGCGCCATGGATGGTGCGGTGGATGCGGTGCAACAAGAAGGCGGGCGTACCTGGTTCCGTGGGTGGGCGTCCGATGGAGACCACAGCAAGCCAGCCGATCGCGTGCTGGTGTTCGTCAACGGGAAGTCAAATCATGCCGAGCACGCCGAGGTCCGAAGAGTCTATGTTGCCAAGGCCTTCAACGCTCCGTCGCTGAGACAGGCTGGATTCCGCGTTGAGTTGCTGTGGCCCGTCTTCGGAAGCGATCCCCCACCGGTAGTGCGAGTCTTCGCCATGTCCCCGGGAGGCGTGGCGTCGGAGCTTCGCTATGAGCCAGAGTATCACGACTCTTCCCGGACGCTGCGTCTGGGTAAGGGGGCGAGCACGATCAAATACTCCCTCGCGACCGATGCGGACACTCTCGAGGAGTCCGTCGTGTCCTCAGGCGGGGAGACCATTCGCATCATTGCCGGTACTATGGATGGCGCGGTCGATGCCGTGCGCCAGGAGAAAGGCTATACAAGATTCAGCGGGTGGGCGTCCGATGGCACCCACCTCCTGCCGGCCAACCAAGTAGCCGTCTTCGTCAATCGTGAGGCGGATCACTATGGTCACACAGCGGTGAGCCGAAGCGATCTCGTCGAGGCATTCGGCTCCCCATCCATGGCGCGGGCCGGCTTCGACGTCGTCTTATCGCGGGCGGTCTTCGAGCAAGATCAGTCGCCCATGGTACGAGTATTCGCGATCTCGCCCAAATCGGTAGCTTCTGAGCTTTGGTATCAATCGGAGTACGCCGATGGCTCGCATAAGTGGCGTCTGGGCACTAACGCGAGAGAGATTAGATTCTCCCTTCGGAAAAACCGAGCCGGTTCTGAGGAGTCCATTGTCTCCCCACAGGGCGAGACCATTCGCATCGTTCCCGGCAATATGGATGGTGCCGTCGACGCTGTCAGTCAGGAGAAGGCGCAAACGCGGGTTAGTGGCTGGGCATCCGATGGAGAACACCGCAGGCCGGCCGATCAGGTGATCGTATTCGTCGATGGCGAAGCGAATCACTACGGACACAAAGTGGTCAGCCGCAGCGACCTCGTCGAGGCTTTCGGCGCCCCGTCCTTGCTCCGGGCCAGCTTCGACATCGTCCTACCAGGGTTGGTTTTCGAGCGGGATCGACCGCCAATAGTGCGGGTCTTCGCTATCTCGGCGAGCGGGATAGCTTCAGAGCTGCGCTATCTTTCAGAGTACTTGGATGGTTCTCGAACGCTAAAGCTAGGTAAGATTCGCAGTGGACCCCTACAGTGAGACAAGCGGCTAAGCAGGTTTTCCCCGTTCGCTGAAAAAAGCTGGCCTGGGGAGCGGCCTTCATTGTAAACTTCTCCTCGGCTGGTGAAGCGGAGGCGGGCTCTGCTGGAGAGCAACCCGCCAAGGAATAGCCGGCTGGAAACTCATCGAGACGATGAGCCGGGGCGTCGGCCCACCGCGCTCGGCGCCCTGCACCCACAAAGCCCAGCCCATCGGAGCGATAGATTTCCCCATGCCTGGAAAAACTCATTCCGCCACGACCTCCGCTAACGTCTGTTGTTCGAGCAGGAGCTGCTCGTACTCGACCGGCGGCCGGTAGTCCAACGCCGAGTGCAAGCGCTTCTCGTTGTAGACCCGCTCGATGAACTCCTCGATGCGCGCATGTGCCTCGGCGAAGTCCTCGTACTCGAACAGGTAGACTTCTTCGTACTTGAGCGTCTTGATGAACGACTCTGCCACAGCGTTGTCGTTCGGGCTCGCCTTGCGGCTCATGCTGATGGCGATGCCGCGCTCGGCCAGCAGCGCCGTGTAGTCGCCCGCAGCGTATTGCACGCCGCGATCGGAATGATGCACCAGTGCAGGCCCCACGTCGCGCTTGGCCAAGGCCATCCGCAAAGCTTCCAGAGTCAGCTCCGCCTCGAGGGTGCGCCCCAGCGACCAGCCGATGCAGCGTCGCGAGTAGGCGTCCACTAATACCGCCAGATAAACGAACTCGTGCAGCAGCCGAATGTAGGTGATATCAGCCACCCAGAGCTGATTCAGCCCGCTCAGCTCCAGTTGTGGAACGAGGTTCGGATAGACCGTCAGCGCGTGGCTGGAATCGGTCGTGCGCACGCGCTTGCTGCGCCGCAGGCACAGCAGGTTGTCTTCGCGCATGATGCGCTGCACGCGCTTGCGGTTGATCGTCCAGCCCCGCCGCCGCCGCTCGGCGGTGATGCGCCGTGACCCATAGCCGGGCATCTCTAAGGCAATGCGTTGGATGGCGTCGCACAAGTCCACGTCGTCTCGTCTCGGCGGCTCCTCGCGCGCCCGGTAGTAAGCGGCGCGATTCACACGCAACGTGCGGCACATCGCCGCTCGAGACAGCCCGCCGCCTGCGGCTTCTTGCTCAATCAACGCGATCATCTTCTGGTGGTAGGCGCGACGCTCGGCGAGCGTTGTTCCTCGAGCCGCGCCAAGGCCTTTTTTAACAGCGCATTCTCCATCGTCAGCCGGCCGACCATGCGCTCCAGCTCGGCTATCCGGACCCCTTCGTCGCTGCCGTTTCTGTTCGCCGTGAAGGCTCGCTCGGGGTCTTGCCGCAGTTGCTGCCGCCAGCGCGCCAGCAGCGTCGGGTGGATCTCATAGCGCCGCGCCACGGCGGCGATCGAGGCTCCCGCCTCGACCTGCCTCACCGCCCGCCGCTTGAACTCCGCAGAAAACTTCCGTCTGGATAACGCCATAGCACCTCTCTCCGTTCACTGTAGAAAGATGCTTAGCCAGTTGTCTCAAATTTGGGGTCCACTCCGATTGAACTCCAACTGGCCGCCTCGTTTTCACGTTACAACCAAACTCCTTCGCAAAGCGACAAGCCTGCTTTCTTGGCTTTTCTAGTGATGATGGATTGCCGAAGCAACCTGGGTGAGGAGGCCGGCAGGGCATGACTATGGGCCTCTCTTTCCCCAGAAGCCTTCACATCTTTGCGTTGTTTGGTTTCGCGGTAGCCCAGCCGCTGTTCGATCTGCTCTCTAGAAACGCGGATTTCCTAGTTGCACACCGCCTTCGTCCGTTGGATCTGGTGGTTCTTGTAGGTATCTTGTGCCTCCTTTTTCCCGGGTTGCTGGCTTTAGTTGAAGCTGCCGCTGGTTCGCTACATCCCCGAGTAGGGGAGTTCACGCATGGATTGGCAATAAGCCTCCTGGTCGGTGCGATCGCTGTTCAAGCTTTCAAGAAGCTGTTCGGTGGCCCGGGACTCCCTCTCATCGTCGGCGAGCTACTTGTTGGCCTACTCGCAGGCTGGGCTTCTTGCCGAGTGCGCCCTGTGGAGAGCTTTCTCACTTTTGTCTGGCCGAGCATCGTGGTGTTCCCAGCGTTGTTCCTCTTGAGGCCCCCCGCGTCGGACCTCCTTTTCGTCGAACGGGAGCTACCCGCAGTCCGGAGAGGCGTCTCATCCGATATCCCTATCGTTCTTCTTGTGTTTGACGAGCTTTCGACTTCCTCGCTCATGGCCGAGCATGGGCAAGTCAATGCTTTTCGATATCCGAACTTTGCGGCGCTTGCCCGGGACTCCTACTGGTTCCGCAATGCCAGCACGGTGTCAGACTCCACCAAAAATGCACTCCCGGCTCTCTTGACCGGCAGGTACACCAGGGAGATCGGCCCCCCAACAGCGGCTAAGTATCCGGAGAACTTGTTTACGTGGCTAAGCGGGAACTACGAGTTGAACGCTTTCGAGAGAGTGTCGCGTATCTGCCCTGAAGAACTATGCCGCGAGCCGATATTGAGAGACTTCTTCCTCGGCTTCGTCGGGCCAAAGTCTCGCACGGTAGCCGTAACCGAGGGGAGATTCGGTGGTGGTCTTCGTGGATGGTGAAGCTGATCACTACAAACACTCCGCGGTTAGCCGAATCGGCCTCGTCGAGAGGTTCAAGAGTTCGTCGTTGTATCAAGCGGGGTTCGATCTTACGCTGCCGGGCTACATCTTCGACCGGAAGCCGACGCCTGTGGTGCGGGTTTTCGCGATTTCTTCGACTGGAGTGGCTGCGGAGCTGCTTTATCGCACGGCCTACGAGGACAGGGGTCGGGAATTCCGATTAGGGAATCCCTGAGGCTCCATGGCCACTTCCCGAGGCCGAACCCTCTTGACCGACGCTCTCGATCGCTTCATCTTGAGGGAGAGGCCTGGAGCTGCGGTGAAGCCTTTCCGGACACAGTCAAACCGGCGGCCTCGCTTTGAGATATGCCCGATGGATTAGGGAAAGAATGTTCCTAGGTACTTTCTCAAGACGACTTGACGAAAGCCAGGGCTTTCCCAAGGATTGTGGCTCATCCTTGGTGTTGCCGCAGGGTTAAGACTGCTGGGCGCCTGGATCGGAAACCTCAACTACGACGAATCCATGATCATCGCGCGCGCCGAGGCCATTGACTTGCGGCCTGACAGCTTGCGGTTGGTCTGGCAGACCGTTAACCACCCCCTTTGGCTCTTCCGGGTTTTAAGTGGGCGAAGGAGCCAGATCGAGTTTCCCACAGTGGAAGTAGATGGCGTTGATGAAGTTCTGTTGATTGCGGAAACCGCGCGCCGTGGCCTTGACCCATTGAATCCTTGAGTTCAACCCCTCGCTGACCGCGTTCGTAATGCGGTGTTTCAGATACGTGAGTATGTTTTCGAGGCGAGCCGTCAACATCCGCGCTACGGTGACCATCGGCGTCAGCCGGCTGCGACTCGCCCAGCCGCGCCATTGCTCGAAGAAAGCTCGCGCCGCCGATTCGCGACGATAGTCGAACAGCCGCATCGCCGTTTCCTTCAACGCCCACGCCCGCGCCGTCTTCAAGTCGCTTTCGCGCAGCGCGCGGAACTCGCGCCAGGCGTCCTCGGAAAAGTTCGCTGGATGCCGCAGCCAAGCGTACTTCGTGCCTGTCAAACGCTCGTCGCCGAGAGCCAATAAACGCTTGTTCTCCGCCCGCCGCACCTGGTCCACCGCCTTCGCCAGATGCGCCGCGATGTGATATTTGTCGTAAACGATCTTTTTCTCCGATTCGTCGAGATGCTCCCGGGTCGAGGCGACATAAGGATCCCACATGTCCATAGCGACGGCCTCGACTCGGGCGAGTTGCTCTGCGCTCAACGTCTTCCAAAAGCCGTCCAGGCTGGCCTGGCGGCGTCCCTCGGCGACGAACAACACGCGCGAGCAGTTGAGATCGTTGACGACGGTGAGATAGCGATGGCGCTTGCGGAAGCTCTTCTCGTCGACGCCCAGGTAGGGAATCGGCTCTGCCGCGCGACGTTCGAGCCCACGTTGCACGCCGCGTTCCAGGATGCCGTGAATCTCGTCCCAGCTCAGCGCCAGCAACTCGGCGATGCCTTGCTGGCTGGCTTCCTTCAGCCACGAGATCGCGAGAGCTTCAAACAGCGCGGTGAAGCGGCTGGAAGCCTCGGCCCAGGGCAGTCGCACGACGCGCGGCCCGTGCTCGGAGCAGTCGCTGCGCGGCGGCCGGGCGTGCAGGATCGTGCGGTACTGACAGGTGTCGAGGTGACGCCAGCGGCGTTCGGGCTGATGATCGTGGAGTGCGCACACGGCGCTGCATTGGCGGCACGGCCAGCGGACTTGCTCGTCGTGTTCGAGGAAGACGTGGACTTCGCCGTCGGCTCGGCGCAGCTCCACTCGCACGACTTTCCAGGGACTTTCGATGCCCAGAATCTGGCGGTATAGCTCGCGGTCTTGCATCCCGCGAGACTACCACCGAGCCCCACTCGCCCACTAGAAACCCGGAAGACCCCCCCCTTTTAACCGTCTACGTCGTCAGTCTGAGTGGTTTTCTGTTTGGTGATAGCGACTTCGGATTACGTATTCTTCATGTTCTGCTGGGTACCGCGAACGTCTTTCTTGTCTTCCTGCTGGGCAAGAAGTTGTTGTCGGTAAACGCTGGCCTGTACGCCGCCGCTCTGCTAGCGGTTGATCGTTTTCATCACACCTGGTCGTACGCCTTCGAGCCCGAGATTCTGCTGCTGTTCTTCACGACTCTCGCCGTGTTGCTGTACCTCCGGGCCATTGAAACCGGGAGTTACAGGGACTTTGCCCTTTTGGGAGTGGCATTAGGCCTGGCGTACCTTAGTAAGGAAACAGCAATCTTGCTCTTCCCGATTCTATGGCTTCACACCCTGGCCAATCCTGAGCGTCGGATGTCTTTGTTTCGAAGCCAATGGTTGATGATGCACGTGATTGCTGTGGTCGTGATTTCCCCGGACCTCCTCTGGAACGCTACCCATTTCTATGAGGGGTATTTTTACCGCGACATTGATCTCGTAACAAAGACACCTGCAATCTCGCCCCGGGCTGTCTGGCTGTATCTCGGAGAGTGGACAGTGGACATCCAAGGCTGGAATCCTTCTTGGTGCCACTGGCCCGCGGGTGCCCTTTACCTTCTGACGGCGACATTGGCTTTGATTTCTTGGCGCCAGAAGAGATTTCGCCTCTTGTGTTGGGTGTTTTGGGCGGTGTTTTCGTTCTTTACCCTGCTTCCGGCGGAGGATGATAGTTTCTGGTGGGCTTCCATTACCATTCTCCCAGCCGTACTGATCTGTGGCGAATACCTGCGACGTTGGCCCCGGTATGTTACCGCAGTTTTCGTGGGCTATCTGAGCATCCAAGCGACTCTGGTGGCGCTGCAGCCAGGGCGTGAGTCCCCGCGGATTGAGGCGTCGGAGCGGATAGAGTCAGCTGTGCAGCTGGCGAGCATGAGCATAGATTCGGACCGGAAGGCACGTCGGGACTTGGAGAACATTTTGTTCCACATACTACAAATCGCTGGGCCCGACGCAAGGGTCTATGGCTATCTCGCCCGCACCGCGTATGCCCAAGAGCAACCAGCCAGGGCAAGGTATTTTGCAAAGCGGGCTTTGGAACGGGATCCCGAAGAAGTCTTTGGAGCCCTGGTTGGTCGCGAGGTGAAACAGGTGGCCTATGCCGGACCGTCGGATCTCGAGCTGAACCTCGAGGACGACTGGAGTCTTGAGGAAGCGGACCTAGACGGGCGACTCATTCCTGTCCCTGTTTCGGGGCGCATCGATGCCGGAAGCGGACCGCGAAGCCAGCTGGATCTGGCAGTGGCGGTGAACGGCGTAATCGAGGCTGTGACTCGGAGCTACGAAGGTCCCGGAAGTTCATTTACCGCTATGGTTCCAGGAACAGTCTTCAAGACAGGCCCGAACCAGGTGGAGGTCTTTGTCATTTCGGAGTCCAAGGATGGACCGAGCTTAGCCTCTATTCGTAAGGAAACGAAGGAGGCTCTGCGGTATTCTCTGGCGCAAGCAGCGTCCGGGGCGCCTAGGGAAATCATAGTCTCGCCGAGCGGCACCACGATCATTGCGCCCGGTGTCATGGGCGGTTCAGTGGATGTGGTGCAGCGACACCCCTGGTTGCGGCAAACCGTTGTGATTGGCGGGTGGGCGTCCGATGAGTCCCAGCGCCAGCCCGCTGACCAGGTGGCGGTCTTCGTGGACGGTGAAGCCCATCATCACCCGCATACCGTGGTGGGCCGGAGCGACCTCGTCGAGGGGTTTAAGGCTCCCTTGCTCGAGCGGGCGGGGTTCCGTGTTCGCCTACCTGGCACTATTTTCGAGCGGGATCCCCCACCCGTGGTGCGGGTATTTGCCGTCTCCCCCGATGGTGTAGCGTCGGAGCTAAGTTATCGTCCGGAATACGACGACGGTTCACGGAAGCACAGGTTGGGCAAGGAGACGGCGGAGAGCATTAAATACTCCCTTGAAGAGGATGCGGATGGGGACCGTCTGAGGGAGATCATCGTTGCCCCCAGCGGCACGAAGATCCGGATCGTTTCCGGTGCTTTGGACGGCTCGGTTGACCTCGTGCGAGAACGGGGAAGGAATACCTGGCTGAGCGGGTGGGCTTCTGATGGAGCCACCCGCAAGCCCGCCCGTCAGGTGGCTGTCTTTGTGGACGGTGAAGCGGATCACAGCAAGCACACCGTTGTTAGCAGAGCAGACCTCGTCGAGGGGTTTAAAGCCCCGCTGATGGAGCAAGCCGGGTTCGATGTTATTCTGCCGAGCTACATCTTTGACCGGGATCCGCCGCCTGCGGTGCGAGTGTTCGCCATCTCGTCGACTGGGGTGGCTTCGGAGCTGCGCTACCGCACCAAGTACGAGAACGGATCTCGGGCCCTTAGGCTCGGCAAGAAGTGAGTTTCGGCAGTCGACGCTAATTCGCGCTGTCCACGCCAACCGGCCGCCGTGTCATATAGGGGGTCCCACGGTGCTTGCTTAGGCCAAACCAGCTGATGCGACGGTGTCTCACGACTCAAACCGCGACGTGTATTGACACCATCGGGCACATCGAGATCCCCCAATCGTAGTCCGCAAGCTAAAGGCTTATGGTGATTCCGGCTAGGGGCATTCCCTTTCCCGACTAGTACAAACGCCGGGCTTCAAAACGGGCTCCCGTCCCATTCAAGCGGCGCGCGGGCATATGCTACAGTCCTGAGCATTGGCAAGCCTGAGGCGCTCCGCAAGCGCGGATCGGTTCGGAGCCGGGAGTCCGTGGCCGTTTTGGAGGGTCTGAGACCGCGTCGACGAGGATCCCCGGGGGGAGTAACGCTGTGAAGAAACGAATCTTCGATTTAGTGAGTGTGGGTATCGCCCTGTTCGCAATCGGGTTCGTGGCCTTCCTGGTGTTCCCCAGCTTTCGCTACGGCTTGCTCTACGCGGTGGGTCGAAGTCCGAACTGTCCGTTCAGCCGGGCCATTCACGTCAATAACGAAGCGAAAGCACACTTGGCGACCGTGGAGAGGCTCAAGCAGGGCAGCCGCCTGGCCCACAAGGAAGACGGCTTGGCGTTATGGGAGACTCCGAAAGGATCCTTCTGGATACCGCAGGACAGCGATGTATTCTGGGTTCTCGCCGAGCAGGAGGCAAACATCTACGGATCGGGGGAAACGGGCGTTCTGCCGGGGGATGTGGTGCTCGATTGTGGAGCAAGCATAGGGCTGTTTACGGGCAAAGCTCTGGAGTTAGGAGCGAGTCTTGTGCTGGCGATCGATCCCCATACTGAAAGTTTGAAAGCGCTAAGAAGGAATTTCGCGGCTGAGATTGAACAGGGAAAGGTGGTGGTCGTCGAAAAGGGAGTGTGGGACAGCGAGGGGGTTCTGCCTTTCGACCCGCAAACCCTTCGCGTCGCGAATGAGGGGTCGCTCGGCGACGAGAGATTAGGAATCCAGCTCACCACAATCGACAAGCTGGTGGATGAGTTGGGTCTTCCCCGAGTAGACTTCATCAAGATGGATATCGAGGGTGCCGAGCAAAAAGCGCTCGCCGGGGCCAAGAACACGTTAGCCAACCACAAGCCTCGGCTAGCGATCGCCGCCTACCATCTTGATGATGATCAGACACGCATTCCTGAGATCGTCACCCAGGCACAGCCCGATTACCGAATGGAATGCGGCCGCTGCGGCGAGCGGGAGATGACGGTCGCGGCGTTCACGTTGTTATTCCGATAATTCCGATAAGGCGCTGGTAAAGCCCGCGCCCGCGGGAGAGCAGCCGGTGGTTTGTGGCACAGGCCCTGGGTGTGCCGCGACCTTCTAACCCGCATTTCCAATTTGATTTCGGCATCCCGACCTTGCAGCGGCCTTCAGCGTCTTTATTTATAGGGGTTCAAGCCCTGTCAGGACGCACGGAGGCCAACACCCAATGGGTGAAAAAGAAAACAAGCCGTTTCAGCTCACCTTCAACGGATTTCTCAAAGTCGATTTCCAAGGATCGCGCGTCACCTCGGATGGTGGCCTGATTCTCATTCGGGAACTGGACGAGCGGCTCGGACTGGGCAAGCTGATCGACGAGCATCTGACGGATTCGCGGCAAGGCACAAACAAGAAGTTCCCACTGGCCGACCTGGTGCGGCAATCGGTCTACAGCCGCCTCGCCGGCTACGAGGATCTCAACGATGCTGCCCGTGTCTCGGCTGACCCGACTTTTCGTCTGATCGGCTCGAAGAAGAACTGGGATCGCGGCGGGGCGCTTACGTCGCGTCTACAAAGCTTTGAGGCAGAGCTGCTGGCCAGTGAAGAGAACCTGCTTGGGCTGATGGCGGTGAACCGCGAGTTGGTCGCTCAAGCCCAAGCGCAGGACGAGTCCGAGCGTGTCGTGCTCGATATGGACTCCACGGAAAGCCCGGTCCACGGTCAGCAGGAAGGCAGCGCTTACAACGGCCATTTCGAGTCCACCTGCTACCACCCGCTGTTGCTGTTCAACCAGCACGGTGATTGTCTGGCGGCGAAGCTGCGAGCGGGTAACGTGTCCAGCGCCGAGGACTGGGACGAACTGCTGCTGCCCGAGATCGAGCGCCAACAGGGAGAAGGCAAGCAAGTGACGTTCCGCGCCGACGCCGCCTTCGCCAAGCCGGAGATCTACGAGGCGTTGGAGGATCGCGGAGTGGACTACGTCATTCGCATCCCAGCAAACAAGAACCTGGAGTTGGAGATCGAAGAGATTCTGTTCCGTCCGCCGGGCAGGCCGAGCCTGAAGCCACTAGTGCGCTACAAGAGCTTCCGCTATCAGGCCGCGAGTTGGTCGAAGCCTCGGCGGGTTGTGGCCAAGGTTGAGCACCACCAAGGCGAGTTGTTTCCTCGCGTCGGGTTCATCGTCACGAGCATGAGCTTGCCCAGTCGGTCGCTGGTGCGCTTCTACAACAAGCGCGGCACGGCCGAGCAATGGATCAAGGAAGGCAAGCAGGCAACCCACTGGACACGGCTGTCCTGTCATCGTTTCCGGGCAAACGAGGTGCGTTTGCAGTTGAGCGTGTTGGCCTACAACCTGGGGAACCTGTGGCGGCGGCTGGGGCTGGCGCAGAGGATCAAGAACTGGTCGCTGACGAGCTTGCAGCATCGGTTGATGAAAACCGGAGGGCGGCTGGTCAAGCATGCCCGCTATTACTGGCTGCTGTTGGCCGAGGGGCATCTCAACCGCAAGCTGTTCGCTGAGATGCTGGGGCGGATCTGGGCGCTGCCTGTGCCAGGCGGGTAACGGGCGACGGCTGCGACGGAGAAGAGACGCTGGGTTGCTGAAGAGGGAACTACTCGGAGCCGTGTCGGCGAAAAGCCCTCCAGCGAGCTGGAACGCGGCGATCGAGCGGCATTCAGCGACCCAAACGGGAGCGAACGGAGCATCGATCGTGAGAGGAAGACGAAGACCTTGCACCCGAGCCGCGGATTGGAGTATCCTGACCATCGCGGGATGGCCAAAACGGAAATTCCAGTCTAAGGAACCTCCTCACTCCGGTTCCATGACCCCCTTGGCTCGCCTCCGCGAGCGCATCGCTCCTCTCGACGCCGGGGAGTTCGGTTGAGCCGTTGTCGGCAACCCGCACAAACCTTACCCGCGACGAGCGAATGAGAGCCATGAAGTGGGCGGTCATGAGCTCGAAGCCAACGGGAAGCAGGGGCGCACACTCACTTTACGATCCGCACCCCCAGCTACCCCATCCCTGTCAGAACCGCTAGAATGGGAATCCTAATCTATGGCAAGCAGGCGCACCTGCCGCTACCGTTTCGAGGATGACCATCACGCCCTTGAGTCCCGCGCTTGGCGCTGAAATCGGCGAAGTCGATTTATCGAGTCCGGTGAGCGACGCAGCGTTTCGGGAGATCCGCCAAGCGTTTCTCGATAACCTGGTCCTGGTTTTTCGGAAGCAGACCGTTCCGCCGAGAGCGCAAGTGGCTTTCACGGAACGCTTTGGCGGAGTGGAACCTCATCCGCTTCGGTCGCGCCGCGGTCACGACGATCACCCTAGCGTGTTTGTGCTAGAGAACCGTCCGGGGAAGCCTAGCGCGAGAAATGACTTCTGGCACTCCGACATCTCTTTCAACGAGAAACCGCCCCAACTCTCGGTGCTGCATGCCGTCGTCGCGCTCGAGGGGAAGGGCGATACTTTGTTCGCCAACATGTACGCGGCCTACGAGAGCCTGCCCGATGCACTCAGGCAGTCGCTGTTGACGATGCGAGCCGAGCATAGTGCTGCCGGGCTGGCGCGGCGAAACGAGGAATCGCCCGGGACCGACGGGCGCCAGATCCGAAATATTCCGCCGCCGGTCGAGCATCCTGTCGTCCGGACCCATCCCGAGACAGGGCGGCGAGCGCTCTACGTCAATCCTTATTTCACTTCGCGCATGACTGGGATGGAGCAGAAGAAGAGCATCTCAATGCTGGCGTCGCTGAATGCGCACGCAACACGCGAGGAGAATCTCTACCGCCATCGCTGGAAGCCCGGGGACCTGGTAATGTGGGACAACCGCTGCACGATGCACTACGCGGTTTACGACTACGACGACACGCTGTCCCGCTTGATGCACCGCACGACGGCCGCCGGAGACCGACCGGTGTAGGGGAGGTCTCAACCTGGCGATCCGTTGGGAATTGGCTCTCTCCGCGACGTTCTTGCTGGCTGCCGATCGACCAACCGCAGACCGCGGGCGGCACCCCGCGGACCCATCGCCGCAGAAATACTGCCCGGATCAGGGAGGGGTTTAGATCCGGTAGCGCATGGCTCGGCGGTCGTTTTGCCGAGACTTGCGGCCGTTGGCTGATCGGCAGAACGCAGAGGGATCCACCCGTCGCGCGCTGAGGACGTTCGTAGCCCGGATGTCGCGTTTGAGATCCGCGGCTTCGCTCGCCAGTGAAAGCGCCACTGGCAAAGTTGTACAATGCGTCGTGGCAGTGAACCGCTTCCGATCTTAGGAAGAACGGCCGACTTTGGCACGCCGCTAGCATCCGGAAACGTGTCGCGCCGACCGATTCCCGGTCCCCGGGCGAATCACCTAGGAGAGTCTCATGACGACGGATCTCTACGACGCGAATGCAAGTTGGGCGCAACTTCCTGAGGGCTGGAGTTTCAAGGAGGTGGTGGGCGTAGCCGCCGACTCACGGGACCGAGTCTTCGTCTTCAGTCGAGGTGACCACCCGGTGACGATCTTCGAGCGCGACGGGCAGTTTGTAGGCTCCTGGGGCGAAGGGGAATTCGTCAGACCTCACGGCCTTCACATCGGTCCGGACGACAGTGTCTACTGCTGCGACGACCAAGACCATACCGTGCGCAAATACACCCCCGACGGCACGCTGCTGATGAAGCTCGGCGTAAGCGGACAGCCATCCGACACGGGCGCAACGACCACGGACTACCGCGACATCAAGCGCGTGGGGCCACCGTTTAATCAGCCCACGAATCTGGCGCTATCGCCGGATGGAGCGATGTACATCTCCGATGGCTATGGCAATGCGCGGGTGCACAAGTTTTCCGCCGACGGGCAATTGCTGTTCTCGTGGGGCGAGCCGGGCGACGGTCCGGGGCAGTTTCATCTGCCTCATGGCATCGCTATCGACTCGGAAGGTACGGTCTACGTGGCGGACCGCGAGAACTCCCGAGTTCAGCTGTTTAGTCCCGAAGGAGAGTACATCACCGAATGGAAGGACATGGCGCGCCCGGGCAACATCTTCGTCGGCTCCGACGACCAGTTCTACGTGGCTGAGATGGGCTGGCGGGCCGGACTGTATCCCGGCATGAAGCCGCCGACGCCGGACCCCAGCGGTGGCCGGCTGAGCATTTTCAACGGCAAGGGCGAGCTGCTCGAAAGGTGGGGCGGCGGCGACAATCCCTGTTCGGAAGGAGACTTCTTTGCCCCTCATGACGTCTGGGCGGACAGCCATCGGGACCTCTACGTCGGCGAAGTAGTCTTTGCCGCGGGAGTTAGGCATGGCCTGGTGCCCCCCGACTGTAAGTGTCTGCAGAAGTTTGTGCGCAAGGGGTAGAGGAGGTCCGTCGGCGTCAATCGACTATCCTGAGAAGCTTAGAACTGCTGCCGCTTCCTCCTCGAAAACGTCAAGCACTTTGTCAAGCTTCGTGAGCTGGAGGAGATACCTCACCTTGTCCGGCACGTTGACGAGTTTCAGTTCCGCGCCGCGCTCGGCAGCGGCCAGGTGGCTCGAAACCAGATCGTTCAGCCCGTAGCTGTCGACGTAGGTCACACCGCTTAGGTCAAGGATAATTTTCTTCCGGCTGCCACTCACAATGCTTCTGACGGTCGCGGGAAGCCGCCCGTAGCTTCGTCCGAACGTCACCCGCCCGGATACATCGACGATCGTCACACCATCCACTTCACGAGTCCCGCCGATCTCAATCTCGCGGCGAACGTCCTTGTTGCCGAAGCCTAAGGTGGCGACGTTTTGTCCCAGATTCCGAATCTCTGCTTGCCACGACTTGTCGGTACCGCGGCTTGACATCGTTGAACTATTCACGGTGGGGCCTCCCCTTGCTTTGCACCCTCTAACTATCAGCTTCGCTCGCTTGTCTTGTGGGGTTACGCTCGGCACGGCGATCCTGTCATTTCTTTCACCGACGCTAACGAACCGATCCGACCACGGCTGAAGCCCCTGAAGCCAGTTTGCGTTGAAACGGGCACATCGGAATTGGTAAGGTCGGGATTCCGACGTCCCATAAACTTGCGGGGGAATTGCCGTGAAAAAGAACGCGCTGGTTGGCTTGCTGTCGTTCTGGATTCTAGTAGTCGCCGCGGGGCTGGATAGAGGTGTATCTGCCGTGGATGACCAGGTCGGCTACTTCCGGACGAAAGTCTGGCCACAGGTGGCCGGACTGTTCATCAACGGTAACTACTTTGGCACCGTGGCGATGTACAGTCACCGGGAGGCCGCGATCAAGCTCAAACCGGGAACATACGAAGTCGAGATTCTCGATCCGCGCTACAAGACTTTAAAGGCGGCCGTCAAGATCGAAGAGGGGAAGTGGACGACGCTGCGGAGGCGGCTGCAGCCACTTCAGATCGACACGGAGGGTCCCTTTGGGGATCTAAAAACCGATGGTTTTCCCAACGCTGCGATCTACCTCAACGGCAAATACTACGCCAACACGAAGGAACTCCAGAATCCGCTGCACACGCTGCTTCTCAGGTCCGGAGAGTACGACATGAAGATAATGTCCGTCTCGGGGGAGCCAATCCGAGAAGAGAAGATCACGATCAACGCCGACGAAACGGTTGTTGTCTATGCAAAAGGGGCGGTCGTGAGAAGGCGCTGAGAGGCAGAAGCGAGCAGCAACGCGAACGAAGTCGCAGACTGCTCAATTAAGGGCGATGTGGTGCGCAAGAGAGGACTTGAACCTCCACGGGGTTTAAAGCCCCACTAGGACCTGAACCTAGCGCGTCTGCCAATTCCGCCACTTGCGCACATGTTAATTCAATAACTTACGGGCACTCAAATCGGCGTTAGAGACTTTTGTACTTGTTGTACTTGTCACGAGCCGATTCAACTTCGGCAAGGTGCCGTTCCAGCTTGGCCGCTGCATCGTGAAGATCACGTTCGCTAACGATATTGTAGCGATCAAACACCGAGCGCGTCTTCCACCCGCCGATGGCCATGACAACCCGCTCGGGCACCCCAGCCCGAACCAAGTTCCGGGCACCCGTGCGGCGAAGATCGTGGAAGATGTGCTTGTGCTTGCCGGTGCGCTGATCGATCAGCCCGGCCCGCTGGCTGGCTTCCTCCCAAGCCCCACGGAAATCTTTAATCCGCTTCCCGTAGCGGAAGAACACCCACGGGCAATCGGGCCAGCGTTGATCCCGGATCTGGCGTTGCATGGCGAGCAACTCCAGCAGTTCACCTGCCAAGGGAATGACGCGGCCATCATCGTTTTTGGTTTCCCCCGGATTCAACCGCACCACCCTTGCGATCAAGTCAACTTGATCCCATCGAAGAAGCAGGATTTCACCTTTCCGGCAGCCGGTTAGGTAGGCGAAGGTGATAACCGGCTTCAGGTGCTCGGGTAGTTCCACCCGCAACACCAGAAACTCATCGTGCTCGAAGAACCCCGAACGTGGCGGGGATTCTTTGATCGTTGGAAATATCGGTGCCCGTGCGATAAGGGGCGGAGTTTGCTGCCGGGCAAGGTTAAAGGCACGGCGCAGGAACCCGAGTTCGTTCTTTGCCGTCTTGTTCACGATTCCATCTTTTCGGCGCTTGAGTAGATATCGCTGCAAGTGCCTAGTTTCGACCCGTGAGGCCAACATGTGACCAAAAAACGGACGCAGATGGCCATCAACGTACTTAGCCCATGAGACCGACTTCTCGTTCGTTTCGTAATCCAGCAACAACGCATCCAGCAGCGTCGCAACCGTAACTCGCTTGGCCTGCGGTGCATACAAACCCGTTTCGATTTCACTGACACGCTGGCGCAGCACCCGTTCTGCGTCGCCGTATCGGGTACTCTTGGAGCTTTCCCGAATCTGGCGGTTGTTGACGTAGAATTCGATCCACCAGGGACCGGATTCCAGGCCTTGTACGTGCGACGGAAGATTCGTCCAAAACGTGGTTTCTTGGCATGCTGAAATGCTACTACTCCTTGGCGTGTTCAATCCACTTGTCCAGGTCGCGGATGTCCAGGAACACCCGGCGGTCGTGGCGCACGGTGGGGATTGCGCCGTCCGAAATCAGGTGCTGAACGCTAGCCTTCGAGCGGCCCAGGTAGCCAGCAGCCTGCTCGACGGTCAGTAGCCGCGGTTTCATCGTGGTGCTCGCAGACAAACCGTTCAGCCGCTCGCTGACCCGCTCGGCCACGCGGTCCGCCAAAGCATCTAGCAGGACGTCAATGTTCACGCCATTCTGCACTAGGCCCTCGTCTGGCTCGCAGCGGTGGAGCGAACGTCAGCTCCACCCACCACAGGTGAGGCAAACTCCGTCCCGGTGCGGCGAACGCTCGTAGCAATTGGCGCAGGCTCGCAGCTCCTGCCGGCTCGCTTCCTCGCGTGCCTCTTCAGCGGCGGAATCCCCGTGCTCCGCCCGCAGGTGAAGCAGCACAGCAGCGGCTTGGGCAACGTCGCGCCGGCGCTTTCGCTCGCTACGGGGAGGCCTGTCGTTACTGTTGTTGATGTGTCGATCTGCGGTTGTTTGCATGTGCGCCCTCCTTATCTACCTTTCCGGTTTACCGCTCGCGTGCTATCTCCTCCATAGCGGTCACTTGATGACCTCATGAACGACAGCGGGCAGATTGTTATCGGTTACAGTTGCGATGATCTGGAACCCCCGATGTCGGTAGCGCTTGTTCAGGTCCTTTACGAACTCTCGGGCACCCGCCAGGTCCCGCTTCTCGGGCGGCAACAGGCATTCGAAGTTGTCGAGGGCTACCACGCCCGTGGAGGGAGGGAGAGCCTTGACGATGTCGTCGAAGGTTTGCAGTTTGGGGTTGTCCTTCATCGACCAGATGCGGAAGCTGACGTCTACACCGGCCTTTCTCGCTTCCGCTCGGACCTCTGCAGCGGAGTCCCTACAGGCAACGAATACTGCTACACGGGGGGCCTCCCGCCTTCGGCACTTGCGTCTCACCCGCATTTCCAATTTGATTTCGGCATCCCGACCTTGCAGCGGCCTTCAGCGTCTTTATTTATAGGGGTTCAAGCCCTGTCAGGACGCACGGAGGCCAACACCCAATGGGTGAAAAAGAAAACAAGCCGTTTCAGCTCACCTTCAACGGATTTCTGAAAGTCGATTTCCAAGGATCGCGCGTCACCTCGGATGGTGGCCTGATTCTCATTCGGGAACTGGACGAGCGGCTCGGACTGGGCAAGCTGATCGACGAGCATCTGACGGATTCGCGGCAAGGCACAAACAAGAAGTTCCCACTGGCCGACCTGGTGCGGCAATCGGTCTACAGCCGCCTCGCCGGCTACGAGGATCTCAACGATGCTGCCCGTGTCTCGGCTGACCCGACTTTTCGTCTGATCGGCTCGAAGAAGAACTGGGATCGCGGCGGGGCGCTTACGTCGCGTCTACAAAGCTTTGAGGCAGAGCTGCTGGCCAGTGAAGAGAACCTGCTTGGGCTGATGGCGGTGAACCGCGAGTTGGTCGCTCAAGCCCAAGCGCAGGACGAGTCCGAGCGTGTCGTGCTCGATATGGACTCCACGGAAAGCCCGGTCCACGGTCAGCAGGAAGGCAGCGCTTACAACGGCCATTTCGAGTCCACCTGCTACCACCCGCTGTTGCTGTTCAACCAGCACGGTGATTGTCTGGCGGCGAAGCTGCGAGCGGGTAACGTGTCCAGCGCCGAGGACTGGGACGAACTGCTGCTGCCCGAGATCGAGCGCCAACAGGGAGAAGGCAAGCAAGTGACGTTCCGCGCCGACGCCGCCTTCGCCAAGCCGGAGATCTACGAGGCGTTGGAGGATCGCGGAGTGGACTACGTCATTCGCATCCCAGCAAACAAGAACCTGGAGTTGGAGATCGAAGAGATTCTGTTCCGTCCGCCGGGCAGGCCGAGCCTGAAGCCACTAGTGCGCTACAAGAGCTTCCGCTATCAGGCCGCGAGTTGGTCGAAGCCTCGGCGGGTTGTGGCCAAGGTTGAGCACCACCAAGGCGAGTTGTTTCCTCGCGTCGGGTTCATCGTCACGAGCATGAGCTTGCCCAGTCGGTCGCTGGTGCGCTTCTACAACAAGCGCGGCACGGCCGAGCAATGGATCAAGGAAGGCAAGCAGGCAACCCACTGGACACGGCTGTCCTGTCATCGTTTCCGGGCAAACGAGGTGCGTTTGCAGTTGAGCGTGTTGGCCTACAACCTGGGGAACCTGTGGCGGCGGCTGGGGCTGGCGCAGAGGATCAAGAACTGGTCGCTGACGAGCTTGCAGCATCGGTTGATGAAAACCGGAGGGCGGCTGGTCAAGCATGCCCGCTATTACTGGCTGCTGTTGGCCGAGGGGCATCTCAACCGCAAGCTGTTCGCTGAGATGCTGGGGCGGATCTGGGCGCTGCCTGTGCCAGGCGGGTAACGGGCGACGGCTGCGACGGAGAAGAGACGCTGGGTTGCTGAAGAGGGAACTACTCGGAGCCGTGTCGGCGAAAAGCCCTCCAGCGAGCTGGAACGCGGCGATCGAGCGGCATTCAGCGACCCAAACGGGAGCGAACGGAGCATCGATCGTGAGAGGAAGACGAAGACCTTGCACCCGAGCCGCGGATCGGAGTATCCTGACCATCGCGGGATGGCCAAAACGGAAATTCCAGTCTCATAAGGTTCCTCCTCATACTAGCCTGGCCGTGTAATTGCTCCGTGCATACCGTGTGAATGTCCCGTCGCGCTTTGTCGCGTCCCCCTAAATGGGGCTTGTGTGAGAAAAAGGGTACATCTTCTTTGTTATTAGCAAGTTATACGTCTCACCACCCGTGAGACAGCAGTGAGAAAGGTGAGATTACGTATCACTGTCTCACCCGTGTCCCACCCCCTGTGATACAACCTAAGTTATTGATTAAAAGTAAGATAAGAATGTTTGTCTCACCATTTACCATTTCCTGCCTTCCTAATAATCAAGCCGCTCTCGCTCTGGATCAAAATGCCGGCTTGGATGAGGCCGTTGACATGACGGTAGGCGGTCGGCCGAGTCACACCCCCGACCTGCAGGGTTTTCACCGCTGCATTGACGTCGGCGAAACTGCTGCCCCGCTGGCGCAACCTGTCGAGGGAAGACCTCAAGTGTGAGGGCACATCGGCCCGTACTGACCAAAGGAAGCTTTGGACGTCGGTTTCCTCTAGCGCGATTGGATCGACGTCAGCGGCGTCTTTGGAGAAGGCGCCGAAGTCCACGATCTCATTGCCTTGGCGATCGATTTTCCGTTCTTGGCAGACCACAACGTCAGCGTGGGCTTTTAATGCGCTACTGCCTCTTGCCTCGTCACTCCACGCGCGCATATCGTCCTGGAGCGAGACTGTGTTGGCACCCATGTTTCGCTTGCGGGTGTGATGGACGATTACGACCGCTGAATCCCGGAAGACGCCGCGCATTGTCGACAGCAGGCCCTCAATAGCGGAATCGTTTTCGTCGCCGGCGTGCAAAGAGCGCATAGGGTCGAAGACATAGAGGTCAGCGGGGAAACGCGCAGCGAACTCACCCCAGAAAGGCTGACCGTCGAAGTTCACCTCGTGTCGCGTGCTGGTCTTCTTCCCATACATGGGGAATTTGGGCAGTGCCTGGCCCGCGCGAATATACTCCCGCACCATGACGATCTTCAGGTTTCCGCGGAGCAGCTTTCGCTGGTCGTCGGTGAGACCCAGGGCGTCGGAAACTGCCTTGTAGCGTTGATGGAGGCTCTTGCCTTTGGTCTCGAAATCGACCACGACGACCTTTAGCGGTCGGGGGTGGCCGAGCGCCGCGCAGATGAAAAATTGCAAAACGAGGTTGCTTTTACGGGACTTCTCACGCCCGATCCAGAGGAGGATGTCGCCGGCGCACAAGAGACCCTCGTACAGGACTCCCTCGTCGTCGGGGTCCGTTTCGGGATCGAAGACATAGCTACCCAAATCCGACATCGGTCCAATCCCTCCATAGGGGTTCGTCAAGTGCTCGTTGGACTTGGCGTAAGCCCCTTCTAACAACTCCAGAGTATGCTCGGGCCTGGAGGTCGGTCATCCAACAACGAGGCGGGTAACTGGCAACTGTTTGACAACAGGTGGGTTGGGACTAGAAAAAACAGTCTAAAAGGTAACTCGGAGTCTAAAAGGTAACTTCGACCCCGGGAGGAGCCGGCGAGTTCGGTTTGTGGACGCGGATTGGACGGATTTCTTAGCTCTTCAAGGCATTTGAGATCCACTTCTTTACGGCGCTGCGGTGCTGGTTAAAGGCCATACGCCAAGGCAGATGTCGCCATTTTGCCTGTTCTGGGCGAGGGAAATCATCAAATCGTCTGCAGATCTCCTGGTGGGTACATCCTTCTCCGCGCAGCTTCTTAACTTGCGCGATCAATTTTTGGTGCTGTTCACTCTTGCCACGCGGCTTTCTCTTTTGGGCCGATGTGAGAACTGCACTAGATCGGGATTCACGCAGCCGCTTCGAGCTATCCCCCACTTCCGCCTGAGAAGCGAGACTTGCCTCCAGCTGCATCGCTCGAATTCTGTCATTCAGCTCATCCTGCAGTCCTGATCGGATTGCGTCATAGCGCAGTAAGGCTGGCACTGGGCCGGCAGCTCCACTCGCCGCGGCGCGTCGTTCAATGTCACCTCTAGTACCGGCACAGCCGGCTGCGATCATTCGTTCTACCTGCTGGCGCAGTTCTCGGAGTGCTGTCTCAGAGCGAGATCCCGGCACGCCAAACTCCGTCGCTACTCCGCTGTAGATGTCTAATCGAAGGTGCACACTCTTGCGAAGGTACTCCTCCTCAAGTTCCAAGACACGGTAAGCGGCGGCGGACAACGTTATGCCCGGTTGGGCCCAGACGGCTGCGACGGCCGCGTCACGTTCTCGAACGATCGGGCTGACCCTGATGAGGAACCGCGCTTCCGCAAGTGCAACGATCTCCGCAATTGATCTTGTGGCTCCGTCCTTCATGTTCGTCCAGCGCCTACCGCGCAGGCGGATAAATTCCGTTACGCGGAGCTGCGGAGTACGTTGGCGGAAGACGACCCGAGGACTTTGCGGGAGTAGGTGAGAAGGTGTCGAGATGCCGCATGATCGTTCCCTTAAACGATCCCCTTGCAGTGGGTTCGGCCGCCGGGCGGGTCAAGGGAGGCCCGCTTGTCACCGCGCGCCGGCTAGGCGGCCTGTGACCAGGATACCCTGCTTTGCCGCTCCTCAGGCTCTCTCGCGGGATAAACCCGGCGTGCATGTGAAATCATCGATAAACCCGTTATGGGAACCCACGATCCGAAAAGGGGGGGTAGGGGGTGGGTGCCTGGACCGGCGGCTCTCGCGCCGAGTCGGTGGAGGAGCCCCTAAGGCTTAGGGAGACAGGGGCTCTTCAAGGCTTAATGGTCCGAATCTCTTCTTACCTCCCGCGATAGCAGGCCCAAACGCCAGGCCCACTTACGGTCTGCTCCTCGCGCACGGTGGTAGGCCAACCGGTACGCGCGTTCAGCCTTTCCGTGGTTCCGGCGGGGTCTAACGGCTCGGAGCCGATTGAGGCTCTTGGCGGGACAAGATCCTGTTCACCGCAAACCCGTGCCAGGGCGTGCCCTTCCGGGTTCGGAAGCCTTCCTCACTGACCTTAGCTGCCACCCGATCGAATCCTAAACCCTCATTCCTGAGCGATCTCATGCGCTCCATGACACGCTTTTCGCCGGGATAGAACCCATAGGGCTTCCGCCCTTCACAACGCCCTGTACGGGCTCTCTTGCGCTGCCTAGCGCCTCGCAGTTTGATGACGATCATCGCCTTTTCATACTCAGCAATCGCCCCGAAGATTTGCCGCATCAGCTTGCGGGTAGGATCGTCTTGGCAAAGGTCCGGTTCGGTGACTGAGATGAGATCGAAGCCGTGCTTGCGAAGGTCGCCAATAATCGTCTCTTGAACCATGAGGTCCCGAGCGAGACGGTCGAGCTTTTCGATCAGAATTACGTGGACGCCATTGCCGTGAAGGGCTTCCATCATCTCCGACAAGGCAGGTCGGTCCTGTAGCGCCTTCGCACCACTGACTCCTTCCTCGCGGTAGATCTTGACGATGCGGATGTTGTGGGCCTTGGCGTACTCGCGGATGCCCTTTAGCTGGCGAGTGAAGCCGCCACCCTTCACCTGCCCTTTTCCGCTCACTCGCAGGTAGGCAAAAGTAGCCTTTCTCACGCCTTCGAGAGTATACGAGAAGGGCCTGCTTGGCAACACTTATTCTGAAGACAAAGTGTAATAGCTGAAAACAAGACACTTCTGTCGGGGGTGGGCGAACGGGTACACGTCAAGCCCTCCCATCATCGAAGCCTGCTGTTGAGGCTCTTCGGTCGAGTCAGTCTGTCGGGCTTCAGGTCTCGCCGCCCTTCAGCCTGGTCAGGAGGGGAGGCAGAAACGCTCAGGACTGGGGGACCTTAAACCCGCATTTCCAATTTGATTTCGGCATCCCGACCTTGCAGCGGCCTTCAGCGTCTTTATTTATAGGGGTTCAAGCCCTGTCAGGACGCACGGAGGCCAACACCCAATGGGTGAAAAAGAAAACAAGCCGTTTCAGCTCACCTTCAACGGATTTCTGAAAGTCGATTTCCAAGGATCGCGCGTCACCTCGGATGGTGGCCTGATTCTCATTCGGGAACTGGACGAGCGGCTCGGACTGGGCAAGCTGATCGACGAGCATCTGACGGATTCGCGGCAAGGCACAAACAAGAAGTTCCCACTGGCCGACCTGGTGCGGCAATCGGTCTACAGCCGCCTCGCCGGCTACGAGGATCTCAACGATGCTGCCCGTGTCTCGGCTGACCCGACTTTTCGTCTGATCGGCTCGAAGAAGAACTGGGATCGCGGCGGGGCGCTTACGTCGCGTCTACAAAGCTTTGAGGCAGAGCTGCTGGCCAGTGAAGAGAACCTGCTTGGGCTGATGGCGGTGAACCGCGAGTTGGTCGCTCAAGCCCAAGCGCAGGACGAGTCCGAGCGTGTCGTGCTCGATATGGACTCCACGGAAAGCCCGGTCCACGGTCAGCAGGAAGGCAGCGCTTACAACGGCCATTTCGAGTCCACCTGCTACCACCCGCTGTTGCTGTTCAACCAGCACGGTGATTGTCTGGCGGCGAAGCTGCGAGCGGGTAACGTGTCCAGCGCCGAGGACTGGGACGAACTGCTGCTGCCCGAGATCGAGCGCCAACAGGGAGAAGGCAAGCAAGTGACG
Source organism: Bryobacterales bacterium (assembly GCA_965248205.1). GTDB lineage: Bacteria > Acidobacteriota > Terriglobia > Bryobacterales > UBA6623. The sequence goes on from CBDFIS010000006.1 coordinate 5,462,738, forward strand.
TTCCGCGCCGACGCCGCCTTCGCCAAGCCGGAGATCTACGAGGCGTTGGAGGATCGCGGAGTGGACTACGTCATTCGCATCCCAGCAAACAAGAACCTGGAGTTGGAGATCGAAGAGATTCTGTTCCGTCCGCCGGGCAGGCCGAGCCTGAAGCCACTAGTGCGCTACAAGAGCTTCCGCTATCAGGCCGCGAGTTGGTCGAAGCCTCGGCGGGTTGTGGCCAAGGTTGAGCACCACCAAGGCGAGTTGTTTCCTCGCGTCGGGTTCATCGTCACGAGCATGAGCTTGCCCAGTCGGTCGCTGGTGCGCTTCTACAACAAGCGCGGCACGGCCGAGCAATGGATCAAGGAAGGCAAGCAGGCAACCCACTGGACACGGCTGTCCTGTCATCGTTTCCGGGCAAACGAGGTGCGTTTGCAGTTGAGCGTGTTGGCCTACAACCTGGGGAACCTGTGGCGGCGGCTGGGGCTGGCGCAGAGGATCAAGAACTGGTCGCTGACGAGCTTGCAGCATCGGTTGATGAAAACCGGAGGACGGCTGGTCAAGCATGCCCGCTATTACTGGCTGCTGTTGGCCGAGGGGCATCTCAACCGCAAGCTGTTCGCTGAGATGCTGGGGCGGATCTGGGCGCTGCCTGTGCCAGGCGGGTAACGGGCGACGGCTGCGACGGAGAAGAGACGCTGGGTTGCTGAAGAGGGAACTACTCGGAGCCGTGTCGGCGAAAAGCCCTCCAGCGAGCTGGAACGCGGCGATCGAGCGGCATTCAGCGACCCAAACGGGAGCGAACGGAGCATCGATCGTGAGAGGAAGACGAAGACCTTGCACCCGAGCCGCGGATCGGAGTATCCTGACCATCGCGGGATGGCCAAAACGGAAATTCCAGTTAAAAGCCAATTGCACCCTGTGAGTAGAGTTTAACCTCTTTACCTTCCCCTTCCAACCCACACCCTACACCTAGCTTTCAAGCTGGAAACTGCCCATCATCAGCGCTGAACGGGCGATTTGGGTAGATCAGTGGCTTCATGTAGCCTCCATCTCCATGAAACGGAGAATCGGTGAGTCTCTAATCGCGCAACTCGGCGACAGACCTTGGAGCAGCTTACCCTCAACCCGATTTGCGTTTCAAGCGCTTGACTGCCGACTCGCCCTCCAAGCCAGTGTAGGGGTGTAGGGCGGTGTAGCCTCCTGCCATTAACCTCCTATACGCGCGTATATAGGCGGTAAACTCGGATAACCCTACACAGGCCTACACCCCTTCATCACTGGTCGGCCTTGTTGACGAATGGGAATGGACGCTAGGGCTTTGCACGTTCCTCTGCCCCGCAGCCTAAGTACACAATTTCATAAAGACACTAACGTATCTAGGCCTTGAAAGTTATGTTCTGATGTGGCACAGTGGCACGAGGGAGGTTACCCCACGTGCCTCGCAAAAGCCCTTACCACATCGTGCTCTCTTCCGCCGAAGCCCGTGAGTTACAGCGCCGTGCCTCGAAGTATACGTTATCGTATTTTCAGGTCGTTCGGGCCCAGATGATCTTGCTTGCCGCCCAGGGCCTTTCCAACCAGGAGATCGCCCGCCGTCTGCGGACACGACGCGAGGTCGTCTGCCTGTGGCGCAAACGTTTCTACCAGCAACGTCTCGAGGGTCTCGAAGAGCGTCCGCGGTCCGGTCGGCCACGGGCCTTTCCCCCCGGAGCTGGTCGTCGAGATCAAGGCACTAGCCTGTGAACTTCCCGCCAGCCAAGACCGCCCCCTGTCTCGTTGGAGCAGCGGGGAACTGGCCCGCTATGCCTGCCAGGCTGGACTGGTGGCCAGCTTGTCGGGTAGCACCGTCTGGCGCTGGCTCCACGAAGACGCCATCCGCCCCTGGCAGCATCGCAGTTGGATCTTCCCTCGCGATCCGGATTTCGCCACCAAGGCGGGGCGTATCTTGGATCTCTACGAGCGGCAGTGGGACGGCAAGCCCCTTAGCTGCGATGAGTTCGTGCTTTCGGCCGACGAGAAGACCAGTATCCAAGCACGCCGTCGCAAGCACGCCACTCACCCCCCGCGATCCAGATCGGCCATGAAGGTGGAACATGAGTACGAACGATGTGGGGCGTGGGCCTACCTCGCTGCACTCGATGTTCAGCGTGCCAAACTCTTCGGTCGTTGCGAGTCGAAAACGGGCATCGAACCTTTTGACCGCTTGGTGGAGCAAGTCATGTCTCAACCCCCCTATGACCAGGCCCGCCGGGTGTTCTGGATCGTTGACAACGGCTCGGCGCATCGGGGCCAACGGTCGATCGTCCGTTTGAAGCAGAAGCATCCCACCCTGGTATTGGTGCACGGGCCAGTGCACGCCAGTTGGCTCAATCAAATTGAAATCTACTTTTCGATCTTGCAGCGCAAGGCCCTCACCCCCAATGATTTCGCATCGCTCGCGGCGGTGGAAGACCGCCTGTTGAGCTTCCAGCAACACTACGAGTCGATTGCGAGACCATTTGAATGGAAGTTCACTCGACGCGATCTGACCGATCTATTGCACAAGATAAAAAGACAGCCCCACAACTCGACTCCGCTCGCCGCATAGCTGAAAATAATACGTGACCGTACTTACGAAACGGTGTACTTAGGCATAGCGTGGGGGACCCCAAATTGCTCATTAAGCCCTTATTACCTGCGACTAACGAACCGTTATCCCGCCCGACCAGCAAGCAAGCTCCCCCACGGTGCACGGCCTTCGCCCAAAAGGGCTGGTGGGACACCTCAATTCGTGCCCAGATGACTGGTCACGGCGCCCTCCTCCGCTCCAGCCCGCAGGCACTGAATCTGCGCCAAGTCTATAACATTCAACACCTTACACGAGGCTGTCGCTGCTATCCCAGCCTTTGTCTAGTTGCCGCAGGGGGGAGCTGCAGAACCGGGCAGGTGACAGCTACCAACGCGGCAGAAACGCTGCAGAAACGCTCAGCATGGTGCCCAACCGCCGAAACCTGTCGGGAAGAGGCGTGCTGCTCATGTCTTTCGGGAAGGTCGTTGACAAGCGGCAAAGACGACCGTGCGGCCCTGGGTCTGGGTCGATCGACTGTAACGGCCTGGTCTTGATCCGGGGCTGCTGGATCAACCCTGGCCGACCGCACGAGATTCAGTCACCCGCTTCTATTGCACCAGGGTCCGCGTTCCGCGAAAAGGGATTGTCGGAAGTCAGTGCTGTCCGGGGAAAGTCGCGCCATCGGACGGTAAGTCTCGACCGTTCAATGTCTTATGGCCTGTTTTGCCCGGGAACGATTTGAAATCCCGAGGCCGCAAATGGTCGCCTGAACGGAGCATCCGGACGCGGCACAATGAGGGATGAACCTTGGCCGTACGGTTTTCTCCCAACTGATCGAGCACCTACCGAGCAAAGAGTTTCAGAAATGTGTATCGCGCTACCGCGGCGATTCCTATCTGAAAAGTTTCTCCTGCTGGGATCAGTTTCTTGCGATGGCATTCGCCCAGCTGACCTATCGGGCAAGCCTCCGCGACATCGAGACGTGCCTGCGTTCGATGCACGGCAAACTCTACCACATGGGATTCCGCGGCAGGGTAGCGCGCTCGACACTGGCCGACGCGAACGAGTCGCGCGACTGGCGGATCTACGCGGACTTCGCGCAGGTCTTGATTGGCATGGCACGGCCGTTATATGCCCACGACCCGATCGGTGTGGACTTGGACCAGACTCTGTACGCTCTCGACTCGACAACAATCGACCTCTGCCTGTCGCTGTTTCCGTGGGCGAGATTCCGCAAGCAAAAAGCCGCCGTGAAGATGCACACGCTGCTGGATCTGCACGGCAATATTCCCACGTTCATCCGCATTACTGGAGGCAAAGTGCACGACATCAACATCCTCGACGAGATCGGCCCGGAGGCCGGCGCGTTCTACGTCATGGATCGGGCCTACGTCGATTTCGAACGCCTCTTCGTGTTCACTCTCTGCTCGTCGTTCTTCGTCGTGCGAACCAAGAAGAACATCTTGCTCCAACGGCGCTACTCGCATCCCGTCGACAAATCCACGGGCTTGCGCTCGGATCAGACCGTCATACTGGCTGCCATCGAATCGGCCCAAGCCTATCCCGACCCGTTGCGGAGGGTCAGTTACTTCGACGCCCGGACGAACAAGCGGCTGAAGTTTCTGACCAACAACTTCGCGCTCCCGGCGCTGACCATCGCCCACATCTACAAGTCGCGTTGGCAGATTGAGTTGTTCTTCAAGTGGATCAAGCAACATCTGCGAATCAACTCGTTTTACGGCACCAGCGAGAACGCCGTCAAGACGCAGATCTGGATCGCTGTCTCGATTTACGTGCTCATCGCCATCGTCCGGAAACGCCTCGGGCTGGAAGCGAGTCTTTACCAGATTCTACAGATTCTCAGCGTTACGCAATTCGAAAAAATGCCCCTTTTACAGGCACTCCAGCCATCCGACTCCCCAAACGAATCCCCCTATGACCCCAACCAATTGATTCTATTCGACTTTTAACCGGACAGCAGTGGTCGGAAGTAATCACACGACTGCTCTGTACGAGCAACTCAATGGGGCGGATTCACACCTTGCCAACGTGGTGGTGTATTCTCTCGGGGACTGGCTAGTTTAGTTTCCTTCCTGATGATCTCTTGCAGACACGTCTCCAAACGGTTTGGCAACTTCGCCGCTGTTGACCACGTTTCCTTCCACATCCCAACCGGTAGTATCTGTGGACTGATCGGTCCGAACGGGGCGGGGAAAACAACGACCTTGAGGATTCTGACCGGCATCCTGGATCCCTCTGAAGGCGGGGCGACCGTTGCCGGGATTCCCGTGACGGAGAAGCCACCTCGACTCAAGCAGGCCATTGGGTTCATGCCAGACAGTCTTGGACTTTTCGATGCGCTGACGGTGGAAGAACATCTCGAGCTCACTGGCGCGGTGTACCGGATCGGTAAGGAGTCGACTCGGACTCGGACCGATCAGCTCCTTGCGCTGCTCGCCCTCGACGATTCTCGACGTTTGTTTGCTGAGCATTGCTCGCACGGGATGAGAAAGAAGATTGCGTTCGCGATGGCAACCCTCCACAACCCGCGTGTTCTCTTCCTCGACGAACCATTCGAGGGTATGGACCCGGTCGGCTCAAGCACCGTCCAGAGAGAGCTCGCAGCGGCGGCTCAGCGAGGCGTGACGATAATGTTTACGTCGCATTCGCTGCCACTAGTAGAGCGGTTCGCAACTCATATCGTGTTCATGTCCGGAGGCCGCGTCGTGCTTGACTCATCCGCGTCGAGCCTGGAGGGTTCACTGGAAGCCCGCTACTTTGAGGCCGTCGGGGAATCGGGATCTGGAGACATGTCGTGGCTAGGGTCTCGGCAGTCCTAAAGGCCGTAGGGCGGCTCGTCTGGAGGGATCTTCGCCGCCTGCAATTCGTAGCCGGCAACAACTTCTTCATCTTCGCGATCGTGGTGGCGCAAAGTGGATTCCTTCTCTTTGTAGGCGGACTGACTCTCCTCTTCCCGCTCAGTGCCGACCCAATGCGAAAGATCCCCCCAGATCGACTAGCGCTTTGGCCCCTCAGCGGAAAAGAACGTCTGGTGCTGCGGATCGGCAGTGTCTGGCTGAGCCCCGCGGCATGGATCGTGGTGTGCGTATTCATCTGGAGCGGCGACGTTTCCCTAGGAATCGAGACCGCGGCGTTGGTCTTGGTCGTTTGCTTCATCGTTCTCGTCGCTTCGGAAGCCATTCGCCGCGCGCCCGGGCTGTCTGGGCTGAAGCACTTGCCTTCTCTACCCGGCACAATCGGCCTACTCGTTCAGAAGAACCTGCGCGAAATGTTTGAAGTACTCGACAGCTACTGTGCGATTGCACTCAGTGTTACAGCTGCCGCGTACAGGTTCGCGGTTGGTCTAGAGCCAGACGCGTTGATGGGCATGGCGATGTTAGTGGTTCTTTCGTTGAGCACCTACGCTCAGTGTCTGTTTGGTCGCGACGCGGCGTCCGGACTGTTGCGCTACCGCATGCTGCCGCTTCGCGGTTGGAAGGTCCTTGCGGCCAAGGACGCTGCATTTCTGGTCGTTGTGACGCTCCTAACTCTGCCACTTGCGCCGCTGGTGGGAATTGCGGCGGCCCTTGCCGCCCTGGGAGTGGGCCACCATATGTCGGTCTTGCGTCCAACGCCGCAGGCGCGTTGGACGTTCACGAGCGGGGCACTTCTACCACATGGTGTGGTTCAAACCGTCGCTCTGATTGCCGCTGCCGTTGCGACTTGGCGAGAAACGTCGCTCACTTTAATCCCCCTGGCTGCTGTGACCGGGATCTCAGTTTGGTTCTATGGCTACCGCTTCGAACATGTAGCTCGGAGCTAGTGACGGCATGCACCAGTGACACGGGTCGGCCTATCGGGCCGCTTCCGGTATAAGGGATTCTGGAAGTAGGAGCTGTTGCAAACTCGCCCCTCGACAGACCTCCGCGATCCGGGACTTGTCGGAAGTAGCCCGTGCTAGAGCACTTTTGCGACCCACGAAGCCGCATCTCTTGCCGCGGGCGTGGTTGGTTTACTGGTTGCACTACTGTTCATCCATAGTTGAACATCGGGGATAGCGTTCGGGGGACGGTATGACAGGCCTTCAGTGGACTCAACGACTCTTCTCGTGCGTGCTATGTGTCACGCACCTCGTTCCCGCAGTGGCCGAAATGACGGCGATTCGGGCAGGCCGATTGTTCGATCCCAATACAGGATTGTTATCGCGAAACCAGGTCTTGCTCATCGAAGGAGGGAAGATCAAAGCCGTCGGCCCGGATCTCGCCATCCCGACCGACGCTCAATTCATTGATCTTTCGGAGGAGACGGTTCTGCCCGGTCTGATTGACGCACATACTCACCTGTGCGGCACCGTGGACCCCAAGTGGGATCTCGGCGATTTCTGGATTATGGCGCGGCAGCGTCGTTCTGGCTTTCGAGCCATTCAGGGTGCGCAACATGCAAGAGAGATGCTTGAAGCAGGTTTTACGACGGTTCGCGATCTTGGGAACGCCGGTGATTATCTCGACCTCGATCTGGAGAAAGCCATACGTTTCGGCATCATTCCGGGTCCGACGATTCTGCCTGCGGGCCGAATCATCGCGCCATACGGGGGGCAGTTCCGGAGCACTCCGGCCCGGGCAGAAGACCTGAACGATTCTGAGTATGTGTTTGCCGATACGCGGGACGAGCTTCTTAAGGCGATTCGCAAGAACATATACTGGGGTGCGGCAGTTATCAAGGTTGTCGTAGACGCAAAGAAATACATCTATTCGGCCGACGACTTGCGGTTCATAGTGGAGCAAGCGCGGAAAGCCGGATTGAGGGTTGCCGCCCACGCGCAGACACAGCGCGGTGCGAGAAACGCAATTGACGCCGGAGTCGCCTCAGTAGAGCACGCCTGGGTGCTCAGTGACGAGGACCTCGTTGCCGCGAAGGCAAACGACGTCGTGCTGGTTACCACGGATTTTACGGTTGAGTCTCTGTTGGCGCTTGGATGGAGCGAAGCTGACGCAAGGCGGATCCACGGGAAGCGCGTCGCGCGCCTGCAACGAGCCTATCGGGCAGGCGTGCCGATCGTCTTTGGGACCGATGTTATGGCGAACGAACCTGGGCGATCTCGCGGCGCGATGGCGATCGAGTACATCGAGAGCTTTCTCGAAGCGAAGATTCCTCCGCTGGAGATTCTGCGTTCCATGACTACCCGTGCGGCCGCGCTACTCGGAGTAGAACGGCAGCGCGGCGCACTGCGGCCTGGCATGGCCGCTGATATTGTGGCGGTACCGGGCAATGTGCTTGACGATGTTCGATTGCTCAAGCGCGTCGATTTTGTGATGAAGGACGGTTCAGTTTTTCGCTACGATCAGCCCGCTTGCCCGTAGAGCGATATCTTTCAACTCGGGCCGCTTCAGAATCGCACCGCTCGGCCCGATCTTCGGCGACCAACGTGTGTTTAGATTCGATCACTTCCGACACAAGGGATTCTCGGAGGCAGGCGAGTGAATCGTACGCTAGGCTGGAGACTAGTCATGACGGCCAAGATCAACCTCGACGAGAAGTTCAGTTTGTTCACAGACCATTGGAGGCCAAAGGTGATCGCTGCATTGAACGGACAGGAGATCAAGGCCGTGAAGGTTAGCGGTGAGTTCCCCTGGCATGTTCACGAAGACGAGGACGAATTCTTCATGGTGTGGAAAGGGCGGTTTCGCGTCGAGTTCCGAGACAGTGTTGTTGAGATGGGACCAGGTGAATGCGTTGTCGTCTCTCGGGGTGTAGAGCATCGCACGTGTGCGGATAAAGAAGCTCAAGTCCTGTGCTTTGAGCCCGCCGGAGTCCGCAACACTGGCAACGTATCGGATCCGACCTACACCGCTCCCGGCGGCGTCGCGATCTGAGCGGAGTCACTTACGATCAGTAGCCGGAAGCGGTGAATGACTGTCTACCGAACGCGGACCGCTAGGGGCGGGCGATAATGCAATGGGCCAAAGGGTGGGAGGTGCCGGCCCGCCTAGATCCCCCCCCCACGAGCTTGCACCAGGAGATGCTAGGTGGAAGCGACCACGCGGAGGCGAACATAGTCCACGCTCCATTGGCCCGCTTCGTCGCAGAGGCGAGGCTTGAGGATTTCTTCCAATCGCTCCAGCGCGCTTGACCTCTCCGGCGTTGGAATCAGGTGCAGCAGGCTGGTTCCGAAATTCTCTAGCCACAGGGCGATATCTCCCGGGACCGGCGTTGGGCGGGGAATCAGCGCGATGGAGTCAACCCGAAACCCGTTGGCTTCGAGCAACGTGGAATACTCTTTCGTAGTCGGGAAATACCAGGGAGAGACCTTCTTGAAGGCGATCCCATAGGCAGCTAGAACCTCCGTGAGCCCTTCAACCACGACGGCCACATTTCCGGCTCCCCCGAACTCCGCGACGAAGCGACCGCCCGGCCGCAAGGCGCGTCGCACGTTTTTCACCACCGTCGCTGCATCGAGCATCCAGTGCAGGGCGGCGTTTGAGAAGACCGCGTCGAACTCCGCCTCGTAAGCCATTTCGTAAGCGGATAAGTGGAATACAGTAAGACCTCGTCTGCGCTCCGCCGCGACCATTTCTTCGCTGGCGTCGATACCGACCACATCGGCCTGAACGGCTGCTATTTTTTCGGTGAGCGCTCCGTCGCCGCATCCTATGTCGAGAATGCGTTCGCCCCGCTGCGGCACGAGGAGTTTCAAGACCTCCGAACCGAGGTCAGAGACATAGCGAGCGCTAGTGGCGTAAAGCCGTGGGTTCCACGTCTGGGGATCGCGTTCGCCGGTCATCGTACCTCGCCAGTATCCTGACCGGGCGGACCGACGCGCAAGTGGTGTAAGGAGTCGCCGGCCCAGGGTAGGGCGACGGGACCAGATCTGAACGAGTGGGTTGAGAAGCTGGTATGAGGTGCTTCCGCGATAAGGGAATGTCGAAAGTAGGAGCTGTTGCAGACTCGCCTCTAGACAGACTTCCGCGATCGAGGATCGTCGGCCAAACGCCGCTGCCCCGAGCGTACTATTCCTAATGAATTTAGTCCTCGCGCAGGGCAGTAAGGGGGTCAGATTGGCTGGCGGCTTTCGCCGGCCAGTAGCATGCGCACAACGCTGCGGCCGAGAGGATCGCCGCCGCCAGCGCGAACACCCGCCAGTCGGTTGGGCTCGTTTGGAAAAGGAAGGCGGAGAGTAGTCGGACGGCGAATCCTGATGCGACCAGCCCGGTCAGAACGCCTGCGGCCAGCAATCGGGTGCTGCTTCCGAGCACTTGCCGCAAGAGATCGCGCGGCGACGCTCCAAGCGCTAGGCGCACGCCCAGCTCATGACGCCGTTGCCTGACGGCGTATTGAACGACGCCGTGAATTCCGACCGCAGCGAGCAGCAGTGCGCAAGCGCCGAACGCCGCGAGCACCCATGTGAGGAATCGCTCGCGAGATATTTCGCGCGTGAGGCCCTGATCGAGTGTCTCAATCCGCGCCACGGCCTGGGCCGGATCGATATCCGCGACGAGACTCCCAATCGCAGACGTCAGGGCCCGTACGCTGCCGGACGTCACCAAGATTAAAGACGCCGCGGGGCCAGCTTCAGATCGATAGGGTAGGTAGACATGAGGCTCCGGCTCAGATGTCAATCCTTTGTTTCGGCAGTCTGCGACAACCCCGATGACGGTCCGCCATTTGAACTCGCCTCGTGGCGGCCGAAAGCGCCGGCCTATCGGATTTGAGGCGCCGAAATAGCTGCGGGCGAACGACGCGTTCACCACAACTTCGCCGCCGTCCGGAGGCGTGCTGTCGGTAAAGAGATCTCCCTGCTGCAACGGGATCTCAAGGGCCGAGAAGTATTCTGCAGAAACCGCTTGATGCGGGACGCACGGCGACTCGAGGGGAGTCTCCGGCCGGTCGGAGCCTTCGGCGTAGACTGCGGAACAGAACACCCCGCCACCCGGAGGCAGCCCCATAGTAAGAGCCGCCTTGTCTGCGCCCGGCAGTGCTCGCGCCCGATCGAGAAGCTCTTCGAAAAACAGACGTTGTTTCTCCGAATTGGGATACCGAACGCGATCGAGCGCTAAGGACGCGGTGATTACGCCTTCGGTTCGAAAGCCCAAGTTCTTGAAACGCATGTTGCGAAAGCTCTGGACGAGCAGCGACGAGGCTACGATAAGCACAAGGGCCAGAGCCAACTGTCCGACCACCAGCGAGCCGAGCAGGCGGCGCCGAGCGGCGTCGGGAGAGGCGTTGGACGCCGAGGATCTCAACGCGTTGATCGGCGAAGTATTCGAAGCTGCGAGCGCCGGCAGCAGCCCGCAAACCAATACTGTTAGCCCCGATGCTACGAGCAGGAATGCGAACAGCGGCAGATTCAGCGGGGCCATCTCGGCGTGAAAAAGGGCCGCCGGGCGAATTGCCTCCAAACCACTCCGGACAAACAGGGCCACAATCGTCCCGGCTAGGCTTCCGCCCGCCACAAGCAGGGCGGACTCGGTAATCATCTGGCGCGCAAGGCGCGAACGCCCCGCGCCCAGCGAGCCGCGGATCGCCATCTCGCGGCGTCGAGTGGAGGCTCGCGCAAGCAGGAGGTTGCCGACATTGAGGCAGGCGATCAGCAGCACACAACCGACGGCGGCGAACAGGATCCAGAGTGCGGATTGCACGTTGCCGACGAGTTGCTCGTGCAGCGGGCGCAGAGTCGTTACGAGAACCCACTCCTTCATCTGCGGCGCTTTTTCATTGATGCGGGCCCGAAACACATCGAGTTCCGCGGCGGCGTCGGCGATTGTCGCGGCGGAAGCAAGGCGGGCGATCGAGTAGTGGAACCGCATCGCGTTGCGTTGCATCTCGCGCGCAACCTCGATCCCCATGGGCCGCAGCAATTGAGTTTCGGACGACGTGGCAAATGGGAAGACGAAGTCGGCCGGCAGCACACCGACCACCTCATAGGGCTCGCCATCGAGTTGGATCCGGCGGCCCACGGCGGAAGGCTCACCGCCGAACTGTTGTTGCCAGAACGGGTACGCGAGCAAAACGGTTTGTCCCTGGCCTGGTTCTTCCTCGTCCCGGCGGAAATCCCGTCCAAGGAGTGGTCGAATACCGAGAACGGAAAGGAACTGCGCGCTTACGCGGGCGCTCTGAATACGCCGAGCGCCTCCGGAGTCGCCAAAGTTGTTCTCCCAGGGACTATAGACCGCAACGTGAGAAAAACTCTTGACGCGGTCACGCCACTCGAGAAAGTCGGCCAGCAGCGCAACCTCGGGTTGGTCCGGAAACGCCCGCGCGGTCGACGGGTTGGTCCGGAAACGCCCGCGCGGTCGACGTGACCCAGACCAACCGATCGGGTTCATGGTAAGGCGCGGGGCGTAGAAGGACCGCGTAGACGATGCTGAACACCGCCACGGAGGCGCCGATACCCAGCGCGAGCGTCAGGGTCGCCGCGGCGGTGAATGCCGGGGTATGGGCCAAAGAGCGCAGGCCGTAACGGACGTCCTGTCGAATCGTGTCGAGCCAATAGAAGGGTCGAGCCTGGCGATGCTCTTCCTTCATCGTCTCGATCGGGCCGAAACTACGACGGGCCGCTTGGCGCGCTGCTGCCGGGTCCATGCCACGGCGACGGTATTCCTCCTCCACCATCTCGAGGTGCGTACGAATTTCCTCTTCTAGGTCTTGATCCTGGCGGCTCGGCGAAGAAAACCAGGGAAGCTTCACGCGCCTTCCTCCAGGAAACGGCGAACGAGAGCGGCAGTGCCACGCCAATTCTCGACCTGCGCTCGAAGCTGCTTCTGGCCGGATCGCGTGAGCGAGTAAAACCGAGCGCGGCGCCTGTTCTCGGACTCGCCCCAGACGGCCTTGATCCAACCCTTCTGCTGCAGGCGGAGAAGCGCCGGGTAGATCGATCCCTGATTCAAGCGCAGCACATCCCCGGACACCTGCTCGATGCGGCGCGCGATGCCGTATCCGTGCTGGGGTCCCATCGCTTCAAGGGTCTTGAGGATAAGCAGGTCGAGAGTGCCGTAGGGAACATCGGATTTCGGGTCGCTCATGTTGATGGCCTACAGGAATGATAAAGGGCCTGCTGTGGGCTGTCAACAGAAGGCTCTGCCGTTACCGTCGGGCCGCGAACTCGAAGATCGGGTCGCCAGCCAGAGTCCACTCGCATCTGGCAGCGACCGTCGAGTCGAAGGGTAGGGGTCTATAAGCTCTCTGCGGCCGGCTTATAGTTGACAATATCGATATGACTTGATATAGATATGACAATTGATCAATGAAAGACACTGCCCCTGAGACGTATGTGCCTCTCAGATCCAACTGGTTCCATATCCTGCTGTCTCTCGTCGGCAGTGATCAGCATGGCTACGGAATCATGCGGGAAGTCCTTGAACGTACAGGCGGCAAAATACGGCTCTGGCCAGCCACGCTTTACGGCTCCCTCAAGCGCCTGATCGAAGAGGGTCTGATCGAAGAGTCTTATGAACGCCCCGCGCCTGATTTGGATGATGCGCGACGGCGCTATTACAAACTCACGGCCCTGGGTCGCCGCGTAGTCGATCTCGAATGCGAACGTCTCAAGGAGCTGGTTCGGGTCATTCAGCTCAAGCGTGAAAGGGAAGCTTTCGAGTGAATCCTTGGGCGCGCCTCACGATTCGACTCCACCGAAAACTGGCTCGCTCCTTTCCCCATGAGTTTCAGATGCGCCACGGCGACGACCTGGAACGCATGGGCGACGACGCAGCCACCTATATTGGGCAGCGATATGGGGTGTTAGGCCTGCTGCGACTGCTCATGGACGAGGCCCTGAGGATAGTCGTCGAGTATCTAGAGGAAGTCCGTGACGATGTGAAGCACGCCTTCCGGCGCTTGCGCTCGTCCCCGGGTTTCACGGCGATCGGTGTACTGTCGCTGGCGTTGAGCATCGGCATGTGCAGTCTGTTCTATCTACAGATGAGCGCCATGGCAGGTGCCGCGCCGGGCGTTCGGGATCCGGGAACGCTGGTTGCACCTGCCAGTCCGGTCTCTTATCCGTATTTCGAGCGCTATCGGGAGCAGGACGGCGTGGTCTCGGCTGCTGCTGCATTCCTTGGTCCCACACCGTTCACCGTCGGCGTCGGCAGCGCCGAGGCAAATAGGCAACGAATCTTTGGACACCTTGTTTCGCCGGAGTACTTCTCGACCTTAGGCGTGAATCCGTCCGCTGGCCGCTTTTTCGATCCCAAGACGGAGAGACCGGGCTCGCAGTTCACAGTAGTGGTCGGCCACCGCTTCTGGCAGACATATCTGAACTCCGACACCCATACGGTCGGGAAGGAGTTGAGAGTCAACGGCCGCCCCGCCCTGATCATTGGAGTTGCTCCAAGGGGGTTTCGGGGTGCCTATCCGCTGACGCCCGCCGAACTGTACGTGCCGGTGACAGTCGACGCCTCTGTGGCGCCTGAGCTGAAAAACGACGTGCTCCGTGACCAGGACGCTCCCCGTTTTCGTGCTCTGTTGCGGCTGGCCGAAGGTGTCACAATGCCCGAGGCCGAAGCCGCTCTTCAGGTCGTAACTAGGGTCCTCGACGAACAGAAACCTGAATCGGAGCGCCCACGAGAAGAACGCACACTGACACTGATCGAGGCCGGCGTCGTGCTGCCGGTTAGGGCCGAAGACCGCAAGATCATCTACGGCATCAACGGCTTTTTGTTCGCAATGATTCTGGCGATAGCCTGCTCCAATTTGGCCGTGCTGTTGTTGGCGCGAGGGGGCGAGCGCCGCAAAGAAGTTGCGATACGACTGTCGGTCGGGGCAAGCCGGTTCCGAATCGTTCGGCAAGTGTTGACCGAGAGCGTTACCTTGGCGCTGGCCGGCGGCTTCGCGGGAATCCTTGTTAGCTACTGGCTGCTGAGACTTCAGAGTAGCGTCCCGTTGCCGACGCCTGTGCCGATGGAACTAGGGTTTCAATTCGACTGGGGTACGGTGTGGTTCGCCATCTGCATCTCCATCCTGGCTGGGCTCGGATTCGGCCTGGTCCCCGCGCTCGCCTCCGTCCGCCGCGATTTGGTCCCGGTTCTGAAGGAAGGTGCGCAAGACAGGCTGCGCACCTATCGCCGGTTCGGCATTCGTAACCAGTTCATGGTGTTTCAGCTTTCCGGGTCGTTGATGCTGCTTTTAATCACGGGGTATATCGTCTGGGGATATCAGCGGTCATACCGTGTCGACCCTGGATTCGACACGGATAACCTTTACCTCTTGGCGCTCGACCCGGCGCGCGACGGCTATTCCGTGAAGGAATCGGCGGAATTACTCGAGCGAGTGCCGGGTCGCCTTGAGAGGCTCGACGAAGTGCGCTCCGTAGCGCTTTCATTGGATCTGCCGTTTTCGCAGGCAGTCGTGACTCCGAACTGGCAGATCACGGTGCCCCCCTTGCCTCCCCCCGGCGGCGACGGCCCCGAGGAAGAGGCCCTCGACGTTGTTCACGGGGTGGTGCGCCAACGGATTGGGGCTGGCTATTTCAAAGCACTGGGAGTCCCGCTCGTCCGCGGCCGCGAGTTTCTGGGGCGAGAACAGTTCGATCCGACGGACGAACAGGAGACTTCTGTCATCCTGAATCAAATTGCAGCCGACCGACTCTTCGGTGGGAGCGATCCCATCGGGCGAGCCGTCCGAGACGGGGATCGGAGCTACGTCGTCGTCGGCATCGCGCCAGACCTGAAGTCCGGGCTGATGATGGGTGCACCGGCGCCAACCGCGTTCGTGCCGTTGACGGGTGACAGCTTCGGGGGCGGCTCACTCCAAGGAACCGCAGTCATCTTGCGCGCCGTACCAGGGAGCGCTGCGATGGAGGCAGCAATCCGTGAATTGGCTTCTTTTGGCTCCAATCTGACGGTCTTCAACGCCCGAAGCTTCAACGAAGATCTCCAACAATTCAATGTATTGATGCGGTGGGGCTCCTTCATGAACGGCAGCTTGGGGGCGTTCGGTTTGATTCTTGGCCTGATTGGGCTGTTCGGCGTGACAGCGCACACGGTCACGCGGAGACGCAAGGAGATCGGTATCCGCTTGGCTCTTGGCGCTCCCCGGAACAACGTACTGAGACTCGTCCTTAGGGAGGGCGCCGTCCTGGTCGTAACGGGCGGAGTGCTGGGATTCGCAGGCGCATACCTGTTTAGCCGGGCTTTTTCCGCCGTCGCCTCGGGTCTCGCTGAGGTCTTCGCTGTCGGGACGGATGATCCCGTCATGGTCTTCGGGGCACCATTGGCCTGGGCGACATTGGCCATGGTCACGTGCTACCTGCCGGCGCGGCGCTCGATTCGCATCGATCCCGCTTCGACGCTGCGAACGGAGTGAAGCGGCAGCGCCGAATCTAGCCCACGAAACCGTTCAGATAGAAGTAGCTTCCGACAGTGGGGATTGTCTGAAGCTACGCGACTGCAACGAAGCTTCCGCGGACCGGACTTATCGGAAGCAACCGTAATATCGATCAACGCTACACCCGCTGGCAAGGTATACCCTATTAGAGGCAAGTGTTTACAGGATGCCACTCCGTCAAGTTGGAGCCGCC
Organism: Bryobacterales bacterium; assembly: GCA_965248205.1. Lineage (GTDB taxonomy): Bacteria > Acidobacteriota > Terriglobia > Bryobacterales > UBA6623. The sequence goes on from CBDFIS010000006.1 coordinate 5,478,784, forward strand.
CTACGTCGACTGGCAAGGAGCCCAGGCTACTCGGTCTCGGCAGTTGTAATCATCGCCCTCGGCGTTGCCGCGAGCGCGACCGTCTTCAGCCTCGTGACCAATGTCTTCCTAAAGCCACTGCCTGTCGGTGATCCGGACCGTCTTGTTCGTGTGTTTCAGAGTTCGTATCCAGACTACGTTGACTATCGCGACCGCAACCGCGTGTTCTCTGAGCTGGCTGCTCACTATTCCCAGGCGCCGCTCAATTTGACCACGGAAAACGCGTCCTTCGACGTCGTCGGTGCAGTTGTCTCAGCCCACTGCTGTCCGGTTAAAAGTCGAATAGAATCAATTGGTTGGGGTCATAGGGGGATTCGTTTGGGGAGTCGGATGGCTGGAGTGCCTGTAAAAGGGGCATTTTTTCGAATTGCGTAACGCTGAGAATCTGTAGAATCTGGTAAAGACTCGCTTCCAGCCCGAGGCGTTTCCGGACGATGGCGATGAGCACGTAAATCGAGACAGCGATCCAGATCTGCGTCTTGACGGCGTTCTCGCTGGTGCCGTAAAACGAGTTGATTCGCAGATGTTGCTTGATCCACTTGAAGAACAACTCAATCTGCCAACGCGACTTGTAGATGTGGGCGATGGTCAGCGCCGGGAGCGCGAAGTTGTTGGTCAGAAACTTCAGCCGCTTGTTCGTCCGGGCGTCGAAGTAACTGACCCTCCGCAACGGGTCGGGATAGGCTTGGGCCGATTCGATGGCAGCCAGTATGACGGTCTGATCCGAGCGCAAGCCCGTGGATTTGTCGACGGGATGCGAGTAGCGCCGTTGGAGCAAGATGTTCTTCTTGGTTCGCACGACGAAGAACGACGAGCAGAGAGTGAACACGAAGAGGCGTTCGAAATCGACGTAGGCCCGATCCATGACGTAGAACGCGCCGGCCTCCGGGCCGATCTCGTCGAGGATGTTGATGTCGTGCACTTTGCCTCCAGTAATGCGGATGAACGTGGGAATATTGCCGTGCAGATCCAGCAGCGTGTGCATCTTCACGGCGGCTTTTTGCTTGCGGAATCTCGCCCACGGAAACAGCGACAGGCAGAGGTCGATTGTTGTCGAGTCGAGAGCGTACAGAGTCTGGTCCAAGTCCACACCGATCGGGTCGTGGGCATATAACGGCCGTGCCATGCCAATCAAGACCTGCGCGAAGTCCGCGTAGATCCGCCAGTCGCGCGACTCGTTCGCGTCGGCCAGTGTCGAGCGCGCTACCCTGCCGCGGAATCCCATGTGGTAGAGTTTGCCGTGCATCGAACGCAGGCACGTCTCGATGTCGCGGAGGCTTGCCCGATAGGTCAGCTGGGCGAATGCCATCGCAAGAAACTGATCCCAGCAGGAGAAACTTTTCAGATAGGAATCGCCGCGGTAGCGCGATACACATTTCTGAAACTCTTTGCTCGGTAGGTGCTCGATCAGTTGGGAGAAAACCGTACGGCCAAGGTTCATCCCTCATTGTGCCGCGTCCGGATGCTCCGTTCAGGCGACCATTTGCGGCCTCGGGATTTCAAATCGTTCCCGGGCAAAACAGGCCATAAGACATTGAACGGTCGAGACTTACCGTCCGATGGCGCGACTTTCCCCGGACAGCACTGGTCTCAGCCAACTACTTCCCCCTGCTTGGTTTGCAACCCCAGATCGGCCGCTTTTTCTTGCCCGCAGAGGATCAAGCGCCCGGTGCTGGTCCCGTCGCCGTCCTTGGATTCCGCTTTTGGAAGCGACAATTCTCCGGCACCCCTGACGTCGTCGGGACCGCGATCAAGTTGAATGGGACGTATTTCACCGTGGTGGGCGTGGCCCCCAAGGGATTTGTCGGCGTCAGCGCTGGGCGAACGAACGATCTGTGGATTCCAACATCGATGCTGGCAGTGGGCTACCGCTGGTGTGAGAACGCGTTCAGTCGGAGCTGTGACATTCTCGACCTTCTTGGACGCCTTCGAAAGACGGAGAGCCTTGCCGGCGCGCGCGCCGAGATGTCAACGCTCGCAGCTCAGCTTGAAGCAGAGTACCCGGGTGCGGAACGCGGCCGGAATGCCCTGATTGAATTCGCTCGTGGGCTGCCGTCCAATATCCGAGGCGATGATGCCCGACTGACTCGGCTGCTGCTAGCCCTGGTGGCGTGCATGCTGCTGATCGCTTGCGCAAACCTGGCTGGCCTGACATTGTTGCGCAGTCAAGCTCTAGGTCGAGATGTCAATATTCGGCTGTCGCTTGGAGCGCCTCGGCGGCAAATCGTTTTCCAGCTCATGGCCGAAAGTTTCAGCTTGTCTGCAGTAGGCGGGACGCTCGGCATCCTCCTGTCATGGTGGATGTGCGAATGGTTCGGTAACCTGTATTCGCGCCCCAACAGAGTGTTCGAGTTTGGGCTCGACCCGATTGTTGTCACGTGCTCCGTAATAGTCACCGCGCTCGTCGGCATTGCCTTCGGGCTCTTCCCCGCGGTAAGGACTAGTCTTCGGAATCCTGCTGAGGTGCTTCGAACCGACAGTCGGACTCAAGCTGTGAGTAACTCTCGGGCCCGCAATGGGCTCGTCGTGGTGCAGGTTGCTGTCTGCCTCTTGCTCACTGCTGGGGCGACAGTACTGGCTCAAAGCATCCAGCATCTCCAACCCGGAATGAACTTCGAACCCGACGGAATCGCGATCGTTCGGTTACGTCCTCGGTTGTTGAACTACACGACGGATAAAAGCTACGCGCTCTATCGGAGGGTGATGGAGCGCCTCGACGCGCTACCGTTCGTCGAATCCGCAAGCTTCGGGCGAGGGTGGCAAGACACCGCATATGCAAGTGCTCATGTGGCTCTTCCCGAACATGGTGCCAGTCCGTTAGATCAGCAAACTCGAGTTGCTGCAAATGAGATCGCTCCTCGGTATTTCGAGACTCTCCACATCCCGCTCCTGGCAGGACGCGAGTTCAACGACCGAGACAACGACAGTAGTCCTCGCGTCGCCGTCGTCAATGAAACCCTCGCTCTACAGCTTCTTGGAAGGGTTCACTCTCTCGGCGAGACCGTGCTTGTTGATGGGACTCCTCACGTGATCGTCGGCGTTGCGAGGAACGCAGAGTTTTCAAGCTTCGACCAGCCGTCGGTTCCTTTCTTGTACCTGCCGAAGTGGCAAGCGGACACCAATTTTACTGACGCGCGAATATCTGTGCGCGTAAGAGGCAACGTCGCGGCTGCGCTCCCGATGATACGTCAGGCGATTCACGAGATTGACCCCTATGTTCCGATAACCGAGGAGGGCACGCTTGTTAATAGACTGAAGCAGCGATTCATGCCGGTCTATCTTGCGGCTTCGGTTTTCGGATACGCGAGCGCCTTTGCGCTGGTGCTTTGCTTAGTGGGGCTATACACAGCCGTCGCGTTCTCGGTTGCGCTCCGCACGAAAGAGATCGGCATCAGAATCGCGCTGGGCGCGACCCCTCGCCGCATACTCTGCGGAGTTGTGGGTAACGGTTTCCTGTTGGCTCTCTGCGGCGTAGCCGTTGGCTCAGTGGCAGCGGTTGGACTTTCGACGGGGTTGGCGAGCTTGCTGTATGGAGTGTCTCCTTACGACACCGCGAATCTGCTGACCGCCGCAGGGCTCCTCATCGGAGCATCAAGCTGCGCGGCGTTGTTGCCCGGTCTTCAGGCATCCAAGATCGATCCGGTAGTCGCGCTTCGCCAAGAGTGAGTTCCGACAAAGGGGAACTCGGAAGTGATCCAATTCGTCTACCAGCTAACACGCGAACGCGGATGTCGGACAGTTCTTTGTGTCCCACAGTATAAGCACTGAGGCCGCCGCGCTAACGGACAACTACTGAATCCCGCATAATATTCTGACACCTTTTGGTTCCTGGGAGCATCTATAGATGTATGGGCAACCCGAAAGGCGTGAAGCGGGATTTCAAGGCGCTGGAGAAGCGCCGTTTCGAAGCGATGCGGCTGCTTGACCAAGGCCACAATCAGTCCGAGACGGCGAGACGGCTGAAAGTCGCTCGGCAAACCGTCAGTGAGTGGCGGCGGCCATACCTCGAGCATGGTCCGGCCGGGCTGCGTCGAGCCGGGCGCGCCGGACGCAAGCCGCTGCTAGACGCCGCACAACGCGAACGCCTGACGTCGCTGTTGTTGGAAGGCCCCGAAGCCCACGGTTTCCGAACGCCCCTGTGGACCTGCCCGCGGGTAGCTCGTCTGGTCGCCGATGAGTTCGGCGTCAACTACCACGAAGGCCACGTCTGGAAGATCCTGCAAGCCCTCAACTGGAGCCGGCAACGTCCCGTCGGAAAGGCGCGCGAGCGCAACGAAGAGGCGATCCGCACCTGGAAGCGCAAGACCTGGCGGCGTATTAAAAAAAAGCCCAAACCGAAGGCCGCACGCTCATCTTCATCGACGAAAGTCGATTGAGCGAGAAGCCGCACCGTTGCCGTACCTGGGCACCGCGGGGTCAGACGGCCGTGCTGCAGTTTAACTTCAACTGGGAGAAGCTTTCGGTGTCGGCGGGGCTGACGCTGCGCAACTTCTACTTCCGGCTCTATCCCGGCGCCATCGGCGAACAGGAGGTGATCCACTTTCTCAAAGCGCTGCTGCGCCACATCGACCGGCCGCTGCTGATCCTCTGGGATCGACTGCCGGCGCATCGCAGCCGCCTGGTGCGGGAGTTCATCGAGCTCTCCGAGGGCCACATCGAAACCGAGTACCTCCCGCCCTATGCGCCGGAGCTGAACCCGGTGGAGTACATCTGCGCTTACTGGAAGCAGCACGAGTTGCCGAACGTCTGCCCGAAAGACTACGGGGAGCTGAGCGAGCGGGCCCGCAAAGCACTGCGCCGCATGCGCCGCAAACCGCGCTTGATTACTGCCTTCTGGAAGCAGTCTTCTCTTTGCTTCGATTGACGGGGTATTAGGCGGGACTCAATAGGGGCAATGCAAGTCAGCCGATGACTCCGAACCAGCTTATAGTCGTTAGGCCGTGCCGATACGGTAAAGGGTGCTCTTTGTCCGAAGGAATAGGCTGCTCTGCGCGATCGCGGGCGTGGACATCGTAAACTCGCTGAGCGGGTTCTTGTGCAGCACGTTGAACTTCCGCCCGGCTTCGATGACGAACGTATCCCCGTCTTCGCTTAGACAGAAGAGTTTTCCGTTGTAAGCCCACGGGCTCGCGGTAAAGGCCCCGCGTCGCGGTCGATTCGCTGTTTGCCGTAGACCTCGCGGCCGGTCCGGGCATCGTGGCAGGTTAAGAAGCCGCGGTCGAGCAGCGTGTAATAGTAATCGCCATAGACCAGGGGCGAGGTGTTGTAGGGGCCGGCGTCCAACAAGGACCAGGCGACCATCTCATTACGGTTCTCCCCGTCACGCAAACTGATGTCGCCTGAGGCTCCCGGCCGAATGGCGTAGACCGGTCCGAATGCAGATGCCACATACAAAAGCCCGTGCGCCGAGAAAGGCGTCGGGATCGCACTATTCGGTGTGCTGCGGAGTTCCCAAAGTAGTCTTCCATCGAAGTCGTAGGAACGAAGTTTCTTGGACCCCGAGGTCACGATTTCCACGCGGCGTTCGTTTTTCCAAACGTACGGCGTCGCCCAGCCACCTTGCTCGTCGCGATCGACCCGCCAAACCTCTGCACCGGTCTTCTTGTTCAATGCCAGCAAATAGGAGCTCTGCTGGTTGTCATTGACGAGGTAGAGACGCCCGTCATGCAACAACGGCGAGGAGCCGGTCCCCCAACCGGCCACGGTCGCGTAAGGCGGCCATTCCTTGGACCAAATAAGGTTGCCGTCCCAGTCGAGACAGTAAGTGCCGAGATGGGCAAAGTGGGCGTAGACATGCTCGCCGTCGGTTACGGGCGTTTCCGAGGCATAGGAGTTCTTCTCGTGGCGGGGTGTTTTCGGCGCGCCGCGGTGGACCTCCTTCTTCCAGACCACGTCACCGCTTTTCAAATCGAGCGCGTAAACCTCCCAGCGATGCACGTCCTCGGGCGGCTACGGATCCTCACTGCTGTTGTAGAAGCCTTTCTTGATCTCCCCAATTTGCTCCTCGCTCACCGCCGTCGTCACGAAGACACGGTCGCCCGACACGATCGGCGAGGCCCAGCCAAGACCCGGCATCGGCATCTTCCAAGCGATGTTCTCCGTGGTGGACCAACGCTCGGGCAAGCGTGCGTCGTCGTCGGAAACACCTCGTGCACCTGGCCCGCGGAAGTGCGGCCAGTTTCTAGGCGAAGCCGCTTGTAGAACCGACGCCAGCGGGAGCGAAGCAAGCAACGTTCGACGTGTCATGCCGTTCGCCGTCCATGGGGTCGGGACCAGGCGACCGCCAGTACGTACACAACCGGCCAACTCACCACCGTAAATGGCACCAGCCGTGTTTGCCAATCCACGCCTCCCTGCCATACGCCCTCGCTCCAAGCCAAGATCCCGGCTTGGCGCCAACCGCTGGTCCAGGTCACCAGAGCTAACATGGCTGTGATTGCCGTCGCCAACAAAACTGTCCGCCGCTCCTCGAGCGCGCCGTGCTTGTGACCGTGCCTTGCTCCCCAGAAGAAGGGGAACAGCACAAACAACGAGGACGGCACGCTGGCCGAGAACGAGGAGACGAGACAGAGCAACAATCCGTTCACCCATACGGCCCGGCCCGACAAGCAGCCCAGCACAAATCCGCTCGTCCACGACCACAAGGCAACGGCAAACGAATGGCAAACGAAAACCACTATCTCTTCCAAAATCGTCAGTCCGTTTCGATAAGGCACTCCGTAGGTCCAAAAGCTCGAAAGGTTCATCCAAAGAGGTACGCTGGTCGAAATCGCAATTCGGCTCAGTTGCATGCCCACTGGGCCAACGATTCCCAACAAAGCAAGCCAGGGCCGCCAGTCCTTCCACATTGCCGCCTGCCGCCTTGCGACCAAGCCAAGCAGCTCGCGCAAGGCCTGTCCGCCGGCCGCGCCTGATTCGGCGAAGTCGCCCTGCACGGCGTCGCGCTCGTCGGGTTCCAGTGTTCGGGACAGCTTGTCGACGAGCCACCAGCAGAATTGCTTCATTGGCCAGCACCCACGCGCGTTGCTTCCCAAGAAACACCGCGACTTGCTCGCACCACGGCGTTGTAGAAAGAAGCCGCTTCCCGGACACCTTTCGCCGTTACCCGCACCATTCGTTTGCGCCGGCCGCCGCGTTGCGGCGTGGGGTCACCCATCCATGTCTTGAGAAGGCCTTTCGACTCCAGCCGGTCCAGTGTCGTATAGAGCGCACCCGTAGAGCAGCGACGGCCAGTCGAGTCATTCATGTCCTGCTGGATCGAAGCTCCGTAGGCGTCGTCACCGAGTCGCGCTGCCGCCGAGATCAAGAGGTATTCGAACTCACCCAACATGATTAACATCACATTGTGATGGTTAATAACGGTAGCTGTCAACCCACAGTCCGCCGAAACGGGCTCGCTTGTCCGTTGGGCCAGAGACGTCAACTCTCAGTTGAGCTGGCAGGGATTCTCGGAAGTGAGCGGATTCTAAATCCAGACAGACCGACGTGTTGACAAACCACAGGTGCGAGCAGTACCGTGGACCTGTTGCAAGGCAACATGTCTGAACCTAAAACTGATATTCCCTACGGCACCCTTGATCTCCTGGTTCTCAAGACCCTCGAAACAATGGGACCGCTCAACGGCTACCGCATCGCTCGGCGGATCGAGCAGGTGTCCCAGAACCTTCTCCATCTGAATCAAGGTTCCATTTATCCGGCCCTGCTGCGCCTCCAGCAAAAGGGATGGATCAAGACACGATGGGGCATTTCTGACACGAAGCGAAAGGTGAAGATCTACTCGCTGACTCGGGCAGGCGCCAAGCAACTCCACGCTGAGATCGAGAACTGGGAACGGACGACGGCGATGGTTGCCCGATTCCTGGAGGGGATACCTTGAACCTCCGATCCGTCTTGTTCCGACTACTAGGTGCGTTTCAGAGGCGTGAGCTTGAGCGTGAGCTCGACAACGAGATAGCGGCTCATCTCGAGCAATCCGAACAGGACGACATTCTCGCCGGCATGACAGGGGAAGAAGCTCGTCTGGCCGCTCGGCGCAGTTTTGGCGGCGTTGAGCGGGTGAAGGACGAGTGTCGCGATCGCTGGTCCTTGTTCTGGCTTGAGACTCTCTGGCGCGATCTCGGCTACGCTCTTCGCGCGGTTCTGCGGCACAAATGCGCCTATCTGACGGTAAGCGCGATCCTGGCGCTCGGCATCGGAATGAGCGTCGCGATGTTCTCGCTGGTGGATGCCGTCCTACTGCGACCCCTGCCCTTCCCAAGGCAGGAGTCGATTCATGTGATTTGGAAGGTGGATCCGCTCGCCGGGGACCACGTCGAAGAACTCGCGTACCCGGAGCTCCTTGATCTGCAGGAGAGTAGCCTCGGTTTTGAGTACGTAGCTGTCATGCCTACGTCGCTTTATGGCTATGCCAGAGTGCTCCAGACAGGCAAGGCTGAACCAGTGTACTTAGAGAGCGCACCTGTGTCACACGATTTCTTTCGCGTCCTCGGTGTCTCTCCTGTCTTGGGCCGCGACTTCACGAGTTCAGACGAACGAGTGGGAGCCCCTCCGGTGGTTGTGGTTTCTGATCGAGTTTGGCGCAATCAGCTTGGGGCAGACCGTGACATCGTTGGACGGATGATTCGTCTCAACGGCCAAGGCCATACCGTGATCGGCGTTATGGCGCCAGGTGTCGAGTTTCCGCGAGGAGCGGCCTTGTGGGTTCCCTTAGGGGTCGATAAGCGAATCGTCGGACGCCGGGGTGCGACTTTCCTGCAGGCGATTGCAAGGGCGAAGCCCGGCTATTCCCAGGAACGTATCGCGATTCAGGTGAACTCTCTTTTTCAACGGCTCGCGGCTGACCATCCTGAGGCCTATTCACGCTCGCAGCGGGGAGTGGTGACACCACTAGTCGAGTATTGGACTGGCTCGGCACGCCCTCACCTTTGGACTATGCTGGGAGCCTCTCTGCTTCTACTCCTTGCATCGACCATCAGCTCATGCAACCTGTTGCTATCGCGTACGATATCACGCCGATTTGAGATTGCTACCCGCTTAGCATTAGGAGCACGGCGCGGGCAGATTCTTGCAAAACTGGCGGCGGAGGGTGTCGTGGTCGCGACCATCGCCGCAATAGCCGCCGCGGGCATTGCGCAATCGGCGATTCGATTCCTGGTTAGGTGGGCTCCCGCCGACATCCCACGATTGTCGGAAGCGGCGTTGGATCTCAATAGCTTTTGCTTCGCTGCGGGAGCAGCAGCCCTGGCCGCAATCGCGTGCTCAATCATACCCGGATGGTCCGCGACACGGAGGCATCTAGTCTCCTGTCCGGGCTAACTCTTTACAATAGCTTCTTTGCAGCGGCGCACCTTGTCGAGAATGACATCCGCAGTGGCTTTCCAAACAAACGGTTGGGGGTCGTGGTTCCAGATGGCCAGCCACTGATAGATCGCTCGCTCCAGTTCTGCCACACAATGGAAGGTTCCTCGGCGGATCATGCGGTCGGTGAGGAGCCCGAAGAGACGTTCGACTTGGTTGAGCCAGGAACTGCTGGTGGGCGTGAAGTGAAAGTGGAAGCGGCGCCGCTTTTTGGGTTGCAACCAGCGCTGGACGGCCGCGCTTTTATGGCTGGAGTAGTTGTCCATGATGAGGTGAACTTCTTGATCCAGCGGCACCTCTCTTTCCACTTGGTTGAGAAACCTGACGAACTCCTTGGCGCGATGCCGAGGCAGACAACTGCTAATCACTTTCCCGTTCAGGATGTTGAAAGCAGCGAACAAGGTGGTGGTTCCGTGGCGCTTATAATCGTGCGTTTGTCGCTGTGGCAAGCCGGGCCGTAACGGCAGAATCGGAGCCGTTCGGTCCAGGGCTTGGATTTGGCTCTTCTCATCCACGCACAGCACCAAAGCCCGGTCGGGCGGATGCAGATACAAGCCCACGATGTCCCGCACCTTCTCTTCGAACTGCGGGTCCTGGGAGAGTTTGAATTTCTCTACCCGATGGGGCTGCACCTCGTAACGTTGCCAAACCCCATGCACGAGCGTGCGGCTCACACCGAGATGCCGGGCCAGGGTGCGCACACTCCAGTGGGTCGCATCCGGCGGCCTGGTCTTCAAGGTCGTATCGAGAATCTTCTGCTCCAACTCGGGCGTCAACACACGTCGCGAGCGCTGGCGTTTTTGCCGCCGCCGGATCGCCTCCACCCCGCCCCGCGCGAAGGCGGCTCGCGTCGCGATCACGGTCGGACGCGACAAGCCGATCTGCTGCGCAATGGCGTGGTTGGGCACTCCCTCGCCAGCCAGCAAGATCAGCTGGCATTTCCGCGCCAACATCTGCGGCGTGCTTCCGGCACGGGCCATCGATTCCAGTACCTGTTTCTGCGCCGGATTGATGGCAAGCGGAGTCGCTGGGGTGAACATGCCCCATTACATCATGATCCCGCTATATTGTCAATAGTTATAACGGACAGGACACTAGAGTCTGCCATTAGAGAGGGAGGCATTCGTTCGTCAATGTCGCATCGTACCGGCAGAACGAGGGACATGTTCATTCTTGCTCAGGCAGCGGTAACCGTAGTACTGCTGGCGGTGGCCGCCTTACTCGTCTTGAGCTATCGCTCCATGATGTCCGACACTGGCTTTGCTGGTCGCGACGCCCTGACGATGGAAGTCCAATTGCGTGGTCCGGGGCTGTTTCCCGCTCAAAGTTTCGACGAAAAATCTAAGCACGCCTTCTACGCACGCCTGCTGAACCGGCTGCGCGAAGCACCGGGCGTCACTTCCGCAGCCGCCATCTTGATGCGGCCGCTAGAAGGACCGATCGGATGGGACGCTCCCTATGAATTCGAGTTCGAGGCTGGCAGCAAGGACGGCAAGGCGCTTCCGAAAGTGAACTACGAGGTCGTTACTCCGGGCTACTTCGAGACTGTCGGAACACCCTTACTCGAAGGGCGTGACTTTGACGATCATGATTCTGAGGATGGCGAACCGGTCGTTATCATCAGCCAGACGCTCGCCGATCGTATTCGTGCTGCGGGTCACCTTCCCCTCGGTCATCGGCTTGGACTCGGTTTAGGCCTGGCCCGGTGGCGCGAGGTGGTTGGTATTGTTTCAGACGCGCGTTACCGGAACATTACCCGAAGCGGTGCGGCGATTTTCGTGCCGTACGTGCCGGCGGCGCCTGCGACAAAGTACGTTGTCATCCGAGGAACACAACCTGTCCAGGAACTCTCCGCACTGGTGCGGCGCGCATTGGCGGAAATCGATCCCAGTCAGGCTGTTGGCAACGTGGCCACGATCGGTGAACTAATTGATAGAAACACAGCTAGGCATCGATTCAACATGATCCTCCTGTTATGGTTTGGAGCATGTGCTGCGATCCTTGCAGCGGCTGGGGTCGCCAGCGTGATTGCCGAGACGGTGGCCGCACGGGAGCGCGAGATTGCGATCAGAACCGCACTGGGTGCGCCGAGGCATCGCTTGGCGCGCGACATGGTATCGCGCACCCTGCGATTTGCCGTGATTGGTCAACTACTCGGCACGTTCTCTGTCGCCGCTTTGGGCATACTCGGCTCGGAGTTGCTCTATGGCGTCTCTGCGCGCGACCCGATTGTCCTCGGTTCCGTTGTAGCTTTTCTCTTCATGGTTTCGCTGGGAGCTGCATTCTGGCCAGCGTGGATCGCGGCGGCGTGCGATCCGAAGGCTTCGCTTCGCGTGAGCTAGGGTAGTATGATCTTGCATCGGCGCGCCTGATAGATCCGGCCTGTAGGCGCGAGCGTTCCTGGTCGGCCGTCTCCTTTCCCGTAGCCGCTTTGGCCGTTCCGGCCGCCCTGAAGCTCGTCGAGAGCCATTTCGAAATTGTCGAGCGATGCGTGGTAACTAGCGAGCTTCCGACAGAGGGGATTCTCGGGAGCTACGCAGGGTAGCGGTCGAGTCAATGCCCGCTAGTCAGTAAACGCGCCCCTACGGACCCACCGCGCTACTCGTGCCGTAGCGCGGTCATCGGACTCACTCTGGCTGCCTTAACTGCGGGTCCATAACAGGCTCCCAGCGCTGCTGCGACGAGTAGAACGGAAACGAGGCCAAACGTCAGAGGATCGACTGTACCGACGCCCAACAGGAAACTAGCGAGAACTCGTGTCGCCGCCAACGCCCCGGCCAGCCCGATTGCCACGCCGATCGAGGAGATCCAAAGGCCCTGGCGGAGGACGAGGCTCAGGATGTCCTGCTTGCGCGCGCCCATCGCCGCGCGGATGCCGAACTCGTGGGTTCGCCGGCTGGCCGAGTACGCCATAACTCCGTAAACCCCAACGAGCGCGAGCACGAGCGCCAGCGAGCCGAACCCGCCTACGATCACCCCTAGCAGGCGCGACGGCAGCAACGCATACCCCAGGTGCTCATGCAGCGTCTTGATGTCATAAAGCGGCATCCGGGGCTCTCTGCGCTGGATCTCGCGTAGTGCAGAGGGAACAACCGCAGCAGAGTCCATGCCTGCCGTGCGAACCACCATCTCGACGTAGGACCGGTAAGTCTGACGAATCGGAAAATAGTAAACAGGCTGTGGCTCTTCGTCGAGCGAGCGGTATTTGCCGGTCCTGACGACGCCGACGACCTCCCTGCGAGCGCCGTATGTCTCAGCGGTCTTGCCGATTGCGCTTTGGCCGGGCCAGAAGCGCTCGGCGAAGGCCTCGTTGACGATCAGCACGAGCCTCGAGTCTTCGTCATCGGTCTCCTCAAACGGGCGACCCGCCACAAACGGAATCCCCATGGATTCGAAGTAGCTCTCGCTGACCGACGTGTTGCGCAACGAGCGGCGTTCGTCGGGCGCGAACTCGTAACCTTCGGGCTGAATTCTGGAGTCGCTATGGCGGGGGCCCAGCGGAATCGCCGTGGTCAGCCCGACCGAGTCCACTCCGGGAATTCGGCGCACGGCTTCGATCAGCTCATCGAACAGCTTGACCCCATCCGTTTCGCTGTACTGGGCAAAGGACGGGTCAAGGCTGAGAGCGAAGGTATTGTTGGGGTTGAACCCGACATCGACCCGGCTTGCGTTTCGCAAGCTCTGAACACACAAGCCGGCGCCGATCAACAGGAACAGGGAGGCGCTGATCTGGGCGACGACTAGGACGTTCTGGAAGCGGCCGACGACGGGTCCATCAGCGGACGCCCGTTTGGACTTGAGCGCTTCGAATAGCTGCGGGCGCAGGGCTTGAATCGCCGGAGTCAGCCCGAACGCGATTCCCGCCAGCAGCGTGACTCCCACCGTAAACGAGAGCACCCTCCAATCCAGAGGGAAGTCGACTACGATTGGAGCCGGCAGCGGCGGCCGAAAGGCGCTCAGGATCCGGGTCAGCCAGTACGCCAAGCCCACACCCGCGAGCCCGGCGAGCCCCGCCAGCAGAACATTCTCAGTCAAAAGCTGACGCACCACCCGAGCCCGACTCGCTCCAAGCGACAGCCGCAGCGCGATTTCCTGACGTCTGGCGGTACCGCGCGCCAGCAGTAAACTCGCGACATTCAGACAGGCAATCAGCAAAACCAGAGCCACGACGCCGAGCAAGACGCCGAAAAAGAGCTTGACGACCGAATCGTCGACCAACTGAAGAAACGCCCGATTGCGGTTGGCAGCGACCAGCGCGACGCTCTTGCCGTCGTTGTTGTCGGCAAACTCCTCAGCGAGTTGGACAGCGATGGCCTCCATATTCGTCTGCGCCTGCTCGATCGAGACGCCAGGTTTGAGCCGGCCGATCATGGTGAGGTAGTTGTTGCCCCTCCGCGTGTGGCCATCGCCGTAGCCCGTGACTTGGGCCTGCATCATCACCGGGATCCACACATCGGGTTGGATTCCGACCTGCAGCCCCTTGTAGGACTCAGGTGTGACGCCGATCACCGTGAATGGGTAGCCGCTCACCAATACTTCGCGACCAATTACGCCCGGGTCGGATCCAAAGCGGTTTCGCCAGCAGGCGTGGGAGATCACGACCACCGGATGGGAGCCCGCGGTTTCGTTCTCCTCCGGAGCGAAGGGCCGGCCCATCGGGGGATCGACGCCCAGTGTTTCGAAGAACCTATCGGAGACTAACTCGCCGAGAACCACCTGTGGGGCGCCGTCTCCTTGCAGCCCGACGGGCACAAGAGTGCTGACCGCGAGCGTCGAAAACACTTCGTTTCGCTCGCGATAGTCCAAATAGTCGGGGTAGGAGACCGGGCCGTAGCCGGGGTAGTTGCGCCACTTCGCGAAGATCGTGACGACCGACTCCGGTTCGGCAATCGGAAGCGGCCTTAGCAGGATCGTGTTGACCATCGAGAAGATGGTCGTATTGGCGCCAACGCCAAGAGTGATGGAGATTACCGCGAGCGCGGTGATTCCCCGATTTTTGGCAAGCATGCGGGCGCCAAATTGGAGGTCGCGCCAGAAATCGTTCAGCCAGCGCCAGCCGTTCGCCTCCGAGAATCGCTCCTGGGCAAGAGTCACATTACCGAAGGCTCGATGGGCTGCCGCCTCCGCTTCTTCGCGGCTTAGTCCCTCTTCAACAAGGCGGTCAGCCTCGATATCGAGATGCGACTGAATCTCTTCCCTGAAGTCTTGCAGCCCTCGTCGGTGACGTCTGAACACGCGACTACCCCTCTGCCTCGCGCGGTCCGAGCACGCGTCCGATGGCCGCTACCAGCCTGTGCCACCGATCGGTTTCGTGTACCAGTCGGTGGCGACCCCTTGAGGTCAGCTCGTAGAACCGCGCTTTGCGGTTGTTCTCGCTGACGCCCCAGCGGGCCTTGATCCAGCCTCTTCCCTCAAGGCGCTGCAGCGCCGGATACAAGGACCCGTGGTCAACCAGCAGAACGTCGTCAGATGTCTGTTGAATCGCACGAGCGATTCCTTGGCCGTGCTGTTTTCCGAAGACAAGAGTCCGCAGAATGAGGAGATCAAGGGTGCCCTGAAGCAGGGCGATTCGCTCGTCAGGCTTGGCTTGGGTCGACATTCGACCTAAGTATGGACGCCTTTGGGTTGAATGTCAACCTGAAGCGAAGACTCAAAAGTGGGGATTGTCGGAAGCTGGCACGAAGGAGAGCAGCGGCATCAAACACCGACCGCACGGTCGCACCGGGAGGATCGGCCCGAACTGTACGAAAGCCTCTCTAGAGAGGTCCCTGCGCTGTTCCCGTCGCTACTAAGCCAGCTCAGCAAGCCACCCCACCTCCGTTCAACTCACCGGCTCAATGAATGAGATTCAACGTCTGAACTGTTGGTTCCGGTTCTTCTTCAAACGTGATTCGCTCAGGTTCAGTTAGCAGCTCACTTCGGCAAAGAGCCACCCCAGCCCAAACAGCACAGGCAACACCGAGGAAGACCAGAACTCTGACCGGCTCCTGCATCATCCAGCACTCAAACGCGGCCATCCCGAACGAGAATAAGAGGAACCCTGCGAGATACAGCGCGCACACGAGGACCATGTTGCTTTTGCCGGGCAGGTAGGAGCAGGTGAACGGTATTTTGTAGAAGCGAAGCAGCAAGATCTCCGTGAGGAACCACGACAGCACGAGAGCAAAGCCTATGTGCGCGGCCGCCACTTTTACGCCAAAAAACCACGCGTAGAGCGGAAGACAAAACAAGAGAAGGACAACACTGGCACTCCCCATCATTAACTTCTTGGCTACTCCCCGACCGGCGTCATAGCTCTCGACAGAAGTGATTCGAAACAACCAGTTCGCCCGTCGCTCGGACGGCAAGTCGAAGACAAAGCGAAAACCTGAGAGCAGAAAGAATATGATGCTGAGCGGAACTGAAAGCACCTCTGCGTTGATCCCGGAATGCCCAGTACCGGACCCCAGGAACGACTGAAGCGCCACTGCGAGCCCGATTGCCAGATAACCGGACAGCAGCAAGCAGTGTTTGCTACTCCGCGCCAGCATCGTGAGGGCAAACCGGAAGCAGGCTTGCTCCACCGAGTTCTTCAGAAGCCAGCGATCGACAAGTCTCAGCAGCAGACACTTAATCCTTCCGGGACCCTGCCTGGCCGCAATTCGCGTCTCGGGAACCTGCATGAAGTGGCGGCGATAGCTGAGACCATAGCAGAGCAGAGAGGCGACAACGACTACCGCCAACGCATCGAGAGAAATAGCACTAAGCGAATAAAAAGCCCCACTCGCTTGGCCGTGCAACTGCTGGTAAAGCCCCAAGAACCAGACCGGCGGAAGCAGTGTCAGAAACGGCGCGTCGCCTTGGTCGAAGCTATCCAGAAGAGAAGCAACCTTCGGGCCAAGAAACAGCATCATCGAGAGGCAAACTAGGGATGCGAACTGAAAGCACCGTGACACCCGACGGAACAGGTGGTTCGGAAGCAAGCTCATCAACACCCCGACGAGCGCCAGGAAGAAGAAGAAAGCAAACGCACTTGCCGCAACGACACTGAGGGCATGTGCTCCCATGAAGTGGAAGGTCGCACCAATGGGACCTCTCTCCTCCATCACAATGATCGGAAACATGATGGAGGACACAACATTGATGTCGAGGGCAAATAGGATCTCAAACGCAACGAGCGCCAGGAGTTTCGTTAGGAAAATCGTACGGATCCGGATGGGCAGTACAGTCAGGTTCGTGAAGTCCCGTCGACCCGGAAGCAGATCATCCCACTTGAAGACCGTAACGACGCCTGTAATGGCCATCGAGAACACCACGAACATATATTTGTCGGGGATGGAGGCCGCATCAGTGCTGTCCGGGGAAAGTCGCGCCATCGGACGGTAAGTCTCGACCGTTCAATGTCTTATGGCCTGTTTTGCCCGGGAACGATTTGAAATCCCGAGGCCGCAAATGGTCGCCTGAACGGAGCATCCGGACGCGGCACAATGAGGGATGAACCTTGGCCGTACGGTTTTCTCCCAACTGATCGAGCACCTACCGAGCAAAGAGTTTCAGAAATGTGTATCGCGCTACCGCGGCGATTCCTATCTGAAAAGTTTCTCCTGCTGGGATCAGTTTCTTGCGATGGCATTCGCCCAGCTGACCTATCGGGCAAGCCTCCGCGACATCGAGACGTGCCTGCGTTCGATGCACGGCAAACTCTACCACATGGGATTCCGCGGCAGGGTAGCGCGCTCGACACTGGCCGACGCGAACGAGTCGCGCGACTGGCGGATCTACGCGGACTTCGCGCAGGTCTTGATTGGCATGGCACGGCCGTTATATGCCCACGACCCGATCGGTGTGGACTTGGACCAGACTCTGTACGCTCTCGACTCGACAACAATCGACCTCTGCCTGTCGCTGTTTCCGTGGGCGAGATTCCGCAAGCAAAAAGCCGCCGTGAAGATGCACACGCTGCTGGATCTGCACGGCAATATTCCCACGTTCATCCGCATTACTGGAGGCAAAGTGCACGACATCAACATCCTCGACGAGATCGGCCCGGAGGCCGGCGCGTTCTACGTCATGGATCGGGCCTACGTCGATTTCGAACGCCTCTTCGTGTTCACTCTCTGCTCGTCGTTCTTCGTCGTGCGAACCAAGAAGAACATCTTGCTCCAACGGCGCTACTCGCATCCCGTCGACAAATCCACGGGCTTGCGCTCGGATCAGACCGTCATACTGGCTGCCATCGAATCGGCCCAAGCCTATCCCGACCCGTTGCGGAGGGTCAGTTACTTCGACGCCCGGACGAACAAGCGGCTGAAGTTTCTGACCAACAACTTCGCGCTCCCGGCGCTGACCATCGCCCACATCTACAAGTCGCGTTGGCAGATTGAGTTGTTCTTCAAGTGGATCAAGCAACATCTGCGAATCAACTCGTTTTACGGCACCAGCGAGAACGCCGTCAAGACGCAGATCTGGATCGCTGTCTCGATTTACGTGCTCATCGCCATCGTCCGGAAACGCCTCGGGCTGGAAGCGAGTCTTTACCAGATTCTACAGATTCTCAGCGTTACGCAATTCGAAAAAATGCCCCTTTTACAGGCACTCCAGCCATCCGACTCCCCAAACGAATCCCCCTATGACCCCAACCAATTGATTCTATTCGACTTTTAACCGGACAGCAGTGAGGCCGCATAGCCGTCAAACGTAGCCTGCCCGCGCAAGGCGCGCAGAAGCGACGAGTACTTGTCAAAAAGGAGTAGTGGCAGCAAGAGGCCCGGGACCGCCAGAAGTGCCAGGATGCCACCTATACTCAGGCGTAGATCACCTCGTGCTGAAACCAGGTCACTATCGAAGAACCCTCGGAAAAAGTGGCGGACCAGGTGCCAGAAAGGCTTGTCCACGACAGCGCCGTGCCGACTCGAAATGAGACGGAGCCACGCTTGCGTCATCGGGCCTTCATGACGCCTACAATGTCGCGAGCAATCCTCTCCGTGTCTGCCTGTTGAACCAGTTGAGCAAAGATTCGTTCCAGAGAAGGCAAGGCCATCAATTTTTGCAGTCTCTCGACCGAGTCATGGGCGACGACGCAACCGTTGTGAAGAATCAAGATGTGGGAACAGAGTCTTTCTACTGACTCGAGTACGTGTGAGCAGTACAGAATTATTTTTCCTTCACTCGCGAGTGTGTGTATGAGATTCTCGACGATAAGTGCGGACGTGACATCAAGCCCAGACAGTGGCTCATCGAGAATCAGGATGTCGGGATCGTGGAGCAGTGAAGCCGCGATCAGCAGCCTCTGTCTCATCCCTTTCGAGTAGGAGGAAATCAGTGAGTGTCGGTCTGGGTGGAGCGAGAAGAGTGCCAGAAGGTCGTCAATCTTTTTCTTGCGAAGCGGCTTGCCGATTGATCGGAGTGCACCTACCAATTCAAGGTATTCGAGACCAGAAAGAGATGGGTAGAGGTTCGGTACCTCAGGAACATAACCCAGCCGACTCTTGTAGTCTTCCAGGTCGTGCTTGACATTTCGCCCCTGGAACCGCACCTCACCTCGTGTCGGTTCAAGCAGCCCTACCAGGATCTCAACTGTGGTGGTTTTGCCGGACCCGTTTGGACCCAAATACCCGAGCACCTCTCCCCGGCCGAGCGTGAAAGATACCTCTTTCAAAGCTAGAACCGCACCGTAGAACTTGGTCAGATTTCGAGCTTCCAGCATGAGCTGCCTCGAACTTGAGTCAGGTGTGCGATGTTCAACAAGGCGGTCCCGATCCATCAGAAAGATTCATTCATATTTCAGTACGATCATGGGATCGACACGCGTGGCCCGACGGGATGGAATCCACGCGGCCACGCTAGCGACGACGAGCGAAACGGCTACCGCCAACACTTGAGCCGATACGTCCCTGTCAGAGACTCGGAACAGCAACGACTGAACCAGCTTACTGCTGAACATCGATCCCACGAATCCCAGCGCTGTTCCGATAGCAGCCCAGATCATTGCACGGGTGACAAGGAGCCTTGTGACGTCACGTGTTGTTGCTCCGAGTGCCATCCGAATACCGATCTCGCGCGTTCTTTCGCTGGCGAGAAACGCTACGATGCCAAACAGACCGATGGAGGCCAACAACAGGGCCGTCCCTGCGAAGGTCGCAAGCACAACGGCGTTGAATCGAGGTCGCTGAGTCAGCCGGTTGACCCTTTGATCCAAAGCTTGGATCCTGACTGGCAAAACCGGGTCCATCTCTTTGATCTCCGCTCGTAGCCAGGATCCTACCCGCTCAACACTCAGGGAACTTCGGACGATTAAGCTTGCCCGACGAAGTCGTTCTGGCGGCATCCAATTCCGCAAGCCGAAGTCGGGAGCGTGTTTCCGCACGACGTAGTACTCCAAACCCGGCTTTGCAACGATGCCTGCGTTCTTCACGTCTCCCGCTGCCCCGACGACTGTGAGCCAGGGCCCACCGCCCGCGAACCGAACGTGCTTCGTTAGAGGGTTTTCGTATGGAAACAGTCGGTCCGCGAGCGCTTGACTCAAAATGATGACATCTTCATTGGTACTGCGGTCTTCTTCGCGAAACCCCCTGCCCTGAACGATGGGAATGCGCAAGGCCTCGAAGTAGTGAGGGGTCACCGCTCGCCAGCCAACCGCTCCGCCTGTCCCTTCTTCAACCCGCGGGCGGCCGAACACTTCGATCGCCGAGAACGGCCTGGCTCGCATTGCGCCTGAGGGGGGCATCGTATCCGCGACCGCAACAGCTTCAGAACCGGGAAGGCGACTAATCCTCCTCTCCAACTCCTCGAAGAAGGCTTGTACTTGCACGGGCCTTGCGTACCGGTGTGCGCCGAGGACGACCTCGGCGGTCACCACTTTGTCCGTCTCCATTCCGAGCGGCGCGTTCTGAAGGTTCCACAGACTTCGCAGTAGCAGAGTAGCCAGCGTTAACAGGACCATCGATGCGGCAACCTGGCCTACCACCAGCGCCTGCCGGAGGAATCCTCGCGGCGCTCCCGCGGTCCTTGAGCCGGTCAAGTTCTCCGGCCGAGGATGCTTCAGCGCGGGCACTACGCCAAACAGAATTACCGACAAGACCGACACTCCCATCGTGAACAGCAAGACACGCGAATCGAGCGCTGCTTGCTGCAACCGTGGAATGCCAGCCGGAGCAATCGCCGTGAAGACCCGAAGCAAGAAATATGCCAGGCCCCAACCAGCGACGCCGCCGAAGATTCCAAGTACTACACTCTCGGTCAGACCTTGTCGAACGAGCCGTCCGCTCGCGGCGCCAAGCGAGACCCTCACCGCCATTTCTCTCCGGCGGGTTGCGGCGCGTGCCAACAGCAAGTTCGTCACATTCGCGCAAGCCATCAAAAGCACCACTAGGACGGATGCGAGGAGCAGCCAGGCTGCTTGTTCCGCATGCCCTACTTGCCGGTCCCGAAGCGACCGCACCCGCAGAGTGATTTCTTTCCGGAACATTGGCGGAATCGACTCGAGCGAGTCTCTGAAGAGAGGCCGTAGCTCCGCCTCGGCTTGCTCGACTGCAACTTTCGGCTTGAGGCGTGCGAAGGCTCGCAGAGCACGGGTCGCTGAGGGCCGTCGCGCATTCTCGGGCAACGCCTGAGGAATCAACAAGTCAAATCGGTTGAGCGTGGGCAACTCGAAGCCCAGCGGAAGGATGCCGATGATTCTTACCGGTCGACCGTCGATCGGTAACGTCGTGCCCACCACGCCCGGGTCTCCTCCGTAGCGCTGCTGCCACAGTCCCCAGGAAAGTAAGGCCACGTTGGGAACATTGGGCCAATCTTCGTCAGGTGTGAAATTCCTTCCTAGACGCGGCTGAACTCCGAATGTCGGCAAGAAGTCCCATTCCACACGGCCGCAAGAGAGCCGCACCGGGTTTTGTTCTGTCAAGTCGCATTCGGTAACGCCGCTCCACGACGTGATTGCCTGGAACGGCCTCTGGTGACGTTTCCATTGGAAGTATGCGCCGCTCATCAGGAATTCGTTCGCAGCGGCGACCGGCGCGAAGATTCCGACCGAAACGAGTTGTTGATCTTGGGGATACGGAAGGCTGCGGAAGAGAATTCGATCCACCACGCTGAAGACCGCTGTCGTCGACCCAATTCCCAATGCCAACGTGACGATAGCAACGCCCGCAAAGCCGGGCGATTTCGTCAATCCTCGGAGGGCAAATCGGACATCCTGCGCAACCGACTCCAAAGTCGGGAAGCCTCGTTGCGTGCGCTGATCTTCCTTACTCCTGAGGACTCCTCCAAAGCTGCGTTGGGCGGCATGCCGTGCCTCTTCCGGGCTCATGCCACGACCGATGTTTT
Source organism: Bryobacterales bacterium (assembly GCA_965248205.1). Lineage (GTDB taxonomy): Bacteria > Acidobacteriota > Terriglobia > Bryobacterales > UBA6623. The sequence goes on from CBDFIS010000006.1 coordinate 5,500,483, forward strand.
CCTCCATGGCCATGTCCAAGTGTGCACGGATTTCCTCGTCAAGTTCGGCATCAAGCGATTGCTTTCCGAACAGCGCCAGCAGACGGCTCAGCGTGGGGCGCAGCATCATGGAGTCTCGTCGAGAATACGCACAAGGAAAGCGCTCACCCGTCGCCAGTTCTCGGTTTCTACTTCGAGCTGCTTTCTGCCGGATCGTGTTATCGAGTAGAACTTCGCACGGCGGTTGTTGCGCGACGTGCCCCACTTGGCAGTGATCCAACCCTTCTGCTGCAGGCGCAGGAGCGCCGGGTAGATTGAGCCTTGGTTGAGATGGAGAAGGTTCTCGGAGACCTGCTCGATTCGCCGCGCAATGCCGAAACCATGCATCCGACCCATGGTCGCGAGGGTCTTGAGCACGAGCAGGTCGAGACTTCCGTGAGGAACGTCGGTCTTGAGGTCACTTATGTTGGTCATCTACATGAGATCTTAAGCAACTCCATAAGGACTGTCAACATCGCAGTAGCAGGGTCTGACGAGATTGCTTCCGACAATGGGGAATCTCGGAAGTAGAGGTCGTTGAGGTCTTGTCCCAAGGCAAACTTCCGCGAACCGGGACTTGGACGGCTTCCTTCAAGTCGCTGTATCGAAAGCGACTCACCTCCTCTCTCGCCGCCCCACTCTTCCTGCTGGGTAGCCTCCGATACAGCGCTAAGACTTGTCGGAAGTAGAGCAGACGCCCCGTTGAGCGGATTCCGATCGCAGTCACTATGATGTGTACATGAGCGGGCGCACGAGAGCCAACACGCCAACGCTAGACACGCAATATATGCCGATGATGTCCGCCGCGGAGGTACGACAACGGATCGCGTGGCAAGAAAAGGTCTACGAATGGCATTTGCGGCAGCCGACACAAGCGTCTCTGGATTTTCTCGGGAGAAAGCTTGTCGTGCATCGCAACGTGTTTCGGCCTGTGCCCCCTGCTTTCAACCTGATGGCCGCAACTGTGCTGAAGGAAGTGCGGGAGGCCGACACCGTATTGGACGTAGGTACAGGAAGCGGCATACAAGCGATTCTTGCGGCTTCAAAAGCCAAGCGGGTCCTGGCTGTAGATGTCAGCCCTGAGGCCGTGAATTGCGCCCGCCGGAACGTCGCGCTTAATCTGGAATTTCCGTTTTGGCCATCCCGCGATGGTCAGGATACTCCGATCCGCGGCTCGGGTGCAAGGTCTTCGTCTTCCTCTCACGATCGATGCTCCGTTCGCTCCCGTTTGGGTCGCTGAATGCCGCTCGATCGCCGCGTTCCAGCTCGCTGGAGGGCTTTTCGCCGACACGGCTCCGAGTAGTTCCCTCTTCAGCAACCCAGCGTCTCTTCTCCGTCGCAGCCGTCGCCCGTTACCCGCCTGGCACAGGCAGCGCCCAGATCCGCCCCAGCATCTCAGCGAACAGCTTGCGGTTGAGATGCCCCTCGGCCAACAGCAGCCAGTAATAGCGGGCATGCTTGACCAGCCGTCCTCCGGTTTTCATCAACCGATGCTGCAAGCTCGTCAGCGACCAGTTCTTGATCCTCTGCGCCAGCCCCAGCCGCCGCCACAGGTTCCCCAGGTTGTAGGCCAACACGCTCAACTGCAAACGCACCTCGTTTGCCCGGAAACGATGACAGGACAGCCGTGTCCAGTGGGTTGCCTGCTTGCCTTCCTTGATCCATTGCTCGGCCGTGCCGCGCTTGTTGTAGAAGCGCACCAGCGACCGACTGGGCAAGCTCATGCTCGTGACGATGAACCCGACGCGAGGAAACAACTCGCCTTGGTGGTGCTCAACCTTGGCCACAACCCGCCGAGGCTTCGACCAACTCGCGGCCTGATAGCGGAAGCTCTTGTAGCGCACTAGTGGCTTCAGGCTCGGCCTGCCCGGCGGACGGAACAGAATCTCTTCGATCTCCAACTCCAGGTTCTTGTTTGCTGGGATGCGAATGACGTAGTCCACTCCGCGATCCTCCAACGCCTCGTAGATCTCCGGCTTGGCGAAGGCGGCGTCGGCGCGGAACGTCACTTGCTTGCCTTCTCCCTGTTGGCGCTCGATCTCGGGCAGCAGCAGTTCGTCCCAGTCCTCGGCGCTGGACACGTTACCCGCTCGCAGCTTCGCCGCCAGACAATCACCGTGCTGGTTGAACAGCAACAGCGGGTGGTAGCAGGTGGACTCGAAATGGCCGTTGTAAGCGCTGCCTTCCTGCTGACCGTGGACCGGGCTTTCCGTGGAGTCCATATCGAGCACGACACGCTCGGACTCGTCCTGCGCTTGGGCTTGAGCGACCAACTCGCGGTTCACCGCCATCAGCCCAAGCAGGTTCTCTTCACTGGCCAGCAGCTCTGCCTCAAAGCTTTGTAGACGCGACGTAAGCGCCCCGCCGCGATCCCAGTTCTTCTTCGAGCCGATCAGACGAAAAGTCGGGTCAGCCGAGACACGGGCAGCATCGTTGAGATCCTCGTAGCCGGCGAGGCGGCTGTAGACCGATTGCCGCACCAGGTCGGCCAGTGGGAACTTCTTGTTTGTGCCTTGCCGCGAATCCGTCAGATGCTCGTCGATCAGCTTGCCCAGTCCGAGCCGCTCGTCCAGTTCCCGAATGAGAATCAGGCCACCATCCGAGGTGACGCGCGATCCTTGGAAATCGACTTTCAGAAATCCGTTGAAGGTGAGCTGAAACGGCTTGTTTTCTTTTTCACCCATTGGGTGTTGGCCTCCGTGCGTCCTGACAGGGCTTGAACCCCTATAAATAAAGACGCTGAAGGCCGCTGCAAGGTCGGGATGCCGAAATCAAATTGGAAATGCGGGTTAATAGCTTGACTCACTGCTGTCCGGTTAAAAGTCGAATAGAATCAATTGGTTGGGGTCATAGGGGGATTCGTTTGGGGAGTCGGATGGCTGGAGTGCCTGTAAAAGGGGCATTTTTTCGAATTGCGTAACGCTGAGAATCTGTAGAATCTGGTAAAAACTCGCTTCCAGCCCGAGGCGTTTCCGGACGATGGCGATGAGCACGTAAATCGAGACAGCGATCCAGATCTGCGTCTTGACGGCGTTCTCGCTGGTGCCGTAAAACGAGTTGATTCGCAGATGTTGCTTGATCCACTTGAAGAACAACTCAATCTGCCAACGCGACTTGTAGATGTGGGCGATGGTCAGCGCCGGGAGCGCGAAGTTGTTGGTCAGAAACTTCAGCCGCTTGTTCGTCCGGGCGTCGAAGTAACTGACCCTCCGCAACGGGTCGGGATAGGCTTGGGCCGATTCGATGGCAGCCAGTATGACGGTCTGATCCGAGCGCAAGCCCGTGGATTTGTCGACGGGATGCGAGTAGCGCCGTTGGAGCAAGATGTTCTTCTTGGTTCGCACGACGAAGAACGACGAGCAGAGAGTGAACACGAAGAGGCGTTCGAAATCGACGTAGGCCCGATCCATGACGTAGAACGCGCCGGCCTCCGGGCCGATCTCGTCGAGGATGTTGATGTCGTGCACTTTGCCTCCAGTAATGCGGATGAACGTGGGAATATTGCCGTGCAGATCCAGCAGCGTGTGCATCTTCACGGCGGCTTTTTGCTTGCGGAATCTCGCCCACGGAAACAGCGACAGGCAGAGGTCGATTGTTGTCGAGTCGAGAGCGTACAGAGTCTGGTCCAAGTCCACACCGATCGGGTCGTGGGCATATAACGGCCGTGCCATGCCAATCAAGACCTGCGCGAAGTCCGCGTAGATCCGCCAGTCGCGCGACTCGTTCGCGTCGGCCAGTGTCGAGCGCGCTACCCTGCCGCGGAATCCCATGTGGTAGAGTTTGCCGTGCATCGAACGCAGGCACGTCTCGATGTCGCGGAGGCTTGCCCGATAGGTCAGCTGGGCGAATGCCATCGCAAGAAACTGATCCCAGCAGGAGAAACTTTTCAGATAGGAATCGCCGCGGTAGCGCGATACACATTTCTGAAACTCTTTGCTCGGTAGGTGCTCGATCAGTTGGGAGAAAACCGTACGGCCAAGGTTCATCCCTCATTGTGCCGCGTCCGGATGCTCCGTTCAGGCGACCATTTGCGGCCTCGGGATTTCAAATCGTTCCCGGGCAAAACAGGCCATAAGACATTGAACGGTCGAGACTTACCGTCCGATGGCGCGACTTTCCCCGGACAGCACTGAGCTTGACTCATCGAGTCAAGGTGATCCGCAGCGACGTGTTCGACGAAGTCAGAGGGCGTTTCGATCTGATTCTGTTCGATCCGCCGTTTCGCTGGACGACGCCCCGGGACGTTTGGGAGACAAGCTCAGCGGACAGCGGGTACGCGACGTTGCAAAGATTCTTGCGCGAATGCAGAGAGTTCTTAACAGAGACCGGACGGATCGTTGTTTCTTTCGGAACGTCCGGTGACCTCGTCTATTTGAAGCGCTTGATCCGACAGAACGGTCTTCGCCGCAAACAGCTTCTCAAGAGCCGCCAAGAGGGCTGGGAGTACTTCACCTACAGACTGACTTGCTCACCAAGAGCGCCAAGGGACAGCGAGCGACCGTAACGCTCGACCCTCGCGGCATGAATGCACACTGCGGATGATCCTAAGTTCCTCGATTGGCACGGTAGGCCGCGTCCTTGTTTCCGAGAAAAGGGATCGTCGGAAGTGACCGCGTGGCTTAGAGGCTGCGTCGGGCCACACCAAAAGATGCATAGATAGGGCAGGAAATTTCGGAGACAACCGAGAGTCAGCGATCCACGATCCAGCCGTCGTGCAGGTTGATGATGCGGTCGCTGTAGGCGGCGTTGGTGTCCGAGTGGGTCACCTGAATGATGGTGGTGCCTTCTTTGTTGAGCTTCGTGAACAGCTCCATAATCTCCTTGCCTTGCTCAGAGTGGAGATTACCCGTCGGCTCGTCGGCTAGGATGAGCTTCGGGTTTGCGATGACCGCTCGGGCGATGGCCACCAACTGCTGCTGTCCTCCGGCAAGCTGGTGCGGGAAAAGCCTTTTCTTAGCAACTATGTTGAAGCGATCGAGGGTGTCGGCGACCATGCTAGCCCGCTCGCTCGCCTTAACGTTGCGATAGGAAAGTGGAAGGTCTAGGTTTTCATACACAGTCAGGTCATCCAACAGATGATAGCTTTGAAAAACGAAGCCTATGTATCGCTTGTTGAGTTCAATTCGATGTTTAGGCTTCAGCCGATGAACTGCCTGGTCGAGGAAATGGTACTCGCCCTGGAAGTCGCCGTCGAGCATCCCGAGAATCCCTAGAATTGTCGATTTGCCCGCCCCAGAAGGTCCCATTACGGTGACAAATTCGCCTTCTTGGATGTCGATGTTGACTCGGCGCAGAACGTAGGTCTTGCCGGAGCCGCCCGTGTAGTATTTTTCGAGGTCGCGTAGTTGGATCATGGTTTCCGGCTGAGATTGTTTATCTATTCATAGCGCAGCGCCACCATCGGATCTACCTTCGTTGCCCGCCGGGCGGGGAAGTAGCAGGCCGCCGTTGCCACCAAAGCCAGAAGCGCCGCCACTCCGATGAATGTCAGCGGATCGGTCGCGGACACCTGATACAGCAGGCCCACGATTGTTCGCGTAAGGGCCAGTGCTCCAGCGATGCCAAGAGCGACACCGACTCCAGTGAGCAACAAACCTTTGCGCAAGACCAGCCGCCGTACCTCGCTGGCTTGTGCGCCTAGCGCCATCCGAATGCCGAATTCATGTGTTTGTAAACGCACGACATATGCCATTACCCCGTAGATCCCGACCGCCGCGAGCAAGAGTGCCGAGCCGGCGAATCCGGCCAGCAACACCATTGTGAACCTTGGTTGAGCCACGGCGCGAGTCAGGTGTTGATCGAGGGTCTGTACTTCGGACAACGGCAGGTTCGGGTCAATCTCATGGATCTCGTGGGTGATAGCCGCGGCCAGCGTGAACGGATCTACAACCGTTCTCACAACAAGCGTCATCGCCTTAATATTGTCGAACTGATCAAGTGGGTGAAAGATGGCTGGCAAGGGATCCGCCTCAAGACCAGCGTTCTTGATATCAGCGACCACTCCGACGACTGTGTACCAGGGTCCCTGGGTTCCCCTCGCGAGGCGGATACGCTTTCCCAACGGCGACTCGCTCGGAAGGTGGTGCCTTGCCAATGTCTCGTTGACCAGCACGTGGCGCACGGCCTCTCTCGTCTCGTGCCCGGTAAAGAAGCTTCCGGCTAGTAGAGGAACACTCATGAGCCGGAAGTAGTCTTCAGTGACCGCGTAATGAAACGCCGCAGGACCCGTGAGCGGAGGAGGATCTGGTTCCCCTTCCGGCACAAACGTTGTTTTCATCACCGCACCGTGAGGGGGCAGCACAGAAACCCACGCCGCCGACTGCACTCCAGGAAGGGTACGGACGCCCTTAAGAGAGCGCTGATAGAACTGCGCTTGATGGTGGGCCTCAGGATAGCTCGCCTTCGTCAAGTGGACGGACAGGGTGAGAATGTGATCCGAGCGGAACCCCAGGTCCTGATGCCGGAGGCGCAAGAAGCTTTGGGTCATGAGACCTGCGCCGACGACTAGCACCAGTGCCAGCGCAATCTCACTGACCACAAGCACCCGAAGTGTGTGCACCCGCGCAGAACCACTGGAGACACCCTTTGCACCCGTCTTGAGGGACGAACTCAGGTCGAGGTGGGAGGCAATCACACCTGGAGCCAGACTGAAAATCAATGCAGTGAGTACAGTGGCGGCGACCGCGAATAGCAGAACACGATAGTCGAACGCCAGGTTAGCGATGCCCTGGACACCAGGGGGGCTTATGGAAATAAGAGCATCGCGCAGCCAGATTGCCAGTATCAGTCCCAACACGCAGCCAACTGACGCGAGCAGGAATCCCTCGGCAAGTAGCTGACGTATTAGCCGCCATCGGCCCGCACCGAGTGCCGCCCGCACCGTGATCTCGCGCTGTCGGGTTGCTGCGTTTGCGAGCAACAAGCTTCCCGCGTTCAGGCAGGCAAGCAGGAGCACGAACCCGACGGCAGCCAGGAGCACGAGCAAAGCTGTGCGGACGTTGCCGACAAGTTGTTCGTGAAGTGGCAGAACCTTGATTGAGATCTCCCAGCCCTTCATCTGAGGCGCTTCCTCGACGACTCGCCCCTGGATCGCATCCAGCTCGGCCTTGGCTTGTTCGATTGCCACGTCCGCGTGCAAACGCGCAATCGTTTGGAAGGAGAACATCACCCGGCGGCTCCGCTGAGCCTCAACGTCAAGTCCTAGGGGACGGACCAGATCTACTTCGAGTCCGTTGGGAAACTCGAAGCCAACCGGTAATACGCCAATAATCGAACAAGATTCCTCGTCAAGGGCGATGCTCTTTCCAAGGACATCCCGGCTGCTGCCGAAAGATCGCCTCCAGAGGGAGTCGGTTAATAGGACCACGCCGTTCTGTCCCGGCTGGTCTTCTTCAGGGTGGAAACCTCGACCGAGGATCGGCTTAACCCCCAACATGGGCAGGAAGCCGTCGGTGACCTGCCCCTCCACGATGCGTAGTGGCTCGCCGGTTCGGCTTAGGTTCCTAGGGCGCGAGCTATAGCCCGCTATGTTGGAAAAGACGCGGTTCTGTTCGCGCCACTCGATGAAGTCTGGAGCTAAGACGAGTTCTTGCCCCTTGAAGGCTTGCACGACTTCGGTGACCCAGACGAGTCGGTCCGGTTCCTCGTAGGGCAGCGGTCGCAGCAAGACGGCGTTGACCACGCTGAAGATCGATGTGGTGGCCCCGATGCCCAGAGCCAAGGTAATGACTGCAACGGAAGCGAAGCCCGGGTTCTTGCGCAGCATCCGCAAACCGAACCGGAGATCTTGCCAAAGAGTGCTCATAAAGCTTCGCTATTCGTACCGCAGCGCCACCATGGGATCGACTTTCGTCGCCCGGCGGGCAGGGAGGTACGAGGCGGCGATTGCGACCGCGAACACGACTGCTGGCGCAGCAAAGAAAGTTGTTGCATCGGTAGTGCTCACTTCATACAACAACGCCCGAAGCAGATGGCTGACACCTACGGAGGCGGAGATACCGATCAGTACCCCAACTGCTGCCAAGCGCATCCCCCGGTTCAACACCAGCCGGACTATTTCGTTAGACTGCGCACCCAGAGCAGTTCTCACGCCGATCTCCTGCGTGCGCTGCGTAACGGCATGGGACAGGACCCCGTAAATACCGACAGACGCTAGAAGCAAGGCGATCCCCGCGAAGCCCGTAAGCAACTGGGTTTGCGCGCGCCGCTGAAAGATCTCCTGATCAACGATCTCCTCCATGGTTCGTACCTCAGCCACGGCCTGATTCGGGTAGTTCTCCCGGATTGCTTCTCTCACCGCGCTGGAGAACAGCAATGGATCCCCTTTCGTTCGCACTGCCAAATAGTGGGGTTCGTAGCCTCCCGCCTCCGCCTCCACGGCCTGTGTCGCCGGCTGGTAGAACTGGGGACGGCCTTCGACTTCCAGTCCCGCTTGGCGGACATTACCGACAATCCCAACGACCGTGAGCCAGGGGTTCTCCTCGTCGTCATAGTCACCCAACCTCAAGCGGGTTCCAAGTGGATCCTCGTTTGCCCAAAACTGGTGCGCCATCGCCTCATTGATCACAACTACAGGCGTGCTGTCGTGTCCATCTCGAACGTCGAACAAACGTCCCTCCTTGAGAGTGATCCCCATCGCTTCCAAGTAGTCTGGCGTGATGATACGCCTATTGGCACTATTCACTTGGCCTTGAGGAAGAGGTGCCCGACCCTCGATGTTGAAACCCCAGGACCCGCCGGGCAGGGTCAACGGAAGGAAGGAGACAAAGCCAGCCGCTTCCACACCTGGTAGCGCTCGCACGCTCTCAAGCACTCGGTCGTAAAAGGGTAGCCGAGCCGCCAGATCTTCGAACCGGGACCAGGACAAATCCATTCGAGCCGTCAGTACCCCCTCTGGACGAAAACCTAGATCGATGCCACGCACCCGGGCGAAGGAGCGAATCAGCAACCCAGTGGAGATCAGCAGGACAACCGCCAGGGCAACTTCGCCGACCACCAGCGTGTCACGCGCCCATCGGCTCGGGGTGTCAGTACTGGACTGGCGTCCTGACGGTTGGAGCGTCGGCAGCAACCGAATACGCGAAGTGTGAACGAGCGGCATCAGCCCGAACGCAATGCCGACGATGCCGGTAAGGCACGCCGAGAAGGCCAAGACACGGAAGTCCAACTCGAGGGAAGTCCAAAGGGAAACGTTCTTAGGCACTAAATACGAAACAAAGTCGAAGCTCCAAACGGCAACGAGCAACCCTAGAGCACCACCACCGATTGCAAGGAGCAAACTTTCGATAAGAAGCTGTCGTGCCAACGTCCAACCTCCAGCTCCCAAGGCGTGACGAATAGCCAGATCGTGCCGTCGGCCCACCGCACGAACGAGCAGTAGGTTCGCTAGATTTGCGCATGTGATGAGGAGAACGCAGCCCACCGCCGCCAGCAAAATGAAAAACCCTGGCGCAACGTCGCCGACTAGTTCGTCCTTTAGGGGCAGAAGCCGAGAACCGAGGTTCCGGTGGGTATCCGGATATTCTTTCTGATGGCGAAACGCCAGGGTCTCGATATCCGCCTGAGCTGTCCTAAGCGGGACGCCAGCTCTCAACCTTCCCACAACGGTGAGGAAGTTCGCGTCGCGGGTTTCCATTTGGAATGGATTGAACTGAGCTGGCGCCCAAAGGTCAATTCCGCTATCCGGGAAGTGGAATCTCGGCGGCATCACCCCCAGGAGCGTGAACTTCTGTCCATTGAGCGAGATTTCCTGCCCCACGACTTCCCGTTCGCCACCGAAAACCGTCTGCCACAGCGCGTGGCTAATGACGGCGACGTTGGGGCCTCCCATCCGATCCTCTTCCCGGGTAAAGCCGCGGCCGTACAAGGGCTGAACGCCCAGCACGTCGTATAGGTCACCCGTGGCCCGAAGTCCTTGAATTCGGAGTGGATCTCCTTTGCCGGTTAGATTGAAGAAAGTGCGGAAAGACGCGACCATACCTTCAAATGTAGTGTTTTGGTCCTTCCAGTCCAGATAGTCCGGTACCGACAGCTTGCTCTTGGGAAACCCGACGAAGGAGGCGTCTTGCCATAGCACCACGAGGCGATCCGACTCTGGGTAAGGCAGCGGTTCGACCAACGTTGCGTTGATCAGACTGAAGATCGCGGTGTTGGCCCCGATCCCGAGCGCCAGTGTCAGGACGGCTATGGTTGTGAAGCTGGGGCTTTTCGCCAGCATGCGGGCACCGTAGCGAAGGTCTTGGAGTAGTGCAGTCACTTTCCCTACCAGCTACTCAGACGTCAGTACTCAAACGGCGGAAGTTTCCACCTGTCAAACCTAATTCGCTCCCGCCTCGCTTTCTTCAACGATCTGGCCGTCGAACAGATGAATAGTCCGTTCGGCGTAGAGTTCGTAACGCGGGTCGTGGGTGACCATGCAGATGGTCGCGCCGTTTTGATGCAGGTCGCGGAGCAGGTCCATCACCGCCTGGCCATTCTTCGAGTCCAGGTTTCCGGTTGGCTCGTCCGCTAGCAGAATCGCCGGCTCTCCCACCAAGGCACGGGCAACGGCCACGCGCTGTTGTTGGCCGCCGGAAAGCTGCGACGGATAGTGCTTCGTGCGATGTGCCATCGATACGCGCTCTAGCGCCTGATGCACTCTCTCTTTGCGCTCTTTGGACCCCATGCCCCGATAGGTGAGTGGGAGCTCGACGTTCTCGTAGACATTCAAATCCCCGATGAGATTGAACGCCTGGAAGATAAATCCGATCTCTCGGTTGCGGACTCGAGCCCGCTGCGCCGCCGAGAGATTCTCCACCGGTTGGTCTTTAAGGTAATGCTCTCCCTCGGTGGCGGTATCGAGTAGGCCCAGAATCGACAACAAGGTCGATTTGCCGCACCCTGAAGGACCAGCGATAGTCACAAACTGGCCTTGCCGGATTTCGAGATGGATGTTAGACAGCGCATGAGTCTCGACCTCTTCGGCCAGGAAGACTTTCTTCACCCCTTTGAGGTGAATCAGTGGTTCGGAAGGAGAAGCATTTTCGTTCATCTTTTTGCTCCAAGATTTCGAGTCTTCATTCGTATCGCAGCGCTGTCATGGGGTCGAGTCTGGTCGCCCGACGGGCGGGAAGATAGGTCGCTAACCCTGCAGCTAAACAAACCAGCAAAGACGCAAAGACAAGTACTGTCCATTCAGCGTTGCGCATCACGTCGATCTTGCTGCCAACCACCCGCGCGAGGGCAAAAGACCCGGTGAGACCGATTGCTAGTCCTAAACCCACTAAGCGCAGGCTCTGCACTGACACCATTTCGATTACCTTGCGACGGTCAGCACCGAGAGCCATACGGATGCCGATCTCATGTGTCCGACGGGCAATGGAGAAAGACAGAACTCCGTATACACCAACTGCAGTAAGCAAAAGCGCAAAGCCCACCAGTGGGCTAATCGCGTAAACGCCGAGAATTACCTCTTCGGCCGCTTGATCCATTAACCGGTCCACGGTCCCCACCTGGGAGATCGCTTGTTCCGGGTCGATCTCTGCTACCTCACGCCGGAGGGCGTTAGCCAGCTGAGTCGGGTCCGACAATGTCCGGACCACGAAGTTAACCTCCAGCGGCACTGCCGGCTGACCGCCCGCATACCGCAGAGGCTGTTGGAAGTGGGGAATGTATACAGCCGGTTCGGGATCCCGAAGCACACCCGAGTTCGTGTAGTCACGAATTACACCTACGATCCTGAGGGGCTCGTTGCCGAGATCCGCGTCTCCCCACAGGTACTCCCCGACCGGGTCTCTATTCGGCCACTGGCGGCGAGCCATCGCCTCGTTGACAAGGGCGACCTTTGGGGCCTGTCGGTCATCGTGAATAGTAAAGTAACGGCCACGTCGCAGCGGAATTCCCAGCGTCTCGAAGAAAGCTGGGCTGATAGCGTTGAATCCTGCTTCCAGCCTCTCGGCTGCTTCCACTCCTGCGGGATTGACGGTGAAGAAAGAACGCCGTCTCAGAGCGTCGTAGGGTGGCGGCAACAGCGTGATGGCCACGGAAGAAACACCGGGGAGCCTCTCGATCCTGTCCAGCAGCTCTTGCTGAAAGGCGAAGACCCTGGGGTTCAAGAGAGTGGAGATGCCATCGACACCGTTCCCGGGAGCTTGATCCGTGAACTGGTCTTGATTTAACGGCAGACGAAAGGTCAGCAGGTTCTCGGAATTAAAGTCTGTCTCTGTGGCGTCGAGCTGCTGGTAGCTGCGGACCATCGCTCCGATCACGACAATCAAAATGATCGTGACCGCGACTTCACTGACCACTAACACCCTCCGTAATCGCTGCCGAGGACTTTGTGTTACGGAGTGCACTGTTCCCTGCTTCAACTCTTCGTGCAGGTTGGGTCTGGTATCGAAGACCGCAGGCAAAAGGCCAGCGAAGACGGCTGTGAGTAGCGTGATCGCTGCCGTGAGACCGAGAATTCGACCGTCGATACGAAAGTCAAAAAACTGTGCCTCGAGTGGAGCGAACGACAACATGACTTCCACACCGGCAGAGGTTACTGCCAGGCCCAGCAAACCGCCGACCAAGGCCAATAACAAGCTCTCGGTTAGGAATTGGCGAATCAGACGCAAGCGACCAGCTCCCAAGGTGGCCCGGATCGCAGTTTCCTTTTGGCGTGCCGTCCAGCGCGCGACCATAATGTTGGCAACGTTGATGCAAGCGACCAGGAGCGCAAGACACACTGCTCCGATCAGGAGAAACAAACCAGGCGCAGCTTGAAGTCCGAAAAGATGGACCCCAACAAGAGGGACTATCCGGACGCCCCATCCCTGCTCGCTCTCCGGCAACTGATCCTCCATTTGACGAAGGCTGAAGGCCAGACGGGTGTGCAAACCCTCATCCGAGATGTTGGGTCTGAGCCGAGCCACAGCCTGCAAACTCCGGTCAGACACGCTTTGGTCGCTTTCGCTAGGTTGGAGCGGGGTCCAGAGTCCAGTACCCGGGCTTGAAAACCAAAAACGGCGAGGCATAACACCGACAATCGTGTAGCTGCGCCCGTCAATCCAGATTTGCTGGCCAAGCGCTGCTTCGTCACCTTCGAACCGCCGCTGCCACAGTCGGTGGCTGAGCAGCGTTACCGGCTCCGCGCCCGGCCTTTCGTCGTCTTGCAGGAAGGGTCGCCCTAGCAGCGGTTCGACGCCAAGTAGCGGGAATAGTCCAGCGGAAATCGCTTGTGCTTGAATGGGTTCCGGGAAGTCCCCGAATCGCACACTGGAGCTACCCACTGTTGACGCAACCGCGATGGTCTCGAATAGCTTCGTCAACTCCCTCCACGTGTGATACACGGGCACCGAAACTCCTCGGCGCTCCCCGGGTTGCTTCGGTGGTGTCTCTCCGATAAGGACCAGCCGATCGGCGTCGTCGTAGAGCGGAGGAGGGCGAAGAAGGACACCGTTGACGACGGTGAGAATCGCGGTATTCATTCCGATTCCGAATGCAAGGGAGAGCACCGCGACGCACGTCACAAGCCGGCGCTTCAACAGCATCCGCGTGGCATATCGAAGGTCTTGCCAAAGCGTTCTCATGGGAAGCTCGTCATTCGTACCTCAGCGCCGTCATCGGGTCCACTCGGGCCGCGCGGCGAGATGGTAGGTAGTTGGCGAGTGCGGCGCAGATGAGCAAGAACAACACCGCAGCGACGAAAGTCGAGGGGTCCAGCGGTGATAGGCCGAAGAGCCCCTTTTCGAGGAGTTGGCTGAGCGCAGCGGCTAGACCAACACCGACCGCCGCTCCGCCGAGCACCCAGAGAGCAGCGCGGCGGAAGACTAGTCCGAAAATGTCGCGCCGCTGCGCTCCCAAAGCCAAGCGCAGACCGACTTCGCGAGTCCGGTTGCCTACGTCAAACGCTACGACGGCGTAGAGTCCGACCGCGGTTAGGATCAGCGCCAAGAAACCGAACGTACTCAGCAGCGTGGACACAATCCGCTCTTGACCCATTTGGGATTCGATCTGTTCGTCGAGGGTACGGACTCCGGTCACGGGAAGATGCGGCTCTAAAGTACGAACCTGATCGCGCAGCAGGGCGGCTGCGGCTTCGACTCCCATTTCCGTGCGGAAATAGATGTTCACGTGCTGCGTACCCCGCTGTCGAAAGGGAAAGTAGGCGACGGGTTTGATCTCATCACGTAGGTCGTTGTACTTGCTATCCGCGGCGACGCCGACAATTTCGAACTGGGGCGGACTGTCTTGTTGGTATCGCACTTGTCTGCCTAGAGGATTCTCATTGCCAAACATTTCGTGGGCGAGTTTCTGGTTGATGATTACGACGGGAGAAGCCCGGTCATCATCGCTTGGCACAAAGTCACGTCCGGAAACCAACGGAATGCCAAGAGTCTCGAAGTAGCCTTCGCTGACTTCGGTGAGTCCGATTGGTACACCGTCGGCGCCGTCCACATCGGGGAAGAGTGGGCGGTGCGAGCCGGATCGGGTCAGCGTGCCGCGGGACGAATAGGCGACTGACTGAAGGCCCGGCTGCGCGGCAAGATTCGATAGCAGCGATTCGAAAAGGGCCGTCGCGCGCTTCTCGTCGTAGCCGATCCCGCCAGGATTGATTGTCGCCTGAATACGCTGCTTGCGCTTGAATCCGACATCCTGTGAATACAGGTTCTCAACGCTGCGAATCAACAGACCAGCGCCCACGAGTAAGGGCAGGCAAAGCGCGAATTGCAAGGCGACAAACCATCCACGCGATCCAAATCCCTTGTGCTGCTTACCCACGATGGCTGTTCCCTTCAACGCAGAGGCGAGGTCGATACTGGAGGAGGTCAGCGCCGGAATCAATGCGAATACCAGCAGCGACGCGAGTGAAACCGCCAGTGTGAAGCCGAGCACAAGCGGGTCGGGCCGGATCTCAACCACGGCGCGGTCGTTCATCATTGAGACGATGGTCCCGCAGAAGTTCCATGAGAGCAGGACGCCTAGAGCGCCCGCTAACACTGCCAACACACCCCCCTCTGCTAACAATTGCCGAACCAGCCGCCAGCGCGATGCTCCGGTCGCCGTCCGCACCGCGAACTCCTGGCGCCGACGCACGCAACGCGCTAGCAGCAGGCTTGCTACGTTCGCGCAGGCAATCAACAATAGAAACCCAACGGCGCCAGCTAACATACTGAGCGTGTCGCGATAGCGCTTCATCGCGTAGGGCGAAACGGCCTTCACCGGCTCCAACCGCATCGTGGGGTTCTTGTAACGTTCCCGCAGTCTGGCGCTCGGCGGCTCAGGCCGCGATGCCAAGTACTCTTCGCCAAACCAGCTGTAGACTGTGGCGGCAGCTGCCGTCGCCTGCTGTTGAGAAACGCCAGGGGAGACACGCCCAACGACTTGGAGCCACGACGAGTCGAGGTTGAAATAGTCGAAGGTCCCGCCTCTCAGTTCCTTGACATGGATCAAGGGGACCCAAAGATCGCCTGGGTACTCGATATCAATACCGTGAAAGCCGGGCGGCGCAACGCCCACGACGGTGTACGGCTGTCCCGCAAGCGTCACTGTGGAGCCGATGATGGCCGGGTCAGCTCCGAACCGGGATCGCCAGAATGAGTGGCGTAGAACGAGGACGCGCTCGGCGCCGGCAACATCGTCCTTGGGCAAAAGAACGCGGCCGGGCGCGGGTGGGACGCCGAGTACGTGGAAGTATTCACCACTCACGAGTCCAAAGTGCACTTGCTCGGAAGAGTCAGCGACGGTCATGGCAACCGAGCCGCCCGACATCGCGGCAACACCACTGAATGCCCCGGGAGTGTCGCGCAACAGCTCGTAATAACGGTGGCCCAGCGTACTGTCCCAGCGGCCAGGACCGTATTCGACGCCAATCCAAACAAGCCTCTCCGGCGTCTGTACGGGCAGGTCGCGCAAAAGCAGCGCATTCACGAAGCTGAAGATGGCGGTGTTCGCGCCAATGCCTAGAGCAAGAGTCAGCACGGCCACGGTGGTGAAGCCCGGGCTTTTTGTCAGGGTGCGAACCGCGTATCGCACATCTTGCAGCAGAGTTCCCATCGCTCAGCTCCTACTCGTACCGCAGCGCCATCATCGGGTCGATCTTCGTGGCTCGGCGAGCGGGGACGTAGCAGGCTAACAGCGCGACCAGACCGAAGATTCCGCATACAGCAGCAAACGTGATAGGGTCCGTCGGGCTTACGTCATAGAGAAAGCTCGATAGAAAACGCGTGAGCCCCACAGCCACGGCAATTCCTATCGTTAGGCCAACGACAACGAACTTAAATCCCTGTCCGATGACCATCTGTAACACGTCTTTCCGCCGTGCTCCAAGAGCTACACGGACACCTACTTCTTGTGTTCGTTGACTGACCGCATACGAAATGACTCCGTAAAGCCCGATGGCAGCTAGAAACAAAGCTAGGGCCCCGAACGCGCTTAAGAAGAACGCCCCGGTTCGCGGCAGAAACAAAGTAAGGCCTAGGTGGTCAGTCATGGTCTGGGCCTTGAAGACGGCAACAGTGCGATCAATGTCGCGGATCTGCTGTCGTACCGGTGAAATCATGCTGCCTGGGTCACCGGCAGTGCGAGCAATTAACGTCAGATCCTCGCGAAACATTTGCCGCAGCGGCAAATATAGAAAGGGTGTCGGCTGCTCGCCACGCGAATTGTATTTCCCGTCCTGGGCAATACCGATGACCTCGATCTGCTCACTCAGCCCTGGAAGGTTGAAGCGCTTGCCCAGCGGATCCTCGCCTGGCCACGTCTGCTGAGCTAACGTCTGGTTCACGACGGCCACACGAGGCTGGCTCTCAGCGTCGTGGTCACTGAAATCGCGACCCTCGAGCAATCGAACACCCATCGTTTGGAAATAAGCGGGCATTACGGCGGCTATCCCCACCCGATAAGCGGTATCGTCTTCTCTAGAATTGGGGCTTTCACGCACTAGGAAGACGCCGGTGCCGTCAAAGTCAAGCGGAAGATCATGGGCGAGAGTAGCCGAACGTACACCCGGCATCGTCCGGACACGCTCTAAGACTTGCTCGCTGAACGCAAGGCCGCGACCGGCATCGTAGCCATGTAGATTTAGGTCATACGACATCACGATCAGCTTGTCGGGGTTGAAGCCGATGTCGATGGAGTGTGCGTTTCCGAGGCTTCTGACGAACAATCCCGCAGCAATCAACAAGACCAAGCAAAGCGTCACTTCAGCAACAACCAACGTGTTCTTCAGATTGAATCGTCGGGACCTGTGCACACTAGCGCCACCCTTAAGCGCGGGCGTCACATCAGTTCGTGCGCCGCGCAGGGCCGGCACCAGACCGAAAAGCATCACTGTCAGGAGGGACACCACTGCCGCAAAACCGAAAACCCTCGAGTCCGAGCTGAGATCTAGATGCAACGGATAAGGAAACGCTCCAATCGCCACCGACAACCAGTTCTTCACCGGGACGGCCACAAGGAACCCCACCGTACCACCGAGAACCGAGAGCATCATACTTTCGACAAGCAACTGACGGA
Source organism: Bryobacterales bacterium (assembly GCA_965248205.1). Lineage (GTDB taxonomy): Bacteria > Acidobacteriota > Terriglobia > Bryobacterales > UBA6623. The sequence goes on from CBDFIS010000006.1 coordinate 5,517,979, forward strand.
CAAGACGCATCCGCCCTGCACCGAGCGCCACGCGAACGGCCATTTCCCGGCTACGAGCCGCAGCCCGCGCCAGCAGCAAGTTGGCAACGTTGCTGCAGGCAATCAACAAGACCAGTCCCACCACAGCCATGAGCAGCGCTGACATAGACCTCGCTGGAGCCCGATAGTGAACTGCAAGGCCTTTCGTCGGTTCCAATAGGATCCGGCCTCGACTTTCACCCTGGTAGAATTCCTGCTCGATCTGGCCCCAAAGGACTTGCAGGTTGGCCTGCGCCTGGTCTAGCGAAACGCCCTCCCGCAATCGTCCTATCACTTGAAGCCAACCGTGGCGGCGGGTCCGGTGTTGCTCCCCGGGCCGCGCAGCCGGTTGCATCATCATCGGCACCCAAACCTCCGGCGGTCCCAACACGTCCGTGCCGTGAAACCCGAGCGGCGCGACCCCAACGACCGTGAAATCGTGACCATTCAGGGTGATGTCACTGCCCACCACGTCGGGGTCCGAGCCCAGCCGTTGGCGCCAAAAGTCGTGGGCTAAGACCACGACCGGATGGGTGCCGAGTGTGCGGTCTTCTTCTGGTAAGAACGTCCTCCCTCGTACAGCCCGAACACCCAGCACCTCAAAATAGTTGCCGGAGACCAATTGCCCGTGGATGCGCTCATCCGTCTCGGGACCACTCCTCCAGCTCAACGAGACAGAGCCGTGGCTGATGATTCCCGAAAACACAGTGTCGTGTTCTCGGAAATACTTGTAGTTTGGGTAAGCGTGAGAACCGGTAGTCCTACCGTCCTTTCGAACAAAAAGTACACTCGTAAGCTGCTCGGGATCCTTCACAGGTAAGGGCCTAAGCAGGGCGGCGTTGACCAAACTGAAGATCGCCGTGTTGACGCCGATGCCCAGCGCCAAGGTTGCGACCGCCACAGCGGTGAAACCAGGATTCTTCGCTAACATCCGAAAGCCGAAGCGAAAGTCCTGCCAAAGAGTCCGCATAAGTTCTTCCTAGCTCTCGAATCGGGTGGCTAATTCAGGCGAATCCTGTCGTAAGCGTCCCAGGCGGACATGTCCGACAGAATGACCTGGTCACCGACTTGTAACCCTTCTCGAATCTCGATGGTGTTGACCGACATCTTGCCGACCGTGACCTGGACCCTCATCGCATGTTCACCATCGGGTCCCAGCCTAAACAGGCCGATTCTGCTCTCGGGCTGCGCGTACACCGGACGCCCGACGTAAAGTACGTTTTCGAGATGCTCCAGTTCGATCGTTCCATCCACACTCAGGTCCGGACGTGCGCCTTTGGGCAACTCAGCTTCCAGCTTGACGTCCACGGTCACCGTCCCATCAAGGACAGCCGGATCGATTCGCATGACCGAGCCTGGTATGACGCCGTTTCGAGTATCAATCTTGGCCCTTTGGCCGAACTGGACATCTTTCGCTTGTGTTTCCGGGATCTTGATCTCTGCCTTGAGTCTTTTCGGGTCTGAAACTCTCGCTAGTACATCGCCCGCGTTGACGAGCTCGCCGACCTCGACTTCCAGTTGCTGCAATACCCCATGAATTCCCGCGCGCACCCTCAGTTGCTCAAGCTGGCTTTTTCGCAGTCCGTAGAGAGCACCTAGTTGCTCGATCTGTGCTCGTTGAGCGGCAAGCTGGGCTTCGACTGCTTCCTGGCGAATTCCGAGGCGCTCCCGTTCGAGCCGCAGCCGCACTGTAAGCTGTTCGACGTCTACGCGTGATTTGGTGAGATTCAGTTCTGGGATCAACCCCAGCTTCGCCTGTTGCTCATCGGCATTGAACTGGGCCTTGGCCTGAAGAAATTCAGCTTGGATCTGAGCTGCTGCAGCTTCCCGATCGAGCCGTTGGGTTTCGAGTTGAACCTTGAGATTGGCGTACTCGGCTTCCGCGGCTTTGAGCTGTGACTTGGCTTCAAAGACTTCCTGCTCCAATCGTGGGTTACTGAGTTCGAGAAGAATCGTATGGGGCTCGACTTGGGTGCCAGGAAACACAAAGCGTCGCTCGACCCGGCCTTCGTCGCGGGCAGGGATGTACATAATCTCCTCAGGAATCAGAGTCCCCAGTCCACGCACCTGGCGGACCATCGGTCCGCGTTTAACGGTGTCGAGAAAGACGGTGGCCCGCTCGACGGTCGGGGCGGCAGGCTCCAGCCGGGAGAGACCATAGCTGATCGCCGCCACGCTCAGCAGCGCCACCAACGTGTAGATCACACGCCGCACTCGGCGCTTGCGCACCAAGTCATGTCGTGGGATGTCCACGGTTGGGTCCGATCAACTACTCAAGTCTGTGTCGGGCTACTGTACGCCGAGACAGCCCGAGGCAGCAGGGTCTCAGTCAGTCGGCGGACTTCCACCTCGGGCTTCCACCGTTATGGCACCGACTGACCAAGCGATCGCCGACCTTGTGCCGCCTCGGCGACCTTCTTGTTAGAGCATCTAGGAGGCCACTTGGTAGTGAGAATAGCAAGTAGCTCTAAACGCGGAAGTTAGCGACAGGGTGAGGCGATTGACTCTGACCGGATGTGTCCGCTTTTGGGACGCATCAATCCCATAACTGGGACTCAGTGTTCAGGAATCTCTGCGCGGAGAATTGGCGACAGACTGCGGCTCCAAAGGAATCCGCAGCCGTGCTTCACAGCCTCGTCCGTCGCGACGATTCTCAAGTGTTAAAGTCCCACCGTGGTTTTCGGCAATCTTGCGGCCGAGAACCAGACCAATGCCCGAGCCGCCGGGTTTCGTTGTAAAGAAGGGAACGAACAGATTCGCATCGCTTGAAAGGCCCGGGCCGCCGTCCTGAACCCAGACCTCAAGAAACGAATGATTCCTGTGCCAACCAACGCGAACATCTCCGTCGGTTTGTGAAGAGGCATCGACGGCATTGCGAATCAAATTGATCAACAACTGCTCCAGTTGGTCGGCGTCTGCTCGAATGCTCAGCTCTGGCCCGGGTTCAACCTCGACCTTTCGGCGGTTCTCGAGCTTGGTCACCCTGCGAACCCATTCCGATACCTTCACGGTGGCCAGGTTTGGCTCCGGTAACTTTGCAAGACGAGCGTAGGCTCCGGTAAATCGGCTAAGGGCCTCCGTGCGGGATCCAACAACCGCCAAGCCCTGCCGCATATCCTCTTTCCAGTCAGGGGGCGGCGTTTGCTGATTAAGCACTGTCGTCAGGCTTCCCGTAATGGACTTGATGGGCGCAAGGGAGTTATTCAACTCCACTGCTGTCCGGTTAAAAGTCGAATAGAATCAATTGGTTGGGGTCATAGGGGGATTCGTTTGGGGAGTCGGATGGCTGGAGTGCCTGTAAAAGGGGCATTTTTTCGAATTGCGTAACGCTGAGAATCTGTAGAATCTGGTAAAGACTCGCTTCCAGCCCGAGGCGTTTCCGGACGATGGCGATGAGCACGTAAATCGAGACAGCGATCCAGATCTGCGTCTTGACGGCGTTCTCGCTGGTGCCGTAAAACGAGTTGATTCGCAGATGTTGCTTGATCCACTTGAAGAACAACTCAATCTGCCAACGCGACTTGTAGATGTGGGCGATGGTCAGCGCCGGGAGCGCGAAGTTGTTGGTCAGAAACTTCAGCCGCTTGTTCGTCCGGGCGTCGAAGTAACTGACCCTCCGCAACGGGTCGGGATAGGCTTGGGCCGATTCGATGGCAGCCAGTATGACGGTCTGATCCGAGCGCAAGCCCGTGGATTTGTCGACGGGATGCGAGTAGCGCCGTTGGAGCAAGATGTTCTTCTTGGTTCGCACGACGAAGAACGACGAGCAGAGAGTGAACACGAAGAGGCGTTCGAAATCGACGTAGGCCCGATCCATGACGTAGAACGCGCCGGCCTCCGGGCCGATCTCGTCGAGGATGTTGATGTCGTGCACTTTGCCTCCAGTAATGCGGATGAACGTGGGAATATTGCCGTGCAGATCCAGCAGCGTGTGCATCTTCACGGCGGCTTTTTGCTTGCGGAATCTCGCCCACGGAAACAGCGACAGGCAGAGGTCGATTGTTGTCGAGTCGAGAGCGTACAGAGTCTGGTCCAAGTCCACACCGATCGGGTCGTGGGCATATAACGGCCGTGCCATGCCAATCAAGACCTGCGCGAAGTCCGCGTAGATCCGCCAGTCGCGCGACTCGTTCGCGTCGGCCAGTGTCGAGCGCGCTACCCTGCCGCGGAATCCCATGTGGTAGAGTTTGCCGTGCATCGAACGCAGGCACGTCTCGATGTCGCGGAGGCTTGCCCGATAGGTCAGCTGGGCGAATGCCATCGCAAGAAACTGATCCCAGCAGGAGAAACTTTTCAGATAGGAATCGCCGCGGTAGCGCGATACACATTTCTGAAACTCTTTGCTCGGTAGGTGCTCGATCAGTTGGGAGAAAACCGTACGGCCAAGGTTCATCCCTCATTGTGCCGCGTCCGGATGCTCCGTTCAGGCGACCATTTGCGGCCTCGGGATTTCAAATCGTTCCCGGGCAAAACAGGCCATAAGACATTGAACGGTCGAGACTTACCGTCCGATGGCGCGACTTTCCCCGGACAGCACTGATTCAACTCATGTCCGAGAACGCGTACCAAGCGCTGCCAAGCGGCCAGTTCCTCTTCGCGCAATTCCCGCGTCAGGTCAGATACCACCAACAGTCGATGAGACGCGCCATGCTCCCGAAAAGTGCTCTGACGGATGCCCCAGCGACCAGTCGCCGCCGGGAAGGCGTTCTGCAGCGTGCGGGGAGCATCTGGATCAAGGCAATCCGACAGATCCAGTTCTGCCGCCAGACGACCGAGCAGGCGTTCGGAGGGTTGGCCCAAGAGACGCTCTCCCTGACGATTGACGAGTCGAAGCCTTTCTTCGCCATCAAAGGCGAACACCGCCACGTCGATTTCCTCCATCACCTTTTGTAGAAGTTGCGTCGCCTCAACCGCACTCCAGCGCTGTTCCCTGAGCATTTCGCCCATCTCGTTTACTTCCGTCATCACCTCGCCAAGCGCGTCTTCTCTCGGTGCTCTGGCTCGCAGGGAATAATCACCCTCACGTAACGCGGCGAGCAGATTAGACAAGGTCCGTAACGGGTGGACGATCCGCTCATGCACCCCGAAAGCGAAGCCCATCCAAACGCAGAGGATTAGAAGGGTGCAGGTCCACTGAACTCTCGGCGCATAATCGCCGGTCCAAAGGAAGATCATTGAGATGGCAACGGCCGGCAGACCGCCAAAAAGCGCAAAGTAGGTGATACGCTTCTCGAATGAAAGGCGTCGGCGGGTAGTCCTCATGGTCAACTGAGCGCAGCCCCCTTCAGTTAACTTTCACCGGCGTTGACTGCTCTTCTCCTGAATCGCGTAGCACAATCGAACAGCCGCCAAGGTAGAGCATTCCCCACAGCAAGCCATCTCAGGGCCTATCCATTCAGCTTATGATAGAGGCCTTCAACCAGGAGAGTCAGGTTTCCTTTTCGAACTGCCATCCACAACTTGTTTGACTTCGGGGTGAAACCAATCTTAACCGCTGACAAGTGCGGCTGCCTTCCGGAATACCTGAACATGCGCTCTCCAATCGCTGCGGTCGCATTCCAGGAAGTAGACAATCTACAGGGTATGGTGTAGGATGTCTACATCTATGGCAAAGCTCAAACACCAGAACCGGATCGAGCTGCTCCAGGGCACGCTGGACTTGCTCATTCTTCAGACGCTGCGATGGGGACGGCAGCACGGCTACGGCATCAGCCAAGCTATCCGCACCGGCTCGAACGACGTGCTACAGGTGGAAACGGGGTCGCTCTATCCGGCACTACACCGGCTGGAGAAGCGGGGCTGCGTGCAGTCGGAGTGGAAGACGTCCGAGAACAAGCAGCGCGCCAAGTATTACCGCCTGACGGCCGCCGGCAAGAAGCAGTTAGTCCTGGAGGAGTCGCGCTGGTCTCAGATCGTCGAGGCCGTGGCGGCCCTCAAGCAACCACGGGAGAGCGAGGCGTAGTCATGTGGTGGAAACGCCTGTTCAGTCAGCGCCCGAAAGACATGGAGATCGCTGAGGAGATTCATGCGCATCATCTTCGCATGGCGATCCAGGACCGCATCGGCCGGGGCGAGTCCCCACAGGAGGCGCGCCGTTCGGCACTTCAAGAGCTGGGCAACGCCGGGCTAGCGCAGGAAGACACCAGAGCGGTGTGGATCTCCACCGCCCTCGAAAGACTGCGCCAGGACCTCAAGTATGCCGCGCGCCAGATGCGCCGCAGCCCGGGCTTCACCGCCGTCGCTATCCTCACACTCGCTCTCGGCATCGGCGCGTCAACTTCGATCTTCTCGATCGCAGACGCGCTGCTGCTCCGTCCTTTGCCCTATCCGCATCCGCAAACAATCGTGCGCGTGTGGGAACAGGCCTCTGACGGCCACCGAATGAATTTAGCGGGCCCCAATTTCGACGACTTTCGTACACAGAACAACACGTTCGCGTATCTAGCGGTATATGGCTATCGGCTGTCGTCTGTTTCCGGCGGCAGCGAGCCTGCGCGTGTCAACATCGCCAAAGTCTCCAGCGGCTTCTTTGAAGCCCTCGGCGTCGAGCCTTTTCGCGGTCGTGCTTTTTCGGCCGAAGAGCAGCGCCTCCACGGCGCGCCGGCAGCGATCGTCAGCTATAGCTATTGGCAGCGATACCTCAGTGGTGCAACGGATCTCTCCAAATTCCATTTAAGGCTGGACGAAGCAGTCTATCCCGTTATTGGAGTGATGCCGGAGGGGTTCAGTTTTCCGCCCGGTGTCGCTGCATGGATTCCGCGCGAGCTTGATCCGAAACTTCCCAGCCGCACAGCGCATAATTGGCGAGGTCTCGGCCGCCTCCGCGATGGGATTACCGTCGCCCAGGCGCGCGCGAATCTCAGCGCGATTGCTCGCCGCATCAAAGATCAGTACGGGAAAAAGGTTGATCTCAACGACGCGGCGGTAGTGCCTCTCGCCGACGCAATGGTCGGAGACGTGCGGACCGCTCTCCTTACTCTTCTGGGGGCAGTCGGCCTCTTACTGCTGGTCGCCTGCACGAATGTCGCTGGATTGCTGTTGGCCCGCACTTCCGCCCGCCGCAAAGAGCTGGCTGTCCGTGCGGCGCTCGGCGCTGGGCGCGGTCGTCTGATTCAGCAGTTCCTCGCCGAGTCTTTTGTGCTTTCGTTCGCTGGAGGTGTATTGGGCAGTTTGATTGCGAGTTGGGGGATCAAGGTACTTCCAGCAATTCTTCCGACAAACCTGCCGCGTCAGGAAGGCATCGCCATTAACACCTCGGTTCTTCTGTTCGCTTTAGCCGCAACTGTGGCTGTTGCCTTTTCGCTCGGGCTGTTTGCCGCTTGGCGCGCCGGTAGGGGAGATCCGCAGGAAGCGTTGAGCACCGGGTCTCGCGGTTACACTGGTTCGGGCGCTAGGCAGCGGCTTCGCAGCTTTTTGGTGATAGGCGAAATTGCCACAACGCTTGTCATTTTGGTTGGGGCAGGCCTTCTCGGCCGCAGCTTCTTGAGGCTCATTTCCACGAGCCCTGGCTTTCGTCAGCAAAACCTGATCACCATGGAGTTTTCGCCTCCAATTCCGCAAGGCATGGACCAGGCAGCCATCGCGCGGCAAATCCATCTAATGGACGATATAGTGGCCCGCCTTCGCGCGATTCCAGGCGTCGAAAGCGTGGGTTTGGCTGGAGCCCTTCCAGTCGCGGCCGGCGACAATCTCGCTGCCGGAGACTTCCTTATACTCACTGGCCAAAAGCCGCCCGCCAATTTCGATGAATTTGGTCGTATTCTTCAAAATCCTTCCCAAGTCGGACACGCCACTTATTGCCTTGCTGGCGAAGAGTACTTCCGCACGATGGGCATTCCGCTGATCCGCGGGCGGATGTTCGGCGAACGGGACGATTGGAATTCGCCGCATGTTGCCATGATCAGCCAAACATTGGCTCGCCAGCGCTGGCCCAATCAGGACCCCATCGGTCAAGTGATCAATTACGGCAATATGGACGGCAACTTGAAGCCGCTCACGATCGTTGGCATCGTTGGCGATGTTCGAGCGCGCGGCCTGAATCTTCCCCCGAGTGCCATCATTTACGTCGATTATCGCCAGCGAGGGATGAACGCCAATTCAACGCCGACTATCGTTATGCGTAGCGCCGGGCCGGTGGCAGAGATCGTTTCCCCCGCGGGCAGCATTTTCTACGATCTCGCTCCCGATGTCCCGGTCAAGTTCTCCACTTTCGCGGACGAAATGGGCGGCTGGCTCGCGGATCGCCGTTTTCTGCTTCTTCTTGTCGGACTTTTTGCCGCCGCTGCTCTCGCTCTTGCTGCCGTCGGTATCTACGGAGTCGTGGCTTTTTCCGTTGCGCGCCGCACCCAGGAGATCGGCATTCGTATGGCGATTGGTGCCCGGCGTAGCGACGTTCTGCGTCTGGTGATAGGCGAATGTGCACGCATAGCGGCTCTCGGCGCCGTAATCGGCGTTGGCGCGTCGCTGGCGATCACCCGCCTCATGTCCACTCTCCTTTTTGGCATTAGCGCCACCGACCCGTTGACGTTTGTCGGTGTCGCGATGCTTCTTTCTCTCGTCGCGCTTGCCGCGTCGTACATTCCCGCGCACCGTGCCATGCGTGTCGAACCCATGACGGCGTTGCGCCACGAATAACTTCCACGGTTTGTTCGCGTTGCATTCCGTTCAACACCCAAGTGGACGTGTAGTCGACTAGCCGGACAAGTACTGACGCTTTCAGCGCCCTAGATGATGCACCGCCTCACGCGAAACGGGGTTGTGAAAGCATCTGCGCGGTGGACCTGGATTCGAGGTGTGCTGCTAGTCGTTAATTCTGACCGATCTGGATTTGTGGGACGCCTCGCAGTCTACAGCCCGTATTTTTGCAGGCGGCGATACAACGCGCTACGACTTAATCCTAGTTGCTTCGCAGCATCCGTCACACTACCATTGCAGCGCTCGAGGGTTTTCTTGATCAGGTGGCTCTCCAAATCTTCGAGTCTCATTTCCTCCAGCCGAGTAGGAGCACCGCGGCTCGGCTGCAGACCCAAATCCCCGGCCTTGATCCGCTCGCCCTTCGTCATCAGAACAGCTCTCTGGACGACGTGGTCGAGCTCTCGCACGTTTCCGGGCCAGGGATGATCCAACAGCCCCTGCATGGCTCCCCCATCGAAAACAGCCGCCTTTTTACCGTACCGCTTGGCAGCGATTCGCAGAAAGTAGTTCGCAAGCAGCGGGATGTCTTCCGTGCGATCCCTCAGCGGTGGCACGTGAATTTCGACCGTGTTCAACCGGAACAGTAAGTCTTCCCGGAAGCCGCCATCGTCTATCAGGCCACGGATATCTGCGTTCGTTGCTGAAATCAACCGGACATTTACCTTGCGCGTTTTGCTCGATCCCACGCGCTCAATCTCACCGCTCTCCAACACGCGGAGTAAGCGCGCCTGCTGCTTCAAGCTGATGTTGGCGATCTCGTCAAGAAAGAGTGTTCCTCCGTTGGCCAGCTCGAAGCGGCCAATGCGATCGTTGTCGGCTCCGGTAAAGGCCCCCTTCACGTGGCCGAACATCTCGGTCTCAAATAGCCCTTCCGCTAGCCCGCCGATGTTGACCGAGACCATCGACTTCCTGGCACGAGGCGAGATCCCGTGAAGTGTTTGGGCGACCACTTCCTTACCTGTGCCGTGCTCACCTGTGATGAGAACGTTGGCATCGGAGGGTCCTACACGCGTAATGGCCTCCAAGACAGGCTTCATTTCCTCCGATTCAGCAATGAGTTTAGGGAGACCCTCACCTCGCAACAGCAGGTTTTCGGCTTCCAGATGCTGGTGCTTGCGGAGGGCTTGTGCAAGCTCGATCTGCGTCCTGACGATCGCCAATAGCCGAGGATTGTCCCAGGGTTTTTGAATGAAGTCCCGCGCCCCACGGCGCATCGCCTCAACGGCCAGCTCCACACTGCCCCACGCTGTCATCACGACCACGGAAAGCGTGCTGTCGATCGCTTGAATACTCGACAGCAGATCGAGTCCCTCTTTGCCGGACGTCGTGTCCTGTGTGTAGTTGAGGTCCATGAGAACAACGTCGAAGTCTTTTTCTTCGATCGCCCTTAGGACACCGGTCGGCGAGTCTGCAGTCTCTGTCTCGTACCCTTCTCCCTTGAGCAACAGTCGAAGTGCGGTTAGCACATCGGGTTGATCGTCAGCGATGAGGATATGGGGCATCGAGCTGGTACGGATTTCGGGTATCGATCAATTCGCTGAAACTGGATTTCTGGTGCACGCCACGCACACGAATTGCGGCTGCCTGGCCGTATTCTACCCGCTGGTGTCAGTCGAGAGCTGTGTGTCGAGAGACGGATGGTGCCGCGACCGAGACTTGTCGGGAGTTGCGCGGACGACGAAGATAGCTTCACAGCAAGACGCTCAGAAGAGACCCAATCGTCTATCGGAGAAGCGCGGCACTTCGACGGATGCGAACGGTTGACGTTCAACGCCTCCACACCCAAGCCGAAACTCAGATACCTTGACTATCTACAATGGCAGAAGTATTGTAGATGGTCATAGTATGGGTAAACCAACTGATCTCGTACAGGGGACCCTTGGTCTCCTCATTCTGAACACGATTGCCGCCGCACCAAAGCACGGATGGGCGATCGCCAAGCGAATCCAGCAGGTAACTAGCGAAGTCCTCCAGGTTCAGCAGGGTTCCCTCTACCCGGCCTTGCATCGGCTTGAGCAGAACGGCTGGATCAAGGGAGAGTGGGCCGACACAGAAACCGGAAGGAAGGCGAAGTTCTACTCGCTAACGCCAGCGGGCCGCGCCCAGCTCAAGCAGGAGCTTGCTGAATGGGATCGTCTATCGGCGGCTGTGAATGCCGTCGTGCACCCTGTTTGAGGATCCAATGCGCTGGCTGACGATCGTTCTTCTCCGGCTCCGCTCCTTGCTCCGGAGAAACCAGGTCGAGCGCGAACTCCGGGACGAAATCCAGTTCCACCTGGACCTCCAGATCGAGGAACATCGAGCCGCTGGCATGGCACCGGACGAGGCGCGAAGATCGGCGCTGCGAGAGATGGGCGGTGTCGCTCAAATCCAGGAGGAATGCCGGGATGCCCGCGGCGTCGGTCTCCTCGACTCCCTCTTCCTGGATCTTCGTTACGCACTGCGCGGGCTGATCAAGAACAAGGCGTTCACTGCCGTTGCCGTGATCTCGCTCGCGCTGGGGATCGGGGCCAACACTACGATCTTCAGCGTGATCGATGCGGTCATGCTGCGCTCCTTGCCGGTTGCGGAGCCTGACAAGCTGGTCGTCTTTGGCACCCACTACGGCGACGTCGATCGCTCGGTGCCGTACCTTCCCTATCCGTTCTACCGGGAAATGCGCGAGGCAGTGCGCGGAGTCTCGGGGATGTTTATCGCATCGAGGCTGGACGCTTGGGAGGTTTCATACACACGCGACCGAGATCCCCTGTCTCGCGAACGGGCTCTGGGCGTAGCGGTGTCGGGCGAGTACTTCGAGACGCTGGGGCTGAGGCCTCAGATTGGGCGGCTGCTCCGGCCGGAGGATGATCAGTTCCCCGAGGGCCACCCCGTCGCGGTGATCAGCGACGACCTGTGGCGTGTGCGCTTCGATCGTGACCCAGGCGTAGTCGGCGAAACATTCAGGCTGAACGACACGATGTTCACGATCGTCGGCGTCGCCCCTCATGGTTTCTTTGGCGTTGCCGTCGGCTCGAAACCGGACCTGTGGGCTCCGATCCAGATGCAGCAGACGCTAAGGCCCGCTCCATTGCGGGTGTTCGCCCGACTCGAGGCCGGCGTCTCACCGGCGCAGGTACAAGCCTCGCTTGCACCCGCCTTTGAACAGGAGCGGAAGCGTAGGGTCCAGCGAGCCCCGAATGAGGACATCCGCCGTCGATTCCAGAGTCAGGAGCTCGTCGTCCAACCCGGGGGCCGAGGCGTCGAGGCGCTGCGGCAGCAGTTCTCTCAGCCGCTGCTGGTCTTGACGGGAATCGTCGGACTAGTCCTGTTGATCGCTTGCGCGAACGTGGCCAATCTGCTGCTGGCACGCTCGATCGAACGCAGCAAGGAGATGGCGGTGCGCGTCTCGCTTGGCGCACCGCGCGGCCGGCTGATTCGGCAACTCTTGACCGAGAGCCTTCTGCTCTCATTCATCGGGGGAGCGGCCGGGCTGGCACTGGCCTATCCCGCCAGCCGATTGCTGGTGACGCTCTCCGCGAACGAAGTTCTGCAGCTAGGTTGGAGCGTATATCCGTCAGCTATCGATGTCTCGCCCGATCTGCGCGTTCTGCTGTTCACCTTGACTGCATCAACTTTGGCCGGAATTCTGTTCGGACTCGCACCGGCGGCGGGCGCAACGCGGGCTGACCTGACCTCCCCTCTCAAAAAGCAGACACGCTCGATCGCCGGAGGGCTTTGGGGCGTGCGCTGGGGGAGGGTCCTGGTCGTATGTCAAACGGCCCTGTCCGTCGTGCTGCTCATTGCGGCGGCCTTATTTATACGAAGTTTGGTGAACCTCTACTCGCTAGACGCCGGCTACGATCGCCGGAACGTTCTTGTGGCTAGGATCGCGATGAACGGCATCGGTCTGGACTTCCAGCGGCAGCCGGGGCAAACTCGATACCCTGAGGCGGAAGCCAAGATCCATGCGTTCTATCGCAGGATGCTTGATGGACTGAGGAGCGTGCCGGGTGTGGAATCGGCTTCGATTTCTCTGACCGCGGTGGCGAACTCGATGCGCGTTTTAGGCTTTGGCCTCAAGGCCGCCGGGTATACGCCGAGTGAGGGCGAAGATCGCCCAATGATCCATATCGATGCTGTCGGGACGGACTACTTCCGGACCGTCGGCATGAATCTGCTGCTTGGCAGAGACTTCACCGATCGCGACAGCGGCGAGGCACCGGCGGTCGCCATTCTGAACGACGTGGCCGCCAAGAAATACTTCGGTACCGACAACCCGATCGGCCGTCAGGTTTGGTTCAACCCCGACGAACCAATAGAAGTCGTAGGCGTCGTGCGGTCGGCGAGGTACATTGACCTGCGCGAAGAGCCGTTTGCGTTGATGTATCGGCCGGCGCTGCAAGGGGCGGGGTCTGTGAACTTTGCCGTCGTGCGGACTCGAGGCGCGCCCGAGGCCATGGCCCTGGCGATCCGCCGGCGGCTCGCAGAGGTCGTTCCAGAATTGAGGGTTCCCACCATCACGACGCTCCAGCGCAACGTGGAGGATCGGACAGTCAACGACCGGCTTGTTGCTCAGCTTTCGACGTTCTTTGGCGCACTGGCCTTGGCCCTCGCCGGGATCGGATTGTATGGCGTGCTGGGGTCGGCAGTTTCGCGGCGCACGCAAGAGTTTGGGGTGCGGGCCGCATTGGGGGCTCGCGGGACCGACCTCGTGGGGATGATCCTGCGCGAAGGGTTTGCTCTGGTGGCAGTTGGCCTGCTGGTAGGGACGGCTGCCGCGTTGGCGGCGGGCCGCTTCGTCGAGAGCTTGCTGTTCGATTTGCGCGCCAATGATCCTGCGGCCTTCATCGCGGCAGCGCTACTGATACTGTTCGCAGCAGCACTGGGGTGTTTGCGGCCTGCGATGCGCGCTGCTTCGGTGGAGCCAATGGGGGCACTCAGGCACGAGTAGGAACTTGCCTGTAATCCCGAGACCCCAGATAGGGAAGAAACGACGAGCGCTCGACCAAGGAGTCAGACCGCTGGACCGGCTCGCTGAACTCCACTCCGGAACTCTCGGCAGCGGTGGATATCCCGTGTCATAGCCAGCAAGAAGATTGCTGCTCAGCGGGGGCCTCTTTCCCCGTCTCGGCCTCACTTCCGGCATGCGGTGCCAGCTCAACCGGTCAATGCAACACCAGCCCTAAGTCGTTCAGCCGGAGTGTGCGAGCGATGAGAGGGCCAGGTCGCTTGCATGGCCGTTTTGTAGGCAAATCGGACAAGTAGTCCCGTCCGGACCAACTAGCCCTCAAGGGTGTTGCTCCGCAGACTCTTAGGCGGAATCGGCTCCTGCAGAGTATCTAACGCGTCAAGCAGCCTCCTGACCATCCACCTGGTGGCGCCGTTCTGCTCGGCTGCGGGGATCCTGAGGAGCTCGTCTACTTCCCTGAGCAGCTTGAGTAGCGTGTTGTAGTAGCTGAGCCAAGCTCGATAGTAGGCCTCCTCGGCCAGGTATTTCCGGGAGTAGCGGCCGTGCTTCCAATTGGCCTTGCGGGAGCGCTCCTGGCCTTTGGGAGTCCTTGGGCCGGTGCTGGGGCCGCCGTGCATGCGACAGCGTCCGTTGGGCATAGCCGGGCTTTGGCAGGGAGTGCCCCGGCGGGTCCTGGCGCCGCAGCGGGGGGCTTTCGAGAGGTCACCGCGGGGATTGCAGTTGTGCAGAGGGCCGGAGCGCGCTTGGCTTCTTCATGCAGTTTCAGTTTGTCAACACGTCTACCGTGAGTGCCGTGCTCTTAGACATGGCATTCTTCGACAGCCAAGGGAACTTTCAAGCGCAGCCCATACTCCGCCCGAGCGGGGTGGATCTGCGATCGCAGATACGGAGTGTGGTCCCGCCGGGGGGCATAGAGTTTCTCTGCACGATCCCAGATGGAGTCACCCGCATCGGCTACGCCATCGTACTCTCGGACCCGCCAGACGCCTTAGCAGTCTATACGACGTTCAGCCAAGCTGTTCCAGGAAGGCCCCTCTTTCAGACAGGGATTCCACTTGAGAGCACAGGTCTAGACCACTTCTTCACCCTCTTCACCCCTTTCCTCAACACAGGCCCGTCGACAAGCTCGATGGCCTTAGTCTCGACTAGAAGCCAGCAAATCTTACTAATCGCCCGTGACTTCTCGGGGACCGAGCAGTGCCGGAGCCAACTCTCATTTCTGGCCCTGGAGCACACGGCGTTCATTACCCACGACGTACTTCCGTGCACGAGAGACCGAGATGGAGTCGTGGAGGTTATAGGGGAAACAAGGGGAGTTACTGGTGTCGGCATTATGGCCAACGACGACGGAGCCTTCGTCACGCAGCCTGTCTACGGCCCGCCGTCTCTGATTCCTTGAACAGGACACCCATCTCGCCGCTTCGGCTAGTCCCCCGTCATCGACCCCGCGCACGTTCCGACCGCCACCAGGCCTGAAGGGAAGGGACCCTGGCCGCGAGTCGGTGGAGCGGTCTGTGACCCTGGTCGATGGGGCGAATATTCGGCGTAAGAGCTGGCCGAAGTCGGGGTCCAATGCATGCGTGGGCGGGGCGGCAGGGGTGAGGTCTGTTTAAAGGCCGTATGAGACTGATGCTAACTGGAAAGCCCACCGAGATCAAGACAAATGACAAGGAAGCGACGATCGACTAGCTCCCGCCTAGAAGCGTGACCGACAAGCGACTACCGCGATCTGCTCGACCTCGACTTTGATACTGCTCAACCCACTTGCCGGAACGGCAAGCCGAACCTCCCTCCTCTCGCTCGTTTACTAGAAGCAGGGCGGGTGTGGCAGATGCTCCCCAGAGGCCAGCATAACTAGTAAACACAACAGAAATTCCTGTTCCTTTTTCGGCGTCTGCGATCCCTAGCTAGATGGGGACCTGCTGCACTAAAGAGTGGATTGTGGCGCGTCTTCGCGGGTGGGTACGTGACTCTTAACTTAGTAGTCTCGACACCCTGGCGCGAGTGCTGGGCGCTTAGCTGCAGGACCTGGCGGGGCCGCTCGGCCCGACGCTCTCCGGGCTTCTCAAGAACTTGGGGCGGGGACTGAAGGTAGATCGGGAGAAAGCGTTGGGAAAGATAGAGAAGCGGCGGTCAAGGATCGTTCGGGCTTATGAATCCAAGCGTTGAAGATCATCTGATGAAGGTGACTGTACGTGGAGGTGCGGACGATGGCGGGTGAGCCTGGTTGATTGGGGCGAATATTTGGCGTGAGGACTAGCCGAAATCGGGGCCCAATCCATGCGTGGGAGTAATCTTCTCCCTGGGCTCGACTCTCTCCTTCAACATCTTCGGACCAAGCCGCCCAGTCATTCCCTGGTCGGTGAAGCCTTTGTGGTATTCCTGGGCAGTGACGTTCCGAGGGGGTTGTCTGTAGGAGGCCAGGGTTGCGGCAGATTCAGGAGATCAACGACATCCACGCCAGGAAGGTCAACAAGACGCGCTTTTCCTTCGTCCGGAGCGAGCTGCGGAAGCCGCCACAGCTCTGACGGAAAAGGCTTGGTGGCATAGGGGTTGTGGACAAGGACAGGGTTCTGGGGAATCGTCCATTCTCCGAGGTCGTTGAAAACCACCGCGCCACTCACCCTTGTGTTGCGAGGGCCGGTCGGTCCGAACCACGCCCCATCTTTCTTGCGTCTCAGAGCTTGACTGGTCGAGCTGCCCGGGTTCATTCGAACTTTAATGAATTCCTCAGCGAACAAGGCATTCATGGTGTCGATGGTGTCGATGTGCTCCGCTATGGCGTTGACAACAATCAGAAACGGCAGATCCAGTTCTCCGTACCTCGTCGCCTTGCTGCATACAGCAGACCGGATAGCTCTGTGGCTTTCCACGATCCGTGCTTCATCAGGCATGCTAATGCCGATCGGCCTGACGCCTGGCCTTCCTCGAAGTTCAGGCGACTTGGCAACCGGAAGAAACGATAGGTCCCAACCATCGTGTGACCACCTAAAGGAGGGCAGCGCATCAAATCCGCTATCAGAAAAAGCCTTCCCGAGTCGGTCAGGATCGAGGCCACCCAGCCATCTTGAGAGTGCGTCCGCCAGCTTCCTGCCTGGCGGCGGGGTGGCTGGTGCGCCACGGATTGTAATCGCAACGAAAAAGTTGGGCGACTCCATATCGTTGATTGAATCGTAAACCTGTGCCGCCCGAGCGTCCGCGGCTTGCTCTCCGCGGGAGGGTAGTGCCAAGGTCGCTTCCAGGTAAAACAGTGGCCGCTGTTGTCCCACCACCACGTAGTCCGGGTGCTTATGTGTTCCCTGAAGCTCCGGATGCACCTCCAGGCGGTAGCCCATGCAAGTCAGCAACTCGTGAAGATACAACTCCAAGAACGCGCTTCGGTGCTCCGAATCGGTAGTAGACCGAAAGCCCTTGCGCAAGTCACCCTTCGCAAGATCAGGGAAGCGCGAGAACCACCCGTCGAGAATCGACCGCATGATTTCAAACGGTGGCCGAGCTGAGGAGTTCAGATAGGCAAAGGCAGGTTGGCTGTCCCGCTTCGGACGCACGTCATTGCGTTCGATTTCGTCGAACAGACCTACTTTCAGTTGACTCTGGTAGCTCATTCGTCAAACTAACCTAACCGCTCGCCGCTCGGGCACGGCCTGCCCTCGGCCGCCGCCAGCAGCGCTCGTTAGGCCGCGCTTACTTCCACCTCATGGCGCAGCTTTTCAAACGCATCGGCGAAATACCCGGGCGTTGTCCTGTCGTGAGTACGCCCAACGGCGACGCCTCCATGCGTCAAATACCCGTTCCGCCGACCGGCGCGCCGCGAGGGACGAGTTTGGTACCCGTTTCCGCAAAGGCACCCAGATGTATTGATCACGGGTCGTGGGCGCAGGCCGACTATGACAATTCTATCGGACCTAGTTGACTTAGCAAGACGTCCAATGGGATCCCGTGGCTGCGACGGTGAGCGCGTCGTTCGATTTCTCGCCATCGCCGCCCTGTTGCTTAACCCAGGACGAGGTTTAAGGAGGAGGGCTACTCAGCTCACACAGGGGTGCCCTCACTTGTCCTTGCTTTTGTCCTTGTTAGGAGGGGATTGGGTGCTAACTGGCGTAATGAGGGACCTTGTAGAATCAGCAAGTTACAGTCTGGCGGGACCCGGGGAAACCTGCTTTCCTAGAACCTGAACCTAGCGCGTCTGCCAATTCCGCCACTTGCGCACATTGCTAACCTACCAACCTACGGGCAGTGGATTCGGTGCTGGGGGTTCCGCACCTCTATTCTTGTCCTTGTCACGGGCCGATTCAACTTCGGCCAACTGCCGTCTCATTGCGCGGCTACGTGGTGTTGATCAGGTTCGCTAACGGTATTGTAGCGATCGAACCACGACCGCGGTGTCGCGAAGGTCATTTCGATCGTTCCCGCGGAGCGACCGGTCTGCGATCCGCCCGCCGGCAGGTTGCAAACTCTCCCTGTCCGGCTTGCTCAAGTGACCGGCGGAGCTAAACCGCCTTGTGCAGTCGTGAACCACGCCTCTTATCTCGGCCTGGACGTTGTCCGGAAGGGCCGTTTAGTCTTGCATTGAGGTGGTCGTTCAGCGCTACAATTTCAGGCGACGGGCGGGATGGGCGCGGTCCCATTCCGAGCCGGCGCGTGCCGGCAGCGGCTCCGTTTACCTGTCGGGCCCAAGCCCGGCGTACCACGACACGCGGTGCAACTCGAATTCCGCCGAATTAAAGGAACTCAGGTGAGGGCCTAGGGTCAAACCCACTTCAGGGCGCCCTGACGAAAGACCCATATGTAGCCGACGATCAAGATGGCGAGGAACACCAGCATCTCGATCAGGCCGAACAGCCCAAGGACGTCGTACTGAATGGCCCACGGAAACAGAAAAACCGTTTCCACATCGAAGATGACAAAGAGGATGGCCACCAAGTAAAAGCGGATGGAGTATCGTCCCCGCGTGTCGCCTTCCGGCTCAATGCCGCACTCGTAAGGTTCGGCCTTGACTTTTTCGGGCACACTCGGCCGAATAAGCTTCGCCGCCAGGATCGTAACGATCGGGAAGGCCGCGGCGAGGGCGAGAAAAATCAAGATGGGGATGTAGCCGCGCGGCATGGGAGACCAATATAACACAGCGAACCGCAGCACCTATCCGGTCATGTCTTTAGTCGCCCAGCGTTCGTGCCGGGAGCGATCTCGCCCTGAAGGCCTTCTCGCGCACTCCGCCAAGCCGCGTGGTGAGAAAAGCGGGCTAAGATAGTAGGTCGTAAGAATGGCCGAGATGAGTGAATGGGAGATGGCGGTTCAGGCTGCCCAGTCGAGGAAAGGCGAAGAAATCGTCGTTCTCGACATTGCCAAGATCAGCTCTTTTACCGATACATTCGTGATATGTGCCGGCACGAACGCTCGCCAGAACCAAGCCATCTCTGACGCCATCGAGATGGCCTTGAAAAATGAAGCTGTGCGTCCCATCGGGATCGAAGGCTATCAGAACGCGGAATGGATTTTAATGGACTACGGCGACTTCGTCGTTCACATCTTTTCGGAAGAATCGCGTCGCTTCTATGATCTCGAGCGCCTTTGGAGAAACGCGCCCCGGCTGCCGATTCTGAGGCAGCCTAGTGGGCCACATGTTGCCCCGATTCCACGTTGAAACTCTATCTCTTCTACATCGGCAAACCCCGGAATCGCGAAGCGAACCTCCTGGCCGAGGACTACGCCCGGCGTATTGAGCACTACTGCCGCTTCGAAATGCGCTCGCTCAAGGACGAGCGCGCTGTCAAGGACTATCAGCGTGCAGCCAAAGTCGTGCTTGATCCCAGCGGAAGGCAAATCAGTTCTCGGGAGTTAGCTGCGTTCCTCGAGAGAGCCCAGGGAGACGTTGCCTTCTTTGTCGGAGGCGCGGATGGATTCTCGAAGTCATTCCTTGAGGATGCCGACCTGCTGTTGTCCCTATCGAAAATGACTTTGCCGCACGAGCTGGCGCGGGTCGTGCTAGCGGAGCAAATCTACCGGGCATTTGCGATCTTGAGAAACCACCCTTACCCGCGGTGAAGGGTGCTGGTGAAATACCCGCAGACGAAGCGGATGCGCTCGACGCGCGGGGCCGATCACCTCGCTGGCGTTCGTGCTGAATCTGGACAACGACCCGCAACGATTACGCCGCATCCGCGACGCCGGCGCACGGATCGGACTGCGGCCCAAGCGATGCAATTCGGGTGAACGATCTCCCAAGCTGAGCAGAACCAGACGGGCGATCCGATGTTACGACGCTTGTTGGTGCATTGCACACAGTACAGGCTGGGTCCCCGGGCGAGACTCGACGCTCAGGCGTTGGGGCTTGCGGCTGGCGGCCCGCGGGGCAAAGTGCCAAGCGGAAAGCAGTAGAAGCCGTAGCCCGCAAGCTGGCCGTCGTGCTGCACGTGTTTATGGAAGCGCGACGTGGATTTCAATCCCTTTTATGGGATGAAGACCAAGACGACGTAACAAGACGCCTATGTAACGAGGAGCGATTCGAGTTAGCGATGGAAAGCCGAGAGCAACGACAGCGACGCGAAACGTTGGACTCCGAGTTCGCGGCGACTGCGTGTCCGCGGCCGGCCCTCGAGGCCTAGACAGAGCGAGCAGCGCCAAATAACCGAACTTCATAGAGCACCGCGTCGTGAAGATGACGCCACCGAGAATGCGGATGGAAGCCGGGGCGGACGTTCGCCGATAACTGAAGTTCGCTCTGGCTACCTCGCTTGACAAGGACGACCCTCTTCATGGCAGCCGGGCACGTTAGGACTCGGGCCCTCCCGCCCGAACCGGACAACCAGCGCGGGACCCCCGAGCTGCGCCGAACGCAAGGCCTGTCACGAGCGTTCCAGACTCAGTCTCTTGCACTCGGACACCCTCGCGACAGGCGAATCTGAGCTGCGAACGCTAGTGAGTGTCCATGGGCCTACGGCCCCCTCAAGCGAACGAAACCCGGTGCGTTTTCGACCAGCCCACGTCGGGAACTTCCAAACCGCCAGATCACCGGGCGTCCAGCGGAAAGCCGTGCTGCGTGCGGTGATACGGACCGTCGAAGTGCTGCGTACTCTTAAACCATTCGTGACGCCCGTCACCCGCTTCGTGGCGCACCCGTTCAAGCAGTTCCGCTTTTTGCACCTCGCTCATCGGCACGAAATTCCGCGCGATCTCTAATTCTTGCTCCAGGTTTTCGATCGACTCGCAGCCAACGATCAGACAAGAGATGGGCAGCGACAAAGCGTAGCCGCGGCAGTCGCTAGGGGAAATGCCAGCGTCTGTGACGAGTTGTCCGCGTCCGCCCAGACTTTTCATCCCGAGGGCCGCAATTCCCCGACGGTTGAGTTCAGGAAGCACGCGGCGCTGGAAGCTGCGGTAGTGCGCATCCAGCACGTTGATCGGCATCTGGCAGCTGTCCCACTCAAAATCCTGCTCCAACATTCGGAGCAGGATGTCGGGGCTTTTGTGGCCGGTGAACCCGATGAAGCGAACCTTCCCCGCCTCGCGCGCCGCCACTGCTGCTTCTAGGGCGCCGCCGGGCCCGAAGATCCACTCCGGGTCATTGTCGTAGTTGACCTCGTGAAACTGCCATAGATCGATCACATCCGTACGGAGACGGCGCAAGCTATCGTGAAGCTGCTCTTCGGCGCCCTTGCGGTCGCGCGCGCACACCTTCGACATCAAAAACACATCGTCCCGATGACCCTCGAGCGCCAAGCCTATCCTTTTCTCCGACTCACCGCCCGCGTAGTCCCATGCGTTGTCGAAAAACGTAATCCCTTCGTCGACCGCAATTTGCACCATGCGGATCGTCGTGGCTTCCGTGACGTGCGGAAAGCACGGGTGAGCTCCACCGAAACCAATGATCGACACTTCCTCCCCGATCCGGCCCAGCTTCCGGACAGGTATACCGCTGTCGTTTCTTTTCATCGATTAGCCCTGTTTCTTGAGATCGCCGGATCCTCGCGATCGGCAGGTCAAGCGCCCGACCGCGACGAACATCGCCCCCTGGCGCTCGTTTCGGCGACCATTCTAACACTCTGCTCGCGGCGAAGGTTCCCGTTAGTGGCCGTCGTGAGGCAAGGGGTGCGAAGTGAATCCAATCGTGAGACGGTCAGTTGAGAGGGTGGTCGCCGTGCGCTGCAAAAGTATGCACCGCTCCCCGGTGCCCACCGCCGGGATCATCCCGCCGGGTCCCCGTTGCGAGTGGCGTCACCAAGGGGTAGAATGAGCGGGCCGAATGTGGGCACGATTCTTAAACCAAGCGAGATTCTGAAAGGAGACATTTGATGGCTCTGTGGCGACCCGACCC
Source organism: Bryobacterales bacterium (assembly GCA_965248205.1). Lineage (GTDB taxonomy): Bacteria > Acidobacteriota > Terriglobia > Bryobacterales > UBA6623. Next base: position 5,539,953 of record CBDFIS010000006.1, read on the forward strand.
CAGCTTTTATCCTTCCCCGAAAATGGCTATGCAGGCACCACCCGAAAAGCTCGCCTACTTAGCGATGGTTCATCCAGGCGAGAATGGCGCTCCCGACGCCTTAGGCACCGTTGACGTCGACCCGGAATCTTCGAGCTACGGTCAACTCGTGGGCCAAGTCGACATGCCGAACGCCGGCGATGAGCTGCACCACTTCGGCTGGAACGCCTGCAGTTCTTGCCTTTGCCCTTACGCTCCTCACCCTCACATGGAGCGCCGTTACTTGATCGTTCCGGGCATCAACTCATCGAGGATTCACATCCTTGACACGAAACCCGACCCCCGGCAGCCGAAGATCGTAAGGGTCATCGAGCCGGAAGAGTTTACCGGACGCACGGGCTACACGGGACCGCATACAGTCCACTGCGGACCTGATGGTCTCTATGGCTCCGCACTCGGCTCGGCCGGCGGCGACGGCCCGGGCGGGATTTTCACCATGGACCCCGACAGCTTCGACGTGTTGGGCAAGTGGGAAATGGACCGCGGCCCGCAGAACCTCGCGTATGACTTTTTTTGGCACTTGGGCCACGACACCATGGTCACTAGCGAGTGGGGTACGCCCAACATGGTCGGCAACGGCGTCAACCCCGACATTCTTCTCAACGGCGGCTACGGCCACCAACTTCACGTCTGGGACTTGCGCAAGCGGCGACATGTCCAAGCAATCGACCTCGGAGCGGAACAGCAAATGGTGTTAGAGCTTCGACCGGCGCACGATCCGACCAAGACCTACGGCTTCGCGGGTGTGGTCGTTTCCCTCAAGGACCTTTCGGCCTCGGTTTGGGTCTGGCATCAAGACAACGGCAATTGGGCCGCCCGCAAGGTGATCGAGATCCCAGCCGAACCGGCGGAACCGGATCAGCTGCCGCCACTGCTGCAGGGGTTCAAGGCGGTTCCCCCGCTGATCACCGACATTAATCTGTCACTCGACGACCGTTTCCTTTATGTCTCTTGCTGGGGTACCGGCGAATTCCAGCAGTACGACGTTTCCGACCCGTTTAACCCAAAGTTGACGGGATCGGTTCACCTGGGCGGCATTGTTCGAAAGGCGCCGCACCCAAGCCAACCTGAAACGGCTCTTAACGGTGGTCCCCAGATGGTCGAAGTCAGTCGTGACGGCCGCCGCGTTTACTTCACGAACTCCTTGTATATTCCTTGGGACCAGCAATTCTATCCCGAGGGAATCAAGAGTTGGATGGTCAAGCTGGACGCCGCGCCCGACGGCGGGCTTGAGATCGACAGGAACTTCTTCCTCGAAACCGAAGGGCATCGCAGTCATCAGGTGCGGCTGGAGGGCGGCGACGCCTCCTCCGACTCCTACTGCTACTCATGGGCGAGGCCGGGCCATTTGCGGGCCTGGGAAGCGACGCGCTCCTGGCCCTGCTGATGCTCGGCGCCTACCACGGAATCAACCCCGGTATGGGATGGTTGTTCGCCGTCGCTCTCGGCATGCAGGAAAAACGCGGCCAAGCAGTTGCGCGGTCTCTAATCCCCATCGCGCTCGGACACGCTGTTGCCATCGGAATCGTTGTCCTGGCCGCCGGGCTGGTCCAGAAAATCGTTCCGCTTGACAAAGTCAAGATCGCAGCGGCGCTGATTCTTCTCGGCTTTGGCGCGTACCGTTTATGGCGTCACCGCCACCCGCGGTGGGGAGGGATGCGGGTCGGGTTTCGTGACCTGACTATCTGGTCTTTCTTGATGGCCTCGGCCCACGGCGCGGGTTTCATGCTGCTGCCGGTCCTGTTTAGCGCATCACCCGCACACGCGCAACACTTGCCGCTCGCCGGACGCCACAGCATCCCGGGCGCCTGGGAAACGCCCCTAACCAGCTTGACGGCTACAGCGGTGCATACGGCGGGCTACCTGCTCGTCATGGGACTCGTAGCGTGGGTCGTTTACAGGAAGCTCGGCCTGGCTCTGTTGAAAAAGGCCTGGGTCAACCTCGACCTCGTTTGGGCCGTAGCACTGATCATCACCGGCTGCCTCACACTCGTGATCTGAAATCGGCTGCGCGATTCCCGTGCTGGCATGTTGCCCTCGTTAATTGCCGGACGGACCGGCGCGGTTCCGTATCTGGTCGGCAGTGAGACGAGCTTGCTCGAAAACCTGTTCGGACATGTCGTCGCGCAGTCGCAGATACGGTCGAATTGCGTCGAGGTCCTCCGGCTTGCCGACCAGATAGAGGCCACGCAAGGCTTGAAAGACATGCTCGGTGCTGGGACCGAGCACGGTAATCTGGTCGCCGACGTTTACTTGGGTGCCATCGTCGAGCAGCCGCTTACTCACAACGCCCGGCAGCGGTGAGCGAAGTTCGGCGGGTTCTTCGCTTATATCCACCTCGATGCGGACCAAAAGAGTTCCGTGATCGACCGGGTCGCCCTCTTCCAGCCGATTGGTGAGGATGCCCCCGTAGGGTGTTTCGACCGTGAACGAGCTTAGCATCGCAACAAGTTCTCTTCGCCCGCCGTCATCGTTGAAACGAACGAGTGACAAGGCAGCGTTGCGGCGCACGACCGGCTCGGTGTCTTCGAGCATCTGCCGTAGTTTCGTACGGAAATCTTCGAATTGATTGTCCTGACCCATCAGCCAGGCAACTGTCGTTCGCATCTTGGGCAGGCGGTGGTCAGCCAGCGCAAGGATCCGCGGGTACCATTGGCGGACAGTGGAATCGCCGCTGGCCGTGCGATCGGAGATCTGAGCTAGCGCGTGCTGCGCTTTGCGCGGAGCTTCCTCGTTGGCAAGGTATTCGCTGATCTCTTCGTCGCTGAGCTGGCGTCCGAACCAAGTGCTGCGCCAGAAAAGAAACGGCATGACGATAATGAGAACCGCGATCAGGCTCACGATCAGCGTCGCGCGCCTGGACGGAGGTGGGGAGTCCTGGGGAGAAGTCGCCATATTAGAAGATAGCTAGTATACCTTTCGGAAGCCGGCACGACACTTTGCCATCGCGCAGTCCGTTAATCTAGGGATGTCGACCGAAAATGACCCGCGGCCCTAATAGCAATCTGCCGGGCATCGTCTACCTCGTGGGGGGCGGTCCCGGCGATCCCGAGCTCGTCACAAAGAAGGGTTTGCGCCTGATTGAGACAGCCGACGCTATCTTTTATGACGCCTTGGCACCGACGGAGCTGCTGTCCTACCGGCGACCGGAGGCCCAGATCGTCTACGTCGGAAAGAAGCGGACCCAACACGCCTACAGCCAGCAACAGATCAGCGACATGATGATTGCCGAGGCTCGAGCCGGGAGAAAGGTCGTCCGACTCAAGGGAGGAGACCCCTTCATGTTCGGCCGGGGAGGCGAAGAGGCGGAAGCGTTGCGGGCTGCCGGTGTTCGGTTCGAAGTCGTGCCAGGTGTTACTTCGGCCCTCGGTGTGGCGGCTTACAGCGGCATTCCTTTGACGCATCGTCGCCATACCTCGGCAGTCACGTTTGTCACCGGACATGAAGCGGACCAAGTCGACTGGAGCAAACTTGGAACAACGGGGACGCTTGTTATCTTCATGGGGCTGACTACGTTTGCGGGGGTTTCAAGCCGGCTCATCCAATGCGGGCGTCCGCCATCGACTCCCGCGGCAGCCATCCGGTGGGGCACGCGGGGTGATCAGATCACAATCGAAGGAACTCTCGAAAACCTCCCAAAAGAAATCGGACGCGCGAAACTAAAGCCCCCCGCACTGATTGTAGTTGGGGAGGTGGTTTCCCTTCGCCGGAAAATCAACTGGTTCGAACAACTGCCGCTCGTCGGATCGCGAGTGGTCGTTACACGGGCTCGCGGGCAAGCCGAGCGTCTATCGGGCGCATTGCGGGCTCTCGGAGCAACTGTGATCGAGTTGCCCACGATCGAAATCTGCCCGCCGGACGACTGGTCCCCACTCGACCAGGCAATTGCCGAACTTGAACAATACGATTGGCTGATCTTCACGAGCGCCAATGGCGTACGGCACTTCATCGAACGGCTGGACGCCAGTAATCGCGACCTCCGGGCCCTGAAGGCCAGAATCTGCGCCATCGGACCCGCCACGGCGGAGCGTCTCGAAAGCCTACATCTCAAGGTCGACCTGGTGCCGCCCGAGTACGTGGCCGAAAGTGTGCTGGAGGCTTTCGGTGACCAAGACTTAGCGGGTAAGCGAATCCTACTGCCGCGAGCTGCCGTTGCGCGCGACCTCATTCCGGTCGAATTGCGCGAGCGCGGCGCGCAAGTCAATGTTGTGCCGGCCTACCGAACCCAAGTGCCGGAACAAGCCGCCGAGCTGGCCCAACAGACTTTCGGTGCGGATCCGAAACCGGATTGGGTCACGTTCACCAGCTCGTCGACCGTGAGAAATTTTGCCCAGCTCTGCCCCATCGAGCAACTTAACGGCGTGCAGGTTGCCTCGATTGGCCCCATCACGTCAAGAACGGCCCGAGAGCTTGGGATTCGTGTGGACGCCGAGCCTGAACGCTATACGGTCGAGGGGCTGGTGGAGGCGATTGTGAGCGCTCAGAACAAGTAGCGTTGCCGGTGCTCAATGACAAGATGTTTGGTCGTGAACTGTCGCGGCCAAGCGCTAGAACAGTTTCTTTGAGTCGAGCAGCATGGTTACAGGTCCCTCGTTCGCTGACTCGACTCTCATCATGGCTTGGAATACGCCGGTCTCAACCGCAAGTCCCTTCACTCGCAACAACGACACGTAGTGTTGGTAGAGCTGGTCGGCAAGCTCAGGAGGGGCCGCCGCACTGAAGCCGGGCCGGCGGCCACGGCGACAGTCTCCGAACAAGGTGAACTGCGAGACAACCAAGACCTGGCCGGCGATATCAATAACAGAGCGATTCATCTTGCCGGCTTCGTCCTGGAAGATTCTCAGGCTGGCGGTTTTCTCGGCAAGGTACGCGGCATCGGCTTCTTGATCCTCCCCACCGACCCCCAGCAACACCAGCAAGCCCTCCTGAATGGAACCGACGATTTGACCGTCAACACTGACTTGGGCGCGGCTGACGCGCTGGACAACGGCTCTCATCGGCGTCTAGACCTAGAAGCCCGGGCTAGAAGCTAGGTTCGGCAAAAAAAGGACTGTCATCCGATTTTCGCTCCTGCCCTACTATTGCCGCGAGCTGCTAACCCACCCGTTCACCGGCGTGCAGCTCTTGTAGCGCTGTGACTTGGGGTTGCTGGGCTCGTCGAGCGGCGATGCCGTCGGCGGCTGCTTTCGCACCGCTGAGGGTAGTGACACAGGAAATGTGCTGCTGCATGGCGGCCCGCCGGATGGCTTTTTCGTCCCGGAACGAATGCGCGCCCGCCGGCGTGTTGACAACGAGGTCGACTTCACCGCCCTTGATCAGATCCACCACATTGGGGCGTCCTTCATTCACCTTGAGCACCGTGCGGCACTCCAGGCTCGCCCCTCGCAGCGAGTAAGCGGTTCCGCGGGTCGCTATGAGTGAGAAGCCGAGGTCGGCAAACTTGCGGGCCACGTCGATCGCCGCCGTTCTGTTCGGGTCGGTGACACTAATGAATACCGAACCTTGCTCGGGAAGCGCTTGGCCTGCGCTGAGTTGAGCTTTTGCAAAAGCTTCACCGAAAGTCGTTCCGATACCCATGACCTCCCCGGTAGAGCGCATCTCCGGCCCCAGAATCGGGTCCACGCCGGGGAACTTGTCGAAGGGGAAAACGGGCGATTTAACGCAATTGCGTTCCACGGGGAGCATGCCCGTCGGTAGGTCGTAATCGCGCAACTTGCGTCCCAGCATGAGTCCGACGGCAATCTTTGCCAGCGGGACGCCGGTCGACTTGCTGACGTAGGGAACCGTTCGGGAGGCACGAGGATTAACCTCTATTACATAGACCTGTCCCTTACAGATCGCATACTGCGCATTCATTAGCCCGATAACATGAAGCCTGCGAGCTAGACGCACCGTGTAATCGCGAATCGTCTCCAGGTGCTCGGGAGCGATCGAGGCGGAAGGGAGTACGCAAGAACTATCGCCCGAGTGAACGCCGGCTTCCTCGATGTGTTCCATGATGCCGCCGATCAACACGCCCTCGCCGTCGGAAAGAGCGTCCACGTCGACTTCAGTGGCGTCCTCTAGAAAGCGGTCTATCAAGACTGGCCGTTCCTGCGAATAAACCACGGCTTCGCGCATGTAGCTGTCAACCGTAGCCTCGTCGTAGGCGATCACCATCGCGCGGCCGCCCAGAACGTAGCTGGGGCGGACGAGAACCGGATAGCCGATCCGCCGGGCGACCTGGAACGCTTCCTCGGGGCTAGTGGCGGTACCGCTGGCCGGAGAGGGGATGTCGAGCTCCTCGAGAAGTTTCCCGAAGCGATCCCGGTCTTCCGCCAGATCGATCGACTCCGGGTCGGTGCCGATTATGGGAACCCCGTGGGCCTTCAGCGGCAACGCCAGCGTCAAAGGCGTCTGGCCGCCGAACTGGACAATGACTCCGTCGGGCTTCTCAGTGTCGAAGATGTTGAGCACGTTCTCGAGCGTCAGTGGCTCGAAATAGAGCCGATCACTGGTGTCGTAGTCGGTCGAAACGGTCTCGGGATTGCAATTGACCATGATCGACTCGTAACCCGACTCCTCGAGCGCAAAGGAAGCGTGGCAGCAACAGTAGTCGAACTCGATTCCCTGGCCAACGCGGTTGGGGCCGCTGCCGAGAATCATTACTTTCCGCCGATCGCTTGGTTCCGCCTCGCACTCCCACTCATAAGCGGAGTATAGATACGGTGTGTAGCTCTCGAATTCCGCGGCGCAAGTGTCAACGCGCTTGAATATCGCTCGGATGCCGGCCGCTTTTCTCTTCTCCCGGACGGCGTCTTCCGTAGCCGACCACATGCGAGCCAGCGACGCGTCGGAGATCCCGTAACGCTTGGCCTGCTCGAGGCTGTTTCGGGAAACGGTTTCCAGGGATTCGTTTTCGAGATCCCCTTCGCAGTCAACGATCGTCTTGATTTGATGCAGAAACCAGGGGTCGATGCGAGTCATCACCGCAATGTCCTGCACCGAGCGACCTTCGGATAGCGCGAAGCGGATGTAGTTCAACCGATCAGGCGTGGCCGTATAGAGCCGCCGCTGGATCAGTTCAGGATCAAAAACCTCCGAGCCTTCCTTCTTCCCGGTCTCTAGACTGCGGATGGCTTTCGAGAGAGCATGCTTGAAGGTCCGCCCGATCGACATGACCTCGCCGATGCTCTTCATTTGTACGCCGAGGAGAGGCTCGCTGCCCGGGAACTTTTCGAACTGCCATTTGGGAACCTTCACAACGACGTAATCGATCGTCGGTTCGAAGCAGGCGGGCGTCTTGCGGGTGATATCGTTTGGGATTTCGTCGAGCCGAAACCCGACTGCCAGCTTGGCGGCGATCTTGGCGATCGGGAAGCCGGTGGCTTTCGAGGCGAGTGCTGAGCTTCGCGAGACTCGCGGGTTCATCTCGATGATCACCATCCGTCCTGTTTGAGGCTCGATTGCAAACTGGACGTTCGAGCCGCCCGTGTCTACACCCACTTCGCGCAGACAAGCCAGCGCGCCGTCCCGCATCATCTGGTATTCGCGGTCCGTCAGCGTCTGCGCGGGCGCCACCGTGATCGAGTCGCCCGTGTGAACCCCCATCGGGTCGAAGTTTTCAATCGAGCAGACGACGATGCAGTTGTCATTGAGGTCACGCATGACCTCGAGCTCAAACTCTTTCCACCCTAGGACGCTTTCCTCGATGAGCACTTCGTGCACCGGAGAGATCTCGAGCGCGCGGCTCAGTAGCTCCACCATCTCTTGGCTGTTATACGCCAGCCCGCCTCCCGAACCACCGAGGGTGAAACTCGGTCGCAGAATGGCAGGGTAACCTACCTCGTTGGCGAAATCTAGACCGTCTTCGAGGTTGTTGACTAACTTGGACTGCGGTACGTCGAGGCCGATACTCCGCATGGCGTCCTTGAAAAGGAGCCGGTCTTCGGCCTTCTTGATAGCCTCCAGCTTGGCCCCGATCAGCTCGACGCCGTATTCCTCCAAGACGCCGGCTTCGGCCAGTTCCACCGAAAGGTTCAATCCCGTTTGTCCGCCAACGGTCGACAGCAAGGCATCGGGACGCTCGCATCGAATGATCTCGGTCAGGTACTCACGGGTGAGGGGTTCGATATACGTTCTCTCGGCGAGCTCGGGGTCGGTCATGATAGTGGCCGGGTTGGAGTTGACCAGCACCACGTCGTAGCCCTCGCTTCTCAGTGCCTTGCAGGCCTGGGTTCCCGAATAGTCGAACTCGCAGGCCTGGCCGATAACGATCGGCCCTGAGCCGATGATCAGGATCTTGTGGATGTCGCTACGCTTAGGCATTTGCTATCGCTACGGCCGTCGGAGCCAAGTTCATTCCTTGGCTTTCAGAACGATGGGGCTGCCATCCGATATTCGCAGTCCCTGGTAAGCACACATCCGTCAATTCCCCTTCATCAACTCGACAAACTCGTCGAACAAGTACCGCGAGTCGTGCGGCCCCGGCGCGGCCTCGGGGTGGTATTGCACGCAAAACGCCGGGTCTTTGCGGCTGCGGAATCCTTCCAGGGTGTGATCGTTGAGGTTGAAGTGAGTCAGCTCGATTTCGCTGTCCTTGAGCGAATCCGGATCGACCGCAAATCCGTGGTTTTGGGAAGTAATCTCCACCTTCTCGGTGAGCTTGTTCAGTACCGGATGATTAACGCCGTGGTGGCCGAACTTGAGTTTGAAGGTCTTACCGTCTATCGCCAGCCCCATGATCTGGTGGCCAAGGCAAATCCCGAACATGGGCACTCGGCCGACGAGCTTTCTGACATTCGCGATCTGGGTCGCGAGCGGCTCTGGGTCACCAGGTCCATTGGACAGGAAAACCCCTTCGGGCTCAAGGGCCATCACGTCTTCCGCGGAGGTCAGCGAGGGCACCACCGTCACTCGGCAGCCGATATGTATCAGCCGGCGTAAGATGTTGTGCTTGATCCCGAAATCGTAGGCCACAACATGGAACGAAGACTGGCGGGCCGGTTCCACGATCTCCGATGGAGAGCACGGGTCGACGCCCTTCGTCCACTCGTAACGCTGTTTCGTCGAAACTGATGTTGCGAGGTCGAGCCCTGCCATCGTCGGTATCGAGCGAGCCTTCTCAACTAGTTTGTCGGGATCTGTCTCGAGCGAAGAGATCACGCCCCTCATTGCTCCCTCGGTACGGAGGTGACGCACCAAAGCCCGGGTGTCGATTTCAGCAATGATCGGAATCCTCTGCTTGGCCAAGAAATCCGCTGCGTGTTCGGAAGACCGCCAGTTGCTGGCGATCTCGGAAAACTCTCGTACGACCAAGCCCTCGATGTAGGGCCGTGCCGATTCGCTGTCGGACCCGTTCACCCCGTAATTGCCGATTTCCGGATTCGTCAGGATTACGATCTGGCCGCAGTAGGAGGGATCGGTGAAGATTTCTTGGTAACCCGTAATACCCGTATTGAAGACGACCTCGCCGTAGCTTTCCGCTTTCGCGCCGACGCCTATTCCGCGAAACTGTCGCCCGTCTTCTAGAGCCAGGATCGCTGGGAAGCTCACTCCAGCACCCCAAAGCGTGCCGGCGGCCAGTAGGCGAATACGGCTTTGCCGATGATCGAACTGCGTTCCACGGTTCCCCAAGTGCGGCTGTCGTTCGAGGTGTTCCGACGGTCTCCGAGGACGTAGTAGTGGCCTGGATCCACACGAACCGATGGATAGGTACGTCGGTCGCTATATTGCTCCAGCACGTACGGCTCGGGAATATGATCACCGTTGATGGTCAACTTGCCTTGTGCGATTTCGACATCGTCACCCGGCAGGCCGACGACTCGCTTAATATAGGACTTGGAGCTGTCGAGCGGGAAACGAAATACAATGATGTCGCCTCGCTGAATCTCTCCGAAGCGGTAGACGAACTTGTTGACGAAGATCCGCTGCTGATCGACCAGCCAGGGCATCATGCTCGTGCCTTCGACTTTGACCGGCTGGTAAAGGAACACGATCACGATTGCTGCGATGGCGAACGAAATGATGATGTCGCGAACCCATGCCTGAATGTCGCACCACAAGAATCGGCGGGGTGGTGGGTTCGAGGAACGGAAGGCGTCACGGACTGGAGTGCCGTGACTGGAGTCGGCGAAGCCCGGCGTTCTAGTTTCCGGACTCTTCATCGGCTTGGCAAAGAATTTGGCCAGGGTGGCGGGTTCTTCCGTATTTGTATCACGAAGACCAGGCCTCCTACAACTCGCGGGTGGCCTTTTAGCCTGTCTAGGACCGTGGTGAAAGCCCTTCGTTGCAAAAAATGGTACAGTCACCGATTTTCGTCCTCTAACCCATACTGGAAACAAAGCAATTGCAGCAACGAAAATCGGATGACAGTCCCTATTTTTGCCGAACCTAGCTGCTCATGAAGGCTGTCCTCGTCATTCCAGCGCTGAACGAAGAAGACTCGATCGTGCGTGTTCTCGGTGAAGTCCCGGCTGATCTCTTCGACGAGGTTTTCGTTGTCGACAACGGCTCCACGGATCGGACCGCCGAGCGAGCAGTAGCGCAGGGTGCGACGGTTCTCCATGAGCCGCGGCGAGGCTATGGCAACGCTTGCCTGAGAGCTCTCCAGGAGCTTTCGCCAGACACCGAGATCGTGGTCTTTATGGATGGGGACGGGAGTGACCTGCCGGCCGAGGCTTCGCGGCTGCTCGGCCCCATTGCCGACAGCCAAGCCGATCTCGTGCTAGGTTCTCGTGAGCTAGGGCGTTCAGAGCCCGGTGCGCTAGGGCTTCCTCAGCGATTAGGCAATCGGCTTGCGACCTGGTTGGTACGCCTTATCTACAACCATCGCTATACCGACCTTGGTCCCTTCCGCGCCATTCGCCTATCGAGCCTCCGCGGGATGGGGATGCGCGATCGCAACTACGGCTGGACGGTCGAAATGCAGATCAAGGCCCTGCAGCAAGGTCTCAGCGTCAAGGAGATCCCAGTCTCCTACCGGCGGCGCCGCGCCGGAGCCAGTAAGGTGTCAGGCAGCCTTTGGGGCGGCCTCGCGGCCAGTCTGAAGATCCTTTGGCTCATCCTGCGGCTGACCCGGGAAGTCGAGCGCCCGCAGCCGCTCAAGCGCGAACCGTAGCGTCCCGTGGCGAAGATCGGCGGCACAGGAGATCCGGTCGGTTGGCTTTTTGGTGGCACAGGCAATCTTGCCCGTGGACTCTTGGATGTCGCTTTTCACTAGACCAAGAAGCCACCCCGAGGCGCGCGCAAAGACCTGGAGGCGCCGACGAGAATGAGAGTCCGCGGATAGCGCAGCTTGCTATGCTGATGAGCAGTTGAGAACGCTCGGTCGCACGTTGTGAATGACCGAGTGGCCGAAGGGGCGCTTCAGGCCGCTCGCTTACGGCCTGTTGCTCAGACGCCCGCTTGAGCCCGCGTCGACCGATTCCCTCGAAGGGGGAACCCCATGTACCGCATGCCCGTGTTGACCGCCCTCGCGACGGTCCTAACTTCTTTTCTGATCGTGGACTCCCTGCGGGCGCAACCGAGCCCTCGCCAGTTCGGCACGATCGAGTGCCAGGCGACAATTGACGAAATCCCGCGTCATCCGCTCGGGTTGACGAATCAGATCGGCACGATTCAATTTACCTGCACGAATGATGGTGTCGTCCCGCCGGGCGAGACCTCGGAGTTTCGCACGCACGTGGTGGTTGACCTGATGGTCAGCCTGAACGCAGGCATCGGCAATCGGATCGATTTCGGCGAAGGCGCAGACGTTACCGACGCGGTGCTCGCTTTCGGCGGAGACGAAGGGGACGCCCAGGCTGACTCGATGCTCGGCTCCTCCGTCGACCCGCGCTTCCCGCGGCCGCAGTACGGCCGGCTGGTGATGAGCAACGGCATGGACACGATTCTGTTCTTCGACGATGTGGTCTTCCCGGTTCCGTTCGCGCCGAACGGTGACTACCCCGGCTGCCACAGCTTTCTGCCAGGGGATCCTGACGGTTGCATGCCTTCCACGATCGAGGCGGTGATTCGGAATTTGATGATCTCGCCCCAAGACACTTTGCCCCAGGATCTGCTTGGCTCTACCATACCTACATTTTCGGCATCTTCCGACCGGCTTCAGTTCCAGCCGGAGTCTTTGGAGCTGAACCAAGTCTGCCGACCGGTTCCGGGGGCCGTGCCCCGGGCCGCCGCCGGCGATAGGCGACCGCGCCTGCGGGACTTTCTATTTCTTCGACCCCAGTGACGAGGCAAACTTCGAATTATGCCTGAAAGTTTTGGACGGGACCACGCTCAACGATCGTTTTTGGGTTTTTGCCGCTGCGACAACCGACGTGGAATACACCCTGACCGTTGAGGACCCCGAGACCGGCCCGTGGCCGGTTCGCAACGCCAACCCGGACGGAACCGGCGGAGAGGTCGATACGAGCGGACAGCCGGTCACGGATGCCGATTTCGCGGGAGGCGCGTTTCTTGCGGAGTTTCCGTCCGCGTCTGGGCCTTTCGGGGAAGACAGTCTGAGGTTCGAGTTTGAGATGCTAGGGCCGCCCGAGAGTTTGCGGTCGGCAACCTTCACAGTCAATCCAGCACCGACGAGCACCGTCAACATGGCTTCCGCAGACGCCCCCATTCCTCGATATATTGACGTCACAACCTTCAATCTGACACCGAGCGAACAAGCCGAACTACTCGGCGGCTGCCCGACGGTCAACCTCGCCACCGGAGAACCCGCCTGCGGCCCGTCGATTCGAAGCATCACCGACATCAGCTTCATCGAAGGAAGCCTGGTCCGCAACGGCTTCTTTTCGGTGTTCCTGGCCGGTGCCCCGGACGAAACGTTCTTCGCCGACTCGTTGCCGCTCGGGCAAACCGGTCCCATTCGCATCAAGATCACACAGGGGACGACGACCGTCGAGGCGCTCGACGTCTTCTCGGACGGAAGCCAATATAACGGCATCATTCCCAAGGACGCGCCATTGGGCGACGTCGAGATTCGGCTTTGCATCGGCGATCAGGAAAGCGCGCCGTTCCCGGCGGTAATCGTGGAAAAGAAACCGCGCTTGTTCACGCTTGACGGCTTCGGCTCGGGCATGGGTGTTTTCCAGAAGTTCGACGAGCAGCGCAGCCCCACGGTCCCTATTTTCACGGACGGTTTCGAGAGTGGCGACATTTCGGCCTGGGGGACGGGGCTGGGAACATCGTCCAGCCGGAGCGACCGCGACGTGTCTCCGGTCGAGAACTTTGCCGAGACGAAGAACGTGGAAGTGCACGTGGGCGACGTTCCGGCCGAGCGAATCTTTTACGCCGGCCCGAACCCTGACTTCCCGGCTCTCGACCAATACAACATTCTGCCGGACCCGGCGACTCCACCGGGCTGCTTCGTACCCCTCGATATCGTTGTGAACGACTGCCCGCCGAGCAACTTCGTGGGAATACCGGTCTCGCCCGAGGGCGGGGCCTGCCTTGACCCCGTGAATCCTTATCTCGAGGACTCCGGCACATGGCCTCGGGATATTGTTGATGTTCAATTGTTGCAAGCCATCGTGACGATCCCCACCGCGGACGGTAATCGGACGCAGGTCCGGGTCGAGCAGGCTCGCGCCGAGGCCGGCCGCTACAACTTCACGAACGTTAACCTGGGTGTCCACTACCCCTCGCTAGGGACCTGCACGGCCTTCAACGGCCCGGGCAGAGATCAAGACGATATCCTCCGGCGGCGGCCGCCGATCGCGCTCGAAACTGGGGAATTCCGCCTGACTCGCCTCAGCGTCGGTGACACGGTTACTTTCGACAAATCGGATCCGGGCGTGGACACGTGGTCGCTTCAGCTCGACCCGGAAGAGGATCCGTTCTTCGTGTTTGATGACAATTACGCTCTCCAGCACACCGGGGGCCAAGAGGCGGACATTGCTCCGTTTGACTTCCGTTTCACAATTGGGTTTCGCTTCGGGGGAGGGCCCCCGCCAAGCGAGCTTGGGGGCGTGGCCGCTGGTCTTCCTTCTCATTCTCAGGCCTGGACCAATCAAGCAAGCTTCGGTCGCAAGACGGTGATTGGCCAAGACCTGACTTTCGAGTGGGATGGGAGCGGCCTCGATCCGACGGAAACGGCCATCACCATTACCGGCGTGAGCCTGGGCGAGAATCAAGTTGGGGGCTTCATTTGTACGCTGGATCCCACCTTGGGGACGTTTACTGTCCCCGGACGGCTGACGGCGAACGTCCCACGGACCCGGAATCCCGATGCCAACGTGCCGCTCGGAGGGCTGGCCGTCGGCACCATCGGCACGAAGGCGGGCCGCATTCCAATCGACCCCTTGGAACAGGAGGGAATGCGCGCGTACATTGATTTTCAGCAGCGTGAGGTCCTCAATACCGTGTGGGATACCTGCGCCTTCGCGACATGCCCTTGAGGCGCCAAGGGGAAGAGAAAACCGCCAAGAGCACGCTCGCCGGCCCGTCGCAGAGGAGAACGAACGGAGGCTTATCGCGTCCCGATGAGCGAAAGGTCTGCGCCATTGGGCCCGAAGCCGATCGGTAAACGAGACGATTTCGATCTGTGATTTTCATCCGAGGGGCGCGCCAGTTGGTCACGCTGCGCGGCCCATCGCCCCGCCGAGGACTCCAGCTATCTGACCTAGCGATCATTCCCGACGGGTCGCTGCTCATCCATGATGACAAGATCGTCGAGGTGGGCACCACCCGCCGCATTGAAAACCTAGCCGCGGCGCGTTCCGCCGACGTTATCGACGCAACCGGAAAAGTGGTGATGCCGGGATTCGTTGATTCTCATACCCGGCTCGTTTTCGCACCGTCGCGCGGTCGTCACTGGGAGACCAGACTGGCCGACGGACCCGAAGGTCGAGCCGAATCACACGAGGGTCCACGACGGCTGCGGCCGTCGCTCAGAAGTACTTCGCTCAAAGGCCTTAAGCTCCAAGCACGACGTTGGGCCGAGTTGTTCGCCACTCACGGAACCACCACGATCGAGGCTCGTTCGGCGCACGGGCTGGGTGTCTCGACGGAACTGAAAGCTCTGAAGGTGGCGCGCGGTATTGACAGCCACCCTCTAGATGTCGTGTCTACGTTTCTAGCCGCGAAACCCGAGGCAGCGGAACTGATCGAAAGCCCAGCCGCCGCCGTCGAACAGGTGACCGATGTCCTGTTGCCCCTCATCAGCCGCCGCCGGCTGGCCCAGTGCTGCGCTGTAGACTGTGATCCGGACACGTTTGACGCCGATCAGATGAAAGAGATCCTGGAGGCGGCTGCCCGATTGGGTTTTCGGCTCAAAGCTCAGGTCGAGCGGACAAAGAAGTTAGGCGGGACTCGTTTGGCGCTTGAAATGAACGCCACTGGGGTGGATCACCTGAACTGTGTCAGCCCTGCCGACGTCGAGCGTCTGGCGAAATCTTCCACCGTGGCGACGCTGTTGCCCGGCGTTGTGTACTATCGAGGCAGCGATCGCTATGCTCCCGCGAGGCGTCTCATTGATCGTGGGGCTGCCTTGGCCCTGGCGAGCGGCTTCAGCCCCGACGAGAGTCCCTCGCTGAGCATGCCGATGGTCTTATCTCTGGCTTGCACGCAGATGGGCATGCGCTCCGAGGAGGCCATTAGCGCCGCGACGATCAATGGGGCCGCCGCGCTAGACCGCGCGAAACTCATGGGCTCGCTAGAACCGGGCAAGCAGGCCGATCTGGCGATCTTCGGGGTGGGTGACTTTCGGGAGATCATCGATTGCTTTGGGGTGAACCTGTGCGTCTTGACCATGAAGAGGGGGAAAGTGATCTACCGCGCGGCCGGCGCGACCTCCCTTCTGCCCTCGCGCGGCCCCGGCAAGCAGACACTGTACAGTAGGCCGTACCCCGAGTCTGAATTGGCCTAGATCCCTGACTGACGCCGCCGGTAACCCCAAAGCCGGCGCGGGGCAGCAAGGCAGAGATTATTGTTGCCGACCTTTTGGCGGCCGAAATTCGTGCCGCCAGCGTCCGTTGGCACGCCTTGAGAACAAGATGACCCTGATTGAGTGTGTTCCCAACTTCTCGGAAGGGCGAGACAGGGCCGTTGTGGAGCGCATTCGCTCCGCCATTGCGTCGGTGCCCGCGGTTAGACTGCTGGATCAGACCCGGGATCCAGACCACAACCGCTCGGTGTTTACCGTCGTCGGGGAGCCGGATCCGGTTGCCGAAGCAGTTTTGCAGGCAGCCAGGGTGGCGGTCGAGAAGATTGACCTGCGGCAGCACACGGGTGTACACCCTCGCATTGGGGCCCTAGACGTCGTTCCGCTTGTTCCGCTCGAAGGCGCCTCCAGCGAGATCTGCATTGCCCTTGCTCATCGCCTCGGACAAGATCTGTGGAACCGACTCCGGCTGCCCGTCTACTTCTACGGCGATGCCGCGCTGGACGAACGCCGCCGTAGTCTTGAGCAGATCCGGCGCGGCGGCTTCGAGGCACTGGCCGCGAGCCTTCCCGAGGACGCGGACCGCCGGCCCGACGTCGGCGGGCCGGATTTGCATCCCTCCGCTGGGGCTGCGGCCGTCGGTGTCCGCAAGATTCTCATCGCGTACAACGTCCACCTGGCATCGACGGACGTCTCGATCGCTAAGCGCATCGCTTCGAGAATTCGAGAGTCCTCGGGCGGGCTGCCGGAGGTCAAGGCTCTGGGACTTGAATTGCGCAGCCGCAATCTAACTCAAATCTCGATGAACCTAACGGACTTCGAGAAAACGGCGCCTCATGTTGTCTTCCAGCACGTTAAGACGGAAGCAGAACGTTTAGGTACCGAAGTCGTTGGCGGCGAAGTCATCGGATTGATCCCGAGAAAAGCCCTCGAGATGGCGGCGACTCACTCTGTCGAGATACCCGGTTTCCACTCCGATATCGTGCTCGAGAATCGGTTGGAGTCGTCGCGTTCTGGACAGTCTGATGTCATCCCGCCCGCTGGACGCCGTGCCTGAGAGCACCGAGCACGGAACGCCGTGCTAGAATTACGCCTTGGTGTTCTGAGTCGTATGATCCGGTGGGTGAGACCCACTGTGCGGCCACAAGACAAACAAAACTATGAGGCTTAAGATGCGACAAGTCCAAATTGTGGGCCGGCTGATTGTGCCAGCCCTTGTGGTCGCTGTACTAGCTTGTGGGCCTTCGGCCCCCCCCGAGGCGGAGATGGCGGAGGCCGAGCCGGAAGCCGAATCGACGGCTCCACCCGAAGGGGCTGAGTCAGGCTCACCCGAGGAGAAGATGCCGGTGGAGGCCGAAGACGTCGAGCCTGACGAACCCGCCCCTCCGAAGCCAGCTCCCAAGAAGCCGGCTCCCAAGAAAGTAGCCCCCAAGAAAGAAGTTGCCAAGAAAACGGCACCCAAGGAGGTCACCGGAAAGCCAGTGGTAGTCATGGAGACGACGAAGGGAACGATTGAAATCGAGCTCGACGCGGAGAAGGCGCCCGAGACGGTCGCCAACTTCCTACAGTACGTTGACGACAAGTTCTTCGACGGAACGATCTTTCACCGTGTGATGAAGGATTTCATGATCCAGGGCGGTGGTTTCACCGCTGATATGGCACAGAAACCCACCCGGGACCAGATCAAGAACGAGTCCTCTAACGGCCTGAAAAACGAGCGCGGCACCCTCGCCATGGCTCGGACGTCAGCCCCCCATAGCGCAAGCTCGCAGTTTTTCATCAATCACGGAGCGAAGAACTCGTTCTTGAACCGCGACGAAGCACAGGATGGCTGGGGCTACTGCGTCTTCGGCAAGGTGACCGAAGGCATGGACGTGGTCGATGCCATGGCCGAGGTGGCTACCGGAACGAAAGCCGGGCACCAGAACGTTCCGGTGGAGCCAATTGTCATCGAGTCAGCGCGTCGCGGATCCTGACGCCTACCGCCAGCCCCAGCAGCCACCGCGTCCAGCCCGTCCCACCCGGCCACCCAGGCGCGAGGGCGGCATCCGCATTTACGGCCTAGAACAGGACCCGGTCGAGTTTCCCTCCACAACTCCGGCGCAGTAGCAGGAAGCCTCGGCGACCGCTTCCGACGGCTCCTTCCAGGAGCGTTCCTTCTGGGATATCAAGATGGAGACCCTGGCTAGTTGGGCGATGAACGGTTCGCTCGCGTCTCGGCCCGGGGAAAAGTATCCCCTTCGCCATCTTGGTTTCCTTTAGCCGGCCGAACCGGCAGAAAAGGCCGCCGGGCGGGCGAAAAAGACGGCCTAGCGGTGGGCTACCGGGCGATTTTCGTCACCTAGCGGTGGTTTGGCAGTCGAGCGCGGCGACGACGGGAGTGTCCCGCCTAGTGGTTAAGTCCTCTGAATTGTGATACATAGCAGCATCCCAAGGATCCCGGGCTAGAGCCGGTGGCAGAAAGTGGCGGAAATAGCCGGGTCATCCCTCCGAGATTTCGGCTTCTAGGCCCCGTACCAGAATAAGGGACGGGTTGGGGGGGTAGAAGGGGTCCGCAGGCGTAAGTTGTTGAAATGAAGAGGAGAAAAAATCGAAAAAGTCTGTGACCGCGTTTTGCGGGAGTGTTGAAAAGCGTCCTGGAGACCGGATTTTCCGTACCAAAACCATGTCGTAGCGCAGTCCTAGCGAAAGAAAAACGCCGTCTAGCGAAAGGTTGGAGGGGCCAGAAAGAGGGGAATCGGCCGTTGGGACGGCCGATTTCTTGCCCCCTGCAACCCGGGGCGGCCCCTAAGCTGGAATTTCCGTTTTGGCCATCCCGCGATGGTCAGGATACTCCAATCCGCGGCTCGGGTGCAAGGTCTTCGTCTTCCTCTCACGATCGATGCTCCGTTCGCTCCCGTTTGGGTCGCTGAATGCCGCTCGATCGCCGCGTTCCAGCTCGCTGGAGGGCTTTTCGCCGACACGGCTCCGAGTAGTTCCCTCTTCAGCAACCCAGCGTCTCTTCTCCGTCGCAGCCGTCGCCCGTTACCCGCCTGGCACAGGCAGCGCCCAGATCCGCCCCAGCATCTCAGCGAACAGCTTGCGGTTGAGATGCCCCTCGGCCAACAGCAGCCAGTAATAGCGGGCATGCTTGACCAGCCGCCCTCCGGTTTTCATCAACCGATGCTGCAAGCTCGTCAGCGACCAGTTCTTGATCCTCTGCGCCAGCCCCAGCCGCCGCCACAGGTTCCCCAGGTTGTAGGCCAACACGCTCAACTGCAAACGCACCTCGTTTGCCCGGAAACGATGACAGGACAGCCGTGTCCAGTGGGTTGCCTGCTTGCCTTCCTTGATCCATTGCTCGGCCGTGCCGCGCTTGTTGTAGAAGCGCACCAGCGACCGACTGGGCAAGCTCATGCTCGTGACGATGAACCCGACGCGAGGAAACAACTCGCCTTGGTGGTGCTCAACCTTGGCCACAACCCGCCGAGGCTTCGACCAACTCGCGGCCTGATAGCGGAAGCTCTTGTAGCGCACTAGTGGCTTCAGGCTCGGCCTGCCCGGCGGACGGAACAGAATCTCTTCGATCTCCAACTCCAGGTTCTTGTTTGCTGGGATGCGAATGACGTAGTCCACTCCGCGATCCTCCAACGCCTCGTAGATCTCCGGCTTGGCGAAGGCGGCGTCGGCGCGGAACGTCACTTGCTTGCCTTCTCCCTGTTGGCGCTCGATCTCGGGCAGCAGCAGTTCGTCCCAGTCCTCGGCGCTGGACACGTTACCCGCTCGCAGCTTCGCCGCCAGACAATCACCGTGCTGGTTGAACAGCAACAGCGGGTGGTAGCAGGTGGACTCGAAATGGCCGTTGTAAGCGCTGCCTTCCTGCTGACCGTGGACCGGGCTTTCCGTGGAGTCCATATCGAGCACGACACGCTCGGACTCGTCCTGCGCTTGGGCTTGAGCGACCAACTCGCGGTTCACCGCCATCAGCCCAAGCAGGTTCTCTTCACTGGCCAGCAGCTCTGCCTCAAAGCTTTGTAGACGCGACGTAAGCGCCCCGCCGCGATCCCAGTTCTTCTTCGAGCCGATCAGACGAAAAGTCGGGTCAGCCGAGACACGGGCAGCATCGTTGAGATCCTCGTAGCCGGCGAGGCGGCTGTAGACCGATTGCCGCACCAGGTCGGCCAGTGGGAACTTCTTGTTTGTGCCTTGCCGCGAATCCGTCAGATGCTCGTCGATCAGCTTGCCCAGTCCGAGCCGCTCGTCCAGTTCCCGAATGAGAATCAGGCCACCATCCGAGGTGACGCGCGATCCTTGGAAATCGACTTTCAGAAATCCGTTGAAGGTGAGCTGAAACGGCTTGTTTTCTTTTTCACCCATTGGGTGTTGGCCTCCGTGCGTCCTGACAGGGCTTGAACCCCTATAAATAAAGACGCTGAAGGCCGCTGCAAGGTCGGGATGCCGAAATCAAATTGGAAATGCGGGCTAAGGGGCGCCCCGGGAGCAGCTTGATGAGGTACAGCTCCTTTGGTATCGCGCGGAGCCGCCAAAACGGTTTGGGATCGATCCCGTTGTTCTCTGTGACGCGGTCGGTTGATCGGCTCACCGACGGAGGCCATGGGGAGGACTTACATCCCGGCCGGGGTGCGCCGGTCTGTCGCTCCCTGAAGGCCGGCGCTCTTACGAGCCCAGAATAACATGGCCGGGGGAGGGTCAGATGGTACGGGTGGGGGATCTTGTTGATGGTGTGTGGGTTAGAAATCCCAAAATGCGGTGACGAGGTTTCGGGAGGGGAATCGGCCGTTGGCACGGCCGATTCTTTGCCCCACCCCAAGCCCCGCTCGGCCGCCGGGGGCGGGCCGAGCGCCGAAAGGAACGACCAATTTGGGTAGGCGACCGACCATCAAACGGCTGGCCGCACCACCTCTTTTTGCCGGCACGGCGACCGGAAATCATCGCTGCCGACCGGAGGCCCGCGCCACCTGTTTTGACCAGAATTCAACCACTGTCGGACGCTTGACATCCCCGGTGGCGCGGTGGTAGGCTCTATCTGATAGCAAGTAGGGGTTTAGTAATAAGATACTCAGACCGGGGGGGGGGGGGGAGTTACCCAGCGTGCAGGCGTAGTACATGCTTGTGTCTCGCGTCCGGCTGTCCAGGCTGGATCGCCTAGCTGGCATCTCGTCCCAAACATCAACCAAGCGAAGCTAACAAGCCGTTCCTATGGAGAGGGAAAATGGGAGATCTTAGAAACTTTCGACTAGTTCTGATCGCGCTGCTCGCAGTGAGCCTATCGGTGCCAGCGCTGGCCCAAGACGCCGGCGTGGGACACATCTCGGGGACTATTTCGGACGCCACCGGCGCCGTCATCCCTGACGTAAGCATCACTGCCACCCACGATGAAACCGGCGTACAACGACAAGTCGCGTCGAGTGGGACGGGCGTCTTCATCTTTACTCGCCTGCAGATCGGCGATTACACGGTCTCGGTAGCCGCCACGGGATTCAAGACGTTCGAAAGAATCGGCATCCGAGTGTTTTCCGGGGAGACGGTGCCTCTTGACATCCAGTTGGAAGTCGGCGATGTCACGGAGACCATCACAATAGAGGCGGCGACGCCCACGCTGGACACTTCGACGGAAACGGTGGGCACTACCCGGTCCGTGGAAGAGATCTCGCGCATGCCGATCCCACTGGTCGGAAACTCGGGTCGGGCGGCGATTAGTTTGTACCGAACGCTGCCGGGGGTCAATTTCCAGCCTCTGGAGTCCGGTGGACAGGACTTTATGGTCTTCTCCCGCTCGCAGGTCAATGGCTCGATGGCGGGCCAGTCCGGCTACAAGATCGACGGGATTGAGGCCGGCTCCGGCGACCCGGAAAATGCGGCGGACTTCATCAGCCCCACCCCGGAATCGGTCGAGGAGCTTCGCATTGTCGCCAACGCCGATGCCAGCAGTGGTTTCAATGGCGGCGTGGCGGTGGAAATGACCATGAAGTCGGGCACGAATGACTTTCATGGGACGCTTTACCATTACATCCGGAATGGCTTTGTCGGCGCTCGCGCCTTTTTCGACACGAGCGGCGAGTCAGCTCCCGACAGGCAGAACAATGGGGGCTTTGCGATCGGCGGGCCGATCATCAAGAACAAGACGTTCTTCTTTACTTCTCTCGATATTTACCGCTTCCGGCAACCGGCTTTTGGAACCTCCGGCCAGACTATCGCCACGGTAACGTTGCCAACCTCGCTCATGCGTGGAGGGGATTTCAGCGAGCTGATCCCTACCCAGGGTCGGCCGATCTACGATCCGCTCTCGACCCAGTCCGATGGAACGCGGATGCAGTTCCCCAACAACGTGATCCCGAGTGGCCGGTTGAGCAGCATTGCTCAACAAATGCAACAAAAGGTTTCTCTTCCCAACCAACCGGGAACCCTGAACAACTGGGTGGGTCAGCCTGAAATCACCTTCGTGGATAAGGACCAGTTTTTAGGAAAGGTCGACCACCATATCAACGAGAACCACCGGTTCAGTTTTTCCTACGAGGCGACGGTTCCCTGGTTCCTGCCCGACCTCAGCGGATTGTCCGGGCATTCGTTCATCGCGGGAGGCGCAAACTTTTTGGAGCCCGAGCTGGACCAGGGCTTCATTGATGACCGAGACATGTACCGTTACCGCTTCAACTACTTGTGGACCGCCACTCCAACCGTCCTGGTCACTTTTCGGGCGGGCTTGACGCGATCTCCCGATCGGTTCATCGATACTTTCCCGAACTCAGGACCACGCCTAGAGTTCGGCTGCCAGATTGGACTCCAGGGAGTTGCCGGCTGCGAGACTCCCACCGTCGGTATTGAGAACTTTACAACCATTGGGCCGTCCTTCGGTCTTGGTGCAAACTCGGTGAACGGCAAGGTTCCCACCGGCATAGGCGTCAATTGGTACAAGGGGAGCCATAATTTGAAAATTGGTGTGGATGCCTGGTTTGTCCCAAATGCAAACAAAAACGACGACGGGATCGCCGGCATTTACAATTTCACCGAAAGGATCACCGGGCTGCCGGGTGATCCGTCGACCGGGTCGGGTTGGGCCAGCTACTTGCTGGGCGAAGTGGATAACGCCTCGGCGAAGACCGAGATTGACACGGCCGACTATCAGGCCGCCTGGGGTTTCTATGCCCAAGATCAGTGGCGCATGAACAACAAATGGACCATCACCGCGGGGTTGCGGTGGAATGTCTTTCAGCCCTATTACGAGAAACAGAACAAGATCGGCACCTTTGATCCCACCGTCCCAAATCCGGGCGCGGACGGAAATCTGGGGGCGCTGGCGCTCTATGGCCAGGGCCCGGGGCGGAACGGGCTAACCACGATCAACGATACCTACTACGGGGCTTTCTCGCCGCATTTTGGTTTGGCCTATCGCCTGGACCCCAAAACGGTTATCCGGGCCAGCTACAGCCTTTCCGTTTTGCCCTTCTTCACGAAGCCCGTGTTCCAACTTCCCACACCCGGCTTCAACGCTAACCTATCCACGCAGAGTGTGGATAGTGGCCTCACGCCGGCGTTCAACTGGGAGGATGGATTTCCACGAGAGTTTCCAACTTCATTCCCCGTCCTCGATCCGGCGCTACAAAACGACACCGCGCTGAGGCTTATCGACCGCAGCGAGAACCGCCCTGCCTACAGTCAGAACATTAGCTTCGAGATCGGGCGGGAGATGGCTCACGGGATTTCTCTTCGCGCGGCTTATGTGGGCAATCTGAGCCGCCGCATGGTCACCCGAAATGGAGCCGGTATCAATGGCATGCCGCTTCAATTTCTGAGCATGGGCGACTTGCTCAACGCCGACATCGACTCGCAGGCGGCGATTAACGCCGGCATACCGAAACCGTATCCGTCATACACCGGAAGCGTTGCCCAGGCGCTGCGGCCGTATCCACAGTTCCAGGACATCGTAGTTTGGGGG
This sequence comes from Bryobacterales bacterium, assembly GCA_965248205.1. Classification (GTDB taxonomy): domain Bacteria; phylum Acidobacteriota; class Terriglobia; order Bryobacterales; family UBA6623. The sequence continues at coordinate 5,563,787 of CBDFIS010000006.1, forward strand.
GCGCAATTCGGCAGTTCGAATTACCACGCCCTGCAGATGAATTTCCAAAAGCGCACGGGAGATTTGGCGTTCCTGATTGCGTATACGGCTTCCAAACAGATCGCCAATACAGACTACCCGGGATGGACCGGCCAGGGCAGTGTGATCCGACAACACCCCAATGTCCTCCACCTTTCCAGAGAAGTGCTACGAAAGGACCGTCCCAAGATCCTGAATATTAGCTGGGCCTACGATTTGCCCTTCGGCAGCGGGAAGAAGTATATGAGCGGCGTATCCCGGGCGGCCAACGTCCTCGTGGGGGGGTGGACACTTTCCGCCATTCAGAACTATATGGGCGGCAACCCCATCCGCGTTTCGAGCACTCAGACCATCCCCGGAGGCTTTGGCGGGATTTGGGCCGCTCGGACCGGGGGGTCGATCGAGGGCGCCAGTTGCGGAAGCTTCGATCCGGCCCGGGACGACCGCTTTCTGAACGCCGGCGCTTTTACCACAGCCGCACCGTTCACCCTAGGGACCACCAGTCAGCTCCCCAGTACCAGAGATTGTGCGGTTATCCAGGAGAATATCATGCTCGAGAAGAACTTCCAGATCACCGAGAGGATCGGGGTGGAGTTCGGCACCATATGGCAGAATGCGCTAAATCGGCACTGGTGGATAGGCCTGCAAACGGGTATCGAGAGCGCAGATTTTGGTAAGTACACGGGTTCGTCTCCCCCGCGGAACATCATGTTCTACTTGACACTAAAATTCTGACCCCGGTTTCGGGCTGACGCCGGTTGTTCGGCGTCGCTCTTGCCGGCAGTGAAGATTTACGGGGCCTTGAGAATCGAATCGATTCTCAAGGCCTTTTTGTTATCGTGGACGGGGTGCGGGGCAGATCAGTTGGCCGCGACCGAGCAGAAACGAGCCGCGCTTACGAGTCTGTGAAAAAACCTTGGGACAGTCAGCCCGCGGCTCAAGACTGCATTAGTTCGAAGTGACTTCTACGAAGCCGCTTGTGACAGTCCCCGGTTTTTTCACAGACCCGTAAGCGCGCGGGCCCGCGGGCTCACGCCCGGGACTCCGTCACATAATCGGGGTAAGGAACTGTTCTAGATTAGGGTACTCTGTGACCCGATGTTTGGTGTGGTGTCGATAGTTGGAGAAATGCATCGTGAATGTGCCCAGGCCGATCTTCGATGAAACGAGACTGCGGTCGCTGATGGAGCGGAACGGGCTCGACCTCGTCTTGGCGACCTCGCGTGCCAACGTCGGATATTTATCGAACTGGCTCACCCATCACTGGACCTGGGACTGGCCGTTCTGGTTCGAGATGGAGAAAGAATACGACGGCTGGGATTACCTTCTCCTCGCTGGCGTGCCTGCCGATGCGGCCAGGAGCCCATTCTTCGTGACCTTTGATCATCATGTAAACAGCGTACGGCAGAAGAGCTGGATTGAAGACATACGAGGAGCGGGCCGACCGGGCTACGCGCCGCGGCCAGACCTTGAGTCTCTGCTCCTCGAGCCAACGACGATCGCGACGCATCTTGACCGGGCCGTGGAGGCGATCGAGGATCGCGCTCTCGGGGAAGCTACGATCGGCGTCGAGTTGTGCCGGATGGCGCAGTCCGTTTACGCCGAGCTCACCGTGCGTTTGCCGAAGGCGAAATTCGTCGATGCCTTCGAGATGTTGCTCGAGGTGCGGGCGGTGAAATCCGCCTCCGAGATCGCTAAGCTACGTCGCGCCGCGGAAATCGCGACGCTCATTTTCAACGACGTAATCTTTCCCATGCTGCGTGAGAAAGCCACTCCGTACGAGATCTACGAGCAGGCGAACGCCATGGCGGCTCGCGAGCGTGGCTACTTTCTCTTCTTTCACGTCTTCGTCGATGGTGGGCACGTTTCCGTGGACGCGGCCGGCGGCGAGCAAAAGCCGGTCCCCTACAACATCGATCCCGATGCCCGTCTCGAGGACGGTCAGCTGGCATTGATCGATTTCGGCTGTGGATACAAGGGTTACTGCACCGATATGTGCAGGAACGTGGTGATCGGCGGTAGGCCGACGAACAGTCAGCACCGCGTGCACGGGGCGCTCTTGGAAGCGCGAGAGGCTATTCGCGCCGCGATTCGGCCCGGCATCAAGGCCAGCGATCTTTTCGACATCGGGGTCAAGGTTCTCGACAAGCACGATCTCGGACTAGCGCTCTCGTTTGTCGGTCATGGACTCGGTCTCAGCATCCACGAGAATCCCTGCCTCACGGCCTTCGATCATCGGCCGCTCGAACCTGGAATGGCCATCAACATCGAGCCCAACACCGAGGTTCCGGGGATGACCATGTTTAACGTCGAGGACGGGGGCGTGGTGACTGAGGATGGTTTCGAGCCCTTTAGCACGCTAACAACTGACCTCGACGTGCTGGCCAGGTAATCGTCAAGAAAAGCGCTACTTAGTAATTCGCGCTCAAAGGCCTCTCGGCGCTCTTTTGAAGTCCACTCGTTGCAGTTCGGATAAAGCCGCTAGAGACAAGTTCACTATAGATTCGGAAATGTGATCGCAAGCGACGATCGGGCGCGCGCTTTCAGCGTGCAGTGCCGGCATTCTTACTGGCATCCTACCGCCCAGCAGAAGGGCCGGCGCAGCAACGAGACATGTCGCCAGGAATGGCGACAAGGCACGCAAGAATGCGTGCGCCACGTCGCCGAGACGATCAGAGATCTCGTCTGGGACAGCTTAGGAGCGATGGAGCGAGCGGGGAGCACGATTCTGATGGGTGTGGGCCGCTGGGCTGCCCGTACTTTTCTTGTCTTAGGCAGTTTTGATCTAGCCTGGGCCGGCGAGGCGCCTTCGCAGCCTGTCTTCGTCGATGTCACACAGCAGGCAGGTATCACTTGGAAACACTTCAGCGGCGAATCCGAAGACCGCTTCTTGATCGAAACCATGGGAGCGGGAGTCGGCTTCCTTGATTTCGACAACGACGGTCTGCTCGACATCTACCTGGTAAACGGAGGCGAAACCCCGAAGGGAAAAAGGGGGGAGCCTGTTCGCAGCGCCTTGTACCGGAATGTAGGAGTGGGCAAGTTCGAGGAGGTTGCGGAAGCCGCCGGCGTCGATTGGGTAAATTTTTATGCGATAGGGGTCGCGGTTGGGGACTTCACGAACGATGGGTTCCCGGACATATTTGTCACTGGCTATCCGGCCTGTGCTCTTTTCCGCAACAACGGTGACGGGACTTTTCGGGACGTCACTCGGGAGGCCGGGGTAGAAAACGCAGGGCGTTGGGGTACCGGCGCGGCGTGGTTCGATTATGACCGCGACGGCTTTCTCGACCTTTTCGTCAGCAATTATGCTGAGTTCGCCTTCGATGACGAGCAACCGCGATGCGACTACCGGGGCAAGCGTATCTACTGCGTGCAGGTGGCCTATCGCGGGCAGGCCCCGGTCCTTTACCACAACAGCGGGGACGGTACATTCACTGATGTGAGCGCCGACTCGGGCGTCGATGATCTCGCGGGACGTGCCCTGGGCGTGGTGGCGATCGATGCAAACGACGACGGCTGGAGCGACCTTTTCGTGGCCCGCGACGCTTCGCCCGACCTTCTGCTGATCAATCAAGGGGACGGGACGTTGAAAGACTTCGGCGCGGACGCTGAAATCGCCTACAGCGTCGATGGGGTCGCCCGCGCCGGCATGGGAGTGGACGCGGGGGACGTGAACGGCAATGGGCGGCCCGATTTCGTGGTGACTAACTTTAACGACGAGTACCACGCCTTGTATATCAACCCCGGCCGGTTCCCCTATCAAGAGCGGACGCTCGAATCCCGCCTGGGCGATTTCACCCAGAGCTACGTGGGCTGGGGAACACGCTTCATCGATTACGACAACAACGGCCATCTCGATCTGATGATTGTTAACGGCCACATCAACGAAGTCGTTGAACTCACCCGCGTCGACGTCAAGTACCGGGAACCGCCTCTACTGCTCAGGAATAAGGGCCGAGCCAGGTTTGAAAACATCGGTGCTGCAGCCGGCTCGGTTTTTCGGACAGGACATCTAGCGCGCGGGATGGCGACTGGTGACTTCGACAACGACGGTGACACGGACGTCCTTTTCGGGCGCCTCGACGATACCCCTGTTCTGCTGCGAAACGACGCAGGGAAAGACTCGTCTTGGATAGGAGTACAACTACAGGGGAAAGCAAGCAATCGGGATGCGGTCGGCACCAAAGTCGCGGCACGGATGAGGGACACGACGTTGGTGAGATGGGTCAAGGGCGGATCAAGCTATGCTTCGTCCCACGATTTGCGGTTGGTCTTTGGGTTCGGTGACATTGAAACACCGGCAGCGGTTGAGCTCGAAATACGTTGGCCGGGGGGTGGCGAGCAGACGGTATCGGGACTTGAGCCGGGCCGCTATCATCGGATTGTTGAAGGGGTTGCGCCAGACAGGCACCCGGAGTAGCTCGTCGCGTATGACGGAATCCTCAACGATGGGACGCCAACATGAAATTAGCGCGGTGCTGCCGTGGTCTCTGTCCCCTTGTGGCTGTATGTGACTTGACCGACATCGCCGATTCGTCCTGCACGTACGGCTCCCGCTATGATTGTTAGGTGTTCAGGGCGGCACTCAGGGATACTAAAATGAGGTTCCAACCAGGCCGCGCGGACAGAGGATCTCAGCCGTGAAGGCTGGCGCTTGCTGCTTGCCGAACAAATGTTCCGCTTCATCTCCATTATCTTGCTAACAGCCGCCCCGGCCTGGTGCCAGGGCGGCCCCGCGACTGCCAGCGACGAAGAAGTCGGTCTGTGGTTTCAGGCGGCTCGCAATGCCCATGCGGGCGGAGATCTACCACGGGCCGCGGCACAATACGAGAAGGTGCTTCGTGCCAGACCGGAAATCGCGGAAGTGTACAGCAACCTGGGGGTCGTCTACTATCTTCAGGGACGGTACCCGGACGCTTCGGCACAGTTTGAAAATGCTTTGGCGCGCAAGCCGGACCTGTTCGTTTCCCTCCTTTTCTCCGGGATGTCACACGCTAGAATGCGCCAGTACGAGAAGGCGATCCCCCGGCTCGAACAGGCTCTTTCCGAGCAACCCGACGGCTATGAGGCTCTCTACTATCTGGGCGTAGCTCATGCACGCTCGGAACGCCCCAGCCACGCTAACACGCATTTCGAAAGGCTCGTCGAGCTCAACCCGGAAGACATCGAAGCTCTTAACGAGTTGGGGAGGAATTACCTTCAGCTTTCTACCGCCAGTTTCAAGCGGCAAGATAGCTCCGCCGAAGGATACCTCTTCTTTCGGACGCTGGCTCAACTCGCTGAAACCCAAGGGGAGACGCCACAAAAGGTCCAGCGGTACTACGAGCGGGCTCTCGAGGCCAGACCGAGCTACCCAAGCATTCGCTGGGAATTGGCGCAAGTACTCGTACGCGGGAACGACCTGAAGGGCGCCGCGGCCAGACTTTCCAAGCAGGTCGAACTCGAGCCGAACCATGTGCCGGCGCTGCTGACCTTAGCGGGAGTTTATGACCAGCTCGGGGAGAGCGGCGGCTGGGCGCAGCTTGTGGACCGAGCGAGAAACATCGCTCGAAGCATACCTACGACTGACACGGGTTTCTCTGAACTCCTGCAGAGCGACCCCGCCCTGGCTGTCTCGTTTCTGGACGTTCTGTTGCTGTTGGAGTCCGGCGCCCTTGACGCAAGCGCCACCCAGTTCATTCGCCGCCAGCCCAAGGTGGGTGATCTCGAGAAGACGCTCGACCAGCTTGAGGGCATTGTCAAAGACCCTCCTCGAAACGACTGGTTTCAAGAAGTCTATTTCCGCTGTCGGATGGAACGAGATGAACTGGAGCTAGCACGAGATCAGTTGCGGACGCTCAGGAAACGTTTTCCGGATTGGCCCATGCCGTATTATTTGTTGGGGAAAGTCTACGAGAAGCTCTCCTTTGCGACGCAGCGGCGCATGGTTGAACTCGATCCCGGCGGTTACCGCACACTCCTGTTGAGCGCGGCCGTGCTCGAAGCGCGAGACCTCGACGACGAAGCCATTCAAGCCTACCGCGCGGCGCTTAAAGCCGAACCGGATGTTCCGGGAGTGCACTATCAATTGGGGATGGCCCTGACCCGAACGATGCGACTCGACGAGGCGATCAGCGAGTTTCAAAAAGAGTTGGAAGTTGACCCCTATCACGTGCTCGCGCAGGTCCGTTTGGGGGAGATCTACGTCTACCAGCGCGAGCATGAAAAAGCGATTCCCGGCCTCCGCGCGGCGCTAGAGCTGGACTCGAAGAACGCGGCAGCCCACGGAGCGCTGGGCCGGGCGTATCTGCTTGCGCGAAGAGTGGACGAGGCTGCCGAAATGCTCGCGCGGTCGGTGAAGCTTGACCCTGACGATAAGCAAACCCGTTACCAATTGTCGATTGCTTACCGCAGACAGGGCAGGAGGGAAGAAGCAGATCGCGAGTTCGCCGTCTTCACTAGGCTGGGCCAGGAGGAGCAGCGGGGACTAGGTCTCCCACAGCAGAGGAGTTTACTCGACTCCGATTTACCGGGGCCGGAGGAGGGAGTGAGGGACTCCCCGTGAAGCTCCCACCGAGACCTACGATGCCAAGGCGCCTTTCATTCTGGGTAGCGGCCTATTTGGTCTTGATGCCGCTTCGGGCTCAGACTCCCAGTGCATCGCCTTCCGAAGCTGATGCAGTCATCCGCGTTACGGTGAACCTGGTGCAGGTCGATGCAGTGGTCACGGATAAGAAGGGCCAATTAGTTACGGATCTGACGGCTGAAGACTTTGAGATTCTTCAGGACAAACAGCCCCAACCGATCAGTAACTTCTCCTTCATCTCGATCGCTTCCGGCACTACAACCAGTCGAGACGCCGCGACGGCGGGCGAATTACGCCCGGAAGGGACTGTACGGCGCTCACCAACGGCCCTCAGAGTGGACCAGGTGAAGAGGACGATCGCCTTCGTGGTGGACGACCTGGGACTGTCTTGGGAAAGCATGCGCGGTGTGCGCGATTCCTTACAGACGTTTATTGACGAACAGATGGAGCCGAATGATCTGGTCGCCATACTTCGCACGGGCGGCGGAATCGGCGCCCTGCAGTCGTTCACCTCCGACAAACGGCAGCTTCGGGCGGCAGTTGGACGCTTAAAGTGGAACCCGCTGGGGCGAGGCGGGGTAGACGCGTTTTCTATGCCGGATGACCTTTCCGGGTATCCCGATGGGCAGGGGGGTGATCTGCCGCCCGGCGCAACTCAAGACATGATGAACACGCAGCGGTTGGACATCTTGCGGGGAGAAGTGCGGAATCGCAGCGAGGCCGGAGGCATGGGGTTCGAGGTGTCTGAATCCCGCGAAAAGTATTTCTTAGTAGGCACCCTGGGTGCTCTGGGCCATATTGTGCAAGGCCTTCAAACCCTGCCCGGCCGCAAGTCCGTGGTACTGCTGTCCGACAGTATCGGCGTGCTGGCTGCCGAAGGCAAGAGCAAGCGCGTTCTCGACGGGCTGCGCCGTGTTACGGAGCTAGCAAACCGAGCCTCGGTCGTGCTCTATACGATCGATCCGCGGGGCGTTCAACACTTGGGTGTGACGGCGGCTACCAGCCTTACCGAGAGCGATCCCTTTCTTGTCGCGAACTCCCGGAAGTTGGAGTACTTTGAGGGACAAAGTGGACTAGGTTTTCTGGCCTACGAAACCGGCGGCCTGTTTGTGGCAAGTACGAACGAAGTCAGCGGTGCTATCGGCCGCGTGATGGACGACCAAAAGGGCTACTACCTCATCGGATACAGACCCCCGGAGGAAACTTTCGACCGATCGTTCCACAAGATCGAGGTCAGGGTGAAGCGACCGGGTCTGCGGGTGCGCTCTCGTAGCGGATTCGCGGGCGTTGCGGACAAGGCGCCGGATCCCGAGCAGACCGATCGGTTGTTGGCCGCGCTGACGTCGCCTTTCGGCGCCGATGAGGTGCGGCTGAAACTGACCGGATTGTTTGGGAATGATGCCAAAGGCTCGTTCATCAGCTGCCTGTTGCACATCGATGGAGAGGACTTGACGTTCGGCCGAGAAGAGGAACAGACGCACGCGGGCGCGGGCAGAGAGGAGCGTACGTACGGACGCTACAAGGCAGTGGTGAACGTCGCCATAATGACCTTCGGCGAGAACGGCCGAATGGTGGAACAGAGCCGGCAGTCGTTCGCGATCCGGCGTACCACCAAGACACGTCAAGTTACCGAACAGGGACTTGTCTACACGGTCAGTCATCCGGTTCGCAAGGCGGGAGCCTATCAGGTAAGAGCCGCCGTCCTCGATGCGTCTTCGGGAAAGATAGGCTCGGCTAGCCAGTTCATTGAGATCCCGAGAGTCAACAAAGGTGGTCTTGCTGTGTCCGGCATTTATCTCCGGGAACGGCCTCCGCCAGAGCTGGGAAAAGGGGTAGAGACGGCTGCTGCTGAGATCTTATCCAGTCCTGCTATGCGAGTTTTTCACCCGGGAGAGGAGCTCGAGTACATGTTTCAGGTTCTCAATGCCAAGGTGGATCGCATTGAGAAACGGCCGCAGCTGGAGGCACGGATGCGCGTACTCCATGAGGCAAAGACGGTGTTCGAGACCGATCCTCTCGCTTTGAATCTGCCACCGCAGAAGGATTGGAAGCGCGTCTTCTACCGGGGGTGGATGAAGCTCGCCGACGACCTAAGGCCCGGCGACTACATACTGCAGTTTCTCGTGGCCGACAAGCTTGCGAAGAAACGGCGGCCGGCCGTGCAATGGACCGATTTCGAGATCCGGCCCCGACACGTGACCGCGTTGCCGCAAGGGGTCGCGACGACGGGACGCACCGACCTGCCTCGCAAGCCCTTGCCCGAAGGACTCACGCCACCCGAGGTCGAATTTCGAGATCTTGCCAAAGAGGCGGGCTTGACGGGAGTCAACATGCTTGGTGTGAGAGACCGAAAGGATTACCTTGTCGAATCGGCGGGGACGGGGGTCGCCGTCTTCGATTACGACAACGACGGTCTACAAGACATCTTCCTGGTCAACGGCGATCTTTTCGATCGTGGTTCACTGCGACCGAGACATCACCTGTATCGCAACACCGGTGAATTGAAGTTTGTCGACGTAACCGAAGAGGCTGGCCTCGTCCACACCGGCTGGGGACAAGGAGTGTGCGCCGGAGACATCGACAACGACGCTTCTACCGACTTATTGGTGACACACTGGGGCAAGCATCGATTGTTCCGGAATCAAGGTGATGGAACGTTTCGCGATGAGACGGAGCAGCGAGGGTTGGCCATTCCCCAGCGCCGTTGGAGCACGGGTTGTTCCTTTCTTGATTATGACCGGGACGGTGACTTAGACCTCTTTGTCGCCAACTACGTGGACTTCGACCCCGAAGAAATCCCGAAGGCTGGAGAACCCCCAAGGCCGGGACAAATCGCCGAGTGCAACTGGAAAGGGATCGCCGTCTTTTGCGGGCCCAGGGGGCTTCCAGCCGAAACCATGTCCCTCTATGAGAATGACGGCAACGGCGTGTTCAGCGATGTTTCGAAGAAGGCCGGTATCAGCGGGCCGAAGACTTACTACGGGTTTACCACCCTGACTGGCGACTTCGACAACGACGGCTGGCCGGATGTGTTTGTGGCCTGTGATTCGACACCCAGCCTTCTCTACCGCAACCGGGGAGACGGGACCTTCGAAGACCTCGGTGCCGTCTCCGGAGCTGCCTATAACATTGACGGCATGGAACAGGCAGGCATGGGAGCCACCGCCGCTGACTACGACGGAGACGGCGACCTGGACATTTTCAAGACCAACTTCTCGGGTGACACACATACCTTGTACCGAAACGACGGTGATTGGACGTTCATGGACGAAACGATTCCGGCCGGGTTGGCCGTCAATACACGGTACCTTGGGTGGGGCACTGCTTTCATTGATTTCGATCATGACGGGTGGAAAGACATTTTCGTCGCCAATGGGCATATCTATCCGGAGGTTGACGGCAGCAAGATCAACGAGACTTTCTTGCAGCAGCGGCTGCTCTATTGGAATCGGGGAGACGGGCAGTTCCACGACGTTTCGCCCGAAGCTGGGCCGGCGATTGCAGCGCGTCACTCGTCGCGAGGCATCGCAATCGGCGATCTCGACAATGACGGCGCGCTGGAGATCGTGGTCGCCAATATGCACGAGCCTCCGTCTCTAATCAAGAACTTTGGTGAGCGCGGCAACTCCCTGCTCGTCGAGGCTCTGACTTCCTCAGGCCGAGATGCGATCGGTGCGCGCATTACGGTTCTAGCGGGCGAGCTGAAACAGATCGACGAGGTGCGTAGCGGCGGCTATCACATCTCGCAAAGCGACTTCCGGGTGCATTTCGGGATGGGAACAAACACTCGGGCTGATATCAAGATCCGCTGGCCTGACGGGAACGAAGATTCGTTCGAATCCGTCGAGGTCAACCAGTGGGTTGTCATTCAGCAGCGCAAGGGCCTGATCGAGACACACAAGTTTCGTTGAGGGATTGGTCTTCGCCTAAAGGGACCGCCACAAATGAAGGACGCTCGTAATCCCGAACCGCGAACGTCCGAACCGCGCGCCATAGGCCCCTTCCGAATCGGCAAGTTTGTCTTGACATGCACGCTGACAACGATGGTGGTGGCGAGCCATCTCCACGGCCAAGGGTCAACATCAAAACAAACCGAAACGCCTCCCGCGACGGACACGAGCGTTAAGCAAGCCGGCGCTGTTCCAACCGAGACCGCGATATTCACCGACGTGGCGGAGGACGTCGGTATCAACTTCGTGCATTTCAACGGCATGTCAGGCCAATACTACTACTGCGAGCCGGTGGGGTCGGGCGCGGCGATGTTCGACTACGACAACGACGGAGATTTGGACATCTACATTGTCCAGGGCAACATGCTGGGAAAGGGGAAGACGCTGGAGGATGCGTCGTTCCCGCCTCGCGGTCCGCTGCCCCCCAAAGACCGCCTCTATCGCAATGAATTAGTGGATAAGGATGGCCCCTCAGGCAAGTTGCGATTCACGGACGTGACCGACAAAAGCGGCATTGACGCCGGCGGGTACGGGATGGGCGTAGCCGCCGGCGACTGGAATAACGACGGCTGGATAGATCTCTACGTGACGAATTTCGGCTCGAATCAGATGTGGCGCAACAACGGGGACGGCACGTTCGCCGACGTAACTCGTCAAACCGGCACCGCCGACCAGCGATGGAGCATTAGCGCGGCGTTTGTGGACTTCGACCGCGACGGATGGTTGGATCTCTATGTCGGCAATTACGTGGATTTCAGCTTCACAAATCGCAAGAAGTGCTTCTCGGAGGGTGGTCGGAGGGATTACTGTGGCCCCCGCGGGTTCAACCCGGTACCGGAACGATTGTTTCGCAATCGTAGGGACGGAACGTTTGAGGACGTCTCAGCAAAGTCGCAGATCGCGGCGGAGCACAACGGGTCGCTGGGAGTGGTGGCCGCAGACTTTGACGCAGACGGGTGGCTGGACTTGTATGTGACCAATGACGGCCGTCCGAATCATTTGTGGATGAACCAGGGCGACGGCTCGTTCAAGAACGAGGCCATGCTAGCCGGCTGTGCCCTCAACGCCGACGGCAAGCCCGAGGCTAGTATGGGTGTGGATGCAGGTGACTACGACAATGACGGGGACGAAGACCTCTTTATGACCCACCTCAACGGGGAGAAGAACACACTCTATGTCAACGACGGGAACGGCTGGTTTGACGATCTCTCCTACCGCACTCGGTTGGGAGCACCGAGCTTGCCCTACACTGCCTTTGGAATGGCTTTTTTCGACTACGACAATGACGGCTGGCTGGACATCCTGGCGGTCAATGGAGAAGTGAAAACGCTCGAGGCCCTCGCGAGAGCCAAGGACCCCTACCCCCTGCACCAACCTAACCAGCTTTTTCGGAATCTCGGGAACATGCAGTTTGAGGAGGTCACCAACAAAGCCGGCTCTGTGTTCAAGTTGTCGGAAGTCGGCCGCGGCGCGGCCTTTGGCGATCTGGACAACGACGGTGACACTGACGTGTTGATCGTCAACAACAATGGTCGAGCGCGGCTACTGATCAATCATGTGGGCAGCCGCAGGCACTGGGTTGGCCTGCGGCTGGTGGACAAGACTGGAAACCGCGACATGCTGGGAACACGCGTTGCCGTGATCCGATCGAAAGGATCGACGCTATGGCGAAGAGCGCGAGCGGATGGCAGCTACGCTTCCGCCAATGATCCTCGGGTGTTGGTTGGGCTGGGCGATTCGACTGAGGTTACCGCCGTTCGCGCTCACTGGCCTAACGGTCAAGTCGAAGAGTGGACCGACGTCCCTATGGACCGTTACACGACTTTGCAAGAGGGGAGTGGGAAGGTCGTGCAGTAGTGTGGATGCCCAATGGATCAAGGAAACCCTCCAGAGGGTGCCTCAACGCGCATATTCCACGTTCCCACAGACGCTAATGGCTTGGCCGGAGACACTGCTCCCAGCTTCGGAACAAAGGAAGGTGATCATATTGGCGATGTCCCGGGGGCTGACCTTCTTCCGTAACGAGACCGCACTCAGCAACTCCTCCTCCAGCTCCGCATAGCTTATCGCCCACCCTGACCCTCCCACCCCTTTTCATCCCCCGTTGTGACTGAAAGCCATGAGTCATTCACACCAATTTGCAGTTTTTATTGACTTGTTTTCCAACACCTTAGGACAAACAGGCTGCAGAGTCGCTCCGGTCGGATGCTAGCCTGATCCCGAAAGTAAGAAACTGCAAAGGACACATTGCCAGACCTTCCCAGGGGAAACGACCCGGGAGGGGTTGTGGCTGAGGGTCGAACCGTCTTAACCGGTCAGCCCAAGGCCATGATCGCAAGTCCGGAAGTTTCGAATCTCGAGAAAAAGGGCGTCCCAACGCAATCGTCCATCGGACCGGCGGGTTGAAACGTAGCCCGGATTTACGGAGTGTGCTCACATTCGGTCCGGCTGACGATTCGGGACGTGTGACCATTGGTGAAACATACATGATCAGGAACTCATTCTTATTTATCGTCTTGTTTGCCGTGACGCTTTTGTCACAGACTCGCGTTGAGCTCTCAAAACAAGTCAAAGGATCTCTGCCACCGTCGAACGGTGGTACGGGTTTGTCTTCCTGTGCGGAGAACGAAGTTCTCGTTTGGCAGTCGGGGGCCTTCGTCTGTGCGCCCAATTCGGCCGGCCCGCACGCGACAACTCACCAGCACGGCGGCACGGACGAAGTGGCAACAGAGACGCCGGCGGACAACGCGATTCCCAAGGCGGGGCCGACAGGGACGTTGACCGACGGCTGGATACCGTCTTCGCTCAGCCGCGACACGGAAAGCCCGGCGTCCGGGGATATCTCCGGGTCTCTGAGCACGGGTTACACGATCAAGCCCGACGCGGATGTCAAATTGAACGCCTCGGATTTTGACTTCTCGCAGTCTCCGGCACAAAGTCTGACCGCGTCGGTGGCGGCCACCGTGACGTTGGCGCCGTGCCCTCTCGGCGTAGACGCCACACACACGAATCATTACCTGAGAATTCTTGACGGAATCGGTGGCAATGAAAACGTCCTGCTTACCGGGGGAACCTGTACAAGTGGGGCCTCGTCGGGCACCATCCAATTCACTCCGGCCGGCAGTCACACTTCGGGCAACTGGTCGATCACCAGCGCTTCAGACGGCATCCAGGAGGCCGTCTGGGAGGCGGGGTCCGGCAGATTCGTGTTCTTGGATGGAAATTTCGACGTGCACGCGACCATCTATATAGGCCAGACAAGTACGGCCCTCGTCGGAAAAGGTCATGGGAATTTGGGCTCCAGAATCCGCCCACAATCGTCCTCGATGACGGTGTTTGAGATTGCGGACATCGCCGGAGTTGAGAGATTCCGTGCCGAAAACTTTATGGTGGACGCCTTTTCTCTCGGGGCCAACACCGTTACGGTCTTCAACGGAACGGATCTCATAGAACTTTACTTCAACCGCCTATTCTTTTTCGCGGCCTTTAAGGCGTTCAACTTGGATGGCTCGCAAATCACGGTCCGGGACATTGCTTTTCAGGGAAATGTCACTGCGTTCTTCGGAGATACAACCGGCTCGGACCATACCTTCGATCTTCTGATCGACGGCTGGCAGCAAACCAACGCGGGAGTCCCGTACACGAGTTCTACGGCCCCGATCACACTCCAGCGGGTTGTCAACAGCGGTGTCCGGAATGTCATTTTCCGTGGTCTCAATGACGCTCCCGCGCACGCCATCGTTCTCGCGAATGGCTGTGAGGCCGTCCAGATTACAGACTCGTTTCTCATCAATTCGCAGGGCGGGATTCTTCTTGATAAGAACACGGTCGGCCCAACCACGACAGGCCCCAAGCCAAGTGGAATTTGATCGACAACGTAATCTGTGATCAAATCAGCACCACCTGCGTAGACATTGAGGACGACGCTCTCTTCACAACAATGAACCAGCTCTACGTGACTAACCCAGACGCCGGAGCAAGGGCGGGTGTTCTGGTTCGATCCGGGGGAACTACGAGAGGCACGATTGTCGCTAATGCCGTCTTTCAAAATATGGTAGCCGGTTTCGCGGGGATAGAGGTAGAAGCCGGAGTGAACTCATTTGAGATCATTGGCAACTATTTTTCGGGGAGCGCCGGCACTGGCATCGTCGTCGCTGCCGGTGCCAGCAGTCGGTCAGTGCTGTCCGGGGAAAGTCGCGCCATCGGACGGTAAGTCTCGACCGTTCAATGTCTTATGGCCTGTTTTGCCCGGGAACGATTTGAAATCCCGAGGCCGCAAATGGTCGCCTGAACGGAGCATCCGGACGCGGCACAATGAGGGATGAACCTTGGCCGTACGGTTTTCTCCCAACTGATCGAGCACCTACCGAGCAAAGAGTTTCAGAAATGTGTATCGCGCTACCGCGGCGATTCCTATCTGAAAAGTTTCTCCTGCTGGGATCAGTTTCTTGCGATGGCATTCGCCCAGCTGACCTATCGGGCAAGCCTCCGCGACATCGAGACGTGCCTGCGTTCGATGCACGGCAAACTCTACCACATGGGATTCCGCGGCAGGGTAGCGCGCTCGACACTGGCCGACGCGAACGAGTCGCGCGACTGGCGGATCTACGCGGACTTCGCGCAGGTCTTGATTGGCATGGCACGGCCGTTATATGCCCACGACCCGATCGGTGTGGACTTGGACCAGACTCTGTACGCTCTCGACTCGACAACAATCGACCTCTGCCTGTCGCTGTTTCCGTGGGCGAGATTCCGCAAGCAAAAAGCCGCCGTGAAGATGCACACGCTGCTGGATCTGCACGGCAATATTCCCACGTTCATCCGCATTACTGGAGGCAAAGTGCACGACATCAACATCCTCGACGAGATCGGCCCGGAGGCCGGCGCGTTCTACGTCATGGATCGGGCCTACGTCGATTTCGAACGCCTCTTCGTGTTCACTCTCTGCTCGTCGTTCTTCGTCGTGCGAACCAAGAAGAACATCTTGCTCCAACGGCGCTACTCGCATCCCGTCGACAAATCCACGGGCTTGCGCTCGGATCAGACCGTCATACTGGCTGCCATCGAATCGGCCCAAGCCTATCCCGACCCGTTGCGGAGGGTCAGTTACTTCGACGCCCGGACGAACAAGCGGCTGAAGTTTCTGACCAACAACTTCGCGCTCCCGGCGCTGACCATCGCCCACATCTACAAGTCGCGTTGGCAGATTGAGTTGTTCTTCAAGTGGATCAAGCAACATCTGCGAATCAACTCGTTTTACGGCACCAGCGAGAACGCCGTCAAGACGCAGATCTGGATCGCTGTCTCGATTTACGTGCTCATCGCCATCGTCCGGAAACGCCTCGGGCTGGAAGCGAGTCTTTACCAGATTCTACAGATTCTCAGCGTTACGCAATTCGAAAAAATGCCCCTTTTACAGGCACTCCAGCCATCCGACTCCCCAAACGAATCCCCCTATGACCCCAACCAATTGATTCTATTCGACTTTTAACCGGACAGCAGTGGCAGTCGGTATGTGATCGCCCACAATATTCTGGATGGAAGCGCGACACTCCTCTCGGATAGCGGAACAGGCACTAAATACCTTGCTGGAAACCTTCCTTAAATATGAATACCCTTCCCAACTTTGGACGGAAGAGGGAGCCATTGGGCCAAGGACATTGTCGACGTCCGTTGCTCGGCATTGCGAGCGACTCCTATGCCTGGAGGGCTATTCATTGACCATTGACAAGGGCAACCAACTCACCACTGGTCTTCGAGAATCTGGTTCCTTGGATGCGCCCCATACAAACTTCCGCACGGAGGCCGGCGCCCGCCTCTCAGGATGTCCGTATCCTGGCCGATCAAGGACTGCCACCAATGGGCAGTTCTGTAAGTCCGATTCATCGCTTTGTTTCCAATGCCCACGATTTGCAGCCGCCGTTGCGCACCGGATCTCCGCTGCGATACACTTGACCTTCGTCGCGTAAGCTGCGGGAATGCGGCGGGGATCTTGTGCAAAGCTCTGCTGGCGCAAACTTTTGCAACTGAGCACTAGGTTTCTACTGAGGCGCCAGGCTCTTGCAACAACGCTCCGCGACATTTGATGGGTTGGTTCAACGGTAAGGACAGTCCTCTCTTCTGCACCACTTTTTCCCTCGCAACGCTTGCGCTGTTCCTAGGTCACTGCGGGGATGTACCCCGCCGCCCGAATGTGCTTCTAATCTCCCTCGACACACTTCGGGCGGATCACCTCAGCTGCTACGGCTACTCACGCGAAACATCACCCTTTTTGGACGAACTGGCGGCCCGAGGTATACGTTATTCGAATGCGATTGTCAATACTCATGGCACTCCATCCTCCCATGCCACTCTGTTTTCGTCTCTATATCAGGAGACTCATCGCGTCGGTCACAATGGACTTAAACCACCGGAGCCTTCGCAGAATAGAGTTCCTGAGACCCTTGACATGCTGCCGGAGATTCTCCGGGCGGCTGGTTATTTGACCCTCGGGGTAAGCGACGGTGTCTGGGTTAGCTCGGAGATGGGATTTGACCAGGGGTTTGTCGAGTTCCACGATGAAGACTGGGCGGGAGCAGCCTCTCGAGCCGGAGACCTAGTTGAGTTAGTTGATCGGCACCAGGACGACCACAGACCCATTTTCGCCTTTTATCACACTTACGAGATTCACGCACCTTATTTCCCTCCTGAAAAGTACAAAACACTCTTTGGAACTTACAAAAGTAACTTTGTGCCGTCTAGTCAGAATTTAATAGACGGATACAAAGACGGCTTAAAGCTGAGCCTGGAGGATTTGCAGTTGGTGAGGGCGCGGTATGACGGGGGGATTCGTTTTACTGACGATACGCTAAGGGAGATGTTCGACGAGCTAGAGACACTGGGTTTCCTCGATAACTGCCTTGTCGTGGTGACGGCAGACCATGGCGAAGCATTGGGAGAAAAGAATCTCCTTTTCCATCCGGCAACGCTTTACAGAGAACTGCTACACGTTCCCTTCATCATAAGCGGGCCTTCTGTTCCCAAAGGCCGGGTGGATAGGCGGCTGGCCAGCACGATCGATATAGCACCTACAATCCTGAGCTATGTTGGCATCCCGGTTACCCGACGGATGGAGGGCAGCGACCTGCTGGCTCAGCCGAAGCCCAAAGAGGAGCAGCGAGTGTTCACGCAGTATTCATCGGTTCGTTATGGAATCCAGACGCCAGAATGGAAGCTGATCGAATCGAACAAGGCCTTAGCGATTGAGCTGTTCGACCTACGCGCGGACCCCGCGGAGGAGAGAAACGTAGCCAGCAAGTTTCCTGCCGTTGTTCGGGAGCTCCGGGAAATGCTCGCCGAGTGGAGGAGCAATCAAACGGATCATGTGATCAGTGAGCACCGTGAAGTGGAGCTCAGTGATGACCGCATCGAGAAGCTGAAATCGCTCGGCTACCTGCAGTGACCGCGACAAGGAACGACGGGCGGCCCGTAAGTCGATGAGGGCTGGTATTTGGGTGCCAGGGGGACCAAAGCTGGCAGCCCCCTAGTTTTACTCCTGGAACCGGAGATGCAGATCGCAGAGCGATACCTGGCCGTCGAGAACCGACACCGCGGTTTCGTAAAGACCATCCACGCCGCGGACGAGATGTACCAGTTCACAAAAGACAGTCTCGTTGTGGATGATGCGTACCGCCGTTTCCTCTACTTCAAGAGGGGTCACGAGATACTCTTGTCGCTCGAGAATGCGCTCGCTCGGGCCGGCAAGAAGCTTTCGTCGTTTGAAAATGTCCTTGATTTTGCGTGCGGGTACGGGCGGTTTACGCGGTACCTTGTGCAGGAGATAAGTGCGAGCCGGGTCTCGAGCTGCGACATTCAGAGGCAGGCCGTAGAATTCGCGGCGTCCGCTTTTGGGGTGCGGGGCTTCGTCTCCTCCACAGAACCTGACGGTGTCCGTTTTGACCGTCACTACGATCTGATTCTTGTGGTGTCGCTTTTTAGCCATCTCCCCCGCGAGAGGTTTACGCAGTGGTTGGCCAAGTTGTACGAAGCATTGGCGCCGAACGGCGTCTTGTTATTCAGCACGCACGGCGAACATCTCTGCCGCGGCCACCCGTTGGATCCCAGCGGCTTCACGTTCTTCCCTGGGGCTGAGATTGAGCAACTTGACCCGAAAGAGTACGGCGTAACGTTTGTCTCGCGCTCGGCCGTCGGAAAGATAGGCTCGTCAAGCGGCATCAAGCACCTCTACTCTATCGAAAGGGACCTGTGTGTCCACCAGGACCTTTACCTGGCAGCTCGCGACGAGGTCCCGGGTTTAGAAAATTGGCAGCGGACTCCGATTATCCGCGGTTTCATCGACACCGTGCGCGTAGAGGCAAACAGACAGCTTCACATCAACGGGTGGGCGGCGGATAACTCGCAAGGCGCGCCGTTGGCCGAGGTGACGCTGCAGATCGATGGCTTTGATGTAGGCCGCGCGAGCGTTGGTCAAGCGCGGAAGGACATCCCCAGCGCCTTTTATCGCACCGACTGGCTGGAATCCGGATGGTGTCTGGACACTATCCTTCCCCAGATCCCAGCTGGGAAGCACGTTTTGGCCGGCTTTGGCAGGTCTGCTGCAGGAGAAAGGATGTGTTTCGACATGCGGCAGCTTGACCAGCTGAAATCGGACGCCGTGCCGGTCTCCTAGTCCGCTTTTCTCACCAGGTGGCGAGGCGCAGTGCCCTTCCTCTTGCCTGTCTGGATCTGGTTTCCGACTGAAAGCACCTGTTACAATGCCTGGAAACGGCCGTGACAGGGGCAGATGAAAATTGATTTCAGGTGTTGGATCTTGGTGGGGCCCGGTCTGCCCTTTCAAGGCTCTACCGGTTGCGTCCGCTGTAGCAGCCGAGGTCGCCAACATGAACCAGTCCATCCGAAGCGCAGAACCCGGAACATCACACGGTGAACTCGATACGGGTACCAGCGACATCGATCCGACAGGCTCTGTCGACGGGGTCGTAGGGCGGAACCTCTCAGATTGGGCCGCGGACCGAAGTAATTTAGGTCGCCGGCTCGTCGTCGAAGTGTCCGGAGGCGGCCGGCTCATTACAACCTCCGTGGCGGGCGAGTTTCGCGAAGACTTGTCTGGCGCTGGAATAGGTGACGGAAAGCACGGGTTTCGCTGCACCATTCCGGACTCGTGCGGGACGGGGCCGACATTGACCGTTAAAGCCCGGGTCCAAGGTACGGATTGCTGCCTCATCCACTCCGGCGAGCGTAACGTTCAGCTTGAATTTTCCACATTTCTGAACTACGTCGCAGCCGACATCGCGGACAATAGCAATCTAAGATGCCCGTTTTGCCTCGTAGATTACAGCAGGCTTTCAAGTCGAACCTCGATGAGATCCCTCGGATTGTCGAGTACTCGAACGAGCACTGGCTCGCCTTCGAAAACGAGGTCCGTTCCACCTATAACGTCTCTGATATTGCCGATGAGTTTCGGCGTGAACACTACCTCGATAGGCGAGACTGGGACTCGTTAACGGCGGCGCCGGAGAAGCTGCCCTACCGCTATTCCGTGGCCTACCCACCTCAAGACGGTTACGAGGAATTGATCGAGCCGTCTGCGAACTACGAAAACTGTTCCGAATCTTCCCTTTGGGCCGGAGAAATAGCTTTTGGGCGTCCCTTGGCGCTTCGAGCACGTCCTGACGGCACCTTGCTGCTAGTTGGGCGCGAGAATCAATTCGCGGTCAACGTTCACTCATTGCCCGACCCGTTGCATTCTTCCGGCAACCTCCAGCAATTTCCCGGTGCAAACCGATATGTTTGCTCTCCTAGACTCGGAACGTGAAAATAGGCGGCCGACTGAAACTCAATGCTTGCCCAACCGTAGGGTCCGAGAACGGTCCAGGTGGGTCCAAGAACCATCCAGGTGGGTCCAAGAACCGCCCGAGTATTCCGGACGATAGCGCAGCTCAGAAGCCACTCCGTTCGCCGAGATGGCGAAGACTCGCACCACGGGTAGGGGGTCTCGATCGAAGATAGAGCCCGGCACAACAACCCAGAATCCTGCCTCTACCATCGATGGCATCTTGAAATGCTTGGCAACGTCGCTGCGCGGCACCACGGTGTGATGGTAATGATCCGCTTCACCATCCACGAAGACCACCGCCTGATCGGCGGGCTTGTGGAAGGCCCCATCGGACGCCCAACCGCCGAGCCGGATATGCCCCGCCCGTCGTTGCACCCAGTCCACCCAGCCGGCCATGGCCCCGGGAACGATGCGGATGGCGCGACCGGTCGAGGAGACGATTAATTCTTCAGCTGCCCCCGACTCTGCCTGCGTAAGGGAATACCGCAGAGCATCTTTCTTTTTCATACGAATAGAGGCTAAGCTCGGTCCATCCTCTGACTCTGAAATGACAAAGACCTCCACCTGGTTCGAGCCTGCCTTGAATACTGTCTCGGGAACCATGGCGATAAACGACCATGCACTCTCAGGGTCTTGGTAGGTCTGGGTCACGGCCTCGATCCTGCCATTCACGGCCACCGCCAGATGCAGACGATCGAGAGAACGTTGTCTAGGAATGATCCGGCCCTCGATGTGGGCTGGAAGGAAGGGCCCGTCAAGATCCACTTCCCGGAAACTCCACTCGGCTTTCAGTTTCAGCTCCAGATCCGAAGTGCCCGCGTGGGCTAGCTGCTCGATCTTCCGACCCACCAGGGAACGAAATCGACCTATGCGGTAGATGCTACGGGGATCTTCACCTGATCCGAACAAAGATATCTTCCGCCGGACCGTGTTCGCTAGTTCCTCCAGGCCGGGCTTGAATACGAGGTGCTCGACACCCCGCGGCACCCTCCTGAACATCTGCTTCTGGGAGCGTTCTGACTGCGGAGGACCCAGAGTCGACTGGCCGTCGACGGTCCAAGGCAACTTGGCCTGTAAGACGTCAGCGATGGTTGGAAGGATGTCGATTATCTCGACATTGCGGTCGCTGACCACCGCCTCCTGCTGGTGCGGAAGCTTCACGAAGAGCGGTACAGCCAAAATGTCCGCTCGGTTTTTTTCCGCCACCGCGCGACGCGATTCATTTGGCCAAAAACCCAGACCGTGATCGGCGGTCACGACGATCAGCGAGCGATCGTAGAGCCCCACCTCTCGGAGTCTCGCGTTGAGGGTCCCCAATAGACGGTCCGCGTACTGAACCTGAAGAAGGTGACGCTGAAAACCCTGGACTGTTTGCCATTCATCACTTCCCCACCTTCTTTGCGTGATCCCGAACAGATGAGTAACTTTCCCAGAGGGAAGATGGGTCCAAGGCGCGTGGGGCAGTAACGTGTGCAGAAAATACAAAACCGCGCTGTCGGAAGGCTGGATCCAGTTCACGAACGTCAAAAAAACCCAGTCTCGGCTCCGGCGCTTCCGCTCCCCTAATGACGTAGCCTTAGTTCTTGGCTTTGAGTCAGCAAAGTTTCGCATGGTAGCCGTGACCGCGGGGAGACTGTGGGTCAGATCCGTGGGAAGCGCCAGATGCAGATAAATGAACCACAGATCCAGGAGCGTCGTCCGGATGCGCTCGCCAAAGGTCTCTCTAAGAACCAGCTCGCGACATAGCTTCTCGGGGCAGAGGTTGGTAAAACTCTCGAAAGAGTTCAGCTCGTAGTTCGCGCCTAACCACGTAAATAGGTTCTCTGGATAGTTCGCTGCTATCGGAGGAACATCCTTCTTGGCATACCGGCCCGTCAGGATGGCAGGGAGGGCCCTCGAGGACCGCTCAGCTACGGTACTGGCGTTCCGGAACCAGTGGGCATCCTGCGCCAGCGCTGCAAAGTTCGGATAACGAAAAGCATTGATCAATCGTTGTTCGTTCAGCAACGAAGAAGTGGAAAGCTCGTCGAACACGACCATAACGATCGGGATATCGGATGAGGCTCCCCCTGGGGCGGCCTTCGCCTTCGGTTCCTCGAAAACAAGTAGTTCCAACACTGGGGGCCGCAACAAGAACAACGCTGGAAACAGCACAATAGCCGGCGACAGAAAAGTAAGAAAGGACTGAAATAGACGCACCCGGCAAGAGACCCAGCCTGAGAATAGGCCCACCACAACTGACCCGACCAACAGTACGATCCCGGGGCCACCAAACAGTTTCTTGGAAACCTGCAGGGCCAGGGCCGAAACCAGTACACCGACTACTAGCCAGTGCGCGTAATCCCCAACTCGCCGATGAAGGAAACTCCCAAAGGTTTCGACCAGAACCAATAAGCTGGGGAGAAGCAGGGAAAGAATTGATGCCAGAATCAACAGATCGAGGGGGCGAAGGTCGTGGGCTACTAGGAAATCGGCGTTCTTGGAGAGTAGGTCGAACAACGGCTGCGCTACCGCGAAGCCAAACAGAGCAAAGATGTGAACTCGGGTTTCCACTTTGCACATCGCTTCAGTATAGGTAGAAGCCTATCCCACAGCGACCGAAGAGATGCACGGGCGAAAGGGCCCACGGAGACTCGAAGATCACCAAGGGTTGTGGGGTAGAGCTGAGGAAAAGCGCCCGATCGTTGTTAGCGTCGCCGAGCTACCCCTGCTTGGGCGTCACCAAAAATGGATGTCCGAGCATGTCGCCGTTGGCCTGGAAACCGTTGTTGTCGATATCGACGTAAATCGGATTCGTGTAGGCGATGGGGCGCATGTTGGACTGGGGGGCTAGTCCCCAGCCTTTCTCCAGGCTGGAGTTTTCCCCAACGGCAACGACGATAAGGTGCGCGTCTTGCTGCAGGTGAATCCGCAGCGTTTGGTCGAACTTCACCGCGCCGTCGCGGAACATCTCGGGATCAGTGTCACGGGTGTAGTTGTGCTGTTCGGGCTGGCGGCCGTTGACCAGAACCTGCACACGATCGATGTCGAGCCAGTTCGGTGTTTGTACCTTGACTTTCAGATCGATGTGGGCTGGAGAGACAAGGGTTGACCCAATCGGCAGGCCGTCTGCGGTGGTCACCTCGAGAAACGGCCCGTTGGTGATCATCATGCGGCCGGCTTTGGAGTTTCGAATGATCTCAGCAGGGTCGATTTGGCTGGGTTCATCGGCGGAGCTTGGCACGTAGGTCCGCCAGCCACCGACTGCGGACCCGAAGATGCGGTGAGCATCGCTGACCGCGACGCACCAGACATGCCGGCCCTGGTTCAACATCTGGAGCCAGCCGAAGGTGCGATTTTGGCGTTCTACGGGTGGATCAGTTCCCGGCTCTACGTAGGTAGGGCTGAGATTGAGGATTTCGGTGCTCCAAGTCTCGGCTGCATCGACGAGCTTTTCAAGACCAACAAACCCTCCGTCGACAACCTGATCCTCGTTGCGGTCGAAAAAGACTGTGCCAACGATTGGGTGATTGGCCTGTACCCAGCGGTCCGGCGGCCCGAAACGAGGCGCCCCTATGCGGGGATTGACCTCCGAGTCGTACCGCGAGCCGCCCTCGTACCGAGTGGGCGTGCCCCAGTTGCGAAGCACCAGGGCATTGATTCGAGGATCGAAATTCCACACCGGTGCGCCGCCGTTCTGAGCAAACGGGTCGCGCTCTAACGGAAAGGAATTGAAGTGCTGTCCTCGGCCAGTAAGCTCAATGCCCACGACGGTTCGAACCCGCTGACTCAGCCCCAGCCGGTCGATGTGAGGTTGCCAATCATAGAGACGATTGTGTTCGGTGGTGGGCGCAAACTCGATGTGTTCGGTGGCAAAGCTGATGACCCGGTCATTGGTGTTGCAATAGTTGTCGCCGCTCGGAGTCGAATGGGAGTGGTAGTCGGTACTGATCCAACCGGTGGTATCCACCGTTCGTTTGAGAGTGGCTTGAATTTCGACGGTCTCGCCTCTTGCGACTTCCACCGTCTCTTCGAACAGGTTGTACTCCGGGCCGAGGGTGATGCGAATCAAATACTTTCCCGGTGGCGTCTGCTGCGTGAATCGTCCGTCGTGCGTGTGATATTGGTGATTGCCTCCGTGGGCACGGTAGTCAGTTCCAAAGTTGGGTGTGGGTGTCGCACCGACGCCGATGAACTGCACCTTGCCGGGTAGAAAGTTGCCCTCAGCGTCACGAATCTCTCCGTGCACGGTCGAGGCGCGTGATACTTCGAGATCGAGCTCGGTCTCCTTGTTGTGCCGCACGACAAAGTTGCGCGTGAACCGATCGCGGCCGATATCTTCAAAAATGAGCGTGTAAGTCCCCACGGGCATTGGGAATGAGAAATTGCCTTCCTTGTCGGGGTAATGCGGTAGTTCTTTCGCGAGGACTGGCACAAGAAGGCTAGCGCGGATGGCCGGAGTCCCAGCGGGGTCTACTACTTTGCCAACAACCCGGCCGGTGGGGCCCGACAACGCAGCCGCAATTCCATAGGCCGCCAAGGGCGAATCAGCCACGGCCAGGGCGATTCGATAAAGCCCTTCTTCGCCGGGAGGGAGCTCAACCTCCTCGGGCGGTTCCTCGGCTTGAAGAAATCTCCAGGCATAGGCTCGCTTGTCGAACGGATCGACACTATCTCCCAAGCGGATTCCGCCGACTTGCCAGACAGCATCCAAACCTTTCCACACAGGGGCCGGTGTTACCGTCTTGATTTGATCGGACTCGTTGCGATAGACCGACGTAATCAGGACGTACTGCCAGTCGTGCTCGATCCGATACTCATGGCGGATGTAGAGGCCATCGCCTTTGGCCGCTGTGCGCACAGCTTCGACAACGGCCGCTTCATTGGAGCCATCTTCAGCGACTCGCACATAAGAGAGTTCGCCGCCCAGGCCGCCGGGACGAAAAGCTGTGATCTGGTCGTTTTCCTCGCCGCGGAGGTCGAGATCGAAGAGACACCCTTGCAGGACGTATTCGTCTTCGGTCTTCATGTTGGCCCGCCGCAACGGCTGGCTACCCGAGATCAGGGCGTGAAGCTTGTTGTTGCGCAGAACGAAGTCGCCCACGATACCGTCGGCTTCTTTACCCCGCGGCAGCAAATCGGTGTTTTCACGGCCGATTTCGACCGCTTCCAAGCGATCCCGCTGAGCTGTTACAGCCCAGACGAACAGCAAAGCAAAACAGGTAATGATTGCGATTCTTTTGGTCATTGGAACACCCGATCATCGGACAATGACGATTGAGTTAATGAGGTACTCCAGACCGTCAAGGGAGCCAACACGGATTTCCATGTGCTCCTTAGCGGCGCAGTTTGCCAGTGGGGGAAGGACCCACCCATGTAGTGCAGATATTCAACCCAGACTTCGACCTCGATGCCCTCCGGTGCCTCGACAAATGTTTCCTCGACCTTCTGCGGCTTAGGCCCGACGACAACCCGGTCCGGCTGCGCCGGAAGGGACATAAACAGAGAGATGACTGCCGTGCTCCCTATAGGAAGCATCCTGATTGGGAGAATGAGTTTACCCGACATTCCTTATATCGAGGATTTCCGATTTGGCTCCTCTGACGGCACGAGTCTACACCCTCACCCGGCGAAGCGCAACCATTTCTCCACCCGAAAGAGGCGGCGGCTGAGGCGGGACCGATCGAGCCCCCTTCTTGCCCCTCATGGGGGCTGATCCGTCGCTGCGAAGTCAATTTCGCAGACACCCCTCCGAGCTTCCGTCCTCAGTACACAGATTTCGCATTCGCCAAGTGCGGTGCTACCCGCCCGGCACAGGCAGCGCCCAGATCCTCCGCAGCATGTCGCCAAACAGCCGCCGGTTCAGATGTCCCTCCGCGAACAAGAGCCAGTAATACCGCGCGTGTTTAATTAGCCGTCCGCCCGTCTTCATCAGCCGCTGCTGCAAGCTCGTCAGCGACCAGTTCTTGATTCGCTGCGGCAGCCCGAGCCGCCGCCAGAGATTGCCCAGGTTGTAGGCCAGCACGCTTAACTGCAAGCGCACCTCGTTCGCCCGGAAGCGATGGCACGACAGCCGCGTCCAGTGCGTCGCTTGCTTACCTTCTTTGATCCACTGCTCCGCCGTGCCGCGCTTGTTGTAGAAACGCACCACCGACCGGCTTGGCAAGCTCATGTTCGTCACGATAAAACCGACGCGCGCGAATAGCTCGCCCTGGTGGTGCTCGACCTTGGCGACAACTCGTCTCGGCTTCTTCCAGCTCTCCGCCTGATAGCGAAAGCTCTTGTAGCGCACTAGCGGCTTGCGGCCGGCCCTCCCCGGCGGACGAAACAGGATGTCTTCGATCTCTAACGCCAAGCTCCTGTTGGCCGGAATGCGGATGGCGTACTGCACGCCGCGTTCCTCCGAAGCCTCATAAACTTCCGGCTTGGCAAAGGCCGCATCGCCCCGGAAGGCGATCAGCTTGCCCGCAGCCTGTTGGCGCTCGATCTCCGGCAACAGTAGCTCATCCCAGTCCTCGGCGCTGTGCACGTTGCCGGGACGCAGCTTGGCAGCGAGGCAATCACCATGACCGTTGAACAAAAGCAACGGGTGGTAGCAGACCGACTCGAAGTGTCCGTTGTAGGCACTGCCTTCCTGTTGGCCATGGACCGGACTCTCGGTGGAGTCCATGTCCAGAACGACCCGCTCGGAGTCGTCGAACGACTCCGCTTGCCCGACCAGCTCTCGGTTCAGCGCCAGCAGCCCCAGCAGGTTCTCTTCGCTCGCCAGCATCTCCGTCTCGAAGCCGTGCAGCGTCGAGGTCAAGGCCGCACCGCGATCCCAGATCTTCTGCGAGCCGATCAAGCGAAACGTCGGGTCAGCCGACACTCGGACGGCGTCGTTGACGTCCTCGTAGCCTGCCAAGCGGCTGTAGATCGACTGCCGCAACAGATCAGCGAGCGTGAACTGCTTGTTTGTGCCTTGCCGGGAGTCGCTGAGATGCTCGTCAATCAGTTCTCCGAGACCGAGCCGTTCGTCCAGTTCGCGAACCAAAATCAGGCCACCGTCGGAAGTGACGTGCGATCTCTGGAAATCGACTTTCAACGAGCCGTTGAAACTTAGCTGGAATGGCTTGGTTTGTTTTTCACCCTTTTTTCACCCATTGGGTATTG
Organism: Bryobacterales bacterium; assembly: GCA_965248205.1. Lineage (GTDB taxonomy): Bacteria > Acidobacteriota > Terriglobia > Bryobacterales > UBA6623. Next base: position 5,591,289 of record CBDFIS010000006.1, read on the forward strand.
GCCTCCATGGCGTCCTCATCGGGCTCTAGCCCCTATGGATAAAGACGCTGAAGGCCGCCGGAAGGTCGAGAGGTCTCAATCAAATTGGAAATGCGGGGTGAAGGCTTCTGGGAAAAGAACCAACCGTCCTCATGTAAAGCCTGTTTGCTACTTTAGGTAGCCGAGTCACCTCAGCCCTTCGATGGTTTCTGGATCGACCTATTCCCTACTCACGGTTCCTTCCCGAAGTTGTTCTACTGCTCGGAGAATAAATTCCCGAAGTGCGCGTCTTCCTTCCGGCCCATCCCTAGTAGTGTAAAATACGCTTGCGGCTCGCGGCGGGATGGGGCAAGGGCTAACTGGACAAAGAGATTCGGTGGCCGACCGACAAAGGTATGTGAAAGCTAACGAGATTTTGAGCTGCCCATTACCGGCAAGTTGCCGCTACCAGCGGAGACCGTAGTCCTCCGTCTGCCTTGACCCGCATTTCCAATTTGATTTCGGCATCCCGACCTTGCAGCGGCCTTCAGCGTCTTTATTTATAGGGGTTCAAGCCCTGTCAGGACGCACGGAGGCCAACACCCAATGGGTGAAAAAGAAAACAAGCCGTTTCAGCTCACCTTCAACGGATTTCTGAAAGTCGATTTCCAAGGATCGCGCGTCACCTCGGATGGTGGCCTGATTCTCATTCGGGAACTGGACGAGCGGCTCGGACTGGGCAAGCTGATCGACGAGCATCTGACGGATTCGCGGCAAGGCACAAACAAGAAGTTCCCACTGGCCGACCTGGTGCGGCAATCGGTCTACAGCCGCCTCGCCGGCTACGAGGATCTCAACGATGCTGCCCGTGTCTCGGCTGACCCGACTTTTCGTCTGATCGGCTCGAAGAAGAACTGGGGTCGCGGCGGGGCGCTTACGTCGCGTCTACAAAGCTTTGAGGCAGAGCTGCTGGCCAGTGAAGAGAACCTGCTTGGGCTGATGGCGGTGAACCGCGAGTTGGTCGCTCAAGCCCAAGCGCAGGACGAGTCCGAGCGTGTCGTGCTCGATATGGACTCCACGGAAAGCCCGGTCCACGGTCAGCAGGAAGGCAGCGCTTACAACGGCCATTTCGAGTCCACCTGCTACCACCCGCTGTTGCTGTTCAACCAGCACGGTGATTGTCTGGCGGCGAAGCTGCGAGCGGGTAACGTGTCCAGCGCCGAGGACTGGGACGAACTGCTGCTGCCCGAGATCGAGCGCCAACAGGGAGAAGGCAAGCAAGTGACGTTCCGCGCCGACGCCGCCTTCGCCAAGCCGGAGATCTACGAGGCGTTGGAGGATCGCGGAGTGGACTACGTCATTCGCATCCCAGCAAACAAGAACCTGGAGTTGGAGATCGAAGAGATTCTGTTCCGTCCGCCGGGCAGGCCGAGCCTGAAGCCACTAGTGCGCTACAAGAGCTTCCGCTATCAGGCCGCGAGTTGGTCGAAGCCTCGGCGGGTTGTGGCCAAGGTTGAGCACCACCAAGGCGAGTTGTTTCCTCGCGTCGGGTTCATCGTCACGAGCATGAGCTTGCCCAGTCGGTCGCTGGTGCGCTTCTACAACAAGCGCGGCACGGCCGAGCAATGGATCAAGGAAGGCAAGCAGGCAACCCACTGGACACGGCTGTCCTGTCATCGTTTCCGGGCAAACGAGGTGCGTTTGCAGTTGAGCGTGTTGGCCTACAACCTGGGGAACCTGTGGCGGCGGCTGGGGCTGGCGCAGAGGATCAAGAACTGGTCGCTGACGAGCTTGCAGCATCGGTTGATGAAAACCGGAGGGCGGCTGGTCAAGCATGCCCGCTATTACTGGCTGCTGTTGGCCGAGGGGCATCTCAACCGCAAGCTGTTCGCTGAGATGCTGGGGCGGATCTGGGCGCTGCCTGTGCCAGGCGGGTAACGGGCGACGGCTGCGACGGAGAAGAGACGCTGGGTTGCTGAAGAGGGAACTACTCGGAGCCGTGTCGGCGAAAAGCCCTCCAGCGAGCTGGAACGCGGCGATCGAGCGGCATTCAGCGACCCAAACGGGAGCGAACGGAGCATCGATCGTGAGAGGAAGACGAAGACCTTGCACCCGAGCCGCGGATTGGAGTATCCTGACCATCGCGGGATGGCCAAAACGGAAATTCCAGTTGTCAAGTTGGGGTTGTAGTAGGGGTCGTTCTCGATATAGTTTCGCCAACGGTTTTGCATATAGGAGATTTCCGCCTCACTGGGGACGTATTGCTCCGCGGATTTGCTGGAAGCTTCGTGGTGATAGAGGGTTGCGTACGGGGTGTAGACGTTTAGGTAGCCCCGTTCAAGGAGCTTCAGACAGAGGTCGACGTCTTGGAAGGCAATGGGGAGGTTTTGCTCGTCGAATCCACCGACCTCCCAGAAACGCTCCCGTCGCAGTAGCATACACGCACCGGTTACCGCCGAGCAGTTGCGAACGAGGTCCGGCAGATCGAAGTAGTAGGATTGACCCGACTGGACGCCTTTAAAATGATGTCCCGCATTCTCGTATACCCCCATCACGACTCCCGCATGCTGAATTCTTCCGTTGGGGTAGAGGAGGCGAGCGCCGACCGCCCCTACGTCGTCGCGTTGAGCATGTTCTACGAGGGCCGCCAACCATTCTGCTGTGACCACGGTCACGTCGTCGTTGAGGAACAGGTAGAACGGCGCTTCGGAAAGCCGCGCCGCTGAATTGCATAGCTGAGAAAAGTTGAAAGGCTTTTCGCGAAAATCGGCGTAGCGTACCGGGCGTCGAGAGTAGCGGAGCTTCTCGACCAGGTCGACGACTTGGCCTCGCGAAGAGTTGTCGACAACGACGATCTCGAATCTACGGTAGGTCGTCTCGTCGATGACTGACTTGAGGGCTGCTTGGAGGCGCTCCAGGTTGCCCGCGGTCGGCATCAGGATGGAAACCTCGGGGTTGCCCCGCAAGGGGCGCCGGACTCGGTAGCGGCAAGGACCTGCTTCACAAGCTTCGCCCTTCTCCCTCATCCGGACCAAGTGCTCCTGGAGGGCGCGGCACCCCGCCGAGGAGGCGTCGGGCTTCTGCTGAAGGTCAAGGGACGTTGATCCTGAAACCGCGCGCCAGTGATACAGGATCTTGGGGATCCTTTTGATAGCTTGTGTGTGCTCTGCAAGGCGAAGAACGAGATCGAAATCCTGACTGCCCTCGAACCCTTCCCGTAGCCCGCCCATCTCCAGCGCCAGCGAACGTTGACACACGAGCAGGTGGCACACATAGTTGACCGAGTGGAGGAGATCCGGCGACCAGTCTGGTTTGAAAAACCAGTCGTACCGTCTGCCCTCGAGGTCAATCTTGTCTTCATCGGAATAGATCACGTCCGGGCGCGGGCTTTCGTTCAGCTTCCGGACGACTTCGAAGAGCGCGAAGTCAGCTAGTTCGTCATCGTGATCCAAAAAGGCGACATACTCGCCCCGGCACATGGTAAGCGCAGCGTTGGTCGCCCCAGCGATGCCGCCGTTGGAGGCTAGGGTTTTGACCTTGATTCTCGAGTCTCGTCTCTGTAATTCCTCTAGAAGCGCCGACAATTGGGGATCCGCCGAACCATCGTCCACCAGGCATAGTTCCCAGTTGTCGTAAATCTGCGACGTGACGGACTCCACGCAGGCGGATAGTAGCTTAGGGGGAGTCTTGTAGACAGGGGTGAGCACGCTGATAGTCGGCTGATAAGCAAACCTGTCCAAGTCATCGCGCATAGCCCTTTTGTCTAGACTCGAAGGCTCGTTGCGCTCGATCCAAGTATGGTAGGGATCCCGTTGATCGACGAGCACGTCGCGGGCCAACTCGCGCCGCCGACCAGTTTCCGTTTCGAGAGATGTTCGCAGTCGGTGGACTCCGTCGCGTGTCTCGCTTGTGTCCCACCGAAATCGAAACCCTGAACGGTTTGCGTTCGGAAACTCGGCGTGGTGCCGGGCTACGTCCGGTCGGAGACGCCCGTAGTCGGCATTGAGCTCGGGACCGTCGTCGACACGGAGGGTGACACTCGATACCCCTTCAAGAGCAATGGCCCAGCCGCGAACGTCGATAGTTCCTCTAACGGGCACGGTGCCGGCAGGCGGGCTCTCCAATGCAAATCGAAGATCGTCCTCGTGAACAAACGAGCTGGAGTCGGAAAGTAGCTCGATGTAAGTCGTAGCCAGTTCCCCGGCCATCTCGCTATCGTTGCTTACGGGAGTCTCGGAGGACCCGGCCCGGCGCGAGTCGGCCCCTGGAAGAAGGCGCGCAGCCAAGGCTTCGTAGGGCTTTCGCAGCCAGGGCCTGGTCCACACGCGGCGGCTGAGCCAACCGCGGTACGACGATATGAGCCGCCAGCCAGGGCTCGCCTCCAGGGCGCGTAATTGTTCTTCTGCCGCTCGGTAAGCATCTTCGAGTTCCCGTGCCCGGGCGGCGGTTTCCCCGCAGCGGGCAATCTCGTCTCGGAGGTTCTTTTCGCGCCTCAACGCTTTCTCAAAATCGCCTCGCAGTCCGTCGCGTTCTTCCTCAACACGGCGAGCCGTCTCGCGCTCAGCGTTCGCCCGACGCAGATCTTCGGAGAGACAGTGATTTTCATCACTCAGGTGCTTGACTTGGGCTGAGATCTCGAGCAGCCGTTCGTGGACGGCTTCATTACGCACCAGCTCGTCCCGAAGAATCTGGTTGTTCTGGGCCAAATGCTCGACCCGAGCCGTCGCCGCGGCCAAGTCTGCTCGCACCCGGTCGTGACGCTTCCCTTCGGCTTTGAGTGTTTCTCGGAGGAGGGCGGTCGCCTGCTCCATTCTGGCGAGACGCTGTGGCAGGGGACGCAGGTCCGCCAATTCACGGCGCGCGGCGTCGTTTTCCTTCGCCAGCCGACGCATTTGTTCGCGAAGCCAGTCGAGCGAGAGGTTAGGCAGCGGGTAGGCCAGTGCGATGAAGTGACTCGTCGTCGCCTCCGGTTCGCTGGACAAGCTCTTGAGTAAGCCGGGTGGAGCCGAAGCCAGGTGTTCTGGAGAAAGGGAAGCCTCGATCGGAATTCGATGCCGTTCCAGGCGACCAAGGGCAAAACCAGCCCCATCCAACAGGCTCTCCAGGCTTTCCCGGTCGTAGTGTCCAGTCTGAGTGGGACCTCCGGTGCCGCGCTGACTCAATCCGAATTGACCGTCCTGGAGAAACCCAAGCCGCATGCCGCCATGTGAAGGGTTCGGTACTGCGGTAACGAGAAATCCCTTCTCCTGAAGACAATGCTTTAGTCGAACAAGTACTCCCTCTGGGTTCTTGGCGGATTCGAGTAAGCCAACGGCGACAATACAGTCGAAGCTGCCATTTCCGAATTCCCGAACCGGGTTCAGATGCTCCACGTCGCCTACGAGAACGCGCTCGCAAAGGGCTGTTCCGCTGAGTGCCGTTCGCCGTCTGCGATCGATCATGGAAATCTCGCACTCCCGGGAGCGAAGCTGACGTAGGAGAACGTCTGTGATAGACCCGACGACCAAAACACGCTTCCCGGAACCGACAAGTTGGGCCGTCGCGAGCTAAACGGCGTTCAGGTCCCTCTCGCTCAGCAAGAGCTTCGCTTGACCCGCCCCTTGCGACCTAGGTGCCGCACTCATCGTGGCTTTCCGTAGCTAGAAGGCGGGGACAAGGTTCCCCGCGAGATCAATCGTCACTCGAACAACGTCTAGTGTATGAGCCAGTACCAACGGTTTGTCCCCCGAGGTATCCTGCAAATAAAAAGTAGCGCCTTCCTCGCCCCACCGGCGAGCTGAACCGTTTCGTGAGCCGCCGCTCCCGTTGAGAAGAGGCCCGTCGGGCGCGTTCAGATGTACTTCCACGTGATCCACACCTTTTGACGTCCATTTCAGGGTCGTCAAGCCGCGTGGGCGGTGAGAGGGGTGGCAGTCAGAGACCAAGACGGGATTGGGATCTGCCTTGATCGAGCCGGCTCCATGGCCGAGCACGGCTCGTTTGAACTTTCGACCGGCAACGGAGCTAGCACTCAAGAGCCACTCGACGTATTCTTTGAATCGCCGGATCTGACTGGACCATCGGTGGCGATTAGGCTGACGATAGGGTGCTAGTTCTTCTTGAAGTACCTGCCAAACGTCGGATTCCCGCAGCCCTTGCTCCGTCCAGTAGACTTCCAGCCACTCTAGATAGGCGTAACGGCCAGGATGATAGGTTCCCTCTCGAAGCGCAACATAGCAGCAGGAATGAGGCTGCATCCGATAGCGGGTGAGACACTCATCGCTCACGTATATTGCTCCGTTTGCGTAGACCTTGGCTAGGAAGACTTGATCTTCAAACAGGCCCGGGAAGGATTCTTCCCAGCCGCCCACCCTGTCGATAAGTGAGCGCCGCAGCAGGATGCTGGAGGGTGCGGGGGGACAGCCTTTGATTGAAGCTATGAGCAAGGACTGAGGAGGAGCCAGGTTGTGGGGGGGGTAGACGGGATCAGGCACTTCGTCCAACTCTTCGGTATGGGGCCCTCTGGCCCAACTGAACCAATATTCCGTCGGGCCAAAAAGCATTTCCGCTTCGGGCCGTTCCTCAAAAGTGGCCACCTGTCGCTCCAGCTTTTCGGGAAGCCAGATATCGTCCGCATCTAATATCGCGATAGAATCTCCCCGGGCGTGCCCGACTCCCAGGTTGCGGGAGGCGCTCATCCCTCTGTTCTGGTGGCCTTGGTGCTCCAAATAGCGAACCCGGGAGGGGTTTTCTGCTGCGTATCGCTGTGCCAAGCGAGTGCTGGTGTCAGTTGAACCGTCGTCCACCAAAAGCAGCTCCCAATCCTTGAGTGTTTGCTGGAATACACTCCGCACCGCTTCCTCAATGAACTGCTCTTCGTTGAGGAAAATCATGATGACGGAGACAAGGGGTGAGTCTTTCACGGATCAAGCTCGATGGCTATGGCTTTCCCGAACCTTGTCGGAGTGAGCGTTCATCGCCTGCTCTATAAGGTGTGTCAATACTTTTCGAGAGTCGAAATACTCGGTCGCAATTTCCCTGGCGGCTCGGCAATGAGCGCCGTAGTCGGCGTCGACGTCTTCGATACCTCCCACTGCCTCGGCCGGGTTGTTAAACGCCAGGATGCCCAGGCCGGTAGGGAGCCAATCCGAGAAGCCTGTCTCTTGGAGGAGAACAGGTCTTCCGCTAGCCATGTAAGCCGCGCTGCGCTCACTAAACCATCCACTTCGGCTAACCACGTAGCCGTGCTTGGCGACGCTAAACTCGCCTTTTGAACGCTGCACGTACTCGCGATACGATTCGAGGTCGAGGCTCGTCTGCCGTGGGTCGGCTAAATCCCAATCTCCGTCGCGCAACTGATCTATTCTTTCTGGCGGGATTTTCCTCACCGCCACTTCCAACGGGATTGGTATTCTGCGGGGCAGATCGAGATAGGGTTCAAACGAGTTGGACTTCATACCGTATAGGACTCCCCCGTACTCGTGCGCCCCGTAGCTGTCCCACGACATGACGGTGGTGAATTTCGCGTCTTTCCTTCCCGGACATGCAGGCCAAGCGGCGAGGACAATTGGTTGGCGAGTGGGCTGCCAGGGGAGTCCATCATTTGGGATGCTACACACGTTGCTGCCTACATTGTGACCAAACGAAAAAAAAACTGTGTGCTGGCGCGCATGAAGCAGGGCCGGAGGGCTCTGGAGATGCCGCACTTGAGTGAACGCTGGGTCCGTATCTAGGAAGGCGCGCACCGGAATCTCTTGGAGCCAGGGGCGCAAGGGGTTGACCCAGCCTGCGACGTTGACCAGAAGGTCGGCACCCTGACAGATGTCCAAGATCTTCTCGGCACATGGACCCAACCACGTGTCCTTGTGTGCGTCGTAGTATGCCCAGCGCTCATCCAGCCCGAGCAGCTCAAAGCTAGCACGGGCAAACTTCAATCCATCCTTGCAGTCCGAATCGATCACGTTTGCCCAAGGATGGTGACAGGAGGGATCATCACCACTGTCCTCAACGTAGTAGACGCAGTGAGCGAGGTCCGCTAAACCCAGCACGTATTGGAGAAAGTGCCAGGCCATTCCGCCCAGCGGCTCCCGCAATACCCAGCCTGTGACGATGATGCGCAGGCTCTGAGTCGTCGGCGGGGCCATGCGGATCTTCTCGATAGATCGGTACTTCAGGAGACGCAGAACCCGTCCGAGTGCCTTCCCGAAGCGATTTCTGGAGAGACGATAAAGAACATGATACACTTTCCTCAAGTTCGGTCGAAGACTGCAGCGAATCGGTAGTTCGGTTACTAAGACTCCACTACGAGCCAATTTTCAGCGGAGCACACGCAGGAATGCGGGAATAACTTCGCGTCCACGAAGTGTCTGCTTGCTGAGGCTCGGACACTGACAAACAGCGAAGATTGTGAGGGTCCAATTTCAACCTGACTAGAATCCGAACGATTCCCAAAACGTGAACATTTTTGCAGTCATGATGGTGAGGAATGAGGCGGACATCATTCGCGTCAACATTCTTCACCATCTGGCCCAAGGCGTCGACCACTTCTTGGTAGTTGACAACGGCTCGTCGGACGGGACGGTTGAAATCCTGACTCGGCTCGCTGAGCGTCTCCCCATTCAGTGGACTCGATATACGGGACCGTACTACCAGTCCGAAATCGTTACGGAACTTGCGCGTGAGGCTTACCTCCGTGGTGCCGACTGGGTGATACCGGTCGACGCAGATGAGTTCTGGTCTGCGCCGGCCGGCAACCTGACGTCGTTGCTCGAGCAATCCAGCGCCGAAGCGCTCGAGGTGCAGGTGGTGAACTTCATACAAAGAAGGGATTGCGTCGAAAGATCGACAGAGTCACTTCTGAGCATGACCAGGAGGACTCCCCGAGCGGTTGGACCCATGGATCGCGTGCGACGCCTGGTACAGGAACGTCAGTTCGCCTATGTCGAAATGATGTACCCCCCCAAGTGGATCAGCCGCGCTTCTCCAACGCTGGCGTTTGGAGTAGGGAATCATACGATCATGGATTCGAGCGGGCCGACCGAGCAGACAGATCAGGTTGTCTGCCTCCACGCCCCGCTCCGGTGCCGCGCTGTGCTCGAGTCGCTGGCCGCTTGCGGGCAACGCGCGACCGAGAGCGAGAATCCCTTGATATGGCAATGGCTGAGGTGGCAGCGGCTAGCCGAAAGCGGAGAGTTAGAAAAGGAGTGGAGGGCCAATAGCTACGAGGGCGATTCTCTTGATGTCGGCGGAGTGGACCACGCAATGGTCTTTGATGCTCGCCTCCGGGACGCGGCAGCTCCCTGGATCAAGGATTTGAATGTACCGCAGGCAAGCGCCGAACGGGTTGCGGCCGCTCTACCGTTGAAACTTTCGGTCGCCCATCGTACTCGTCATTCAAACCCCGCCAGCGCCGCCCCGTACCGAGTGAACCAATGGCATGGGTTTCCGGAAGAGGACGAGGTTCGTGTTTCCTTACGGGCCATCATGGAGGAACTTCTCGCGGATCGTGGCGCGATCGTGCAAGTCGGAGGCCAGTCCCCGAGATCAAGCGTGCTATTGGGCGGCATCGTGAAACAGGTTTGCCCGGACGCCACGGTCTACGTTATTGACGTGGGCGGACTAAGGGACGAGCACTCAGTCGGGGACGAGCGTGAAGCAAGCGTGAAGCAAGTTATCGCAGAGGCTGACCTAACGGATTCTTGTGAAATCCTCTCATACTGGCATCAATTCCCCAACACTGCTCACCCGATTAGCTTCCCATCCTATTGGAACCTCCCCATCAGCCTTCTGTTTATCGATAGTCGAAAAGACTACGAGACGATCTCCCCGCAGTTCGCCGATTTTGCTGGTTGGGTGAGGCCGGGCGGCTATTTGGCCCTCTGCGACGGGAAAGACCATTCTCCCGACGGGGAGGTTGTTGCACTGGAACTGCTAGGCTCCGGCCAATACAGCGAGATCCGGCGACTCGATCGGTTGGTCATTCTACAGAAACTTTAGCTAGTATTGGTACCAATCAGCAGCATCGACCTTGAAATAGCCCGGGCCGCAAGGCCCGAAAAGCTGTCTCATTGGTGACTCGATAACACGAGGATTCGGCGTGCACATCCATAAAAACTCCTACCTCGCCTTATTCTTCCGTTTGCTGAGTGCTAGTCTTCACGTCGAGGCTATCAACGAGGGGATTCACGGGGTCGGTGTCGACCAAACGCTCTGGACTGGCGAATTCGCTCAGATCTTGAAGCGAGTGCTGGAACATCGCTGGGACATCCCAGATCAACTTTGTAGGAAACAGGCCGAACCTAGAGCCAAGATTGAGGAAACGAGACGACGTCTTCTCTCCCGGGTTTGCGAGATGCGAATGCGGCGGCAGTGCTTTGCCCGAACATGAATGCACAACCCCGAGTTACTGCCGTCATCATTTTTCTCAATGAGGAAAAGTTTCTGCAAGAGTCGATCGAAAGCGTGTTTTCCCAAGATTTTGAGGAATGGGAGCTGATCTTGGTTGATGACGGGTCCACGGACGCCAGCTCGGGCATCGCGCGTCAATATGCGGAGCAGCACCCCTCACGAGTACGTTATATCGAGCACGCCGGGCATCAAAACCGAGGTATGAGCGCATCTCGTAACGTAGGCGTCCAGAACGCGCGCGGCGATTACGTCGCCTTTCTGGACGCGGACGACATCTGGTTGCCACACAAGCTGGAGCACGAGGTCCATATTCTTGATGCACACCCTGAGGCAGCTATGGTGTACGGCCCCATTGAATATTGGTTCAGTTGGACTCAAGACCCCGACGATTCGGAGCGGGATCGCGCGCAGTACCTAGCCGTACCACACGACAGGATGTTTGGTCCGCCGGAACTGTTTATTAAGTGTTTCCCTTTTGGCGAGGCTGCGGATCCCACGATGTGCAGCTTTCTGATTCGACGGGAAGTAGTGGGAGAGGTAGGTTGGTTCGAGGAAACCTTCCGAGACTTTTATGAAGACTTGGCGTTTCTATTCAAGGTGCTGTTGAAGAAGACCGTGTGGGTATCCGGAACGTGTGTGGCGCGATACCGGATGCATCCCGATTCCTATATCCATCGCGCGGTCAAAGCCGGCAAGTTCCGGTTGGCCATGCTCAAGTTACTGAACTTCTTGCAAGAGCATCTTCGTCGTGAGGGAGTTCAGGATCCCGAAATTTGGGAAAGCTTTCGCAGAGCGCGGTGGCCCCACGACCACCCGCGGTTGCAGCGCTTGGCGGGGCTATCTCGGGAATTCGCCAAGGCAGCTCAAAACCTGCCGGACGGATTTCGCCTCTTCGTTTCCCGGTTGAAATCGGCAACACTGGGTAATTCGAGGCGGTATTTCCTTGCGCAAGCAGCGTCCGGGGCGCCTGAGGAAATCAGAGTCGAGCCGACCGGTGGCACCATCCGCATCGTTCCCGGCACCATGGACGGTTCGGTGGATGTGGTGCAGCGACACGCCTGGTTGTGGCACACCTTCGCGCTTAGCGGGTGGGCGTTCGATGGGTCCCACCGCCAGCCCGCCGGCCAGGTGGCGGTCTTCGTGGACGGCGAAGCGGATCACTGCAGGCACACCGTGGTCAGCCGAAGCGACCTCGTTGAGGGGTTTAAGGTTCCATCGCTGGAGCGAGCGGGATTTCGTGTTAGCTTGCCGTCCCACATTTTCGAACGGGATCCGCCCCCCGAGGTACGAGTATTTGCCGTCTCGTCAAAAGGTGTGGCCTCCGAGTTGAGGTACCGTCCGGAATACGACGACGGCTCCCGGAAACGTAGGTTGGGCAACAAGACGGCGCAAAACATCAAATACTCCCTTGCGGAGGGTGCAGGCATAGCCCGAGGGAGCCAGTTCATCGTTTCCCGCACCGGTAAAGAGATCCGGATAGTTCCCGGTGCTTTGGACGGCTCGGTTGACCTCGTGCGAGAGCGGGGCTAAGAACGTATCCTGGCGGAAGGCGCCTCGAGGAGCGAACCGCTCATACACGCTCAGGTCGAACAAAGATCCCCGCGCCAGCCGATTGACCCGGCGCTTGATGCCGAGGGGGATCACCATCAGCGCAGTTTTTAGCGGATATCTGGCCCAACGTTCAATGGAACCAATGCCGGAGTTGCGGACGTGTGCCCGGAGTCGCCTGGCGCAACGCTGAGCGGTCTGCTCTAGACGGCCCGATCTTCGCATTCGTCGGGCGAGGTCGACCTGCCCCCCTCCCTGGTGAGTCTCCAGCACGCGGTCTATCTCCTCCCACCAGCGGAGGTCCGAGCTGCCCCTCCTCGAATAGCGAGCGGTCAAGGCTTTGCAGATTTTCAGACACGCACCCATTTCGATCGCACCAGAAGTAGTAAGACCCCAGCGTTTCTCCCACAATTCTTGCGAGCAGCTTCTCAAGCAGATCTCCCATCTGGTCGGCTCCGACACTGACATCGGAGCGCCAGATCCTCGCCAACTGGAAGTAAAACGACTTCCGAATTTCGTGTTCGGGGTAGTCAGGAACCCCGTGACCTAGCCCAAGGGCCGATAGCAGAGATTTCCGGGGCGTATCCGCGGCAATGGTGGGCTTGAGTTCCTCAATTCGCTGAAAGCTGTTCGCCCGTTCTTTTGCCAGAAAGGCGACCTCCGCCCGGAGAGAGTGGATCAAATAGCCAAGCTCGAGGTCGTCGTGGATGGCCAGACAAGGTGGATCCCACTGAATGATTTGAGGAACGATCCTGCTCGAAATGTAGTGTCTCCGCAGATGGTAACTTGGCGGGCGGTCGTGAGAGTGGACGACTCGGGCGCGCGGGTTGTACGCCAGTCGGTGACCCGCAGCGAGGACTCGCACCGCCCAGTCCATGTCTTCCGCGAAACCCCCTGGGCGGAAGGGCAGTTCCTGCCAAACGACTCGGCGAAGCACGGAGCAAACGTTGTTGAAACAAGTCAGCCGCAATCGTTCCTCGCGGGTCAGAGACGAAAAACAATCCCAAGGTTGAACGCCGTACTTTTGAACGAAATTGCCCATGAGCTCGCCGTGAGACTCGGTCTCCCAACGGCCCATAGGGTCGGCATCATCGTGAGGGACCATACAAGCGGAGACCCCTGCTACCTGATCGTCGGAGAAAGGTTCCAACAGCGCCGACAGCCATGACTCGCCCACCGGCACGGCGTCTTGGGAAAGCAAGACACAGAACTCCCCAGAGGCCTGGGACAAACCGAAATTGCGCGTCCGGCCGTGGTCAAACGATTCAGGCGCGACCTGGAAAACGTTGGCGCCGAATCGGTGGGCCAGCTCGACCGTCGAGTCCGTCGATCCCGAGTCGACGACGATGATTTCGTGGTAAATGTTGCGTTGGGCCCCAATGGCCTCTAAGGTGGAGGCGAATTCTTCACCGGCATTCTTTGTGGGTATTACAACCGAAACCATCGGATCGAGCCCGGAGGTCCCGCCACCGCTCGGCGCTTGACCTTCTTGTGGAACGGATCGCATTGGCTAGCGCCTAGGCCCCAGAAGCAGTTTGAAGACGAGAAAGTGGCTGACCAGAAGAGCGGGCACCAAGAAAGTTGGTATGTACCAGGCTGCACCCATCCCGGGAGCGGCCTGCTCTAGAGTCCCGCGAGTTACCGCATAGATCAAGTCCAGCGTTCCCACGACGTTGAACAACCACACTAGAGGCAACGCGATCCCCCAGCGGTTCCGCAAGCCAAGCAGCGCTAGGACGGCAAGCACTCCCGTGACCAGGTCGCCGTAGGCCGCCGGGTTAGCGAAAGCTTCGGGCAAAGGCCGCGCTACTACTCCAGGTACGAGAAACACCAGACCTATGTGCCTGAAGGCATGGGGAACAATCAGGGGGGCGAGGGCTTCTCGGACAGGCTTGCTGGCTAACAACGGCGAGATGAACCACTTCGCAATAAGACCGGAGACGACAAAACTCAGGAGGAACTGCAGCCCGAAGATGGCCATGCAATCCATATTTCACCTGCCAATCGTTTTAGCTGGCGCCCGCTGCCGGGAGTTGCGGTGACTATGTTGAAGGGACAAGAAGGGCCGCTAGTTCTGCCGTTCTGGCTCTAGCGCAACTCCATCCGCTGCATGCCTCGCGGGATCGTATCACAGCCGGTGGTAGAAATCAAAACCGGGTCCAATGTGGCCTCGCCCGGGGACGTGTCCCCTGACAGTCGAACCGGCGTTGCCTAGGGGAGTAGGTGAGCCTCCCCGGACGGAACCTGACCCGCTGAAACGGCCGGATCTTCTTGACCATCCCTAATACACCCGGTTCCTGAGTGCTTTCGCAGCAGTTGCTTTTGGCTTGGCTCTCATTGGCGTACGGGGTAACGAGCTTCTCCGTGAGGAAGCGGCGTCACGACATCGGGATTAGGATGTCCTTCGGCGCTGACAAGTCCATGGTAGAGCGGATGATTCTCAAGCAGGGTTTGAAGCTCACCCTGCCGGCGGTCGGCATCGGGGCCGCGGCAGCGCTGGGCCTCACCTGCCTTCTCCGCGGCCTGCTTTTCGAAGTGCAGCGCCAAGATCCCGTCACGTCCTCATCGTCTGCCCGGCGGTGGTGGCGCTGGCCGCATGTTACATTCCCGCACCTCGGGCAACCAAAGGTGGATCCGATGCTCGCGCTGCGATATGAGTAGCTTGAGACTAACAGCAGCTCCATTAGCAAAACAAGGAGTTGCCTGCCCAGCCCGCGGTGGCGTCCAGTTAACCGATAGCGGGCGAACGTTCCGGGCGAGAATCAACCAGACTAGTGTAGCCGCGCAGCGCTCCAACTAGAACCAATCTAGCCGCCGGCAGCCGACCGCTTGGAAACCGTGAAGCGCTCCAGCACGCCGAGGAACTCTTGGGCCCTCACACCGCCGATGCGCACGGGCTTGTCGCTGTTCGCTATGCGAATCACGATCTCGCCGTTCTCATCAATTTCGACTTCGTGAATCGCCTGGACATTGACAATTCGGTTAGCTACTCGAATGAACGTTCTTTCCATACCACAACCTCGCCTTAGGTTTCAGCGGACATTTACTTTATCGTTCTGGATGGGTACGGGCGCAGCGACGTTCTGAAGGAATTCTATGAATATGACAACTCCGACTTTCTTCGAGGCCTCAAAGAGAAGGGGTTTTACGTCGCCCAGGGCAGCCTGGCGAATTATTCTCTTACCGCTCTCTCGGTAACGGCCACTCTAAACGCCGAATACATAGACAGCCTCGTGGCCGCCGATTTGAAGGACAAGGCTGACTGGCGCCCGGTGAGGCGATTGCTGCGGAAGAACCGGTTGACGGAATTCCTACAGCGGTGGGGCTACTCGATCGTTAGTTTTTCGACGGTGTATTACAACGCGGACCTCACTCAGGCGGATTTCTACTTCTCGAAATGGTGGTACTTGAATCTGTTTGACTGGAATTTCCGTTTTGGCCATCCCGCGATGGTCAGGATACTCCAATCCGCGGCTCGGGTGCAAGGTCTTCGTCTTCCTCTCACGATCGATGCTCCGTTCGCTCCCGTTTGGGTCGCTGAATGCCGCTCGATCGCCGCGTTCCAGCTCGCTGGAGGGCTTTTCGCCGACACGGCTCCGAGTAGTTCCCTCTTCAGCAACCCAGCGTCTCTTCTCCGTCGCAGCCGTCGCCCGTTACCCGCCTGGCACAGGCAGCGCCCAGATCCGCCCCAGCATCTCAGCGAACAGCTTGCGGTTGAGATGCCCCTCGGCCAACAGCAGCCAGTAATAGCGGGCATGCTTGACCAGCCGCCCTCCGGTTTTCATCAACCGATGCTGCAAGCTCGTCAGCGACCAGTTCTTGATCCTCTGCGCCAGCCCCAGCCGCCGCCACAGGTTCCCCAGGTTGTAGGCCAACACGCTCAACTGCAAACGCACCTCGTTTGCCCGGAAACGATGACAGGACAGCCGTGTCCAGTGGGTTGCCTGCTTGCCTTCCTTGATCCATTGCTCGGCCGTGCCGCGCTTGTTGTAGAAGCGCACCAGCGACCGACTGGGCAAGCTCATGCTCGTGACGATGAACCCGACGCGAGGAAACAACTCGCCTTGGTGGTGCTCAACCTTGGCCACAACCCGCCGAGGCTTCGACCAACTCGCGGCCTGATAGCGGAAGCTCTTGTAGCGCACTAGTGGCTTCAGGCTCGGCCTGCCCGGCGGACGGAACAGAATCTCTTCGATCTCCAACTCCAGGTTCTTGTTTGCTGGGATGCGAATGACGTAGTCCACTCCGCGATCCTCCAACGCCTCGTAGATCTCCGGCTTGGCGAAGGCGGCGTCGGCGCGGAACGTCACTTGCTTGCCTTCTCCCTGTTGGCGCTCGATCTCGGGCAGCAGCAGTTCGTCCCAGTCCTCGGCGCTGGACACGTTACCCGCTCGCAGCTTCGCCGCCAGACAATCACCGTGCTGGTTGAACAGCAACAGCGGGTGGTAGCAGGTGGACTCGAAATGGCCGTTGTAAGCGCTGCCTTCCTGCTGACCGTGGACCGGGCTTTCCGTGGAGTCCATATCGAGCACGACACGCTCGGACTCGTCCTGCGCTTGGGCTTGAGCGACCAACTCGCGGTTCACCGCCATCAGCCCAAGCAGGTTCTCTTCACTGGCCAGCAGCTCTGCCTCAAAGCTTTGTAGACGCGACGTAAGCGCCCCGCCGCGATCCCAGTTCTTCTTCGAGCCGATCAGACGAAAAGTCGGGTCAGCCGAGACACGGGCAGCATCGTTGAGATCCTCGTAGCCGGCGAGGCGGCTGTAGACCGATTGCCGCACCAGGTCGGCCAGTGGGAACTTCTTGTTTGTGCCTTGCCGCGAATCCGTCAGATGCTCGTCGATCAGCTTGCCCAGTCCGAGCCGCTCGTCCAGTTCCCGAATGAGAATCAGGCCACCATCCGAGGTGACGCGCGATCCTTGGAAATCGACTTTGAGAAATCCGTTGAAGGTGAGCTGAAACGGCTTGTTTTCTTTTTCACCCATTGGGTGTTGGCCTCCGTGCGTCCTGACAGGGCTTGAACCCCTATAAATAAAGACGCTGAAGGCCGCTGCAAGGTCGGGATGCCGAAATCAAATTGGAAATGCGGGTTCAGTGTATAACGTTGTTCGACTCGTAAGAAGCGGGGCAGCGGCTGGTTAGTCCGGGGGATTTCCCTTAAGACCAGAGTAGGAGCCGACCGAGTAATTGCCGTTCCTTACCGCACTTCGTTTCGCAATCTACGGGCCGTGCCGTCTGGACGTCGAGGAGATCTTTGCGCTGCGCGAGAAGGTGGGCCCTGCCGCAGCGTTGAGCGTCTCCACGACCCCTTACCAGGCCACCATTGCGTCCTCGAAGAGTTTCGCGAGATCCTCGGGGCCGGCCGGGCGAGGAGACAGCTTAGTTACGCGGTGCTGAGGCAGGGTTCCTTCGACGAGGGACGGGATGTGGTCAGAGGTGTAGCCCACGGCTTTCAGACCATTGGGAACGCGTAGACGGCGCATGAAAGTGACGATCCGATCGGCAAGGATTTTGCCGGCGTCGTTCGACCTCGCACGCGAGACATCAGCGCCCAAAGCTTCCGCTGCCGTCAAATGACGTTCGGGACACGCCTCCGAGGTAAAACGAAAGACCGCCGGCGCGTTCAAGATGACGGAGATTCCGTGAGGAACAAGGGCCTTCCCTACGTTATAGCCCGGGGGCTGATAGGTCTTGACTTGGCTCGAGACGGGGTAGGACATGCCGTGTGGAAGATGCACTCCGGCGTTGCCAAACCCCACTCCGGCGTAAGAGGCAGCCAGCAGCATCCTGCCGCGTGCTTCGTCGTCTCCAGGATCTTCGACGGCGCGGGGGAGGTACTCGCGTACCATCTGAAGAGCTTCCAAAGACCAAATATCGCTGATCGGATTCGATCCCTGGTAAGCGGGCCGTAGGATCGGTCGCTCGGGCCGAGGCCGCTCGGTAAACGGGAGGGCCGTATAGGACTCGACGGCGTGCGAGAGCACGTCGAGCCCCGTTGCGGCAGCAACCTCGGGCGGCAGAGACCGCGTGTTCTCCGGATCGAGGATGCCGAGCGTCGGTTTCAGTCGGCGGTGCGCGATCCCGGTCTTAGCGTGCATTTCGACGAAATCGAAGATGGCGACTCCGGTCGTTTCACTTCCTGTCCCGGCGGTCGTCGGAACGGCAAACAGCGGTTTCAAAGGGCCCGGGATGGGAAGCCCTTTTCCGATGGGTGGGTTGACGTAATCGAGAAAATCAGCCGGGTAGCTCGAGTAGAGATTGGCGGCCTTGGCGGTATCGATGGTCGAACCACCCCCGACTGCCACGAATGCCTCGAAGGGCTCCGAGTTCGCAAATTGAATCGCTTCCTGAAAGGACTGATCGGTGGGTTCGACTCGGACGTTGTCGAATAGAGAATAAGAGATCTTTTGGTCTTCTAAAACTTCGCGGACGGTATGAACGGGAGACAGGCAGGCCAGGTTGGCGTCGGTAAACACGGCAACGCGTTGCACCCGCTGGTCGGCCAGCTCTAGACCAATTTCGCGAGTGACACCCGCTCCGTAGCGGATGTTCGAGGTGGCCAGCTCGATGGCGGATTCACGTTCCATTCGAGGTTCCTTCGGCGCTAGAACATAGGAGAGCTGTCCAAGTTCGTTGGGGATTCACAACCGCGTTTGATCCCCGCACGAGCGGCAACCACACACGGTACTGCTGATGAACGATAACCGGACGAATGGGAAGAGGCTCCCTCCACGCGCGCTGACGGGGCTTCGAAAAAAACGGGGCGGTCCCAAACAAAGGGAATGCCCTCTCCATCTAAAAGGGTTTACACGGAAGCGAAGTGAAAGCGTCCTGGACGTTTCTAGATCCCCGCTCGCGGGCTCGAATCGCGGCCTCGTCAGGTCCGGTAGACCGTACCGTCCCAGGTGCCGACCTTGGTTTCTTTCTTCTCCTCTTCGCTGAACCAGTGGGCCGTCACCGCTTTGGTTTCCGTGTAGAATCTGATGCCGTCCTCGCCCATCACGTGAAGGTCACCGAAGAAGGAGTTCTTGTGGCCGGTGAACGGGAAGACTGACGCCGGAACGGGGATGCCGACGTTAACGCCGACCATGCCCGCCTGGCTGCGCCGTGCGAATTCCCGGGCGTAGTGACCGTTCTGCGTGTAAATCGTCGCGCCATTGCCGAACTCGCTGCTGTTCATGACGGCCAGGCCTTCTTCGAAATCCTTGACGCGTTTGATGCACAAGACCGGGCCGAAGATTTCGTCGATGCCCACGCGCATCTCGGGCGTCACGTGGTCGAAAATGGTCGGGCCGACGAAGAATCCGTCTTCGTAACCTTCGACCTCGGCATCCCGGCCATCCAACACGAGTTCAGCACCTTCCTCGACTCCCTTATCAATCCAGCCGGTCACTGATTCTTTCAGGTCCGGCGAGACCAGCGGTCCAATTTCGGTTTCGGGATCCCACGAGGCGCCCATCTTGCGCTCGCGGGCGAACTTGACCAGGTAGGCGACAAGTTCGTCGGCCACGGACTCCTCCACGCACAGAGCGGGCAAGGCCATGCAGCGCTGCCCGGCGCATCCGAAAGCGGAGTTGATAATGCCGCGCGCGGAACGTTCGAGCGCGCAGTCCTTGAGTACGAGTGCGTGGTTTTTGGCCTCGGTGAGGCACTGCACCCGTTTGCCGTGAAGGGACGCCGTCTCATAGATATGCTTCCCCACCTCGGTCGAGCCGACAAAGGTGACACCCTTCACGTCGGGATGACTCAGGAGAACCTCGGCCTCCGTGCGCCTGCAGGTCACGAGGTTGACAACTCCGTTCGGCATGCCGGCCTCCTGAAGGAGTTCTAGCATCCTGATGCCGGTCTGAGGGACCATGCTGGCAGCTTTAAGGACGAACGTGTTGCCGGTAGTGATCGCCAGCGGGATCATCCAGCCGAAGGGAATCATCGCGGGGAAGTTAAAAGGCGCGATGCCGGCGAAGACTCCGATCGGCTCGCGGTAGGTGACGGTGTCATGTCCCTTCGACACTGTCATGAGCGACCGGCCTTGCATCGTGACCGGCACGGCGCAGGCCAACTCTACAACCTCGATAGCCTTCAGGACGTCTCCGCGGGCCTCTTGCAGGTTCTTGCTCATCTCCGTGGCCAGCAACGTGGCCAGCTCGTCCACATGCGCGTCGAGGATTGCCTTGTAGCGAAACATGAGCTGGGCGCGCGCCCCCACCGGAGTGGCAGACCACTCAGGGAAAGCCGACTGCGCCGCGGCTACAGCGTCCTCGACTTCCTGGGCAGTGCAACACGGGGCTTCGGCCATGACTTCGCCCGTACTCGAGTTGTACACCGGCATGTACTTTCCCGAGGATGTGTCACGCCATTCACCGTTGGCACAGAACTTCAGTTTTCTTGGGCTGCTCTTGGTCTGTTCTTCTGTTACCGGAAGGTCTTGGACGGCGGTGTTATTGGCCATGATTCTCCACTCCTATGATGATCCGGGCTTGACGCCTTGAGGGCTCCGGAGACGGGGCCTCTCTCAAGGTTCATGATAACACCCGAGGGCGGGACCAGGCCCGGCGACAAGTCTGGTAGCGGGTCAGTTTCGCAGGCGTTTTGGGGCGACCCGCCGGAAATAGGTTTCGTTCAGCTAAACTGAGCCACTGCCGACGGATTCCGTCGAAAGCGGAGTTGGGTCGGAAGCTCCGCGCGGTTGCCGGGTTGAATTCTCCTCGATAACAGCATCTCTACCAACCGCAGCAAGCGTCCGCAAATGTTTCGTGTCCGACGTGTGAAAACTGAGTCCGTGGAGCCCAAGCGGTCCCGTGTTACGATGTGGCCTGGGTCGAGGCGGCTGACTTCGGCCTGTCACCTGACGGAAAAGGAGGCAACTCATGAAGACATCACGGGCCGTTCAGTGGTTGCTGGTAGCCACGTTTTGCTCCACAGTTATTGCTCGTGCCGATTCGCATGCTCCGACAAGCGGATTTCGCGCGGAGTTTCTCGGCTATCTCGAGGGGACCGAGAAAAAACTCCTCGACCTGGCCGGGGCCTTTCCAGCGGAGAAGTATAGTTGGAGGCCGGCGGAAGGTATTCGGTCGGTGAGCGAGTCGCTGATGCACATTGCCGCCGCGAACTATTTTCTCGCTGGTGCGGTCGGGATGCCGTTTCCCGAAGGGGTCAAACCGCAAGATTTAGAGAAGTCAATCACCGACAAACCGGAAGCGATCGAAGCTCTCAAGAAATCGCTCGCCCACGTGCGCCAAGCCGCCCTCAAAGTATCGGACGATGATGGGGATAAAGCAGTCAACGTGTTTGGACGTGACAGTACTTACCGGGCAGTCTTTCTGATTATCGTGGGGCACAACAGCGAGCACCTCGGGCAGGCGATCGCTTATGCTCGCATGAACGGCGTGGTTCCGCCCTGGTCCGCGGGGGGTGGAGAAGGCGGCGGGTAAGCTGCATTCTTGACAAGGTTTTGGGCGCGCGCCAGCGCGGTGGACTGACTCTGTGAATCGCCGGGAGGAGGACCCGGAGAGCGCCTGGTTCGCGCCGTGTCCGTCGAGAAGCCCCTGGTCTGCCCCGTTTCAGTCCCAGCTCAAAACTACGACCGGCAAGATTGTCGGTCGCCGCCAGAGCCCTAACCCTCCGACGACCGCGCGTCGATAAAACTCTGTAGGACCCGCTCGGGCATGAGTTGTAACCCGGTTCCCGAAACAGTTGCCGTGGTGAGCGGTCTCAACGGGACTAGACTCGTCGTGTATCCCGAATGCGGCGGGCAAGTTCGAACGCCCGAAAGGTGGCATTGGTGCTGGCCAACTCGCGCTTAACTCCGATGGTTGCGGTCGCAGCGGTCCGCGCTAATGCCGCGAGTCCAACGCGACGATAGTATGCCGTAGTCCTGATTGGGACTAACGGTAGATCAAGTCGCCCCACTGCAAGCAATCTGTGTCCTCAGAGGAACCTGGGACTCAGAAAGCGGGAGCTTGCCCGCCGGCCAGCGGAAAACGTCGGCACCGTTCGAGTAAAGCCGGGGTGTGAGGACCTGACCAGACGAGTATGGGACTAACTGAGGTGTTGCCTTCGAACGACGACGCGCCCTGGTTCGCGCTACGCGTGAAGCCTCGCCACGAAAAAAGTGTCTCTTTGGCGTTGGCGACCAGGGGGCGCCTAACGTATCTGCCGTGTTATACGGCTCCACGTCGGTGGTCGGATCGGACGAAGCAAGTACGTTTGCCGCTCTTCCCTTGCTACTTGTTCTGCCGAATGTGGAAAGAAGATCGGCTGGCGGTTCTCGAGGTGCCCTCCGTGCGGTCGATTGTGGGTTTTGGCGGCAGGCCCTGCGCCGTCGAGGAGGCCCAGATCCGCGACGTCCGGAGAGTGGAAGAATCGGGACTCCCGGCGATGCCGTGGCCCATTGCACAGCTCGGTGAAAGGGTGCAACTTACGGCCGGCCCGCTGAGCGGCCTACGAGGCGTGATCGAGCAGTTCAAGGGAGCGGACCGACTAATTGTCTCCGTCGAGCTGCTACAGCGGTCCGTGGCCGTGGAGATCGATCGCCGGTGGGCGATTCCAGCGAACTCGGGTGTGCCGACCTTCTCCAGGTGTAGAGGCGCGTTTGCGTCGGCAGTCGCCGGGACAATGAGCGGAGTGGAGCCTGTGGCGCGCGCCATCAGAGGGAGTACAGCGTGACAACGACCTTTCTCGCGACGCGTCTGGGCGGGCGCTTGTTATCCGCGGCCGCCACCGTGGCGTTTCTTGTCTCCGGTGCCGGAGCTACCGAAACCAGAAGGTCGGTAAACGAGTTGTTGAACAGCCCGCTCGGGAGCGACGTTGCGGGTACCCTCGTCCCCTCCACCTACGTTCTGGGACCCGATGACGAGGTCAGTATCCGCGTCATCGAGTCAGAGGAAATCTCCGAAGAGCCTTTCCGCATTGACCCAGGAGGCGACATTAGCCTCCCGCTGGTAGGGCGAGTGCGCGCCTCCGGGCGGACACCCCAGAAGTTGGAGACTGAGCTGACCGAACGCCTGCGAGCGTTTATTCACGAGCCTCAGGTGCTCGTCCGAGTTACTCAGTTCCGCAGCCAACCGGTTTCTGTTATCGGGGCGGTCAACAAGCCGGGTATCCACCAGCTTGAAGGCCACAAAAGTCTGATCGAAATCCTTTCTTTGGCAGGAGGGCTACGTCAGGATGCCGGCCACACGGTCAAGATCACCCGCCGCCGCGAATGGGGACCCATACCGCTCGAGAGTGCCACGGATGATCCTTCAGGCCGCTTCCATATCGCCGAAGTCAGCCTCGAGGCTGTCATGGAAGCTCGCAACCCGGAAGAGAACGTGCTGATCATGCCGAACGATGTAATTTCGGTGCCCCGTGCCGAGATGATCTACGTCATAGGGGGGGTCGAGCGCTCGGGAGGGTTTGTTCTACACGAAAAAGAAAACATCACAGTGCTGCAGGCACTCGCTCTGGCGGGCGGGTTAACACGGACAGCCGCGAAGAAGAACGCCAAAATCCTGCGACCAGCCGAAGGCAACGCAGAGCGTACGGAAATCCCGATCAATCTCAAAGACATCATGGCCGGGCGATCTGAGGATGTCGTCCTAGAGCGGGACGAGATCCTCTTTGTGCCCCATAGCGGAGGCAAGAGGGCCGCCCAACGGGGAGTCGAAGCCAGTATCGCCATGGTGACGGGGCTTGTGATTTGGGGCGTGGGTCGCTAACGCCACTGGGAAGATAAATGGACACACTTCGGCCAACGACACCTGAGCGGCATTCTTCCGTTCCCGCGCGGGCCATCGATGTCGCAGCTCCCGCAGTCCGCACACGATATGTGGACGCCGTGGTGGATGATTACCTTGACGCATCGGACTCTGACGGGCTGCTTGAATACTGGCGGGTCCTGCGGCGTCACAAGGCGACGATACTCCTAGGAGCGTTTCTCGGGACTTTGCTGGGCTTTCTCATAAGCTTGCCGCAAACCCCGATCTACCGCGCGCGGACCGCGATAGAGATCGAGACGCTCAACGAGAACTATCTGAATCTCCGTGAAGTCAATCCCACGACTGCCAGCGGAAGTGTTGCCAGCGAACTCGACATTTCTACGCAGGTCAAAGTGTTGGAAAGCCAGTCGCTGGTCGAAAAGGTCGTCGACAGGCTACAGCTTGACGAGCGTCCTGAGTTCCAGCACGCCCCCACGCGCTTGGCGTCCTGGCGACGGGCCCTGGGCGTGCCCGACAGCACGCAGGCTCCAGTACGCGAGCAAGCACTCGAGGTGGCTGCCGGCAACTTTCACGTCGTTCCTTCACGACGTACACGGATCGTTGAAATCTTCTCGGAATGGCCCGACCCTGACTTGGCCGCTGAGTTTGCCAACGCATTGGCGGAGACCTTCATCGAGCACAACCTCGAGGCGCGCTGGAAGTCCACTCAACGCAGCGGCGAGTGGTTGACCAAGCAGCTCGAAGCGTTGCGAGTGAAACTCGAGAAGTCGGAAGAAAAGTTGCAGCAATACGCCCATATGAGCGGATTGCTGTTTACCTCCGAGAGAGAAAGCGTGGCGGAACAAAGGCTCCGTCAGCTACAAATGGAGCTCTCTAGGGCCGACGCCGACCGCATCAGCAAACAGTCGCGCTTCGAGATGGCGACCACGAGCCTCCCGGAATCACTGCCTGACATTCTTGACAACGGCCCACTTGGGACCTATCAGCTCAAACTGACTGATTTGCGCCGACAGCTGGCCGAGTTGAGCGCGAGTTTCACCTCCGCGCACCCCAAGATCAAGGTCGTGAAGGTCCAAATCGACCAGCTCGACAAGGTCGTTGCCACCGAGCGCGGCCATATCGTGGGCCGCATTCGCAACGAATACGAGACCGCCCGCCGCCGAGAGAAGCTGCTTAGAAGTGACTACGCGAATCAGTCTCGGCTCGTAGCCGAGCAAGGCGGTCGAGCCATTCAGTACCACATCTATAAGCGGGAAGTCGAAACCAACCGTCAGCTTTACGACAATCTTCTTCAGCGGGTCAAGGAAGCCGGTGTCGCGTCCGCGATGCGGGCCAGCAACATCCGGGTCATTGATCCGGCGAAGCCACCCCGTTCGCCGTACAAGCCGAACCATGTTCTGAACGCCATGCTCGGGCTCATGGCGGGCACCTTACTCGGCATCGTTTTCGTCTTTGTTGGGGAGCGGGCCGACCGCACCCTTAAGCAGCCCGGCGACGCGACCCAGCATCTGCGTGTGCCTGAGCTGGGTGTCATCCCGTCTTCGAGGCGCGACGCAACGCGGCCTAAGGGCTACGGCTACCTATACGGCTCGAGGCGGCGCAAGGGACTGAACGGCTCGGTCGCCCGGCGTGCCGAGAACGGGAAGCCGAAAGGGGCCGCCGTTGCATCGGCCGAGACCGTCGAACTTACTTCTTGGCAGCGAAAACCGACACTGATTGCTGAGTCGTTCCGCGCGACCCTCACTTCAATTCTGTTCGCGGGGGGGAACGGTACTCGTCCCCGCGTGTTGGTTATTACCAGTCCCAGTCCCGGCGAGGGAAAGACCACTGTTGTCAGCAATCTGGCCATTTGCTTGGCTGAGATCAATCGTCGCGTCCTGCTGATCGATGCCGATATGCGCAAGCCCCGTGTTCACAAGATCTTTGAGACTGCCAACCGACACGGATTGAGCGACTTGTTGCAGGAGTCCGGGACGATCGAGGAGCGCGGCTTGGCCGACTTTGTGACCGGCACGGAAATACCGGGGTTGTTTGTGTTGCCGAGCGGCTCTCCGACCCACAGCATTCCGAACATGCTGCATTCAGTGCGCACGCCGGAGTTGATCTCATGTGCCAGGGCGGAATTTGACACGGTGCTGATTGATACTCCTCCGATG
Source organism: Bryobacterales bacterium (assembly GCA_965248205.1). GTDB lineage: Bacteria > Acidobacteriota > Terriglobia > Bryobacterales > UBA6623. Next base: position 5,617,036 of record CBDFIS010000006.1, read on the forward strand.
ATGCAAATCTCCGACGCTCGAGTCCTCGGGCAGATGGCGGATGCCGTGATCCTTGTACTACGAGCGGGGCAGACAACCCGAGGTACCGCCAAAGCCGCCTCGGAGCGATTCCTCGACGACGGCACTCGAGTCCTCGGGACCGTTCTGAATTCATGGAACCCGAAAGCCAACGGTTACGGCTACTACGACAACTACTGCTACGAGTCCTACTACGCCGAAAAAGAAGGACAGTCGAGTGTACAACCCTCTTAGCCGGTAAGTCGCAAGACTCGGCTCGCCGACAGCGCGGTTCAGCTTGCCACACCTCACCGCTCGTTCGGCTAGATCTCACGATTTCCTTCCAGCCCCTATGCCCCAAGCGAGTGTAGAAACCGCGCGTGTGCCTTACTCAAGCGCCCACACCGCGTCTAGGGAAGTGGAGACGAAGCCGCTAGTTCTGGCGCATGTCTTCTACCGCCACCGCTATCGAATGCTGCAGCTTGTTTTGGACACTCTGGCAGTGGGGGCGGCTTGGCCCGCTACTTTCGAATTGCGCGCGCTGCTGAATCCCTGGATGCCGATTTCACTGACCCGGGCGCAACTTCTGGCGGCTGCGCCTCCGCTGTCTGTCATCGTTGTCCTTTGGATCGTGGCGGCCACCTACCGCGGCCTCTACAGCTCCCGGGGTTCGTCGACAGCTTCCGCCAGCCTGGCTAGAGCGACCGAATCAGCCCTCCTAGCCGGCGCACTTACGATCGTCGTTACGTTCTTCTCGCGCCAGGTAGGGGCGCATCTATCGCGCTCTTTCGTTCTTCTGTTCGCACCGCTCAGCTTCGTGATGATGATTGCGGCGCACTACCTGGCGTTGGTTGCCGCCGTCCTAATCGAGCGAAGGTGGCCGGCACCGGAACGAGTGGCGGTGGTAGGAGCGGGTGTTCGGACAAGGGGTCTGGTCGATCGCCTGAGGAGTTCAGGGGCAAGTGGACTGGCGATTTCGGGGGTGATCTTGCCGCCTGGAGTTTCCGCGGAAGGTCTCGGCAATCCGGTTCCGGTCCTGGGTCGCCTCCCAGATCTCGCCGCACTGATTAATCGTCATGGTTTGGACCGATTGATCATCGCCGATGGGCATCTGACGGAGCCGCAGATGGACGATTGCGCCGGCACGGCCAGGCGGATGGGTGTAGTTGCCAGTCGCGCCTTCGGGTTTCTGGGGCCGAGTACGCGAGTTTCCCTCGGCGAGATCTATGGCCTCCATTTGCTCGAGCTACGAGGGGCTTCATTCACACGGGGCCAGGAGTGGGTCAAGCGCGTCTTCGACATAGTGGCCGCCGGATTGTTGCTGATCGCTTTATCTCCGCTGCTAGTCGGGCTTGCGATCCTCGTCAAGCTCACCTCGCCCGGACCGGTGCTGTACAAAGCGCCACGCGTTGGACGTGGTGGGCGCCATTTCGTTTTCTTGAAGTTTCGATCGATGTATCACGGTCAAAATGATCGCTGGCGGGTAGCGGAGCAGAACGAGCAAACCGGCCATGTCTTTAAGATTCGCAACGACCCTCGGGTGACCCGGCTGGGCGGGTTCATGCGGCGGTATAGCTTGGATGAGTTGCCCCAGTTCGTCAACGTCCTGCTTGGCCAGATGAGCTTAGTCGGCCCACGGCCTCTGCCTGCCCAGGATCTCGAACTAGACGGGCAGAGCAAAGACTTCGCGGTCTGGACCAAGCATCGCTCCCGCGTGGCGCCTGGAATCACCGGGTTGTGGCAGATCAGCGGGCGTAGCGAGCTGCCTTTTGAGAAGTGGGTGGACCTCGACATTCAATACATCCGCAACTGGTCATTTGGTCTGGACCTCAAGATTCTGCTCGAGACCCCCTTGGTAGTACTTACGGGACGAGGAGCATGTTGAGAGGTTCCGCCGCCCTTGCCGCCGAGCCGGGGGGAAGCGGCCTCTGCGCCAGATCTGGCTTGTCAAGGGGCGATGGCTGAGCTGGGAAGCCGACTGCCGGCCGCCATCGCCCGGCGGCTGCCGCTCCATCAGCTGCGGAAAACAGCCACCGGGCCCACCGCCCGCATGAGTTTATGGGCTGCTGCCGACCAAGGCACCCAGAGCGCGGCGAACTTTCTGACATCGCTGTTACTAGCAAGGTTATGCACGCCCAAACAATTCGGTGCTTACGTGCTGGCCTCATCGGCGCTGCTGGCGGGCAGCGGTCTGCAAGGAGCGCTCGTTACGGGGCCGATGACGGTTCTCGGCGCAGGGCGCGACGGGGAGGATTGGAAGAGCTACGCGACCACGTTGGCCATGGCGCAAGTCCTGTTGGGGACCTTGATGGCAGCTCTTGCGGCCGCGGCACCGCTGGGGTGGCTTGGCTTGGGAGAGGATCTGCGATCGGTATTGTGGGCCATGTCAGCAGCTCTGCCCCTGGTACAGGCCCGGGAGTTCTGCCGCCAAGTTCTCTATACCCGGCTGCGCGCCTCCGAGGCGTTCTTCAACAACCTTTTCTATTGTCTGGCGCAGGTCACGGGTGTGATCTTGTTGTGGCAGCTCGGCGGGCAAAGTGCGAACGGTGTGGGGGCGGCACGAACGGCGGTGTGGCTGACGGCGCGCAACGTCTTCCTCGTCATGGCAATCGTCTCTTTGGCCGGAACGGTCGTCGGACTGTGGCAGATTCGTCTCGATCTGACGCGTCGCGTTCCCCGCGCCAGCCGGGAGCTGCTCGAAACCTGGCAGTTTTCTCGCTGGAAGCTGGGCAATCAATTCGGGACCCTGCTGGCAGGCCAGGCCAGTTTGTGGGCGATTGGGGGCCTCAAGGGGACCGCCGGGGTTGGAATGGTAGAAGCGGCAAGGCTGGTGTTTGCGCCGCTCCAAATTCTTTGGCTTGGCGTGCCGAAAGTGCTCGATCCGCGCGCTGTTCGGCTCTACGAGCGCCAGGGCGCCAGGCCTCTGAGGATTTTCCTCAAACGATTGCTGCCGCTATGGAGCGCTCCGTTCTTGACGTACGGGCTGGTCGTGCTGGCAGCTCCCGGGTACTGGCTCGACCTGCTGTTCGGTGAAAAATACGAGGGGGCGCGGGCGATTGTAACGCTCTGGGCGCTGGTCTATGTGCTGCTCGGGCTTCGGGTGCTGCCGACGCTCGTGCTGAACGCACTGAAGCGACCGGACGTAATGCTGTTTGTCAGCCTTCCGGTGGGCGTCCTGACGGTCCTTTCCACAGCGGGGCTGACGGGTTGGGCGGGACTTGACTGGGCAGTCGGCGGCCGCGTGATGGGCGACCTTCTGGCGCTTATTGCGACCGGTTTTTCGGCTCGAACTCTCCTAGCCCGCGCGTCAAAAAGCGAAACGGTTGCGGGCTGAGAACCAAGATGGCTGGGTCTCGCCACTGTCGGGAATGAGGATTCTACTGTCGGCTTACGCTTGTCGGCCGGATCGAGGCTCGGAACCTGCCGTGGGTTGGAACTGGGCTCGGTCGCTGTCGCGCCATGGCGAAGTTCACGTGCTTACGGCGGCAAGGAACCGGTCATCGATCGAGACCGGGGGTCCTCCAAAAACCGCTGGGTCGCCCGTTTTTCACTTCGTGCCGGAACTCATCCCAGCGAGGGTGGCCGTTCGTCTGGGGCTGGTCTGGCTGCTCTACTACGCTTGGCAGTGGCAAGCCTACCGGCTCGCCGCCAAACTTCATCGTGAGAGACCGTTCGACATTTCACACCACGTCACCTACGGTTCGTGGCGCGTTCCTTCGTTCCTTTGGAAGCTCGACATACCCTTCGTTTGGGGCCCGGTGGGAGGCGGACAAAACTCTCCGCCCGGATTTGGCGGGTTGCTCGGGGCGCGCGGAAGGGTCTTTCAGGGTTGGCGGCGGTTTTGGCAGCTGCTTTCAGGGCTTGATCCCTTCCTGCGCTGGAACTGCCGCCGAGTGGCGTCGATTCTCTGCGCCAATGCCGCGACCAGCAGGATACTGCCCGAAGCTTCCCGCTGGAAGTGCCGGCTGATGTTAGGAGTGGGGTGCGAGCTAAGCCGGCCAGCCCCGAATCGAAGACATCGCGAGCAGAAAGAGCCGTTTCGTCTGTTATGGATCAGCGAAATGGAGGCCTGGAAAGGTTTGCCGCTACTGCTTCACGCGCTGGCGCGGATCGAGAAACCCGAGCGCCCGCGGGCGACCATTGTTGGCGACGGTGCCGAGCGCTCTCGCTGGCGGGACTTAGCAACTCGTTTGGACATTGCCGACTGCACGAGCTTCACCGGGCACATTCCCGACGCAGAAGTTCGCGGGGCCTTGGCCGAAGCCCATGCGCTGGTTTTTACAAGCCTCGTGGAAACATCGGGAACAGTCGTTCTCGAAGGTATGGCAGCTGGGCTGGCAGTGATTGTCCTCGATTGGGGTGGCCCCGGAGAGATGGTCACCGCCGATTCGGGCATTAGGATTTCCCCTCGCTCTCCCGAGCAGGTTGTTGTCGAGATAGCGGCAGCCATCCAGGCGCTGGCTGCTGACGAAGAGCGCCGTCGAAGCCTCGGGGACGCCGCGCAAAAGCGAGTACAGAGTGCTCTCGCTTGGAATCACAAAGCGCAGCAAGTGAAGGATCTGTACGAAGAAATCCTAAGGTCTCGCTGCGATCAAGTGCCAGGGGACCAGTATCGTACCCCGACCGTCGCCCCGTCTGTCTCGCGTTGACGCGCCGAATCGGCGACGCCAGGTTCCCCGAGTTTTGGCGGACGCCTGGCTGCCTTCTTAGTCCGCGGCCCCCGGAGGAGGAAACACACTTTTGGAAGCAGTGAAAGAAGAAGTGCAGGCGAGCAGGCGCGAAGAACGACGACCGGACTGCCCGATCTGTGAATCGTCCGAGAGCGTCTTGGTGCAAAGAGGTGCCCGCCATGCCCCCGAGGCGGAGCTGAGGTGCTGTGGCCACTGCGAGTTAGTGTTTTTGTGGCCCAGGCCCAGCGCCGATGACCTCGCCCACTACTACGAAACTTGTTACCGCGCGGACTATGGAGATCTCCCCGTCGAGCAACGCTACTTGGAGGATCTGGGGGAGGCTCGTAGACGGGTCGAGCGCCTGCTTCCGCTGCTGGGCCCCAGCATGCGGGTGCTCGAGATCGGTTGCGGCACGGGAGCGTTCCTTGATGCAGTTCGTCCCTACATGGAACAGCTCCAAGGTGTGGAACCTGATCGTGACTCGAAAACTTGGATCGAAAAGCGGCTCGGGCTGCCTGTCGTCAGTGAGCTCGAAGTCCTACGACAACAGGAAGCGACTTTTGATCTTGTGGTGATGTTTCACGTACTGGAACACTTGCCTGATCCAATATCGTTTCTGCGATCGCTCAGGGAGCTGCTTCGAGTTGGGGCCAAGCTCATCATCGAGGCCCCGAATGTGGACGACGCGCTAGTGAGTCTGTATAAGTCTGTATAAGATCCCAGCCTACCAGCGTTTTTACTACCAAAAAGCACATCTTCTTTACTTTTCATCAGACACGCTTAACCGCACGCTCGGTCGGTCCGGTTTTGGGGCCGAGATCCGAGGCGTGCAGCGCTACGACCTGAGCAATCACATCCGCTGGATGATCACCGGCAAACCCGGCGGGCAGGGGTTTTACGATCCCACTTTGGTTAACGCTGTAGATGCCAGCTATGCCGACGCCCTGATCCAAGCCGGGTGCTCCGACACACTCTGGGCGGTCGCCCAACCTAGGCAAACAGGGGGTCAACTCGACCTTTAAGGGAGATACAACATGATCGAGAACTTCCGCGATATGGACGATCCGCGGCAGGAGCCGCCATGGCCGATTGCGAGACCGGTATTTGTCATCGCCGAGATCGGCATCAATCACAACGGCGATATCGACCTCGCCAAGCGATTGATTGATATGGCCAAACAGGCCGACTGCGACGCGGTCAAGTTTCAAAAAAGGACGATTGAAGTTGTTTACCCCACAGCGCTTCTCGATTCGCCGCGCGAAAGCCCTTGGGGGACGACGCAGCGCGACCAGAAACAAGCCCTGGAATTGGGCAAAGACGAATACGACGAGATCGACGCTTATTGCCGCCACGTTGGCATCGAGTGGTTTGCTTCGGCCTGGGACGTGGGGAGTCAAGAGTTCCTACGGCAGTACGAGCTGAGCTACAACAAGATCGCTTCGGCTATGATCGGGCATCGAGAGCTGCTCGAGACTGTGGCCGAGGAGCAAAAAGTGACCTTCATATCGACGGCGATGAGCACCTACGAAGCGATTGATCAAGCCGTCGACGTCTTTCGAGCCAGGGGCTGTCCGTTTGTGCTGATGCACTGCGTCGGCGAGTATCCGGCTCCGGAGGCGACGCTAAATCTCCGCTTGATCGAAGAACTCCGCCGGCGCTACCAGTGCCCGGTGGGCTACAGCGGGCATGAGCCAACGATGCTCCCGGGCGTTCTGGCGGCGATGATGGGCGCTGTGGCCGTCGAGCGCCACATCACGCTCGACCGAGCGATGTACGGCAGCGATCAAGCGGCGTCTCTTGAAAAGCGGGGCCTGGAGTTGATGGTGGCCTACGTCCGATCGATTCCTGCGCTGCTCGGTGACGGTGTCAAGCGGATCACAGGGGCGGAAGAGGATAACTCCAGGAAGCTCCGTTACTACTTGGAGCCCTCTGCTCAGTCGTCGTTGGCAACTGCCGGGAAGGTGCTGTGATTTGCTGTTTTGACATGGAAGGCGCGACATGTAGAGACGGCGGTGAGCGGACTGCAGTTCACCGCTCTAGCATAATTCTCAACGCTGCTTCCCGACCCGCTGCACCAATGCGTGCTCACTGGCAGATAAGTGTTCTGCTCCTTTCGATCGTCCTCGGTATCACTCTTGCCTGTGCGCTGATTAACCTCACTTTTGAGTCGATCCCCACCGATGTGTCTCGCATCGGCACCATTCTGCGGGCGCTCAGCGGACATGAAGAACAGCCCCAAATTGTCATCTTCGGCGACAGTGTGGTCATGAATGGAGTTGACGCCCGAATCGTGCAGGCCAAACTACCCGCTGGCCCCGTCGTTTGGAACCTCAGCTCCGCGGGGCAGAGGCTTTCCGAGAGCATGCTTTACTACCAGAACCTGCCCTCTTCTGTGAATACGATCGTCCAGTGCATCCGGGCTGAATTCTTGAGGACCAACGAAGCTTCTAGTGAGACCGTGTGGAACGCCTTTTGCATGTACGGATATCGCCCTAAGCCGGAGACTCGGCAGGCTCTTACCGATTGCTTTGGTCAAGAGATCCCCAACTGGCTGGACGATTCGCCCCCACTGCAATATTTCAAAGCCCGATGGGTCTTTCGCCGATGGATAGACACCAGAATGCGCCACGCGCTTAACAGTGAATTCCTTTTGGCAGGCGCGACCGTCGATCTTTACCACCCCTGGCCCCTTAAGAAACGCTCCACTGATGAAATGCTTCGAGTAGAGTTCCGAGACTGGGCAAAAGGCAGACCCTCAATATTTAGAGCCTCAGTAAAGGCACTTCGGTCCACCCAAACCGCTCGGCAGTTCGCGCAATCGCTCGGGTACCGATTTGTCGTAGTCCTCAACCCCGTCCACCCTGTGAGGCAGTCGTACTATGGAAGCTCCTTTCCTGCCGATTTTTGTGACCCACTGCTGTCCGGTTAAAAGTCGAATAGAATCAATTGGTTGGGGTCATAGGGGGATTCGTTTGGGGAGTCGGATGGCTGGAGTGCCTGTAAAAGGGGCATTTTTTCGAATTGCGTAACGCTGAGAATCTGTAGAATCTGGTAAAGACTCGCTTCCAGCCCGAGGCGTTTCCGGACGATGGCGATGAGCACGTAAATCGAGACAGCGATCCAGATCTGCGTCTTGACGGCGTTCTCGCTGGTGCCGTAAAACGAGTTGATTCGCAGATGTTGCTTGATCCACTTGAAGAACAACTCAATCTGCCAACGCGACTTGTAGATGTGGGCGATGGTCAGCGCCGGGAGCGCGAAGTTGTTGGTCAGAAACTTCAGCCGCTTGTTCGTCCGGGCGTCGAAGTAACTGACCCTCCGCAACGGGTCGGGATAGGCTTGGGCCGATTCGATGGCAGCCAGTATGACGGTCTGATCCGAGCGCAAGCCCGTGGATTTGTCGACGGGATGCGAGTAGCGCCGTTGGAGCAAGATGTTCTTCTTGGTTCGCACGACGAAGAACGACGAGCAGAGAGTGAACACGAAGAGGCGTTCGAAATCGACGTAGGCCCGATCCATGACGTAGAACGCGCCGGCCTCCGGGCCGATCTCGTCGAGGATGTTGATGTCGTGCACTTTGCCTCCAGTAATGCGGATGAACGTGGGAATATTGCCGTGCAGATCCAGCAGCGTGTGCATCTTCACGGCGGCTTTTTGCTTGCGGAATCTCGCCCACGGAAACAGCGACAGGCAGAGGTCGATTGTTGTCGAGTCGAGAGCGTACAGAGTCTGGTCCAAGTCCACACCGATCGGGTCGTGGGCATATAACGGCCGTGCCATGCCAATCAAGACCTGCGCGAAGTCCGCGTAGATCCGCCAGTCGCGCGACTCGTTCGCGTCGGCCAGTGTCGAGCGCGCTACCCTGCCGCGGAATCCCATGTGGTAGAGTTTGCCGTGCATCGAACGCAGGCACGTCTCGATGTCGCGGAGGCTTGCCCGATAGGTCAGCTGGGCGAATGCCATCGCAAGAAACTGATCCCAGCAGGAGAAACTTTTCAGATAGGAATCGCCGCGGTAGCGCGATACACATTTCTGAAACTCTTTGCTCGGTAGGTGCTCGATCAGTTGGGAGAAAACCGTACGGCCAAGGTTCATCCCTCATTGTGCCGCGTCCGGATGCTCCGTTCAGGCGACCATTTGCGGCCTCGGGATTTCAAATCGTTCCCGGGCAAAACAGGCCATAAGACATTGAACGGTCGAGACTTACCGTCCGATGGCGCGACTTTCCCCGGACAGCACTGTTTGTGACCTTATTGCTGAAGAGAAGGTCGGAGACCGTAAGAACGTCAAGGACGCCAGCCGGATATTGAAAGCGGGCCATTTTGTGGACCTGCTCCATCCCTCAGGAGAGGAGCAGGCCGTCGAGTTGTTCAGTTCTGAGATCGCTGGTGTGCTAAGAGGCTGAACGAATGCTTTTTTACACACCGACCTTCCTCGTATTCTCCTTAATCTTGCTCACATTACTGGCCACGCTTCATAGGCCCGCCCCTCGGAAGATCGTCTTGTTGATCGCAAGCTATGTCTTCTATGTCTTCTATAGTCTTCTATATGTGGTGGAATCCGGTCTTCATCCTGCTGATCATCTTCTCCACCGCGGTCGATTTCTTCATCGGTCCCCGACTCGAACGAGAAACTCGCGAAGGGCATCGCCGACTGTGGCTCTTGGGAAGTCTGACTGCAAACCTGGGGATTCTGGCCTGTTTCAAATACGCCGGATTCTTCCAGGAAAACCTGCTTTACGCGATGCGTCTACTTGGGTCTGAACCACACTGGACAAGCATCGAGGTCACCCTGCCAGTGGGCATTTCCTTCTACACCTTTCAGACGATGAGCTACTCCATTGATATCCATTGATGTCTACCGGCGCAAGATTCCCGCTTGCCGGTCCCGTCTGGATTTTGCCTTGTTTGTGGCGTTCTTCCCCCAATTGGTAGCAGGGCCGATTGTACGCGCATCCGGATTTCTTACCCAACTCTCCAAACCGACCAAACTACACTATGATCAAACAACTGCCTTCCTGATCGTTCGTGGCTTGGCGAAGAAGGTTCTGATCGCCGACAATCTTGCCCCGTTTGCGGACAGGGTCTTCTCTGAGGACCCCTTTTCACGAGCATGGCCGAGCGCCATCGTTTGGCTCGCAACCTTGTGTTTCAGCGCACAAATCTACTGCGACTTTTCCGGCTACTCCGACATCGCGATTGGCGTGGGGCGCATTCTAGGCTTCCAGTTGCCAGTGAACTTCAACCGTCCGTACTTTGCCCGCAATCCCTCCGACTTTTGGCGGAGGTGGCACATCAGCCTCTCCTCGTGGTTGCGAGATTATCTGTACGTCCCTTTGGGAGGGAGTCGGAAGCGTCCGTTGATTACCTACCGGAACCTTTTGCTGACCATGCTTCTCGGCGGTCTCTGGCACGGCGCGAGCTGGAATTTTGTGCTCTGGGGGTCTCTCCATGCAATCTTCCTGATGGTTCATCGCAAGTATGGGGAGTTACGGCGGACAGCCGACCCTTCTTATCAACCGTCGAACAATCCGTTGGTTGTCACTGCGGCGGTTTTGCTCATGCAATACTGCGTTCTCGTGACCTGGATCACGTTTCGGGTAAGCGACACAGAGAAGATGCTGCAGGCGCTGGCGAAGTTTGTGATTTTTGATTTCACCTTCTCTTTCAATGGTCTCGGGCTGGGCGGAATGTCTGTCTTCAGCACGGTCTTGATACTTTCCCTCTTCTTCCTGTTGCATTCGTTCTCCTTCTGGAAGGGTGGGCTGGACGAACGGTTTGGTAGGCTGCAGCCCCGGAGAGCCGCTTTCGTCGGAGTCGGTGTGGGCGTTCTGTTCTTTGTCTTGTGGCCGCTCAGTGAAGCGCCGTTCATCTATTTTCACACTGCTGTCCGGTTAAAAGTCGAATAGAATCAATTGGTTGGGGTCATAGGGGGATTCGTTTGGGGAGTCGGATGGCTGGAGTGCCTGTAAAAGGGGCATTTTTTCGAATTGCGTAACGCTGAGAATCTGTAGAATCTGGTAAAGACTCGCTTCCAGCCCGAGGCGTTTCCGGACGATGGCGATGAGCACGTAAATCGAGACAGCGATCCAGATCTGCGTCTTGACGGCGTTCTCGCTGGTGCCGTAAAACGAGTTGATTCGCAGATGTTGCTTGATCCACTTGAAGAACAACTCAATCTGCCAACGCGACTTGTAGATGTGGGCGATGGTCAGCGCCGGGAGCGCGAAGTTGTTGGTCAGAAACTTCAGCCGCTTGTTCGTCCGGGCGTCGAAGTAACTGACCCTCCGCAACGGGTCGGGATAGGCTTGGGCCGATTCGATGGCAGCCAGTATGACGGTCTGATCCGAGCGCAAGCCCGTGGATTTGTCGACGGGATGCGAGTAGCGCCGTTGGAGCAAGATGTTCTTCTTGGTTCGCACGACGAAGAACGACGAGCAGAGAGTGAACACGAAGAGGCGTTCGAAATCGACGTAGGCCCGATCCATGACGTAGAACGCGCCGGCCTCCGGGCCGATCTCGTCGAGGATGTTGATGTCGTGCACTTTGCCTCCAGTAATGCGGATGAACGTGGGAATATTGCCGTGCAGATCCAGCAGCGTGTGCATCTTCACGGCGGCTTTTTGCTTGCGGAATCTCGCCCACGGAAACAGCGACAGGCAGAGGTCGATTGTTGTCGAGTCGAGAGCGTACAGAGTCTGGTCCAAGTCCACACCGATCGGGTCGTGGGCATATAACGGCCGTGCCATGCCAATCAAGACCTGCGCGAAGTCCGCGTAGATCCGCCAGTCGCGCGACTCGTTCGCGTCGGCCAGTGTCGAGCGCGCTACCCTGCCGCGGAATCCCATGTGGTAGAGTTTGCCGTGCATCGAACGCAGGCACGTCTCGATGTCGCGGAGGCTTGCCCGATAGGTCAGCTGGGCGAATGCCATCGCAAGAAACTGATCCCAGCAGGAGAAACTTTTCAGATAGGAATCGCCGCGGTAGCGCGATACACATTTCTGAAACTCTTTGCTCGGTAGGTGCTCGATCAGTTGGGAGAAAACCGTACGGCCAAGGTTCATCCCTCATTGTGCCGCGTCCGGATGCTCCGTTCAGGCGACCATTTGCGGCCTCGGGATTTCAAATCGTTCCCGGGCAAAACAGGCCATAAGACATTGAACGGTCGAGACTTACCGTCCGATGGCGCGACTTTCCCCGGACAGCACTGCTATTTTCAGTTCTAAGGAATTGCGGCGGCATTATTCCGGCAGGACGAGCCGCAGCGGCGGGACTTTGGAAGTGGCCCTCACCTCCCATCGAGAATTTAACGGCACAATCCGGCTTATCAGCCGGCCGGGAGGCCAGTCATTCAGCGTAAGGGTCGTGGAGAGAGTCTAGCTCAAGCTGATAGGGGAACCCAGGTTGCGGTCACCAAGGGTCTTCGCAATCATACCCGCCCGAGGCGGCTCGAAGGGAGTGCCGAAGAAGAATATCCGGCTTCTTGCGGGACATCCCTTGATCGCCTACTCGATTGTGGCCGCCCGCCGGTGCCGGCGCATTGATCGCGTGATTGTATCCACCGACAGCGAGGAGATCGCCGACGTCTCGCGAGCCTATGGGGCGGAGGTGCCTTTCCTGCGACCGGCGGAGCTGGCTCGAGATAGCTCGGCCGATGTCGAGTTCATTCGGCATGCGCTGGATTGGTTTCAAGATCACGAACACCTCCAGCCTGAGATGCTCGTTCATCTTCGGCCCACGACGCCTCTGAGGGAGAGCGCGTTGGTCGACTCCGCGATCGAGTTGATAGGAAGCCACGACGAAGCCACGTCGCTGCGTTCGGCGCACCAAGTCGCCGAGCCGCCCGAGAAGATGTTCCGTGTCAAGGACGGGCTTCTGACCGGCTTTTCCCCGGACGATCCGCGACCGGACTACCACAATCTGCCGCGTCAGGCCTTTCCACCCGCCTATCATCCGAACGGCTACGTCGATATTGTCAAGACCGACTTCGTGCGACTGAGCAACAGCGTCCACGGCCCCCGGATTCTTGGCTTCGTGACGCCGTTTACCATCGAGGTCGATACCAAGGAGGACTTCGACTACCTGGAGTATCGAATGGAGCGAGACCCTAACCCTCTGGAGGCATCTCTAGCCGAGAGCGCCAGGCCGCTTGTGGCGGAATCAGCTTACTAGGTAAACCCCTTCTCGCTTGGACCTTCCCCGGGGAATTCCACCCGGGCAAAGCACGCCGGGAAAGAGAACAATATGGCCACAACGTCTTCATCACCTGCCACAGCCGCCCCCTTGCGGATCGAAACGAAGTTTCGGCGGATTCAGACGCCTATTCCCGTTCCCGAGGCCCAGCCTATCTTGGACGAGCTGAAACGCTATGAGTCGCGAGCCATGCACGGACAGCTACCTGTTGTCTGGGACCGCGCGGAAGGCTTTCAAGTTCATGACGCGTGGGGCAACACCTGGATCGACTTCACTTCGACGATTTTTGTCGCCAATGCCGGGCACGCCAACCCTCGCGTCGTAGAGGCTGTACGGGAGCAGTTAGCGAAGCCGCTGCTCCACGCCTATAACTATGCGACAGAAATCCGCGCCGAATACCTGCGTTATCTAGTCGAGGTCACGCCGGCGTCCTTCGAAAAGGCCTTTCTGCTTTCGGCGGGCACCGAAGCGACCGAATGTGCGTTGAAGCTGATGCGGTTACAAGGTCACAAGGTCGGCAAGAGGCGGCCGGGCATCATCGCGTTCGAGGGCAACTGGCACGGGCGGACCATGGGCGCCCAGATGATGACCTTCAACCCCGGGCAAAAGGCCTGGATCGGCTACAGCGACCCGAACATTCATCACCTGCCTTTTCCTTATCCTTGGCGGGTGGAGGCCCTCCTTGATCCTGGCGGCTACTTTCGGCGATCCATCGCCGCTCTGCTCGAAGAGAAGAAGCTCGATCCCGACCAAGATCTATGCGGTTTCATGCTCGAGACTTTTCAAGGCTGGGGAGCGTTGTTTTATCCGGAGGGATTTGTCCGCGCCGTCCGGGAGTTTGCCGACCGCCACGACATGCTGGTTGCGTTCGACGAAATGCAAGCAGGCTTCGGTAGGACCGGCAAGCTTTTCGGGTACATGCACTACGGAGTGGGAGCGGACCTACTCTGTTGCGGCAAGGGGGTCTCGTCCGGCTTTCCGCTGTCTTTGGTTCTCGGCGGCCGAGAAGTGATGGATCTGCCCGAGGTCGGCTCGATGAGCTCGACCCATTCGGCCAATCCCTTGGCGTGCGCTGCGGGTCTGGCGAACTTGAAGGCGCTTCTCGAGGATGGGCTGATCGAAAACGCGTCTGTTCTAGGCGAAAGGCTCCAGCGGCGGTTAGAGGACATTCGGCGGCGGTTTTCAAACTATATTACCCACGTATTTGCGAAGGGGCTTCTGGCGGCGCTCCACCTGAGAGACACCCCGGGCCGTTCGGGGGCAGAGCTGGCGACCGAGATTTCAGAAGAAGCCATGCGTCGCGGCCTGCTCGTGGTTCACACCGGACGGGAGTCGATTAAGCTGGCGCCGCCGCTGGTGATCACCGAGGAAGCTTTGGAAGAAGGCCTTCACGTTCTGGAAGAATCGATCGAGATCGCGGTCGGTCCGGAGGCCAGATCGTGACCCGAATCCGCCACTTCGGCATTGTCGTTAGCGATATCGAAAGGTCGCTACTCTTCTATCGCGACCTGCTGGGTTTGAGCGTGGTGCGATCGATGAGCGAGTCGGGCGACTACATTGACAACATGCTCGCGCTTGACGATGTTCGGGTGAAGACGGTCAAGATGGCGAGCGAAGGTGACTCGGCACTTGTCGAGCTGCTTGAATTCGACTCGCACCGTCGCGGTCGGGGTCTCGATCGCGAGATCTATGCCATTGGACCCTCGCATGTTGCTTTTACAGTGGACGATCTGGAGGCGGTTCGGCGCCGGTTGGCCGCTGCGGACGTGCCGTTCAATGCAGCCCCGCAAGAGTCTCCCGACGGCTACGCGAAGGTGACGTTTTGCAAAGATCCGGACGGCACGCCGGTTGAACTGGTTGAAGTGATCGGGAGGCCCGCGTCGGCGGCGAGCTGACGGGGATCTCGGGTGGTTCGAGCGCTGGATGACGGGCGCGTTTGGTGGCCCATAAAGCCTATTAGCTGCGAGGAACCACTCTCTGGTCCGAACAAGCCGGAACCCAACACCGCCTGCACCTCATGGAAGCTGTGCCCGTCAGGGCGTGGGCCCGCAGGCTGACGCCTGCGGCTCAGTTCGGGGGTTTCGGAAGAGCAACAGGGGTCTCGAAGAGCAGGCGGGATCCTTGAGCCGGCAAGCACCGGAAACGACCTAAGAAATGAGTTTCACTGAAATCACCGGCTCGGCGTACACCGAACTTTTGCAAAAGAGGCTGGCTAGAGAAGTGCCCGAGCTCACTTGGCTTCAACAGTTTCGGGACGTGCTGCGACCTCAGCTGCGAGAAGGGGTCAGCTTGCTGGATGTCGGCTGCGCGACGGGCTATGCCCACCGAGCTTTTGAGGGCTTTGGAATCTCCTACACCGGACTTGAGTTTGAGTCCGCCTACCTTGAGATCGCCCGCGAGTGGTTTGCCGGGGCCGAAAGCGTCGAGTTTATCGAGCACGACATTGTGGAGGCTCCTCCACCGAAAACGGCCGACATCGTCATCTCTAGCGCCATGTTGGAGCATCTTCCCGGTCACATGCCGGCCCTCAAGCACCTCGTCGAGGGTGCACTCAAAACGCTCGTGCTGCGTACATTCCTCGGCTACGACGAACAGATTCACTGTGTCCCGTCGCCTGTGCCTGAATATCGAGCAACGCACTTCAAATACAACAACCGATACAGCTTCAGCGCTGTCCTGGGGTACCTGGAAAGTCGCGGATTCCGAACCCGCGTGCTGCGCGACCGCTACACGGACAGCGCACCCCAATGGGTCGATGGGGTTGTCAGAACCTTCTATGTTGTCGAGGCTCACCGCAACGGCAGCGGGGCATCTTCCAACGGTTCGGGCAACGAGCTTCGAGGCTAGGATGGTCAATGAATGATACGGTAACGCTCCCCGCGATCGGAATCATGCAAGGCCGGCTGTTGCCTTCCGAAGACGGCCGCATTCAGTGTTTTCCGAGACGATCATGGCGAAACGAGTTTACTCGGGCTCAGAAGGCGGGGCTGGCCTCGATCGAATGGATCTACGAGACCGAGACGGAAGCTGTCAACCCACTGGGAAGCGATCGCGGCATCGGGGAAGTGCAGGCGCTGGCGAAGGGTTCCGGCGTCGCCCTGAAGTCGGTATGCGCCGACTACTACATGAGCGAGAGGATCGTGAACCAAGAGGGTATCCCGAACCCGTCTGTCGTGGAGCACCTGGGATGGCTGCTGGGGCGAGTTCGCCGGTTGGGCGCCGTGCATGTCGTGTTGCCGTTTGTTGATTCTTCGTCCCTGCGATCAGCTAGAGAGGTAGAGGGGCTGTTGGTGGTAGTCAAAGAACTAATCCCGGTCGCCGAGCATGCGGAAGTTGAGATCCACCTTGAGACGGATCTCTATCCCGACGAGTTCGCGGGGCTGCTTGCCGCGGCTGATCACGCGCTTGTGCGCGCTAACTATGACACGGGGAACAGCGCTTCGCTGGGCTATGACCCGCAGAAAGAGTTGGCCCTGTTGAGACCTTGGCTCGGCAGCGTTCACATCAAAGACCGTCTCCGCGGAGGGGAGACAGTTCCGCTGGGCACCGGCGCCGTCGATTTCGGCACGTGTTTTCGCATGTTAGGGGAGATTGGCTTCGAGGGGCCCTTCATTCTCCAGGCAGCCCGTGATGAGCTTTTAGACGAAGTCGACCTGGCGATCAGAAACCGCCGTTTCGTTGAAGAACACTTTCAGGCCGCGGCTCCGGCGACTTCCCGCCGAAAAGCAAGTGCATGGATCTAGGACTTCGCGACAGCGTCGCATTCATCGCCGGATCGAGCCGTGGCATCGGGCTAGCGATCGTACGCGCCTTTCTCAACGAGGGAGCCAAGGTCGTAGTCACGGGGCGTGACGCAGGTTGCCTCGAAGAGGCGGCCCGCCGACTGGGAGCGGAAGCCGGCGAGCAGCGAGTCCTGGCTGTACAGGGCGATATGACCGAGCTGCGGGGCGTCCAGGAGGCGTTCGAGCGGACGACGGCCGCCTTCGGGAGACTGGACATCGTGGTGGCCAACGTCGGAAACGGGACCGCCCCGGCCGGTTGGCAACTGAGCCGCGAGGATTGGCAAACGGTTTTGGATGCGAATCTGTTGGGCGGCATGGTGTTGGCCACCGAAGCGCTCGCCCGTATGATCGAGGAACAGCGTGGCAGCCTGGTGATGGTCTCTTCGATCGCCGGCTCGGAGGCGATCGGGGCTCCCGCTCCCTATAGCGCCGCTAAGGCCGCGGTGCAGAGCGCCGTGAAAAGCCTCTCGCGCCTGGCCGGGCCGCATGGCGTGCGCGTCAACGCGGTGGCGCCGGGCAACATCCTCTTTCCCGGCGGCTCGTGGGAGCAAAAGCTAGCCGAGAGGCGCGAGTTCTTCGAAGACTACATTCAACGCGAGGTTCCTCTCAAGCGCTTTGGCGCGCCGGAGGAGATTGCCGACGCGGCCGTTTTCCTGGCATCGGAAAGAGCTTCGTTCGTGACCGGCGCCTGTTGGGTGGTTGATGGCGGGCAGACGCGATCGTTTTGCTGAAGGGAGTCTGTCCACAATAGGGCGGCAGCCCGAACGGGAAGCGACACTCAAACGCAAGAAACGAGCATGAAAGGGAATTCGGCAAGCGCTGTCGAGCGGATCCTTGATCCAGCGGGATCACCTGAAGCGATGCCCCCGCGGGTGACCGCTCGCTCTGTCAAAGCCGCATTTGACTTGAGCGGGCGGGTAGCGGTGATTACGGGTGGAGCGGGGCTGTTGGGCGTCAAGCACGCCGCAGCGATCGCCGAGTTGGGCGGCCACCCCGTGTTACTCGATCTTGACGCGGAGAACGCACGGCAACGAGCCGAGGAGACGGCGGCTACGTTCAACGTCGATACGTTGGCACTTGCCGCGGATGTTACGGACCGCAATTCGCTTCTCGAAGCGCTTGCCGCGACTCGTAAGCGTTTCGGACAAGTCGACATCTTGATCAACAATGCTGCTTGTGACCCCAAGGTGGGATCGAACGGCCTCGCCAACGGTGCTTCGAGCAGGCTCGAAAACTTCCCGGCTGACGTTTGGCATCGGCACCTCGAGGTCAGCCTGACCGGAGCGTTTCTTGCCAGTCAGGTTTTCGGGGCCGAGATGGCGAGTCGCGGCCAAGGCGTGATCTTGAACATAGCTTCCGACATGGGCATTCTCGGACCGGACCAGAGGATTTATCAGCAAGCCGGCCTCGACAAGCACCAACAGCCCGTGAAACCGGTGAGCTATTGCGTAGCGAAGGCGGGGCTTCTCGGGCTGACCCGTTACCTAGCCACGTATTGGGCCGACCGTGGCGTTCGCGTGAACGCCATTTCCCCGGGCGGCATCTTTCAAGGGCAAGACGCCGCGTTTGTCCAGCGCCTCAGCCGGTTGATTCCACTTGGGCGGATGGCCGACCAAGACGAATACAAGGCCGCCATTGCTTTCCTGGTTTCAGACGCTTCCTCCTACATGACCGGCGCCAACCTCGTCATCGACGGAGGCCGGAGCTGCTGGTGAACCGTTTTTCTCGGAGCCTGCGGCGGGGTTAGTCGCACCCGAAAAGTGACGCTCAACGAGCGCAAATCGCTGAGTGCCCCCCCGGTGTCCTTCCTGCATGAGCAAACCTCCCGCCCATAGTGCACCCCGAACGGTCGCGATTTTCGTGCAGGCGCCGGCCGATCTGGCCTACGCGCTGTCGATCTTGGACGACAAGCATCGGCAGGGAAAACCCGTCGAGTTGCTCGTGCGGGCGAGATCCATTTACGAGTTTGTTCGCGGCCTGCCGCTTGACGGAGCCGTGGTGAGCTTGCTGGACGATGGGTTCACTTCGTTCCCCAAAACTCCTCGGGCGATCGTTCGAGTCAGAAGTCGGCTGCAAGCGACCTATCGTGCTCACTTTCAGACCGCCCCCGGCGAAGCTTACTTCTTTGCACCTCTGATGGATGTAACGACCTGCTACCTCGTCTCGCGCTTGGCGAGCCGCTGCCCGGTTTTTCTCGCCGACCACTACCGGTTCCGGGACCCCCGACTCGCCCGCTGGGGTCCGAAGACGCTCGCGAAATGGAGCTTACTGAAATTCATCACTGGCGTTAGTTTCACGTTTTGCGTTCGCCAAGAACTCGACGGCGCGACCTACTCCGTGTTGCCGCACGAGCGCTTCGGGATCGAACTGATCGATCCCCATATCGATCCGCATGTCGTCGAGCGGCACCGCTTCCGGATTGATTCGGTTTCGGGCAGGACGGCGGTGCTGTTTGTGTGGGACGACGAGGGAGTGCGGTTCCTGCAAGATCCCCGGGAGTCGTTCGGCTGGATGGTGGATTGCTTGCTGAGGCAAGGCTTCCGAGTCTACATCAAGCCTCATCCCCGTCTGGGACACCCGGGATTTCTGGAGCGAATGAATGTTCGCCTGCTCCCGGCTGGGGTGCCCGCGGAATTTCTGGATCCGGAGCAGTTTGACGTGCGGGTCGGCGTGGACTCGCTGGCTCTGGCGCGAACGGCGGTGGCGAGCGCCAGCCCGAGCGTTTCCTTGGTCAACATCGTGGGCTTCCGCGACCCGGCTACCCCCGGAAGGATTCGGCAGTGGCTCGATCAGCACGGGGAAGGCCGGATCGTCTATCCCGGCACAGAGACGGGATTCATTTCTTTGCTCGAGACCATCTCCAGCCCTCCTCGAGTCGCGGCAGTGACCGAATCTTCGATAGCAACCTCGTAGGCCGAGCCGATGCAGAAACCCATTCTCGCAACAACGCGGGCGCTGCCCACCGACGCGCTGGCGCCGCCGTTTGACTTTACGCGAACCGCTGATCCCGCCGAGCGGAGTCGCGCCCCCAGCTCCGCTATTACGACGAAAGTGCTTCAGTTGCTCAAGCGAGCGGCCCGGCCCGTAATTGGTGGTGCCCTCGGGCTCGGCGACCTCGATCTGCGTGCCGCGCGCTGGCGTCTGGACGAGCTCGGCGAACACGTGGCGGTGAGCGGTGTAGCCTCCCAGCACGACGGCCCTGGACGCCCGAACCAAAGGCTGCTGGACCTCGTGCCGGTTCTTTTCCAGCGCGCCCGGCGAGCGGAGCTTCCCCTGCTTCGCGAGCGCGGTGCTCCCGAGCTGTTTCATCTCTTCCCGGGCGAGCACTATCGCCTGCTGGCAGCCTTCGTCGCCGAGCTTGCGCCGAAGAAGGTTGTCGAAATCGGCACGGGCCGGGGCCTGAGCGCCCTGGCCATGCTGGGAACGCTGCCATCGGGCGCATCGTTGACGACGGTTGACGTCAAAAGGTGGGACGACATCAAGGGGACTTTCCTGCGCGGCTCGGATTTCGCGGGGGGACGGCTGGCGCAGCTTGTCCGTGATTTCGGCTCGCGACGAGCCGCCGAAAATCACGCCGATTTGTTTCGCTCGGCGGAGTTGATTTTCATCGATGGCCCCAAGGACGGAATTTTCGAGCGACAACTGCTGTCGGCTTTCGATCTGGTCGGACTGAAGAAGAATACGTTGTTGGTGTTCGACGACATCCGATTGTGGAACATGCTCGAGATCTGGCGGCAAATCCCCCATCCCAAAATTGATCTCACGAGCCTGGGGCATTACACCGGCACCGGACTGGTTGATTGGCACGGGGATATCTCCAGCTAGCGGCTAGCGTAATCGAATGTCGTGGCCCCGAATCACGGTCGTTACCCCTTCCTTCAACCACGGACGGTTTCTGGAAGAGACCATCCAGAGCGTGCTCTACCAGGACTACCCCAATTTGGAATACATCGTAATGGACGGTGGATCGACAGACGGCAGCGCCGACATCATCCGCCGTTACTCCGATCGGCTCGCCTATTGGGTAAGCCGGCCCGATCATGGCCAGACTGATGCTCTCATTCAGGGTTTTGGGCGGGCGTCCGGGGACGTGCTTTGCTGGCTGTGCGCCGACGATGTTTGGGAGTCAGGGACGTTGCGGGAAATCGGCAAGATCTTCGCTTCCCAGTCTCAAACCAGGGCCGTATACGGGGACGCGACCTTCGTTGACACCCGAGGTAGGCGAATTCGCCTTTTTAGGACCGTCGGGTTTAACCGCTGGATCTGGCTCTACACGTTCAACTACATTCCTCAGCCTTCTACCTTCTGGCGGCGGGATCTGTACGAGCAGGTGGGTGGCCTCAACCCCGACCTCGACATTTGCATGGACGGAGAGCTGTGGCTGCGTTTCTCCGAGGTAACGAAAATGCATCATCGGCGGCGCAGCTGGTCCCGGATGCGGATGCACCCCGAGACGAAGAGCGCCCGTTTGCGCTCCGAGGTCACGCGGGGATACAGGGAGATATCCCGCCGCTACGTCGGAGACGATTCCGATGCAGCGCGCCTGGCCAAGCGCTTTCTCGCTCGCAGCGCTCGCGTCAGCTGGAAAGCTGTCACGGGATGCTATTTTTAGCCCGCTTTTCTGTTTCGAAATAGGAAGATGAGCGCGACATCACTGGCGACCCCGTTGTTTCGGCCACGCTCTTCCGGGGAGGGCCTTGTTAGAATCCTGACGGGCCGAAACGCAGCCCGCTCTCGTTTGCCGAAATCAGTATCCTTCCTGCTTATCTATCTAGGGGCGATCACGATTATCGGAAAGGGGCCAACGTATCTTGGATACCCACCCATATATTGGGGAGAAGTTGTGCTCGCGGTTTCCCTGCTCTGGGTCATAGGACACCGGGGCACCCTTGGATTGCGGTCTCGAGAAGGCTGGCTCCTGTCGTTTCTGATTTTGGCGTACATGTTATTGGGGGCGGCTTTGGCAGCAAAGTCTGTTGCTGGTTGGGGCCTGGATGCGGCTCGCGATGCGGCGATTTGTTACTACGCGGCCTTTTACTTTGTCGGCCTCAATGTCGCGAGGCGGCAGGCGCTGGGTACCAGGGTTTGGAAGATCCTCTGCCTCTTCTGGGTGCTGGCGCTTGTTTGGGAGTCTGCGAACTTGCTCTCCGGCGGCAGGCTCGCCGAACTGGGACCGGAAATTCCTTGGCGCGGCACGAACCTGCTTTCCCACTCCGGCAATGACGTCATGCAGCACATGGGGTTAGGGGCGTTCATCGTGCTCTTCCTCCGCCCCCCTGAACGATACCGCCAGTGGCAAAAAGTGTTCGTATTCGTTGCGGTGCTTGGCCTAGGCCTGTTGGCGCTGAGTCACCTACGGGGCGCGAAATTCGGCTTGCTGCTGGGAGCCGTCGTAGTTCTGGCGCTAGGACTTGCAAAAGGTCGCCCGATCCGTTTTTCGACGCGCATGTTCTGGGTGGGTGCCGTGGGGGCTACCGCGCTGCTGGCCGCCTCCGTCCTGGTGACGAGTGATCTAGCGGACGCGATGCATCTGAGGCGATTCGCGGAAGCGAATCCGCTTTCCCCTCAAGGGACCGCCTACTGGAGGATGCTGTGGTGGGAGGAGCTTGCCGAGGAGGTCATGCGCCGAAACCCGGCCTTCGGTTTGGGCTTTGGTGAAAGCCTGGGGGTCTACAACCCCTATCTGCTCGGTAATGAGCATGAAGCCTGGCCGGTCCGCTCTCCGCACAACATCAATATGACGGTCTTCGCGCGGACGGGAATCGTGGGTGGGGTCTTGTGGGTCGCTATCTTGGGCATCGGTTTCGGCATGCTGTTCAGACGCGTTTGGCGGGGCAGGGTCCGCGGACATGCGTATTCGCCGGAGCGCCGCGAGGAGTTAGTCTTCTGGCTGCTGATGCTGACTGCCACGTGGGGCAACAGCTCGGTCGGCGTGCTCATGGAGGGGCCGGTTCTAGGTGTTTGGTTCTGGTTCGCATTGGGTTTCGCCTGGGGGCGCTCGCTGGCCTTTCCGGCCCAATACGAGGCGACGGGTGTCAGACGACCTTTGCCGGTCGGGGCAACCCGCGCGATGCTTCAACAGGCGGCTGCATAGTGAGGGTGCTCATGCTGGACAATCGCTATCGCCAGCCCGGCGGCGAAGATCTTTCGGTCAGAGCCGAAGTCGATAACCTGAGGGCCCATGGGATCGAAGTCATCGATAAGCAATTTGACAATGAGGTTCCCGCGGGCTCCGGTGTGGCCGGGAGCGTCAGACTAGCCCTGGGAGCCGCCTGGTCGCGAAGGTCACACGAGGAAATCTCGCAACTTTGCAAGAACTATAGCCCCGACATCGCACACGTACAGAATTTCTGGATGAAACTCAGCCCCTCGGTTCACGACGCTTGTCACGCAGCGGGTGTTGCCACGGTTCAAGCTCTGCGCAATTTCCGGCTGCTGTGCGCGAACGCTCTATTCCTGCGCCGCGCGCAGATTTGCGAGGACTGCTTAGGAAAAATTCCCTGGCGAGGTGTCGTGCGTCGCTGTTACCGCGACTCGGCCGCTGCTAGCGCCACCGTGTCACAGATGATTTTATTTAACCGCTGGCGGGGCACCTGGGAGCGAGATGTTGATGCTCTGATTGCCTCGACAGAACACTCGCGTTCGAAGTTCATTGCCGGTAAACTACCCGCGGGCCGCATCTTCGTCAAGCCCAACTTTGTCGACGACCCCGGCGACCCCGAGCACTCGCCCTCTTCGTCGGACCGCATTCTCTACGTTGGCCGATTGTCTCAAGAGAAGGGACTGGGGGTGCTTTTAGAAGCTTGGGCTATGGCTGATCTCTCGAATCTTGGTCGGCTGCTGGTCGTCGGCGATGGGCCCGAAAGAGCCAAGCTCGAGAGGAGGGCCGCAGAGTTAGGGCTGTCCCCTTCCCGCGTAACGTTCATGGGACGAAGACCAACCAAGGATGTACATGAGCTGTTAGGCCGTGCGAGAGCGCTAGTGGCTCCTTCTCTTTGTTTCGAAACGTTCGGAAAGACGGTCGCCGAAGCACTCGCCTCCGGGCGTCCGTCTGTCGTTTCTGCTCTCGGCGCTCTGGGAGAGCTCATCGAGGATGGCCGAACAGGGATCAAGTTTCCGGCTGGAAGTGCGGGAGCTTTGGGACAGTGCCTCAAGCTCGTTCTCAGTGACAAGAACTTAGCTGACCGTCTGGGCCAGCGCGCGCGGCGGGAATACCTAGCGAAGTACACGCCGGCCCGCAATTTCCGGATGCTGATGGAGATCTATCGGTTTGCTATTGAGAGGCGTGGCAACCGCCTACCCGCCCCGTTGGAACCTTACGGACCAGCGAAGGTAGCCGCCTAGTTGGATTCATCCGGCCGCCTGCCGCTACGAATCCTGTGGGTGATAGGGGCGAAACATCGGAGGGGAAGTCATCGCCCGACGGCTGCGCCAGTCGCCAGGGAGAAACAAGTCTTCCAATCGGGCGGCGGAACATGACCAGTGCAGGTGCGAAAGCGCGCAATTTCATAAGGGGTCCCAATCGTTGGGAACGCGCTCGGTCGTTGACCGAAATTCGCTTCAATCGACTACTTTACGACGACAAGCCCGCTGGCGCCGACGTGACGACGTTGGACGAGTTCGTCGCCGCGGAAGGGCGATTCTCAAGGAGTCTTTCGGACTTGCTTCAGCCCGGCGGAGAGGCTGAGCGGGCGCACGACTCGATCACGAGTCACTTCCTTCGAGCTACGGCTGGTGAGGGGCTGCCCTTTCCGGCCCGATTCAATGCTGACTCGTCGTTGGCGAGGCTCTGTTACGCCTTAACGCTTTCGATAAAACCACGCCTGGTTGTCGAGACCGGCGTTGGCTACGGCATCAGCTCGGCCCTCATTCTGGGGGCTCTCGAGACCGTCGGTTACGGGCGACTGATCAGCATTGATCTTCCTACACTTGCCGACCCCCATGGTCGCTTCGTAGGCAAAGCGGTACCGGAGCGGCTGACCCCCTACTGGACGCTTTACCGGGGGAGCAGCCGTCGTTGGCTGCCGGAAATCCTACACGCAGTCGACCACCTAGAACTGTTCATCTCCGATAGCGCGAACGTCTACACGCTGCAAGCCTGGGAGATCAACGCGGCGTGGCCAAACCTCAGAACGGCAGGAGCCGCGGTGTTTAACAACATCAGCCGGCGATTCTGGAAACGATTACAAAGGCTCGACGGAGGACGTGCCTATGCCATCCGTCAACTTGACAAAACAGAATGCGTGACGGCCGTCGTTCGGAAAGAGTCCCGTTCATAACCACAAGCTGGGATGACGGGCATCCCCTGGACCTGCGTTTGGCTGCGATGCTCGCGGGTCGCGGGGTGAGGGGAACCTTTTACGTCACCTGCGAGCCGGTAAACTTTCCGGTGATGACAGGCGGGCAGATGCGTTCTCTCCGACGAATGGGGATGGAGGTTGGCTCTCACACGGTGACGCACGCCGTCTTGACCCACTTGGACCACCGCCAAGCCCTGGAGGAGCTCAGGACCAGCAAAATGCGGCTCGAGGATCGTCTCGGCGACCCTGTGACGTCCTTTTGCTATCCCAAGGGCGAGTTCAACCGGCGCGTTCGTGGCTGGGCGGCAGAGGCGGGCTATCGGTCCGCCCGCACGACGGTAGCCTTCCGGACGGAGACCACATTCCATCCTTTCGCCATGCCGGTGTCGCTGCAGTTATTCCCTCACGCACCGCAGGTTCATTTTCGCCACGCCCTGAAGGAGGCGAACCTGCCTGGCCTTGCAAACTGGGGTCTCCACTGGAGCGGGAAGACGGATCTCGAGGGACTGGCGGCCCGGATGCTTGACTACATCCTCAAAAACGGGGGTGTCCTTCACTTGTGGGGTCATTCGTGGGAAATCGAACGCCACGGCCTATGGGGCACGGTCGAAAGAGTGCTGGATGTGATTAGCGGACACGCGAAGGTGAGCTATTTGACCAACGGGCAGGTCGTCGAGCAACTCTCGCGGCCCATCGTGAGCTAGCTGGACGGCAAGTCTCGCCGGCTGAAAACGGGTCCGGCAGTTCCCCTCTTTGGGTTCCTTGGTCGGTCAACAGCACCCCCATGCGACGTTCGGTAAGCAAGGTAGTCGCTGAGTCGACGATGAGCAAGGGCGATCGGCAACCGGCTTCACCCGCCAAGCGCTCGGTCCTGGGAGTCGGAATCAGTGCGACGAGCTACGAGCAGGTGCTCTCGCTCTGCCGGTGTTGGGTGGAAGAGAAACGCCGGGTGAACGGTGGTCCCAGTGGTATCCACCGCCAGGTGCCCGCCCGAGCTGTTTTCGTCTGCACGGTTCATTCGGTCATGACGGGTGTTTTCGAGCCGGGATTCAAGGATCTGCTCAACAGCGCTGATGTGGCTACGCCGGATGGAATGCCGCTGGCTTGGGCCTTGAGGTCTTTCGGCATACGGAAACAGGGACGCGTCTACGGGCCTGACCTCATGCTCGAGATTTGCCGTCAAGCCCAGCGACTGGGACATCGTGTCTTTCTCTATGGCGGTCGCGAGCGGACAATGCCTCGACTCTTGGAGTGCTTGAAGCAGATGTTTCCCCAGTTAACGATCGCCGGAACCTACTGTCCGCCCTTTCGCCCTATGTCAGAGAGGGAGGACCGGGCCACTGTGGAGTTGATTCTAGGCTCCGCTGCCGACATTGTCTTTGTAGGAACCGGCGCGCCGCGCCAGGAGCGCTGGATCGCGGACCACCGCAACCGTTTGGCCGGCGTCGTCCTGGTAGGTGTCGGCGCGGCATTTGACTTTCACGCCGGCGCGCGACCGCAGGCGCCTCGGTGGATGCAGCAAGCGGGCCTGGAGTGGTTCTTTCGACTGCTGATCGAGCCCCGACGGCTTTGGAAGCGCTATGTGTTGCTCAACCCACTTTTCCTTGTGATGTGGGGATTACAGCTTTTGGGCTGGTTCGACGATGACTCACCGAGGGTGAACGTGCAAGGGCAAGACCACGCGGTCGGTACAGGGCGGGGGCGGGCTACCTGGGTCTGACGAGGAGCCGCAGGTTCGGGCGGGGGCGAGGCGTCACAGCCGGCGAAACGGAGTCCAACACCAAGTTATGAGACGAGCTTTCATCACCGGCATCACGGGTCAAGACGGGTCGTACCTAGCCCGATTCCTACTCGACAAAGGTTATGAAGTGCATGGCATGATGCGGCGCTCCAGCACCTTCAATACCGTGCGAATCGACGACATTTACGAGGACCCGCACGATCCCGCCTCGCGACTCTTCCTCCACCATGGTGATTTGACGGACGGTGCCGCCTTGCGCCGGCTGCTTGAGAGGGCCCGACCTGACGAAGTCTACAATCTCGGGGCGCAGTCGCATGTCATGGTTTCGTTCGAGCAACCTCAATACACGGCTGACGTCGTGGCCACGGGAACACTGAGACTGCTCGAAGCTTTGCGGGACCACATCACCGCAACCGGGCGGGAAGTGCGTTTCTATCAGGCGGGTTCGTCGGAGATGTTCGGGTCAGCGCCGCCGGCGCAGAACGAACAAACGCCTTTTCACCCCCGTAGCCCCTACGCCGCCAGCAAGGTCGCGGCCTACTGGTACGCGTTGAACTATCGCGAGGCGTACGACCTTTTCGTAGCCAACGGAATCCTGTTCAACCACGAGTCGCCGATGCGCGGCGAGACGTTCGTAACTCGCAAGATCACCCGCGCACTCACCCGTATAAAACTGGGGCTTGAGCGAAAGCTCTACCTCGGCAATCTCGAGGCCCGCCGCGATTGGGGCCACGCCGGGGACTACGTCGAAGCCATGTGGTTGATATTGCAGCAACCTGAGCCTGACGACTACGTGATCGCGACGGGAGAGGCCTTTTCGGTTCGAGAGTTTCTTGACGAAGCTGCTCGCTGTCTGGAGATTGCCTGGCGGGACGTTGTCGAGATCGACCGCCGCTACATGCGTCCGGCCGAAGTCGATGTCCTAATCGGAGACGCCTCCAAGGCGCGCGCTCGACTGGGTTGGCGTCCCAAGATCCGTTTCCCTGAGCTGGTTCGAATGATGGTTGAACATGATCTGGAAGCCGCTCGGCAAGAGCTACTGCTGAAAGACGCCGGACACGCGGTCGCTGCCCGCGGTCTGAGTTATGCATAACGGTAGCCGCATCTATGTCGCCGGCCACCGCGGTCTACTCGGGTCTTCGTTGCTCAGAAGGCTTCAAGCAGAGGCACACCGGCACCTGGTCACCCGCAGCCGGGCCGAGTTGAATCTATGCGACCCGGCCGCCGTCAGCCGGTTTTTCGCCACCGAACGCCCTGAATTCGTATTCCTGGCAGCCGCCCGCGTCGGCGGTATTCTGGCCAACGACACGGAAGGCGGGGATTTCATCCGCGAGAATCTATTGATCCAGACCAACGTAATCGACGCCGCGTTCCGCCACAACGCCAAGAAACTGCTGTTCCTGGGTTCATCGTGCATCTATCCCAGAAACGCTCCCCAGCCCATTCGGGAGGATGAGCTTCTGAACGGCCCTCTCGAACCCACCAACCGGCCGTATGCGGTCGCGAAAATCGCAGGCATCACCATGGCTCAGGCGTATCGGCGGCAATTCGGCTTCAATGCCATCAGCCTGATGCCAACGAATCTCTACGGCCCTGGCGACAATTTCGATCCTCACCGCTCTCATGTGCTGCCGGCCCTCATGCGCAAGTTCCACGAAGCGAAACAGGCCGCAGACCCGCAGGTCGTCGTCTGGGGCAGTGGAACGCCCCGGCGGGAATTCCTGCACGTCGACGACTTGGCCGCCGCGGCGGTTTTCCTCATGCACCACTTTGACTCCGATGAGATCATCAATGTCGGTTCAGGATCCGACGTCAGCATTCGCGAGTTGGCGGAGCTCCTGAGCGAAGTGGTCGGATACCGGGGCCGGATCGTCTTCGACGGCTCAAAACCCGACGGCCCCCCCCGGAAACTCCTGGACATCAGCCGTTTGACCGCCCTTGGTTGGGAACCGACAATTCCGTTAAGAGTTGGGATCGAGCAAACCTATAGCTGGTTCCTCGCCAAGCACAATCGCTCGCGGGAGCCGATGACCCTCGCGGCAAGATAGCGGGACAGATGGCGCTGCCCCAGCGTCGCCGCTCCGTAAGAACCGGCCAGCACCGGGGCGACATTTCTTTTCGAGCCGCTCCGTTCGTTTCGCGACAAGCTGTCGCTTGGAGTGATCCCGATGTTGAAACCCCACGAACCCGGCCTATTGAACAAGCTCGGGAAGATGGCAGCCCCTTTTCTCGCGCGCACCCTGATGCGGACTCCCGTGCGCCGTGTGCTGCCGATGTTCGAGATCTACGCGGCTATTATCCAAGGCAAAGGCGCCGGAACCGGCTGGGATATGGACGGAGAGGTGCGCGCTGCCGCGTCGCACATTTATCGTCCGAATCCAACCCTCTTCGATGTGGGGGCCAATCGCGGCGAGTGGTCTCGACGAATGGCCCAACGGTTTGGCTACCGATGCCGCATCTTCCAATTCGAACCCTCTTCTCACTGCCAGGCCGTGCTTCGCGGGTTGAAGACCCCCGGCGCCGAGTTGATTGGCGCCGCCGTGGCGAACACTTCGGGCCGCGCCGTCCTCTACAGCCCCCATCCCGGGTCCCCGATCGCTTCGAGGCACGCGCGGCGCGACAGCTATTTCCAATCTGACCGCCTGCTCGAAGAGGAAGTCTCCGTCGTGACCCTCGATGAGGTGATCTCCCAACGCAAGATCGAAGTCGTGGATTTCATCAAGCTGGATGTAGAGGGGGATGATTTTGCCGCCCTGCAGGGATCTCGTAAGTCGCTCGCCGCGGGACGTGTCCGCGCTCTCTCGTTTGAATTCGGTTCAGGACAAATCAATTCCCGCACTTTCTTCCACGACTTCTGGGATTTACTGCGGTCTCACGGGTTTGTCGTCAAACGCATCTGCCCCGGCGGGCCACTGCTGACGATCGAGGAATACTACGAAGATCTGGAATACTTCCGCGGGGCAACGAATTATCTTGCCGTTCACCGTTCACTGGCGAAGCTTTCGTAAGTCGTGATTCTTCGTCGGAAGTTAAAGTCCCAAGGGACCACGCTTTGTTTGGCCGCGCTGGGCCTAATTCTCGCCTACGGGGCCATCCACGCTGGTGGCAAGCTGAAGCAGGATTGGACACTCTGCTTGCTGGCCGTGGCAGTTCTGGGGCTGATCTGGTGGGGGAGCGTCGGGAGAGAGCGGCCCCCCGTACTTCCGCGCGGGATTCGGTGGCCGCTGGTACTGCTACTCTCGGGTGCGTTTCTTCAACTCGTCCCGCTCCCGCTTGCCGTGATTCGAATCCTCTCGCCCGAGCGCGCTGAGGTCCACGAAGCGCTCGCGAACGTCATTCCGGGAGCGGGTTGGGTCCCAATCACCCTCGGTCCCGAGGCTACTCTGTTTCAAGCGGTGCGAATCGCGGGCTGCGTGCTTGTAGTTCTACTCGTACGGGAGCTGACCTGGCGTTTGGGCCGACGCCGCTGGCTAGTGACCGCCCCGATCGTGGCTGTTGCAGGCGTGGAGGCAGCGCTGGGTCTCGCGCAGTACCTGCTCGGAGGTTCCGGCCGAGGAGCGACAGGAACCTACGCCAACCACAACCATTTTTCAGGGCTGCTCGAGATGTCGATGCCTTTCGCCTTGATGGCGGCCGTGGCGGCCACTCGCGAGCTTAGCCCGGGAAACCCTCCGAAAACTGGGGCTGCTTTTCGAGCCTGTGGCCTGTGGGGTCTCGGGGCGCTTGTCTTCGTCGGAATCGTTTGCTCGTTTTCGAGGGCGGGGTTCGCAGGGGGCCTGGTTTCGCTCTTTGTGATGGCTAGCTTGAGTCTCGCTCAGGGAGTGAGAGCTAGCAAGAGACCGTTGGTGCTGCTTTTGGTGGCGGGAGTGCTGCTCGCGGGTTTCCTGTTCTTAACTCCAGATGGATTCATCGCCCTCTATGCACGGACGGCCACATTCGAGGGATTGGTTGCTGAAGGTCGCCTTCTGCTGTGGCGGGAGACGCTCCCTCTCATTCAGTCGTATCCCCTGCTGGGCTGCGGGCTCGGGACCTATGAGTCGGCGTTCTTGCGCTACAAAAGATCGTGGCCGCACGTCACTGACAACTACGCTCATAACGACTATCTTCAGGGCCTGGCCGAGTTTGGCGTTGTGGGCTTCTTGATTTGCAGCACACTGATCGGCTCTATTGCTGTGAGGGCGCTTCGAGTCTCTCTACGGGCCAGGTCGCCCAGCCTGCGCCTACTCGCTCTCGCCTGCCTGGGGTCGATCGCGGCAATTCTGACCCACAGCCTGACGGACTTCAATCTTTATATCCCGGCGAACACGATGCTTTTCGCCTGGGTGCTCGGCATCGCCGCCGCCCTCAACCCAGAGAATCGACGAGTGTCCCCTTCGCAGTGAATGACCCGGTCTGAGACCCCGACTTCCACACGCTGTTGGCCCACTTCAATCGCGGCAGCCAATGAGCGGCCCAATCGGAACGAAAAAATGGAGTTGGCTGGCAATCGACGGGCTGGCGATGTTAATTGAAATCGACAGGCGTGACGATAAAACAGGTGGGAGGTTCAATCAATGTCGAATCGTTTACCGAAGCTTCTGTTTTTTCTTGCAGTGGCAGTTACTATCGCGGTTGCCGCATCCCCGGTGGGCACGGTCACCAGCACCGGCCCCGTGACCGTAAGCGGAGAATCATTGCCGGCCAAAGGAGTCCCTTCATGGCCTGTGGTCCAAGGGGATGAGATTGTCACCGAAAGAGGGGGTGTAGCAGTTCTGTCGTCCGCTGCGGCCCGGGTCGAGATCCGCGAAGGTTCCGAGGTCAGGCTTGGCGAAGATCACGTTCGTTTGGAGAGCGGTGCTGTAGGAGCCGACAACTACTCCGTCCGGTTTGGCGACTATACGGCGCGGGCCAAAGACCCTCAGGCGGGGCCAAGCTGGTTTGTCGTTGCCGATCGCGATGGGAGGCAGTTGGTTGCTGCCCACCGAGGCGATGTCATTATTCGTGGAGCGGGCACGGCGCCAATCTTGGTTCCCGCTGGATCATACGCCTTGCCGCCGGCGGGTCGCGAGGAGCAGGACAGCGACAGGGACAGAGGAGGCGGAGCTGCAACCGCGGGGAGCAGCGGTGGTTGGACGATCGGGTCACTCAGTCACGGGAAGAGTGTTGCGCTGGTCCTCGGACTCGGCGCGGCCGGGACTGCGGGAGCCGTCGTCGGTCTGACCGGAGGTGAAGAAGCTCCGCCGCCACGTTCACCCTAGGCGTTCGACCGCCCGACGTTCAACGTTTGAGCGGAAAGCACGCTCGCTGAGCGGTTTGGGCAGGACTTTGGGGCGAGGGCCGATTACTTCGTCTTGGTCGGTGAGCGCCGCCGACAGATAGCGGCGCAGATTAGACCGTTTCGCCGCTTGGCATTGACGAGCGGAACCGAGCCGGCGGCGCGGTTGTGCGGGGCAGGCAAGTATGGGGAACAGATGGCTGCCGCTGGCCGTGGCCCTGGTGGTGGTGGCCTACGCCTCAGCAAGCATAGCGGTCAGCGCTTGGTTTGAAAAGCACCCGCGGCTTGAGCAGCTCGCGTGCCAATGGCTATTGTGCGACAGCCAGGTCCTGCTCGAGCGCGCGCGCCAAGAACTGTGGCAGGCCGGCCCGCTTGGAAGACGTACCCAATCGCTGCTGTTTCAACAGGCCCTCGCCCGGGATCCCGCTTCACCCTACCGCTGGAGCGATCTCGCCGACAGCTACACTAGCGCGGGCCGGCTTGAGGAGGCACGGTACTGCCACCAACAGTCTGTTGAGCGAGGGCCCAACATTCCCCGAATCCTGTTGCGCGCCGCAAACTTTTTCTACCGCCAAGACGAAATCGATCGTGCCTTACGTCTTACCGCCCGTGCGCTAGCCTCATCCCGTGACTATGACAAAGCAATATTCGGCAACAGTGCTGTCCGGGGAAAGTCGCGCCATCGGACGGTAAGTCTCGACCGTTCAATGTCTTATGGCCTGTTTTGCCCGGGAACGATTTGAAATCCCGAGGCCGCAAATGGTCGCCTGAACGGAGCATCCGGACGCGGCACAATGAGGGATGAACCTTGGCCGTACGGTTTTCTCCCAACTGATCGAGCACCTACCGAGCAAAGAGTTTCAGAAATGTGTATCGCGCTACCGCGGCGATTCCTATCTGAAAAGTTTCTCCTGCTGGGATCAGTTTCTTGCGATGGCATTCGCCCAGCTGACCTATCGGGCAAGCCTCCGCGACATCGAGACGTGCCTGCGTTCGATGCACGGCAAACTCTACCACATGGGATTCCGCGGCAGGGTAGCGCGCTCGACACTGGCCGACGCGAACGAGTCGCGCGACTGGCGGATCTACGCGGACTTCGCGCAGGTCTTGATTGGCATGGCACGGCCGTTATATGCCCACGACCCGATCGGTGTGGACTTGGACCAGACTCTGTACGCTCTCGACTCGACAACAATCGACCTCTGCCTGTCGCTGTTTCCGTGGGCGAGATTCCGCAAGCAAAAAGCCGCCGTGAAGATGCACACGCTGCTGGATCTGCACGGCAATATTCCCACGTTCATCCGCATTACTGGAGGCAAAGTGCACGACATCAACATCCTCGACGAGATCGGCCCGGAGGCCGGCGCGTTCTACGTCATGGATCGGGCCTACGTCGATTTCGAACGCCTCTTCGTGTTCACTCTCTGCTCGTCGTTCTTCGTCGTGCGAACCAAGAAGAACATCTTGCTCCAACGGCGCTACTCGCATCCCGTCGACAAATCCACGGGCTTGCGCTCGGATCAGACCGTCATACTGGCTGCCATCGAATCGGCCCAAGCCTATCCCGACCCGTTGCGGAGGGTCAGTTACTTCGACGCCCGGACGAACAAGCGGCTGAAGTTTCTGACCAACAACTTCGCGCTCCCGGCGCTGACCATCGCCCACATCTACAAGTCGCGTTGGCAGATTGAGTTGTTCTTCAAGTGGATCAAGCAACATCTGCGAATCAACTCGTTTTACGGCACCAGCGAGAACGCCGTCAAGACGCAGATCTGGATCGCTGTCTCGATTTACGTGCTCATCGCCATCGTCCGGAAACGCCTCGGGCTGGAAGCGAGTCTTTACCAGATTCTACAGATTCTCAGCGTTACGCAATTCGAAAAAATGCCCCTTTTACAGGCACTCCAGCCATCCGACTCCCCAAACGAATCCCCCTATGACCCCAACCAATTGATTCTATTCGACTTTTAACCGGACAGCAGTGATTCGGCAACTACGCCCGGCTGGATATTCCTGTCGCAGATATCTTGCACCGCGGCATGCCCAGCGAGGGTGGCGCCGCCCCCGCGTACTTCCGATACCTTATCGAATCGGGGTCTCTCCCTCGGTTAGCTTTTGCGTGGGGTTGGCTTAGACAGAACTCACTCGACAATCGGATCTTGCTCCGCTCCTACATCGATTCGTTACTGGGCGCTCGGCAGTTCGAGGCGGCGTCCAAGGTGCTGGCTGAATATGCTCACAGGCCTGGGAACGACGGGTACAAGGGGAATCGCGTATTCAATGCGAGCTTTGAACACGAACCCACTGGAACTCTCCTCGATTGGAATATCACCCTCGACCAACACGCCGAGCTATCCTGGGACCGGGTGACTGCATTCAAGGGCTCGCGGTCACTGAGAGTTCAGTTTGACGGAGAAGCAAACATTGCCTATCGGCATGTCTACCAAAAGGTCGTGGTAAACCCCGGCAGAATCCACTTCCGGGCAGCCATTCGCGCGCAAGGTGTGACGACCGACCAGGGACTCGGGTTCCGAATCTACGATGCGGAACGTGAGTCTCGCGTCGACGTCCGAACGGAAACTGTGACCGGTACTTGCGACTGGAAAACGCTTGAAACCGAGTTCTCCGCGCCTCGACAGAGCCGGTTGCTACAAATCCAGCTAGTCCGTCAACCTTCGAGTAAGTTCGACAACAAGCTAGCCGGAACAGTTTGGATCGACGACATCTCTCTGGTCGACGAAGGCTAGCCGGTTTCTTGACGCACCCTCCGTCAAGCTGGCCATCCTCGCCCTCTCTCTAGCCGATCGGAAATCCGCGCGGCGCCCTCACCTTCCCACCTGTATCTCGCCTTCTGGCTTCGCGCCCTTCCGCCTCTCACCTTCCTGCGCGGCCCATTCCCGCGGCTTTGCCAACACCCGTACCTTCCGCAGGCCGGCCGCTGCGCTCCGCCTGCACGGCCTGGCACACCTACTTTCGCCACTACACAGGCAGACCTAGAGATTTGTCGTGGCTGGTAGTTCGGCAGTCGCCCCGGTCAGGGACCTGGGTAATTACGCCAACCAGAAACTGCCGTCGAACAACCTTGGAAAACCATCCGATAAGACAGACAGAAACAGAAGGATTTCTGTTTGGCCGAAAAAGCCACAACGCTCGTTGAGGACCAAGTCGCGTCGCTTCTGGCGAAGGTGGGCGATAGCCCGCGTGGCCTCGGTCGCCAGCTTAGTGATCTCCTCAGGCAAGACCTTCGGGGTTTTCAAAGGGCCGCTGTCAAATATCTGTTGGCAACAGAACAGTCCCCTACGGCAAGAATTGTGGTCTGGCTTATCGACAAAGAAGGTATGCTGCTCGAGATTCTGCTCGACCCCAACTTGTGTTCCCTTGACGAATCCGTATCTCTAGTCAGGCTGGTTCACCCCAACGTGGACCAGATCGACGTTCAATTGGCGAAGGCGTTGAAAGCTGCTGGTGGAAACCAGGCGTCGCGAATCCTCCATCTGCTGGCCGTAGTAGCCCGGAACAACCGCACCCTGCCGCTTCTGATCCACGCGTTGCGCGACCGAAGCCCTGAGTTGAGGTCAAATGCCGCGTCGATTTTTGCGCGCTACTGCCAGAACGAACTTTTTGTCGCCAATGCGATGCAAGATCCGGATCCGACGGTCAGAGCTAGTGCCATCGAAGGATTGGGAAAGGCCGACCGAATTCCGAATACGACAGTTCTCTCGGGGGCCTTCTCGGACCCCAATCCGCAGGTACAAGCTACTGCCATCCTGGCCTACCGCCGCATCGATGAGCACTCGGCATTCGAAAAGTTAGAGGAGATGGCCCACCACCAGAATTCCAACTTCCGAGCGGTCGCTGCTTGGGCCATGGGAGAAACGCAAGCCACGCGATTCGCGCCCCTGTTGAAGCGAATGCAACGGGATCGCACGAGTGAAGTTCGCCGCACAGCCGACGAGGCTTTGAGCAAAATTCCTGCGAGCGAGAGCCCGCTCCCAAGCGCGGTCGCCGAAGAATCCGCGGGCTTTGCCACGATCAACATCGAGCCGCTGTACGCATTCGCTGACAAGAATTCACTGCGCCGCCTCCACGTGGCGGTGACTGACTCCGAAGGCTCTGTGGTTGCCGGCCTATCCCACCAGGACTTCCAGCTCCAAGAAGACGGCATTAGCGTCACCGGCCAGGAGGTCGGGGGTCCCGAGCGGTTCGAGCCCGCGGCCATCGCCTACGTTCTTGATTGCAGCGGGAGTATGTCTACCTCCGCCGTCCATGAGATGAACACTGCGGTCGCCAAGAGCCTGAGCTACAAGCGGCCCGAAGATAGAGTAGCCATTGTGAAGTTCTCTATGGATGTCGAGCACGCCGTAGGCCTAACCGACAGCCTCAAGCGTCTCAAAGCGGTTATTCAACGCAGGCACTTGGGCTTGAGGACATCTTCTCGGCTCCACGATGCAGTTGACGGGGCCCTCGAAGAGGTCGCCAAGCAGCGCACAGGCTGCCGGGCCGTCATTGTGATCGCCGACGAGCCGGACCGAGGAAGCGAATCGCACTTTCAGGGCATCGTGCGCAAAGCCAGAGACATCGCTGCTCCGTTGTACGTCGTTGGATTCGGACGGGAAGGGCAGACCGGATCGCTGCCGGACCTAGCCGACTCGACCGGCGGTACGTTCTTCTCGGCCGCCACCGGACGTGACCTTGCGTCGGTGTGCGGGGAGCTCATGCGCAGGATTTCGGCCCGCTACACTGTGACCTATCACGGGACCGATTCGCGTCCTGAGGCCATCCAAGTCCGAGTGACCGCCCAGACCGGCCGTGGCGAGACGTCGATCTCTCCCCTCGGTCCTTGGAACTGACCAGAGGTTCTCTACCTGGAAACATTCTTCCTCACGCACACCCTCGCGAGCGAAACGGAGCCGCGAACACGAGTGAGCGGCCAGGGGTCGAACGGCTCACCCAAGGCGATGACAACCGGTGGCCTTTCGACCCAAGGGAGTGGAGGTATCGCAAAGTCATCGAGGCCACAGCGTCCCCTACCGATCCCAGTCGGCCACGAAGATGTTGAATTCGTAGCGGCTCTTGGCGTTGTGGCTCGAGGTAAACACCAGCTTTGTTCCGTCGGGAGAGAACTCGGCAAAGGACGTAAAGCCACCAAAGTCGGTGACCTGCTCCAGGTTGTCTCCGTCCACGTCAATCAAGAATAGTTCGAACTCGCGGCTGTCGCATTGGTTCTTGTTTGAGGAGAAGATGATGCGTTTACCGTCAGGGGTGAACTGCGGCGCGAAGCTGGCGCAGCCGAAGCTCGTGATCCGGCGGGCATCGGAGCCGTCGGAGTTAGCGACAAACAGTTCCATTTTCATGGGCGTCGTCAGATTCTGGGCGAGTAGCTCACGGTAGCGCTTGATCAGCGGGGCGTCAGTCGGGTGATGAGCTCGCCAGACGATCTTGTCGCCGGTCGGTGAGAAGAAAGCTCCACCGTCGTAACCCAGGGTCTTCGTCAGCCGTCGGTTGTTGCTTCCGTCGAGGTCCATGGACCACAAGTCGAGATCGCCGGACGCTTTCGAGGTGTAAATAACCTTACCGGTTTTCCAGTTGACGGTAGCCTCGGCGTCGTATCCTAGAGTTTCGGTCAGCCTTTGCGGATTGTTCCCATCGTCATCTGCGACATAAAGATCGTACGTTTCATGCACTGGCCAGACGTAACCCTTGCTGCGGTCAGGACGCGGCGGACAGCCCGCTTGGCCCTCGTGAGTCGAGGCGTAGATGATCCGTTTGCCGTCGGGAAGAAAGTATCCGCAGGTCGTGACGCCTTTTCCGGTCGAGACGCGTTCGATTCCCGACCCGTCCACGTTCATGACATAGATCTGATCACACCTGTTCCCGCCACGGGTCGATTGGAAAATGAGCCGCTGGCCGTCGGGGGACCAATAGGCCTCTGCGTTCTGGCCCCCGAACGTAAGCTGTCGTACGTTTGAAAGATGTCCGGACGTCTGGCTGGCGCTTGGCAACGCCAAAACAACCCAAATCAGGACCCAGACACAAGATCGCGTGCTGCCAAGCCCGATCGTCACGATTAGTATTGTACCGCCCTGGGCGGCCAAGGTTGGAACTGTAACCCTAGATGGTGTACGGTTTACTAAGTTTCACACCAAATGTTGTTGTTAGGGCTTTACATCGGGATTCGACGGAGTTACCATAATCAGGCGTAGCCTAGACTCATATTACCTGTCTAAACGCACTTGATCGCTACCCGGAAGCTGGAAACGAGAACCATCTCAACCAAGCCGAGTCGGGCCCCAAGGTGAACCAGCGTGCTAAGTCTCAAGAAACTGGAACTTTCTGGCTTTAAGTCGTTCTGCGACCGTCAGGAACTACGGTTCAGCGGCGATGGCATCGCTGCCATCGTCGGCCCCAATGGGTGCGGCAAGTCGAACATCGGTGACGCTATCAGTTGGGTGATCGGTGAGCAGTCGGCCAAGAGTCTCCGCGGCGCTCGTATGCAGGACCTTATTTTCAACGGTTCACGGGACCGCAAGCCTTCCGGCCTGGCCTCTATCAGCTTGACCCTGGTGGACCCTGAGGCCTTTTTCGCCCACAGAAACGGCACAGGGTCAAATGGCGTCACTGCAAGCTTGGCCAGCCGGCCGGAGGAGATGGTCGTTACACGCAAGCTGTTTCGATCCGGTGAAAGCCAATACCTCATCAACGGCAAAACCTGCCGGCTGCGTGACGTCCGCGAGCTGTTCATGGGCACGGGTCTGGGACCGCAACACTACGCGATCATCGAGCAAGGAAGAATCGAGCAAATCCTGAGCTCCCGCCCCGTGGACAGGCGCGCCTTTGTCGAAGAAGCGGCCGGCGTCACGAAGTTCAAGACAAAAAAACGGCTCGCGGAGTTGAAACTCGAAAGCGCGCGCCAAAACCTCCACCGCGTCAACGACATCCTCCAGGAGGTGACGAGGCAGGTCAACTCACTGAAACGCCAAGCGTCGAGAGCGCGCCGGCACGAGGAACTACAGAACCGGCTCAAAGCGACTCTTTCCGTTCTGCTAGCCGGCCGATACCGGCGCCTCGATGAGCAGCTCAGGTCGTCTACGTCTGAGTCCGACAAAGCGGAAGACGAGAATCGCTTGTTGGCTGAGCGACTGCGCCGGCTCGAAAGCGAATTGACGTCGCATCGCAAGCAGCAGCAAATCCAAGATACAACGCTGACCAGTCGCCGCGAGGAGCTCTCCCAGCTTGTTGTGAACATCGAGCGCCTGCGCTCTCGAGTGGAGCAGCAGGCCGTTACCGCCAAGGAGAACGAAAAACGTGAAAAACAGTGGGAGGTTGAAATCTCCTATCTTGGCGAACGGCTCGAGCAACTCCGCGCCGAATTAGCGTCTGAGGAAGCTGCCGTTGAACAAGTGGCGGCGGAGAAAGACGATGCGCGGCAGCTATTGACTAAAAAAACCTCGGACGTCGAGCAATGCCAGGCCGACCTGGGCGAAGACGAGCAGGAACAGGAGAGCGGTCGCCAGCGCATACTGCAGCTTCTTGGTGAGATCTCTACCTGCCGGAATGAAGTCGCGAAGTTAGAGGAGTTCCTTGCCGGCACCGAACGCCAGATCGCAGGCTTGCGGAAGGAAGAGGAGGAAGCAAAGCAGGAGCTCGCCGGGCTGGCAGGTCGCCGCAAGGAGGCTGAGCTACAGGTTGAGCGCGAACGGAAGAATTCCGAAGCGTTGGCGGTTCGCCGGAAGAGTATCGAGCAACAGATCGGTACGCATCGGGAGCAGGCGGCAACCGGTCGCGAACAAGTCGAGCGGCTGCAGGAAGAACTCTCTCGAGCGAGGGCCAGGCGTGACTCGCTGGAAGAGATTCTCTCCCACCGCGCCTATACGACCGAGAGTGTCAAGAATCTTTTCGCCGCTGTCGACAAGGGTGCGGAGCAAGGCTTCCGGCCGGTCGGCATCTTGGCGGATTATGTTGAAGTTGCTCCCGAACACGAGAGAACCGCCGAGGACTTCTTACGGGATGAGCTCGAGTTCGTGGTCGTCAAAAGCTGGAATGAAGCCCGGCAGGGTGTCCAGCTTGCCC
Organism: Bryobacterales bacterium; assembly: GCA_965248205.1. GTDB lineage: Bacteria > Acidobacteriota > Terriglobia > Bryobacterales > UBA6623. Next base: position 5,657,042 of record CBDFIS010000006.1, read on the forward strand.
GCCGAGACCTACACGGCGAGGTCACGTTCCTGGTTCACCCAGAATTTCCGCTGACCGAGGAGATCCCCGCCTTGGGGCCGGAGACTGGTGTCACAGGCCGCCTTGCCGACTCGATTCGCCTGACCAATGGGCTGTCCGGCGCGGCGGCGTCCTTGCTGCCGCGTCTGCGCGGCTGTTACTTGGTCGAAGACGAACCGGCCGCTCGGCGGCTAGCGGTGCAATATCCCGACCTTTCCTTCTTGTTGCCGGACGGAGTTTGCTATCGCGGCCATACGGTTCGGGGAGGCAAGTCGGGCACGAGCGGTCCGCTGTCGCTCAAGAGGGAGCTGCGCGACCTGACCCCGAAGGTGACGGCTGCCGAGAAGTCACTTCGCGAAGCTATGGCAATGGCGTCACAGGCGGAAAACGAAATCGAAACCAAGGGCACGGAGCTGGAGACACTAAAGTCCGAATGCCAGGAGAACGAAAAACGCGTACTGGCTATCGAGCACGAATTGCGGCGGCTTGATGAAGCGATCGACCGTGGTGAGCGCCGGCGCTCCGTTGCGAGCGTCGAGAGGGAACGCTTACAACAGACCGCTCAAGAGGCGTCCACGGATCGGGACGCTCGTACTCACCAGATCGAGCAGAAGGAGCAGGAGCACAGCCAATGTGACGCGTTCCTCGCGGATTTGGAACGGCGACTGCACGCAAACCAAGAAAAGCTCGCAAGCCTACTCAAGGAACAAACGCAAGCCCGTACCCAATTGGCGACACTCGACGAGAGGCACAAGGGGGCGACCGCCTCGTCCGCTCGGGCTCGGCAGCGCGTCGATGAGCAGAACGAGCGGGTGCAGTCCATCTCGAGCCAGATGCGACAGTCGGCGGAGGAGCGCGTCCGCCTGGTCGAGGACAACGTCGAGCTTGAAAGCCAGATCGAGCAACAACGCGCCCGGCGCGTCGCGGCGGAACGAGAAGCAAGCGATATTTCTCGGGATCTTGCAGAGTTGCGTGGCCGCGCAGAGGCTTCCGAGGAGCAAATTGGTGTCGAGCGTTCGTCCTTAGATCAAATCCGTGACCATCGTTCCACCATCGAGGTGCGATTGGCCGAGATCCGCTCCGAGGTCAAGCACCTCGAGGAGGAATGCAAGCGCGAGATCGGAAAGCCGATCCAACAGGTGTCCGACGGCGAAAGCAAAGAGCTTACCGACGAGGAACTAGCCACGGCCGAAGCCCAGTGCCAAGAGACCAGGGCGAAACTGGACAACCTCGGCCCCGTAAATGTCCTGGCTCTCGAAGAATTTCAGGAAGCGAAAGATCGCCTTGACTTCCTCGAAGCGCAAAAGAAAGATCTACTCGACTCCATCGCCGACACGCAAACAGCCATAGCCGAAATCGACGCGGTCTCGCGACACAAGTTTCAAGAGGCCTTTGAGGCAATCAACAAGAACTTTCATGAAGTGTTCCGCACGCTATTCGGCGGCGGTCAGGCGGAAATGAGGTTGACCGACGAATCCAACCTCGTCGACTCGGGGATCGATATCATCGCCTCTCCTCCCGGTAAGCGCCTGCAGAATGTTGCCCTTCTGTCCGGCGGCGAAAAATCGCTGACGGCGGTCGCCTTGCTCATGGCCACCTTCCAATACAAGCCCAGTCCGTTTTGCGTGCTCGATGAGGTAGACGCCGCGCTCGATGAGCCCAACCTCGCTCGCTTTAGCCGCCTCGTCAGCGAGATGAGTGACCGCACCCAATTCATCCTGATCACGCACAGCAAGACGACCATGGAAACCGCTCAAACCCTTTACGGCGTGACCATGCAGCAGCCGGGCGTTTCGCAACTCGTGTCCGTCCGGATGGCAGACCATCAGAACGGGCGCGTCGCCACAAGCCAGCAAGCCGCGGGATAGGCCTGCGATCACAGCGGAGCTTCACGCCACGGTTGCTAAAGCTTGTAGAGCATCCAATAGATCACGACGCCGGTCACCGAGACGTACATCCAAATCGGAAGCGTCCAGCGCGCGATCCGGCGGTGGCGGTCAAAGCGCTCCCTCCATGCGTGGTACAGGGTTACCAGCGCCAGAGGCACGATGGCGGCCGCCAGGAAGATATGCGTGATCAGGATGGTGAAGTACAGTGGCCGGATCCAGCCTTGTTTGGTGAAAGGGACCGAACCCACGTAGTAGTGGTAGACGAGATACGAGGCGAGGAAGAAGCACGACACGACAAACGCTGCCAGCATGCAGAATCGGTGGCGCCCAACCTCGCGCCGGCGGATGAAGTAGTATCCACAGCCAAGCAGCAGAGCGCTAAACAAGTTCAGGGAGGCGTTGAGGGCCGGGAGGTCGCCGACGTCCATCGTCAGCTCAGGGTCTGCGCGGACGGACGATGGGCCTGAAGGAACGCGGCGGCCAGTGTCGCTGCTCCAAACACGCTCATCACGATCAAGCAGATGGCCAGCGGAGGGCCGGCGGTAACGCTTTCCGGGCTAAGAAAGTGGCGCAGCGCTGCTACGCCATAGGCAACCGGGTTGACCAAGATGACCCATTGCACCCAGGTCGAAGCACCTTCGGCTGGAAAAACTGCTCCCGACAGCACCCAGATTGGCATCAGAACGATGTTCATCACCGAGTGAAACCCTTGCACGGAGTTCAGCCACCAAGCGAAGAAAAACCCTAGTCCCGTCAGACCGAACGACAGCAGCAGAATCGTCGCCAGCAATGTAGGGATTCTCGATACCTCGATGGGGACCCCCATCAACGGCGCAAGTGGTAACAGCAGAATCCCCTGAAATGCTCCGATCGTGGACGCACCTAAGAGTTTCCCGAGGACCAACGCCATTCGAGAGACCGGCGCGACTAGAACCGAAAGCAGAAATCCTTCGCGCCTGTCTTCAATGACAGAAATGTTTGAAAAGATAGCCGCGAACAGCACCGCCAGCACCACTGTCCCCGGAAAGAAAAAGCCCAACGAACCCTCGTCGCCACTTCCCCCGGTCCGCAGAGACGTACGGAAACCCGAGCTGAGCAACAACCAGATCACAAGCGGAGTTGCTAGTCCTCCCACCACCCTACTCCGCTGGCGATAAAAGGCCCGAATCTCGCGGCCCCACAAGCTGACAACTGCTAGCCACAGACTCGGTGTTGGAGGCGGGCTTTGTGCTAGTTCAGGTTGCACGGCCATTGCTGGAGCAGTCACAAGCGGGTAACCTTCGTTGCCAAGACGCCGTTGCTAGAGGCGGAGGAGCGTTGCGATCGCGAACCTGACGCGGCGGTCCGCGTTAGGACGTGATTGTCTAATTCTAATTCTATCCTTGATCGCCGTTCGCCGCTTCTCGCTCGAAGCGATGACCGGTCATGCGGATGAAGACGTCCTCGAGGCTGGGACGGGAGACGGTGACCGAATCGATTTGTTGCGGCAACTCCTCCATGAGCCGGGCCGCCAGTCGGGAACCTTCGGGATGTTCGAATCGAACCGCGCCGTTTACCACGTTTGCTCGGATGTCCAATCCGGCGGGTAGCTCGGACAAAAGGGCATGAGGATCACCCGCGGCCAGTATCACGACCTCGCCACCGATCTCACTCTTCAACCCGCTTGGTGTTCCCTGCGCCACCAAAGAGCCTTCGTCGAGGATTGCCAGCCGGTCGCATTTATCCGCCTCATCGAGGAGATGCGTCGTCAGCAGGATGGTCACCCCTTCTTCACGGCGCAACAACTGCAGATAATCCCAGAAAGCCCGCCGCGCGCCGGGGTCAACCCCCGTGCTGGGCTCGTCGAGCAGAAGCAGTCGTGGGCTGTGAAGCAGCCCTTTCGCCAACTCGAGCCGCCGGCGCATACCTCCGGAAAGCGTTTCGACGACGCTGTTGCGTCGATCGGTTAATCCGACCCGGTCTAAGGCTCGGTCGATTCGATCCCGCAGCATGTTGCCCCTGAGGCCATAGAGATGCCCCTGGTGAACCAGGTTCTCAGCGGCTGTCAGTCGGCGGTCGAGGCTTTGGTTCTGAAAAACGACGCCGATCTGGCGTCGGACAGCTAGTGGATCCTGGGCGACGTCCAAGCCAAACACCCGGGCTTGGCCATTAACCGGCAACAGCAAGGTGGAGAGGATCCGAAAAAGCGTTGTTTTCCCGCCGCCATTGGGGCCGAGCAGGCCGAAGACTTCACCCGGCTCCACCAAAAAGCTGATACTCTTCAGCGCGTCTCGTTCGCCATAGCGATAGGTGAGATTCTGCACGTTGACTGCGGGTACACTTGCCATCTCTTGCTTCCCAACGCCACGATAGCACACGCTCTGACAGTCGGCTTCAACCGCCGCGTCTTGCGGTCGGGCCGCGGCGAGTCGGATTCGTTGTCGACCGATCTTGCAGACACCTTCAGAGACCATCGCCCTATGAGCGCAATGACCGCTCTCTTGCGTTCAACGAGCTCTGATTCGCGCCAAGTAGCGTGCGAAAAACGACGTCCTGCGAGCGAAAAACAGCTTCTTTTCTGCCTCTAGCGGGGGTCTAGCGGCCATTTCGGGGAGGCTTTTGGCGGTATCCGGGGCGGCCCGCGAGGGGCGTCCCGGGCGCGGCTTGATGAGGTGCGGCTCCTTTGGTATCGCGCGGAGCCGCCAAAACGGTTTGGGATCGATCCCGTTGTTCTGTGTAACGCGGTCGGTTGATCGGCTCACCGACGGAGGCCATGGGGAGGACTTGAATCCCGGCCGGGGTGCGCCGGTCTGTCGCTCCCTGTAGGCCGGCGCTCTTACGGGGCCAGAATAACATGGCGGGGAGCGGGTCAGATAGTCGGGGCAAGGCGATCTTGTTAATGGTGTGCGAGTTAGAAATCTCGAACTCCTGTGACGGGGTTTTGGGGGAGTGACGAGAAAGGAGCGATCGGCCGTTAGCACAGCCGATTTTTTACCCCACCCCAGGCCCCCCTCGACCGGTGTGCGGGGGGGCGACCGTAAAACGGCCAGCCTTTGGGCACTGCATGCGGTGCCCCTACGGATCGAAGAACGAAGTCCCAACCAGCTGTAAAACGGCTGGCCTAAGCGACGGCGTAGAAGAGCCGCCTGGCGGCGGATGGGACAAACAAGAGTGTTTGTTCAATGGTAGGGTTTTTTCACGCACCCTCACGCGGGCGGCTCCCGAGCGATCGGTTTCCGTCCGCCGGAGCCGGGACCTGCCCAGGCGCAATGAATTGCACCCCTCCGCGACGCGCGGGCCAAACGACTACCCAGCAGCGACGCTATGCGCGTCTGGCCAAGAATCAGTATGCCTCCGGGACCAATTTGACCCCGTATTCGGCCAGAAAAGGGCGCCGGGCGGGGTCAAAAGATGGCCTAGGAGTGGGCTAGCGGGCGATTTTCGTCACCTGGCGGTGGTTTGGCAGGCGAGCGGGGCGACGATGGGATCGTTCTGCTTGATGGTTAAGTCTTCTGAATTGTGAGACATAGCAGCGTTCCCAGCCGCCCGGAGAAATGGCGGTGGCAGAAAGTGGCGGAAATACGAGGGTCATCCCTCCGAGATTTCGGTTTCTGGGCCCCGTACCAGAATAAGGGACGGATGGCGAGCTAGGGGGGGGCTGTGGCCTAAGTCGTTTTGATGGCGAGGAGAAAAAATGTGAAAAGTCTGTGACAGCGATTTGCGGGAGTGCTGAAAAGCGTCCTCGAGACCGGATTTTCCGTGCCAAAACCATGCCGTAGCGCAGTCCTAGCGCAAGAAAAACGCCGACTAGCGAAGGCGTAGCGTCCGCGGCTAAGGGGTAAGAAGAGGGGGATCGGCCGTTGGAACGGCCGATTTCTTGCCCCACCCCGAGCCCCGTGCGGGCCGCTACAGGCGTCCGATCGCCTAGGGGAACACGGCGATGTGCGGAGATGAAGCCGTAAACGGCGTGTCTGTGTCGGTAGGAGTATCGACACGGCAGGTCTGGGGACCTGCGCCATCAGGAATTCACCGCCCTGTTGAAGAAGATGAACTTAGGCTCAGGGACCGCGACGCATTCAGCGTAGGTCCTTCGCGCTGTCATCGTGGCCTATCCTGCGAAGGTTGGGGGGATCCTCAAACAGCGCCCGGTTTCCGAGAGTATTCCCTGACACGGCTTTCCTTGCAGCGTTTTCCACCGCATGATACGTTCAAAGTCGCCCCCCTATGGGCTTTTGCATCGTAGTATCCACCACGCGGCGTACTTCTCAGCTGGCCTGTTTTTACGTGCTTTGGTCGACGTGTCTGTTCGCTCAGCAGCCGATCGGGCCGACTAGGCAGCCTGGCGACATGGAGATCTACGCCCGCAGCCAAGAAAGCGTGGGCGAGATGCGATACCTGCGCGGGAACGTGGAAATCCAGTACAACGATTCCATTCTCACGGCCGAGGAGATTGACTACAACGATCGAACCGATGACATCGAGGCCCGCGGCAACGTACGCTATCGCAACAGCGTGAAGCGGGAAGACTTGCACGCCGAGAAGTTCAACTACAACCTGCGAACAGAAGTCGGTACTTTCTACCGGGTTCACGGGACGGTCGCCTCGGCAAACCAGGGCGGCTTCCGAGTGCTCACCACCGACAACCCTTTCTATATCGACGGTAAGGTTGTCCACAAGACAGCGAACCACTACACGGTTCACAACGGGTATGTCACCAATTGCGAGATCACAAATCCCTGGTGGACGATGCGTGCACCTCGCACAAAGATCACTCCCAGTGAATCCGCCACCGTCTACCGCGGCGTGTTCCGGGTGCGCAAAGTGCCGATTTTCTACTTTCCTGTGTTCAAGAAATCGCTCGAGCGGTTGCCCCGTCAGAGCGGGTTTCTTACCCCCAATATTGGCAATAGCTCTCGATTCGGGTTTGTGCTCGGCCAGTCTTACTATTGGGCCATCAATCGAAACTATGACGCGACGATCGGTGGTACATGGTATACGGACCGCGGGGTTGCCAGCCAGGTTGGGGTTCGAGGCCGTCCGACAGAGAACAGTCACTTCAACGCCGACTTTTTTGGTGTGAAGGATCGAGGACGGAAGCTTGACGACGGGCGCCGCATAAAGCAGGGTGGCCGCTCGTTTTCCATGCAAGGCAGCGCCCTCATGCCCGGGGGCTTTCGCGGCGTGGCGGAAATCAACTATCTTAGCTCGCTGGAATTTCGGCAGGCCTTCACGCAGAGCTTTCAGGAGGCGGTATTCTCGCAGGTTCGCTCGTTCGGTTTTATAACCAAAAACTTTTCCACCTTCAGCATCAACACCGAGTTGTCCCGCGACGAGAACTTCCAGAGCGTCGAGCGCGGTGACACGATTATCGTCCGCAAGCTGCCCAGTGTCGAGTTCAACAGCCGAGACCGGCCGCTTGTGGACGGCCCGGTCCCCTTGTGGTTCAGCCTCGACAGCTCCTTTGGCTTGGTCAGCCGCACGCAGCCCCTGTTTCAGACACGACGTTTCGTGCAGCGGGGCGACCTCTATCCCAGGCTCTCGACAAAGTTCTTCTTCAAGGGCTTTCACTTCAGGCCGACCTTCGGCGCTCGTCAAACTGCGTACGGGCAGAGCCGGGTCGAGGGAGAGCTAAGCGGAGCAAACTACTATCGGTCGACCCGCGAGGCTTCGATTGAGATTTCGCCACCGGGGTTGCAGCGCATCTATAACGGGCCGAAATGGCTGGGGGACCGCGTCAAACACGTGATTGAACCCAGGCTGTCCTACCGCTACGTGGATGGCGCGGACGATTTTCACCGTGTTATTCGCTTTGACGATCTTGATCTGACCAATAACACCAATGAGGCGCAGTTCATGGTTACGAACCGCTTCTTCGCGAAAAACGACCAGAGCGGGCAGGTGCGGGAGGTATTTGCGGTCGATATTTGGCAGCGGCGCTACTTCGACCGAGATTTCGGAGGCGCCCTGCTGCCGGGACGGCGCAACGTGCTGCGCTCGACGATCGACTTCAGCCCCTTCGCCTTCGCCGACCAACTTCGCAGCTACTCGCCCATAGCCACCGCCATGCGCGTTCGACCGAGCTGGCGCTATGGGCTGGAGTGGCGTTACGACTACGACCCGTTGCGGGGGAAGTTGGTCAACAGCGGCGTGACCGGTGATTTCCGAGTGAATCGGTTCCTGCGAACGAGTGTCGGCCACTACGCCGTACGGACCCCGAGCACTGTCACGCCCCCCAGCAACCAGCTCTTCACAAAGGTAAGCCTTGGCGACTTCAACCGCCGCGGCTGGAATGTCGCCGTGTCTAACATCTACGACTACCGGCAGAAGATTTTCCTATACACCATTGCACAGGTTGCCTACAATACCGATTGCTGCGGCTTCAGTGTCGGGTGGCGGCGATTTGCGATCGGGACCATTCGTAACGAGAATCAGATCCGCGTATCTTTGTCGATCGCGAACGTCGGTTCGTTCGGCACCTTGGCGGCTCGGGAGCGATTGTTCTAGTCCGCTTTACTCGGCCACGCGGCGAGGCGAAGTGCGTGAGGATCCCGCCAGGGCGGGGCGGGCACAGTCAGCGTATCGTTTTCTTGAACAATGCAGGTATTTGAACAGTACGTTGAGCACGGAGTCATGGCGGGCTTTATAGCGGCTTCGCCGTCAGGTGGTGAGTAAAACGGACTGGCTACTTCCCGGTGCAAAAAAGGGGGGACTGGGTGGTGGCTTGGGACAGTCACCCAATTTCGCGACCGGACACCTCCGGAGCTTGTTGATTCTTTGTACGCGCGAAATTGGTGACAGTCCCCGCCGCGAGCCGCAAGCGTAGTTTGCACCGGAAAGTAGCTAATGGCGTTTCCCAAGCGGTATGCGGAAATCGCTGCTCGCACGCGCGTGCCGGCCGGCGCCCTCTTGGCTGTTGCGTTTCTGGTAGTAGCACGCCCCTCCTGGCAGTCGCTTGGTATCGGTGGCCTTATTGCGCTGCTCGGTTTACTGTTAAGAGCGTGGGCGGCCGGACACCTGGCCAAGTATGAAGAACTGACGACTTCCGGTCCTTACGCCTACACCCGCAATCCGCTCTATTTGGGCACGCTCATCTCGGCCGCCGGCTGTGCCGTGGCGGGACTGCACGTTGGGATCGCTGTTGCCGTAGCGGCGTTCTTCATTCTGTTCTACCTGCCCGTCATCGAGGAGGAAGAGCGTTACCTGCGCGAGACCTTCGATGGATACGCGACCTACGAGAAGCGGGTCGCGAAGTTTCTACCGGCCCAACTGTTCCAGCGCGGTCACCCGGATGGATTCCGCCTTTCCCTTTACATGAGAAACCGTGAGTTTAGGACTCTGATCGCCTTCGGGCTTGCGTTCGGAATTCTGACGGCCAAGGCGCTCTACGGCCCGTGAGAAAGCACACCGGCCAGGGATCCCTCTGAGCGGCCAGGTCCCCGTGCTACTCGGCAGCTGGCCCGCTTCCGTGTTGAATCTGTCGCCTGCCCTGGAGCAGCGCTCGTCGATTCACGACGGACTCCTCTTTGGAGCACCCTTCTTGACCATGCGGAGCGCGCCTCCGGGCTTTGTGGTATACATGCGGTCATCGTCGGCAAGGAGGTTGCGTTGAGTCCATCCTTTCTCAAAGGTCGGGTAGCTGTCATCACGGGCGCCAGTAGCGGCATCGGTCGGCAAATCGCGGAATCTCTTGCTGAAGCGGGTGCCGCGGTTGCGCTGTTGGCAAGGAATCAGAGAAAGCTCGAAGAGGTCGCGACGGCGATTCGCGAACAGGGTGGCAGTGTCGAGGTATGCCCGGCCGATGTCACGGACGAAAACGCGATCGAGCGCGTGGCCGGCCAGGTGAGTGGAAAGCTCGGCACGTGTGACATCTTGGTCAACAACGCGGGAATCAATATCCGAAGACCGCTCGAGGAATTCACGCGACAGGATTGGGATCGGGTCGTTGATACGAACCTAACCGCGCCGTTCGTGATGTGCCAGACTTTTGTTCCCGGCATGCGGGAGAAGAAGTTCGGACGCGTTATCAACATCGCGTCCATCATGGCGCATATCTCTTTGCCGAATCGAACCGCCTATAGCGCCACCAAGGCGGGGCTGCTGGGCCTGACCAAGTCCTTGGCGCTCGAACTGGCGCCCCACAACATCACCGCCAACGGGATCAGCCCTGGTCCCATCGCGACGGAGATGCTCAAGCCCTTGATTGAAGATCCCGAAAAAAACGCTCAGTTCCTGGCGCGTGTTCCCGTCGGCCGCTGGGGACGAGTGGAGGAGGTCGGTTCCTTAGCCGCGTTTCTTTGCTCCGACGAAGCGGCCTTCATCACTGGGACCGACATCGTTATCGACGGCGGCTGGATGGCACAATAGCACCGCCGTCGGAGCGGCGGAATCCGGCCTAGAAACCCGCCCTCGGGAAGGTCTGTCTCCGCTCCCCCGCAAGCTGTTCTGCCCCCCCGGCCGGATCGAACATTCGGAGCTGGAACGATTCCAACGGCCGAAGTGACGGCGAGCTCGCCCTAAAAGCCTCGATCTGGCAGCAATGTACAGAAACAAAAGAACTTAAATATCATCCCGCCAATCTGGGGTGATGACAATCGCGAAATCACATCGGGCGAAGCTCTGATTTTGACTAGTACTTTTTTGCACGAATGGGTAACTTTCATAGTATTTTAGTACTATGGAAGAGACCTAACCAACTGTAGACCAAGCTGGTAACGAAGGCGCTCAACAGCGCATATTCGCCTTCGAAAGAAGGCATGGGTCGTGGGTTTGCAAAAAACGCCAGGAAGGGAGTCCGGCTCGGTGCGCAGCCTCTGGAGGGAGTATCTCCGGCTGCTGGGCGAACCGCTCCGTATCGCTTGGCGTGCTCTGGCTGAGAATCGGGCCAGAAAACCCGAAGGTGGCGAGCCTCCCGCGGGTGATCCCGTCGTCGCTTGGTTGGTGCTTGCGGCAGCACTGCTGGCCACCGGACTGACCTAGTACACCGCGAAAGAGCTGACGGCTGCCCATGACCGCGCGCGCTTCGAACTCGAGGTTGCCTGGACCGAGACCGCTCTACTGGATCGAGTCGATCGCTACGGAGACACCCTGCGGGCCTTGGGAATGACTTTCCGCACTTTTGGGGAAGCGCAGCCGGACAGATGGGTAGATTTCATAAGCCAGTTCAATTTCGGCCAGCTGTCTCCGGAACTCGGTGAGATCGCATTCTTGGAGTACCTACCGGGCAGCGAAGGGGGCAGCGGCAAGCCGCGCTTTGCCCCCAGCGGCCTTGGGTCCGACTCGCGATCGCCGAGTGAGGCGCGAAGCGCCGGCTTTCCGGTTCGACTGACCTCGCTGCGCCGGGCCGGGTGGCGACCGCTGACGTCGTCGGTGACGTCTTGGGAAGACGTGCGCAGGGCGGCTGAGCAGGCTCGCGATTCCGCAGAGATGACGATCGTGCCGGTACCCGGGGGCCAGGCCGGGAAGGAATCTTCCGAGCAGGGATTGCTGGCCTTTTACCCCATTTTCCGTGGAGAGGATCCGCCGCAGACTGTCGAACGGCGCCGGTCTTCGGTTCGAGGCTGGCTGGGAGCTTTTGTCCGAAGCAACGTGCTGATGAAGGAAGTGGCTGCGCACGTCGGTCAGCTGGACTTTCAGGTTTTCGATGGTCGGGACCTCAGTCCGGCGATGCTGCTCTACGATCATCGTGGGTCGAAGGCTCTGAACGGCTCCGGAGGTCGCACGCGGTTGCGGCAGATGATCCCGGTGGAGGTCGGGGGTCGGACGTGGACCCTGGTGTTCGGCTCGCCTCCCGCCGTTGGCTTCTCCGGATACTCGAGCCGATCCCTCCAGATTCTGCTAGCCGGCATTGCCGCCAGCGGTTTGTTATTCGGAGTGGTATGGAACCTGGAGACCGGTCGTTCGAGGGCGCGCCTGCGCGCGGCGGCAAGCGTTCGGCGGCTGCGCGTCAGCGAACGGCTGAGCAAGACTCTCACCGATCATTCCCCTGAAGGCATCATCACTTTCGACCGCAGGGGGATCGTTAAGCGCTTTAGTCCAGGAGCGGAGAGAATATTCGGCTACCAGGCGGACGAAGCCGTTGATTACCCTATCGCAACGTTCTTGCCTTCGAGTTTCGAGAATTCGTCGGGGGACCCGATCTTTCAACTAAATGGGGACGGCGGTGAATCTCCGCAATCCCTTCGCTCACGGCAGGTCGGTCGGCGCAAAGACGGGACGCAGTTTCCCATTGACCTCACCTGTGCCGCGACGGGCACCGACGATCGCTGGACGGCTACCGCGATTGTCAGCGATATCTCCGAGAGCTGCCGCACCGAAGCGGCATTGAAGCAGAGCCAGGAGCGATACGATCTGACCGCCCGGGCGGCCAACGACGGGCTGTGGGACTGGGATCTGCAAAAGAACGAGATCCATTTTTCTCCCCGCTGGAAGGCCATGCTCGGATTCTCGGATGACGAGATCGGGAATCGTCCCGAGAACTGGTTCGATCGCGTGCACCTGGACGATCGCAGTGCGCTCCAGGCCCGCGTGGCCAAACATCTTGAGGGGCAGTCTCCGCACTTCGAAGCTGAGTTTCGGATCCTACACTCCGATGGCAGTTATCGCTGGATGCTGAACCGCGGTCTCGCGGTTCGAGACGAGGAAGGAAGAGCCTCGCGCATGGTCGGAGCCCAGACCGACATCAATTCGCGCAAACAAGCTGAAAGGAGGCTACTGCAAGCGGCCTTTAATGATCCCCTGACGGGCCTCGCCAATAGGACGTACTTCATGGACCGGCTTGAGAACGCCACCCGCAAGGCCCGCCAAAACAAGGGGGAGCTGTTCGCTCTGCTGTTTCTTGATCTGGACCGCTTCAAGGTCGTCAATGACAGCCTGGGCCATCCCGGGGGCGATCAGCTGCTGATATCGGTGGCGCGGAGGCTAAAAACCTGCGTGCGCCCGAGCGACACCATTGCGCGACTCGGCGGCGATGAATTCGCCATTTTGCTCGAGAGTCTGCGAGACGAGAAGGAAGCGACCCGCATCGCCGATCGGATCCAAGTGGAGTTATCGCAATCTTTTACGGTTGGCGATCAGGAAGTCTTCACCGCCGCCAGCATCGGCATTGCACTTAGCTGTGACGGGCATCAGAAAGCGGAGGACCTGTTGCGTGGGGCCGACTCCGCCATGTATCGAGCGAAAGCTCTCGGCAAAGACCGTTACGAGCTCTTCGACCATGGCACGCAGAACGGCGACGGTGAGTTGCTTCATTTGGAAACGTCTCTTCGGCGCGGGCTTGAGCGCAAAGAGTTTCGGATTCACTACCAGCCGATCGTGTCCGTGGCCTCGGGCTTGATTACCGGCTGTGAGGCGCTGCTTCGCTGGCAGCACCCCGAGAGAGGACTGCTGCGTCCCAATGAATTCATTCCTGTGGCCGAAGAGACAGGCGTGATCATTCCGATCAGCGAGTGGGTATTGAGGTCAGTTTGCCAACAGGCCAAGGACTGGCAGAATCAGGGCTTTCCTCCCATTCGCGCGTGTGTGAATGTCTCGCCCCGCCAACTCCGGGAACCCAACTTTTTCGACGTCGTCTCGGAAGCGCTGCTCGACACCGGACTCGACCCCTGGCTGCTTCAGTTGGAGCTAACCGAAAACTCGCTCCTCGACAACGCTGACGCGACAATCAAGCCGCTCGTTAAGCTTTACACCAAAGGCGTCAAGATTTCGCTTGATGATTTCGGAACCGGCTATTCCTCGATGATGCATCTTCGCCGCTTCCCGATAAGCGCCTTGAAAATCGACGAATGCTTTATCCGCGAAATCACCACCGACGCTGGTGATGCCGCTATCGCCACCGGGCTGATCTTGCTGGCCCATAGCCTGGAGTTGAAGGTGATCGGCGAGGGAGTCGAGACGCCGGAACAGATGAAGTTTCTACAAGGCCAGAAGTGCGATGAAGTACAAGGTCACGTCATCAGTCCTCCGGTTGAAGTCGAGGCGTTCTCCGAGCTACTTCATCGCCGGGAATTTTTGCTCACTCGGCTGGCACCGAGTCCCACTTTGTTCGAGGATTGAAGCTCGGCGGAGGGCGAGAGTGGTCCGGTCTTCTCGCAGCCCTAACGGGATCTCCCGCGCGTCGACAGATTCTGATGAGGTTGTGCACGTTTTCTTGCGTGCCGCGTCGCCATTCGTGGCGACGTTGGGACCACCTTTAGCACCATGATGACCGAGTTGACGATCATTGCCATCGCGCTGATACCCCTGATTGTCGTCAGTGCGCTTGTCTTCTACTTGCTGACGCGTCAGCGGGAGATGGAAACATCTTTCGCCCGACTCGACACCCGACTTGAAGAGCAGGGCAAGCGCGGGGACGCCTTGGCAACTCAACTGAGTGGGCAGGCGCGCGACAACGAGGAAGTCGTGCGCCGCTTGGACCTAGACGTGCGCGAGCAGCTCTCCCATACCCGCCAGGACCAGCAGCAGGTGGCTCACCAGTTGCAAGAGGCCCTTTCCGAGCGTTTCGGTGAGCTGAAGGAGGGTGTCGAGCGGCAGCATGGCGAAGGCTACAGAACCCTGCAAGGAACCCTCCAGAGCAGCGCTGACCGCGTCCAAGACCAAGTCGCTACCGCGCTCGCGCGCAATGCCGACGAGTTGGGCCGCCGTATGGAGGGGTTGACTGAATCAACCGGCAAGCGGCTTCTCGAAATCGGAGGGGTCGTGGACAGGCGTCTTTCCGAGGGGTTCGAGAAGACCGCGGCCACGTTCGCCGAGGTTCAAAAGCGGCTGGCCCTGATCGACGAGGCACAGAAGAATATCACCGAACTTTCGACCAGCGTCGTCAGTCTGCAGGAGATCTTGGCGGACCGGACCTCACGCGGGACGTTCGGCGAAGTCCAACTGCAAGCGCTGATCCGCAACGTATTGCCTGAGCAGAGTTATTCTATGCAGCATAAACTGTCGAACGACAAGATCGTCGACTGCATGCTCTTTCTTCCCGAGCCCAGCGGGCACGTGCCGATTGACTCCAAATTTCCGCTGGAAAACTTCCGTCGCATGACCGCCAGCGACCTGCCGCAATCGGAGCGGGAAGCCGCAAGAAAAACATTCACCAAAGATATCATCGCCCACATCGACAACATTGCGGCCAAATACATCGTCCCGGGCGAAACAGCCGATGCGGCTCTGATGTTCGTACCTGCCGAGGCCGTATTTGCGGAAATCCACTCTCGCCACCCCGATCTTGTCGAAAGGGCCCACCGAGCGAAGGTCTTATTGGCTTCGCCCACGACGCTGTGGGCGATTCTGACGACGGCAGCGGCGATCCTTAAAGATGCCGCAACACGCGAGCAAGTGAGCATTATCCAGGAACACCTCGCCAAGCTAGGCGGAGATTTCCGGCGCTTCCAGTCTCGCCTCGATAACCTTGCCCAGCATATTGATCAAGCGCATCGCGACGTGGAACAAGTTCACACGTCAGCCAGCAAGATTACGAGCCGTTTCGACAAGATCGAACGCCTGGAACTAGGCAACGGCGGGGCGCAGGCGCTGCCGCCTGCTGAGAGCGGGGCGGGCGATCCGGATTCGCCGGGCGGGCAGGCGGAGGCTGCCAGGCCTTAGCCCGCTACTCGGTAACTTTGAGTCAGAGAGCCACCAACACACCGTCGCGTCCCCCTGCAATCTCTTGTAACCGCAATCCTGCTTTAGAACGTCGTTAAACTTCCTCTCTGTTGGAGGCAGGGGAGATTCGTCTGCCGGTCTCGGTCGGCAAAGTGGTCCAAAGATTCCGGTAACTGCCTGTTAAGGACGAGGACCACCGATGTCGGCTGCCACGGAACTGCCAAAGAAGGACCTGTCCAGTTATTGGCGCGAGTACTTTGTCGCCAATACAACCTCCTTGCTTGAAATCCCCTGGGGCCGCGGAGCTGAGATCACGGCAGCGGAGCGGCATGCCATCGCGTCCTCCATCCAGGAGTTTCAGCTCGGGGAAGCTCCGAAGGCAGACACCTGCTCCGGTCCGCCGAGACTTTCGCGAAGCGGACCTGCGACCCGCACTACGCCGAAACGATGCGGCTCTTCATCAAGGAAGAGCAGCGCCATGCTCGCGACCTAGGCCGGTTCATGGACATGGCCGCTATCCCGCGCATCCAACACACTTGGCCGGACCGCGTCTTCCGGCGCCTGCGGCAGGTCGGCGGCGGCCTCGAGATCTCGATCAGCGTGCTGATCACCGCGGAAATCATTGCCAAGGTTTACTACGCCGCTTTGCGGCAGGCGACAGGCTCCGCGGTGCTGCGGCGTTTGTGCGACCAGATACTCCGCGACGAAGACGCTCACGACCGCTTCCAGTGTGACTACTTGGCCGTGATTCGGAAGGACCGGAAGGACTGGACCCTAGCGCTGGCAGAGTCGCTGCAGCGCTTCTTGTTTTTCGGAACCTGCCTCGTTGTTTGGAAAAGCCACCGTCGGGCCGTTGCGCAAGCCGGAATCACGTTTCGACGCTTTTGGAGAATGTGCTGGGACGAAATGAATACTGCGCTTCGACAGATGAGGCCCTGCGCCATAGCGGATCGAGCACCCGTAAGTTCAGCCGTACAATAGGAACATGCAGCCCGCGTCCACACCAGTTTCGGCGGAAGAGTATCTGCGCACGAGCTTCACTGACGGTGACCGCGAGTACGTCGACGGTCGAATTGTGAGCGAAACCTGGGCGAAAAAGACCACAGCCGAACGCAGAGAAAGCTGATCGCGTTCTTTGTTGCCCAGGAAGCCACCCTGGGAACCTACTGTTTTCCGGGGCAGCCTGTTCAGGTCAAGCGCACCCGTTTCCGAGTGCCGGATGTGTGCGTTTACGTCGGCGGGGAGCCGCAAGAGCAAGTCTTTCGCACGCCGCCGTTCCTGATAGTCGAGATTCTTTCCCGAGACGACCGGGCGAGCGACACGCAGGAAAAGGTCGCAGACTACCTCGATTTCGGTGTCCGCTATGTGTGGATCATCGACCCTCGGACTCGCCAGGGCTACATCCACACCAAACGCGCGGGCCAGCCTGCTACCGGCGGAATCCTCAGGACAAAGGACCCTGCCATCGAGGTGGCGCTGGCGTCGCTGTTCGATTGAAGGCTGGCACGGTCAGCGGGTCAAGGGGAAAACCCCGGCTTTTCTTGCCCAATCGGTCGTCGTCGTATCACCTCGCTCATCGAGCAGACTGTTCCGAGTCCGCCTCTTCGGTCTTTGGCTCCGGCTCAGCCGCGGGGTCGATTCTCACTTTCGCGATTCGGTTGTGGTTCATTGCAAGGACTGCAAAAGCAGTCCCCTGGTACACCACGGTTTCCCCGCCCTTTGGGATGTGGCCCAGCCGGCTCATCAAAAACCCGGCCAGTGTTTCAAAGCCCGCATCGTAGGGGAGATCGATGTCGTACTGGCTGGCTAAATCCAGGATCGGCGTAATGCCGTCGATTTCGATTGGCTCTCCCGGGGGCGGTGGTTCCGCCGGCTGGGGTTTCTCGTGCTCTTCTCGGATCTCACCCACGACCTGTTCCACCGCGTCTTCGGTCGTGACCAGCCCGACCACCGTTCCAAACTCATCCACCACCATGGCCAAGTGTTTGCGCCGCTGTTGAAGCTCTTCGAGTAGCTCGTGCAACAGCTTGGTCTCCGGAACGAAAGGAACCCGGCGAATGAGCCACCTTAGCTTGAAGGGGGGAGGCGCTCCTCCGAGGGCCTGGCGACGCCGATACCTCTGTACAAACGACCAGATGTCCTGAACGTAGATCGCGCCCACAATTTGCTCCGGCGATCCCTCGTAAACCGGAATGCGGGAATGTTTCTCCCGAACGAGGCAGTCGATCACCTGGTCGAGCGATGAGTCGGTCGGGAGGGCAGATATCTCGTGTCGAGGCACCATAACCTCCCGCACGCTTAGATCGTAGAAGTCAACCGCCCGTCTGAGCATCGTCTCTCTTGACTCCGCCGGTGCGCCCTCGCCCTCACCGACGCCGAGCAAAAGCTTCAGTTCTTCTGCCGAGTAGGTTTTTCGACGACCGCTTGGCTGGGACCCAAAGATCCGTGAGATTGTCTCCGCGCTTCGTTCCACGATGGAGACAAAGAAGCCGCTGGCGCGGGCGAACAGCTCGAGCGGCGTGCCGACCATCAAGGCCAGCCTCTCGCTGCGCTCCAAAGCCAAGTTTTTCGGTACCACCTCGCCCAAGACCATGTGCAGGAACGTGATGAGAGTGAATGCAATGGCGAAGGAGACGAAATGCAGCAGTCCTTCACTTTGCGGCGGAAATATCGGCTCAAACAGCGGTCGGATAGCCCGATATACGGTGCTCTCGCTGGCCCAACCCAATCCCAAGCTGGCGACGGTCACCCCTAGTTGCGTGGCCGCCAACATACGGTCCGGGTTCGCCAGCAGACCGACCACCATCCTGGCTCGACGGTCTCCCTCCTTGGCTCTGGCTCGCATGCGGGACTCGCGAACCGAAACCAACGCCACCTCGGCCGCGGCGAAGAAGCTATTGGCAGCCAGCAGGCCGACCACTGCCAGCAGCCGGAGAGTTAGAGGAATCTCCTCCATCGCTATCTGTACGTCACCAGCCGAAGACCGATCCCATCCTATCACGAGGAATTCCCACCGCCCTGACATAGGTAGTGACCGCCACTCATGGCGGTCCTAGTTTCAAGTAGCGGCCGGCAATCTTGCCGGCCAGGTACAGAACAACTCAACTTTCAACCAAACAAAGCGCCACGCCAACCTCCCTTTCAAAACGCCAAACTCCAGGGGCGCGATCATCGCTCCGCTTGCCGACATAGTGCTCCCCGGGCGATGTTCAGGAACTGTTGCCGCGAGCCAGGCGGCCCGATGGCGGAACAGCGGACTGAAGAGCCGAGTGAAACCGGTCCCCGGGGGATCCGCTCTTGGAGCCGCGTTCGGGGGTGCGGTAGAATCGGCATGGGCGCTGGGGCCGCCGTTGCGGTTCGCCTCAGCCGAAGCGGAACCTTCCCGAATCACGTTTCGTTGACATCCGACCGGCCGGTCTAGGGTCGGCCTGTGCGGCTAGTCAGCAGCCTGCGGGCAGGGGCGATCGGCGGTTTTTTGAGCGTTCATTTTGAACACCGAGCTCATCGAGATCTCTCTGGACGCTCCTGCTCCGGAGCCGCTCGAGCGCGCCGCGGAGGCGATTCGAGCCGGCAAGCTTGTAGCCATCCCGACCGATAGCTTGTACGTGCTTGCCGCCGATCCCTTCAGCCTCCGAGCGGTGGCCGCCGTCTTCGACGCCAAGGGCCGCCAACTCGACCGGTCACTTCCCATCCTGGTAAATTCACTCCAGATGGCGGAAGACTACGCCGCGACGCTGACCTCGCGTTTTTATATGTTGGCTCGCCATTTTTGGCCTGGGCCGTTGACGATTATCGTTCCGGCTGCTTCAAAGTTGCCGCTTAAGGTCACAGGGAACACCGGGCGTTTGGCTGTCCGCTGCGCCAGTGCAACTGTGTCGAACCGATTGATCGATCTCCTCGAGATGCCGATCATCGCCACCAGCGCCAACCGGTCCGGGAAGCCAACCTGCCGCAGCGGCATCGAGGTCTTTGGCACCATGGACGGTCGTGTCGACTTGGTCCTTGATGGCGGTGCGATCAGCGGCCCCGGGGCGACGACCGTCGACATTACCGAGCCGCAATGGAAGGTCATTCGCGAAGGGGCGGTCCGCCGAGCCAATATCGCTGAATGCTTGCAGCCATAGCCTCAGCTTGCTCGACGACGGGTCGGGGACTAGATCGGCGAGCGGTTGCTTACCCCGTTTTCAAGGCGCTTTGGACCACGGGCGTTTTCTGACGCCGATCTGTGCTCTCTAAACCGCGGATAGCGCGTGCCGAAGTTTCCCTCATGCTATGATTCGATTTCTTTCTTCGGGATCATCGGAGGAACAAGTTGGCCGCGCGCGTCCTCGACGGAAATCGCATCCGCGATCAAATACTTTCGGAGGTCAAGCAGCAAGTCGCCGAGTTGGCGAGCCGAGGGATCCGGCCAGGCCTTGCGGCCGTTCTGGTCGGGAACGATCCGGGCTCAAAGATTTACGTTCGGAACAAGATCCGGGCCTCAGAAAGCGTTGGCATCTACAGCGAGACGTTCACGCCCTCCGCCAACAGCACGACCGAAGAGCTGCTCAACCTGCTTGCCGATCTGAACGCCCGCGACGACATAGACGGCATTTTGGTGCAGTTGCCTTTGCCGCCCCAAGTAGATGCCGCACAGGTGTTGATGGCCGTTTCCCCTGACAAGGACGTTGACGGATTCCACCCTGTGAACACCGGACTACTCGCTGCCCAGCGGCCGCGCCTCGTCCCCTGCACGCCCGCCGGGCTCATCGAGATTCTCAAGCGCAGCCAGATCTCCATTGCCGGCCAAAGAGCGGTCGTGATCGGGCGCAGCAACATTGTCGGCAAGCCGGCGGCTTTGTTGCTGATTCAAGAGAACGCGACAGTTACCGTTTGCCACTCGAAGACTCGCGATTTGCCTGCTGTCACGCGAGAAGCTGACATCCTTGTGGTCTCCACCGGACGGCCCGCAATGGTCACGCGCGAGTTCATCCGGCCGGGCGCGACGGTTCTCGACGTTGGCATCAATCGGCTCACCGATGCCGGCCAAGCTGAAGAGATTCTTCAGGGCCTGCCCGAGAGGCTGGAGCAGTTCCGGGTCAAGGGGTCAATCCTGGTTGGCGACGTTCACCCCGGAGATGTTGCTCAGGTAGCGGGTGCCTATACGCCGGTGCCCGGAGGCGTCGGACCAATTACCGTGGCGATGCTGATGGTGAATACGGTTCGAGCGGCCCAGCTTCGGCGCGCAACGGGCTAGTACCGACAGACACTCTTGTTTGTTGCAGAGCCCGTGGCGCGACATCTTGCGCTGCCAGCACCGCTCAAATCTCCCGGTCACGGGCGGCAACATTCTTTGTTTCAGCAACTTCCGGACCCTTGTCGCGAGAAATCCCAGGCCCCCGCGATACAATAGACGCAGCAGGTTGTTCCCAGAAACGCGTGACAAGATCGTGGAGTGCCACAAGCCGCTTGGAAGCCGTCAATAGGAAAACGACGAAACAAAGCCAATTTCGCCGAACTCCTGTGAAATCACTGTCTTCTAACGACGAACCCCGTAGCGCGGATCTCGCCGTTGAGATCCGCGGCCTTTGCGGCCCGCCCCTAGCCGATAGCACCACTCCCTCAGGCGCCGCTTCTCCGCACCGCCCTGAGAACCAAGATTCCCGCCGTGTGAATGCGCCCGATTCCTTTGTGGCGCACGCTCTCAGCGTGCCGCGTCGAGACTCTTCTCGACGCTTGGCGCAGTTCGGCGGCCACCCCAGTTCCGCTAACGCACCGAATACGACGAAACAAACCCAATCTCGCCGAACCCCTGTGGAATCAAGCGCCGATTGCCGCTCGACCAACGACAGAGCTGCGGGCGGCAGGGTGTGTGAAAGAACCGGGGGCTGTCCCAGGCGCCATGCACGGACAGGGCGCTTTATCAATGACTTGCGGGAGGCGCGGGGACTGTACCTAGGGTTTTTTCACAGACCCGGCAGCCCGCGGGCCAAGCCCCTCAAGAATACTGCGCCGGTCAGGACGGACTCTCGAGGATAAAAGGTTTGATGCTAAAAGTAGGCTTGACGGGCGGGTTGGCCACGGGCAAGACCTATGTCGCCAGCCTGCTTGAGAAGCTGGGATGCTACATAATTCATGCCGACCAGCTGGGGCACGAGGTGTTGCTTCCAGGTGGAGAAGCCTACGGCGACGTAGTTGCTGAATTCGGATCAGAGGTTGTCGCGGCGGACGGAACGATCGATCGCAAAGCCCTGGGTTCGGCAGTGTTTTCTAATCCCGACCGTCTCGAGGTGCTCAACGCGCTTGTTCATCCCCACGTTTTTCGTCGCCAAAACGAATTCTTTGATACTGTTGCTCAAAGGGACGCGCACGCAGTCGTCGTTTCAGAAGCTGCCATCATGATCGAGACAGGAAGCTACAAGCGCTACGATCGGCTCATTCTCACCGTCTGCCCACCTGACGTACAGATCCAGCGTTACGTCGAGCGCGAAAATGCAACGGAAGAAGAAGCCCGTGAGCGGCTGGCGCGCCAAATGCCACTTGACGACAAGAAGAAGTTCGCGGACTACACGATCGATACATCAGACACCAAAGCCGAGACCGAACGTCAGGTAAGACAAATCTATCTTCGACTCAAGAAGGAGGCCGGATGAGTTGCCGCTTCGGATTCCGACCCTTTTGGCTCGCCGCGCTATTCGCCGCTGCCTTCGTGCTGGGGACCACGTCGCCTGACTGGCTGCGCCTGACGCGCGGCCCCGTCCCGTCACCCGCCCCGTTTTGGACAGAGGCGCAATCCACAAACCTCACCCAAGAGGAGCAGTCTAATATCGATATCTACACTCGGGCCAGCCCGGCCACGGTCAACATCACGAGCACGGTTCTCAAGCGCGGGTGGTTCTTCGAGATGTACCCCGCCGAAGAATCGGGATCGGGCTTCCTCATCGATGCGGAGGGCCGTATCCTCACCAATCACCATGTGATCAAGGGTGATGCGCCACAACTGGAAGTGACCCTTGTCGATAAGTCTCGCTACAAGGCCGAAGTCTTAGCGACCGACGAGACGAACGATTTGGCTCTGATTCAGATCAAGACCGACGAGCCTCTCGAACACCTTACCCTCGGACACTCCGACAGCCTTGAAGTCGGCCAAAAGGTTCTTGCTATCGGCAACCCGTTTGGTCTCGAGGGAACCCTCACCACGGGTGTCATCAGCTCGCTCGGCCGCTCGATTCGGTCCCGCGATGGTGTGCTGGAAGACATGATTCAGACGGATGCCGCTATCAATCCCGGCAACAGCGGCGGGCCGTTACTCGACAGCGGTGGAAATGTCATCGGAGTCAATACAGCTATCTACGGCCCAGGAGGGAGTATCGGCATTGGGTTCGCCATGCCGATTGGCCGCGCCAAGCCTCTGCTGCAATTCATTGCGTCGGGAGGAAAATCTCGCCAGGCACAGCCCATCGGACTTCGTCACTGGTTCCTTCGAGACCGCACTGCGCAAGCTCTTGATTTGCCGAGTGCAGGTCTGCTGGTGACCGAGGTCAAGCACGGTTCAGCCGCTGACGAGGCGGGCTTGCAAGGGGCAACCCGCGAGGTCGTCCTCGGTAACTATGTAATCCCCTGGGGCGGCGATTTCATCATCGAAATAGAGGGCCGTGAAGTCACGCACCAGCGTGCACTGAGCCAGGCGATGTCGCTCAAGCAAGGCGGCGATACCGTGCGTCTCAAGGTGATCCGTGGGGAGAATGAGGTGGATGTCGACGTTGTGCTGAAGTCAGCCCCTGCGAGGCTGAGATTCTAGGGGCTGGCCAGCGGACACCGCGTGAGGCCTGCTTCTCGGCTTGCGGCTGAGCAACCGGTTACTAGCCGCTAAGGTACGTGCGATACCAAGAGATTGTCTCTTGCATCCCGTCTTCGAGGGAGTAGGTTGGTCGCCAGTCCAGTCGAGTGCGCGCCTTCGAACAGTCCAAGTATTGCTTCGGGATCTCGTGACTGGCTTCGTTCAGCACCCGGGGTTCGAGCTGTGTCTTGTCGCACAGCCGGAGGATCAGATCGACTAGCTCGATAACGGACTAGGGCTGCTCCGTTCCGAAATTGCAGGTGCCGCAGATTCGGCAAGTCCGTCTCTTATGGATTTGAACGTTCACGGAGTGGGCGGTCGACTGCAGAACCGCTTGGGAGGAAAGATTGTACCCCGTTAGCAACGGGGGTGCCAGGGCATACTCGATTTGGGAGCGCCGGCAGCATAGCGGGCAGTGACGATGACTGCCTTGTCTTCGATCCTCCCTCCTCTGGTCTAGCAGCACTCGTTCGAGGGCAGGCAGCGGGCCGTTATTCCGGACCTTATCTCTGATCGGATCGACTGAGTACCAAATACATTCCGAACTCGGCATCGACTTCGTAGCGGGAGCGAATGTAGTCACCGGCTTCGCGCTTCCACATCCGGTCAAGGACTCGGTTTTCAACTGCCAAAGTACGGTAATGCACGCTCGAAGTCCAGCTGGCGATAGCCTTAGTCAGTGTCTTGGGATTATACACTTCGAACTCCGGAAACTCGGACTGATCGGCCAGCCCGTAGAGGCGTTCGAAGGCCTCTCGCCCGATAACAATCAGCGCGTCAGGATTCTGCCGCAGATAGTTCTGGGCTAACTGCCGGTCCTCCCCATGCATGAAATTATCGAGGGTGTAGTCCTCGCGGCATACGCCGACGCCAATCGGCAGCAGCCATAACTCGTTGTAGAAGAACACCGGACTCTCGGACCTTGTGTCCTCAGCTAGGTATTCCCCCAAGCCGAGTATATTGGGGTCGGGGTAGGTTCGCTCGACTTGCACCGCGGGCACGCGAGTCTCAGCTGATTCTCGCGCGGTCGGCTTGGAGAGCACTAACACATCGACAAGTCCTCTCACATAGCCGGCAGCGTAGAAGCTTCCAGTTGGGGCAATGCCAACTAAATGTGTGACCGATACGACTCCGATGAGTGCAAGCGCTATCCTCTGGGATCCCCAAGGGGAGGCGGCGAAAACCCGTGTCGAAGGAGATAGCAGGAACGCAAAGAGCAGCACAAGAAAGGCGGGGTTCAGGTGCCATAGATCTGAACGGTTCAGTCCGCCCTTCAGAGCTACGAGCGCAAAAAGCAAGCCGGCCAAGATCAGGCGGTCCCCTTTGTTGAGTGGTCGCCTACGCTGTGCGAACAGCCCGCTGCCGACGCGAACGCACGCGATGGTAAGCAAACCGAACAGCGCCAACGAGTTAAGCGTCCAATAGAACCGGAATGCGTTCCCCCCCCTGCGAGAAGTATCCCAGCAACTGCAGTGAGCTCGTAAGATAGGCTGAGAAGGAATCCCCCATCAGCAGACGAGCCGCCGTGAACCAAGTCAGGCCCGAGCCGACCGCCAGAACAGCGGCCGACAGGACGGTCCACCAACCTTCTCTTCTCACTGCCATAACCCCATACATTCCGATCATCGCGGCTAGACAGGCGAAGCCATACTCGTGGGAATAGGCCATTTGCAAACCCAGAAGAATCGCGCCTCCGGTAACAGCCCAGAGGGAACGCGGATGAGCCGTCACGACCAGAATGATAAGGACAGCTCCCAACTCCCACTCGCCCACTAGAAACCCGGAAGAACCATTAATAAGAAATTCGGTAACCAGTATAGCTACGATCATTTTCGAACAAATCTAACAAAGAGACACACGCTTTTGCATCTCGTTTCATCGGCTCCGGATGTGGTCAGGTTCGATGAGGGCGTAGCTCCGCATGTGACGCTTATACCTACGCTTCTTAGCGCCTATGTGGCATCGGGGCCCGATGACTTATACCTCGGGGTAAACTGGTATCAGTATCAGCACTGTGGCTCTGATCTTCTGCCGACAAGGGAATCGTCAAAAGGCCTGTACATCCTGGGGCAGAATGGCGCGGCCAGTGGAATAGTCGGAAAAGGTGTGCAGTCTATGAAGAGCTGCTGACAGCATATCGGAGGGCCGGGATCGTCAGGGGATTCTTGGGTGGGCTATAAGGCTGGATCACCACTTCGCCGTTAGTCAGGATTTGGAGAGATTGGCCCTTCGCCCCAAAGTCGGGCAATCAGACTTAAGTGTCGTTGTTGAAGGGTGGTACTAACCAACAATCGCGGATTGATTGTGGGAACAGCGATATATCAGCACCCAGTGCTGTCCGGGGAAAGTCGCGCCATCGGACGGTAAGTCTCGACCGTTCAATGTCTTATGGCCTGTTTTGCCCGGGAACGATTTGAAATCCCGAGGCCGCAAATGGTCGCCTGAACGGAGCATCCGGACGCGGCACAATGAGGGATGAACCTTGGCCGTACGGTTTTCTCCCAACTGATCGAGCACCTACCGAGCAAAGAGTTTCAGAAATGTGTATCGCGCTACCGCGGCGATTCCTATCTGAAAAGTTTCTCCTGCTGGGATCAGTTTCTTGCGATGGCATTCGCCCAGCTGACCTATCGGGCAAGCCTCCGCGACATCGAGACGTGCCTGCGTTCGATGCACGGCAAACTCTACCACATGGGATTCCGCGGCAGGGTAGCGCGCTCGACACTGGCCGACGCGAACGAGTCGCGCGACTGGCGGATCTACGCGGACTTCGCGCAGGTCTTGATTGGCATGGCACGGCCGTTATATGCCCACGACCCGATCGGTGTGGACTTGGACCAGACTCTGTACGCTCTCGACTCGACAACAATCGACCTCTGCCTGTCGCTGTTTCCGTGGGCGAGATTCCGCAAGCAAAAAGCCGCCGTGAAGATGCACACGCTGCTGGATCTGCACGGCAATATTCCCACGTTCATCCGCATTACTGGAGGCAAAGTGCACGACATCAACATCCTCGACGAGATCGGCCCGGAGGCCGGCGCGTTCTACGTCATGGATCGGGCCTACGTCGATTTCGAACGCCTCTTCGTGTTCACTCTCTGCTCGTCGTTCTTCGTCGTGCGAACCAAGAAGAACATCTTGCTCCAACGGCGCTACTCGCATCCCGTCGACAAATCCACGGGCTTGCGCTCGGATCAGACCGTCATACTGGCTGCCATCGAATCGGCCCAAGCCTATCCCGACCCGTTGCGGAGGGTCAGTTACTTCGACGCCCGGACGAACAAGCGGCTGAAGTTTCTGACCAACAACTTCGCGCTCCCGGCGCTGACCATCGCCCACATCTACAAGTCGCGTTGGCAGATTGAGTTGTTCTTCAAGTGGATCAAGCAACATCTGCGAATCAACTCGTTTTACGGCACCAGCGAGAACGCCGTCAAGACGCAGATCTGGATCGCTGTCTCGATTTACGTGCTCATCGCCATCGTCCGGAAACGCCTCGGGCTGGAAGCGAGTCTTTACCAGATTCTACAGATTCTCAGCGTTACGCAATTCGAAAAAATGCCCCTTTTACAGGCACTCCAGCCATCCGACTCCCCAAACGAATCCCCCTATGACCCCAACCAATTGATTCTATTCGACTTTTAACCGGACAGCAGTGATCAGCACTACCAACAGGTAGCCCCCGAAGAAGGATTCTCCGTATCGAAAGACCCGCGTCGCCGTTTCTCTTAGCGCTCGTTTCTGAGGCTCAGTGCCACGCGAATAGAGGCAGAGGACACCGCGGGGCCTTAGGCGACTGCGGACCAATGCCAAAAACTCGCGCGAATTGAGAAAGCTGCTGCCGGCCTGCATCAAATACAGCGGCTGGGTCACAACCAGATCGTAGCTCCGGTCGCGCAACGCGAGACCCGTACGGGCGTCCTGCCAAAACACGTGGATCTTGGGATTATCAAGAGCAAACAATGTCCCATCTGGATAGCGGAGGTGGAAGGACTTCAATCCTTGATTGATTTCGTAGGTGTCCACGCGCTTGACGCTGTCGAGCTTGGCTAGAGTCACCGCGGTGATGCCCGTGCCCAGTCCCACAACGGCCGCGTCCCTGATCTCACCGGTCGGGTGGCTTGCGACACCGCACACGACCATCTTCCAGTTGTTCGTCCCGACGTGGTTCTCGCCGTCGGAAAGTTGAGAATGCCACAAGCCGTTCCAGAACAAGTTGCCGCCCCGGTCCACGCCAACCACACCGTCACGGCCAAAAAAAAGGCGCAGGTTCGAGCCCGTGAAAGCGGAAGAGAAGTCCAGCCAGAAAGCCACAGCGATGACGCTTATTGCTAGTGGCGTGGCGTATCCCAACCGCAGTCTGGTTTTACTTCCTGAATCCCCTTGTCGCCTGCGCCAGAAGCCCTTGAGCGCCAGCAGCAACAAGCCTATCACCACCAAGAGCAAAACCACGTGTATCTCATACCCGACAAACGTCACTGCGAGGAGCCCTAAGCACGAACCCAAGGTGTTCCAAGCATACAGCCGACCCACGTCATGGCCCCACGCCATCGCTACTTGGGAAGCCAGCCTGCAGAACAGATACCCAAAGAAGAAACACGGTACAAAGCTGCAGGCGGTGGCCGTGAAGTAAGAAAGCGTGGTCCGAAACTCGGGTGGGCGAGGAAGCACCCCAGTTTCGAGCGCCCACCAAGAATAGAAGCCTACAAGCGACAGGCCCAGAGACAGCGCACACCAGCCCAGGGCCCTCTCGACAGTGATACTTAGCCGTGAGCTTGCCCCGGCTCCTACGACTCCAAGACAAGAGAAACCCCGCCACCACTGTGGCGAACACATAGGGCAGCGGCCAGAGTTCGAGGGCAAACAAGCGGAACAGAGTCATCTCGTAGCCCAAGGCGCAGAAGCCAAGGCCAAAGGCCAAGATTTCAGCCCGCCGAGGACGCACGCCGCGGCGACCATTTGCTCGGCGATCGTCGGCCGCGCCGTCCCCCTCTCCCGCTGGAGTTTGACCAGCCACGGTACGCCCGAGCGCCAGTGCTACCAGCGCCGCCGCTGCAACAACATTGAGGGCTATTCCCAAAGCAAGCGTCAGCGTGAATCCTAGCCTCGGTATGCAATAGAAGCTGGCTACCGCCGCTCCAACCACGCTCCCAACCGTATTGATGCAAAACAGCGGTCCGAGCATTTTGGGGTTCGTAAACCCGAGGCGTCGCTGGCAGGTCTCGCTGGCCAGTGGAATGGTCGCGCCCATCAACAGACAAGGAGCCAGCATCATCAGCCCGGCGGTAGTGCCAAACAACAAAGACAAGGGCACACCCGCAGAAGCTGCCAGCGTCTGGAGTCCATAGATCGAAGGTGTCAGCTCGCTGCGCAAAGCCAGACAAACGCCGGTGTTGACAACTGCCAGCATCACCTCCACCGTTGCGAACGCGTGCAACGGATTCCTCAGTCCTGTGGCGTAGCGAGCGGCCACGATGGACCCTATTCCCAGGCCCGCCATGAAGACCAGCACGACCAGCATGGAACTGAGGGTTTCACTCCCGCCCAGGAAACGCTTGAGCGACCCCTGCCAGGCGATCTGATTCACAAGCGCCGCCCCGCCGGAACACAGAAGAGCTAGGGCGACCACGAGAGTCGCCGGCAACAGCGACCTGCCGGGCTCCGTCTGCTCGGTAGCGAACAAGCGATCTGATCCGGAAGCCGTCACAACGGTGCTCTCAATTCGAGGTGTGTAGCGTTGATCCTACCCTTCCTGCCCCACCATGGCAGGTAATACCTTGCCGATTTCGTCGTGGACAACTACGTCGGCCATGGGGTCCAGAGGCGTTTCGGTACGGTTGATGATGATCAGCTTGGCGCCGACGTGCTTGGCCAGGAGCGGCAGGCTCGCCGCGGGCTGGACGACGAGTGATGAACCTACGGCCAGAAACACGTCGCAAGATTCCGAGGCGCGTTTGGCGTCGGAAAGCACAGCCTGGGGCATTGCCTGGCCGAAGGATATTGTGGCCGGTTTCAAATACCCTCGGCACGCCCGGCACTGCGGCGCGCGCTCCCCGTCCAGAACCCTCTGGACCGCCTCGTTCATGTCGACTCGGTCGCCGCAGCTAAGGCATACCGCCTCCGTGGTCGTTCCGTGAAGTTCGAGGACTATCTCGTCGGAAAGCCCCGCGCGCTGGTGAAGCCGGTCAATGTTTTGCGTGATCAGGGCCGTTAACTTGCCCAGCCGCGCCAGCTCGACAAACGCGAGGTGGCCGGCGTTAGGCTCGGCGTCTCGCATGTCAGGCCAGCTTTCGACTTTCTGGCGCCAGTACTCGATGCGGTCTTCCTCGTTTCGTAGGAACTCGTCGAAATAGACCGTCCGGTTCCGGGCCCATACTCCGTTAGGACTGCGAAAGTCGGGAATCCCCGACTCGGTCGAGATCCCCGCACCACTAAACCCAACGATGTTTTCGGCTTTTGTGATCCATTGGCGCGCCGCTTGAACGCTCATTTGTAGGCCATCGTAGCACGCCGGTTGGAAGGTGAGCCGATGGCGGTCCCCTCATCACCAGGGACGCTGTATAGCCACAAGCTGGTGGGCGTCTCGGCGGGGTTGATATTCGCACCCCAGCAGACGCGAAGCCAATCTTGATGCAAAGGACTGTTCTATATGAGAGGGTCCGCGCGTGCGCCGTACAGACAGGATGGTTACTTCTGCGGCGCGACCGTCGGGACGTGGGAGTGTTACCGACTCCTGCAGCGGGCCAGCTGTTCTTATCGGGTAGCCGCGTCCTCCGCGAGGTTCCCGACCTTTGAAAAGATGGCTCTTCCGGGTTTTAAGTGGGCGAAGGAGCCAGATCGAGTTTCCCACAGTGGAAGTAGATGGCGTTGATGAAGTTCTGTTGATTGCGGAAACCGCGCGCCGTGGCCTTGACCCATTGAATCCTTGAGTTCAACCCCTCGCTGACCGCGTTCGTAATGCGGTGTTTCAGATACGTGAGTATGTTTTCGAGGCGAGCCGTCAACATCCGCGCTACGGTGACCATCGGCGTCAGCCGGCTGCGACTCGCCCAGCCGCGCCATTGCTCGAAGAAAGCTCGCGCCGCCGATTCGCGACGATAGTCGAACAGCCGCATCGCCGTTTCCTTCAACGCCCACGCCCGCGCCGTCTTCAAGTCGCTTTCGCGCAGCGCGCGGAACTCGCGCCAGGCGTCCTCGGAAAAGTTCGCTGGATGCCGCAGCCAAGCGTACTTCGTGCCTGTCAAACGCTCGTCGCCGAGAGCCAATAAACGCTTGTTCTCCGCCCGCCGCACCTGGTCCACCGCCTTCGCCAGATGCGCCGCGATGTGATATTTGTCGTAAACGATCTTTTTCTCCGATTCGTCGAGATGCTCCCGGGTCGAGGCGACATAAGGATCCCACATGTCCATAGCGACGGCCTCGACTCGGGCGAGTTGCTCTGCGCTCAACGTCTTCCAAAAGCCGTCCAGGCTGGCCTGGCGGCGTCCCTCGGCGACGAACAACACGCGCGAGCAGTTGAGATCGTTGACGACGGTGAGATAGCGATGGCGCTTGCGGAAGCTCTTCTCGTCGACGCCCAGGTAGGGAATCGGCTCTGCCGCGCGACGTTCGAGCCCACGTTGCACGCCGCGTTCCAGGATGCCGTGAATCTCGTCCCAGCTCAGCGCCAGCAACTCGGCGATGCCTTGCTGGCTGGCTTCCTTCAGCCACGAGATCGCGAGAGCTTCAAACAGCGCGGTGAAGCGGCTGGAAGCCTCGGCCCAGGGCAGTCGCACGACGCGCGGCCCGTGCTCGGAGCAGTCGCTGCGCGGCGGCCGGGCGTGCAGGATCGTGCGGTACTGACAGGTGTCGAGGTGACGCCAGCGGCGTTCGGGCTGATGATCGTGGAGTGCGCACACGGCGCTGCATTGGCGGCACGGCCAGCGGACTTGCTCGTCGTGTTCGAGGAAGACGTGGACTTCGCCGTCGGCTCGGCGCAGCTCCACTCGCACGACTTTCCAGGGACTTTCGATGCCCAGAATCTGGCGGTATAGCTCGCGGTCTTGCATCCCGCGAGACTACCACCGAGCCCCACTCGCCCACTAGAAACCCGGAAGAACCAAAAAGATAACCGAGATATGGGAAGCCGCCGGCGGGAAGGTAGCCGCGACTGTGACGGTGATGAATCCAGCCAACAAGCCGTACTCAATCATGTCTTGCCCGTGTGTGTCACGCCAAATCTTGGCACGCAGGAGAAGTTTCCAAAGGGTCCTCATATGTTCCACCTTATTGGCTGCGCTACTAGGCATAGCAATGATACGTTGTGAGCCATGTTTGCACGTATGGAACATTGGTGCTCTTATTGAGGCTCGCAAAATACAGTGACATTGGAACACGGACACAGCATGCTGTGCCCCTACGGCTTGAACACGATCCATGTCACCATAATTTGCGAGACTCAGTAATCGGGACGAAGGTACCCGTGAGACGTAAGGGTTTCGTGTTACTTCGAGGTAGCGAATCTGGAAATACGCCGATCTCCCTAATGCAAATCTCTTATGGGAGTAATTTTTCCGGCAAAGGTGGATAGATGGCCGCCGAAACAGACTTTGCAGATGGGCCGGATCAGGGGCGCTTGGTAGTGTGGCCGATCTTCAAGGACGGCAGGGTACGTGCAAGCAAACCGTTGTCCGTGATGACGTGCGGCCACTAGCTCAAGCTGTCCAGCCTCTAGCGCTCCGCGGCCGCCGCCGTGTGGGTTCCCAGCTTGGAGAAGACCGTTGAGATATGCACCGTCACCGTTGTGGGAAAAGTCGCTCCCGCCGTGACAGCAAGGAATGACGCCAGAAGCGCGTATTCAACAAAGTCTTGGCCGCGTGTGTCTCGCCAGATCCTGGCGCGAAGGAGGCGCTTCCAAAGGGCTTTCATCGGTTCGGCCTAGCTACCTACTCGACTAGGCACGATAATCATAGGATTCTTCCAGCTCGTAATCAATGGAGCAACACTGCTGTCCGGTTAAAAGTCGAATAGAATCAATTGGTTGGGGTCATAGGGGGATTCGTTTGGGGAGTCGGATGGCTGGAGTGCCTGTAAAAGGGGCATTTTTTCGAATTGCGTAACGCTGAGAATCTGTAGAATCTGGTAAAGACTCGCTTCCAGCCCGAGGCGTTTCCGGACGATGGCGATGAGCACGTAAATCGAGACAGCGATCCAGATCTGCGTCTTGACGGCGTTCTCGCTGGTGCCGTAAAACGAGTTGATTCGCAGATGTTGCTTGATCCACTTGAAGAACAACTCAATCTGCCAACGCGACTTGTAGATGTGGGCGATGGTCAGCGCCGGGAGCGCGAAGTTGTTGGTCAGAAACTTCAGCCGCTTGTTCGTCCGGGCGTCGAAGTAACTGACCCTCCGCAACGGGTCGGGATAGGCTTGGGCCGATTCGATGGCAGCCAGTATGACGGTCTGATCCGAGCGCAAGCCCGTGGATTTGTCGACGGGATGCGAGTAGCGCCGTTGGAGCAAGATGTTCTTCTTGGTTCGCACGACGAAGAACGACGAGCAGAGAGTGAACACGAAGAGGCGTTCGAAATCGACGTAGGCCCGATCCATGACGTAGAACGCGCCGGCCTCCGGGCCGATCTCGTCGAGGATGTTGATGTCGTGCACTTTGCCTCCAGTAATGCGGATGAACGTGGGAATATTGCCGTGCAGATCCAGCAGCGTGTGCATCTTCACGGCGGCTTTTTGCTTGCGGAATCTCGCCCACGGAAACAGCGACAGGCAGAGGTCGATTGTTGTCGAGTCGAGAGCGTACAGAGTCTGGTCCAAGTCCACACCGATCGGGTCGTGGGCATATAACGGCCGTGCCATGCCAATCAAGACCTGCGCGAAGTCCGCGTAGATCCGCCAGTCGCGCGACTCGTTCGCGTCGGCCAGTGTCGAGCGCGCTACCCTGCCGCGGAATCCCATGTGGTAGAGTTTGCCGTGCATCGAACGCAGGCACGTCTCGATGTCGCGGAGGCTTGCCCGATAGGTCAGCTGGGCGAATGCCATCGCAAGAAACTGATCCCAGCAGGAGAAACTTTTCAGATAGGAATCGCCGCGGTAGCGCGATACACATTTCTGAAACTCTTTGCTCGGTAGGTGCTCGATCAGTTGGGAGAAAACCGTACGGCCAAGGTTCATCCCTCATTGTGCCGCGTCCGGATGCTCCGTTCAGGCGACCATTTGCGGCCTCGGGATTTCAAATCGTTCCCGGGCAAAACAGGCCATAAGACATTGAACGGTCGAGACTTACCGTCCGATGGCGCGACTTTCCCCGGACAGCACTGATGGAGCAATAGTACTGTGCGCCCGAGGCACTTATCTTCGCAACTAGGGGTTTTCAGCTAGATAAGCCGGCGATGGGGAGTCTCTCGAGTCCCCTGATTGCCAGTTTCTTATTCGAGGGAAGCTGTCTACCATGGAGGAGACATGTTTCCTTTCCGAGGCGTGGATTTCATCGACTTTGACTCGCTGCTCGACGAGCAGCAGCACATGGTTCGCCAGACAGCGCGGCGCTTCGTTGACGAGAAGGTCATCCCCACCATAAACGTTCACTTCCGCGACGCTCTGTTCCCCACACAGCTCGTCAGCGAGATGGCACAACTAGGCTTTCTAGGGGCCAATCTTGAAGGCTACGGCTGCGCTGGAATGAGCGACCTTGACTATGGACTGGTTATGCAAGAGCTCGAACGGGGTGACAGCAGCTTGCGTAGCTTCGCCTCGGTGCAAGGCAGCCTGGTGATGTGGCCGATCCTCCACTACGGTAGCGACGATCAGAAGAACGCCTGGCTACCTCGCTTGCAGCGCGGTGAAGCCATCGGCTGCTTCGGTCTGACTGAGCCAGACTTTGGGTCTAACCCGGCGGGAATGCGCGCACAAGCGGTGCGCCAGGGGGAGCACTACGTCCTCAACGGCGAAAAGACCTGGATCACAAACGGCAGTATTGCCGACGTCGCCCTGGTGTGGGCCAAAGAAGGAAGTGAGGTCCGCGGCTTTCTTGTCGAAAAGGGCACGCCGGGCTTCTCCGCGACCGACATCCACGGCAAGTGGTCCATGCGAGCCTCGATTACATCGTCGCTTTCTTTCACCGACTGCCGCATCCCGTTGGAAAACGCGCTCCCGAAGGCGATTGGCCTCAAGACGGCGCTGGCCTGCCTCACGCAAGCCCGCTACGGGATTGGCTGGGGCTCCATCGGCGCCGCCATGGCTTGTTATGAAACCGCGCGCCAATACACCCTTGCGAGAAAGCAGTTCAACGATCGGCCTCTTGCCTCGCACCAACTCGTGCAGAGGGAACTGGCCTGGATGATCACTGAAATCAGCAAGGCGCAGTTGTTGGCCTATCACGCGGGGCGCCTAAAGAGTCAGGGGCGCCTGCACTTTTCACACGTTTCCATGCTGAAACGCAATAATGCGTGGATGGCCCTCGAAACCGCTCGCCGCAGCCGCGACCTGCTTGGCGCTAACGGCATCACTGACCAATATCCGGTCTTTCGCCACATGTGCAATCTCGAAACAGTTAAAACCTACGAAGGTACGGACAACATCCATACCCTGGCGATCGGAGAGCGGGTGACGGGCATGGCAGCTTACTCGTAGAGCACCGAAGAAGAGGCAGACCAACCAGGTGCACTTTCCACGGAATCGAACGCGTCGAAAGATCAATGCCGAATGGCGGGGTGGAGAAGCACAAAAGGAGGCAATGCCATTCGACCGTTTGAAACCATAGCCGGTATACGAGTTGCGGCGCTGCTGATCGCTGCCGCTGTGCTGGGTTCGGTCCTGCTCGGACCCGTACTAGCCCACTTCGAGCGCCCGGAAGCTGTATCGATTTACGCCGCATTCAGCTGGGTGTGCCACCAGCAGCCCGAACGTTGCTGGCGGC
The DNA here is from genome assembly GCA_965248205.1 of Bryobacterales bacterium. Taxonomy (GTDB): domain Bacteria; phylum Acidobacteriota; class Terriglobia; order Bryobacterales; family UBA6623. Next base: position 5,692,248 of record CBDFIS010000006.1, read on the forward strand.
TGCTCGATCACCCACTGACCGTGTGCGTCCGGTGCCTTGGCGTCTATCTGGGTGCCGCCGCGGCGTTGGTGGCCGGGTGGCAGTTTTGGGTTCCCGCGTTCGTGCTTGCCGCGCTGTCAGTCCTGGCGACGTGGCTGGGCGAGTTGAGTGGTTTGATGCCGTTCACTCCCTGGCTCTGGTTCGTGACCGGATTGTCCCTGGGGTCAACCTGCGTGGCCGCGCTCAGCGACACCGCCTGGTGGAAAAGACCTGAAACCGGGCTGCGTGCGAACTCGATGCCTGCCGGCACACTGCCGGGCCCGTCTTGCTAAGCTCATCATTTCGCAAATACAGCTACGAAAGGTGGCCGACTCCGGATGCGATAAATGGCCCCTACTGATGGACTCGAGCATCCCGCGTTCAAAACGTTGGGGCGCGATTCATTACGCTCGAGCCTATGTCCCGCAACACTTCGAAAGAGCCGATTGATACCTAAATGTTTTTGCGGAATACTGTACTAAGATAGGTTCTGGTCGTCGCTCGCCGACGGTTAGCCCCCCATGAATCGGACCTGTACCTGTGGTGCCACGGCACCCGCTGACGCGCAGTTTTGTCACAGGTGTGGCCGGCCTTTGGACGGAGCACCTGACCAGCGGCTATCACCGGAAGTCGTCCTGCCTATTCCCACGCCCGACGCTTCTGCTAAACCTCCTCCGATCGGCTTCGGCAACCCGCAAGCACTCCGCTCCGCCCTCCTGGCCTCGCTAGTGGCGGCAGTGCTGAGCAATCTGCCGCTGGTAGGCGTCCTCTGTTTCATTTGGTATCCCGGGGCCGGTTTCCTCTCCGTCTACAACTACCGCCGCCGAACGGGATTGACACCCACGACTTCCGGGGGAGCAAAATTGGGCTGGATCACTGGTGTTTTTACGTTCGTGATCTCCCTCGCGATGTTGGCCGTCGTCTTTCTTGTCCCTCAGAAAGATGGCAGCGTCATCGAAATCATCCGCCGACAGATCGGCGACTACCCGGCCCAGGAAGAATTAAAGCGCCAAATGTTAGAGCTGCTGGACAGCCCCGAGGCCATCGCGATCCTGATGCTGATATACCTAGTGATGTTCTTCATGCTGGTGGCTGGTTTTACGACCATAGGTGGCGCGCTCGGAGCCAAGGTTCTTGAAGAAGACTGAAAGGGCACTTGAATTTCTGGTCAAGTCTCACCGGACAGCGACCGCCCATAGCAGCCCGTGGCAAAAGTCGTGCACTAGCGAAAAATCGGGGACTGCCACCAATTCGCCCCCGTCATAGCCCTAGAAGAAAGTACTTAGCCTGAAGCGAATTGGCTGGCTGTACCCGATTTTTCGCTAGTGAGTCCCCATGAGCTTCGTACACCTCGAAGCATGAAAATATGGGCCCTTAAAGTAGTTCCCCTTACCGCTATGGCCTTCCGCCCATGATCCGCTCGATCTCGTGCGGCTCTTTTGGCAGAGCGGAACTCAAAACCCGCCCACCATCGCTTGTCACTAGAACCATATCCTCTATCCGCACCCCTATGTTCTCTTTCGGGATGTAGACTCCCGGCTCGATGGTAATCACCCACTGCTGTCCGGTTAAAAGTCGAATAGAATCAATTGGTTGGGGTCATAGGGGGATTCGTTTGGGGAGTCGGATGGCTGGAGTGCCTGTAAAAGGGGCATTTTTTCGAATTGCGTAACGCTGAGAATCTGTAGAATCTGGTAAAGACTCGCTTCCAGCCCGAGGCGTTTCCGGACGATGGCGATGAGCACGTAAATCGAGACAGCGATCCAGATCTGCGTCTTGACGGCGTTCTCGCTGGTGCCGTAAAACGAGTTGATTCGCAGATGTTGCTTGATCCACTTGAAGAACAACTCAATCTGCCAACGCGACTTGTAGATGTGGGCGATGGTCAGCGCCGGGAGCGCGAAGTTGTTGGTCAGAAACTTCAGCCGCTTGTTCGTCCGGGCGTCGAAGTAACTGACCCTCCGCAACGGGTCGGGATAGGCTTGGGCCGATTCGATGGCAGCCAGTATGACGGTCTGATCCGAGCGCAAGCCCGTGGATTTGTCGACGGGATGCGAGTAGCGCCGTTGGAGCAAGATGTTCTTCTTGGTTCGCACGACGAAGAACGACGAGCAGAGAGTGAACACGAAGAGGCGTTCGAAATCGACGTAGGCCCGATCCATGACGTAGAACGCGCCGGCCTCCGGGCCGATCTCGTCGAGGATGTTGATGTCGTGCACTTTGCCTCCAGTAATGCGGATGAACGTGGGAATATTGCCGTGCAGATCCAGCAGCGTGTGCATCTTCACGGCGGCTTTTTGCTTGCGGAATCTCGCCCACGGAAACAGCGACAGGCAGAGGTCGATTGTTGTCGAGTCGAGAGCGTACAGAGTCTGGTCCAAGTCCACACCGATCGGGTCGTGGGCATATAACGGCCGTGCCATGCCAATCAAGACCTGCGCGAAGTCCGCGTAGATCCGCCAGTCGCGCGACTCGTTCGCGTCGGCCAGTGTCGAGCGCGCTACCCTGCCGCGGAATCCCATGTGGTAGAGTTTGCCGTGCATCGAACGCAGGCACGTCTCGATGTCGCGGAGGCTTGCCCGATAGGTCAGCTGGGCGAATGCCATCGCAAGAAACTGATCCCAGCAGGAGAAACTTTTCAGATAGGAATCGCCGCGGTAGCGCGATACACATTTCTGAAACTCTTTGCTCGGTAGGTGCTCGATCAGTTGGGAGAAAACCGTACGGCCAAGGTTCATCCCTCATTGTGCCGCGTCCGGATGCTCCGTTCAGGCGACCATTTGCGGCCTCGGGATTTCAAATCGTTCCCGGGCAAAACAGGCCATAAGACATTGAACGGTCGAGACTTACCGTCCGATGGCGCGACTTTCCCCGGACAGCACTGGGTAAGGATGAACCCGCTTGAACCACTCATCCAGGTCATTACCCATGTCCTTTTCATCGAAGCCCAACATCGAAGCCCACTGAGAAGAGAAATAGACCTTGTCAGCCTCCAGGTCCCAGTACCAATGCCCATCGCTGGCACCTTCGATAGCCAACTGCCTGCGCTCCTCCGTTTTGCTTTGCTCGTCGAGGTCAGTTAGCCGTCGCTTTTCTTTTCCCAGCCGCTCGCGCTCAGTTTGACTAGGCTTTTTCCGGCGTATGTAGATCTCCCAGACCGATAAAATCTCCACGGCCAATGCTAACCCCACGAGGGCGTTGCCCACTGGTCCAGGAAGAGTTAACCGGCATACATAAGTCCAAGCTAAGATGGCAACGACTTGAGTGGCGAAGACCCAACTCAGGGAGTAAAACGTGCGACCAATCCCGAAAAGCAACAGACAAAAAATGAAGAGTTGGCTCGTGTCTGAAACCAGGCCCACGAAGGCCAGAGTATTCAAGAGGGTGCCGCCCCAGACGACTTCGGCAAGGACGTGGGATCGCTGCACGTCAAACAGCCGCCTCCGTAACCCCCAATACAAGAAGCCACACATTAAACTGGCGGCCAAGCTGATCGCCGCCAACGCCACCGCGGCTTCACCATCGAGCCTCAGCCGAGCATAGGCGAAGTGTGCCAACAGGACCGCCGTCAGCGCCGGAAGAAAACCCTGTAGCGCTTCTAGAACGAACTGATCCCCCCACGCTGCAGGTTGAGATTGGGTGGGTTTTCTATGCGGCGCAGGCATAGTCCTCCGCGTGTTATGAGAGTACTAGAGCCGTGAATCCGAATCAATGGCCCGTCGGGTTCATTTTCTACAACACCGTTAGTTCTATTGGCCTCAGGGTAAAACTCTAGTGGGTCAGCTGAGTCCTTCAGGCGAAAACGTCGGCGGAAGCCGCCCGCAGGATCGTCGGGAAACAGGGAGAGACCTGGAATGCACTGCGGCCACGTCAGGATCCCTTTGGTGCGGCGTCGACCCGGGGGCGCTCTTCCGCTCCGTTGACACCGGCAAGAATTGGCGAGAGGTGAGGAGTCTCACCGAGCATCGTAGTCGCGATCAATGGCAGCCCGGCGGAGGGGGCCTGTGCTTCGCGACCGGCTCGTGCGACAAAGCGGGCGTTTACCTGGGGACGGCGGGCGGCGAGATTTTCCATTTCGCGAAACGGTGGCGACACATGGGGGCTACTGCGCGCGCAACTGCCCGCCGTATTCTCGCTCGAAGCCAACTTGGTCTAAGGGGTATCCCACTGGCGCCTTTCCGAGGAGGGATCTTTTCCTCCTCTGATAGAATCAAGGGGTTCTTTTTCCCTCGCAACTAGGACGCGTTTCTCACGAGGGTTTGGATGGCCAGCGTTGAACTAAGGTTAGTTGTAGGGGCGGACCACCGTGTCCGCCCAGCCGTGAGATTCACACTGCGTCCCATTCGATCACGCGACCAAAACCGCGCAACGACCGCTCTGGGCGGGCACAGTGGCCCGCCCCTACACTTCTGTTGCGAGAAATGCAGGCTAGGACCACGAATCGATGCCGATTACACGTAGGAGGGCAGCCGTTTGCGACGTCGGCGGCGTCAAAGTAGGCGGCGATCACCCCATCGTTGTCCAGTCGATGACGAACACTGATACGGCGGACTCGGCCGCCACCGTGAACCAGTCCATGGAGCTGGCCCGAGCCGGGTCCGAGCTGGTGCGGATCACCGTCAACCACGACAAGGCCGCCGAAGCAGTTCCCCGCATCGTCGAAACTCTTCGTGATCTCGGTGAAAACGCGCCGATCGTAGGCGATTTTCATTACAACGGTCATATCCTGCTGAAGAAGTACCCGCAGTGCGCGCAACAGCTCGCCAAGTACCGCATCAACCCGGGCAATGTAAATATCGGCAAGAAGCACGATGACAACTTCCGCACCATGATCGAGGTAGCCATCGACAACGATAAGCCGGTGCGCATCGGAGTCAATTGGGGCTCGCTCGACCAGGCCTTGCTGACGCAATTGATGGACGAGAACGCCGGCCTTGCCGAACCCCGGGACGCATCGGAGGTAACCCGCGAGGCGATTGTCCTCAGCGGGCTGCGGTCGGCTGAAGCAGCCGAGTCCTACGGGTTAGCGCACGACCGGATTATCTTGAGCGCCAAGGTTTCTAACGTCCAGGACCTTGTAGCGGTCTACCGTGATCTGGCTGCCCGTTGCGACTATCCGTTGCACCTCGGTCTTACCGAGGCCGGTATGGGGAGCAAGGGAATCGTTGCCTCCACAGCGGCGCTGTCGATCTTGCTCCAAGAAGGGATCGGCGATACGATTCGGGTCTCCCTGACGCCCGCGCCGGACGGTGATCGCACCGAAGAAGTGCTGATTTGCCAGCAGGTGTTGCAGTCGCTCGAGTTGCGCAGTTTTACTCCCCAGGTCACAGCCTGTCCCGGTTGCGGCCGAACGACAAGCACTTTCTTCCAGAAGATGGCCGACGAGATCCAAACCTATTTGCGAGAAAAGATGCCGGTCTGGAAGGGTCAATATCCCGGCGTGGAAGAGATGGGGGTCGCGGTGATGGGCTGCGTCGTCAACGGTCCCGGCGAGTCCAAGCATGCCAACATCGGCATCTCGTTGCCGGGAACCTTTGAGGAGCCGAAGGCTCCCGTCTACGTAGACGGCCGGTTGCTGAAAACCCTCAAAGGAGAAGGCATCGTAGGGGAGTTCATTCAGATCTTAGAAGACTACGTAGCCTCCCATTATCAGGCGGAGTCGTCTTTGCCCGAGGTTGCGGTGATCGAAGAGCAGTAGCCGCCGCAGGGTCCCATAAATAGCAAACCGCCTGCCGCCTCGAGTTCTAGATCCAGCTTTACATACCCCGTTAAGTACAACCCCACTTGTCGGCTGTAGGCCCCTGTTCGTGTAGGAGCCTTAGTGGCTTCTAGGGCGATTGACCTAGCCATGTTGGAACTTCTATCCCAAGCCCAATTCGGTACCCATGTAATCTTGGCAAGAGAGGCCTATGCCTTCACAATTGTTGTATCGGGATCACACGCGAAGGCATGTCGATGAAACACCGGCTCGCACGTTTCCGAAGAATCCTGGCTGACGGAAAAGCACAGGACATGGTGGAGTATGCTCTCTTAGCCGGGTTTCTCGCGGTCGCGGCCGGTGCAACACTGCCGAGTATCGGCAGACCCGCCGCCCGGATCGCCAGTAAAATGGGCAGCCTTTTGGCCGTCGCGGCCGGTACTTCGTTCACCGGCTGCCCCTTCAACACTTAGCGAAGCTCTCCCTTCACAGCCGCAACGATTCCAGGCGCTTCTGCAGGCCCACAGGTGTCGCTACCGCTTGTACCCGATCTTGCGCAGTAGCTCCTGTCGTTCTTTGACATCAGCTTCCTGTTCGATTCCCACGGGCGGAAACCCATCTACGACGCCGAGGACACCCCGGCCTTGCTCGGTCTCTGCAACGATGACTTCGAGCGGGTTGGCCGTAGCGCAGAACACTCGCGCGACCTCCGGGCAGTCTTTGATCCGGTTCAAGATATTGATGGGATAGCCGTCCTTGATCACGATGACGAACACGTGCCCGGCTGCGAGCGCCTGCGCGTTTTCAGCGGCGACGTTCTTCAGCGCGTCATCGTTGCCCTCGATTCGGACTAAACGCGCCATCGAGGCCTCGTTGAAAGCGATGCCGAATTTCATCTGCGGCACCGTCCCTACAATGATTTCGTAGAGGTCTTCAACCGTCTTTATAAAGTGGGATTGGCCGAGGATCAGGTTGGCACCCTCGGGAATCTGCATCCTAACCGTTTTCAGTTCCATTGCGACCTCGCGTAGCCGGCAGTCCGAAGGGTCAGATTGTTGGGGTAAACGGTTTCATCTGTCCCATACCGTGCTGGGCATGAGAATTATCGTGAACGCCCGTCCACGCAGGGAAAGGGTAGCACGTCGCAGCTTGATCATTGAACATCACTGCTGTCCGGTTAAAAGTCGAATAGAATCAATTGGTTGGGGTCATAGGGGGATTCGTTTGGGGAGTCGGATGGCTGGAGTGCCTGTAAAAGGGGCATTTTTTCGAATTGCGTAACGCTGAGAATCTGTAGAATCTGGTAAAGACTCGCTTCCAGCCCGAGGCGTTTCCGGACGATGGCGATGAGCACGTAAATCGAGACAGCGATCCAGATCTGCGTCTTGACGGCGTTCTCGCTGGTGCCGTAAAACGAGTTGATTCGCAGATGTTGCTTGATCCACTTGAAGAACAACTCAATCTGCCAACGCGACTTGTAGATGTGGGCGATGGTCAGCGCCGGGAGCGCGAAGTTGTTGGTCAGAAACTTCAGCCGCTTGTTCGTCCGGGCGTCGAAGTAACTGACCCTCCGCAACGGGTCGGGATAGGCTTGGGCCGATTCGATGGCAGCCAGTATGACGGTCTGATCCGAGCGCAAGCCCGTGGATTTGTCGACGGGATGCGAGTAGCGCCGTTGGAGCAAGATGTTCTTCTTGGTTCGCACGACGAAGAACGACGAGCAGAGAGTGAACACGAAGAGGCGTTCGAAATCGACGTAGGCCCGATCCATGACGTAGAACGCGCCGGCCTCCGGGCCGATCTCGTCGAGGATGTTGATGTCGTGCACTTTGCCTCCAGTAATGCGGATGAACGTGGGAATATTGCCGTGCAGATCCAGCAGCGTGTGCATCTTCACGGCGGCTTTTTGCTTGCGGAATCTCGCCCACGGAAACAGCGACAGGCAGAGGTCGATTGTTGTCGAGTCGAGAGCGTACAGAGTCTGGTCCAAGTCCACACCGATCGGGTCGTGGGCATATAACGGCCGTGCCATGCCAATCAAGACCTGCGCGAAGTCCGCGTAGATCCGCCAGTCGCGCGACTCGTTCGCGTCGGCCAGTGTCGAGCGCGCTACCCTGCCGCGGAATCCCATGTGGTAGAGTTTGCCGTGCATCGAACGCAGGCACGTCTCGATGTCGCGGAGGCTTGCCCGATAGGTCAGCTGGGCGAATGCCATCGCAAGAAACTGATCCCAGCAGGAGAAACTTTTCAGATAGGAATCGCCGCGGTAGCGCGATACACATTTCTGAAACTCTTTGCTCGGTAGGTGCTCGATCAGTTGGGAGAAAACCGTACGGCCAAGGTTCATCCCTCATTGTGCCGCGTCCGGATGCTCCGTTCAGGCGACCATTTGCGGCCTCGGGATTTCAAATCGTTCCCGGGCAAAACAGGCCATAAGACATTGAACGGTCGAGACTTACCGTCCGATGGCGCGACTTTCCCCGGACAGCACTGATTGAACATAGTAGCCGGGCCTCGGGAGACAGCCCCGAGGAAAGACAGGATTGTAGGCCAGTGCACTAGCCCTGTATCGACTACAGTTTCGTCCCACAGTATTTGCAGTGGACAGCGTCAGCGTCATGTCCTTCGGCTGAACAGGAAGGGCACGCCTGGGTGCTGACGGGCTTGTTTCTCGCTTGGGTCAACTCGACGGTCACGATGCCGGTCGGTACGGCTATGATCGAGTAGAGCCAAGGATCATCAACGCACTTGCGAGAGACCGTCCTAGCACGGTCAGCGGGGCGATGTCGCCATAGCCGACCGTCGTCATCGTCACGATTGCCCAGTAGACGCTTTGGGGAATGCTTGTGAAGCCGGCCTCCGAGCTTTCGATCAAATACATCAGCGCCCCAACGATAAGGACGACGATGATCTGGGCCCCGAGAAAGACCGTGATTTTGGGACGACTCGCCCGCATCGCAGTCATCAGCAGCTTCGCCTCACCCGAGTGGCGGACCAGTTTCAACACGCGAAAAACTCGCAGCAGGCGAAGGGCACGAATGAGGAGTAACGACTGCGCGCCCGGCACCAGGACGCTCAGGTACGTGGGGACGACGGCCAACAGGTCAACCAGGCCGAAGAAGCTCGTAGCGTACCGGCTCGGTTGGTGGACGCTGTAGAGCCGCAAGAAGTACTCCAGCGTAAACAGTGCCGTCAAACCCCACTCGATGGCTCGCAACCAAGAACCGAACTCTTCTCGAATCGAAGCCACGCTTTCGAGCGAAACGGCGGCGACGCTAACGAGGATGCACACCAGCAAAGCGACGTCAAAAGCCTTACCCGCGGGTGTGTCGGCCTCGAAAATGATCTCGTGAAGCCGGGAGCGCAATGGGTCGGATTTCAGGTGGGAGGATCTCATGTTGCCAGTTTACGAGGTAGCGAGCTGCTTGCGAACAAGAGCTGGGTGAAAGCCTTTGCGTGCCGCTCAGCGGCAGGGTTCTCCGATGACCTCTGGTAAGATGGCCCCCAATGGCCAGGGCTGTCATAGCGCTTTTCCGGCCGACGTTGACTCTGCTTGGGTTGGTAGCGCTGACCGCCGCGGTCGTGCGCCCCGCCGACCCGGCTGACAACTGGCCTCAGTGGCGGGGACCGCATTTGAACGGCGCCAGTGAGAAAGCCGGCAACTTACCGGCGAGCTGGAGCGGGACCGACAACATCCTCTGGAAGACCCAGCTGCCTAGTTGGAGCGCCGCGACCCCGATCGTCTGGGAAGATACCGTATTTGTTACTTCCGGTGAAGAAGGATTTACAAGCAGCCCAGGATCAAGTTTCATCGCCACTGCGGTCAAACGCGCGCTATCCATTCTGAACTTCAGCGACGACATCTTGTTGGTGGCGGTCAACCGCCGGGACGGCTCTATCCGATGGCAGAAGAAAGTCGGCGAAGGTAATAAGGTAACCCTCAAGCAGAACCTGGCTTCTCCATCTCCCGTCACCGATGGCCACTACGTTTGGGTTATGACCGGGAAAGGAACGCTCACCTGTCTCGACTACGCGGGCAACCAAATCTGGCAGAAGGAGATACAAGAAGAATACGGACCCTTCGGCATGGCGTTCGGCTACGCTTCTTCGCCGCTACTCCACAACGGCAGGCTCTATGGACAGGTGCTTCACGGTCCAACGAGTGAACGCGATCCCTATCTGTTCGCGGTGGACGGTGAGACCGGGACAACTCTGTGGAAGGTCGAGCGGCCTACGGATCAGGAGCGCGAAACACCGGACTCCTATTCCAGCCCCACGCTGGCATTCGTGGAAAGCAAGGCGCGACTCGTGATTGCGGGCGCCGGTTACGTGACCGGACACGATCTCGATAGCGGCAAAGAGATTTGGCGCGCGGGAGGTTTGAACCCGAACAGGGCAGGGAACTACCGGACCATCGCGTCTGCTTTCGCGGTAGGCGACGTAATCTTCGCGCCAAGCCGGCGCAAACCCTTCATCGCCTTTCGATCGGGCGGCGAGGGCGATGTGAGCAAATCGCATCGGCTATGGTCCACCGACTATGGACCCGACGTACCTACGCCCACGAGCGACGGCGAACGGCTATACATCGTGGACGACAAGGGTGTCGCTTTGTGTCTGAGAGTTGCCGATGGCAGCACCGTCTGGGACCGCAGCCGCCTGGAACCAGGGACCTATAGCTCGTCACCGGTCTTGGCGGACGGCAAAGTCTACGCCACGAACGAAGACGGGACCACAACCGTGTTTGAGGCTGGGGACAAGTTCAAAATCCTTGGCACTGGCCGCCTGGACGACTACACCTTGGCGTCGCCGGCGGTCGCGGGAAACCAGATTTTCATCCGCACGACGAACTACCTCTACTGCATAGCGAAAATGTCCGGTGGCTCGAATTACTGATGTTCACGAGATATAAGTGAGCAATACCAGCCGAAGACTCGCGATGCTGGAAAGGGCGCGACATGTCGCGCCCGTACAAACGAACGCGATCGTTCATCCGTCTTGTGGATGCTCAGTGTTCTGCCGAAAGCCGAGCCGATCACCATATTTTTGCGAATTGCAATAAGTGCGGCGTGAGCCGTGATCAAGCTTTGGTTAGCGCGTGGGGGAACCCCGGAAGGCGATCGGCACTCAGAATCGCAGTGGAAAGGGTTCGGTGCTCGTTTGGGGATTATGCATCGGTGCCTTTTGAGGCGTTCGCAGAGGATCAACACCATTTGGACTCCAGACACATGCCCGCAATGCGCGAGCGGCGTGGCGTTAGTTCCGAATCCAGGCACTTAGTCGCACGGCATCGAACGGTTCTCGACGAAGCGGGTGCCCAGCCGCATCGAAGGACAAACACGTCTTTGATAGTGGCGTGTGCGTGCGCCGGATCTATTCACGTCCGACAACCGGGACCTGCCGGAAGTAAGCGAGATAATCGGTTCCACGAGTTCACGTGCACGGACACCGGAGTCTGGTTTCCGCGCCCTTTGTCAACAACTTACGGATCGGCTAAGAACTACGCGAAGGGGACCCCTTCAGCCCGCTTCCGAGACAGTTTTCGGCAAAAGCCGACTTCCGGATCTAGCACAGGGCCAACCGAACAACGTTCGTGCCCGTGACCATCGGTGCGAAAAACACCTGCTGGAGATAGACCGCCGTGCGGCCCCGCTTCGGGTCGGCCCACGCCATAAGGCCGCTTGCTCCGTTGTGCCCGAAGCAGCCGGTTTTGATTCCCAGAGGCTCGCACACAGAGTCGTCCGTGCCCACGAACCAGCCCAGACCCTGAAAAACGCCCGGAATATCAGCCTCAACATGGGGAACCAGCATCTGGTCGGCCAGCGGCCTCGGCACCACGGGAGTCCCTCCCGGCAGCATGGAACGCAGAAGCCTAGTGATGTCCGCGGCGGTCGAATACAGACCGAAGTCGGGCGAATCGTAAGTCCACTTGCCACGCGGCAACATGCGCGGCCATGGCTTGAGCCGACTTTGATCCTTGTCCCACGAATACAGACTTGCCAGCCTATCGCGCTTTGCTCTGGGTGGATGGAAGAACGAATCGCGCATTCCCAGCGGCTGGAAAACGCGCTCCGAAACGAATTGGTGAAATGGCCGGTCGCTAATGACTTCGATAAGTCGGCCAGCAATCGCGAAGCCCTGACTGCTGTAGCGCCAGCGAGCGCCGGGCTGACACATTAGGGTCCCTTGCACGTATATCGACACGACTTCCGCGAGCGTCCGATCGCGTTTTTCCGTTAACTTTTCAAGCTCTCCCGGACGCTCATGTCGGAGGCCGGCAGTGTTACTCAGTAGATGCCTCAAAGTGATCGGCGTTTCGGCCTTCAGTCGAGCGACCTCGGGAAGGTAGTCCTCTACCGCATTGTCCAACTTCAACTTACCGTCCGCTACGAGCGTCATTGCCGCCAACGCCGTGACCACCTTCGTAACAGACCGCATGTCGAAGATTGTGTCCACGGTCATTGGGGTGCGCTCTTCGAGATTCCGCCAACCCTTGGCCGTGCTGAGAAGTGTGCGGCCATCCCCGTCGATCCGCGCGACCGTTCCAGCGATTTTCCCCTCGCCCACAGCCTTGCCGATCAAAGCATCAGCTTCGTCCGACCACGATTCCGCTCGGGCAACCAATTGTGCCGATACCGCTAGACAGAAAGTTCGGCGCAGCATTTGGTTCAGTCTAACCAACTTCCGACGGCGGGATTCTCGGAAGTTGACTCGTCCGGCCCAACATCGCGAGCAGCTGGGCGACGCCGAGTTGCCTCCCTAGAAACTGAATCCGGCCCTTCTTTTGAAGCTCACGTACTAGCACACCGCGTAAACGCGGTTGTCCCCACAACGAGAGTGTGCACAGTGGCACAAGAGTCGTTTGTCCAAACGGTCTACGCGAATGCTATTGGCAGCTAGCCGGGCCCTGGCCCAACTCAGCTTCGAGTTTCTTGATTTTCCTTTGTACCGCTTCGACGGCCCGCCGGGTCATGCGCCCGTAGCCTGGTTCGTTCCGGCGTTTTTTCGCCAGGATCGAGCGGAACACCGCGAGCGCGTTTTGCTTCTGACCGGCGTCCCTGCGCATCGCCGCCAGCTCTAGATGGAGTACGTAGTTGCGCGGGAAATCGCTGATCAGGCCCTGGATGATCTCGGCCGCTTCGAGCGGACGCTTTTCGCGTCGAAGCAGGAGCGCCAGCAAAACTCGGGCCTGATCCTGGGCGAGATCTCCCTCGTCGGCGACGCGCCTGACCCATCGCTCTCCCTTCGCCTTGCTACCGCGCATACCACCAATCGCCGCGAGGACTTTGATCGGCCAGGGGAGACTTCCGAGGACGTATTGGTGGACGCCCGCTACCAGATAGGCGTCGGCGAAGTCGGGGTCTCGCTTCCGGACCTGCTTACTGTACTTGTTGGCGCGATTGCCGTTGCGAAGCGCGGCGAAGTACGCCTTTTCGATCATGAACTGTTGATTGCCTTGCAAGGCGTAGCTTTCTGAAAGGGCGTAGAGAGCTAACACGTCGGAGGGGGATTCATGCAGAATCGATTCCGCCAGACGGCGCCCCTCGAAGAGAGCCTTCTCGAACTCCTGCCTGGCTTCGGGGTCCGGCTTGGGCTTATCTCTCTTCAGGAATTGATTGTCGCCCTTGAAAGCGCTCGATTCGAGTAGTCCGAGGCGCAGCAACTCCTTGAACAGAATCGCCGAGGCGATGTGGTTGAATACCGTCGGGTCGTCGGGCTGCTGGGTCAGAAGTTCGCGATAGGCAGAAATGGCTTGATCGTATTCCAGATTGAAGTAGTGGTCGTGGCCGACCCGGCGATGGTCTACATCGGCCGCCAGAGCGACGGCCGCCGAAAGGAGCAGGCTCAGCGAAAAGCGGGGGACACGGCGTGGAATCGAGGCCTGGATTGGCACGACCTCTATTTAATACGCGCTAACGGACCGCAATGATCTCGCGCAGGCTGTCGCGTGTTAGGAAAAACTTCACCGAACGGTAGTCGCCGAAAAGCTTTTCCAGGCTGCGGTTGTTGAAGGATTGCGGCAAGGCGCGTAGCTGGCGAGTCTGGAGTCGAAGCGCATCCGGGCCCTCAATCAGATACTTGTAGACGCTTACCGTCTCGCCGCGAGACTGCGTGTGGAAGACAGTCAATAGACCGCCGCCGGGACTGAGAATCTCACCAAGGCGGCGTATGGTCAACGCCAACAGATCCGCATCCAAGTGTTCCAGCGTGTTCCAGGCAAGGATGGCGTCAAACTGATGGGTCCGGAAGCGAAGATACTCGTCGACGAACCGTCGGGCGGCCGCGGCGTCAAAACGGCGATCCGGGAGGCCGGCTTTAACACGATCGAAGACGGGCAACAGATCGAGCGCGTGGATCCTGTAGCCCATCCGGCTCAGAAATTCAACATTGGATTCGTTGAGACCGCCGAGATCGAGCACCTCGCCGCTGGAGCGGCTGGGAAAGTTCTCGAAGAAATGGCCGAGTGCGGTGCTTTTCCGAACAACTTCCGGGGGTAGCTTTGCTTTGCGGGCCAGCCCGTGGGCGGACCCGTTGCTCGATACACTCTCCACCTGCTTGGACGAGTCCTCCCAAGTGGAAGCAAATAGTCTTTTCAGCAGATCTACCACTGCGTGAGAAGCCTTCGGATTGGCAGCTTCCGCCGCCTCCTAATAGTGTGGATTCGACTCGAAACTACGGGTTGCGTGAGGGCAGCGTCGCTTGCTTCGGAGTGATCGTCGCCCCACGCCCCACGATGGCCGCCGAACTCTTGGGCGATTCCACAATCGGTACGGCTTTCCGCTTCACGGCGGCACTGACCTGGCCCGGCTTGACGATATCGATGCTTCCACGAAACACTGCACCGTCTTCGATTACGATGCGGGCAGTGGATAGGTCGCCCTCGAGCGACCCTGTCTTGCAGATCTCGATCTTCTCCCCCGCCCGGACATTACCACGCAAGTGACCCATTACAGTAATGGACCGTGCCGATACGTCCGCCTTCACATTGCCGTTCGGACCGACCGTGAGGCTGTTCTCCTTCAGTTCAATCACTCCTTCGACCTCGCCGTCAATGAGGAGGTCCTCGCTACCAGTGATCTCGCCCTTAAGCTGGAGAGACTTTCCGATCTGTGCCATTTCGTGCCCTCCTTGGTTGATCCTTCCCGACGAACCACTCGGCGGTGTAGGCGGACTCGGGGCGGCCCGAGGCGGCACTGGCCTGTCGGGTACAGCTTGTTCTCTTGCCGGATCTGGTGCTGGTGTAACTGGATCTTCTTTTCGTCCCCACATATTAGTACCTCGCCGATGTACGAAACTCTTATAGTATACCTTCTGACACTGCTGTCCGGTTAAAAGTCGAATAGAATCAATTGGTTGGGGTCATAGGGGGATTCGTTTGGGGAGTCGGATGGCTGGAGTGCCTGTAAAAGGGGCATTTTTTCGAATTGCGTAACGCTGAGAATCTGTAGAATCTGGTAAAGACTCGCTTCCAGCCCGAGGCGTTTCCGGACGATGGCGATGAGCACGTAAATCGAGACAGCGATCCAGATCTGCGTCTTGACGGCGTTCTCGCTGGTGCCGTAAAACGAGTTGATTCGCAGATGTTGCTTGATCCACTTGAAGAACAACTCAATCTGCCAACGCGACTTGTAGATGTGGGCGATGGTCAGCGCCGGGAGCGCGAAGTTGTTGGTCAGAAACTTCAGCCGCTTGTTCGTCCGGGCGTCGAAGTAACTGACCCTCCGCAACGGGTCGGGATAGGCTTGGGCCGATTCGATGGCAGCCAGTATGACGGTCTGATCCGAGCGCAAGCCCGTGGATTTGTCGACGGGATGCGAGTAGCGCCGTTGGAGCAAGATGTTCTTCTTGGTTCGCACGACGAAGAACGACGAGCAGAGAGTGAACACGAAGAGGCGTTCGAAATCGACGTAGGCCCGATCCATGACGTAGAACGCGCCGGCCTCCGGGCCGATCTCGTCGAGGATGTTGATGTCGTGCACTTTGCCTCCAGTAATGCGGATGAACGTGGGAATATTGCCGTGCAGATCCAGCAGCGTGTGCATCTTCACGGCGGCTTTTTGCTTGCGGAATCTCGCCCACGGAAACAGCGACAGGCAGAGGTCGATTGTTGTCGAGTCGAGAGCGTACAGAGTCTGGTCCAAGTCCACACCGATCGGGTCGTGGGCATATAACGGCCGTGCCATGCCAATCAAGACCTGCGCGAAGTCCGCGTAGATCCGCCAGTCGCGCGACTCGTTCGCGTCGGCCAGTGTCGAGCGCGCTACCCTGCCGCGGAATCCCATGTGGTAGAGTTTGCCGTGCATCGAACGCAGGCACGTCTCGATGTCGCGGAGGCTTGCCCGATAGGTCAGCTGGGCGAATGCCATCGCAAGAAACTGATCCCAGCAGGAGAAACTTTTCAGATAGGAATCGCCGCGGTAGCGCGATACACATTTCTGAAACTCTTTGCTCGGTAGGTGCTCGATCAGTTGGGAGAAAACCGTACGGCCAAGGTTCATCCCTCATTGTGCCGCGTCCGGATGCTCCGTTCAGGCGACCATTTGCGGCCTCGGGATTTCAAATCGTTCCCGGGCAAAACAGGCCATAAGACATTGAACGGTCGAGACTTACCGTCCGATGGCGCGACTTTCCCCGGACAGCACTGACCTTCTGATGTCAAACCCTCCGACAAAAAGATTCGCACACGCACCATTTACCACAATCGTTGGATTGCTTTGCAAGAACACGAGCTGGAGGTCCTGTCGAGCGGCCATCGGTTCGGCTATTCGTTGCTCACAATGGCCCCGTCCGTGATGGTTGTGGCCGTCACCCACGAACGCAAAGTCGTACTGGTTCGACAATACCGTTATCCGACCGGGGAATACTGCTACGAGCTACCCGGCGGCGGAAGTCAGGGACTCGAGCTGCGGGACGCCGCCCGCCGGGAACTTCGCGAAGAAACTGGGTACTTGGCCTCGCGGCTACGGAAGCTGGGGGAGTTCGTCGTCTATTCCGGCGTCTCGAACGAAGTCTGTCACGTCTTTCTTACAAGCGGCCTCAGGCCAGGCGCGCCGGAGCCGGAAAAGACCGAACATCTATCGGTTCAAGAAGTTAGCTGCCGCCGGCTGCAAGCGATGATCCGCCGCGGGGAATTTCGCGACGGCATGGGTCTCGCGGCCTTGCATCTTGCCGCCCCCAGCTTGGAGAAAAAGCTCGCTGGTGCGCCGCGCCGGGCGGGGGCACGGCGCTAAGACTGCCGTGAAATCCTCCTCGGTCACCGCACAGCCTTTGGTGACCCGAACTAGATGAAGTTCAGCCGTGACCGCATTACGGCCAAGATCAAAAGCATGGCCGCCCACGCGTAATAGCGCCAAGGCCCCCGCCAGGCGCTCAGCTCGACACCCACCAGAGGAATCACGAGCGGCTGGAGGAACAGCCAGACTCGAGCTGTTTCGCCCCGCAGCAGTCCGGTTAGATCGACTACTAACACGCTCAGTAACCCCGCAGCCGCAAACGCGGGCAAACGAAAGGACGGCGCTCGAAGACCTGACTTCCAACGGATCAAGAAGGCGGCGAGGATGCCCAGGGTGAGCCACCCCGACGCCAGAAAGAAGTCGTAAACGTCCCAGAAAACGGTGTAGTGATAGGGACGTCCCCATACCTGAGCTAGGTTCTGCTGAATCGCCATCGAGACGCGCAGCGCGGCGTAATGGTTGTAGCCGAAAGCCGCGTAGAGCAGGCCGAACAGGGTGCCGGCTGTGAAAAGGGCCAGAGCCGACGATCTCAAGAAGTTCAACCATGTCTTCCGCTTGTCCGCGCCGAACACGGCAGCAAAAAAAGGCAACAGCAGCAGGCAGCAGCCGAGCACCAAAAAGCTATGACTGAAAAGCAACGCCATGGTCAGCGTGACGCCGAAAGCGACCGCCATCCCGTGACGTCCTTCCCACACGGCTTGGGTCCAAGAATGGAGCAACAGGATCGTGAACAGGGGATATACGGCATCGAACGACCCCACCATAAGGACCGCGCCCGGAAGCAGAGTCCAAACGACAGCCGCTGAAAACCCTGCCTGTCGACTCTGAGCCAGGATTTCCTTTTTGGCCGCTCTGGTACGGATAGGCTAGCCGATCCACAGCCGCGATGCAACGGTTTTGGCACTACTGCCGTGTTCGGTACTCCTTTCGCTGCCGCTCCGGCCTTCGAATGCTGCCCGATCGTGCCGTTCCACTGACCGCAGAGGGCTTTTTGGCAACACCTCTCAGCAGAGACTTCCGCTTAACTGACGTGGGCGGCCACGTCATTGAAAAAGCGTTGGCGTAGCCGGGCCGGGCCGCCGCTCCCGGGAGCGTGCTGTCCATCACAGCCACGCCAATTCCTCTTTCAGCATCGTCTCGATCAAGAGGGGCGGCCCGGTGCTCGACGCTGTGGGATATCAAGGGCCCAGCCCCTTGGCTCAGATCCTGCCTTGTCGGCTAGGGTTTACCGAAGCCGTCCCGAACCTAACATTCGCAACTTGACACTTTTGTGACGTTCTTGCCTCATTCAGACGACTGGGCGAGGGAGAACTCCAGAGACTTCCGGGCGTCGCGAAGTAATTCGCCTTGCAAATTTTACGGGTGGATTCGTCTAGCGCCCTCCGATCGCCAACTCGGCCAAATAGATTGCCGTGATCGGGTTGCCGGCACTGTCTTTCTCGTGACTCGAATAGTAGGAGACCCAGGCGCGGGTCGGGCTGAGCGCGACAAATCCCGGATAGGAGTTGTCGCCATCGCTGGGCAGATCGAGCAGCTCGTTGAGGCGATCTTGGGCAAGCCAGGAGAGGGCGGTCCGCGGCCCCGCCTCGGTCAGCTTGCGGCCCCCGACAAGGTAGCGTGCCCCCCACCTAACCAGCAGTGGCCCGCCGATGTAGCGGCCCAGATCGGTCCGCGTCCACTCTTGATAAGGGGGCCGCGCCCGTACCAGCTGGGCGTTGCGTCGTCCGCCGCCGCGGGCCACGGCGAGGATCGAGCCGTCGGGCTCGAACAGGAAGGCCGTCTCACCCCCGTAGCTCTCCTGAAACAGCCCGATCTTCCGCCAAATAAGTCCGTCGTCGCTTTCGAGCAAAGCTGATTCCACAAGTGGGTTGCGCTCCTCCCGCGTCTTGGTCTCGGCGAACTCGTGCTTCCGACGGCCGCACAGATAGGCCTTATCGCCGAAAGCCGCCGCCCGCCAAATATAGTGGCCATAGGTGCCTTCGAGCATTTGGAGGCCTCGCCAGCGGCTACCGTCTTCGGTCCACGCGGCGTACCCGAGGTGCTGGTTCATGTTGTAAGGCTCGGGGGAAGTCTCACCGCAGTACCACGTTCCGCTGTAGACGAAAAGCTTGCCCTTGAAAATCAGGAAGTGGGGGTCTCGCGTGTCTCGCTTGGGCACATTGAAGCGGTGCACCTGGCGCCACTCTCGGCCGTCACGGCTCGCAAGCACCCGGATCGAAGAGGTCGGATGCACCATGTGCCCATCGGGGCAACTCCGGAAGGTGAGATAGTAGAGGCCCTTGTAGCGGATCAGGTCAGTGAAGGCATTGTGCTCGCCGTTGTGGAAGACACGCCGCACTGACTCGACCCGCAGTCGCGGAAGCGAGTCGGCGGCGGAGCGCAGATTCCACGAGAACAGCGAAGCGCATACGAGGAGAGTTGTTCCCGCGAAAACCAGCTCTTTTCTGCTGAGCACATGCATGTCGATGTTATTAACCGCCATTTATGAGATGGCTTCTAGTCGTGATTCGGGAGCGGGCCGAATAGGCAAACGTCGGCGCCCTCCTCAGGGACGCTGCCGCTCAGCGCGACCCGGCGGCGGCAGCGAAGATCGGCTGCACCCAGGCGTACTCTGCGTTCGAGGAAGTCACCTTTGCTCGCACATATGTGTCACCGGGTTTCAAGGTATAGACGGCAGGGTTGTCGAACGACGTGCTCAAGAGGCGGCCTCCCTGACCGATGAATTCCGTGGTGAATTCCTGTTGTTCGTCTTCTACAAGATAGACGCGTAGCTCGTTGGGCGCGCGACTCACATCGTCGAGCACGACGCCGGTTGACGCGTAGAACTCACCTGAATTCAGCGAGCTTAGTATGGCTTCGGTGGAAAGTTCCGGGGCTTTGACGCTCACCCAGCCCCGTCCGGGGTTAGAATACTCGGGTCCAAACACCTTAAACTTGTGCGCGTCGTCGACTGCTATTCCGTACACCTCGCGCCCCGCTGACAGAACGGCATCCCACATCTCCTCAAGACTTGGAAAGCCGCCGCCGCCGGCATCATTGGTTCTTGAATGACCGTTGTAGACCTCGAAGTGCTTTAATCCGTGGATCTGACCCAACTCGCCGGCCGTGACCGCCCAGCGGACGTTGGGGTGGTTCAGGGACGGGGTGCCTCCCGCCGCCCGAACCGCGTCGACATTCTTCTGTAACGTATCGACGACACTCGTACCCACTATCGGCTGGATCGTTCGATGGATATCGAGACCATTAACATGGATGGGTTTGTCGCCGAATCTTGGACTGATCTCCTCTCCGGAAATCAGCAAGAAACGATCCTCGGCGGCGAAGATTGCACTCAGCCCTGCGGTTGGGGTGACAAAGTCGTGGTCGGTGAGGACCAGGAAGTTGTACCTATGCTCCTTGTACCAGCGCGTGACCGCATCGGGCGCGCTGTCACCGTCACTGTTGATCGTGTGCGTGTGGAGATTGCCCTTGTACCACTTCCACCCGGTGGCAGGAGGAGTCTGCGCCGCCGACATTAATGTCCACGCCACGATGAGAACAAGACCAAAGCTGGAGCGGATCAGCTTGGCACTGGGTTTCGAGGATCGGCGGTCGATCATAAGTTTAAGCTGGAATTTCCGTTTTGGCCATCCCGCGATGGTCAGGATACTCCGATCCGCGGCTCGGGTGCAAGGTCTTCGTCTTCCTCTCACGATCGATGCTCCGTTCGCTCCCGTTTGGGTCGCTGAATGCCGCTCGATCGCCGCGTTCCAGCTCGCTGGAGGGCTTTTCGCCGACACGGCTCCGAGTAGTTCCCTCTTCAGCAACCCAGCGTCTCTTCTCCGTCGCAGCCGTCGCCCGTTACCCGCCTGGCACAGGCAGCGCCCAGATCCGCCCCAGCATCTCAGCGAACAGCTTGCGGTTGAGATGCCCCTCGGCCAACAGCAGCCAGTAATAGCGGGCATGCTTGACCAGCCGCCCTCCGGTTTTCATCAACCGATGCTGCAAGCTCGTCAGCGACCAGTTCTTGATCCTCTGCGCCAGCCCCAGCCGCCGCCACAGGTTCCCCAGGTTGTAGGCCAACACGCTCAACTGCAAACGCACCTCGTTTGCCCGGAAACGATGACAGGACAGCCGTGTCCAGTGGGTTGCCTGCTTGCCTTCCTTGATCCATTGCTCGGCCGTGCCGCGCTTGTTGTAGAAGCGCACCAGCGACCGACTGGGCAAGCTCATGCTCGTGACGATGAACCCGACGCGAGGAAACAACTCGCCTTGGTGGTGCTCAACCTTGGCCACAACCCGCCGAGGCTTCGACCAACTCGCGGCCTGATAGCGGAAGCTCTTGTAGCGCACTAGTGGCTTCAGGCTCGGCCTGCCCGGCGGACGGAACAGAATCTCTTCGATCTCCAACTCCAGGTTCTTGTTTGCTGGGATGCGAATGACGTAGTCCACTCCGCGATCCTCCAACGCCTCGTAGATCTCCGGCTTGGCGAAGGCGGCGTCGGCGCGGAACGTCACTTGCTTGCCTTCTCCCTGTTGGCGCTCGATCTCGGGCAGCAGCAGTTCGTCCCAGTCCTCGGCGCTGGACACGTTACCCGCTCGCAGCTTCGCCGCCAGACAATCACCGTGCTGGTTGAACAGCAACAGCGGGTGGTAGCAGGTGGACTCGAAATGGCCGTTGTAAGCGCTGCCTTCCTGCTGACCGTGGACCGGGCTTTCCGTGGAGTCCATATCGAGCACGACACGCTCGGACTCGTCCTGCGCTTGGGCTTGAGCGACCAACTCGCGGTTCACCGCCATCAGCCCAAGCAGGTTCTCTTCACTGGCCAGCAGCTCTGCCTCAAAGCTTTGTAGACGCGACGTAAGCGCCCCGCCGCGATCCCAGTTCTTCTTCGAGCCGATCAGACGAAAAGTCGGGTCAGCCGAGACACGGGCAGCATCGTTGAGATCCTCGTAGCCGGCGAGGCGGCTGTAGACCGATTGCCGCACCAGGTCGGCCAGTGGGAACTTCTTGTTTGTGCCTTGCCGCGAATCCGTCAGATGCTCGTCGATCAGCTTGCCCAGTCCGAGCCGCTCGTCCAGTTCCCGAATGAGAATCAGGCCACCATCCGAGGTGACGCGCGATCCTTGGAAATCGACTTTCAGAAATCCGTTGAAGGTGAGCTGAAACGGCTTGTTTTCTTTTTCACCCATTGGGTGTTGGCCTCCGTGCGTCCTGACAGGGCTTGAACCCCTATAAATAAAGACGCTGAAGGCCGCTGCAAGGTCGGGATGCCGAAATCAAATTGGAAATGCGGGCTCAGGCACCCACCCTCTGCAACCCGTTGCCTTGATGATGAACTCGTTGGGGGATAAAACATAGCCGAAGCCGCTTATTAATCTCGGGTTTCCACTTTGCACATCGCTTCAGTATAGGTAGAAGCCTATCCCACAGCGACCGAAGAGATGCACGGGCGAAAGGGCCCACGGAGACTCGAAGATCACCAAGGGTTGTGGGGTGGAGCTGAGGAAAAGCGCCCGATCGTTGTTAGCGTCGCCGAGCTACCCCTGCTTGGGCGTCACCAAAAATGGATGTCCGAGCATGTCGCCGTTGGCCTGGAAACCGTTGTTGTCGATATCGACGTAAATCGGATTCGTGTAGGCGATGGGGCGCATGTTGGACTGGGGGGCTAGTCCCCAGCCTTTCTCCAGGCTGGAGTTTTCCCCAACGGCAACGACGATAAGGTGCGCGTCTTGCTGCAGGTGAATCCGCAGCGTTTGGTCGAACTTCACCGCGCCGTCGCGGAACATCTCGGGATCAGTGTCACGGGTGTAGTTGTGCTGTTCGGGCTGGCGGCCGTTGACCAGAACCTGCACACGATCGATGTCGAGCCAGTTCGGTGTTTGTACCTTGACTTTCAGATCGATGTGGGCTGGAGAGACAAGGGTTGACCCAATCGGCAGGCCGTCTGCGGTGGTCACCTCGAGAAACGGCCCGTTGGTGATCATCATGCGGCCGGCTTTGGAGTTTCGAATGATCTCAGCAGGGTCGATTTGGCTGGGTTCATCGGCGGAGCTTGGCACGTAGGTCCGCCAGCCACCGACTGCGGACCCGAAGATGCGGTGAGCATCGCTGACCGCGACGCACCAGACATGCCGGCCCTGGTTCAACATCTGGAGCCAGCCGAAGGTGCGATTTTGGCGTTCTACGGGTGGATCAGTTCCCGGCTCTACGTAGGTAGGGCTGAGATTGAGGATTTCGGTGCTCCAAGTCTCGGCTGCATCGACGAGCTTTTCAAGACCAACAAACCCTCCGTCGACAACCTGATCCTCGTTGCGGTCGAAAAAGACTGTGCCAACGATTGGGTGATTGGCCTGTACCCAGCGGTCCGGCGGCCCGAAACGAGGCGCCCCTATGCGGGGATTGACCTCCGAGTCGTACCGCGAGCCGCCCTCGTACCGAGTGGGCGTGCCCCAGTTGCGAAGCACCAGGGCATTGATTCGAGGATCGAAATTCCACACCGGTGCGCCGCCGTTCTGAGCAAACGGGTCGCGCTCTAACGGAAAGGGCTTCTTTGCAATTTTGGCGCCCGGAACGCCGCCACCCGTGCTGACCACCGTCTCGGCCGCCAGTTTCAGTGGTGAATTTGGTGCCGCGCCTGAGTCGATTGTCAGCGGCTTCGGCGAGGGATTGGCCACGGGGATCGTTGTAGCCATAGACCTTCCCTTACCGACTTCACTGGCGGGCACGGTGGTCAAAATCACCGATAGCGAAGGAACTGAGTACCTGGCGCAGCTGTTTTTCGTCGCGCCCGGTCAAATCAACTACCTTATCCCCAAGGACGTCGCGCCCGGTCTCGCCCTGGTGGTTGTGGAAACCAACGGCCAAGAAGTTGCGCGGGGAACCCTGCGGATCAATGACGTTGCCCCCAGCCTATTCGCCGCCAACGCCAACGGTCAGGGTGTGGCAGCCGCGGTGGCTCTGCGTGTGGCCGCCGACGGCACCCAGACGAGCGATCTCATCTTTGACGGTACTGCCCCGGAGGGCAGCCGGGCCGCCCTCCCGATCGACCTCGGCCCGGACGGGGATCAGATTTTTCTATTGCTGTTCGGCACCGGCCTGCGGGGCTTCACGACGGAGGCGACTGCTACCGTCGGTGACGAGGCGGTAGCTGTTTTCGGCCCCGTGGCCCAGCCGCAGTTCGTCGGGCTCGACCAGGCCAACCTCGGCCCTGTACCACGATCGCTAATCGGTCGGGGTGAGGTGAACATCCTTCTAACAGTCGACGGTAAGGCCGCCAATACGGTGACGGCAAACATTCAATAATCAGGCTCAGGTCCTGGGTGCCGGAAACAGGCTCGCCGTAGACGAGTGACGTTTGCTTCCCATAATCGCCCGTTCAAGACCTAAAATTTCGCAGTTCTGCTGGATTCCTGGCTCGGAGGTAGAGTCCCGTAGCGCGAATCTAGGCGGGCACCACACGGGTGACTCTTCTCTCAGCTTATCGCTTGCCCGCCAGATCCGCGGCCTTTTTCTCCTAACCGCGAACAACCCCACATCCGCTGACCGCCGTCCCAATCAGTCACAGCATTCCAACCCAACAGAATCAACAACATAGGTCCCCGAAGCGGCAAACCCCTTGATCCTGTAGTATATGCTCGAAATCAGTGCTGTCCGGGGAAAGTCGCGCCATCGGACGGTAAGTCTCGACCGTTCAATGTCTTATGGCCTGTTTTGCCCGGGAACGATTTGAAATCCCGAGGCCGCAAATGGTCGCCTGAACGGAGCATCCGGACGCGGCACAATGAGGGATGAACCTTGGCCGTACGGTTTTCTCCCAACTGATCGAGCACCTACCGAGCAAAGAGTTTCAGAAATGTGTATCGCGCTACCGCGGCGATTCCTATCTGAAAAGTTTCTCCTGCTGGGATCAGTTTCTTGCGATGGCATTCGCCCAGCTGACCTATCGGGCAAGCCTCCGCGACATCGAGACGTGCCTGCGTTCGATGCACGGCAAACTCTACCACATGGGATTCCGCGGCAGGGTAGCGCGCTCGACACTGGCCGACGCGAACGAGTCGCGCGACTGGCGGATCTACGCGGACTTCGCGCAGGTCTTGATTGGCATGGCACGGCCGTTATATGCCCACGACCCGATCGGTGTGGACTTGGACCAGACTCTGTACGCTCTCGACTCGACAACAATCGACCTCTGCCTGTCGCTGTTTCCGTGGGCGAGATTCCGCAAGCAAAAAGCCGCCGTGAAGATGCACACGCTGCTGGATCTGCACGGCAATATTCCCACGTTCATCCGCATTACTGGAGGCAAAGTGCACGACATCAACATCCTCGACGAGATCGGCCCGGAGGCCGGCGCGTTCTACGTCATGGATCGGGCCTACGTCGATTTCGAACGCCTCTTCGTGTTCACTCTCTGCTCGTCGTTCTTCGTCGTGCGAACCAAGAAGAACATCTTGCTCCAACGGCGCTACTCGCATCCCGTCGACAAATCCACGGGCTTGCGCTCGGATCAGACCGTCATACTGGCTGCCATCGAATCGGCCCAAGCCTATCCCGACCCGTTGCGGAGGGTCAGTTACTTCGACGCCCGGACGAACAAGCGGCTGAAGTTTCTGACCAACAACTTCGCGCTCCCGGCGCTGACCATCGCCCACATCTACAAGTCGCGTTGGCAGATTGAGTTGTTCTTCAAGTGGATCAAGCAACATCTGCGAATCAACTCGTTTTACGGCACCAGCGAGAACGCCGTCAAGACGCAGATCTGGATCGCTGTCTCGATTTACGTGCTCATCGCCATCGTCCGGAAACGCCTCGGGCTGGAAGCGAGTCTTTACCAGATTCTACAGATTCTCAGCGTTACGCAATTCGAAAAAATGCCCCTTTTACAGGCACTCCAGCCATCCGACTCCCCAAACGAATCCCCCTATGACCCCAACCAATTGATTCTATTCGACTTTTAACCGGACAGCAGTGGCTCGAAATAGAAAAGGGGGTCCTCGGTTTATGGACACGAATCTAAGCGATAATCTGCTCAAATCTGCTCGTACGGACGAAAAAAGAGGCTTTCGGAGAGACGGTGTCACGCCATCTCTAGAAAGGGCCCTCGTGGCGCTGCTGGAGGCCCGCTCCAATCGTTGCCGCTGCTTGCAAGGCCCGCGTCGGCGAGAGCACCCTCCGCCGTTGGCTGCGTGAGGACGAAGGTTTTCAAACCAAATTGCGCACCTCCGCGAGGAAGCTCTCTCCCACGCCTCGCTGCGTCTGCAACACGGCGCGTCCCGGGCCGTCGAGGCGATGCTCAACCTCATCGAATCCAAGGACCGCATCGAGGTCGGCCGCGCCTCGCTCGTCCGCGCCGCCATCGATTTGGCGTTCCGCTCGGGTGCCTACAGCGACCTAGCCGACCGCCTAGCCGTTCTCGAAGACAACGCGCCAGACCGGGAGGACGCGTGATAGATAGAAAGCTCGTTGAGGCAAGCTCTTTCGATGGGATGTGTGGTGGCACCCCGACCGGCCGTAGAACGGCTGGTCTAGCAACGGCCCACAAAAACCTCACGGCTCGAGCATCAGGGAGGGTGTCGAAACGGTGTAGAGCTTGTAGCGCGACCTTGGTGCTATTCCAGCGTCCGCGTCCGTGTGCGGCTGCCGAGCAACAGAATTACCAAACAAAGCCAATTCCTTATAAAGCCCGTTGTTTCAGATACTTACAGAAGGTTTGGCGTTCGGTAACTTAGCGGCGGCGTGCCTTTGTAGTGGCCTCGGCAAAGGCGCGGACAAACCCCTGGGCGTGTTCCATGTCGCGCGAAGGATGGATCGACAGACGGATGTACGGCCTGCCGCGATGCTCGCCGTAGCTTTGACCCCAGCCGCCCTCGACCAGCAACTGATGGATATCGGAGAGGTCGACTGTCTTCGAGGTGAACGCCACGATCGAGATGAAGGGCGGGACGATCAGGTCGATGCCCGTGATCTCGGTCACGCCGGCCGCTATCGTTTTGGCAAGCTCCAGGACATGGGCCGTCGAGCGCCGGTAGCCCTCTCGGCCTAGGTGCTTCATGACCGCCCAGGCGGATGCGGCTCGGCTGCCCGGCTTCGTCGATGACGTCGTGTGGATGAAGGTCACATCGGTGGGAATCGCCTCGAACATTTCGGGTTCGCGCACCAGAAAGAACCCGGTCGCGATCGGCATCAGTCCGAGCTTGTGGCCGTCGGTCATCATCGAAGACACGCCGGGCAGCGAGAAATCAAACGGCTCGATCGGATGGCCGAGGTCCCGCATGAACGGAAGGATGAACCCGCCGAAGGCAGCGTCGACGTGCAGCCACAGCCCCTTGCGGTAGGCGAGATCGGCGAAGGCCTCGACCGGGTCCACCACGCCGAAGCTGCCGCCCGGGGCGGAACAAACCAGCCCGACCGTGCGCGGCGTGATCGCCTTCTCGACATCTTCGATGCGAGGCTGATAGGTATCGTCGTCGACATCGACCTCGACGACGCGGATGCCCATCAGCTCCGAACCAAGCCGGAAGCTGAAATGCATCGATACCGGGGCAATGATCTCAGGCTCCGCCTGCCCGCCACGGTTCCGAGCCAGCCGCATCGAGGCGAGGTTGGACTCCGTGCCGCCGGTGGTGACAAAACCGGTCGCGGACGGACGGCCGAGCAGCGACGCCATCATGCGCACGGCCTCGCGCTCGATCGCCAGGGTTCCGGGCTGCTGTTCCTGGGCCCACTCGACGAAGTAGGTGCCGCGCATCATCTCGTCGAGCTGGTGCGTTACGGGGTGTGGCATGCCCGAGTACGAGTTGCCGAAGTCCTGCTGGAGTGGGTATGGATTCTGCCCGGCCAGGGCGCGGACCGCCGCGATGACCTCCGCCTCCGGCATGCCGGCATCAGGGAAGGGTGTTATCGGACCCGTAACGAGCGGCATCTTGCCCGCGGGCTTGTCGAATTCGGCGGTCGCCACCGTGTGATCGCTCCTTGAACCCAGCGGAGGGCGGGGGCAGTGCTAGGGCAAGTCTGTCAGCTCGGTGCCGCGTCACCTACACCGCTTGAACATCATGTCCGTCTTACTGGTTGTTATTGTAAACAGTTCCAGTGAGGAACACGATGCGAACTTATCTCCGTGCCGAACAATGGACATCCGTAGATGTTGCAGCATGCTTTCAACCGTTGCGTTGTCACGGCGCACATGAGTCTCTGTGTCCTTACTGTGGCAGGGGAGTGAAACAGTGTAGACTCACGTCTTCGTCTGCTGGTCCAGCGAGGGCGAAGATCAAGTTTGCGCACTGAGGCCGGCGTCAACTATCAGGAAGTCCTATGTTCGAGTCTCCCCGATTTAAGAAGTACTTCCTTCCGGGTTTCGTGTTTCAGTCGATGGTCATCGGCGGGGGTTATGGCACGGGACGCGAGCTGGTCGAGTTCTTCCTGCAATACGGCCCCCTGGGCGGGCTGCTGGGGATGCTCTTCGTTTCCACGGTGATCTGGTGCGCCGTGTGCGCCGTGACATTTGAACTGGCGCGTATGACCCGTTCTTATGACTACCGCACCTTCACGCAGCAGTTGCTAGGTCGGGGGTGGGTTCTTTTCGAAGTCTGCTTTCTGGTCATGATGCTTCTCGGGCTGGCGGTCATCGCCGCGGCGGGCGGAAGCATCGTCGAGGAGACCCTCTCGCTTCCCTACTACGCGGGTGTCATTGGCATGATGGCTGGTGTCGGCTTTCTCGTCTTCCAGGGTACCCCGCTCATCGAAAAATTCTTCTCGATGTGGTCTTTTGTCCTATACGTCGTCTACTTCGTTTTCTTCGTTTGGAGTCTGTTCCAGTTGGGCGGCGGGGGCGTCTCCGGCCTAGTCGCGGAGGAAGTCAAACCAGGGTGGTTCGTGTCGGGGATCAAGTACGCTGCCTATAACTTGGTGATCATTCCTGCCCTCCTGTTTTGTGTTCGGCACCAACAGACTCGAAAGGAAGCCATCAGCGCGGGGTTGCTGGCAGGACCGATCGGAATCATCCCCGGTTTCTTCTTTTACCTCGCCATGGTGAGTCAACATCCGGGGATATTGGAGCACACGGTTCCGGTCAATCACGTGCTGGACGTCCTGGGATCGAGGGTTTTCCAGCTCATATTCCAGATCGTACTGTTAGGCACGCTCGTCGAGTCCGGCACCGGGTTGATCCATGCGTTCAACGAAAGGATCGCGGGTGCGTACGGCGAGCGAAGGCTTCAGATGGT
This sequence comes from Bryobacterales bacterium, assembly GCA_965248205.1. GTDB lineage: Bacteria > Acidobacteriota > Terriglobia > Bryobacterales > UBA6623. Next base: position 5,721,399 of record CBDFIS010000006.1, read on the forward strand.
CCCGTACTTGCGTCCCTTGGTCGCCGTGCTGTTGTTGGCGGTTGCCTCGGGGCTTGCCCGATTCGGCCTGATCAACCTAGTTGCGCAGGGCTATGGAACGGCCACGTGGGGCGTCCTGCTGGTTTATGTGGTGCCGGTGCTGACCCTAGGAGTCCGGAAAATCATCAAGACTAAGCAAGTGGCCCTGCGGGAGTCAGGGGAAGCCTAGCGGGCTGCCGAAAACCCGGTTCGCTTGTAGAGGGGGGTCAACCTTTTCGCGCAGAGTGTTCAGCTTGCCAAGCGGATGTCGATTCCTGATTAAAGCCTGCCCCCGCTCAGCGGAAGTATAAGACGGCGGGAACGATCCAGTAGTCCTTCTCAGAGCAGAGCCCGCACTCCATGTCGTAGTCCGGCTGCGCAGCGAGCACAATCTCGGGGATCTTAGTCTGATCGTCTTCGAGGTGGTATCCGGCGAGTGCTAGGCGCGGCTTGAGTTTGGCGAGAGTATTTCGCGCACCCACCAGCGCCTTCTGTTCAGCCCCCTCGATATCCATCTTGATGAAGTCGACTCGCTCGAGTTGTAACTCCTCGACGATTTTATCGATGGTCGTGAGTGGGACCTGAGTTCCCAGATCGTGTTCTTCATGGGTGTGCATGACCCGGCTTAGTGCGGAGTCGTCGTCGGAGTAGAACGCCAACACTTCTTCTTTGTCCCAAACCCCTTTTTCGTGGACGATCACCCGGCCCGCCTCGATCTCGTCGGCCAGATTCCTCTTCAAAGCGACCAGAGTGCGGGGTGCGGGCTCGATGGCGACCACAAGGTCCGCACCGGCGGCGAGGGCTTCCCGGGCGAAGACCCCGACATGCGCTCCGCAGTCAAGAACAATGTCCCCAGGGCGGACGCTTGGGTTCGGTGGGTCGTACATGTCGCCTTCATGCTTGGCGGCGACCCATATCATCGTCTCGGCTGATCCTGAAGGCACCCAGAACTGTCCCTTCGGAGTTTCCCAAAGCTCGAAGCCTTCAGAGTCCTCCTCGATGACGCGGCTCGCGCTTGTCACGCGATCAATACGGTCGTAATGCTGGCGCACCGTTTCGTGAGAGTTCATCGCTTGGCGGACCGAGCAGACCGGGCTGCGGCCGGCGGCAATGAGCGTCATGAGTCGAAACTTCGGCACGCGGTGGTAGACCGCGAATGCGACGGCGAAGACCATAACAGCAACCGCCACAACGTCAAAGACCCGAGATTTCTTCCTCGGCTTCCGCGGTTGAGGGTCCAACTCAGCTCCTGCTAACTCATCGGCCATTGCACACTTTCCCCTTTTTCCGGAAATTCAACTCAGGCACTCACAACCGACCCCCCGACAATCTTGGAACTCACACCTCACCGGTGACCGGGCAGTTCATTACCACCTCTCAGTGTGCGGACCCTTCAGCCGACCCTAGAATTGGCACAATCCCGTAGGGAATCCCGGTAATGTCACCTATCCTACAGCGTGGGGAACCCCAGGCTTTTGTGCAATCCCAACCGCCTAACCCAATTAAGTCTCGCACGTCTAAACTATTTGCAGGCAGTGACGGTGGAGACTCTTAGTGCGGCGAGCCGCCCCCAAGCGGCTCACATCAGCGAGACCGCTCTGATTCGGGCCGCGCAGGATCGGGACCATAATGCCTTCGAGCAGCTCGTACGGCTGCACGACCGAAACGTCTTGCGCGTCACCATGAATCTGCTGCGGTCGAAGGAAGACGCCCGGGACGCTTACCAAGAAACGTTCCTCAGGGCCTATCGTCGCCTTGACACCTTTCGGTTCCAGTGCGCCTTCGGGACCTGGCTCTACCGCATCGCCAGCAACGTCTGCCTCGACCTGCTACGTCGCAAGAACGTGCGCCGCGAGCACATGATGAGTAATGAGGCTCCGGGTGATGGTCCCGGCCCCCTCGAGAAGGCGCAGGACGAGCACCCCGAGAGTGACCCGGCTCGCGTAGTGGCCGGCCACGAACTCGCCGATCACATCGACCGCGCCATCGAGACCCTTTCGCCCAAGGAACGCGCGGTGTTCGAGCTGAAGCACTACGAGGGCCTGCGGCTGCGCGTCATCGGCGAAGTTCTTGAAATCAGCGAAGAAGCGGCTAAGAACTGCCTGTTTCGCGCTACCCGCAAACTGCGCAGCGCACTAGGAGAAACCATGGCATGAACTGCGAACAAGTCAAAGACAACCTCCTGCTTTACCTCTACAACGAATTGGAAGAGCGCGAGCACGAAGCCCTCCAGGAGCATCTGGAGTCGTGCCCGAGCTGCTCCCGCGTTCTGGAACAGGAGCGTCGCCTTCTGGGCTGTCTGGATCAGCGACGCTCCGCAGACCCGCCCGACACCATGCTCGCCGAGTGCCGTCATGATCTGATGCGAAGCGTCTACCACCAGCAGGAAGATATATCTCGCGGTGCAAAGTGGCTGCCGGCATGGGCAGACCTCCGACGCGCGGTTGGTTCGACTCCCAGGGCGTGGCAACCCGTGGCCGCCCTCATACTCATAGTCGTGGGATTCTATTTTGGGAGAGCGAGTGTCGACGCTCCCGTCGGAGAGGCATATCGGTCAGATAGTCGGTCAGCGTCGCTGATTCCTTTGGAAACGTCCGTGGGAGAGATTCAATCGGTAGAGCTGAACCCCGACGGTGGAAGGGTAGAGATCATCCTGGAGGAAACTACTCGCCGAACCGTTTCCGGGGCGCCACAAGACCCCCACATCCGCCGCTTGCTCATCTCGACAGTGCGGAACTACCCCAACTCCGGCGTGCGCCTGGAGACCCTCGACGCATTACGCCACAGGGTCGATGACCGCGAAGTGCGCACGGCCCTGCGGGAAGCCATGGTCCGCGACCGCAACCCGGGAGTACGCCTCAAGGCCTTTGAGGCGCTCCGAGTCCATCACGCCGAACCCGATATCCGCCAGGCCTTAAAGCAGGTGCTTCGGCATGACGAGACTCCCGGGATGCGGATACAGGTAATCGACTCGCTTAGCCAGATACCCGACCGGGAGTTGATCGGTCTGCTGCAGGAATTAGTGGAGAGCGACCAAAACGATTACGTGCGACTAAAGTGTCGCAGAACGCTGCGTGAGCTCAACGCTTCGGAGGACCGCTTCTGATGCTACAAGGAGCCATGAGACCAAGTGAAGAGAAGATCCTGGGCGGGAACATCACCCACCAGCTCGTGTGGACCTTGGCTTCAGTGGCGCTGGCGCAGACACTGCCGGCGCAGACGGTCAGCCCAGTGGAAAAGCAGGGCCGTTACTGGGTCCAAACCGAAGAGGGTTCCCTGCCGGCTGGAACACGGCTCCGCGTCAGCTCAACGGGTCACATCACCGTTACGGGGGGTGAATGGAAAAAGGTTGGCTACAAGCTGGTCAAGAAGCTCCGAGCAAGGAGTCGGCACGAGGCCGCGCAGTTATTGGGTTCGGCTCGTGTGAAGGCTGCGCTACAGGGTGACACAGCGGTTGTGAGTGTGATCGCTCCCAACTGCTACCAGTGCAATTTCACCGCCAGTGCGTTGATTTCCGTTCCTGCCTCTACGCTACAAACCAGCTTAGAAAGCGGAGGCGCGCTCAAGGTGACGGGCGTGGCCGGGAGTGTTAAAGCTGAAACCGCCGGCGGAGCGATCGAAATGGAAGATATCGGCGGAGATGTACACGCCGCAACGGCCGGGGGCTTCATTCGTCTCGGTTCGGTGGGGGGCGACGTCCGCTGCGAAACTGCGGGAGGCTTCATCGAACTGGCAAAGGCCGGAGGCGCTGCAATCCTTACAACTAGTGGCGGCGGCATTCGGGCCGGAGAAGTCAAAGGGACGCTGCACGCCGAGACGCTGGCGGGGAATATCCACGCGCAAAAGGTTGGCGGCAACGTCGTAGCCGGAACCTCCGGGGGCTCGATTGAGATCGGCCAGGTCTCCGGATCGGTAAGCGCCGATACCGCCGGAGGCTCTATCAAGATCGGCTCGGCTCCTTCCGGTGTGCGGGTCGAAACCGGTAACGGCAACATACGTCTCTACGACGTAGCGGGAGCTGTCCGAGCGGCGACCGCCGCCGGCAGTATTCAAGCTCATTTTCTGGGCGGACGACCGTTGAAGGAGTGCCAGCTGGAAACTCTCGGTGGCAGGATCGTCGTGTTTCTTCCAGAATCCCTGGCCGTAACGGTCGAAGCTACCGTTGATCTTGCGAATGAACTAAACCGCATCGTCAGCGAATTCAGCGGCATAGCTGTGCAGCGTGCTGGGGACGGCTATGGTCCCGGCGTAGTCCGCGCAGCTGGAAATCTTAATGGTGGCGGTCCCTTGCTCAGCATCCAAAACACAGGCGGCAGGATTCAGATCCGCAGACGACAGCCGCCAAAGTAAGTGTTGGGGATGGGGCAAGGACCAAAGACTTGATTAGGAGGTACAAGATCATGCGAATTCTGGCACTTCCTTTTTTTGCTTTGTTACTAACGCTCGGTTCACTACCGGGCCAGCCGGCACCCCAGCCTCCGCCGCCACCGCATGGCGGAGCAGGGGTCTTCTTTCACCAGGCCGTGGGATTAGGCGGAAGCTATCTGGGCGTCGGACTCCTCGAAATCAACGAAGACAGCGCCGCGGATCTCGGCATGGGAGAAGCGTATGGTGTCGAAATCAGCAACGTGGCCGCTGACAGCCCTGCCGAGCGGGCCGGGCTGGAAACGGGAGACGTCGTACTCGAATACGCCGGGCAGCGTGTAATGGGCGTCGAACATTTTGTGCGGCTTGTGAAAGAGACTCCCGTCGGACGCAAGGTAAATCTAAACGTCCTGCGGGAGGGGTCTGCACTCGATCTTCAGGCTACTATTGGCGAACGCAAGCACCGCCCTCCCTATCGGTCCTGGTTCTGCGATGAGGATGAGCCGGGCTGTAAGTTCCGTGTGCCAGGATTAAACTGGGGGTGGCGCGGCTTTGGCTTTGATCTGCCCCGTCCTCACATGGTGATGAGGAACCGTTTCCTTAGGGCGGAAGTGGAATCGGTCGAGGGGCAACTCGCCGAATACTTTGGTGTTGAAAAGGGACTACTGGTTCGCTCCGTGGAGCGGAACACACCGGGCGGGCGGGCTCGACTCAAGGCGGGAGACATCATCGTCGCGCTCGATGGCAAACCCGTCAGCGACTCGGGTGAACTGAGGGAAGCGATCCGCGGGGCGGATCGAGACGAGGCAATCGCCCTTGAACTCATACGTGACCGGTCGAAGGTCACGCTGTCCATTGAACCCGACACGCGTCGCTCCGAGCGCAAGCGGGGCCATAGAAAGGACGTCCGCACGAAACGCACCGAGCGTTTGTAAAACTCCAACTACTGCAGGGTGTCACGGCCGTCCGCGAGCGCCATCTCTCCTACTGGGTAGGGACGCGGCATGCCGCGGGACCCCGTGCCCTCGGGGTTCTAGCCCCAGCAGCGACGCAACCACCCTGAGGTAAGTCTCCGTCGCTCGCCCAACTGGCCGTTCCGGCACCCCCGTGCTGTGAGAAAATGGCCATCTCGAGGACACAAGCCGATGACCCATGCCCCGAAGTTTTTGCAGCTCGTCGAAGATGCCAAGTCGCGTATTCAGGAAACTACAGTGGACGAAGTAAGGGACGACCTCGACGACGCTGCGGACTTCGTCCTAGTCGACACGCGTGAGGAGTCGGAATGGACGGCTGGCCATGCAGCCGGCGCCATTCATCTCGGGAAGGGCGTCATCGAGCGCGATATCGAAAAGACGATACCCGACCCCTCGAAGAAGATCGTCCTCTATTGCGGAGGCGGTTTTCGGTCAGCGCTTGCCGCCGACGCACTCGAAAAGATGGGCTACCGCAACGTGTATTCTTTAGCCGGTGGCTGGCGGGCATGGAAAGCGTCGGCGCTGCCAGTCGAGTCCGCGTAGGGCGGTCGTCTTTAACCCACGGCGTCGCTCGTCTGAGAGTTGCTTCGCTCCTGTGTCTTGGGGGGACGCCACTGCCCGAGCTCCGACCGCGCGCATTTGGGTGATCCGTCCGGACTACGTGCAGATGCCGGAACTAATCGAAGACGCCTTGCGAGACAAGCGCCAATCCGACAGTATCGTCGCCCACGGCGTTCGGGTAGACCTCTACGAGCCCTAGCTTGCTCGCTCGCGACGACCTATCGCCTCAGCTTCTGCAGCCGATAGTCGTGCGTATCCATCTTGACGACATGGCACATTTCATAGACCCGCGAGCGGGCACGCGACCCAACTCGATCGCCGAGCGTGTCGCGCACATGGTAGTGGCCCGAGACGGGGTCTTTCTGTGAGGTTTGGTCGCCAAGTTCCGAGTCAGGCAGGTTGGTCGTGACAATCAAAGCCTTTCCGGCGTTGTAACGGTGGTTGATGATGGCGGTAATCGTATCCTCAACCCAATCGCTGGGTCGGTGCGATCCCAAATCGTCGAGCAGGACGACCTCCGTTTCCATCGCCTCGCGGTACTCTCGCTGACCACCAGAACCAGCGGAGGCGTCGTAGCTTTGCCGGATCCGCTCCAGCAGGGCCTGGTAGTCGAAGAAAAGACATTCGAATCCGCGCTCCGCCAGCTCGCGCAAAACGGCACAGGCAAGGTGGGTTTTCCCCACGCCGGTCGCTCCTTGGAACATGATCCCAAGCTTCGGAGGTGACGGGTACTCGCGCACATAGCTCTTGGCGGTCACCATGGCTCGAGCAAGTTTGTCGTTGGCAATGGGATTGTCCCGCTTGTCTGGGAGCACAAAATTGTCGAAGCTCGCTTGCCGAAAACGCTCGGGAATGCGAGCCTTCCCAAGCATCGCCTGCTGGCGGCTTTCCTCCCGGCACTCGCAACGTTCTACGGCCACGACACCGTCGCGAGAGACCTGCTTCCAGCCAGTGCCATCGCAATGCGGACAGTTAGGGTTTGCTTCCACGCGACTTGCCTTCTACTCAATCACGACCATCGGCTCTCCGGCGCCGATCGATCCGCCTTCTTCCACATATACCGCCGTCACAGAACCTGCCTTGGGCGACTTGATCTCATTCTGCATCTTCATTGCTTCAACGACCACCAATCCCTGCCCCGCCTCTACGGTCTCCCCCGCTTGGACCTCTACTTTGACCACCCTGCCAGGCATCGGCGAGGCTACCTTCTGGGGACCTTCGACATCCGACACCCCTGCCTCTCTTCCCCGTTGGCGCGGATCCTGGACCGCTATCTCAAAACGGTCGCCATTAACGGCAACAACGTAGTGTCCCTCAGCCTCCTCGATCTTGACCTCGTAACTGCGGCTGCCCATCAGGATCGAGTAGACACCTGGTTCAACCTCTTGGACGTCGGCCAGGTCCCGACTCGTCCCGACTTCAAACTCGTAGCTGGAGCCAGAAGCTTGTGGCTCGAGCTTGACTCTGCGCTCAGCGCCGTTAACGCTCGTCAGCAGTTCCATTCTGTTTGCCGGTTTTCCGGCCGTATCGACCTTGGCGCTCAGGGCAACAGCCGCTCCGGGGTTCATCGGTTCCGAAATTCCTCCTGGATAAGCTGGCGGTGGCCGATCAGCGCAGCATCGATCGCTTGCCCAAGATCTTCCAAGCGCTTCCGTTCGTCGATGGATGAGACGCCAGCTCTCGCAACCGCCGGGCCGAGTGCACTGCCGCGGTGAGCACCGCTACCCGTTCGTGATCTTCTGGTGATTGCGAATCTGGGGAGCGCCGTTCCAGCCAACGCGCGATGAAGCCGGTATCGATCCTGCCGGCCCTGAAGTCTTCGTCGAGTAGGACGTCGCGAAAGAAGCCTACTGTCGTCTTGATGCCGTCGATGTGGTACTCCGCCAGGGCACCGCGAAGCCGGCGAATCGCCTCGCCTCGGGTCGGTGCCCACACGATCAGCTTCGCGATGAGCGGATCGTATTCGAGGGGGACTGTCCATCCTTGGTAAGCTCCTGAGTCGACTCGCACCCCGGGACCGGAAGGGCGCTCCAGCATCGTGATGCGCCCTGGGGAGGGGAAAAACTGGTTGTGCGGATCTTCCGCGTAAATGCGGCATTCGATCGCGCTGCCGCGCCGACGGACTTCATCCTGCCGGTATCCAAGCTTTTCCCCCGCGGCGATGCGGATCTGCTCCTTGACCAGGTCGATGCCGGTGACCCACTCGGTCACGGGGTGTTCGACCTGTAGGCGCGTGTTCATCTCCAGGAAGTAGAAGTTGCATGCGGCGTCCATCAGAAACTCTACTGTGCCCGCGTTGGTGTACTTAGCCGCCCGGGCAGCTTGAACCGCGGCCGCGGTAATCTTTTCGCGGATGTCGGGATGCTCTTCGATCAATGGAGAGGGAGATTCTTCGAGCACCTTCTGGTGCCGCCGCTGCAGGGAGCACTCTCGCTCGCCGAGATGAATCGTCTGACCGTGCTCGTCGGCCAGAATCTGGACCTCGACGTGCCGCGGGTCCGTAATTGCCTTCTCGATATATACGTCGCGGTCGCCGAACGCTCCCTCGGCCTCGCCCTGCGCTTGCTCCAGTGACGACGGCAGCTCCGCGGCCGAGGGAACGAGGCGCATGCCCTTTCCGCCGCCTCCTGCAGCCGCCTTCAACATGACGGGAAAGCCGATCTTTTCCGCCGTGGCTAGCGCACCGGCACTGCTCTCCACAGGCGTCGTCGTGCCTGGCACGACCGGGACTCCCGCTTGCTCCATCGCCTGCCGCGCTCGGGTCTTCGATCCCATTAGCTCCATCGACTCCGGACTCGGGCCAATGAACTTCACAGCGGCTAAGGCGCAGGCTCGCGCGAACGTTGCGTTCTCACTCAGGAATCCATACCCGGGATGGATAGCGTCAGCGCCCACCGAGCGGGCCGCGTCGAGAACCCGGTCCATGTCGAGGTAGCTCTCGGTCGCCGCCGCCGGACCGATGTGGACCGCTTCATCCGCCATGCGAACATGAAGCGCTGTGCGGTCGACATCGGAATACACGGCAACGGTCGGGATCTCCATTTCCCGGCAGGTGCGGATGATCCTGACAGCGATCTCCCCGCGGTTGGCTATGAGAATCTTGCGGAACACGTGTGGCGTGCCTCGGGCCGAGGCAATTGCGATTGTAGCACCGCGCCTCACGTGAAACTCACGCAGCCCCATGGTGGCGCAGGTCCTCAGACCTGCCGTGTCGGTATTCTTACCGACACCTGTTTCCGAGCTGCCGTTGCAGCCACCGAACGTTATGTCAGCAACCTGGCACGCGTTTCTTTCTGCGGAAGTAGAACAGGTGTTTAACCTCGTTCTTGCTGCCGGCGTTGACAGCCCTGCGCCAGGCCATTCCTAAAAGGAAAATGCCTCCGCACAAGAAGACTGCTTTGTCGGTTAACTGCTCTTCGAACGGGATATAGGCTGCGATCGCCATGCAAACCAATCCAGCCATTGCCCACACGAGGCTTTGCTTGTTTTCGGATGCCATCCGGGCCCTCCAGGTTGGTTCTGGGGTCAGTCTAGCACTGGCCGGCGAATGTTCGCCTATTCATCCTCATCCAACTGCAACAACCAGCGGATCGCGTTGCGAATCAGCCGCTGCGTCATGGGATGCCCTAAGCCTTCCGGGGTGTGCCCGGGCGACAGGTACACGAAGCGGCCATGATCGAGTTCGCGCCACCAACCGGCAGGCGCGGCTTTGTTGTCACGAGCAATGTTTCGGAGCAGTAGGTGCTCTCGGTCGAGGAAGTACTTGCTCATGTGCTGTTCGTCGAAGATCTCGTAGTCTTCGACCCCCTGGGTAATGGGGTGGCTCTTGTCTTCGACACGGACTGTGAAAATCGCCGGCTCGGGATGGCCGCCGTAGTCACCGCCAAATAGCTCGTAGTAGAGGCCATCCGGCGGATAAATGCCATGAGAATTGTGCATGGCCAAAAACCCGCCGCCGTTATGAACAAAGTCCCAGATGGCTTGTTGATGTTCCTCGGTCATCCACAGGACGTGCGGTTGGTCGTAGCCGTTAGGCCAGATCATGCCGTCGCGGAACATCACCAATAGGTCGAAATCCCGCAGCGCTTCGGCCGTGAGGGCGTTCTCGTTTTCTAGGAACGTAACCGGGACGTTCTCTTGTAAGAACGCCGGCGCCATTCCGTCGCGAATATGTACGGGACTGTGGTAGCGGTCGCCGATCAGTGCCAGCGCTCGGGGACGGTCAGCGGATTGATAGACGTGGGCCGTGTCTTGCGCGATCAAAGGAACTGCCAAGACCAAGAGTAAGGCGAACAGGAGCATCGCGAGTTCTCTCCACCCAACGCGCCGTCCCGAAGCTGTTGGTCGTCGTTATTGTAACGGACACGGAGCTCGGCGTTCGACCGAACGAGCACCGAAGCACGAGATACGCCCGCCATCACTTCGTTGCGCTCGCCCGCCGTCCTTAATCTCTGCGCGCCTTTGCCTGCACGGCTCAAACCTCCATCGCTGCCCGTACATCAGGGGCGAGGCGCTCTTCTTCCCGCGGGTTGGTGTACCAGGAGACGAAAACGAAAACCGCGAGCGAAACCAGGAGCGAGAAAGACCCGACGGCTATCCCCTGGGGCAGAATGTAGGTACCGTGCCTTGCCGAAAGCTCGAGGGCGAAATTCAAGATGATGCTCACCGCGATGGAAATCACGCACCCTTGGGCCGAAGCGCGTTTCCAATTCAGCCCAATCGCGACGCTGGGGACGATCGCGGCAGCGAAGGTTCCCCAACCAAACGTCCCAAGCAGCGCGATGAGGTTCTGCATATACAGGGCGAAGATGGCCGAGATAACGAGCAGGAATCCAGTAGCAACGCGCGACCATAGCAGCTCTCGCCCCACGCTGCGGCCGAGAACGGCAATCGGAATGTCCCGAACAACAGCCGCTGCGCCTATGTTCAAGAAGCTGTCCGCGGTGGACATGATGGCCGCCAGCAGCCCGGCAAAGACGATCCCGGCGAGCCACTGCGGAGTGTAATTGAGCAAAAAGACAGGCGCGGCTAGGTCAGGCGACTCGAGAGGGCTTTGGATGCCCCGCTCGACCAGGGCGCGCATCGAGAGACCGATACTCATCCAGAGCAAGCTCAGCAGGGCGTAGCAGAAGCCGGTCATCAAGGCGCCCCATTTCAACTGCCGGATGTCACGGAGCATCAGAAACTTGGTGATCGCGTGCGGCTGGCCGACGTTGCCCAGCACGAAAAGCAGATACCAACTCAGTGCCATCAACGGCCCTCGAGAACCCCAGGCACTAATGAACTCCGGGTTCATTTCCCACAGCGTGGTACTGATCTGCGACATCCCGCCTCCGGCCTGAAGCGCGTAGAAGAACACCGCAAGCGAGGCAACGATCATCAGCGTTCCCTGAAACAAGTCGGTGTAGACGCTGGCGAAAATGCCCCCCGCGACGCTGTAGAACGCCAGCACGCTGAGCCCGATCAGCAGCGCGACGGGAAGCTGCACATCAAGAACCGCGACCAGCACCATCCCGATGGCGAGCACTTGAGTCCCGAGGTAGCCGACGACCCCCAGCAGGATGGCCAGGGCCATCATGAAGCGTGGCCAGCGGCCGCCGTAGCGGGCGGCGACGGCGTCGGGCAGCGTCAGAATCTCCCTCGCAACGGCGAGCAACCGCAGTCTCTTGCCGACTAGGATCCAGCTCAATGCGAATCCGCACGTTGCCGAGAAGGTAATCCACAACGAACTCGAGCCGGACTCAAATACCAGGCCGGGCCCGCCGACAAACCCGAAGCCGCTCATGATGCTCGACATGGCCGCAATCACCAGCACGATCGGACCTAGAGTCCGCCCGGCGACCAGAAAATCGGCGATGCTGTGAGTCCTCCGCATCGCCCAGACCCCGATGCCGGAGCAGGCTACCAAGTAGGCGACTACGCAAAGAATTACGATGGGGGACTCGGCAATCGGCATCAGCGATCCTGTTCCGCGCGCCCAAATTCGGCCATAAACTTCTGAAGCTTCTCCCGTCGAAGGACTGAAGTTTCGAAGATCAGCAGGTAGAGAATCCCGGGAATGAAGCCCACCGGCCAGATGCCATAGACCAGGAGCGCCGTGCTAAGCGGGAAGCCAAGTAACAGGATGGGCTCACCTTCGCTCTGATAGGTCCAGACGATCGCGGCAAGCAGCACAGAGTAGATGAGAAACACGCCGAAGAGTGTGTACAAGACCGGCTTACGATGGCCTTGGCGCCCGAAACCGACCGCGAGTACCGACACGAGCAGCGCGAACGACACAAACCCGAACACGAGCCAGTAGCTAAGCAAAGAAGAAAGCAGGCCGAACAGGGAGAGGAAGCCGATGGCGAGCGCAGTGCGGTTGCTCGCAGATCCTACGGGAGCTTCCGTCACAGGATCAGTTTGCTTCCCAGACGAAGGCAGGAAACCTTCGGATGACCCGAAAGCCGACTCGCTCGTAGAGACCAACCGGGCCCCGGTTGGAGCCCGTGACGGTAAGGCTGACGGCTTCGCAGCCGTGCCCGCGGAAGGCTTGAATCGAGCGGCGCAGCAGCTCGTATCCCACGCCGCGTCCGCGCATATGTGGCACCACGCACAGCTGCGTGATATGGCCTACCTGAGGTTGCACCAGCGTGGCTAGGCTCATGCCGCAGAGCCCGCGCGCCCGTCGCTCCCGAGCCACCACGGCGGCGTTACGGAAGAACACGCCGCAGCCCGGATGCTGGGAAGTGTTATAGAGGAACCGTCGTGCCCCCGCGACACTACGGTACTGGTCGTTGATGCGGCTGTCGACGTGGTTGCGGTAGGCGTCGGCGATTAGTTCAGCAGCCCGGTCCAGGTAGCCGTCCAGCCACGGTTCATACGCGACATCGGGTTGGGGCTTAGGGGGGGCGAGCCGGCGATCGATCCCCTCGAGCAACATGAACAACCTTTCAAAGACGTCCAGATTCCGTCCGTAGATCGCTTCCTGGGCGGGGTCGAACGATATCGTCAACAGTTGGCCCTCCACCCGCCGGACACCGGGGAAAACGATCGCCAGCTTAACAATGTTGTGGAACAGATACCGTTCGGCTTCTTCGCTACTCTGTCCGGCTGTAATGAAGAGATCGCCGATGAGCGCCTTGTCTTGCTCGTGGATGAAGTAACTGTAGCCAATCGGGTCGCCGTTCCTGACCAGCGCGTACCCGTACAGATTTCGTGTGTCGAGGAAACGACGGATCAAGTCCCTCGACGAGGCGAAGTCCCATCGCAGATCCCGTGACCAAAAGGCGTCCTGCTCTTCCAGGAGGTGATGGAAGTCGCGAGCGCGAAACTGCCGCAGGTCGACAGCCTGCATATCCTGAGGCTGCACGGGAGAAGCCGCCATCTTGCCGATTATACCTTCTGGCCTTTTTCCCAAGAATCGATTCGTTGTAGTGGCCTGTTGACCTAAGCACATCATTCGGGTAGCCGAAGGCGCTGGTTCTCACAGCCCGTGGCACAAGTGGTGCGGAGCGAAAAATGGGGACTGTCACCGATTCGCTTCTCTTGATGACCTAAGGTACAAAGCACTTAGCTGAAGCGAATTGGCTGGCTGTACCCAATTTCTCCAAACCGGGCCCCAGGAGCGATGCGAGAATAAGGTTAGTGCTGTCCAGACGAGAGCTTGTTCAACTTCTTCTTTGGGGCAGCGTCGAAAGCAAGCTTAGCCGTGCAGCGTCCCCTGAACGTGTTCGCTTCGGAATAATCGGTGATAGCGGGACAGGCGAAGAGCCTCAAAAACGGGTGGCGGCTGCCATGGGAAAGTTTCATGTCCAGCACCCCTGGGAATTCGTTCTTACACTCGGCGACAACATTTACGAGACCGGCGACCCGATAGACTTCGGCCCCAAGTTCAAGCACGTCTACCGAGACCTGATGGCCGACGGCGTTCGTTTTCACGCCGCGCTCGGCAATCACGACCGTCTTGACGCGACGAGGGGGCTGGCGCAAGTCGAAGACGACGCTTTCGGTTACGTCGGCAAAGTGGACGAATACACGTTTGAGGCGGGACCGCAGGTGGCTGGCCGCCGGCGGTTAGCGCGGTTCATCTGTTTGAATTCCGATGCCTGGATTGAGGAAATCGCAACGCAACGAGGCCGGGATATCGAGTACCGCATCAAGCGGCTTCGGCGCTGGTTGGCTGAGTCGGCGCGCTATCGATGGAACATCATCTACATGCATCACCCCGTGTATTCATATACCGCGAGATGGTTCTTCGGCCTCTTCACTGACGGGCACGGACCCTCGCTTGAACTCAGGGCCCTTCTCGAGCCCGAGCTTGTTGGCCGAGTGGATGTCTTCTTGGCCGGCCACGAGCACTTCTACCAAAAGATCAGGCCCCAAAAGGGAATCCACTACATCATTTCCGGAGGAGCCGGCAGGCTGAGGAAGGGCGCTCTGACCGATCACCCCGAGATCGAGTTCGCGGCTGTGAACTATCACTTCTTGGACGTCGAGTTGTCCGCGGCTTCCTTTAAGTATCAAGCCGTCAACGACGAGGGGCGTGCGATTCACGCCGGGGTGTTCCCCAAAACAGGGGACTGAGTCGACAAGAAGACAAGGTGGTGACGCGATTCGCGGAGGCCCCGGCCGTGGGTCCGCGGTCTATTTCGTCACATCCTGTCGGCATCCTACCGAAACCAGCCCTTAGCCCAATCAATCGCCAGCTCGAAGAACGAGTAGTCTTTGCCGACGTCCGATTGGTCGTTGAGACCCCAGTGATAAGAGAGGAAGCTGATTCGCAGCTTTTTGTTCCCGAACGCGGACATGGTTTCCCTAGGTCCGTAGTGGCGGAGAAACCCTTCGAGTCCCCCGGGGAAAGTTGCGAAGTCTTCCCCGTACCAGGAAAAGATCGAGCTGACCTCGGCTTCCGCACCGCGAGGGTCAAAACGGTTTAGCTCTACGTTCGACAGCCACTCGCGGGTGTTTTCGTCGAGCTGACCGTTGATGAGGCTGGCCACATAGGCCTCGCTCCGCAGTGGAGGGCAGCTGAGCGACGCACAAACGAGAGCCGAGTGAATTCTTGGGTCGCCGGTTTCCCTCAGCAACTCTTCGATTTCGTCCAGAGAAACGGATGCTCCACCTAGGGTGTGCCGACGCTCTCGGAACGGATTCGGTGTCGCCTGGATGCTTTTGGTGGGATAGTTTTCCACGACCCAGCGGATCGTCAGCGCATTGTAGGCGTTGATAAGGGTGGCCTTCTGTTCCTCGGGAGAGATCTCTTCCGCCCCGGCCTCTCCCAGTCGGTCCACGTAGGCACTGAGCCGGCTCATCCCCCGCTGCTGCAGGCCCGCGTAGTCCACGAGGTACTGTTCGTTGACAAATTCACTCAGGAGAGCGTCCCAGGTAGCGTGATCGACTCGTGGGATCCGAGGACTGCCGAGAAGCGTGCCTGCCACCAGAAGACAGAGCCCGCTAGAACGAATGAATGTGATCACCATCGGAACCGCGGAGGGACCTTTCAGGGTACGGGAAAGGCAAGTGGAAAGCACTTCAGGGTTGTCTGGGTCTCCGGGACTTGGAAAGGCTCGCTTGGCTCACAACGACCCGCAACCGGCCGTTGGCAGTTCCGAGCGGCAGGTCTTAGGCTACAACAAGCCGCGGCCTATCAGCTTCAGGCTCGAAGACCCGTTACCCGGTGGTACCGGTCTGCTCCGCGGCAGCCGGCAACGACGCACCCGGACGGCTTCCATTAGAAGACAACCCGCTGCGTTGCAGCACATACCCCTGTCGCACAACCGTGTGGATCAAGATGTCAGTGCGGTCGCGCAGTTTCTTGCGAAGCCGACTGACGTGAACATCGACTGTCCGCGTGCGGGTGTCGTCGCTGTACCCCCAGATAGTCTTCAGCAAGTAGGACCGTGAGTAGCAACGACCGGGGTTGCTTTCCAACAGTTTCAACAAGTCTCGTTCTTTTCGGGTCAGCACCGGTTTGTCGATTGGCGATCCAGTGCGATCTACTTCCATTCGTATCCCCCTCGGGGTATCAACCGCGTCCCCTATCGTGTTTTTCGCTGCGTGGGAAGGGAAAGTTACGCTGAGGGTGCAGCTTCGACTACGGTCCGGAAAAAAGGGGTGGGTCGGACTCGACTCGATACGGACGCGGTTGGGAGGAGCAGTCGGGAAGCCGTCCGGAGCTGTAATACCGAAGGCCGTAGGCCGCGTGCCGTCTGATCTCACCGAGGCAGGTTTCTGCTAGATGCGGCTCCGCTTGGCGCCACAACGTCCTTGTACCAGCCACCCGGTCGATGGCCGGAAACGCTTGTATTTTCAGATAGATAAAGCTAACTGCCGCGCAAGAGCCCAGCAGTGTGAACGCCACGCCTCTTCTGCCGCGCTGGGCCATCCACCAAATCGCACCGGCCAAGGTTATCGTCGCCAACACCCAAGCCCACGAGATTGACTCAGGCGGCCAAGCCTTCGCTAGCCCCCGGCTCAGAGCTTGCGGCAATAGAGCTTCGGCCAGCGGAACCAGTACTAGTAGCAGGGCACTTGCCCCCAGTGCCAGGCCGGGACTTCGGGTACGGGCGAGCCGTACCCCCATGAGGGCAGCCACAGGAGGCAAGGCGGGCAAAATGTAGCCCGGCAGCTTGTTCCTGACCAGAGAGAAGAAAACCACAGTGAATAGAGCCCAAAAGCCCAGAAATCGTAGGCGCCCATCCTGGCGCCACCCATCGCCGCGGCCGCTGCCTAACAGCAGACCGAGCAACGGGGTCCAAGGCAGAATGGCGGCTAGCAAGACCGGGATGAAGTACCACACAGGTTGAGTGTGGCGGATTGATTCACCAGCTAGGCGCTGAAAATGATGTCGCCAGAAGAACTCGTCGAAAAACGCCTGTCCGTTTTCGAGGTAGCACAAGACGTACCACGGCAAGGCAACCACCGCAAACGGCAAAACGACACGGGGATGCAACAGTTGGGTTACCACGGAGCGAAACCCGCGGTTGAAACAAACCGGCACGATCACCAGCACTGCGAGCGCGGGGCCAACCAGCCCTTTGGCCAAGGCCGAAACCGCGACCAGAGCAGCGAAAGCGGATAGCCGGCGGGGGCTTGGGTCTTGGTGATCCCGCGCCCATCCCAGCAGCAACAGAAGTGCTGCTGAAAGCGAAGCGGTCAAGGGCAAATCAAACACCCCGATTTGGCTGAAAGCCACCCAACCGGCCATGGTCCCCAGGATTGTCGTAGCGTACTCTGCGGCGGGGCTTCCGAACTCGCTTCTGATCTGCAAATAGTAAAAGATCAGGAACCCCAAGCTCATCAAAGCCACCGGCAACCGGGTAGCGCGGTCGTCAGAAAGCCCAAGCTTCGCGGCCAGGGATCCCATCCAATAGAGCAAGGCCGGCTTCTCGAACCAGGGCTGCCCATTCAGCCGAGGCGTAATCCAATCTCCGGACTCCGCCATTTCGCGCGCCACCGCGGCGTAGCGTGGCTCGTCGGGGCCCACGAGACCGCGGTCCGACATGCCGTCAACGAACAATAAATAGGCGAGGATGACCAGGAAGCTGCCGGCGGCGATGCGGCGAAAGGTCATCGCAAGATCCTCCCTAGTGTAGCCAAGCCACGAACGGGCAAGGCTTCACCGATTTTCCTTCTGGCGCCGAGTGGGTTCATCTGTGCCCGTTGTCGCCGGCAGCTCCTCGACTTCCTCCGACACTTCCCCACTAGTCGGTTAACATGATGCGTAAGTGAAAGTTCGGGATGTCATCTGGCTCCTACAGAAAACGGATGGCAGCAAGTCCGAATGGTGGGGAGTCACCGGCAGTTCAAGAATCCGCGAAAGCCGGGGCGCATTACAGTGGCTGGCAAGTCTGGCAAAGATCTGCCGACAGGTACGTTGAAAAACATCCTCAAGCAGGCTGGTCTGGAGAAGCTATGAGCCGGAAGTATGCCGTGGTTTATGAGAAGGGTCCGACAAGCATCGGCGCCTACGTGCCGGATCTGCCTGGCTGTGTAGCCGTCGGCGATACGTTGCCGGAAGTGGAGAAACTAATTCGGGAAGCGATCGAAATGCACATTGCCGGCATGATCGAAGACGGACTGCCAGTTCCCGCTGCCAAAACCCGTTGCGAATACGTGGAGGCGGGTGTGCCTGCGGCTTGATCCCTACTCCTGACACCTCTTAGTGCAGCCAAGCCACGAATGGGCGACGCTTCGCCCGTTTTCCTTCTGGCACCGGGTGGGTTCAATTGTGCCCTTTGTCGCAGGCAGGCTTCGCGACTTCCTCCGACCTCCTGCCAATCGGTAACATGATGCGTAAGTGAAGGAAGGGATCACCGCTCCAACGAAACCGGCCGCGGCACGCTTCTTGCCTTGGAGAAGCCAGAGTCTTCCCTCACCGGTCACGCCACTGCCAAAATCTCATCTCCCTCATTCCACGGTACTTGCCACGCCTGACCCTCTTCGAACCCCGCCACTCTAGCTTACCCTGGAATCGGAGACTCCGGTCACTTAGACCGGCTGCCGCTCGCAGGGGACAGGCAACGGTGGAAACCTTCTCGCCGGCCAAGCCTTCGCTACGACACGGAGGCTGTTGCTCTTGTCGTCGATCGTTCCCCGGTGCCTGTCCCCGCGGGCTCGCCGCTCCAACGAAAGGAATAATGATCGATGGCTACAACAGCCCAAATGAAAGCTAATCGTAATAACGCCAAGATCCACCGGTCCACGGGCTGACGCCGGTGGCTCTGCCAGGCAACGCGCAATTTTCTCGCAGTCGCGGGGGCTAGAACAAGCGCGACCGAAAATCCTTGTGGCGCACACTCCCAGTGTGCCGCGTCGAGACTCATCTCGACGCCTGAGAGCGCTTCAATCACAAAAAACCAAACAAACCCAATCTCGCCGAACTCCCGTGAAATCAACCGCCCAATGCCGATCGACCAGCGACAGAGCCGCGGGCGGCAGCCCGCGGTCAAGCGTCCCGGGGTTACCGCTCGAGTCACGGGGTTCAGCGAACCACTCCCTCACGGTCGCGGCTCCGGCAGACGGAAACCGATCGCCCCGGAGCCGTGCGTGTGAGCAAGCGGTAAGCTTCAAAACCCCTTCCGGTTCCGCAATGACCAAACAAACCCAATTCCGCCGAACCCCCGTGGAATCAACGCCGTCTGAGGACGAAACCTGTAGCGCGGATCTCGCCGTCGAGATCCGCGGCCTTTGCTCCGTCCCGCCCCTAACCGCCAGCACCAGTCTCTCGGGAGCCGCTTCTCCGCACCGCGCCGGGAACCAACATTCCCGCCAAGTGAAAGAGTCCGACCCTTCTGTGGCGCACGCTCTCAGCCTCGCGGTCAGCCTGCCGCACCCCTACGGCTTGGTATCTTCTTGGGGAAGTGCGGAAACGTGGGTGGCTAAGGAATCGAGCGGAATTCTGCCTGGTTTGGCCGCTGCTCAAGACCCTGGAATGGCTGCCCCTTGCCCCTGCCCGCTGGTTTTCTTCCGCCATCGCCCGGCTCCTGTACCTCGTAACCCCCCGCCGCAAGGCTGTTGCGTATCGCAACTTGTCGTTGGCTTTGCCCGAGACGTCTGACGCTCGTCGAAGACAGATCGTTCGGGGCGCGTACGACAATTTGGGCCGGGTTCTGCTTGCGATTGCGCGTTTGCCCCGTTTGAATCCCTCAAACATCCGTGAGTGGATCGCCTATGAGGGGTTCGAGCACTACGACGCCGCTATCAAGAAGGGTCGGGGGGTATTGTTTCTAACCGCTCACCTGGGCAATTGGGAACTCAGCGCCGTCGCTCATGCGCTCTTTGGGAACCCGATGCACGTGATGGTGCGTCCGCTGGACAACCCTCTGCTTGATCGCCTCCTGGAGAGACATCGGACCCAGTGCGGGAACCGTACCATCCCAAAACAGGAGTTCGGTCGCGGGATCTTGCGCGCGCTTCGAGACAACGAGCCCGTCGGAATTCTGTTTGACCAGAACATCTCGGACGAGCCCGGCTGGTTCGTCGATTTCTTTGGCGTCAAAGCCAGCGCAAGTCCTGGCTTTGCGAAAGTGGCTATGCGTACCAACGCGACCGTGATTCCGGGCATAGCTGCCTGGAAGGCTAGCGAGCGCCGTTACGTTTTGAAGTTTTATCCTCCGCTGGAGATGATTTCAACCGGCAATGAAGCGAGCGACCTGATCGTCAACACTCAGCACTGCCACAGCGCGATCGAGCGGATGATCCGTGACTATCCCGAGCAGTGGCTGTGGATGCACCGCCGCTGGAAGATTCGTCCCGACGGCGAACCTTCCCTCTATTGACGGCTCACACGGTCGTCGTAGCACGCTTGGCCCCGTGTTTGAAAACGATAATCGCGGCTACAAGACTCTTAGGTCCCAGTAGGATTGCTTTAGCGGAGGATTGCTCGCCAGTACCTGTGCGCACGACGCGATCAGTGGAGCTGCCGAGGCTTCCGGTATACTGAGACCTGGGTATCCTGCGCTTTTGAAAGGGTCTTCGTGATCACCAACCTTGTGCGGGCCGCACATCGAGCTGTCCTCCCGTCTCTGATTCTGGTGCTGCTTGCGCTGAACCGGCCTGCCGCGGGCGCGGAGGAACATGCTGGTCCCCCGGAGTCGCCTGACCGATCCCAGGCCTACTACCACTACGCGCTGGCGCACCTCGATGAGCAGCGCTGGATGCATCATGGCAGCAAGAAGTACCTCCTAAACGCTATCGAACAGTATCAGGCAGCCATTGAGGCTGACCCCGAGTCGGATTACCTTAGGCGAAAGCTGATTCGTCTTTATGCCCGCGCTGGTCGGGTGGACGAGGCGATTTCGAATGCGAAGGACATTCTCCAACAGGATCCCGACAACGTCGAGGTTCGACGCCTTCTTGGGGAGATTTACCATAATCTTTCGGTTGAACGCCGTCGCGGGGAGCCGAAAGAATCCCTGCTGCGCCAGGCCATTGAACAATACGAAAAGATCCAGCAGATTGACCCCGACGACAAAGATTCTTTGCTGCAATTGGCTAACCTCTATCGGCAGACGAGGGAGCCGGAGAAGACCGAGGCGGCGCTGAAGAGGCTGCTGGACGTCGAGCCGGATTCGGCAGCGGCGACTGCCAACCTGGCGTTCCTTTACCTGGATAGGGGCAACACCCAGCAGGCGATTGAACTGTTGGAAAGACTGGAGGGCCAGGGTGAGGCCTCTCCCAATCACCTCAAGGCGTTGGGCACCGCCTACGAAAGAGCCGGTGAGCACGAGAAGGCGAGCAAAGTCTTTGAACAATTGCTCCAAAAGGGTGGCAACTCCCTACAGAATCGTCGCTCTCTAGCTCATAATCTGGTTCTCTCCGGCCAGTTTGAGAGCGCCCTAAAGCAATATCAGGAGCTGGTCAGGGCGCAGCCACGGGATTCCGAGCACCACCTACGGCTTTCGCAGATCTACCGCGAGCTGCGGCGCTTTCGAGAAGCGAGAGCGAGCTTGCGCGAGGCCGAAGTGCTCGACCCGCAGTCGCTTGAAATCAAGTACAACGACGTACTGCTTCTCGAGGCCGAAGGTAAAGCACCTGAGGCCGTCGAGGTGCTGAGCAAACTTCTGGATTCGACCGCCAAAGACAGTTACTCCTCGCGCGAGGAACGAAATCGGGCAATGTTCTACGAGCAGCTGGGGATGCTCTATAAGACTCTTGAAGACTATACCGGGGCGGAAGAAGCCTTTCGCGCCATGGGCGAAGTTGATGAGAGGGCCAAGCCCCGCTCCTGGGCGCATTTGATTGAGGCCTCCCGGGCAGCCCGCCGCTACGACGAGGCAAAAGGCCTGGCTGCCTCCGCCTGCGCGGAATTCCCCGATAATGCTCCCCTGGCCCGGCTGCGGGCAACCGTATTGGCCGAGACAGGCGAATTCGAGCAAGGGGCAAAGATACTCCAAGCTCTGTTGGTGGGCGACGCCGCCGACTGGGAGATCTACCTGGCCCTGGCCGGCGTGTACGAGAAGGGAAAGCGGTTCGATCAGGCCGTCGAGGCCATTCAGAAAGCGCAGGAGTTGTCAACGAACGAACGGGAAGAACGGGCGGCCTTGTTCACCCACGGTTCCGTCCTTGAGCGGGCGAAGCGTTTCGACGACGCTCAGGAAAAGTTTGAAGACTTGCTCAAAGTGGATCCTGATAACGCTTCGGCGTTGAACTACCTGGGCTACATGCTGGCTGATCGCAATGTGCGGCTCGACTACGCCCATGAGCTGATTCAGAAGGCCCTTGATCTCGATCCCAACAATGGCGCTTACCTCGACAGCCTAGGGTGGCTCTATTATCGGCAGGACAAGCTGGAACTCGCGGAACGGTATCTTCTCCGCTCACACGAGCAATACAAGCACGATCCGATTGTGCTGTCTCATCTGGGTGACGTTTACCACAAGCTGGGCAAGTTGGACAAAGCCAAGCACCACTGGGAGCGGTCACTGCAAGAATGGCAGCGGTCCCCGAAGGCGGATCAAGATCCGTCCGAGATCAGCTCTCTTGAAAAGAAACTGGGCCAGCTGAAGCTGACCTCCTCCGGCGCACTTTCTTCGAAGAAAAAAGGGCAGTAGCGGCAAAAGCCGCCGCCGTTCGGCCTTCGAACGGCCGACGCGACCGTTTGTGGGATGTCCAGAGCAGTGAGCGGATTCAGTGCGCACGCGCGAAGTTCTGCGAGCAGTCTTCGAAGCTCCCGCAGAGCGTGGACATCCTACACTTGCTCAGCTTGCGGCCTAAATCTCCTATGGCTAATGGCAATCGGCTGGTTGGCGACCGCCACCTGCTCTGCGCAGGTTCGCTTTAGCCGAAGTGAAGGCGAGATCGGGATCCAGATCGACGGCCGGCCGTTCTCAACCTTGCACTTCGGTCCCCGGACGACCAAGCCGTTCCTACACCCGCTCCGCACCGCCGACGGGACAATCGTAACGCGGGCGTACCCCATGGAAGATGTCGAGGGTGAATCCAAAGATCACCCCCACCACCGGGGACTATGGTTCAGCCACGGTGACGTCAACGGCATTGACTTCTGGGCGAATGAACCGACACAGGAGCCGAAGTCAACAAAGGGGCGCATCGTCTTGCGCGATGCCTCGATGCTCGAGGTAAACGCCGTCGGCACGGGAAAGATTCGAATCCTTTTCGCCTGGACGACTCGCGACGGGACGGTCTTGCTGACAGAAGATAGGACGATGGTGTTTCACTCCAGCTCGAAGAATCGCCTCGTGGACTTCGATCTGCGCTTGACCGCACAAGCCGAGGACGTGACGCTAGGCGACACCAAAGAAGGCACATTTGCGTTGCGGGTCGCTACGCCGATGGAAGAGAGTCACGAGAGGGCCCAGGGCGTCCACAGAACCGGAACGATTCTAAGTGCTGACGGCAGGGCTGGTGAGCACAAAGTCTGGGGTACGCGCTCCCCCTGGGTCGACTACAGCGGCGTGATCGAAGGGAAGCGAGTCGGTATTGCCGTTTTCGATCATCCCGAGAATCCGCGGCATCCTACGTATTGGCATGTTCGAAGCTATGGTCTATTCGGCGCGAACATCTTCGGGCTGCACCACTTCCTTTCCGACCCATCAGCCGATGGAAGTCTGACGCTCCGGCGCAACGACTCGCTGCGGTTCCGCTATCGGGTTGTGATCCATCCAGGAGATGCAGCGGAGGCCCAGGTCGCGAGCCTTTACCAAGATTACGCCCAGCGAACTAGCGGAGCGGGCTGGCGGTAGGTGGGTAGTATCGCTGTTTCGGCGTGCGGCCTTACCCGCCTTGGTATTCCCTGGTCGGCCGGCCGTTGTAAGCCGTCTGAGTGTCCCGTTTCCAATCCTCGAGGCGAGGGCCGGATAAGGCTTGAGCTTGCTCCCGGATCTTAGCCATCTCTTCGGAATCGTAGCGCTTGAACTGCTGCGCGACTCTTACGTCGTCCTCAATTTGGCCAATTGTTGTGCAACCGACGGTGAGACAGTGGATCGGGAGGCTGAGGACGTACGTTAGGCACTGTGTGACGCTGAAGGACTGTAGCAACTTCGAATTGGCCAAGCATTTCATTCCCTGAATGCCAAGGTTTTGCTTGCGCGCCTCAGCGAGGACCTGCGTTTCGAAGCTGAGATAGGATGGGTCGGCGGCGTGAAGAGGCATGAGGATCGTATCGAAGTCCTTGTATCGCTCCAGCATGGCCAGGTGAACTTCGGGGTCGTGGTGGCCCGTGAATCCAATAAAGCGGCATTTCCCGGACTTCTTGGCGGCTTCAAAGACCTCGATCGCTCCACCTGGGCCGAAGACCTTCTCGACGTCGTCCATCGTGGAAGCCGAGTGGATTTGCCACAGGTCGATGTAGTCGGTCTTCAGGCGTTTTAGCGAAAGGTGCAGTTCACGCTCCGCGCCTTCACGGCTTCGCTCGCCGGTCTTCGTAGTAATGAAGACTTCCTTGCGGAAAGCCGGCAACACGGCACCGTAGACTTCTTCCGACCTACCGTCCCAATAGGAGTGCGCGTTGTCAAAGTAGTTGACGCCCAGCTCATAGGCTCGCAGAGTGACCGCCTTGGCCTCCTCAAACGAAATCAGCGGGAAGCGACCGCCCGCTTGTCCGACGATGGTTAGCTTCTCGCCTGTTTTTCCGAAAGTTCTTTTGGGAATGTCTCCGGTTTTGGTCGTCGAGCCACGTGCGCCGTTACTCAAGGCTGCTAAGCCTGCAAAAGCACCGCCTACAAAACTTCTCCGCTTCATTGTTGGCCTCCCTCGGACCTGCCTAATCGTACTGCCATCATATCACCAGCCTGCTGCGACCGCGACAGCGTACCCGCGGTAACGTCGTAGAGGCTGGGCCGGGTCACTCGTTGCCGGCACCGGGGCAGGAATGAACAATAGGCCCGCGGTCGGTCTCCTTCGAGCAGTACCCTGCACGCGGTACATTGGGAGACGCTGCTGCTCGCAATGCGGCGTCATTCGCCATGACAGTGCGGCATAACGCGGGAGTTCGGCCAGCCCTTCCCCACCAGGCCACGACGCATGTGACGCTCGCCTCGTCAGGTGAGAGTTCCCGGTTGGCTTGGATGGCGGCACTGGTAGCGGTACTCCTGGGCGGAAGTTGCCGGCCAAACGGTCCCACCACTTCTCCCACACCACTCAGCGTCGCAGCGGCAGCCAATCTGGCAGTTGTATGCGAAGAATTGGGTGCGGCCTTCGAGGCACAGACCGGCGTCAAAGTTCTGTTCAGCTTCGGTTCGACGGCGTTTCTGGCCCACCAGATTGAAAACGGCGCCCCGTTTGATGTCTATGCCGCCGCCGATGTCGAGCACGTGGACAAGCTCGTGGAGAAAGGTTTCCTGCTCTCAGAGAGCCGCGCCGTCTACGCTCGTGGCCGGCTGGTGGTCTGGGTCCCTCCCGGCGCCCAGGTGTCCCCCAGCAAGTTGCAAGACCTGGCCGGTGACGAGATGCGAATCATCGCCCTAGCCAAGCCGGAGGTTGCCCCCTACGGACGTGCTGCGGTCGAAACGCTCCGGTCACTCCGTCTGTGGGATCAGGTGCAGCCCAAGCTCGTGTACGCCCAAAACGTCCTGATGGCCCGGCAGTTCGCGGAGTCAGGCAACGCCGACGTCGCCTTTACCGCTTCCTCCGTTCTCAAGGCGGGGGTCGGCCGGCGAATCGAAGTTAACGAGAAACTCCACGGGCCGATCGATCAAGCCCTTGGCATTGTTCGTGGATCTTCACGATCGGCAGATGCTCACCGCTTTGCGCAGTTCGTCCTTGACGAGCAAGGCCAATCGTTACTTCGCCGGTTCGGCTACCGCAGCCCACCACGCGAGGGAGGCTAGCCCCAATACGATCAGCCTAGCCTGCCTTGGAAACGACATCTCCATGTTTGTTACACTGGCGAGTTACCTTCTGAACACCGGTTCGCCCATCAAGGAGTAGCGCAAAATGGCGTTTTTTCTGGCGCTTGTTGTTTGGCTGGTCAGTTTGGGTCTGGTGATCCCTTTCATCACCAGAACCTGGTGGCTGCCGGATGCCATCACCGAACATGCCAGGCAAGTCGACGATCAATTCATGTTGACTCTCGTCGTCACGGGGATCATCTTCATCCTGGCGCAGGGTTCTCTGGGTTACGCCATTCTGCGATTTGGTCGCAAGCGGCCCGAGCCGGCCTCTCCCATTCGGGGCAACGATCGCTGGGAGATCCTGTGGACAGCCGCGGCCGCCGTCCTCTTTATCGGTTTGACGTTCATGGGATACACCGTTTGGGCCGAAGCGAGGTTCACCAAGGCTCAGTCCGAAGACCCCGCCACCGATCGGCTCATAGTGGAAGTGACGGGCCAGCAGTTTGTCTGGAACATGCGCTATTCAGGCCGGGACGGCAAGTTCGGCCCGCTCGATAACAGCTTGATCGACGACTCGATCGGCAACCCGCTGGGTCTCGACCGCGACCACCCCGACGGCCGGGACGACATTATGGTTCCCCGAATGGCGGTGCCCGTCGGTCGCGAGGTTGAAGTTCTTCTTCGTTCCAAGGACGTCATCCACAACTTCTTCGTTCCGGAGCTACGAATCAAGTTGGACACCGTGCCGGGCCTAGTAGGCCGCCTTCGTTTTAAGCCCGAGAAGGTCGGTACCTACGAAATCCCTTGTTCGGAACTGTGCGGCCTTGGCCACTACAAGATGAGAAGCTTCCTGGACGTGATGACGCCGGAGGACTACGAGAGCTGGCTGGAAGAGCAGTATTCTTACCTTGATCTCTAAGCGCGAGGCGTCAATTCCCCGCTGCCATTCCTGGCGAGCTGTCATCACGGCGGTTAGCGAAAGCAATCCGGGAGAGTTTGGGAGACCTTGATTATGTCGGAAGTCGCGGAGCATGTCGAAGTTCATCGGCACCCTGAGGCGAAGGGCTTCGTTTGGAAATACATCTTCAGCCTCGACCACAAGGTCATCGGCATTCAGTACATCATTCTGGCGATTGTGGCCGTCTTCTTGGGCATGGGCCTGAGTTTACTGGTGCGGCTGCGGCTGGTTTGGCCCGAGAAGTCCTTTGCGTGGCTCGGCAGCCTGTTTCCCGAAGGAGCGCCCGACGGCGTAATGACCCCCGAGTTTTACCTGGCCATGCTCACCATGCATGGAACGATCATGGTCTTCATGGTACTGACGACGGCGCCCCAGGGAGGCTTTGGGAATTACGTGCTTCCCATTCAGATCGGGGCGGCGGATATGGCCTTCCCGCGGCTCAACATGCTTTCCTTCTGGACGATTTTCCTTTCCTTCCTCGCTCTCGTGACGGCCTTTTTCGTCGAAGGAGGAGCGCCGATTTCCGGCTGGACCGCCTACCCGCCCCTGAGCGCCATCCCATCGGCTCAACTCGGCGGCCACGGGCAGGATTTCTGGATCCTCAGCATTGCCCTTTTCTGCATCGGCTCCTTGCTCGGCGCCCTCAACTTCATCGTCACGACGCTGCAGATGCGCTCGAAAGGGCTGACTATGATGCGGCTTCCGCTGACCGTCTGGGCTTGGTTTGTCACCGCCGTTTTGGGTTTGCTGGCGTTCGGCGTGCTGCTTTCCGCCGGTGTCTTGCTGCTGATGGACCGCCTGGTGGGCACGAGCTTCTTCATACCCGGCGGGCTGGTCGTCAACGACCAGATTATAGATCACACCGGCGGTTCGCCGATCTTGTGGCAGCATCTGTTCTGGTTCTTCGGCCATCCGGAGGTCTATATCGCCATCCTGCCCGGCATGGGTGTGACCTCGCACATCCTCTCGACCTTCGCCCGCAAGCCGGTCTTCGGCTACCGGGCGATGGTTTATGCGCTTTGCGGGATTGGAATCCTAGGATTTGCTGTCTGGGGTCATCACATGTTCATCAGCGGGATGAGCCCTTATTCGGCGTTCGTCTTTTCCGTATTGACGATGGTCATTGGCGTGCCCTCGGCGATCAAGACGTTCAACTGGATCGGCACGTTATGGGGTGCGAAGATTCGGTTCACGACGCCGATGCTTTACTCCATCGGGTTCGTCTCCCTTTTCGTCACCGGCGGCATCAGCGGGATCTTTCTAGGCCAGCCTACGATCGATCTCTACTTCCACGATACGTACTTCGTTGTAGCTCATTTCCACATGGTCATGGGGGTGGCGGCTATTTTCGGGATGTTTGCGGGAGTGAGTTTCTGGTTTCCCAAAATGTTCGGCCGCATGATGAGCGAGGGGATGGGTAAGGTTCACTTCTGGATTACCTTCATTGGTGTGTACGCGATCTTCAGCCCCATGCACTATCTGGGCCTGATCCCCCATCCGCGCCGATACGCCGAGCTGACCGGGGTCGACTATCTCCAGGGCTCGGGCGCGAGCGAGATTCAATACTTCATTACGATGGCGGTGATGATCACCGCTACGGCGCAGTTTCTCTGGGCATTCAATGTTATTTGGAGTCTCTTCAAAGGCAAGAAGACCGCGGAGGAAAACCCCTGGGAAGCGACGACACTAGAGTGGGCGGTCCCCACGCCACCGCCGCACGATAACTTCGAGGGCAAGATTCCGACGGTGTATCGCGGGCCCTACGAGTTCGCCGTGCCCGGTGCGAAGCGAGACTTCATCATGCAGTGCAACTCCGACGAGATGGCATTCGAGAAACCGTCGGGCGACTAGTATGGCCAGCACCGTCCTGCCGCCAAAACCCAAGCCGTCGATCGGAGGCGGCGGATTCGGGGATCTTCCCCCCCAGAACGGCGGTGGCGGCGGGGAACCGCGTCCACCCGATCCCGGCGTGCTCGCGGTTCAGCGGTACAAACTCGGCATCTGGATCGGCTTCGGCGGGATTGTGATGATTTTCGCCGCTTTTACCAGTGCGCTTGTCGTGCGCAAAGGGTTGGGCGACGACTGGCGCTCGATCCAGTTGCCGGGAATCCTGTGGCTCAGCACGTTGATCCTCATTGCCAGTAGTGTGACCGTAGAGAAGGCCAGGAGAGCGATGCGAGCTGGTCTGGAGAAGGGTTTGCGGCGCTGGCTGGGGGCGACGGCGTTGCTTGGGGCGGCTTTTCTAGCTGCGCAGTACGCAGGCTGGAGCGAGCTTTCCGCGCAGGGAGTCTACGTGAGTTCGAATCCCAGCAGCTCGTTTTATTACTTGCTCACCGCGGCGCACGGGGTGCACTTGTTGGGCGGCCTGCTTGCCATGACCTACGTGGTCTGGCGCGTTTGGCGTTCTCACATCTGGGTGACACGCGCCGCCGCCGTCGAGGGCACCGCTCTTTACTGGCACTTGATGGATGCCCTCTGGGTCTACCTGTTCGTCTTGCTCATGGTTTGGAGGTAGTTTCATGTCGGAAGCTCATGGCACGGTCGGCGAGGCCACCTGGAAAGGGGGCGCGTCGCCCTTTGCGGTCGGTGACAAAAAGTTGGGGATGTGGCTGTTCATCGTCTCCGACGCGCTGACATTTTCTGCTCTGATCGTCGCCTACAGCTACGTACGAGTGGCCAATGAATGGCCGATGCCGTTCGACTTCTACCCTGCGATCATCTTTTCGTCGGTGATGACGCTGGTGCTGCTCTCGAGCAGCCTGACGATGGTCTTCGGCGTCCAGGCCGGGCACGCCGGCGACCGGCAGGCTGCCAAGAAGTGGATTTGGGCGACGATGCTCGGGGGCATCATCTTCATCGTGCTGCACGCGAACGAGTGGATGCACCTAATCCACGAAGGCGTGACGCCGCTCAGCAACCCTTGGGGGACGCCGCTCTTTGGCGGAACGTTTTTCGTTCTGACCGGACTCCATATGACCCACGTCGCGATCGGCGTAGTCTACCTAGGCGTCGTTGCCTGGGGCTTCGGCAAAGGAAAGTACGACGGTGAAGACGTCGAGGTCAGCGGCCTTTACTGGCATTTTGTCGATTTGGTCTGGATGTTCATCTTCCCGATGGTTTATCTGATGTCGACCAAAGTTTCATAACGGAGCGAAGCGATGAGTGACGCAGCAGAGACGCAATCACACGGAAGAACGTTCATAAAGGTTTGGATCTGGTTGCTGGTCATCACGCTGATCGAGATCGTCCTGGCCTACATTCAGTTCGGCACCGTAGCCATGCTGACAGTGCTGATGAGTCTTTCGATCGTCAAAGCGGGCTTGATCATGGCCTATTTCATGCACCTCAGATACGACAAGGCCAGTCTAAGTTGGATACTGGTACCTCCGCTCGTGGCTTGCCTGCTAATTATGGTCGGATACTTCTTCCCGGACAGTTTCTTGATCCTGGAGATCGGCACGAAATAGACAATGCCGCGGCTTCTTCGAGCGACCGAACAGATGGCCCGTATCTTCGTATTGGGCCTACTGCTGGCTCTCGTCTCCTCTCCCCTCTGGGCTCAGTGCCCCATGTGCCGGAAGGCCGCGGAGAGCCAGCAAGTGAAGGCCATTCGTGCCCTCAACGCCGGGATCATTCTGCTGGCGATCCCCCCGGCCGCCATCATCGGCGGCATCGCTTGGTTCACCTACCGTCACCGAGACGGCTTCCAGGCCCCCGCGCTACCGAAGCATTAGGCGCGCCACCCCACCAGTGTTCGACGGATGACACTGGTGTCGTTGAAGTCGGCGGTTTGCTGCACCGCTTCGCGTGCGCGGACTACGCTGGGGCGCGTTTGGCGGTAATGGCGTTGCCGGTCCGCCAGCTTCGCCTTGACCATCCGCTTGTGGCGCACAATCTCAGTGTGCCGCGTCGAGACTCCTCTCGACGCCTGTTGCAGTCCAGTGTCGCATGGCTCGGCGGTTGTTTCGCCGCGACTGGCGGCCGTTGCCTCCCGTAGCGCAAGGAACAGCGCCACCTCGGGGTCGTCTCAAGGGTGCGCGAGAGCAAGAAACAGAGATGAAATGAGGAGGCTCCGTTGAAAACGATATCCTTTAGGTGAACGATCCGCCAAGCCGAAACCCCGGATGTCCGATTCACCCGCATGAATAAAGTAAGTCAAGCCGGCACCAAACCGCGCCGAGAGCCAACGCGCGCTCGCGACTTCTTTTCGCGCCATGGGCTGCTGTCGCGCTGGCACTCGCAGTACGAGTTTCGGCCTGGCCAACTTGCCATGGCCGAAGAGGTTGAAGCCGCTCTTTCCGAGCAGCGGCACCTGATTGTCGAGGCAGGGACGGGAACCGGAAAGACGCTCGCCTACTTGGTTCCCGTCATCGCGAGCGGCAAGCGCGTCATCATCTCGACCGGGACCAAGAATCTCCAGGAACAGCTCTACCACAAAGACCTTCCGTTCCTTCAAAAACACACCGGCCGCCCCCTCAAAGTCGCCTACATGAAAGGGCGCAATAACTACTTGTGCCGGCAGAAAGTTTATGAGGCCGAGAAGCGGCCTATCCTTGACGGGTTGGCGGAAATCGACCAATTCCGGATCATCCACGACTGGGAGCGACACACGAAAACCGGAGACCGAGCAGAACTCAAGACCTTACCGGAGGACAGCAAACTCTGGTACAAGCTCGACGCCCGCCGCGAACTCTGCTCCGGCCAGAAGTGCGAGCAGTTCGAGCGTTGCTTCATTACTTGCATGCACCAGCGGGCGGCCGAGGCTGACATCATCATCGTCAACCACCACCTGTTTTTCGCTGACCTCTCGCTGCGCGAAAGCGACTATGCCTCGATCATCCCCGACTACCAAGCGGTGATCTTCGACGAAGCCCACGAGATCGAGGAGGTAGCCGGCCAACACTTCGGCATCCAGGTCAGCAACTACCGCTTCAACGAGATCGCCCGCGACGTGCAGGACGCAGCTCTTCGCAAGGCTTTCGGATCGAAGCCGCTTGACCGGGCGTTGAACGCTTTCCGCAATCGCTCGGACACGTTTTTCACCCTCTTCGATGGCCGCGAGGGCCGCTCCAGCTTTCGCGACCGAAGTAAATTCGTCGAGCGGCACAGTGATGAATACGCCCCGCTGCTCAACGCACTCGAGATGCTGGGAACACAGTTGAAAGGCGTCAAGAAGCAGACGGACGAAACAATCCCGCTTGAGCGCCGGGTCGCGGAACTGGATAAGGAGTTACGGTTCTTGATCGAAGGGGACGACGAGCGGTTCGTCTATTGGGTGGAGAGGCGCGGGCGCGGCGTCTTCCTGCAGGCCACTCCGATCGATGTGTCGGAACTTCTCAACGAGCGGCTGTTCAACGAGGTCCCGACCATCGTACTGACGTCGGCGACGCTGGCTGTCGAGGGCAAGTTCGACTATATTCGAAGCCGGCTCGGCTTCGACTCCGCGCGCGAGCTGGTCGTGCCTCCCCACTTCGATTTTCAAAGCCAGGTGCTGTTTTATGTGCCTCCCTCGCTGCCCGATCCGCGTTCTGAGCAGTTTGCGAAAGCGGCGTCCGACGAGATCATCCGCCTATTGCGCAACAGCGGGGGCCGCGCCTTTGTTCTGTTCACCAGCTACCAACAGATGCGGGCGGTTCACGAGTTCGTTTCTTTTGCTATCGAGTACCCGATCTTGTTGCAGGGCTCGGCTCCCAACCCCGCGTTGCTCGATCAGTTTCGCAATACGCCTCACTGCGTGCTGTTCGCGACCGCAAGTTTTTGGCAAGGTGTGGACGTACCGGGCGAGCAGCTAAGCTCGGTCATTATCGATAAACTGCCGTTTGCTGTGCCTTCCGACCCGGTGGTAGAGGCTCGAATCAGAAGCCTGCGCCAGGCTGGTCAAGACCCCTTTGTGGAATACCAGATTCCGCAAGCCGTCATCTCTCTCAAGCAAGGCTTCGGACGGCTGATTCGCAACAGCCAGGACCGAGGCGTTTTAGCGCTGCTTGACAACCGAATCCTCAAGCGACCATACGGTAGAGTCTTTCAGCAGAGCTTACCCGACTACACATTCACTACCTCGATCGAGGATGTGGCGAACTTTTTTGGGGAGTAGGCCGGTGAGAGGACCGGCCTGAGGATGTCCGATACGTTGGCTACCTTCGTCCCCTAGCGCCCGGTCACTCGGACACAATCACCCGCAAGATCCGAGTTTCGGTAGTGATGCGATCGATCACGTCATCTCCGGAGAGTAGCCGGCCGAAATTCGTGTAGCGCCCGTCGAAAAGTAGTTGCGGCGACAAGCAGATGAAAAACTGGCTGCCGCCGGAGTCCTTCTCTCTCACGGCCGTTCCCAAGCTTCCGCGCAAGAACGGTCGGGTGTTCACCTCGCACCGGATGGTGTATCCCGGCCCGCCTTGCCCGTCCCCCCGCGGGTCGCCAACTTTGACAAACTGGTTTGGAACTACGGTGACGAACCGCTGCCCGTTGAAGTAGCCGCGGCTGGCGAGTTCGAAGAAGTTTTCAGCCGTCAGAGGAGCGTGCTCGTAGTCGAGCAGCACGTCGAGCACGCCGTCGCTGGTGTCTATCTTGAGCCTTCGCTTCAGGGTGCGCGCGATCCGCTGGTAGTCTTCCCGAGCATAGCGTGTGTCTGCGAGGCCGATCTGTTGCTTGTGGTCCTCGTGGTGCAGGGTTCGCAAGTATTTGGCAGCACGAATCCGAACAAGCCGGTCAGGGTCGGCAAGTGCTTCGAGGAAAAACTTCCTCTGCTCAGGACCCTTTGGTGCTCGAGAAGCGGCATCCAACGCAGCGACACGAACGGCGGTGGCCGGCTTAGCAAGGGCTCGCCTGTAGGCGGCAAGGCAGGCTTCGACCCTGGGGCTCGGCATTAGCTCGAGGGCGGTCCGACGAACCGTCCAATCGGGATCTTCGACGGCCGCTGCCAGATACGGGTGCAAATCAGCATTCCCCTGTGCTGCCAAGGTGTGCAAGACCAAGGACCGAACCGGCTCGACCTGCTCCTCACCACTCTCCCACAACTCGGCCAGCAACTCCGTGGCGCGCTGTGAACGCAGTTTCCCCAGCGCCTGGACGAATGCTTCCATGCCTGCCGGGTTCCTGTAGATGGGTGGGACGCTCCTGAATCCCGTGAAAAAGTGCGCGTCGCTGGTAGTGAGGACGGCTAGCGTTTGCTCGGCGGCCCAGGCTACAGGCGAGTTCCTGAATCGAAGCGACCGGAGGACTGAGATGGCTCGGTGGTCGCCGAGCGTTGCCATCGCCTCGACCGCAGTGATGCGTACGTTCTCGTTCGCGTCACCTAATGCTGCCACAAGCATTTCTAGAGACCCCTTTGCGTCAAGGGCCCCAATTGATCGCAGAGCCTCGATCCGCACCTTCGGGTCACGGTCATTGGCCGGCTTGGCCAGGGAATCAACAATCTCCGCTGTGGGTTCAGCTCCGGCAAGCCCTCGCGCTGCCGCGGCTCGGACGAAGGGATTCGTGTCTCTCGTCAGGTTGATGAGCGAACGAGTTGTTTCCGAGTCAACCGGCACGCCCAACTCCGCCAAGGCAACTGCGGCCGCCCAGCGAATGTCCTGATCGTCGGACTTCATCCAATCTCCGATCCAAGGCGCTAGTTCCACTCCTCTCATGCGGAGCAAGGACGCAAGTGTAACCGGGAGGGGCGCGGGAGTCCGCGTAATGGGCTCGAGAGCTGTCCGCCAGCCCAACTTCCCTAAGGCCTCGACAGCGTTGGCGACGACCTTGCGTTCGTCGTCGTGGAGCGTACCGAGCAGTGCCTGCGCGGCGCGTTCCTCAGGTGCGAGGCCCAACTCAGCCAGCGTTGCCTCGTCTTCCATTTCGCCGATGGCGAACGCCGCGGCTGCTCGCACTCGTGCGATGGGGTCTTTGGCAGCTGAGATCAGCAGATCGAGCGTTTCGGGGTCGCCGATGCGTCCCAGAGCCAGGCAGGCCCGGGCGCGGTGCTCGGCGATCGGCGACTGTATCTTCTCGGCCAACCAGGCGTCGGCGTGGCGCTTATCTTCTCTTTGGAGAAAGTCCCCTTCGATGCGATAGGCGGGGCGAGTGAGCAGGACCCATCCGGCAGCCACCCCCAGCAGGATCATGCAGATCGTCAGGATCTTGAGTTCGTACCGTTTGACGAGATCGATCTTCAAATCGCAATCGTATCAAACGGCTTGAATCTTCATTTCTCAGAAAAGGCCGCGGTCTGGGCCAAACGACCACCCGGCCCTGCGCTGTGGGAGCTTGGGTAGACCACGTCTTAGGTACAATTGCGGATGGCCATGAGACTGCTCCACATCCTTGTGCTACTGGGGGCTGCTTGTGCCAGCGTTCCCGCCCAGGAGTTACGTGTCCTCAGGGACGTAGTCTACAAGAAGGTGGACGGGCTGGAGCTAAAGTTGGACGCCTACCTGTGGGACTGGGCGTCACTGGCCCCGGCGGTTATCTACATTCACGGCGGCGCCTGGCCCGACGGCGACAAAAGCCACCTTCCTGAGGGCCTACAGGAGATGCTGTTCAAGAACGGCATTTCTTTGATCTCTATCAGCTACCGTCTTAGCGGCACGGCGCACTATCCGGCGCAGGTCGAGAACGTTACGCGTGCGGTCCAGTTCGTGCGTCACAAAGCGGCGGAATGGCACGTAGGAGACCGCATCGCGGTGATGGGCGCTTCGGCAGGCGCCCACTTAGCGTTGTGGGTCGGTCTCCATGACGACTTGGCCAATCCGGAGTCGAAGGACCCAATCGAGCGGGAGTCGACACGTCTTGACGCCATCGTGAACTATTCCGGCCCCACCGACTTTCATCTGCTCAAGACCGTGAAACACGGCCACCCGGCGTACTTGGAGCTTTTCGGGCTTAGGCAAGGTGACCCGCTCGAGAGAATCGGGGACGAGCGATTGACGGACGTCTCACCGATCAGTCATGTATCTCCAGGCGACCCGTCCGTATTCACCTATCACGGCACAGCGGATGGGGCGGTTCCCATTGTGCATGCGCATCGGCTTATCAAGAGACTCAAGGCCAATGGCGTCGACACGATGAATCTGCTCGTCGAGGGCGCCGGTCACGCCCTGCCCAATCGAGCACGGAACAGCCCTGATGTGGAAGGTGCCACCCTCGCATTTCTGAAAAAACGTCTGCGAGACTAGCCGGCATTTCTCACCAGCTGACGGTCGAAGCACGCAATGGCCCCGCCATTGCTGCGTTGCGCTTGCTCGCCGTGCTCAACGTACTGCTCAAATATGCCTCCGCTCGCCGAGCGTCGCGCGCCTTGTACTAACGGGTCTCTAACGCACTTCGCCTTGCCAGTGGCGAGAAAAGCGGGTTAATGGGCCGAGACGCGCGGCCCTCGCCGAAGTCTCGGGAGCGATTCGCCCTTCGCTTGTCATACACTGGGATTCGCGACATTGCAGAACGCGACAAGGCACTAATGAAGGTTCAGATCTTCTCCGACATCCACAATGATCTCCGATCGCTGGAGCGAGTAGCGTCCGTTGAGGCCGACATCTATGTCTCGGCGGGCGATCTTGTGAGCTGGTCACGCGGACTTCCCGAGTGCGGCGAGATCTTACGGCCGCTGGGCGGGAAACTCTGGGTGCTGCCGGGCAACCACGAGTCAGCCGAGCAGATTGCTTCCTTTTGCGAGGAGTTCGGCTTTCAGGATTTCCACGGACGGACTTTCGAAGCCGCGGGCTACCATCTGGCGGGCCTCGGTTATTCCAACCCCACGCCCTTCAACACGCCGGGCGAATACAGCGAAGAAGAAATCGCCGCCAAGCTGGAAGCCTTCACCGGCCTTTCACCGCTTGTTCTCATCTGCCATGCCCCACCCTTCGAAACGGCCCTTGATGAGGTTCGTACCGGCCTGCACGCCGGCAGCCGGGCTGTCCGCGAATTCATCGAACAGCATGCACCGGAGTACTTCTTCTGCGGCCACATTCACGAGGCGGCCGGCAAGTCCGTGACTTTCGGAAAGACGCGTGCCAGAAACGTGGGCAGGGCAGGGTATTTGCTGGACATCTAGCATAAAATGGACACAGAGGTGACAAATGGTTTGCCCGAATTGCAAGTTGCTCGTCCCTGACAGTGCCGCGCGCTGTGACTGTGGTTACGATTTCGCGTCGCAATCTGTTAAGCGGTCGTATCTCACAGGCGATTTGGCCACCCAGCATGTCGGCCCTTCTTTGACAGTCGGCGACAAACTGTGGGGCCAGACGGCGCTAGAAGGTAATCGAGCCGAAGTCATCAAGAAAACCTATCTTCTGTTGGCGCTGGCTGTGACCTCGGGCATCGCTGGGGGCATGGTGGGCGCAAACTCAACCACGATGGTCGAACTGTTCTCCGGTTGGATGGGATGGATCCTCGCCATGGTCGTGCTAAACGTTGTGCCCCGCATCGCTATCGCGGTTCGGCACAACCCGGTGCTCGGTGTGACGGCACTCGTCGGAGACGGTTTCGTCGCGGGTTTGGTGCTGGCGCCCGTCTTGCATCTGGCCAGTGTGATTTCGCCCGACATCGTACAGAGCGCAATGATTCTAACGGCGACCGTTTTTTGCGCCGTCACGTTTTACGTCATGACGACGCGGAAAACCTTCTCCGCCCCACGTGGCCTGATGACAGGTATCTTCTTTAGCATCATCGGTGTACTGGTCCTGAATGCTTTCCTACAGATCGGACTCTTCGGGATGCTCATCGCCGGGGCCATCGGGATATTCGGTGTCTTCATACTGGTTTATTCCACCAGCGACGTCTTGAATAACCCCGAGCTCGACAGCCCCATCGCAGGGGCGTTGATGCTGTTTGCCGGCTTGTTCATGGTCTTCGTTGCCGCCATCAATCTTCTGCTTCGCGCGGACGACTAAGACGTCGGTTGTCTTCCCCAAGCACCCCAGGTCATTCGTCATCTTGCCCGCGGGCTTGCGCCCGCGGCTCTGTCTGACCGGTTGGTCCGGAGAAGTCTGCTTTGAAACGGGAGCATGTCCGAACAGAGCCGCGCCCGAAAGGGTGCGGTCAAGGCTTCGTGACCTCAAGGGGCTTGTCCCCATCAACGCGGTCGTGTACGCAATCTTGACCGCAGACTTGCGCCTGCGGCTCCCTTTGTTCCCGGTTGCGCCCGAGGCGTGCGTTGTGAGCAAATCTGACCCGGGTCATTCGGATGTCAATAGCGCCGCGAATCCTACGCTGCTGTATTCGGCTTCTTGTCCTTTTTCGCTGGGGAACTCCTACCGCTGGTCCGTGGGGCCGGCATAACAAACAGCGACCCCTGAGCAGGCGTGTTCTTGGCGATCGGTGATAGCTCGGGATAGTGGTCGAGTAGTTGAAGAGGCACGTCTACCGGCTCGCCGGAGATCATCTCGGTCAGCTGCAGGGCATTCACCACCGCCTGCCCGCGGAAGTGGTTGTTAGCGATGACGTAGGTTGTTCGGCTGTGGCCGGCGACCCGCTCGATGCGGTCTTTCCACTTTTCTAACTGGGGTTTCGTGTAGAGGTAGTTGTAGCGCGCCTGAACGGCGCTGAGCCCGCCCCGATTCGGATCGCGCTCTTCAAAGTTGAACCATTCTTGGTAGTTTCGGCCGTGGAGCCGCACGTAGCCGATTGGCGAGGTTGCATGAGAAGTGGGAGGAAGACACTGGTGCAGCTGTGGCTGGTCGATGTTGCAGAAACCGATCTCGTGCTCGATTAAAAGCTTCAGAGCTTCTTCTGAATTCCAACTGGCGTGCCGCATTTCAGCCACCAGTGGATACTGCCGGAAAGTTCGCTTGAGCCTGAGAAGATATCTCCTGTTCTCGGCGCTGTACTTGAACGCCCAGGGAAACTGCATCAGCAGGCAACCTAGCCGCCCGTAGTCCACCAAAGGGGCGAGTCCGTCAGAAAAGCGGCGCACCTCTTCTTTGTCGAGGTGCTGCTCATGGGTGAATCCGCGATAAAGCTTGGCCGTGAACTCGAAGCAGGGCAAGCTCTCAACCTTCTTCGCCCAAACGAGCGATAGCTCGGGTCGCAAGGGCCTGTAAAAAGAGGTGTTGATCTCGATGACCGGAAAATACTGTGACAAATAAGCCGCCTGGTGGAAGCCTCGCGGCTGGTTCCGCGGGTAGACTACTCCTTTCCAGTCGTCGTAAGACCAGCCCGCCGGACCGACCCGGATGTTCGCTGGCAGGGACATGTGTCTTCGTCTTTTATTCTCCTACCATAAAGTATAGTCTGGTGGTGCGCTCAGGTCAAGCAAAATCGTGGTTCCAGTACGTAAGAAAAGACCCCAAGCAGATCGGCTGCTGCCTGGGGTTACTGCCGCGCAGCGATTGATCCTCAGCAGTGCCGGTCGCTACCCATTGCCCCAATAGCAGCGATCAACCCGCGGGAGCGCCAGTGCTACCCGTTTGCGAGATCACCGTTGCTAACCCTGCCTCAGAACGTCCAGCGGAAGCTGGAATAGCCGACGTGGGCGTGGTAGTTTTGCTGTCCGATAAACTCTTCGCTGTAGTTGTAGAACTGCCAGCCGAAGTTCCACGAGAGGACCTTGTTCACTTGAACCGACAGTCGCGCCAGCGGTGACTGGTAGGAGAGAGGAAAGCTGTTATAGAAGTCCCCGTCGAAACTGAAGTTGGGGTAGGCCGGAGTCACGCCCGAAGTGAAGGCCGGGTTGCGACCGTCGCCGGTGTCTTTGGCTAAGCTGTAACCGAGGTAAAAAGTCAGCCGCGAACCCGCCTGGATCCGAGAACCAAAGTAAAGAGTATGCAGGTTGCTCGTATAAAAGTTGTGCCGCTCCACGCCGGGTTCGGTCGTCGGCAAGAAATTAAAGATTCCCGAGGCGGTGTTGAGATCCAGCTTCGTATAGTTGGCGTCGACCGTGAAGCGGCCGTCCTTCTGTGTCCATGAGGTGTTGACGCCAAACTGCCGGCTCGTGTAGCTGTGGTTGATCAGTGAAGCGGAGTTATCGTTGACGGCGCTCTTGAAGCTGGCCCCGAAGACGAATGCCTTCTTACGCCACTGCACGCGCCCCGTTTCATTGTGAAATTCGCGTTCGCTGATCGGGGTTAGCGGCCGGTCGGCTCGGCCCACTTCAGCGTCGAACGAAATACGAAGTCCGCGGATGGGGCGCCAGCGGAAACCTCCCACCCCGGAATGGATGTCGTTTTCTTGATCCGCGGTCGGAACCTCGAAGTCAGATCCGGGGAACTGAAAAAACTCCCGTGTTCGGATGCGGCGTGTGCTGAACCGGTAGGCGCCGTAGAGGCCGAACTTGGGGACTGGGCGAAAGTTCACTTCCGTGGCGTTCGAGATGTAGCGAACGCCCAGTTCTTCCAGGCGCAAGAACTCGGTCGTAAATAGGCTCGTCTCGAATAGAGCCGCGTCCCCGCCGATCCGCGAATTGTTGATCGAGGTTGTATTCGTGATGGTCCATGGGGCCGATGGCATCACGGTTACGGTGAAATCCCCCGATCCCTGTTTGCGGCGGCCTTCACCCAAGATTACGGTTTGGCGAAGCGTAGAAAGCCCACGGGCAGGGTCGAGCGCCGTCACGTCTTCGCTGAGCACAAAGTTGCGGCTGCCCGAGGCATACACATAGCGGCCGTGAAAGCCGACCAGATGCTCGTTCTCGGTGCGTATCGCGACGCTTATTACCGGCGTATTCCCGTGAATGGGCTCATCACGTCTCAAGCTTTCAACCGGCTGCACGTTCGTCGCTTGTGTCGGAAAAATGGAACCGTCACCGTATTCTGTGTCTTCTTTGTAGTTGTCGAACGCTTGCATGAACGTGATAGCGAAACCGCCCGCCCGGACATTCACCCCTACCCGGTACTGATTGTTGAGCCGCCGGAGGTTGTTGGTCAGCCGGATGAACTGGTCTTTCTGAAACGCCCCCACGCTGCTGGTGCCCTCGGAAGAAAAACCGGGACCGGTGTGGTTCGAGCGGTCGTAGCCCAGCAGAACCTCGAACCGCGTGCCCGGGAACAGGGTCAAGTCGTGATTCTGGAAGACTCGCTCGGAATCCACGCCGTGCTCGCCGTTCCACAGCGACGGCAGCCGGTTGAAGTAATGCGTGATTCGGAACTGCATGTCGTAACGGTAAAGGGCATTCTTTTCGACTCGCAGAGTGCTGGACTGGTAAGGGTCATTTCCCGCGCCGAAAGTATTAAATGCAAATTCGTCGAAAAACGAGCCCTTGCCCTCTTGCGTATTGATCCTCAGTTGCCCCTCGAATAGGCGCATCCCGCTGCCAAAGTTGACGCTGCTGCGATAGACGTCGCGATTTCCGCTCACGTCACTGAACCGATAGCCTGCTTCGAAAGAATTGGAGATGGTGTAGACGCCGGCCTTTTCGATGTCGTCAGGGCGGTCCGGTGTCGGCGCAACAACCGGCTGTGCTTCGAGGACTAGGCTGGCCAGCGCGAAAGCTGTTGCCAGCCGGATGATGGGCGGCGTCGTCATCGGCGAAACAGGGAATCGCTGTTCGAACCGTGTATCCGTGGGTGACACGTGAGGCAGTTCTGAAACTGCGGGTCGGCCAGGTTGTGTAGCGATGTGCCGGGAGCGGGAATCCCTCCTCCCCGTGGTCCGAATCCCATGACGTTGTTGTGGCACTCCAAACACATCGTGAAGACCGCCGGACGGGTGAGCAGCCTGGGGTTTACGCTGCCGTGCGGATTGTGGCACGTCTGGCAGCCCTCCACCCGCACCGGCGGATGCTCGTGGACGAACGGACCACGCTTATCCGTGTGACACTTCAGACACGCCATGTCGTTGCCGAAGGCGTGTGAGACCATGCGCGGGGACTGAGCCGTTCTCCAGGTCGCCATAGGCGCTCCGTGCGGATTGTGGCAATCGGTGCATTCGATGGCACCCTCGTTCACGCGGTGCTTGTAGGGCAACTCAAAGCGGGCTCGGACGTCGAGATGGCATTCGTAACAGACCTCGCGTTGCTCGTCGGCCAGCAGGTGTTTGATCTGGTTCGAATGGTGAATGGAATGGCAACTGATGCAGCTCACCTCGCCGGTAGAGTGAGAAGACCGGCGGATGTGCATCTTCCCGATGTCTTTGGCGTGGCAAGAGAGGCAATGGTCGAGGACCTGGTTGGGCGGAAGGTAAGGAAATCGTCTGATCTTGGATTTGTCGCCCATGCCCTTGACATGGAGTTCACCCGGGCCGTGGCAGCCTTCACAGCCGGTTTTCTCAGGCGGGGCTTTCGCTAGGGCAATCGACTTGAAGTGGGGATTGCGATTGAAGCCGTGCCACAAGTCGGGGTGACAAGCCTGACAGACTTGGCTGCCGATGTACTTGTTAGGTTCGGGTGGTGCTTGGCCCGCAGCGGTCCAGAGGCAGACCACAGCAAGACCGGCAACACGCCCGAGTGAACCAGCGAGACGCAAAAGACTCCCCCTCTGCTTATGATATTGCTTACGCTTGGCCAGCTACAAGCCAATTGGGTACACTCGCACACCTTGCCAGTTTGTGTGCCGCTTGCCGGTGACCCCATGGGGACAGGCAACGGCGCCCGCCGTCTCAAATCTCATGGGTTCTTATCCACCGTGAAGCGTCCTCGCACTACCAGCTTGCCTCAAGCGGCGCCTGTCCCCGGAGGCACAAGCCGATTAGGAGTATCCCAAGGGCAGGGGGCCTCACGCCGCCCTTGGCCGCAAAACCGGGGCCGTCGTCGCGACGCGGTCGCTGCGTCGAACTGCGTAGGGCGCGGGCTAGGGTGTTCGCGCTCTGGCAGCTCGGCTTGCTATGACCGGTGGTGCGGTTCGGACGGGGCTGGAAGTAGGTCGGGCTGTCCACGCGGACGGCCCCGCGCCAGTTTGCGACACGACCCGTCGGTGGTTGTGATAGATGGGATCGGTGTAGTCTCCGACATCTCCGCGCCCGAGCGCCTGGGAGACTTCCAGAATACCTTGGCGCAGCGACGTCCCGCATTCGAATCCCAAAAGACCACGGATCTTGTCGAAACTGACTCTATAGTCCCTGCGGTCCGAGTTGGATTCGTAGACGACAGCGACCTCGGGGAAGACCCGACGGATCGTTCGGGCTACATCGATGAGTTGGTGGTTGGTTTCGTTGGATCCCACGTTAAAGATCTGGCCGCTCACTTTCCACAAGGGTGCTTCCAGCACCCGGCAAAACGCGGAGCCGATGTCGCGCACGTGAACGAAGGGTCGCCACTGGCCCGAGTTATAGACGACGATCTTGCCTTCGATCTGCGCCTTTGCCGTCAGTAGATTCACAGCCAAGTCGAAACGAGGTCGATGGGACCACCCGAACGCGGTTCCAATTCGCAAAACCGTGGGATGGAAGCTTCCCCGCGCGGAAGCCAGCAAGACTCTCTCGGAATCGGCCTTGGTCGCTGCGTAAAGCGAAACCGGTCGCGGGACAGCCGTCTCATCAACGGCTTGGTGGCTGGTACCGTAGACGCTACAGGTGGACGCGAAGACCACCCTCGATACGCCCAGATCCCTCGCAGTCTGCGCGACCAGCGTTGTAGCCTCGTAGTTGGTCTCGAGGGCCGCTCGCTCGTCGAGGGCACAAGCTGGGTCTCCGACAATCGCACCCAAGTGGATGACCGCATCCATCTGTTCCGCTGCCTTCGCGAGGACATGGACGTTCCTGAAGTCCCCTGGGAGCAGTTCAAAACCCGGCAACAAGGATAGATCGAGGATCGGTTCGCGGCCGAACATCAACCGGTCGAGAACTCGAACTCGGTAGCCGTGGGCGAGCAACTGTCTCACAAGGACGCTGCCGATGTAGCCGGCTCCGCCGATGACGAGAATGTTTGCGACCCGGCGGTTTGAAAACACGGTCTTGGGAGTAGTCACAGATTCTCTGTCCACCGAGTCACGCGGCCGGGTGGCTAGTGGACCTACCGTTTGGGGGAAGCGTATTCTTGAAGTCGATCGACCAGCGCCAGCCAGTGCTTTAGCAGGTTGTTGACAAAACTCACCGGCGGTACGGTCCAAACGGCACTGATAGCGGCGGCGGTTTAGCTGGTCGCTTTCAGCCACTGTTCGGTTCGAGTTCTCAAATAGCGGTAGAAGCGGTCGCGTTTAGGACGCAGAGCCTCTTCCTGATAGTCGCGCGCTCTGCTCCAATGGCGCCTAGACATAGACCGCAGGCGTTCCGGGTCAGATAAAACCTCACGGATTTTTCCGGCCAGTCCTCCGACGTCATCGGTAGCCACCAAATCGGTTCGATCCAGCAGTTCTGGAATCCCCCCGACATCCGTTCCGATGCAGGGCAACCCACGCGCCATCGCTTCGATCATCGCCCGTGGAAGTCCCTCTTGACGGGAGGGAAGGACAAACAGGTCGGCGCGGTCAAGCTCAGTGCGGATGGCAGTGCCCGCCGGCAAATGTCCCAGGAAGCAAACCCGGCTTGCCAGGCCGAGATGGTCGGCGCGGCATTCGAGCGTTGCCTGCCGGCAGCCTCCTCCAACGAAGCGAAGTTCGAGATCCCATCCTTGCCGCACGCACTCACCGACCGCATCGATGAGCACATCGGGGGCCTTGTAAAGGTGCTCCAGCGAGCCTACGCTGATCAGTCGAAACGGAACCTTCCTTGGGCGTAAGTCGCGAGGTTGGGTAGCGAAGTATTCCTGCGGCAGCTCGACGCTCGAATAGGTTGCCGTGAACGTCTCTGGCGCGGGTGGGTAGCGCTCTCTGAGTACCCCGCCCGCGACGTAGGCGGCCGCACACGCCCCTGCGCACTGGTCTTTGAGTCGACGGCAATGGTGCCAACGGAACAAGCCCCGCAGAGGGTGGCGGCTGGCACGCGGAGAGAGCGCGTCGTGGGGGTCGCCAACCACCTCCAGACCGTAGGGCTGATCGATTGCCCTCA
Organism: Bryobacterales bacterium; assembly: GCA_965248205.1. Lineage (GTDB taxonomy): Bacteria > Acidobacteriota > Terriglobia > Bryobacterales > UBA6623. The sequence continues at coordinate 5,765,879 of CBDFIS010000006.1, forward strand.
GAAACGGCTCCACGCAGATGGCCACCTGGGAAGGCACCCGGAGGATGACGGCTTCCCGGCGGCCGACGGCTTGTCGGGCCCGGGAACGTACCCGAGCCGCCCGCATGAGATACTGACCAGGCCCCACGTAGTAGGGCACCGAGGAGAAAGAGACTCTTTCCCCCCCGGCCCGCCGCCAGTTCACGTTTGGAGTGTCTACCTCTCGAACCCGCGCCACCACGCTCACGCCGTCGAAAGTCGTCAGGTAACGGGCGAAGAACGAATACGGAAACGGACCGTCGGTCCACACGTTTCGGTCGGGTGTTCGGATAAAGCGATGTTCCAGGACGACGGAAACCCTCATGGCCTTGCCTGGTGGGGCGCTACGGGCACGGCATGCTGTGCCCCTCGGGATCTGTCGGGCTCCTGGAAAGGTAGGGGCGCGGCACGACCGGCATGCCTTACGCGAAGTTCCCGATCGTCCACCGGGCTTCGAAACATACGTGACCCAACTTATGAAGCTGACTACTAGCTGATCTGCAGACCCCGATAGTGGCTGATGATCTCGGCATCCGAGAGGCTGCGATTGCTCTTTTTCCCCAGGAAGTAGAGCGCGGAAGCCGCGTCGATCGATCCCGGTTGCCGGACAAGGTAGTGATCAAGATATTTCAACCAGAAACCCGTCACGCGGGCAAAAGCGATGGTGGCCCGTCGCGCAGTCGGGGAGCGGACAAAGCTCAGCAGAAAATACTGGTAGGCCCACGCCAGGGCCATGGCCGGTCCGCAGCTTGCGCCGCTAGAGACCTCTTCAAACTTTCGGAACAGGCACCTCTGTCCCATATGCGTAAATCTCGTGAAGTCGTAGCCTCCGGCGTGAACCTGCTGCATGAAGGGTGTGTCGGCGTAAACAACTCCTTGCTTCTTCAGCACGCGATGGATCTCCTCGACGCAACGGCCAGGATCGGGGACATGCTCCAGCACGGCCTGCACGATCACACCGTCAAACGTTTGGTCCTCAAAGGGGATGTCGTGGGCGTCGCAAACCAATGCTGTTCGCTCGCTCAAATAGACGTCGGATTCGACGAAGTTTATCGAAGGCCGGAAAAGGATGGATTGAAAGCCGGCTCCGACGGTTGCTCCTCCGATAACGAGTACATGGGGTTTGGCAGAACCATTTTTCAGCAGCCCAGCAAACCGCAGGTAGTTTTCCCTCGCGCGGATGTTCTTGCTGATCGTGGGCAGGGCACGGCTGGCCCAAAGCTTCGCGCTACTTGAGCGGCGAGGTGGAAACGGGTGCTGCCCGCGTTGACGATCTTGAGGCTGAAACACGGTTGACTTCTCGACTAACAGGTGAGGCACACCGTCGATGACGGCGAACCGACTTCGACATAGTGGGTTTAGACAAACGCAGCATTTGGTCTCGCATTGGATTCTGCCCCTGCACACCGGGCAGCGCAGACGGTGCGAAACGTGGGCTAACGGCGACGCCGATCCGCTCTCTGCCGAGCGAGAGTTGCGAGGCGAGTCGACCCCGTCCAGTCGACTGACCTTCTCCTCGCATGCCGCGGAGCCGTGGTTCATGCCAACTGCATCCAGAGGAGAATCGGCAAGGGGAGAGGATGTCTTTACGACCGAGGGAGCGTAGAGCAGCTGATATCGATCTAGCCCGTCTGGATCTCGCGAGCCCAGTCCCTGTTCTCGTGGTACCACTCGATGGCTCGTTCGATGCCCTGCTCATGGTTGACTTGCGGCTCCCAGCCAAGGCGTTCTCGCGCGCGGTCGATATTCGCCCAAGTGGTGGTTACGTCCGCGGCATGGGCGGACTCGAACCTGATTTGTGCTTGGCGTCCTACAAGGCTTTCGATCAGGCGGATGGCGTCGTTCAGAACTACGGGCTGATCCGATCCCAGGTTGATGACATCGAAGCCACAGGGCTTGAGCGCCGCGACGGTTCCGCGGGCTATATCGTCGACATAGGTGAAGTCGCGTGACTGCGTGCCGTCGCCGTAGACCAAAACCGGGCGATCTTCCTTTATCCATTGAATGAAGCGGAACAAGCTCATGTCGGGTCGTCCCGCCGGACCGTAGACCGTGAAATAGCGCAGCACCGTAACGTCCAGCCCATGCAAGTAGTGGTAGGTATAGCAGAGGGTTTCGGCGGCTTTCTTCGAGGCAGCATAGGGGGATAGAGGTCGGGTGGTGTCCGCGTCCTCGCGATAAGGTACCTCGTTGTGGGACCCGTAAAGACTCGAAGTGGATGCCAGCACAAACTTCTTGACGCCGTGCTCGCGACAGAGGTCCAGTAGATTCAGAGTCCCCGTGGCGTTGGTTTCCAGGTAGACCCAGGGGTCTTCGACGCTGGGCCGGACGCCGGCCCGTGCGGCAAGATTGACGACGGCGTCGAATTCCCCTGACGTTTCCCAGATCCCCTCGAGAGATGCTCGGTTACAAATGTCCGCGCGATGGAATTGAAAGCCCTCGCGACCGAGCAGGCGATCGAGGCGCCACTGTTTTAGCCGCACGTCATAGGCATCATTGACATTGTCGAGGCCCACAACTGTGTGTTCCTGGTCCAACATCAGCTCGACGACGCGAGCACCGATGAAGCCCGCGGCCCCCGTGACCAGGTAATGAGCCATTCTCGGATATGCCTGTTTATGGGTGAGTTGGAATTGATAAGGCGTTCGGCAATTCCGGTGTAAAGCCGATTATCTCACGCAGCGGTAGTTGTTTAAGCTAGTTGCTTGCGGCCGTCAACGGTAGCGGTTGAGGCGGCGACTACGAGTCATTTTTGTCAAGACCCTAGCTCAAGCACTCGCCGGAGGGCGCTTTCGACTGATTCGAGCTCCGGGGCCTCCAGTGGACCGATGCGTTCCGGTAGCCGGTGTTTGCTGATGGCTCGAATCTGATCAACCACCGCGACCGAGGACCTACCCTCGCAGTCCACGGCTACGGTAATGGGTGGGTAGGGCGAAGGGGATGAGGACAAGGGAATCACCACGACCGTTCGACGGTGTTCGTTTACAGCGTTGGTGAATAGCACCAGGCAGAGGCGGGCTTTCGAAATCTCTGAGCCAACCGCCGGATCGACGGCGACCCACCAGAGATCACCGCGAGGAGGATGCTTCCCGTGGCGCCTCGATCCGATCCTCGATGCCCTCCATCTCCTTCTCTATTGCCGTGCTGTCGGCGTCAGCATTCGCCTGCTTGCAAGCTTGGACGATATCCTCATCTTGGTCAGACAGCTTCCGTTCCAGAGCTTCCGTTAGATACTTGGAGTGCTTCCTCGCAGAGACTCGCCCGACGAACTTGCGTGCGATATCCTCCGGAATCGAAAAAGTCATCTTTCGTACCGCCATACTCCATAGTTATGGCATAGTTCCTTTTCTTGTACCGAGGGAGGGTCAGTTCGTCGCTGCGAGACTGGACACGCACATCGCCCTTTGCCCCAGCTTCCCTCTCTCGAAGTGGTCCCATAGCCTGCTGTCACGCACCGTTTTCCGTCCGACCCGATCCCCTCTTGCCATAATGGAACCGCTACACTGGTTCACTCGTCATGCAACGTCCGCGGCCCTTTGTCCTCACCATCATGGATGGTTGGGCCCATAATCCAAACCCGGAGAACAACGCCGTCGCCATGGCTCGCAAGCCCAACTTCGAGCGCCTGTGGCGGGAGTATCCGCATACGTTGATCCGGACCGACGGACCTTTTGTCGGCCTGCCCGAAGGACAGATGGGCAACAGCGAAGTCGGACATCTCAGTATCGGTGCCGGACGCATTGTCAAGATGGACGTTACCCGCATCGACGACATGATCGAGAGTGGCGAGTTCTTCTCCAATGAGGTTTTGCTCAAGGCGATGGAGCACGCCCGCTCCCGCAGACTCCACCTGCTCGGTTTGACCAGCCAAGGAGGTGTGCATTCTCAGCTCAGGCATCTTTTCGCCCTGTTGGAAATAGCCAGGCGTCACGAAGTTGAGGACGTTTTCGTTCACTGCTTCACCGACGGTCGAGACAAGCCGCCTGAAAGCGGCGCCGGCTATATCGAAGAGTTGCTCCGGAAAATGAAGAACCTAGGGGTCGGCAGGATAGCCACCATTAGCGGGCGCTACTACGCCATGGACCGCGATCGACGATGGGAAAGGATCGAGCGGGCCTTCCGCGCAATGGTCTTGGGGGAAGGGAACCGGGCAACAGACCCGCTAGAGGCGATGCGGGCTTCCTACGCACAAGGCGTGACCGACGAATTCGTTGAACCGGTGGTCATGGTCGACGAAAGCGGCAACCCGATCGCCAGGATCGAGGAGGAAGATGCCGTCATCTTCTTCAACTTCCGGGCTGACCGCGCCAGGCAGATGACACTGGCCCTCAACGACCCGTCGCTTGACCGGCCGCCGAGGAGCTTGGCGCCCAAAAGTCTCCACTATTTGACCATGACCGAGTACGACCGAACGTACAGCTTCCCGCACGTCATTTCGACGCACCAGCCCGAGCATATCCTTGGTCAGCTTTGCGGCGAGAGGGGTTGGACGAACCTCCGCACGGCGGAGACGGAGAAGTACCCCCACGTGACGTACTTCTTTAACGGCGGTCGGGAAACGCCCTACCCAGGCGAAGAAAGAACTTTGATTCCTTCACCGAAGGTCGCCACCTATGACCTGCAGCCCGAGATGAGCGCCTCCCTGGTTTGCGATGTTGTCGTAGACGGCATCGAGAGCGGGCACTTCGATCTCGTCGTCGTCAATTTCGCGAACGGGGACATGGTGGGACACACGGGCAAAATTGACGCCGCGATAAGAGCGATCGAGACTGTCGACAACTGTCTCGGGAGCATCTATGAAGTACTAAAGCGAAAAGGCGGGGCGTGGATCGTCACCGCCGATCATGGAAACGCCGACTTGATGGTCGACCCTGTAGCCGGCCATCCCCACACCTACCACACGACGTTTCCGGTACCGTTCATTTTGGTCAGTGAGTCTGCGCGGAAGCTCGCGGAGGGCGGCTCGCTAAGGGATATCGCCCCAACCATCCTCGGCGTCCTGGGTGTCGAGCAGCCGGCGGAGATGAGCGGTCGTGATTTGCGCGGCGCCGGCTAGCTGATTGGACGGACGAGCCCCGGGGCGGGGCGGTCAAAGAGCTGCATTCCCTACCGCGACCTCTTGCGTGTCCCCAGGATGAAACCGCGCTCGAGCTCGGGAGGGGTCTGACTGCTTGCAGATTTCGACGGAAGCGTTTTCTCCGCCTTCTCAATTCTCGACTGAGGCCTTTTCGCGGCCTCGTGTTTCTCGAAGTCTTGCATCCAGTCGGTGACCGATCTCACCTCGTCCTCATCGAGCTGTTCGGGAACAAGTACGGCCCGTTTGCGGCGCCGTACTACCATCAGGCTGCCCAGGCACAGCATGATCCCCACTATCTGAAAAGCAGGAGTGAGGGGCGCGTGCTGGGACAAGTTGGCCCAACCGACTCGAGCAGCCACCGGGTACCACGCCACAGCGACCCCCACTGACGCGCACGATAGGGCCAGCACCAGCCGGGGCCTCACCCGCTTTATCTTGAGCCGGATTAACACGCGCACGTTTGGAGTTTCTGGACCGTATGCGGTCTCAAGGGCGATGACATGAGCTGCGTCATGCCATCCGTTGTTTTTACGACAAAAGACGCCGTCGGGTCAAGGTCCAGTCGCAAAATTAGGACTGTGGTCCTATAGGTAATGAAACCATACCCTTGCGACGGCGTTGTTTTCCGGGAGCACCTCTAGACCGGGCTAGAGGACTGATCCCACAGCACTTGCGGTAACCTGTGGGGAGTCGTCTTTCGTGAACTACCCGGCGGGTCGGGACTCCGGGCAGTGACGCAGACTAGCTGTGTTTCTTCAACTCCAGTTTGGCGATTGCTTCGCGGTGTACCTCGTCGGGTCCATCGGCGAGCCGCAGCGTTCGAGCGGTGGCCCAGGCCGACGCCAGGAAAAAGTCGTCACAAACCCCGGCTCCACCATGTGCCTGGATGGCGCGATCGAGAACCCGCAGGGCCATGCTTGGCCCGACGACCTTGATCATCGCGATCTCCGCTCGCGCTGCTTTATTGCCCACGGTATCCATCATGTAGGCGGCCTTCAACGCGAGAAGCCGAGCCTGGTCAATTTCCATGCGCGAGTTAGCGATGTCGGCTCGAATCGTTCCCATCTCGGCAAGAGACTGTCCGAAGGCCACGCGCGACGCGACGCGTCGACACATGATTTCCAGCGCGCGCTCCGCCACCCCAACGAGACGCATGCAATGATGGATGCGTCCCGATCCTAGGCGGCCCTGCGCGATCTCGAAGCCTCGTCCCTCACCGAGAAGGATGTTAGACGCGGGGACCCGGACGTTGTCGAAGCTGATCTCGCCGTGCCCGTGGGGCGCGTCGTCGTAGCCGAAGACGTTTAGCAGGCGTTCGACCTTCACACCAGAAGCATCAGTGGGTACCAGAATCATCGACTGCTGCTTGTGGCGCTCGGCTGTCGGGTCGGTCAACCCCATGAAGATGGAGATTCTGCAACGAGGATCTCCTGCTCCTGTCGTCCACCACTTGCGGCCGTTGATGACGTACTCGTCGCCGTCACGTTCGATGCGGGCACGAATGTTCGTAGCGTCGGACGACGCCACGTCCGGCTCGGTCATGCAAAAGCAGGATCGAATCTCGCCATTGAGCAGCGGCTTGAGCCAGCGTTGCTTCTGTTCTCGGGTGCCGTAACGAACAAGCACTTCCATGTTGCCGGTGTCCGGTGGCGAGCAGTTAAAGACCTCCGGCGCCATGGGCGAGCGGCCCATGATCTCGCAGAGCGGGGCGTACTCCGAGTTCGTCAGCCCGGCGCCGTATTCGCTGTCCGGCAGAAAGAGATTCCAGAGACCTGCCGCCCGGGCTTTTGCTTTGAGCTCTTCCATCAGGGGTGGAATCTTCCAGCGGTCCCCCTCCCGGATCTGGTCCTGATAGGGCTTCTCGTTGGGGTAGATATGTTCGTCCATGAAGGTCTGAAGCCGATTTTGGAGATCAGCGACCTTGTCGGAGAATTCGAAGTTCATGCAATTCGGGTGCTGCGGGGAAGGCTTGCTAATTCTAGCATCCGGGGTTTGTGGTCAGAGAGCGCGAGAGAGTGTCGCAGGAGTGTAGTCCACCGAACGCTCTTCCGCTCTCCCGCTTTCTGCCAGAATGGATTCGAGGCGCCCCTCCGATATGAAGCTTCTCCTGACCAATGATGATGGGATCGACGCCCCGGGGCTTGAGGCGCTTGGAGGCGCCGTCGACGGCATGGCCGAAACGCTCGTCATGGCACCCGACCGCGCCTTGTCGGGCTGCAGCCACCGGGCGACGACTGACCAGGGTTTTCGGGTGGTCCGGCTCGACGAGGATCGCTATTCCGTCGAAGGCACGCCGGCCGATTGCGTGCGCGTGGCTATCCACAGGTTCGGCTCCGAGATTGACTGGGTGCTGTCGGGGATCAACAGAGGCGGCAACCTGGGAGTCGATGTATACCATTCGGGGACGGTTGCGGCAGCCCGCGAGGCCACTTTGCGCGGCCTGCCGGGCATCGCCGTCTCGCAGTTCCACACTAGACCCCTCACCGAAGCCGACTGGCACCAGGCTTCCAATTGGACCAGACCGTTGCTTGAAGAGTTGATGAAGCGGCCCCATCCGGCGTCGACGTTTTGGAACATCAACCTACCCTGTCCCGAGCGTGCCGCCGATCAGCCCGAGGTGATATTCTGCCTGCTCGATCTTTCCCCCCTGCCCTTGGACTTTCGTGAAGAGGACGGGCTGCTGCACTACGACGGCAAGTATGTGGAAAGACAACGCAAGCCTGGGGCCGACGTGGACGTCTGCTTCAGTGGCAAGATCGCAATCAGCGAGATTTCCCTGGCGCGGGCGACTGGCTAGGTACTTCGACCGCGATTGGTAGGGATCGGCGGGACCGCCGGTCCATGGAAGAGTCAGTCGGCCCGAAGGCTCACGATGGAATGACCGTGGACGACCCCGTGCTGCTTGGACAAGCGAGATCGCTTGTCCCACCAAGGTCATCAACCACCGGCCAGCGGGCTAGTTGGCCACCTGCTCCAGGATGGTGAAGTCGCCGGGGTTCCACGCCTGCGCGATGACGTAGTATTTCCCGCCATGCTTTCGCAGTACCGCGTTATGGATGTGCGTGAAGTTCTCGAGGCCCAGGTCCTCTTTGGGCATGATCGTGGAGATCAACTGATCACGCTTGTAGATATAGATCGGAGCTCCCTTGCTTGAGTCCGGACCCCGTAACGCGCCAACGATAGAATACTCTCCGAGGTAGTCGATATCGCATGGCAAGGAGCCGGCCGGCATGTCCACAGTGGAAATGTACTGACCGTGGCGGGTGAAGCGGTCGATCTCGGATTTCGGCCGGTCAGCGATATCTATCCGGTTGGTCCCCATCGGCACGGTGATGCCGTGCGCGGTTCCGAACTGCCCCACACCGTCACCCTTGCCGCCAAACGCCAGATCGTGCCAGGCGGCCTTGAAAGGATTCGTGCTGAGAACCCTAGCGGTCAGGACGTAGTCGAGCTTGGAGTAGCCGGTTGCCACGTACAGCAACCCATCCAGATACTCGGTGTCGGTGGGCACGAAATTGCCTTGCCCGAGGAAGTAGTCGTTGGCTGTCGGGTGACCAAGGTCGCTGCTGCCGTCGGGTCGCCCCAGCGAATGAACCAACTTTCCGTCGAGGCTCGTGGTGAAGACCTGGGCAGCGTTGTTGCCGGGAAAAGTCAGGAAACCGGTGCCATCCCCCGCGTACCAAATGGTCGCGTTGTGCATGTTCGCGTCTTTCATTTCCGCCGCGGTAGCCAGCAGCTTTGTGCTCTTCAGATCGGCGCTGATCTGAATGATGCCGGCACCCTTCAGTGCGAAGTAGGTCTCGCCCTTTCCCTCGCGGCGATCGATGGCGAAACCTCCGTGCGCGGAGGTCAGCACTTCTTCTTTCTGTGCCTCCGGCGGGAGATGATCGGACGTGTAGAGCACTTTGAATTTCATCTTCCCCTGGCCGCTGGTGTGCCCCGCGCTTTGCGCGGTGTCCATGGGAGCGTCGTAGCCTACTATCCAGCTCATTGCGAGCAAGCCGACGAACAACGCGCTGATGGTGAATCGTTTCATGGGATAGCCTCCTGCCAATATGACATTAGACCACAATCGGCCGCATCTTCCAAGCTTCATGAGGCGCCGAGCGGCACGCGCCTCGCCCTGAGAGCCTTCTCACGGACTTCGCCTCGCCACGTGGTGAGAAAACCGGGCCAGAAAAACGCAGGGTCCCGCTCAAAAACCTGAAAAAACTCGTGACAGCACATTTCCGCGATGCCTATTCGAGGGCGATCCGAGCGGATTCGAGCAGATTTCCGCTAAGAATCCTTCCCCCTAGACGCACAACCCCTTTTTCTACCTCCATTCTAAACCACGGAGAGAAATCTTCCGGGTCCGACAAGCGGTATGTCGTTGATTCTTTGGGGTTGGAAGTGTTGTGACACTTGGCGAGTCGAGGCGGGTTTTTGGTGGTTGGTCGGTCGAGAAGAAAGCCGTCCCCTGGCGGACGGCTGGCCCCCACCCCATGCCCCGATCGGTCGTCCCCAGACGACCGATCGCCAAAGCTTTTCGGAAAGCCGTGCCCGATCTACAGAAGGGTAGAACGGGCAGGCTTCGGGGAGCGCTGTGCTATGAGGTCGAAGGATTGTTTCAACGCCGGTCTGCCGAGAGCCGCAGGTCTGGAAACGGCACTAACCGCGCGCTACGGGACTGCTGCAACCCATTGATTCGATTGCGGGTGGAGAAGTGTGTCTCAGTGACGTTGGCGAAATCGTTGCCAGTTGTTGGAAGGACTTGCCGGAGCGTTCTTCAGCTGTGGCTCTGGACGCGTTCGTGGTCATGCCCAATCACATCCACGGGGTCATTGTGATTAAAGAACAGCAACCCGATGTAGGGGCGCAATTTATTGGGCCCGGGAGGGGGCAGTGACGATCGGAAGAGGCGGGCGCGATGAATCGCGCCCCTACACTTGGGCAGCCTACATTAGGGCAGACTGTGCGGGCTTTCAAGGCAGTTTCAACACGGCAGGTTCGGGTCGCCGGCTACGATTAGTTTGCCTGGCAGCGGAATTATTACGAGCACATCATCCGGAATTTGGAAGATTGGAAGGAAGTGCGGCATTATATCGGCGAGAACGCCGTGCGCTGGGAAGCAGATCGGGAAAACCCTGGCAGAGCGCGTTTTCGGTCAAAGTCGCGGGCGCGATGAATCGCGCCCCTACGGGTGATTGGAGCCCCGGGAAAGGGTAGTGACGGCCAGCTACTGCAGGGCGCGATGAATCGCGCCCCTACGGATTATTGGGGCGGTGCCTGACAATGTAGGGGCGCCATTTATTGCGCCGGGAGGGCGGCGCCACGGGAAATCGATTCCCCAAGACGGTAAACCTATGCTCGGTACGACCATCTCGCATTACAAAATCGTCGAGAAGCTCGGCGAGGGCGGGATGGGTATCGTCTACAAGGCTGAAGATCTCAAGCTCGAGCGTTTCGTGGCCTTGAAATTTCTCGCCCCCCATCTCGTTCAAGAGGAAGAGGGTCGCCGTCGCTTCATTCGCGAAGCCAAGGCCGCTGCCGCACTCGAACACGCCAACATCTGCACCGTCTACGAGATTGACGAAGCGGACGGCCGCACGTTTATCGCGATGGCCTTCATCGAGGGGGACAGCCTCGAAACAAGGATCGAGGCCGGACCCCTCAAGCTGAAAGACGCGCTCGATATCGCCACCCAAACGGCGCAGGGCCTACAAGCTGCGCATGAGAAAGGAGTCGTCCACCGCGACATCAAGCCGGCCAACTTGATGATCACAGGCGCTGGCTCCCAGCAACTCGTCACCATCATGGATTTCGGGCTGGCTCAGCTTGCGGGTGGGTCGAAGATCACCAAGCCCGAGTCCAGGCTAGGAACGGTCGCCTACATGTCGCCGGAGCAGACCGAAGGCGCGACGGTCGACCACCGTACCGACATCTGGGCGCTGGGCGTGGTGCTCTACGAAATGATCAGTGGCCAGCTCCCCTTCAAAGGCCACTACGACAAGGCCGTTCTGTACTCGGTCATGAACGAGGACCCCGAGCCGCTGTCGGCCCTGCGGACGGGTGTCCCCAAGGAGCTGGAGCGAATTGCCAATAAGGCTCTCGCCAAGACCCCCGAGTCCCGCTACCAGCAGGTGGGCGAGATGCTGGTCGATCTGCGGGAGTTGCAAAAGCAGACCGAGTTGGGGGCGCGCGACACCCGTCGGGCGCAGCCCGCGTCGAAACCCGCCAGCCGTACGCCGTGGTATATTGCCGCCGCTGCTGTGGTGATCGCCATCACCGTTGCCGCCAGCGCCTGGCTGGGTGTATTCGGGCCGGCCAACGGGGCTGGTGACGTCCCCCCGGAAGCCCTCCAGGCGGTCCCTTTGACTAGCTATCCGGGCAGTGAATTCTCCTCGAGCTTCTCCCCCGACGGGAACCAAGTAACTTTCTGCTGGGACGGGGAAAACCAGGACAATCTCGACATCTACGTCAAAATGATCGGCTCCGAGACTCCCCTGCGGCTGACCACCGACCCGGCCCGAGACCTCAGTCCGGCCTGGTCAGCCGATGGGCGCAGGATCGCTTTCTTGCGACAGCTGCCCGGAGGAAGAGCTGCCGCACTTCTGATCCCGGCTATCGGGGGCCCCGAGCGCCTAGTGGCTGAGATCAGCGACCCAGCAGGAACATTACAAGCCTCCTTCTCCCTCGCCTGGGCCCCCAACGACAAGGGGCTCGTCGTAGGCGACCGAAGTTCACCCGACGACCCTTTCGCGCTGTTCCTGCTGTCAACCGAGAGCGGTGAAAAGCGCAGGCTGACATCTCCGCCGGCGAAATCGATAGGCGATGCCGGTCCGGCCTTTTCCCCAGATGGGCGAAGTCTGGCCTTCGTAAGGGTAATCGGCGGTTTTGCCTCCGACATTTACCTGCTCGCCCTGGCCGAGGACCTCACACCAAATGGAGAACCGAAACGGCTGACATTCCAGAATCTGCCATCCTGGAGTCCTACCTGGACTCCCGACGGGCGGGAGATTGTCTATACAATCGGCCGGTTTGTTGAGTCTAGTAGTCTGTGGAGAGTTTCAGTTTCTGGGTCCGGCGAGCCGGAACGATTGCCCGTCGCCGGTGAGGGAGCAAGACTCCCCGCCATCTCCCGGCGAGCTAACCGGCTGGCTTACACGAAGCGATCCCGAGACACAAACATTTGGCGCCTCCCGTTGCGCGAGTCGGGAAGCGGCGCGGCTGCCGCGACACGCCTCATTTCATCGACTCGCGACGACTACAATCCGCAATACTCTCCCGATGGCAAGCGAATCGCTTTTTCATCGGGTCGGACGGGGACTTACGGGATCTGGCTGAGCGATGCGGACGGCTCGAATGCCGCACCGTTGTTTTTAAAGGAAGGTGCGCATTCTGGAACGCCACGCTGGTCACCCGACGGCCGGCGCATCGCCTTCGACTCGAACCCGGAAGGGCACCAAGACATTTACGTCATCAGCGCCAGGGGAGGCAACCCGATACGCCTCACCACTCATCCTGTGGGTGGCGCTATGCCTAGTTGGTCGCAAGACGGCGAATGGGTGTACTTCGGTTCCCGACGCAGCGGCCGGGGCGAGGTCTGGAAGGTGTCGGTTGGGGGTGGCGAACCCATCCAGGTGACCCAAGACGGAGGCATCGTGGCGTTCGAATCGACCGACGGCAAATTTGTGTACTACACGAAAGGAGATGACTTGACCAGAGCAAGCCTCTGGAAAGTTCCCGTAGGCGGCGGTGAAGAGACCCAGGTGCTTGAGTCAGTACTTGCCTTCCTCAACTTCTCTGTGACGCCCCAGGGGATCTACTTCATTCAGCCGCCGGCTACGGATGAACCAGGCCGGAGTTTCTTAATTCGGTTTTTCGACTTTGCTACTGGTCGTGCGACAACGATCCATTCACTTCCACCCGGAATTCGAGCGTATTTCGGCCTAACGGTTTCCCCCGACAGCCGGTCGATCTTGTACACGCAAGTCGATCAGTCCCAGAGCGATCTGATGCTGGTGGAAAATTTCCGCTGAAGGGAGGCAGCGTTTTGGTGGACCGAGCCGCGGGTGGAAGCCCGGGGAAATGGGTGTTCTCCTGCGCCCCTGCGGGGCTTGCGAGGTTGTTGCTCTTCGTCCCCAGGGTTCCGCTTCGCTCCACCCTAGGCTATAATCCTGCCGCCGCTTCGCGGCTACTCGTCCCGGCCATCGAGTGCCGGCGCTTTGGAAAGGAGCCTCAGAAGAACCGAATCCGATATGTAAATCGCACGCCGCGGCCGATTTCGGGGGCGAGGTCTTTGATGAACGAGGAATGGTTGCGGTAAAGGCGGTCGCCGATGTTGAAAAGGTTAAGGGCGAACTGGTGAACGAGGCGTCCTTGGGGGATGGTGTAGGAAGCCTTCAAGTTGACTACCGCGTAACCGGGCGTTCTGGTCTCACCCGTGAAGGTTTGCTGCTGGTCGTTCGCTAGGACGAGTTCTGGCTTGACACTTAGTGCTTGATAGCGGAAATCGAATCCGACGCGTCCGCGGAGAGGAGGTATTCGCGGCAGTGGGGTGTTGAAGTTCGTTTCTTGTGCGTCCACGTAGTCTATCCCGAGGCTGAACCAGACGTTGGTTTTGAGGGCCAAACCCAAGTTGGCCTCCGCGCCGGCGAAGCGGCTATCGAGCTGGGTGAAGTTGATGACTTGGAGGCCGTCCTCGAATTCCCCCGTCGCGAAGGGAAACACGAAGTTGTTGAAGCCGTAGTAGAACAGATTGAGTTCGCCTCGAGCCCGCTTGCTCTTCTGCCGCAGCGAAACCTCGACTCCGTCGCCTGTCTCAGGGCCGAGATTTGGATCGCCCACTTCAAACGCCAGCGATCCAAGATGGGGTCCGAAGTTGTAGAGTTCCTCGAGAGCCGGGGCGCGAAAGGAGTGTGCGTAGTTGACTACTAGCGCACCGCCCGGCCAAACGTCAGCGCGAACACCCGCGGCGGCGGATGCTCCGGTGAAGGAGCGATTCGGATAATCCGTAGCTGGGCCTTCGCCCCCGCTGATAGACATTCCCGGTGCGTAGTGGGTTCTCTCCAGGCGACCACCAAATTGCAGCTTGAAGCGCTCGAAGTCGATCTCTTCCAGCGCGAAAACAGCCAAGGCGTCCTGATCGACCGGCGGGGATAGGGCTTCCGCCCCCGCTACATCGTAGTCGCGAACGAGGCCCCAAAAACCGAAGCGTCCGGTCAACTGACCGCGTTTGGCCTGTTCGAAGACGCCACGATAGACGAACTGTTTCTGGTCGAACGTGGTTCCCACTTCGCGCCCTCCGTCTTGGAAGAACTCGACCTCCTCGTGTGCCCAGTTGGTGAGATTGAGCTTGAGCGTGAAGCCTTCGATTGCCCAACCGAGCTTCCGAAGTCCCCAGTTCGCCTGATACGACTCACGCCGGGAATCGATTTGAATACGATCCACCCCTTCCTCACCGCCTTCGAACTGCGCGGCAAACGGCACGCCGTAGGCGCCGTCGTCGGCTTGGACGCTGAAGCTGGCGAAAGTCTTATCGCCATACCATCCGAACCCGCCGTAGCTGTTCACGACCCGCGTCTTGGAGTTGAAGACCGGCCCCTCGGGCGTGTTGTAGTCCGCGCTGCGCTGGCCGGCGCCCCCGCCCCAGAGCAGCCATTTCCCGTGGCCATATTCGAAGCCCGCCGAGCCGCCGCCGAACGCGTTGGCCGATCCCGCAGATCCCGAAACGTAACCGCGAAGGCCAGCGTGCGGGTGCTCGTGAACGGCGTGGTGGCGGGTGACGGCGTTCACAACACCCCCGAGAGTGTTGCTGCCATAGAGCAGCGTAGCAGGTCCCTTGACGATTTCCAGACGGTCGAGGGTCGAGGTGTTTATGAGCTCTCCGTGGTCGCCGGACTGCGACGAAAGAGTTCCCGTGCGGACGCCGTCTTGCAACACCAAGACGCGATCGCCATCGAAACCGCGGATGATAGGGCGCGAGCTGCCGGGGCCGAAACTGCGCTTGGCGACCCCGTTGCCGGGGCGGCTGGCCAACACATCTCCTATGGCCGGCGCGGTGGATTCCGCCAGGTCGTAGGAGGTTTGCGAGTCAACCGTCTGGAAGGATTCGAACGCCGTCTCTTCCTTGCCACCCGCGGTCACAGTGATCTCATATTCCTGGACGGCAATCGCGAGGGTGAAGTTCAGCGTCGCCGGACTCTGTGCTGTAACGGCAACCCCCTTCGCTTCTTCAGTCAGCGTACTGTCGAGGTGAGCGAGAACTTGATAAAAGCCTTCGGGGACGCGATCGAAGCGGTAGCGGCCCTCGGCATCGCTAATCGCCGTTCTTCCCAACTCGAGAACGAGGACAGAGACTCCCCGCAGCGGTGCGCCGGTTTCGGCTAGCGTCACCCGTCCCTCAACCGAGCCTTGAGATTGGGCTCGGAGTTGCTCGAGGAGTCCTTGCCAGGGACTTGCCAGACATAGAACGAGCATGAGGTGCTTGGCGATTCGCATAAACTCTCGTGTTGCCCGGGCTCGACGAGCGCTCGCCGGCCCAAAACGGCTTTTGGTCGTACTTGCCCTTGGAGTGTGAGCAAGCCGTCAGTCGACGGAGTCTATGCAGGGGGAGCGCGAGAGTGGTGGACGCTGAGCGAGAAATAGCTCTGCTGCGGAGCGGCTTCGGATCGGAAAGTTGTAGCCAGGCTGGGGGGCGCGTGATAGGTGACGCCCGCGCCCGGCTTCAGGATAGGAAGGTGGCCGAGGTGACAGAACTCGCAACAGTGATCGAGATCGTCACCGTGGAACAGACCGGGTGCTGCCGCGGCCGTGGTGATAACAAGGAGTGCAAAGACGGCCGCCGCGGCGGGTAGTCGTACCACAAGCCGGATTAGCGCAGTCTCCATAAGGCACTGTGCCTTTTTCGCTTACAGCTCGGCAAGCGATAGCGAGGCAGCAGAGGAACCTAGCTCCGGTTTATCACGCGCATCCACAAGTGTCAACCAACGGCCCTAAGGGAGCGGACGACAATGAGACCTAATCTTTGGATTTCAGTGGACCGAAGTCGGATCGGGGTCCTCCTTAGCAGCCCGTGGTGAAAGTAAAGGTCGCGAAAAATCGGGTACAGCCAGCCAATTCACATCAGACCGAGTGCTTTGTTTTCGAGGGTCATGACGAGGGGCGAATCGGTGGCAGTCCCCATTTTTCGTTCCTGCACGACTCTTGCCACGAGCTGCTAGGCGTGGTGAACATCACCGCTGCCGCCGTTCACGTCGATGCTGTCCGCCGCTTGCGCTGCTCAAGTAGTTGGTAGGCCTGGCGCTTTGAGATGCCGCGTTCACGAGCCGCCTGCTTGATCGCATCCATCTTGGGGAGGCCCTGCCTTTCGGTGAGTTCGGCCACCCGTTGCTGAACCGTCTGCGTCTCCTCGGGCTCGACCGTGCCACGCCCAATCAGGAGAGTGATTTCCCCTTTTACGGTTTTCCTGGATCGCAGCTCGGCCAAAACTTCGGAAGTCGAGCCGCGAAGGAACTCCTCATGGATTTTCGTGAGTTCGCGGGCGACGACTATTGGCCGCTCCCCGAGAATTGCTTTCACGTCGGCCAGCGTTTCTACGATTCGGTGGGGCGCCTCGTAGAAGACGAGCGTGGCGGTGGAGTGTGCCATGGCTCCTAGGGTCTTGCGGCGCTGGGTTTTTTTGGCCGGGAGGAAGCCACCGAAACGGAACGCATCGGTGG
Organism: Bryobacterales bacterium; assembly: GCA_965248205.1. Classification (GTDB taxonomy): domain Bacteria; phylum Acidobacteriota; class Terriglobia; order Bryobacterales; family UBA6623. Next base: position 5,782,676 of record CBDFIS010000006.1, read on the forward strand.
GAAGGCCTGAAGCGGCGAGCGCCGTCTCGACGGCCACGGGTCCGGGAATGGGCACAACGGGGACGCCCGCCGCGATGGCTGCGGCGACGACGCGGTAGCCGGGGTCGGCGATGGCCGGCATGCCGGCGTCTGAAACCACGGCGATGTCCTTACCTTGCTGGGCTTGATGCACGAGCTCGGCGGCGCGCCGCGTTTCGTTGTGTTCGTGATAGCTGAGCAGCCGTTTGCGGATGTCGAAATGATTCAGCAGCCGCCGGGTGTGGCGCGTATCCTCACAAGCGATCAGGTCTACCTCCTTGAGGATGCGCAGCGCCCTTAGGGTGATGTCTTCGAGGTTGCCGAGCGGCGTTGCGACTAAGTAGATTGTGCCTGGCATGGCTTCCACAGAAGAATCAGTCGGCGTTGTAAGAGTTAGGCGGCCGGTTGGGTGCGCCCTACTGTGGCGGTCACAGAGGGCTTCGACGGCGGTGACAGCAAATTCCTAACATCCATCTTTACCACAGCGGACCAACCTACAATGGGCACAGGGACGCGTGTTGAGGGTCTGTGTAGGGCCCGAGCAGGCCTCCATCGCGCTTAGGTGCGCTCATGAGCGAGCCTTTCGAAGTACTCGAGCATACGGCCGACATTGGGTTCCGCGCCTGGGGCGGCAGCCCGGCGGAGCTTTTCGAGAACGCCGCCCGAGCCATGATGTCGATTGCCGCGGAGACCGGCACGATTGATCCACGTGGCGAAGTCTCGATTCAGGCGACGGGAGAGGATTACGAATCGTTGCTGGTTAACTGGCTCAGCGAGGTGCTTTATCAGTTCGACGCTGGCCTCTTTGCGGCGAGTCAATTCCGCGTGGATAAGATCGAGCCAACGATGCTCGAGGGGAGACTCCTGGGTCAGGCGCGCGACCCGGCTCGTCATCGCTGGAAGCTCATCGTCAAAGCGGTAACGTATCATGACATCGAGGTTCTCGAGCGCGACGGCCGCTGGGAGTCGCGCATCTTCCTGGACATATGAGTCTCGCCGCCCGACTGAAAAGAATCGACGACTTCCGCTGGCGCATCCCGCGGGACGATAGCCTTGGGATGCGCACCGACGTTGTGGTCTACGCCACGAAGGCGATCATCGACAAGATCGCCAAGGATAAATCGCTGGAGCAAGCGGCGAACGTTGCCACGTTGCCGGGAATCGTGGGGCCGAGCTTGGCGATGCCTGATATTCACCAGGGCTACGGTTTCCCCATTGGCGGCGTGGCGGCGACGGATTACGCGAATGGCGTAGTCTCTCCGGGCGGCGTCGGGTTCGACATCAACTGCGGCGTGCGGCTGGTTCGTCTTAACCGCGGCCAACAGGATGTGCGGCCCCGTCTGCGAGAGCTGATCAATCAAATCTTCCGAGACGTGCCCTGCGGAATGGGCGGCTCGGGTTTCGTCAAAATCAATCTTCGCGACCTGGACCGCGTGTTGGTCGAGGGCGCGCGCTGGATGGTCACCCACGGGTACGGCGAGCCTCGGGACGCTGAGTTCGCGGAAGCCGGGGGCGCGCTGGGCGAAGCCGATCCCGACAAGGTTTCGGATCGGGCTAAGCAGAGGGGCCGTCCGCAAATCGGGACTTTAGGCAGCGGCAATCATTTTCTGGAAATCCAGTTTGTTGAGCAGATTCACGACCAGCAGGCAGCCCGGACGATGGGTCTCTCCGCCGATCAGGTGGTTGTGCTGATCCATTCCGGATCTCGCGGATTGGGACATCAGGTGTGCACCGATTACTTGCGTGAAATGGGCGCCGGCATGAAGAAGTACGATATTCGATTGCCCGATCGCCAGCTCGCCTGCGTGCCGACGCAGTCGCCGGAAGGACAGAGCTACTTGGCCGCTATGCGTGGAGCCGCCAATTTCGCATGGGCCAATCGACAAGGGATTACTCACTTCCTGCGGGGCGCCTGTAGGCGCATTCTCGGCGAGGACGCGCAAACCCATGTTGTCTACGACGTGTGCCACAACATCGCGAAACACGAGAGGTACGAAGTCGATGGCAAACAGCGTGACGTCCTGGTGCACCGCAAGGGTGCGACGCGGGCCTTCCCGCCACACCACCCCGAGTTGACCCCGGCCTACCGCGAGATCGGGCAGCCCGTGTTCATTCCCGGCAGTATGGGGACGGCCTCGTGGGTGCTAGTCGGCCAACCCGGCTCGATGGAAGAAACCTTCGGTACGGTGTGTCACGGAGCAGGTCGCTTGCTCAGTCGGACGGCCGCGAAGAAAGGGAGAGACGTTAAGCAGGTGATCAAGAGCCTTGAAGAGGCGGGGATTCTCGTCCGCAGCGAAACGAGAAAGGGAATCCTAGAGGAGGTTCCCGAAGCGTATAAGGATGTGGACGAAGTGATCGAGGTAGTCCACAACGCGGGGCTTGCGAAGAAGGTCGCGCGGCTGCGCCCCATGGGTGTGATCAAAGGGTGAGGGGGCTGCTGATATCCATGCCGCAACCTGTTGGGCTCTCTCCAATGAGCGCCGACGATACTCCGTGGAGCAACCCTAGGTGAAGGCTGAGCGTACCTTTGTCGCGGAGCCGATCACTCTCTTGTAGCGGCAAACGTTGTCGATGAGGAGTCGCTCCTCCGTTACGCCGTTGTCTTCCGCCGTCTCGAGCCGGGCGGCGTGGGTCCCCGGCTCCACCTGGGCGCCTGACTTGAGTCGGGTGATGAAGTTGTCGGCCAATGCGTCCCGAAGTTCCAGGGTGCTCTGAATCCTATTCTCTAAACAGAGAAGATAATCGATCTCGCCGTCCGTGATCTCTTCGGATCCCGAACCGCCAAAAACAATCACTTGGGCCACAGCGCATAATTATAGCGCGATCTTTTGTCTTTTTAGTCCTCTTTTCATAAATCTGTCCTTTTCTAACGCGTTTGTGAAAAAGATTTCACAGCGCCTCCCGATCCAGGTCGGCGGCTGGCCACCTCAATAACCGGGTGCCAGCGGGTCGTGGACACTGCTGCCGAGACCAACATTCTGGATGGGTAGGAGCACTCTTCCAGCGGCACCAAGAGCCTGGTGCCGTCAGGAGCTGCCGGTCTTGCGGGCGGCGTGATGGGTGGGCTTGCTGATTTTTGCGATCGTGGCGGCCATGCTGCGTACGTCCCGCACCGCTTCCGGGGGAGCATTGCGAAGGAACTGAAGCATCTCGTCGAGAAATGCGGCTTCTCTCTTGTCGACAGCGCCGAAGCTTGATGACGGCGGCTGGCGCTGTTCCGTGCCGGCGGACGAGAAAAGCATGTTTAGGCCTTCTTCGAGCGACTGCTGGATGCTAACCCTTCGCTCGAACGACCGCAGCCGCAGCTTGTCGTGCAGGTCTTGGTCACACCGGAAACTAAGATTTATGGTTTTTTTACCCGCTCCCATGAGAGATCTCTTGACCCTATAGCGTCATGACGTCATAATTGAATAGTGCGAATTGTGCTGAGTACACCGCTGCACTTTAGCACGAACGTAAAGTTCTCCGAGGCGGCTCGCGGGCCGCGACTAGCTTGGGCCAAGAAAGGATTGTCAGGATCTTGCGGCAAACCGCGCTGCTGGTGGCCAGCATCCTAGCCGTCAGCGTTGCGACTGAGGTTTAACCCATGAGGAACGATTTAGCAGAAGCGATTACAGACGTTGATCTAGACCAGATGATAACAGGTGCGGGCGTCCCAGATTCCTTGGTTACGCAAACCTTTTTCGACAGTTGCCTGTTTAGGGTTGCTCTTGCGCATTTCGTCCTGCGTGCTCCGAAGACGAATATCGTGAGTTTGATTTCTCAGGCCCTGGGGGCCGGCTTCATGACCGGGCTATTGGCCCAACAGCGCCTTGAGGACGAAGCCGTGCGGCGGTTTCTGGAGAACCATTACGGCGGTGGTGGCGAAAGCTGAGTCACGGATGTGACCGACAGAGGGTGGTCTCTGAGTTTCGCAGGAAGCGGGTTGCTCCAGAGTAACGCCAACTCTGGTGGTTAGGCCAACTTATGAGGAATCCGGGGCTTTCTACCATCAGAGGAAATGAACGTGGATATGGATAGCGTCTTGATCGAGCTACGGCGAGAACGAAAGCTAATTGACGGTGCCATCATCCTCCTGGAACGCTTGGCCCGAGGTCGGAAGAAACACAGAGGGCGTCCACCGGCATGGATGAAAGAAACCCCCAAGCGACGTGGTCGTCCTCCTGGGCCCCGCAAGAGACCCAAACTGAGTGACGAGTAAACAGTCGAGGTCGTCGATCGCGAACACAACGACCAAACGAGGAGTCCTAGTCGCCAAACACGACACAGTTGCTGTCCTGGATTTAAGGTGTTTGGCATATCGCTTAGCTCGACGCATCCTTGGTGAGAAATGCGGGCGAGTGGATCTTCAGGTCTGAGGGATCACAAGTCTCGGCGTTCTCTCTCTGAAGGCCATCGTAGAACTCTCGTGGGTTGTATTCGTTCTGGGTGAAGGCTTCTTTACCGTTAGGGTGTCCGTACTTGTGTCGTGGATCCACATTTCGTAGCGCGTGGGAGCACTGGCCTGAATCAGCGCGTAGAGCCCGTCGAACGAGCCGCGCCAATTCACCTGCTCAGGCAGCGCAAGGCAGCAAGTTTGTGATTAATGCGGACTAGCGGCTTAACGGCGAGAATCGTAGAGTGCGGATGCGGTTGAAAAACTGGTCGATAGGCAAACCGGAGGGGCCACTTCCAGTCGCCAGGGTGGCCTGTTGCTTACCGGTTCTTGGCAGGCCAACAATGAATCGGTAGTCTTTTACGTCCAGGATGGGTCGGCGCTGATGATCGGTGACGGTCCGCGTTCCCGTGGCCGCATCCCGCTCGACGAAGAAGACCCCTTGCCAGAGACCGACCGTCGGCCCGAAGACGCCGGCGGTCCGGCTATTGAGGAATAGTACGACGTCCTGTCCGACTTGGAATCGGGGCATGCCCGCGATGTGCGAGCGCTTGCCGTTCAGTTCGCCCCCGACCATGCGGAACTGATATTTGCGCCCCGCCAGGTGGGAGGGAATTGCATGTGACACCTGCAATGTCACGTCGGAATAGATGTACCCGTTGTCGGGGTTCTTTTCCGGCGTGATGTTGATGACGCGTCCGCCGACGATGCTGATGGCCATCTGGCTGAGCTGCCCAACATCGACCCGCACTACGGTCGATGCCGACAAGGTCAACGTCGCGAACAAGATCAATGTGAATCGCGCCATCATCATGAAGTTACCTGGGCTCACTGTACAGAAACCGACCCCGAACCACTCTGATTTCCGCCTATGGTGAGGCGGATTGGCAATTGTCCTGTCAGTCCGACCGGGACTGCGAGATCGGCCTGTCCGAGTCCCGCGAAACCGGGCGTTAAACCGAGGAAGAATATTTCCGCCTCGAGGCCTCCGATTTCGGCCCGTGCTTCAGAGGTTGCGTGAGAAAGCGGGCTAACCGGAGCGGCCCTTCCCGAGGGGACCGGAGGACTCACCGGGCCCTGCCCTGTGAAGAATAGGCTGATCTTGCTTCCTTGCGCCGCAGGGTTATTCTCCGAATTCACGGTGAAGTCTTGGTTGAGAATGGCCGCCTGGCCACTACCGATCAAGAAAAGTTCCGGCGCCGTTTCGGTGATGTCGATGGGAATCGAACCGGTCTGACCCAGGTCTGTTCGCACGATGACGCCGCCCCGCCCGGTTGGCAATCCGGTGGGCACCTGGCCGTTGATCTGAGTGGGGGATGCGTAAAGCAAAGGCGCCCGGACGGCGTTCACGAAGACTACAGAGCCACCCAATCGGGTGGGCAACGGAAACCGCGGCGGAGCCTGTTCGGTCGACGCAGCTAGCTGCGAGCCGAAGAGGGTGAATAGTGACCCCGGCGCCAGTGCCTGCGACAGGTTGTTGGCCGCACTGACGATGCCCGCTCGGGTGAGCTTCGGTTCTATTCCGATCGGCGCGCTAGCCAGTACTTCTAGGTTGACTTGCACGATTGCCGACGGTCCGGCAAATCCTTCGAGCTCGATCGAAGCGGTCCCCTGGTAGCTTCCCACGTCGAGACCGGAGACGTCCGGTGCAACGTTGATCTCGCCATCAAACAGGAAGCGGCCGGTTGGAGGATCGACCTGCAACCAAGCGGCAGACGATGACGCGATCCAGCGCCCTCCTCGGGGGCCGAAGATCGGTACCGCCTTCGAGAATGGGTTCGGCCCGCCTTGGGCCGCCTGGAATTCCACTACCGCATCTCTGTCGAAGATTCGTATGGCTGGGGACGAACCGTCCGGATAGAGGAACTTCGTCCCTTCCGTTTCAGACGCAGACAGATCGCGTTTCCGCTCTCCGAAATCCACCACCGATTCCATCACGGTGGGGCCAACGACGCAGTTGTCGTTGTGGTCAAGACCCAAAGCGTGGCCCAACTCATGAAGCAGGACCGTTTCAAAGTCAATCTGGGTCCCGTTCGGGTTGGTCTGAAATGGCGCCCGTGGGTTGAAGAAGATGTCTGAGTCTTCGATTGAGTTTTCCGCGGAAAGGTCGGAGTTGATCACCGTGACCGCTAGGATCGTTTGGTGCGCCGCTAACGGAATGCCCGGCGGCGGCTCGCCACCCGGCGGCTCGGGAGGTTCATCCGGACATGCAAACAGGAAGCTGCAACCTGCGATGGTGGTCTTGCCATCCTCATCGGTGGCTTGGGCCTGCGTTGTGCCTTCGATCTCAAAACTCCAAGTAGAACCCGCGATGTTATTCCATTTCGGAACCGCCTGCTCGATCGCCGGGATCCAGATGGTTTCTGTCGTGAGAAACCCGCCGTCGAATCGCTGGTCAATGAGAACCTTGAATTGGCTGTCCTTCTTCGGCCCGAATTCCTGTGGAGATCCCAGCACCACGAAGTCACCGGGCTTGCAGGCGGAGGCCGGAGGCTGCCCACTGACTTGGGCCGACAGCACCAACATCTGCAGACAGAGAAATCCGACTGCACTTGCTATCAGTTTTTGCATGGGGAGAACAAGCGGCGTACCAGGGCCGTTAGAAAAGCGTCCAAAGTGATCCTATCGAGACCTCCGCTCGAATACCCTCCGGCATTTGCTCCAGAACATCGAGGAATTTACCCTAGACCCCTGGCTGGTCGGAGCGTCTCTACGCAGTATAAACCCTTTCTTGGAGCAACAGGTTGCGCGATTTAAGGATTGAACCGCTGGAGAAACAAGTACCTAAACTTCTGGAATCTAGCCTCAGTACCCTGTCGAGTCTTTGCGCGCGCAGCCCCGGTTGGCTTCCCAGGAGACCGCGCCAAGACGAACGTAAACCTTTGCAATACAAACGAGCTGAACCTTCAGAACTGGGCGATTAGAGGAGTGGTTTGTCGTTTTCTGATTTGTCCGCAACGGCCTGTTTCAACAGCTTCCTTTCGAGCCTGCTCTTGCGGTGCAGCAGTTCCGGGGACCTGTCGATCGCCAGGGCCGCTTCGGTTGCTTCGAGCGCCGTCCTAAAGTCCTTATCCCGGTGTTCACGGTACTTCGCTAGCTCCTCGAGCGCGGGCTGCTGATAGGGGTTCTTCACGCTAGCCAGATCCGACAGAGTAAGAAGACTCTCTTCATGGCGAGTGAGCTTTTTCTCGAGCAGAGCCGATTCCCACAGAGCCGCGAACAGACTGACATCCGCCAGGCCGGCTTCGATCGCCCGGTGGTAGAGCCTCAACGCGGATTCGTGTTCTTTCGAGCGGCGCAGCCAACGCGCGAGCCCTAGCAGGTCGGCGCCGTGTCGGAGGCCGGCTTCACCGCCGGAAGAGAAAGCCGGTAGCACGACGGCGGTCAAGCATGCCAGTGAGACGATGTCGATGACATTGTGGTGAAAAAGTGGCACGAGCCGGAAAGCCTGCTTCGTCTTGAGGTACTCGAAGTAGTAGTAGGGAATCAGCTCTCCCGGGAGATCACCTTCTCGTTCCACGCCGAGAATCTCGTATTCCAGGTCCGCTAGGCGGCAGCTTTCGAGACGCAGTTTCCACAATTGGCGGGATCCATGCAGCAGGTCGAGATGATGTAAAGCTTCGAGCGGGAATGGCAGGCGAGCAAGTCGATAGCGGGTTTCGAGAAGCGGAGCATCGTAGGCTTTGCCGTTGTACGTAACCAAAACTTCGTAGTCGGCCAAGAAATCGGCTAGCCCTTCGAGCATGGCGATCTCTTCGTCGAAGTCACGCATAAAGAAAAGACGCACTCGAAAACCGGCGTCCTCGATGGTTCCTACGCCGATCAAAAACGCGCAGGTTCCAGTTCCACCGGCTAGGCCGGTCGTCTCGGTGTCCAGAAAAGCCCAACGGGAGGGGGCGCAGGCCGGAATTTCATCTCGGGAAATGGCCGATAGCAGCTCGCCCGGTTGGTCGGCCAGGTGAGAAATCTCCATGCTGCCGTGGCGCTGGTGGGAAGCGTAGAGTTTTTCGGACAAGAAGTAGCGGCCGCGGTGGTTTTCGACGACCTCGCCGTCCAACAATGTCTCGGCCCGGTAGTGCTCCGGATCGCCCAACGGCATGTCGTCGGCAAGTTGGGAAGCAGCGAGATTGGCATGCGGCCAGTCCTGTATGTAGCGGGGGAAGGTCCCGTTGGGCGGAGCTCCAGCCGGTCGCTTCGGGGCGTTCTTTTCCACCCGACGGACGCGACGTCGCAAGTTCGCCAGTTGCGACTTGAGGTCAGGATTCATCCTGCGAATGTTCCCGGTTCCGCGAACCAACGGCTTGTTTCACTTGCCCCATGTGATCGTTCCGGGACTGCGCACGGTTCTCATGCGCTGACTTTAGCTGCCTCCTGTCTGTCCTTGGGTAACTCTTGGCGCCGCGAGTGCAGCTTCGCCTTTCGACGGCTCCAGCATCCGCCCCACCAACTGCTTCGCTACCTCTTTGGACTTCTCTCCGACCTCGCCGATCGGGCCTACGCACGAAGGACAGCCCCCTTCGCAGGGACAGGACGAAAGCAATTCGCGCGATCGTTCGAGCAAGGTCTGGCGCAGCCGGAACAGTGGTTCGCTCTGGCCGATGCCGCCGGAATAGTTGTCGTAGAGGTAGAGCGTCGGCTCGAACAGCTTCGATCCCGTTTGGTCTTCGCTGCCCAATGCGACGCCCAGGTCTCGCGGATCGCACATCAACAGCAGCGAACCCACCGTCCGCAGAACGTTCCCCAGGCCGACCACGCCGTGCTGCTTTTCGGTCGGGGAGTACTCGCTCAACGCCTCGAGAAATCCTTCGGGGAAGGTCAGCCAGAATGACGTGGTGTGCATTTCCTGCTCCGGCATCGAGAGCTTGCCCGCCCCCACGTTTTCATTGGTGTGGAACTTGATCTTCTTGAAACCTACGATCTGGCGGTTGATGCGCACTTCTCCCTGGTGAGCGACGGCCCAGTTGACGGCTGCTGAATCGAAAGAGTCGAGGATTTTGACCTGCGTGTAGTCGATGGCGTCGGTGAAGTAGTCGCACTGCACTTGTTTCACGTAGGCTTTGCGCTCGTCGTAATCGAATCGCTCGACATGGTAGAGCTTTCCCTCGTGCATGTAGATCGCTTTTTCGTGGAGCGTCGTCAGGGCTGCCGGGAAGTCCACCTGGCCGATGACTTTTGCCTCGGCGGTGGTATCGACAACCACAAAGTTGTCGCTGGTAATTTTTCGCAGACTGACGGCGTCGGCCGGATAGGACTCCGACGTCCAATGCCAGGCGCTGCCCGCGTGATGAAGAACGCCCGCCTCCGCGAGGAACTCGCAAGGCTCGGCCGTCGGGTGGGGGCCGAATTTCTCCCCGTCTTGAACCGGCAACTCGAACGCTGCGCACTTCAGATGGCTGATCAGGATCTCGAGGTTGTCGGGGTTGATCTGAGCGTGTTCGGGAGACGCGTCGAAAAAATACTCGGGGTGCTTGACGATGTATTGGTCGAGCGGCGCGCTCGAGGCCACCAGAACCGTTACGGAAAGCGAGCCGCGCCTTCCCGCTCGGCCCGCCCTCTGCCAGGTGGAAGCGATCGATCCCGGATAACCCGCCAGAACGACGGCGTCAAGGGAGCCGATGTCAATACCAAGTTCGAGAGCGTTCGTTGCGACGACACCCAGAATCTCACCGCTGCGCAACTGGCGCTCGATCTCTCGCCGCTCGCGCGGCAGGTAGCCGCCCCGGTAGCCGCGAATCGAGTCTGGAGGAAACGTTCCGCGCCGGCAAGCTTCCTTCAGGTATCGGACGAGGATCTCGGTCGCCAGGCGGTTGTTGGCGAACACGAGAGTTTGTTGACGGCGGTCCAGAAGAGTTGAGGCCAGGCGGCGCGTCTCCGCGATGTAGCTTCGCCGGATGCCCAACTGCCGGTTCACGACAGGCGGATTGTAGAAGACAAAGAACTTTTCCCCGCTGGGCGCGCCGTTATCGGCGACTTCGGAAACCGGCTGTTCGATCAGAGATTCCGCCAACTGTTTGGGATTCGCGATCGTCGCCGAGCAACAGATGAATTGGGGCTTCGATCCGTAGAACTCGCAGATCCGTTTGAGGCGGCGGAACAGGTTGGCGACGTGGCTTCCGAAAACGCCGCGGTAAGTGTGCAACTCGTCCACGACGATATAGCGGAGGTTCTCGAAAAACCGAGCCCAGCGCGTGTGATGCGGCAGCACGCCGGCGTGCAGCATGTCGGGATTGGTCAGCACCACGTTGGCGCGGCGGCGAATGGCTCGGCGGGCGTCCTGTGGTGTGTCGCCATCGTAGGTGAAGGCTCGAACGTCCGCGCCGATGGTCTCCACCAAGCCGTAGAATTCATCGAGCTGATCTTCCGACAAAGCTTTGGTCGGGAACAAGTAGAGGGCGCACATCCCACTGTCTCGAAGAAGCTCGTTTAGCACCGGCAGGTTGTAGCAAAGCGTCTTGCCGCTCGCGGTTGGTGTAGGAAGAACAATGTTTTCTCCGGCGGAAACTCGCTCGAGTGCTTCCGCCTGGTGGCTGTAGAGCCGGGTGATTCCGCGCGAGGCAAGCGCCTCCTTGAGCCGAGGGTCGACAGCTTCGGGAAGGTCCACGAATTCTGCCTCCCGGGCTGCCTGGCGCCGGATGGCGGTAATCGGCGAGTCTTCCTGGCGTTCCAGGGCCTCGAGGTGTTTGACCAGGCTGTCAAGCGAGGTGTCGCGCCGTACCAACGGGTCAGGCAACGCCGGTTTTTGTCGTGGGGTTTGGGGATCAGGGAAGTTTAGGGACAGGCTCAAGGGGACTCTCCTTCTCCTTTTCTTCGCCTAGTCTAGCGTAGCGGATTCGACACTCGCTAGGCAAGGGCAAGGGACCAGGAGGTTTTTCGAATCCAAGAATGATTCTGAAAAAGGGTTGGTCGGGCGAGGGAGATCCCCCTCCATCCATGCCGAGTCCGGGACTGGCAAGCCTTGCCGGTCGTTGTAGGGTTCGACCGCCGCAGGTATTCGTGCGCCTGCAGAGTGCGCTCGACGAGGTCATCGATCTGCTTGCGCTCGGCGCCGGTAAAGCCGAGGTCGCCGATGGAGGCCACAAACTCGCGCCTCTCGACCAGCGTGAGACTTTGAGCATGCTGCCTGGTGACTCGATTCACCCGCACTGCGCCCGCTCCCGCCTGCCGTCGTTTCAGGATCATCTTGTGTCGGAAACACTCCCCCCTTTCAGGATTATCTTTAGCTTTAGATAACGCTGTAGGGGCCAAGAAACCTGCTAGACTCGAAGCGATCGGCACGAAACTCCACGCATGAAGGCGAGCACAAAACGTTGGGCAGTCGCCATCGGCGTAGGCCTCGCACTGGCCATCCTTCTCTATTTGCTCTTTGACGTCGTCGTGATTGCAGTAATCAGCGCCGCCGTGGCCTCCGCGGTCGCCATTCTCGTCTACCGTTATCTCGATAAGGAGCCCAAGCCGGAGGTTGCTTCTCCTGTCGTTGATCCGGCGGCTGAGCTTCGCGGACTGCTGGACAATCTCGTCACGATCAACATTGCGATTCGCGAGGAGGGGCTGGCCCCCGACGTTGTGACGCGAGTAGAAGGGATCATCGATAAGTTGCGGGAGCTGTTGCCGGGCATCAACGAACGCCACAACGGCCATGAGCTTACCTGGGCCGTCAACAAGATGGCAAAGGACTATTTGCCGCGTGTGGTCAACCCCTACGTTGCTCTTTCACAAACGGAACGCGAGGGCCGTCGCGAGGAGCTGCTCAAGAGCCTCAACGGTCTCGAGTCTGAACTCGACAACGTGGCGGACCTGGTTCGCAGTGAAAAACTGGGTGACTTCCGAGCCAAGGCCGCATTCCTGCGAGCCCGCTTTGTTGAGGAGGCCTAGCAGCCTGCGGCAAAAGTGGTGCAGGAGCGAAAATGGGGACTGCCACCAATGCGCTCGCCGTCATGGCCCTCGAAACAAAGAACTCAGCCCGAAGCGAATTGGCTGGCTGTACCCGATTTTTCGCTTAGAACCGACCCGAGCCCGCAGCAAAAGGAGAAACACCAATGAGTGATCCAACGCCCACCCCAAGCGCCACGCCCGGCGGTGGGGAAGCGGAGCAGAAGGCTCTGGTCCCCTTAGCTCCCAAAGGGCTGGACTCGGCCGCCGAATCGGCGCTGGTCGAGCGGGCCGCGGAGTTGGCCGGCAAGGTCCAAGCCGAACCGGGAGACCGCCAACTCTCCCGACAGTTGGGCGCCCTCGGAGCGCGCGAGCAACAAAGCGCCGCGCAAGAAATCAACCTGCTCAAAACTCGGGTAGGCACTCTACTCAAAGAGGTAGACGGCGAAGGCGGCGAGATTCCCAAGGCGCTTGTCGAGCTTCGCCACCAGATGGACGAGATAAACCCTCACGTTTTGAGCCAGCCCGGCAAGCTAGGCAGGCTGCTGGGCCGCGTCCCCGGCATCGGCAAGGTCCTGAAGAATATCGCCGTCAAGTATGAGTCCGTTCAGACCCAGATTGACGCCATCATGGCCGGGCTTCGGGCCGGCAAAGACAGACTGTTGCAAGACAACGCTGAGCTTGAGCAGCTCTATCAGCAGGTGAAGCAGGCGCAGCTTGGTATCCAGCAGAGCGCTTATGTCGGCGAGCTGTTGTGGCAAAAGCTCGATGATGCCCTGCTAGATTGCGATCCGGGCGAACGACAGAAGCTGCAGGCGATGATGCACAGAGTCGCCATGCGGGTCCAAGACCTGCGCACCATGGAGCAGGTCAACCTGCAGTTTTTCGTCTCCATCGACATGACGCTGCAGAACAACGACACCCTCGCCGAACAGGTTGACCGCACGGTCATGGTGACGCAAAACTTGCTGACCGTGGGCTTGGCCATCCAGGCGGCACTTGCCCAGCAGAAGAAAGTCGCCAAGGCGGTGAAGGGCGTTCAAGAAACCACGGCGGCTATGCTGGAAGCCAACGCGGCGGCCATCGGGCGCCAGACCGTCGAAATCGGCGAGATGCAGAACAACCCTGTGCTCGCGCTGGAAAGCGTCAAGAAGGCCCACAACACACTGCTCGAGGCCCTTGACAAGATGGATGAGATCCGGCAACTCGGCACCGAGAAAGCGCGTACCGGAATTGCCGAGCTGAACAGGATGTCCGCTGTGCTCGAACCCAAGGTCGAAGCTCTCGAGGCAGCGCGCGACCTTCCCGAGATCGAAGCTAAGTCCGAGCCTGCCGAGTCTGAGGAGACCACATCGCCGCCTAGCCAGTAGACGAGAGACGCATGGCATCACTCCTGGACACTGCTAGTACGAGACGGTACGACGAGCAGTTTGCCGCCATCCGCGAACTCGCGGCAGCCGCTCCTCCGAAAGAGCGCTATAAACTCTCGATCGAGGACGTTAAAGTCGGCGGACTGTTCAAGTTCGGCGGCAAGAGTTATCTCGTCCGCGGCATCAACACTTACGAGAGAGAGGGCTTCCGCTGGCCCGAACTCGTCCTCTATTGCTTGCAGGATGGCCAAACCAGCTATCTGGAATGGGAAAAGGGCGACCAAGTGTCTGTCTTCGTCTCGCTTGAAAAGCTATCTTTTGCCCAGGTCGGCATTCAGGGGAAAGAGCAACTGTGGAAGATCTCCGAAGACGAAGAGGGCTCCGCTCACTACCGAGAACGGCCCTATTCCTATCACGAAGATTCAGCAGTCACCTTCTTCCGGGACAGCAAAGAGGAGGGGACGCCGTTTCATCAGTACCAATTCGCCTCCGACGACGAAGAGACTTTCATCAGCGTCGAAGAGTGGGGTGACGAAGACGAAGGCTATGAGCACAACATTATCCTTAGCGGGAAACTCAACCCCGCCGCGATCGAAGTGATTACCACCGGAGAAGACTCAGGAGACCGGAATGCCTGAGATCGTCTATAAGGACGAATCGGCCACCGATCTGCGTCTTCACCTCATCCCGGGGCTCGTCGAAAAGTCCCGTTTCTCGATTCTCAAGCAAGGGGATCTGCTCCTAGGCGATCTTCTCATCGAGGCCCATATCATCGGCGCCAGCCACATGATTCGCTACGACATCCAGGGACGCCGATTGACGGAAGTGCTGGCTTGCACGGACGGAGCCGCGGAGCTCGACGACAACATCTATTGGGGACCAACGAACAAGGCCGGGGGCAAGGTCGACGTAACCCTCTGCCATGATCTCGAGTACAGTTCGTGCATCGATCGGATCGACTGGAGGCAGGCGGCGGATGTTCGCCGGGACCTGGAGGAGGACATCGTGCTTGCCGCGGATCGTTTTAATGAGATCGGTCTCACCTTTCGCTTCCCTCGACCCGATGACTCGACGCCCATGCCGGAAACGTTGGTCTGGGTTCGAGCCTCCGACCACGCGAGCGTGGACGTCCGTACGGCCCACTCCTATCCCGTCGAGCAAAGCCTTGTCCGGACCTCGACTCGAATTCGCCTGAAGAGTGACGCCAGCCGGCTCGGAGGAAATGGAGGCCTTAGATGATAACCCGGGCCTATGTCCCGACTGTTCTGGCCGTAGTGGTATCGCTGGCCAGTTGCGGACTTCCGAGCGCCGATCGACGGCGGGCCGAAGGCGCCGCCAGCCAAGTAGAAGAACAGCGGAAGGCGCTTCCCGCCGCCCAGTCGGATTTCGACAAGGTCGCACAAGATAGCTTTTTTGGTCCCTTTGTGCGACGGGAAAACCTGGGGGACAGTTTCAAGCAGGCGGGCGCCGCGCTCGACGAAGCGAAGAAGCGCTACCAAGCCAGAGTCGCCCCGATCCTCGAAGCCGACAAGTCCGAAGACGTCGCGAAGCTTAGGGCGGAGCTGAAGCCGATCTCGGCTGAGATCCGTAAGGCAAGCCGGCTCATCAAGAAGCCGGCGGAAAGTCGCGACCGGCTTGCCAAGGCACGAGAAGAGTTCCAGCGCCGAGCCAAGGCTGACGCATCGCAGCTTGTCTCCGAGTCGGGCAACCTCGTCGACGGCATGCGAGTGACTCTCGGCAAGCTGCAAGGATCGGTCGACGACGCTGCCAGAAACCACCCATCGCGCGCCGCCGATATCAGCGCTTTTGCTACCTCAGGGGCCACTCTCTACAGCGACGCCCAAGACGGTCTAGACAAGGCGAAGTCTGCCTCGGCCGAAGGTTCCGGTGACGTAGTGGGCGACCACACGATGACGGTGAAGCATTGTGCGGAACATCTCAACTTGCTCTCCGAAAACACCGCGGGCCAACTCAAGGAGCTGGGCACAAGCTACTCCAAGACCCTGATTGACATGAGAGCGGATTTCTACCTCATCGTGCGGCGCCTAAGTTGGTCGAGCCGCTATGATCGCCCTCCGCTACATAATTATGACTACGCCGCCCGCAAAGTGCCCGAGGACGTTTACGACTACTTCGATAAGCTCAACGTGGACCCCCTCGCCAAGTATCGTCGGCGGGGTAGAGCCCTAGGGCTTTCAAGAGGTGTGGACGTCGACCGCTGGAAGGCGATGCGGATCAATCCCGACGTGGATTGGTCCCACCAGCGCGACGACGAGGCGGAATTCTGGATCCAGAAGTTTCAAGAGGCCTATTTCCACAAGTACGCCGTCGTGAGGGAAGGTGAGCGGGAAGAGACCGACTGGATTCCTGTCAGCGAGGCGTTCTTCTACGCCCATATCAACGACCTGGGGATGGACATCGAGGCCAAGCCCTACGGGTCATTCGAAAGCGAGAAGATCACCGAGGCGACCCCTCCCGGCATGGCTTACGTCGGCAACCCTCGCTACGGCCGCTGGGAGAGTGACGGTCGCGGTGGGAGGCGCTGGGGCTTTTTCGAGACCTACCTGTTTTACCACCTGATTTTCGGAGGCCGGCGCCACTACTACGGCTACAACACCTGGAACACTTGGGGGAGTGACTATCGCGGCCGCCGGCCGTTTTACGGCGGAACGCAAACGGCTCCGCTCTACGGCTCCCGAGGCCAAGTGACCCAGACCGCGCCCCGTTACCAGGGCAGTGCGTTCGCCGGCAGCGGGGGATTCCGGCGCGCCTCCGCCTCAGTGCGTGGCGCCGGACCCGGTGGCCGGGGCGGTTCTTTCGGAGGCAGCGGCAAATAGCGGATGCTCGTTTGACCGAGGCTGAGTAAGGAGAAGGAAAAATGATTCAGACTTTTCTGACGGCTGCCGTCGATACCTCAATCGTATTTCTCATTCTGCTGCTTGCCAAGAAGTTAAGGGACGTGCGTTTTCGAGCTTCCTTCGACGTCCCCAGCGGTGCCGACCCGGCCGAGTTCACCGCCGATCACCAGATCGAAGAGAAAGGCAACGTCGCGGTCGCTCTGCGCCGTTGCGGATTAAGCGTTGCTTTCGGGTTCGGCCTGGCGGGGGTTGTGAGCGGTGGTATGCGTGGCTTTGGTTCAGGCGTCCAGGCCTACCTTCGAGAGACGGGCCTCATCGTCCTTGACTGCGTTATTCTGCTGGCCTTCCTCTTCTTCGCTCAGTTCATCGTCGAAAAGATCATTCTACGGCGCATCAACAACAACGCAGCCTTGAAGGACAACAATACGGCGGTCGGCTTCACCGAGTTCGGCAGCTATGCCGCCACCGGCTTGATCGCCTACGGTTCGTTTAGCGGCGAAGGCGGTGGCTGGGAGACCGCTGTGGGCTTCTTTCTGCTTGGGCAGCTCGCACTCCTGCTTTTCGCCGTGATCTACGAGTTCTCGACGCCCTTCAACATGATCGAGGAGATTCAAAAGGGCAACGCCGCGGCCGGTGTGATGCTGGGTGGAACCCTGCTCACTCTCGGCATCATCCTCTCGTGGACCATCGCGGGCCCTTTTACTACATGGACCGAAGGGATTGTCGGGTTCGCCAGAAGCACTGCCATGGGGATCATTCTGCTCATCCCCTTCCAATTTCTCATTGATAAAGCTTTCCTGCCTCACACAACCCTCAAGATCGAAGTCGAGCGCGACCGGAACGTGGCGGCCTGCGCCGTCACCGTGTGCGCCCAGGTGGCGCTGGCGATCATGATCGGGGCTTTGGTGGCCTGAGGACGGAGAACCGCACCGGGCGGCATCCTTTGACGTTGTAGGGGCGGACCGCTGCGTCCGCCCATCTTCCACTGTCCGTGAGGGGCAGGCCTAGCCGCCGGCAGCCAGCTTCAGAACTTTCCCGACTTCATGTAGGCGACGATGGCGTCCAGCTCTTCCTGTGAGTACATCTCGCCGTAGCCGGAGGGCATTGTGGATTTTTTCTTCGTGGTTACGCTCTTGATTTCTTCCTTGTAGAGCGTTCGTAGGGGGACGGGAAAGGTCGTGGTGTCGTAGATTCGGATAAACTCATCGGTCTGCTCTTTTTTTATTCCTGCTATTTGCTCGCCGTGTTTCGTCACAACAATCGTCTGGTCGAACCCGCCGGCGATCCCATCGTCAGGCTCCACAATGTCGCTCAGTAGCTCTTCCGCCGAGTGTTCTTCGGCTTCGTGGGCCAGGTCGGGGCCGATAGCTGTACCCCACTCCCCGAGCAGGTGGCAGACACTGCAGCGCTTGGCGTTGTGCAGATCGAAGAACAGATCGAATCCGAGTTTTTCCTTTTCCGAAAGGGGCTGTCGCACCTTGGTTACGGCTCCGATTTCCAGCACGGCGTCGGACGCCGACAACTCTGTGGTCGAGAGGGTCATGATGTACGCCACGACGGCCCAGATATCGCGCTCGGCAAGAACTCCCCGGAACGCGGGCATGGTCGTGCCCGACACCCCGTTGTTGATGGTCTCGTTCAGCTGCCGGGGGTCCCACTCTCGCTCGCGCAATTTCGGCGCTCCGAAAGTCCTGCCCTCCAAGCCGTGGCAGTAACCCACTGCACACGTCGTGGAGTAAAGCTTGCCGCCTTGTTCCAAAAGTGCAGCGTCTTTCAGGTTGACGGTTGCGGTCTGGGCGCTGAGAAGAGCGGCGAAAAAGATCAGCGACAAGGCGACGGTCGATACCCAAAGGATGGGTCGTCCAGGAATTCGCAAGAGCATGGCTATTTCGACTCCGGTAGCGCAAAAACGAACAGTGTGCTTCCGGCCGGAGAGTCTTTTAGTTCCGGCCACAGTGCGGCCATACCAGCCCCCGACGAGCCACTCGGGGCGGCGACGTACTGCCTGCCGGCGACCGCATAGGTGATCGGGCCGGCACGGTGACTGGCGCCGGTACGGAAAGACCACAGCTTTTTACCCGTTGTGGCGTCGAGGGCGTTGAAACGGCCTTCGTAGTCACCGGTGAAGAGCAGGTTCGATCCGGTGACGAGTTGCGAGTCCGCCAGGGGGATCTTAGGCCTGTAAGCCCACTGGCGTTCGCCGGTGATTGGGTCGTAGGCGCCGAGGTGAGCGCTGGGCTTGCCATTTGGCGGCGGACGCGCCTCGGCCTCCCCGCCCATGAATACTTTGCCCGGCCGAGGTTCCTCTGGCCGAGCTCTCAGGATATTGCACCACTCGTTGCCCGTGGAATAGAACCATCCCGTTTTAGGACTGTAGGCTCCGTGATTCCAGCCTCGTCCCCCGGCCATCGAAGGGCAGATGAACGTTCCCTTCCCGACCTCCGGCTCCAGCCGCCCGATCAGGTTGCCTTTCTCGTCGATACGTTCGATCCAGTTGTAATTCTCGACGAGGGACCAGGCGTTAATGAATTCACCATTCGTCCGGTCGAGCACCCAGGTAAAGCCACTTTTGCTGGGGTTGACCAGCAACTTCCTCCGGCGTCCTTTGTAGTCGAGATCGACAAGGATTGACTCGTACGCCGAGTCGAAGTCCCATACTTCGTGGGGGATCTCCTGGTAGTACCACCGCAGCTTACCGCTATCGGGGTCGAGGGCGATGACGGAATTCGTGTAGAGATTGTCTCCCTCGCGGTCATCGCCGTACATGTCCGGGGTGGGATTGCCGACGGTCCAATACAAGAGATCCAACTCGGGATCGTAGGACCCCGTGAGCCAAGTACCGGCGCCTCCATAGCGCCAACTATCGCCTTCCCAGCTTTCGTGGCCGGGCTCGCCGGGGCCTGGAATTGTCCAGAACCGCCAAGCGCGCCGGCCGGTCTTGACGTCGTAGGCGTCCAGGTAACCGCGGTGTGCCGAGTCCCCGCCCGAGACTCCTGTGATGACTTTATCTTTCACAACGAGGGGCGCGCCGGTGATGTTGCAGCCGCATTGGTCGGCGTCCTCAATTTCCACCTTCCAGACCTCGCGGCCTCGCTTGGCGTCGAGCGCCAAGAGGTGATTGTCCATCGTCCCCAGAAAAACGAGTCCATGACCGATGGCCAGGCCCCGATTCCAGGTGCCATAGAATGTGACGTTCTTCGGCCTCGGGTAGTAGTAGTGCCAGATTTCCTCACCGGTGGCGGCGTTTAGGGCAAAGATTCTGTTCCACGGACCTATGAGGTACATCACGCCGTCGGCGACTAGCGGCGTTGATTGGAGTCCGCCCTTAAGCTCGCCGACCTGGAGCGCCCAAACAGGGGCCAGCTTTCGCACGTTGCCGCGGTTGATTTGGTCCAGAGGACTGTAGCGCCAGGCTTTGTAGGTGCCCCCGTAGGTAAGCCAGTTGTGGGGCTCTTTCTCCGCGTTCTCAAGACGCTCTGAGGTGACGTCGGCCGCCAAGGCGCAGACGGCCGCTGCCAGCGTTACGAGCAGCATCTTTCGAGCACGAGCGTGTTGGAACAAGTAATATCTCCGTCGACCGTTCAGAGGGTCTTATCGTTTCACCAGACTCACACGTCGCCCGCAGGAAGGATGAACGAGGCCGATTCTGCGTAAATGGTGAATCCACTAGTTTAGTGGAATTCCGTCTGTTCAGGTAGACTCGGAGGACATACCGCTCTGGCGACCGGCAGTGCGTCCGGCACGGAACAGGGCGTTGGGAACAAGTCGCAGCAGCAGGATTGATTGCCTGGGCTAAGCCGTCTCGCACGGCACTGTTGCTGGGGCAGCCGTCGCGCCATTCTGCAGGGCCTGCAGGGAATGGGAGTGGGTAGATAGTCCTTGGGGCGATGCATCGGCTTCCCACTCTTCGCACGCGTCCATACCTTCAGGAGTAATCGCGTGTTGACCCTCACCGAACATCTCGATCAGACCTTTCGCCCTCAAGTACCAAGTAACCACCTGCAGGTCCCCCCGCACGCAGCCGGTCAACGCCGTGGAGGTCTTGCTGCCGCCGCTGCGTCTCGCTCCTGCAGCATCCTCTCCCGGGAAGCGATCGAGGTGCTCCGTGCGAACGGTTGGGGTCTTGTGGCCCCACGGGAGGCCTCGTCAGACCTGGCGACCTACCAAGCCTTTATTCAGGAATCCAAGGCCGAGTTCAGCGTGGTCAAGCACGGCTACGTAGTTAGCCGAAGCGGTTGGTTTAGCGAGCGCAGCGCGGCATACTTGGCCAGCGGAAGACCAGTGATTCTCCAGGACACTGGCTTCTCTAATTGGCTGCCGACGGGATTGGGAGTCATTGGATTTACCAATCCTGACGAGGCGGTTTCAGCGATCGGCGAGGTCAATGCACGTTACGAAGTCCATTGCCGAGCAGCCAGAGAACTAGCCTGCGAATACTTCGACGCCGAGAAGATTCTCTCCAGCTTGGTCGAAGTCGCCCTGCACCCGGATCTACGACAGAACGATTCGGCTCCGTCACCTCCACCAGCACGTTGACCCGCCCTCGAAGCTGCCCGCGTTTCTCCGGGCTGAACCACGAACAACCGATCCCGAAACACATCTGAGCCCGAACGAGGCGGTGGCGCGGTGTTGGACGCCCCGAGAGAGGCTGAACAGACGGGGAAGGAGGTCGGACGTGACAGCAAAGCCGGCTTACCGTTGCGCATGCAACTCCACGTCGGCTACCCTATCCCTGTCGGGATGGCCGAAGACAAAACCTGGCAACTGCATCCAACTGCACGATCGGGTAGCGGGGCCTTTCCTTCTCACGCTGCTACAGCCGACCTCTTGCCCGCAGTTCGAGTTACGATTTCACATTTGCCTGAACACATGTAATCGCAAAGCACCAAACGACCATGCCGGCACTTAAGCGTCTCTCAGCAGTTCTAATTGCCGGCGTCGGTGCACTCCTCCTGTACATTGGGCTAACCGACGACCATTGGGATCCAAACCGTTATCCGGCCTTTGGCTATAAACAGCTCACAGCTACGTTTACCGGTGCGACCCTTGTCGCGACCCCGATAATGTATCTCCTATGGCATCGTTACTCCTTCGTTCGCGCCCTACTTCGCGCCAGACAACTATACGTCTTCACTGCTGTCCGGTTAAAAGTCGAATAGAATCAATTGGTTGGGGTCATAGGGGGATTCGTTTGGGGAGTCGGATGGCTGGAGTGCCTGTAAAAGGGGCATTTTTTCGAATTGCGTAACGCTGAGAATCTGTAGAATCTGGTAAAGACTCGCTTCCAGCCCGAGGCGTTTCCGGACGATGGCGATGAGCACGTAAATCGAGACAGCGATCCAGATCTGCGTCTTGACGGCGTTCTCGCTGGTGCCGTAAAACGAGTTGATTCGCAGATGTTGCTTGATCTACTTGAAGAACAACTCAATCTGCCAACGCGACTTGTAGATGTGGGCGATGGTCAGCGCCGGGAGCGCGAAGTTGTTGGTCAGAAACTTCAGCCGCTTGTTCGTCCGGGCGTCGAAGTAACTGACCCTCCGCAACGGGTCGGGATAGGCTTGGGCCGATTCGATGGCAGCCAGTATGACGGTCTGATCCGAGCGCAAGCCCGTGGATTTGTCGACGGGATGCGAGTAGCGCCGTTGGAGCAAGATGTTCTTCTTGGTTCGCACGACGAAGAACGACGAGCAGAGAGTGAACACGAAGAGGCGTTCGAAATCGACGTAGGCCCGATCCATGACGTAGAACGCGCCGGCCTCCGGGCCGATCTCGTCGAGGATGTTGATGTCGTGCACTTTGCCTCCAGTAATGCGGATGAACGTGGGAATATTGCCGTGCAGATCCAGCAGCGTGTGCATCTTCACGGCGGCTTTTTGCTTGCGGAATCTCGCCCACGGAAACAGCGACAGGCAGAGGTCGATTGTTGTCGAGTCGAGAGCGTACAGAGTCTGGTCCAAGTCCACACCGATCGGGTCGTGGGCATATAACGGCCGTGCCATGCCAATCAAGACCTGCGCGAAGTCCGCGTAGATCCGCCAGTCGCGCGACTCGTTCGCGTCGGCCAGTGTCGAGCGCGCTACCCTGCCGCGGAATCCCATGTGGTAGAGTTTGCCGTGCATCGAACGCAGGCACGTCTCGATGTCGCGGAGGCTTGCCCGATAGGTCAGCTGGGCGAATGCCATCGCAAGAAACTGATCCCAGCAGGAGAAACTTTTCAGATAGGAATCGCCGCGGTAGCGCGATACACATTTCTGAAACTCTTTGCTCGGTAGGTGCTCGATCAGTTGGGAGAAAACCGTACGGCCAAGGTTCATCCCTCATTGTGCCGCGTCCGGATGCTCCGTTCAGGCGACCATTTGCGGCCTCGGGATTTCAAATCGTTCCCGGGCAAAACAGGCCATAAGACATTGAACGGTCGAGACTTACCGTCCGATGGCGCGACTTTCCCCGGACAGCACTGATACGTCTTAGTGATCGCTTTCGGCCTATCTTTGCTTTCCGACCATTACATATCCGCTTTACTCCCCACCGTCTCTCAGGTTGGCTTGTACGCGTATGTCGTTCTATTTTGTTTCCTACTGCCGACGCGGCCCCGGTTTATAGCGCTGGGCGGCCTTTGTCTACTATGGCTGCTGTTATCGACTGTTAACGAACATAAGATCGCTCTGACTCAGCTTCCGCTGACCTCGCAGGATATCCAAATTGCGTTGTCCAATCCGCGAGGCTTCTTGAACGCGGTGGGCACTCCACCGTGGGTGGCATATATCACACTCAATCACACTCGTTTCCGCCATAGCCTTGAGCATGATTTCTCTCCGTCTTCTTCTAAGAACCGCATCGCGATGGCGCTTCGTCGTCACGACTCACACCTGGAGATCAGCAACCCTTAACCCCGCATTTCCAATTTGATTTCGGCATCCCGACCTTGCAGCGGCCTTCAGCGTCTTTATTTATAGGGGTTATAGGGGTTCAAGCCCTGTCAGGACGCACGGAGGCCAACACCCAATGGGTGAAAAAGAAAACAAGCCGTTTCAGCTCACCTTCAACGGATTTCTGAAAGTCGATTTCCAAGGATCGCGCGTCACCTCGGATGGTGGCCTGATTCTCATTCGGGAACTGGACGAGCGGCTCGGACTGGGCAAGCTGATCGACGAGCATCTGACGGATTCGCGGCAAGGCACAAACAAGAAGTTCCCACTGGCCGACCTGGTGCGGCAATCGGTCTACAGCCGCCTCGCCGGCTACGAGGATCTCAACGATGCTGCCCGTGTCTCGGCTGACCCGACTTTTCGTCTGATCGGCTCGAAGAAGAACTGGGATCGCGGCGGGGCGCTTACGTCGCGTCTACAAAGCTTTGAGGCAGAGCTGCTGGCCAGTGAAGAGAACCTGCTTGGGCTGATGGCGGTGAACCGCGAGTTGGTCGCTCAAGCCCAAGCGCAGGACGAGTCCGAGCGTGTCGTGCTCGATATGGACTCCACGGAAAGCCCGGTCCACGGTCAGCAGGAAGGCAGCGCTTACAACGGCCATTTCGAGTCCACCTGCTACCACCCGCTGTTGCTGTTCAACCAGCACGGTGATTGTCTGGCGGCGAAGCTGCGAGCGGGTAACGTGTCCAGCGCCGAGGACTGGGACGAACTGCTGCTGCCCGAGATCGAGCGCCAACAGGGAGAAGGCAAGCAAGTGACGTTCCGCGCCGACGCCGCCTTCGCCAAGCCGGAGATCTACGAGGCGTTGGAGGATCGCGGAGTGGACTACGTCATTCGCATCCCAGCAAACAAGAACCTGGAGTTGGAGATCGAAGAGATTCTGTTCCGTCCGCCGGGCAGGCCGAGCCTGAAGCCACTAGTGCGCTACAAGAGCTTCCGCTATCAGGCCGCGAGTTGGTCGAAGCCTCGGCGGGTTGTGGCCAAGGTTGAGCACCACCAAGGCGAGTTGTTTCCTCGCGTCGGGTTCATCGTCACGAGCATGAGCTTGCCCAGTCGGTCGCTGGTGCGCTTCTACAACAAGCGCGGCACGGCCGAGCAATGGATCAAGGAAGGCAAGCAGGCAACCCACTGGACACGGCTGTCCTGTCATCGTTTCCGGGCAAACGAGGTGCGTTTGCAGTTGAGCGTGTTGGCCTACAACCTGGGGAACCTGTGGCGGCGGCTGGGGCTGGCGCAGAGGATCAAGAACTGGTCGCTGACGAGCTTGCAGCATCGGTTGATGAAAACCGGAGGGCGGCTGGTCAAGCATGCCCGCTATTACTGGCTGCTGTTGGCCGAGGGGCATCTCAACCGCAAGCTGTTCGCTGAGATGCTGGGGCGGATCTGGGCGCTGCCTGTGCCAGGCGGGTAACGGGCGACGGCTGCGACGGAGAAGAGACGCTGGGTTGCTGAAGAGGGAACTACTCGGAGCCGTGTCGGCGAAAAGCCCTCCAGCGAGCTGGAACGCGGCGATCGAGCGGCATTCAGCGACCCAAACGGGAGCGAACGGAGCATCGATCGTGAGAGGAAGACGAAGACCTTGCACCCGAGCCGCGGATTGGAGTATCCTGACCATCGCGGGATGGCCAAAACGGAAATTCCAGTCAAACAGATTCAAGTACCACCATTTCGAGAAGTAGAAATCCGCCTGAGTGAGGTCCGCGTTGTAATACACCGTCGAAAAACTAACGATCGAGTAGCCCCACCGCTGTAGGAATTCCGTCAACCGGTTCTTCCGCAGCAATCGCCTCACCGGGCGCCAGTCAGCCTTGTCCTTCAAATCGGCGGCCACGAGGCTGTCTATGTCAGTGCTGTCCGGGGAAAGTCGCGCCATCGGACGGTAAGTCTCGACCGTTCAATGTCTTATGGCCTGTTTTGCCCGGGAACGATTTGAAATCCCGAGGCCGCAAATGGTCGCCTGAACGGAGCATCCGGACGCGGCACAATGAGGGATGAACCTTGGCCGTACGGTTTTCTCCCAACTGATCGAGCACCTACCGAGCAAAGAGTTTCAGAAATGTGTATCGCGCTACCGCGGCGATTCCTATCTGAAAAGTTTCTCCTGCTGGGATCAGTTTCTTGCGATGGCATTCGCCCAGCTGACCTATCGGGCAAGCCTCCGCGACATCGAGACGTGCCTGCGTTCGATGCACGGCAAACTCTACCACATGGGATTCCGCGGCAGGGTAGCGCGCTCGACACTGGCCGACGCGAACGAGTCGCGCGACTGGCGGATCTACGCGGACTTCGCGCAGGTCTTGATTGGCATGGCACGGCCGTTATATGCCCACGACCCGATCGGTGTGGACTTGGACCAGACTCTGTACGCTCTCGACTCGACAACAATCGACCTCTGCCTGTCGCTGTTTCCGTGGGCGAGATTCCGCAAGCAAAAAGCCGCCGTGAAGATGCACACGCTGCTGGATCTGCACGGCAATATTCCCACGTTCATCCGCATTACTGGAGGCAAAGTGCACGACATCAACATCCTCGACGAGATCGGCCCGGAGGCCGGCGCGTTCTACGTCATGGATCGGGCCTACGTCGATTTCGAACGCCTCTTCGTGTTCACTCTCTGCTCGTCGTTCTTCGTCGTGCGAACCAAGAAGAACATCTTGCTCCAACGGCGCTACTCGCATCCCGTCGACAAATCCACGGGCTTGCGCTCGGATCAGACCGTCATACTGGCTGCCATCGAATCGGCCCAAGCCTATCCCGACCCGTTGCGGAGGGTCAGTTACTTCGACGCCCGGACGAACAAGCGGCTGAAGTTTCTGACCAACAACTTCGCGCTCCCGGCGCTGACCATCGCCCACATCTACAAGTCGCGTTGGCAGATTGAGTTGTTCTTCAAGTGGATCAAGCAACATCTGCGAATCAACTCGTTTTACGGCACCAGCGAGAACGCCGTCAAGACGCAGATCTGGATCGCTGTCTCGATTTACGTGCTCATCGCCATCGTCCGGAAACGCCTCGGGCTGGAAGCGAGTCTTTACCAGATTCTACAGATTCTCAGCGTTACGCAATTCGAAAAAATGCCCCTTTTACAGGCACTCCAGCCATCCGACTCCCCAAACGAATCCCCCTATGACCCCAACCAATTGATTCTATTCGACTTTTAACCGGACAGCAGTGTGTCTATGTATTCGGCGTACTGGGTATTTACTTCACTCAGGTAGCCACTATATCTTGTGGTTGGCGACATCCTTTGTTTTCCACACCTCCGGCCATGCATTTGTACGGGACAGGATCCACGGCGACAGCCTGTTGCGCCAAACGGTAGAACAGCTTGCCCCGGCTGCGCGACTTGCGGCGGTTGAAACGAAAGGTGAACTCATCGAGGTAGTAATCCAGATGCTCGTGGCTGACCGCCCCCTGATGCGTTCCCACCAGCCAGCGTTTCAGCAGTGACACCACCCGGTGGACTCTCGGCAGCAGCCGCGAGGCCGACTCCGGCCCCTCCAAGAACGTAACCTGATGCTGATACCCTCGCTTGGGCAGCGGCTCGTAACCCAACCAGCCGTCGGTATGGACTACGCTGCCGCGTTCAATCACCTCACTCACAAAGGCCATCAAGCTTTCCGCAGAAGCATCAGGGACCGTCGCCATCCGAATGCGCCCGATACCCACGCCATCTTCCTCAGCGGCTACTGCAATCAACGCCTTGGCTTCGGTTTGGCGGCCCCGGACGCCCTCCTCGACCCCGCCCAGGTAGGTCTCATCCACCTCCACACGGCCGCCGAGGCGGTCCCGTCCTGGTCGCACCATAGCGCGGCGCAGCTTGTGCAGCCAACTCCAGGCCGTCTTGTAGCTGCCCAGTCCCAGCACACGCTGCAGCCCCAAGGCGCTGGCCCCGTTCTTTTGGCTGGTCACCCACCACATGGCCCGAAACCACAGGGTCAAAGGTTTGCGCGAGTCCTGGAAGATCGTGCCCGCCGTCACCGAAGCTTGCCGGCCGCAGCGTGCGCACTGCCACAGCACTTTGCGAACTGGCCACGCTTGGTCGTGTTCACACCGTGGGCAGCGGAACCCCTCCGGCCAGCGCATTTGAAACAGGTAGTCTCGACAGGCCTCCTCGGTAGCGAACCGCGCTTCGAACTCGGTCAGATTGCGCGGATAATCCTCCACAGCCGCCCATACTATATCTTGGGGTCACCTGAGTCAAGTAAATACCCAGTTTCGGCGTTTAGAGTGGCCGTTACCGAGAGAGCGGTAAGAGAATAATTCGCCAGGCTGCCCTGGGCGACGTAAAACCCCTTCTCTTTGAGGCCTCGAAGAAAGTCGGAGTTGTCATATTCATAGAATTCCTTCAGAACGTCGCTGCGCCCGTACCCATCCAGAACGATAAAGTAAATGTCCGTTAACAGCCTAGTCTTCGTCCTATTTGTCACCTTCGTTATTCGTACTAGCGTTACCTACACTAACGCCGTCGCTGCGCAAGTTCCTAGGTATGCTTTGTGGAAACCTCAAGGTGTCACAAGGCTCTCGGACGATCTCGGTCTTCTCGGCTTCCTTGTTGTCTCATACCAGTTAGACAGACTCGATAGAGCGGACTATCACGATCGTCGCCTAGGGAAAATGCTAGAGCCGGAGGAGGTACGGAATGCGATAGACCGATACGTAACCTTGAAGCAAACCAAACCGCGGAATTATCCGAACATCGTTATTCTTCTCGCGGAATCGACATTTGATCCGAATCTTGCCTTTCACTTATCCGGACGAGTCCGTAATAGCCTTGTCGAACGGGGCGCCGATACTCAAGCGCTCGGTCCCTTATCTCGGCGACGAGCGTTTGACAGGCACGAAGTACGCTTGGCTGCGGCATCCAGCGAACTTTTCCGAGGACGCCTGGCGCGAGTTCCGCGCGCTGCGCGAAAGCGACTTGAAGACGGCGCGGGCGTGGGCGTTGAAGGAAACGGCGATGCGGCTGTTCGACTATCGTCGCGAATCGGCGGCGCGAGCTTTCTTCGAGCAATGGCGCGGCTGGGCGAGTCGCAGCCGGCTGACGCCGATGGTCACCGTAGCGCGGATGTTGACGGCTCGCCTCGAAAACATACTCACGTATCTGAAACACCGCATTACGAACGCGGTCAGCGAGGGGTTGAACTCAAGGCAGTGCTGTCCGGGGAAAGTCGCGCCATCGGACGGTAAGTCTCGACCGTTCAATGTCTTATGGCCTGTTTTGCCCGGGAACGATTTGAAATCCCGAGGCCGCAAATGGTCGCCTGAACGGAGCATCCGGACGCGGCACAATGAGGGATGAACCTTGGCCGTACGGTTTTCTCCCAACTGATCGAGCACCTACCGAGCAAAGAGTTTCAGAAATGTGTATCGCGCTACCGCGGCGATTCCTATCTGAAAAGTTTCTCCTGCTGGGATCAGTTTCTTGCGATGGCATTCGCCCAGCTGACCTATCGGGCAAGCCTCCGCGACATCGAGACGTGCCTGCGTTCGATGCACGGCAAACTCTACCACATGGGATTCCGCGGCAGGGTAGCGCGCTCGACACTGGCCGACGCGAACGAGTCGCGCGACTGGCGGATCTACGCGGACTTCGCGCAGGTCTTGATTGGCATGGCACGGCCGTTATATGCCCACGACCCGATCGGTGTGGACTTGGACCAGACTCTGTACGCTCTCGACTCGACAACAATCGACCTCTGCCTGTCGCTGTTTCCGTGGGCGAGATTCCGCAAGCAAAAAGCCGCCGTGAAGATGCACACGCTGCTGGATCTGCACGGCAATATTCCCACGTTCATCCGCATTACTGGAGGCAAAGTGCACGACATCAACATCCTCGACGAGATCGGCCCGGAGGCCGGCGCGTTCTACGTCATGGATCGGGCCTACGTCGATTTCGAACGCCTCTTCGTGTTCACTCTCTGCTCGTCGTTCTTCGTCGTGCGAACCAAGAAGAACATCTTGCTCCAACGGCGCTACTCGCATCCCGTCGACAAATCCACGGGCTTGCGCTCGGATCAGACCGTCATACTGGCTGCCATCGAATCGGCCCAAGCCTATCCCGACCCGTTGCGGAGGGTCAGTTACTTCGACGCCCGGACGAACAAGCGGCTGAAGTTTCTGACCAACAACTTCGCGCTCCCGGCGCTGACCATCGCCCACATCTACAAGTCGCGTTGGCAGATTGAGTTGTTCTTCAAGTGGATCAAGCAACATCTGCGAATCAACTCGTTTTACGGCACCAGCGAGAACGCCGTCAAGACGCAGATCTGGATCGCTGTCTCGATTTACGTGCTCATCGCCATCGTCCGGAAACGCCTCGGGCTGGAAGCGAGTCTTTACCAGATTCTACAGATTCTCAGCGTTACGCAATTCGAAAAAATGCCCCTTTTACAGGCACTCCAGCCATCCGACTCCCCAAACGAATCCCCCTATGACCCCAACCAATTGATTCTATTCGACTTTTAACCGGACAGCAGTGAACTCAAGGATTCAATGGGTCAAGGCCACGGCGCGCGGTTTCCGCAATCAACAGAACTTCATCAACGCCATCTACTTCCACTGTGGGAAACTCGATCTGGCTCCTTCGCCCACTTAAAACCCGGAAGAGCCAAACAACGAAAACGGCGTACCGCTTCGACCGGGTGGGAAGATAGCGCTGAAGCACCAGGATAAGAACCGCGAACTGCAGACCTTCCAGAAGAGAAAGGTAGCCAAAGAAAGATGACATGGAGTATCCGAAGATCTCGGTCCAATAGAAAGCCGGGTATAACATTAGCGGACCGTAGATAAACTGGAAGTCGCGATAGGGCGTTAGGCCACAGTGCATACGCAGAAGGTAGTTGAGGAAAAGGCTGTCCTCGATGTAGGGGCCGTATCGAGCGAGGAAGGGCGGTGCGTAGAGAGCCACAAAGACCAAGAATACGCAGCCTGCCTCCAGAAAGTAGCCCGTTTTGCCCGTTCGCTGGACAGTTGCAGCACCCCCGATGGTGGCTTCGGTGGCTGGTGAATCAGGTCGGTGTGCCCACCGCCAGTAGATGGCCGATCCCAGAACAGCCACTAGTGACCAGGCCAGAACGACGTAGTGAGCTGCGAGAACGTTGTACCCTTCCTCAGCCGCCGCGGTAGACAGGCTGGCCTCTGGGGGGAAGCCGTACGGGACGGTGACTAGAAGAAGGCACTGCTGTCCGGTTAAAAGTCGAATAGAATCAATTGGTTGGGGTCATAGGGGGATTCGTTTGGGGAGTCGGATGGCTGGAGTGCCTGTAAAAGGGGCATTTTTTCGAATTGCGTAACGCTGAGAATCTGTAGAATCTGGTAAAGACTCGCTTCCAGCCCGAGGCGTTTCCGGACGATGGCGATGAGCACGTAAATCGAGACAGCGATCCAGATCTGCGTCTTGACGGCGTTCTCGCTGGTGCCGTAAAACGAGTTGATTCGCAGATGTTGCTTGATCCACTTGAAGAACAACTCAATCTGCCAACGCGACTTGTAGATGTGGGCGATGGTCAGCGCCGGGAGCGCGAAGTTGTTGGTCAGAAACTTCAGCCGCTTGTTCGTCCGGGCGTCGAAGTAACTGACCCTCCGCAACGGGTCGGGATAGGCTTGGGCCGATTCGATGGCAGCCAGTATGACGGTCTGATCCGAGCGCAAGCCCGTGGATTTGTCGACGGGATGCGAGTAGCGCCGTTGGAGCAAGATGTTCTTCTTGGTTCGCACGACGAAGAACGACGAGCAGAGAGTGAACACGAAGAGGCGTTCGAAATCGACGTAGGCCCGATCCATGACGTAGAACGCGCCGGCCTCCGGGCCGATCTCGTCGAGGATGTTGATGTCGTGCACTTTGCCTCCAGTAATGCGGATGAACGTGGGAATATTGCCGTGCAGATCCAGCAGCGTGTGCATCTTCACGGCGGCTTTTTGCTTGCGGAATCTCGCCCACGGAAACAGCGACAGGCAGAGGTCGATTGTTGTCGAGTCGAGAGCGTACAGAGTCTGGTCCAAGTCCACACCGATCGGGTCGTGGGCATATAACGGCCGTGCCATGCCAATCAAGACCTGCGCGAAGTCCGCGTAGATCCGCCAGTCGCGCGACTCGTTCGCGTCGGCCAGTGTCGAGCGCGCTACCCTGCCGCGGAATCCCATGTGGTAGAGTTTGCCGTGCATCGAACGCAGGCACGTCTCGATGTCGCGGAGGCTTGCCCGATAGGTCAGCTGGGCGAATGCCATCGCAAGAAACTGATCCCAGCAGGAGAAACTTTTCAGATAGGAATCGCCGCGGTAGCGCGATACACATTTCTGAAACTCTTTGCTCGGTAGGTGCTCGATCAGTTGGGAGAAAACCGTACGGCCAAGGTTCATCCCTCATTGTGCCGCGTCCGGATGCTCCGTTCAGGCGACCATTTGCGGCCTCGGGATTTCAAATCGTTCCCGGGCAAAACAGGCCATAAGACATTGAACGGTCGAGACTTACCGTCCGATGGCGCGACTTTCCCCGGACAGCACTGAGAAGAAGGATGTAACCAAAGTAGATGGCGAGACCGAAAGATAGTCGGATTTCCTTCTTTTGTGGAGCGTGCTGGGCCATTCGATTCGCACTTTGCGCGCCCGCCAGTCGCAGGGCGATTCCTACCTCAGGAGGAGCTGACCTCTTCACTTACCGCGCGGGTTCGACGGGCTTAGGCCGGAAGAACACGTCGTAGCAGGCTGAAACTCTCGCACCGGCAGTCCCGTTCGACTCGCGGCTCAGCCGGGGAAAAGAAGCTGCTGTTGATCCACTGGGACTTCTCGATCCCCACCACGGCATGTTTAAGTAGTCACCGCGTGTGGTTTCGATATAAGGCGATCGTTTCTTGAAGACCTTCCTCGCGATCGAACCGGAATCGGCTCGAAAACCGAAAGGCGAGCAGGTCGCGCACAAACTCCCAGCAAGTGTTCGGGCGAACGTGCGAGAGGCCGCTGCCCCTCATCCGAGCAAATACGTTGAACTCCAGGATTCGTAGTCCCATGTAGTGCGCTTTGACCATGATTTCAGGGTCGAGGAACCACCCCTTCGACTTCAGATCCATTGCTAGCAAGTATTCCCACCGAATAAGCTTGGGGGTGCCGTTCACATCGATCGAGGCCAGGCGAGGCCACAGCAGACGAACGAACAGGTTATAGCAAGTCGAAATAATCTTGCGTAGCAATCCATCCATTCGGAAACGGCGGCGAACCTTCGCGAGCACTTTGCCGTCCGTCGCCAAAGCCGATTCGTACAGGCGAACGACGTCCTCAGCATCCACTTGACCGTCTGCCGAGATGATGCCGACCCATGGAGACCCACACCGGGAAACGGAGTTGAGTATGCCGTTACCGTACCCCTCGTTAATCTCAACTCGATGGGGAACCACGGACGGGTCCTTGGCGGCCAACTCTCGAATAATCTCGCCCGTGCGGTCACTCGAGCCGTTGTCGACGGCGATCAACTCAAGCCGGTGTCCTGCCTGGCGAAAGGCGGCGGACAACTTCGGGATGGTGTAGCCGACTACCTGCTCCTCATTGAAGCAGGGCATGATGAGGGAGATATCGGGCCCGCAGGTTTTGGGGCGAGCCTCCGCACTACTCATTGCTGAGCGTTGCCCGCGGGTTCTGGATGCGTCGACCAAACGAGCGTGCGCCGCAAATCCCGGGCGAACATCGTTCGTGTAAACTTCCCAAGCCCCGAGGGGTGTTCCCCGAAAGTGGCTATCCGGCTCGTGATCTCGGCTTTCTAGGCGCTTCAACCCGAGCTGAAAAAGCCTTTGGTTACTGATGGGCAGAAACCCGCTTCACCCCAGCATCGAGCAGATCCCGAACCCCATTCATGAACGATTCCTTCGTCTCTCCCGGCAAGCACAGAATCAGCCTACCATAAGATGGCAAGTCCTGCGCTTGTACCTCGCGCTGAATCTGAGCATAGGTCTCAAGCTTAATGTTGGAACGCTCGACGTTGTCGAGCACCACGGGATCCAGCGATTGTACGGCAGCCGTCATGGGCAGCTTCCCACGCACTTTCCGCATGACTCGAATGATTCGCTCGCCATGGTTTTAGCCGTCCGAACTGAAGTCCTTCTGGCGGTAAGCGACAAACCTCAGCCGCGGTTAGGGAGAACTCGCGAACCGTTGTCAGCCGCCCAGTGGCCAGGTTGACCACTTCGCCCGGGTTGCCCCTCGACACACCCAGCCTCAACAAGCCGTCGGCCACATCCTCGACGTAGGTGAAGTCCCGTCTCTGTGCTCCTGACGTAAGGTCCAGGTTGAGCCCTTTGTTGGCCGCTTCGAGCAGAGAGGGAAGCAACCGGCCGCTGTGCTCGCCGGGGCCATAGACGGTAAACAGTCGCGCCGTCAACCCGCGCAATGCCCTGTTCCGACAACACTCGGTCAGGTATTGTGCGCCCAACAGTTTGGACTTACCGTAAAGCGTACTGGGCCGAGGTTGAGAATCCTCCGACAGGTCACCCCCAAGTGAGCCGTACTCCAGCGCCGAGCCGACGTGGACGAACTGCTGCCCTGGCCAAGTCGCGTCGTCCGCCGAAACCAGCGTTTGACAGATCGTCCGAATCAAGTCCGCATTCATCTGATAGGCGGATTCCTCGTCCCGCTCCGAAGGGTCCACACCATAGCCGGCCAGATTGAACAAAACGGTGGGCCGTGCGTCGAGCAACAAGGACCGAATGCTCTCAGGATTCGCAAGATCGGCAGCCATCACCTTGCCCGTGACACCGTAGCGAGACAGGATCCCCTCGGTCCGGCCTGGGTCCCGCACCGCCACATACAGGTCGGCACCCGCGGAAGTCAAGGCACGCGCCACCGAGCGGCCGATAAAACCGCTGGCTCCCAGAACCAACACCGGGACACCGCGGTATGGGTCGCCTGGACGATGGTATCGCTTCATTCCGGCCTTGAGTTGCTCAGTGGTTCCTGGACGTTGTCTCGGCCTTGGGCGCCGCACGTCTCTTGTCCTTCGAAAGGCGGAACGGGGGTCGCTGCGCGACTCGGAAGCCGCGCCCTATGATGGTCGGCCCGTTGACGACCCAGACTCGGCGCTGGGGGTCCGCCTCGAACAGCCGAGCCCGGAGCGCGGGCCCTCGGTCCCACACGTACAACGTGCTCGCGGAGCCAAGGTCGATAGGATTGTAGAATGCCGCCGCCATGTAGTCCGGAAAACGATCGCCGAACGAGAACCAAGCTTTCTCGAAAATCATACTCTTCGGCCAGGCGGCCGATCTCCGGGCGCATCCCCAAGTAGTGAAAGTATTTGTCGATCGCCCGCCAGGGAAGGTAGTTGACCAAGGTCAACCCGCAGAGTGTGACAACCGCCAGATGGATGCGGGTACCGTCTGGAGCGCCTTGCGGGCCGGATCGCTCCAGCAGCTCTTTGAGAAACTCAATACCGCGTGCGGTAAGGGCGGTTAGGGGGACGATCGCCAGGTACCAGTATCGCGCGCCGAAGTCGGGTCCGCCGCTGAACCAGTAAAAGCTTAGCGCCCCAATCACGGCCACGATCGTGAACACCATTCCGAAGTCGGCGCCACGACCGCCGCGACCGAACAGAAGCAGCGCAACAACCAGAAGCGAACCTATGCTCCAACCAAAAAGCTCAACGTTGACGGAAAAGAGATTGAGATTGGTATTAACCACCACGTCGCGCAGCCCGTGACCGGGATAGGGATCCATCTGCCAAGGGAATCCGGGGTCCGCTCCGAACCCAAACGCGTTGCTATTGGGACCGTAGTGCCTGTCCATGTAAGCCTGAATGGGAAACGAGGTCACGCTGCCGGTGAACAGATGGTTGTAGTAAAGCGTCCCGGCGCCGCTGCCCGCCGTCGCCAACACCAGCCCGGCCAAGGCCCCGGACTTTAGTCGCTTCCCTCCCCAACCAAGCGACCACAGACCCATGAGCACCGCGGCGATCAGTGCGTCTAGGGGGCGAATCCAACTGCCGAATCCGAGGGCAAGGCCCGCCACCCATCCCACAATGCACGCTGCGTTTTCCGTGCCCGGCTTACCGCCGCAGCCGCAATCAGCGCACAACTCAGCAGCGAGGTGTGCGGTAGGAAATTCATTGTCATGAACAGATGCCACGGCGAGACGGCAAGTAGCAACACAGCCAGCCGGGCTACCCGACGATCGTACAGGGTTTCCAACAGGATCGAAACCAACAGCAGATTCACTGCCGCCAGACAGGGATTGACCAGCCAGGGCACTCCAAGCCTCACGCCCACGCTAAGCAGGGCCGGCCAGCCCGCTGGCAGTGGGGAGTACCAGCGGTTTTCTTCGTAGACCATCTGGTCTATGTCGAAGGCCTCAGGCACCGGGGGGACGGGCATGGTCAGCATACCTTGGCGAAATAACGAGCCTGATAGAGATTAGCCACTTCGTCCTCCAAGTGAGGAAACCGCTGGTAGCAGACCGTGTTAAGCAGCGCCGCACAAACCAGCACCCAGGCGGCCGCCCACAGAGCGAAACGGTCAACACCAAACCCCCGTCGCCTCGGTTCGCCTGTGCCGAAAAGACGGTCCCAACGCGCCGACCAGTTCGCCAGCGCCTCGGACGGAAATGACCAAGCGACCAAAACGATGTTCCCAAGGTTGACGGTTTGAAGAAAGGCGGCCCACACGAGTTCGGCCACATAGAAAGGAACATCCCGTGAGACAGCGGCCGCCGACAGCCCAAAGACTGCTCCGATCGCGACCAGGCCCCAGGGGCGAAAGTTGCGCCGCAGCCAAGCGGAAATTGGTGGGGGCGCGCCCAGATGCCTAGCACCACGCATACGGTCTGCAGACCCAGAAACGCCAACAGCAGCCGGTTGGTGCCCGCTAGCAGTTCATCCCAGCCCAGATAGTGCTGGTAGTGGATTCGGGGCCCGGCGTCGATGAGTTGTAACCCCGCCGCCTGAGACAACAGCGCCAGCGCGATCCAGAGACAGAAACGCCGCCAGCGTCTGTCGAGAGCCCACCCGAGAGGCAGGCATGCGATCGAACACGCGAGGGGGAGGCAAAAGGGAGTATCGAAAAAGCCCTCCGCGTCGCGGAAACGCGGATCGCTTGCCGCCCATAACATCAGTGGCAGCGGCACCAGCCAGACTAGCGGACGAAAGACCCAGATCAACACTGATGACTTTAGCGTTCGTTGCTCGCCGCCGACCCCCTCCCGTTCTCGCTCGGTACCCCCCAGCGAGGGTAGTTACGAACCTCGGATGAGCCGGTGACGGCCGGGTTGTCGAGGCAGATGATACCATATCGGTTTTCGTTCTTAGGCGGTTCGCTAACCGAGCTCTGTTCCAACGCGAAAGCCGCGCGACGCGAGGATTTCGCCCTTGGCTCTGAAATGGAACTCAAGCCTTGAACCTCGTCCCGCGATGGCACTCACGGTTCCACCTGCTACCGTGGCTCGTTTGGCTGCCCGTAGCGATCTGGCTTACCTGGGGGCCCTTTCTTTGGCACATAGAATACTTCCGCAGCCCCGGTCCTGAGTTCTACCGCCGGTTGCTATGGGGTATCCCGTGTCTGGCTGCCGCGATTCTTCTCTATCGATGGCTTCGTCAGAAAGGCGCTTGGCGCTACGAGCCAGTCGGATTCGCCTCGGTGCTCGTGGTGGGACTCGCGCTTTATCAACCAAGGGCAACGCTCACAATACTTTGGATGTTCTTGGCCGCCTACGGCTGTGGGCGTTTTGTGAGAGAACGGACGGGACTGACGACCAAGTCACATGCCGAAGAAATCAGTCTCTCCGCGGGCCTTGGCCTTGCGTGTCTGATCTTCCTTCTTTTACCACTGGGACTGCTGGGTCTCTACGACCCCTGGTCGTTGGCCGCAGTTCTAGGGATCTGCGTGCTGGGGTTTCACCGGGAGATTCGGAAACTTCCAGCGTCGCTTCTGGGAATCATGCGCTCGTGGGCCTCCACGGCGGACCTCAAACAGCCGTGGATGGCA
Source organism: Bryobacterales bacterium (assembly GCA_965248205.1). Lineage (GTDB taxonomy): Bacteria > Acidobacteriota > Terriglobia > Bryobacterales > UBA6623. The sequence continues at coordinate 5,820,047 of CBDFIS010000006.1, forward strand.
GTACTCGTCGTATTCGCCGGCATCTTCTTGGTCTGCTCGATGATGGTGACGCTGGCGCCCAGCTTGACACACGATACCCTCATGAGCCACCTGCCCGCGGCCCGCTTCTACGCCGCGGAGGAAGCGTTAGAACCCCTCCCGTCTTCCAGGAACTCGTACTACCCCCAGGGTTTCGAGGTCCTGATGACCTTGGGCTACGTGTTTGGGGGCCAGCCGGCCGCGCAAATGGTGTCTCCGCTGTTTTTCGGCCTGACGGTCTTGCTCGCGTTTGCTGTCGCTCGGGAGTGCGGTATTGCCCGCGCACCCGCTGTGGCAGGTGTGATTCTAGCCGCTTCGGTGCCTTTTCTGCACTGGACCGGCAGCGTGTCAAAAAACGATATGGCCATGGCGTTTTTTCTGCTCGCGGCGCTGCATTGCTATTTGCGAGGCCGCCAATCGCCGGGCTCGCGCTGGCTACGGCTCGGCATGTTTTTTCTCGCGGCAAGTTTCGGGGTCAAACACGTGGCGCTTTTCGGAGCTGCGTCGCTGGGCTTGCTTTATCTCCACACCCTCTGGCGCTGGCCTCGGCGGTTTCGGGAAGGACTGATCCTGGCGTCGATCTTTATTGCCTTTGGGATTTGCTGGCAGGTGCGCACATTCGTGCTCACCGGCAACCCAGTCTACCCGGCAGGGTTGGATTGGGCCGTCGAACCGTTGCGCCCGAACGCCCTCCGCCCGCCCGATTGGCGTAGGGTTCCTCACGTTCTCATACCGTGGGTCGTGCACTTCAAGTACACCTTCAAGGCCTTCGAATCCCCTTCTGACAACCCAATGGGGGTATTCCTTGTGCTGTTCGCACCGCTTTGGATCGTGCTTCGAAGGAAACCGCTACAGGACTCCGAAAGGGCTGGCCTGATCTTTAGCGGCCTCTATTTTCTCTATTGGGGCATGGTCTGGCCGATCGTTCGCTACGCGATCGCGCCGATCATGATAATTTTCTTGCTGACTACCGCGCGCGTCTGGGCTCTCCTTCGCGAGTCGCCGCCGGCTATCAAGGGCCTCGTCGAGGCTTGCCTCGGTTACAACCTTCTTTTCTGCCTATTGGTGACGATGATCCTTGAAATCAACGGTCCTCAGTTGCGATTGTTTAGCGGCCGGATTGACGCAGAGCAGTACCTTCACGAAACACTACTCACCTATCCTCCGCTCGCTTACCTGCAATCCCACGTCGGACCGGAAGACTATATCCTGAGCGTGGACAATTGCAGCACTGGGTACGCTCCCAATATCGGACGGTTCCACTGCGAGGTTTTTGAGGACTCGGCCGATGCGCGAGAGCGAGTGCCCGAGGTATTGCGAGAACGCCCATACCAGTTTCTGCTGCTTCCGAAAACGAGCTTGGGAACAAGCGTTGATTCGGAGCTCGGCGTCGACTTTCCCCGCGAGGTGGTTTACCAAGACGACTACGCGTTTGTCTACCGGCTCAGGAAACCGGGTAGCACGGCACAGGCCGACGAATGACTCCAGCCGGAGCAGTGCGCGGCACCCTACGTTGAAGTGCACAACCGGACTGCGAACTTGGTTTCACCACGCTCGCCACGCCTGGATTTCGACGCATGTGTCAAGCGTGTACTATTATGGTTGGCGCGGCGCTTTCGCTCTCGTGGCACCGGGTGCCTAAGCGACGACTCCTGGCAGGTTCCACCCGCTAGGCGGTTGTCACCCTAAAAGCTCGGGGCATGTGAGTCCCCCCGGCTTGCGCGGCACGGAGAATCCTCGGTTGGTACAGGCCACATCGGAGCACCAAGTCTATCTCGTCACGGGCGGTGCCGGTTTCATCGGATCCCATTTGGTCGACGAGCTGCTAGCCCGCGGCCATCGTGTGCTGGCGATCGACGACCTGTCGACAGGCTCGATTGAAAACCTGTCCCATGTCATCGACAGCGCGGATTTCGAGTTCACGCGGGGCAGCATCACTGACGATGGCGTCCTGGACGGTCTGGTGGAGCAGTCCGACGTTATCTTTCACCTCGCCGCCGCCGTAGGCGTCAAGTTGATCGTCGAGAATCCCGTACGTGTCATCGAGACAAACATAAAGGGCACGGAAGACCTTCTCAAAGTGGCCCGGCGATTCGGCCGCCCGGTGTTGATGGCCAGCACATCGGAAGTCTACGGCAAAAACAGAAAGGTCCCTTTTTCGGAAGACGATGATCTTCTGCTCGGGCCCACGAACAAGTCGCGCTGGTCCTACGGCGCAACGAAGATGGTCGGCGAGTTTCTGGGCCTGGCTTATCATCAGGAATTTGGCTCTCCGGTCTCGATCTTCCGCCTGTTCAACACGATAGGGCCGCGACAAACCGGCCAGTACGGAATGGTCGTCCCAAGATTCGTTCGTCAAGCCCTGTGCGGCGAGCCGATTACCGTGTATGGAGATGGTAAACAGACCCGGTGTTTCTGCGACGTGCGGGACGTGGTCGAGGCTCTATTGGGTTTGTCCCAGCACCCCAACGCCTTCGGACAGGTGCATAATGTCGGCTCGCACCAAGAGATTTCCATCCAGGGAGTTGCTGAAAGAGTCAAATCGATGGCTCGCAGCGACTCGACGATTGTTAAGGTTCCTTATGACGAGGCCTACGCACCCGGCTTTGAAGACGTGCCTCGCCGGGTCCCGGATACTTCCCGCATTCGCTCTCTTCTGGGCTGGGAGCCGCGACGATCCCTCGACCAGACGCTCGAGAGCGTGATGGCCTACGAAACGGAACGAATGAAAGTGGAAAGCGAAGCCATCGAGCAACGTGAAGCGGTCCGCTAACACAACGGCTCTGACGCGGGGTTAGTTCGCTCTTCCTCCCACGGCGGAATACCTCAGTCCTCGACCACGTGGGTTTCAAACACCTCGCGAAAGGACATCCAACGCTGGCGATCGAAGTGGCCGGTCTCGTCAAAGCACTTGGCTGCCGCGTCCGCCATATAGAGGGCATGGTGAGTGTTGTCGTGGGCGAAAAGACCCTGGCGCCCGAACGTGAGCAACCCGTCTATCTCAGCCAACCAGTCGTCTAGCTTTTTGAAATGTTCTTCGTAACCGAGGCCGTAGATGGGGTAAGCGAAGCGCAGTCGCCGAGTGACTTGCGCTTGTATCTTGCTTTCCACGGATAGCTCCGCCTTCGCCATTGACTCAGTGACGACATCAGCCAGTTCGTCGTCGCTCATTCTCCATTCGGCCGATTCGTCATCGCAGGGCAACTCGGCGCACAGTACGGTGCGCCCACGGGGATCGGAAACGCCGCTGTAGTTCTTCGGTTCCGAAAGCCGGGAAATAGCTATTTCGGTTTCTGGGAAATAGTGGGCGTCGTACTCGCTGAAGCGATCTTGTTCAAGCACCAGATAGATCAAGATCAGCCCCCGGAACGACATCGCGGCCGCCGCGCTCAGAATCTCAGCTGGGGCCGGTGGCGTCATTGCCCTCGCGGTTACGGTGATCGGGAGAGTCGACCAGATGTGGGGCGAGGGCATCCGGCGTGTGTCTCCCCGCTGTTCAAAGGTGACTGCCTGTACCGATCCCTGTTCGCATTCGATCCCCATGACACGAGCCCCAAGGATAAACTCCGCCCCCTGTTTTCTAGCTGCTTCGAACAAACACTGGGAAATCTGCCCGTAGCCGCGCCTGGGATAGAAAAACCGCCCGGAGCCCGGCTTCCCGAGTCCGGGTAGGGCAGCCGCCAGCCTGCGCAGCATCTTCGCCGGCGAATTCGCCGCAACACGCCGACGGGCCTGGGTCGCCGAGAGTTGGTCCGGCTCGAGCCCCCAAATCTTACGAGCGTAAGGGAAATAGAACTCCCGACAGATCGTCGGACCGAGCCCGCGTTCGAGAACGGAAGCGAAGGTTTCCGGGCGATTCGAGTCGCGGGGAAACAGTTTCCGAAGGGTGTCCCAGCCGGCACCGAGAGCGAAACGGAGCGGAAGCTTCGTGACCAGATCCGCGGGCTTGAGAGGAAAGTGAATCCAGCGACCCTGGAGCCGGATCCGCCCGTGCCGGGGACGATCGCGGAGATCGTCACCAAGCAAGTCACGAAGGTCGGCAAGAATCTCCGGATCGCAGGCGGGGTGCAGGCGGTGGCTGCCGTAGTCGACGCGAACCCCTTCGATCTCGAAGCTGCCGGCGTTGCCACCGACGGTGTCGCGCTGCTCGAGCACCGTCACTCGAGCCAGGCGCCTGCGGGTGAGCTGATAGGCCGCACCCACGCCGGCCGGTCCCGCGCCGAGAATGATTACGTGTGGCAGGTCTTTCGGCAAATCAGCCTACTCGATCAACTCCAAAAGACCCTCGACAACGTGGCCCATCTGATCATCCGGAATTCGGCCGGCGCGCTTCCCGAGACGCGACACGGAGATTGTTCGAATCTGTGAGATCTTGATCCACGACTCCTTCGGAAGACTTCCACGAGGCAACTCGAGCGTCAGCGGGTAACCGGCTCGGGGGGCGCCGCTGGTAATTGCCATCACGATTACGGTGCCCGATTTACGATTGAACAGTTCGTGGCTCAACACCAGCACGGGACGCCGTCCGGCCTGTTCTCGACCCCGAACGGGGTTCAAATCAGCCCAAAGTATGTCACCTCTCAATATGCCGGCCAAGAGGTATCTCCCAGTCCTTCTTCTGCAAGTTGCTGTTCTTCTTTCGGGTCGAGCTTCGCGATCTCGCGGGCAAGCCGCAGCCGCTTTTCTCGCTCCACAAGCCGGTCCACCGCGGCTTGGACGATTCGACTACGACTGGGGTACTTACCCCGTTCGACCCAGCGGTCGATTTCCGCGAGGGTCATCTCGTCGAGGGTTACGGCGATCTTTCGGACCATACCACCTCCGGTATGACAAATTATACCACCGTGAAGGCTCGCTGCCTAGAAGAGCATCCGGCAGTGCGAAACCGAGGGGACCAGCTGGCGGCATTGGAACCTACTTCTTCGCCCGCAAGTCATAGCACAGCAGGCGCGGCCGCGAGCGGTCGAATACCCCGCGCGAGTTTTGGCAGACGTAGAGCAGTCCACGGCTGAGGACAGGAGCTGCCCACGTTTGGTGGGCGAAAAACAGCTTGGCGCGCGAGATTTCCCGGTAGCCCTGCGGGGAGAGGTCGAGCCACAAGAGATGGCCGTGCTCGCCCAGCGCCAGGAAGCGACCATCCGCCCAAAGCAGAGATCCGCGCAGCGTACTGGCGAACATTTTTCGAGTCTTCCCGCCCGCCATCACCGTCTCCTCCCACTCAGGCGTTTCCCTCCAGACGACTTTCCCGTCTTTGAGGCTCAAGCAAACCAACTGGGCATCGGGCTCGTTCCGGCCGTGGAAACCGTAGAGATACCCGTCGCGGTGTACTGGTGTGTTCCAGTGCAGATTGAATTCCTTGGTGGTCCAGGCCAGGGAGTGCCCGCCGTCAGGAAGCAGATTCAATAGCGCTCCTCCGGCGCGGTAGGAAGCCGACACGAAAACCTGGTCTGCAACGATCACTGGCGACGCGGCGTTCACCGACTCGTAGCTGCGGCTGCGCCACGGAAAGGCGAAATCCACCTTCCCAATCGACGGATCGATTGACAGCAAACCTCCGGTGGGCGGGCGGCTGTCGCCGCCGGCGAACACAAACACTCGCCGCTTCCCACGCACGGTCGCCGGCACCGGCGAAGCGTAACTCGGCCCCCACTGAGTGCCGGCACCCCAGAGCATTTTTCCACTCGCTTTGTCGAACGCCGCTACAGTCGGTCCGCCCGGAGCACCGATGTTGATGATCAGATGGTCGCCTTCGATCAAAGGCGTTGCGGCAGTGCCAAAAAAATCCTGGGGTACTTTGAACTCGCGAGCGAGGTCGCGTTTCCACACGAGTTGCCCAGTCTTGAGGTTGAGGCAGTGTAGCTTTCCCTGAGCGCCGTAGGTGTAAACGTAGCCGCCATCGATCACCGGGCTCGCGCGGGGACCGCTGCTATAGCCATAGCGGTCACGGTAATTCGTGGGGTAGGCAAGTTCCCAGTAACGTTCGCCGGTCTCTGGGTGCAGGCACTCTACGCGCTCTTCGTTACCGACACGATGGAGGTAGACTAGCCGGTCACCCACGACGGCCGGCGAGCTGTAACCTTCCCCCGTCTTCATCTCCCAGACAAGCTTGGGACCTTTCCTTGGAAACTCCGGCAGCAGCTTGGTCTCGGTCGAGATCGCGTTGTGCGTCGGTCCTAGAAATGACTTCCAATCATGGGTAACGGCGCCGGGCGGCAACGGCTTGGGCTTCGAATGGAACGTGACGTCCGGGTTGGGACGCAGTGGAGGGGGATCGATCGGTGCGAGTTTCTGGACGACAGGCGGGGCCGGATCCCGGAACGTTCGCTTGCTAGCAGCCGCTTCCTCGGCACCCGGAGTTGGTGTGCCGCAAGCGATGAGGACCAGTAGACCAAGGCCCACGTGCCGGAAAGAGACGTTACTCCCCCAATTCAGCGTCAGCAAAATCAGTACTCCCAGCTCTCGTCCAGGTACATTTGCAGCAAGACCGGCTGCATGAGTCGATTGATCTCTGATCGCTTGGACTCGAGCATCGTTTTGCCGAAGGCCAACGAACTCTTGAAAACCTCAGGCGTAAGATAGCGCAGGCCGTTCGCGTCGATGCCAAAAGCGCTCGTGCCCGAAATTCTGCCTCTCACAGCGGACACCGGCTCGGCGGACTTCCAAGCGAGAACCCAGCCCCAATCACCGAAAGAAGGCACGTTGTCGTGGTAGGGAATGGTGCGGAACCCAGCGCTCCTGACCGTTCGAAGAATGCACAGGAACGACTCCTTTGCATGATACGGCGATGTTGATTGCATCGCGATCATGCCTTCCTCGGCCAGCACTTTCTTGAGCTTGAAGTAGAACTCCCTGCTGTACAGTTTCACCAGCTCGACAGTGTTTGGATCGGGGAAATCGACGATAATGATGTCCCACACCTCACCGATTTCCTCGACGAACCTGTCTGCGTCGATCGTGAACACCTCAACGCGCGCTACTTCTTCCTCGACGAGTCCGCCATCGGGGCCTCTTTGCTCCTTCCAGTAGTAGACTGGCGTGGACCGGTCTGCCCCACGCACCGCTGAAGAGACCCGAGCATGAACCCGAGTGTCGCGAAGAGCTCCCTGATTAAGCTCGTTCAGGATTTCGTTATTCTTCGCAAGATCAATCATGTCAGGGTCGATGTCAACCAGAGTTACCTGCTCCACATCGGGGTACTTCACAACCTCTCGCAACGCGAGTCCGTCACCACCTCCTAGGATGAGTACCCGGTTGCGGTTCTTCGCTAGGTGCATCACCGGGTGGACGAGCTGTTCGTGATAAATGTGCTCGTCGAGGCTCGACAACTGCAAGTTGCCGTTGATGTAGAGACGGTAGTCTGTCGGGTTGACAGCGGCGGTCAGAACGAGGTGCTGATACTTCGATGTCTTAGAGAAGACGATGGGCGCGTCGTAGAAATGCTGCTCCAGATTCGCGTTCCAAAAGCGGTTTCGAGTGTACCCGTAGCCAAGCGCCCCGGCGGTAACGGCGATGAGCGCCAGCGACACCGCTCGTTGCGCGACAAGTCGATGTCGCATGAAATAGAGGAACGTGACCACGGCGACCGCGAAGTTCAGCCCGCCCACAAGGAAGCTGATTTCGGTGAGTGGGTAGTATTTGAGCAGAAAGTACACCCATACCAGCGCGCCCAGAAAGCTGCCGATATAGTCGGGGCTCAAGATGGCGGCTATGTTGGACTTCAGCGCCGGCACGTAGCGGCGGTTGATGCGCAGCACCAGCGGGATCTCCAGGCCGATCAGGAACCCGATCGACACGACGAAAAAGTACTGCACGAGCGCGAAATGGTCGCTCATCAGTCCGTAAGCGGCGTAAACTGCAATGGGAGCGTACCCGCCCAGCAACGCCAGCAAAGTCTCGACAAGCAGGAATTTCTCAATCAAGCGGTCCTCGCTGATTCGGCGCTGCAGGAAACCGGCAACGCCCATCATAAGCATCATCAGCGAGATCGTCACCGAGAACTGCTCGATGCTGTTTCCCAGGGTATAGGTCGCGACCGTGCTCAGCAGGCACTCGAACATGAATCCCGCGGCGCCGGTGAAAAACATCGACAGCGCCAGAAGGATGGTGGCGACGCGGGGACGAATGGTGGAATCGTCGTGAGAAGACGGATTGGCTTTGTCGGCGGACATTGCTATTCCATCGAAAATGAGCGGCGCGCTTTCCTAATTCGCAAGCCGTTGTACTTGTATAGGATAGGAAACTCACAGCTTCCGAGGGCGCGACATGTCGCGCCCGTACATTTACGGCAGCCGGGCACGGACCGCAAGACGGTTGCCTTTGCCTTTGCTTTTCCTTAGTTCTAGCTCATGTCCCTTACTGAAAAGCCCTCTCGAAGGAAACTTCTGAAATCCGCGCTTGTGGGAAGCGGCGCGCTAGCCGCCTCGGGGGCGTGCTTTCTCACCAAAAGAGAACGTGAAATCCAAGGTTCGTTTGTCGATCGCTCGCATGTCGTCGGGCATAGGATTCGCGACGGGGCCTCTTTCTCCAGACCCAAAGAAAGGATTCAGGCGCCGATCGTTGTCGTTGGCGGCGGTATAGCCGGGCTTTCGGCCGCCTGGAGGCTCGACAAGCTCGGGTTCCGGGAATTTGTGCTGCTCGAGCTCGAAGACCAAGCCGGGGGGAACTCACGCTGGGGCGAAAGCGAAGCCGGTGAGTTTCCCTGGGGTGCCCACTATATACCGGTCCCTGACAAAAAGATCCCTTTGGTTTATGAGCTTTTCGAGGAGCTGGGCGTGTTGCGCGAAGGTCGATGGGACACTCGCCATTTTTGCGCCGAACCCCAGCAGCGCCTATTCGTCGATGGACACTGGAAGCCGGAGGTAGAAGCGTCCGATGACGCCCGCAGGATCGATCGGGATCAGTTCAAGCGTTTTTGGGACCGCATGGACTACTTCCGTTCGGGAGCCGAGTTCGCCATACCGATTCGATCTCCCAACCGAACGGCGGCTCTCGATCAGATCTCCATGAAAACCTGGATGATCCAGGAAGGTTTTTTTTCGTCTTACCTGCGCTGGTATGTGGACTACGGCTGCCGGGACGACTATGGCGCCTCCTACGGAGACACCTCGGCCTGGGCGGGAATTCACTACTTCGCGGCGCGGCCCGAAGACGAACTCGGCCCGCTTACCTGGCCGCAAGGCAACGGCTGGGTGGTGAAGCAACTGCTGGGCAAGCTCGAACAATACGTGAGCACGTCCTCGGCGGTCCACCGCATCGAGCCGGATGGAGGTCAGCTACGCGTGCTGACGGAAAACAAGGAGTATCTGGCGGAGACCGTTGTTTTCGCTGCCCCGACTTTCCTAGCCCCTTACTTGATGCCACATTTGCGAACGGAACTCGCCCCGACGCAGCAGTTCGCCTACTCACCGTGGCTCACCGCGAATCTAGTTCTAGACGAGCTGCCGCGGGAAGGAAACGTAGGCTCGGCCTGGGAAAACATCATCTACGACTCCCCCGGCCTTGGATACGTCGTGCCGAATCACCCTTTAGCGGTGAGCGGAAACGGACCTGTCGTCTGGACCTACTATCGGGCGCTGACCGATGGCTCGCCTAAGACCAATCGTGCAGCTCTTCTGGAACATGATTGGAACTTCTGGAAAGAGCGGATCCTCGGTGATCTGGAGACAGCCCACCCAGACATTCGACGCTCGGTCTCCCGAATCGACATCATGCGCCAGGGCCACGCGATGATTAGACCAACGGTAGGCTTCTTGACTTCCGCGGAGCGCGAGCGCATGGCGGATTTTGAGGGTAACGTTATCTTCGCCAACTCAGACCTAAGCGGAATCTCGATCTTCGAAGAGGCTCAATACCGGGGAGTTCAAGCCGCGGAACGAGCACTTCGCAAAATCGGCTACGGGCCGCTTACTTATGCCTAATGGGCGGGCTAGACAAGGGAGGTTCCGCCAAGACTCCTCGCTGTGACTCGGCCCGCCGAAGCTCGCCGGCAATTTCTAACTCGTACAAACAAGAGTGTTTGTCACCACCCATCGGACTGCCCGAGTCGCCATTGCGGGTTGCCTAACCTAGGGGCAGGTGCAGGTAGGTTCGCTTAGACGCCGGGAGTCACGAAAATCGCATGCTAGAATCGGGTGAGATTGGCCGTGGATATCCTTGGAATCTCTGCCTATTACCACGATTCGGCGGCGTGTCTGGTCCGCGACGGAGAGATTGTCGCGGCTGCGCAGGAAGAGCGATTCTCGCGCCAAAAGCACGACCACCGATTCCCCCAAAACGCCGTTTCCTACTGTCTGCGGGAAGGCGGGATCAAACCGCCGGATCTTGACTATGTCGTCTTCTACGACAAGCCGCTACAGAAGTTCGAGCGTCTTTTGGAGACCTATCTCGATTACGCTCCGGGCGGAATCCGGTCTTTCTTGCAGGCCATGCCGTTATGGCTGCGTGAAAAACTCTGGATTCGTGAGCACATCGCAAAGCAGTGCAACTATGACGGCAAGCTCTTGTTCACCGAGCACCACGAGTCGCACGCGGCCAGCGCTTTCTTTCCTTCCCCATTCGAGTCGGCCGCTATCCTAACCATCGACGGTGTCGGCGAGTGGGCCACCAGCGCTTACGGTCGCGGCCACGATAACGAGATCCACCTGCTGGGTGAGATTCATTTCCCACATTCGTTGGGGTTGCTCTATTCCGCTTTCACCTACTACACCGGATTCAAGGTCAACTCGGGTGAATACAAAGTCATGGGATTGGCTCCCTACGGCGAGCCCCGCTACACCGAAAAGATCCTAGACGAATTAATCGATCTGCGCGACGACGGATCGCTTCGTCTGAACATGAAGTATTTCAACTACTGCGGAGGCCTAACCATGACCAGCAAGGCCTTCGACCAGCTTTTCGACGGCCCGCCGCGCAAACCGGAGACGAGAATCACGCAGCGGGAGATGGATCTGGCGCGCTCTGTCCAAGAAGTCACCGAGCTGGCGATGTTGAAAATGGCGCGGCATGTTCACAAGGAAACCGGTGAGAAGAATCTCTGCTTGGCGGGAGGCGTGGCACTCAACTGCGTTGCCAACGGACGAGTCTTGCGCGAGGGACCGTTCGAGCAGATCTGGATACAACCGGCGGCGGGAGACGCCGGCGGGGCGCTGGGGGCGGCGCTGTCGGTCTGGTACCAGCATTTGGGGAACTCGCGAAGTATGGTCCAGGTTTGCCGCGGCGGCATCGATGGAATGAAGGGCTCCTACTTGGGACCGTCTTATTCCCACGGGGACATCGAAGCTTTTCTCGAGGGTAGCGGAGCGCGGTACCGGCGGCTGCCGCAACGAGAGGTGATTGAGAAAGCTGCGCGCGCGCTAGCAAACGAAAAAGTAGTGGGGTGGTTCCAGGGGCGCATGGAGTTCGGCCCGCGCGCCCTGGGCGCACGCAGCATCCTCGGGGACCCCCAGTCATCCAAGATGCAGTCGCTGATGAACTTGAAAATCAAGTTCCGAGAGAGCTTTCGGCCCTTTGCGCCTTCTGTGCTGCGAGAAGCGGTCGCGGACTACTTCGAAATGGACTGCGATTCGCCATACATGTTGCTCGTGGCACCCGTGCGCCAAGAGATCCGTCGACAGATGAGTGCCGAACAACAGGAACTATTCGGCATCGACAAGTTAAACATTCCCCGTTCGACGATCCCGGCCATCACGCACGTCGACTATTCGGCGAGAGTGCAGACCGTGCGACGGGACGAGAACGAAATGTACTACGACCTGATCAGCGAGTTCGCTCGACTGACTGGCTGTCCGGTTGTGGTAAACACCTCGTTCAACGTCCGCGGAGAGCCGATCGTTTGCAGCCCCGAAGACGCGTACAAGTGTTTCATGCGTACCGAAATGGACATGCTCGTTCTCGAGGACTTCGTGCTAGAGAAGGAAGAGCAGGGCGAGTTTGTCGATGACGTGGTCTGGCAAGAGGAATTTCAGCTTGACTGATCCCCGCGACAGCGAACGCCAAGAGCGGAAGTCGGCTTTCATAGTCGGCGCTGTCCTGCTACTGATTGCCGCTTGGAACACCTGGCGGGGTCGCCCCATGGTCTACTGGCCGACCGGGGCTGCGGGACTCGCCCTGTTGATGACCGGTCTATTTTCGACCGGCGGGTCACACAAGTTTCACCGTTTGTGGATGCGGCTAGCGCACGCGCTAGGCTACGTCAACAGTCGCATCCTACTGTCGGCAATCTACTTCCTTGTCATGACGCCCTATGGGCTTGTGCTCCGCGTGTTCGGCCGCGACACGATGAACCGCCGCGGGGCAAGCCGAAAAAGTTACTGGATTCCTAAATCGAAGACCCGTCAGAGTCGAGAGCAGTTCGAGCGGCTGTTCTGAGACGCCTCGCGCCTGAACGTGGCAAAAGTGGCGGGAGCGAAAAATGGGGACTGCCACCAATTCGCGCCCCATCATGGCCCTCGAAACAAAGCACCCAGCCTGAAGCGAATTGGCTGGCTGTACCCGATTTTTCGCGACGTCTACTCTTGCCACGGATCTTAGGCCCCGCGCCGCTCAAGGTTAGTCGGCCCGTTTCAATTCAACGGGCTTCCCTCTCCACAGTGGGAATCTATAGGTTGCGGTACTATTGGCGGACTACGCTAGGAGCCGCGAAAGCTCACCCGTAGAGTCGGGCGAAAGGCTTTGTTACTGATATGATGGCGGTAACGCCTTTGGGTCCCCGGCGGGCTGTGACTAGCTGATACCCCGGCAGTGTTTCCGGCATGGGCCGGCCGGGTGCTCGTTGTGGGTCTCGTTACTTCGACCCAGCCAAGCACGGCTGCTAAGGAGTTCGCTGAATGGGCAAGTTCTCTCTACTGAACGAGTTTATTCTTTTCCTGCGGGAAAACAAGAAGCTCTGGCTGCTGCCGATCGTTATCACCCTTTTGCTTGTGGGCGCCCTCCTTGTATTCGCCCAGGGATCAGCGCTGGCTCCATTTATCTACACCATTTTTTAGCGTAGGTGTTTGTCTAGTGCAGCCTCACCCACCCGCTCAGAAGGTTCCGCTCATCACAGACGCGAAGATCCTCGGTTCGGTGCTGCCGCCCTTCGCGAACTCCAGCGTGATTGACAACCCTCGCGGGACGCACTGAGTCGAGGTCAAGGACCTCTCCGGCCAGCATCTTGGAAAATCAGAATATGCTGGGTGGGGAGAAAGTCGAGCACCTCGACGAGTTTGTAGCCCACGGGCTCAACTTCCGCTCGGACTTCCTTGACCGTCATTTTGTGGAGGGGTTTGATCGGTATACTGGGGTCTTCCTTGCGGTATTCGATGATCACAACTCGTCCGTCCGGTTTCAGCGCCCGCCTCACGTGTTCCATCGTTTTTTCCGGCTCGGCAAGCTCGTGGTAGACATCCACTAGCAGCACCAGGTCCACCTGCCCTCTTGGGAGGCCGGGGTCGTCCGGGCTGGCCAAAACAGAATCGACATTCGTGATCTCCCTTTGGCGAAGGTTTTCGGCCAGCAGATCGAGCATCCCCCGTTGGATATCGACAGCAATCACGCGACCTTGGGGACCGACCTCTCTGGCAAGCCTCCACGTGAAATAGCCGACGCCGGCGCCCAGATCGACCGCCGTCGCTCCCGCAGGGATGCTGAGCGCTTCAACGACTCGGTTCGGCTGCTCCTCCTCATCTCTTTCAGGCCGCGTGAGCCAGCTCGCATGGGCAACGCTCAGCACGGGAGCGATCTGGCGTTTCTTAATTAGCCTGCCGATGCGAAGGGGACGTCTGGACAGCCTCTCTTCCGCGGACGTCCGGCCGCTCGTCTCGGGCTGACCAGGCACAGCCTGCGCGCAGCCGGTCGACCAAACCAGGAGCCAGAGACCTAGCAGCAAGAGAAAACCCTTGTGACCTCTGTGAGCTGTCCATTGGTGGGCCGGGAGGTATGACTCAGGCATGAGTCTTACCTCCACTGGCGCCCCGCGTGCCGGACCTTGGTTGTTCACAGTATTCCATCCTAAATTCTTCACAGGCCCCGGCGCGCCGAGTTGAAGAGATCTCACTGCAGACGCCGGAAACGGTTCTTGATGTTCTGACTGAGCTTCTCGATCTTCTCTGCTTTTCGGATGCTGTCGACATCAACGACGAATTGCTCGTTGCGTTCGATCTCAGCCGCTAGCTCCTGTGCCAGCTTGATGATTTCGGCGACATCCCGCGTGGACTTCTTGTAATCGCGTTCCAGGATGGCCTGCGTCCTCGACTTGCCGCTCGGCAGACGAGCCTCCGGCGGTTCGGGCTGTGGCGCAGTTTGTAGAAGAAGCAGAAGCGTCAGTGCATAGGTTGCCATAGGGGTGTTTCCGACTCATGTTAGCATCGGCGCAGGGAATGGTAAGAGAGATACGTTCCCCATCTTCCAACCGGGGTGATACAATGGCGATCTCGCGGAAAACAGAGCGAGGCCGGCGCCTCGCAGCCAGCGACGGTGCCAGTAGTTTCTCCACGTTGACTATCTGGGCGCGTAGCTCAATTGGTAGAGCAAGTGACTCTTAATCACTAGGTTCGGGGTTCGAGTCCCTGCGCGCTCACCACTTAAGTACCTAAGAACGGAATCCTGGCCCCCTTTTCTTGTAGGAGGATTGGACGACGGGGAAGAAGTTTGTCCGAAAAGGTGTCCGGTCAAAATGCTCTGGCCGCGGTTGCGGATCTTGAACATCGTAGTCAAGAAGAAGTTGATTCCGGCCAATTGTTGTTCTGGGGTCGAGTTTTCAGTATCGCTGCAAGGTCTGTTTCGACCACACCATATGACGTGGTCGGAACCGCAGCAGGTTGAGTTTCACACTCCTGAGTATTTGCGTGGTGCGACTCGCATCGTCACCGCAACGCGATCGCGGATCTACAAGGAGCTGGTACCAACGCGCAAAAAGGAACTCGACCTGACGAATGCGGTTGTCTGGATTCCCGATTTCGGAACACCCGACGGCGTTGCCGAAGTGCCCTTGACAGCTATCGCGGTGGGGGCTTTTCGCAGTCAATTGGGTATTGCAGATCCCGGCCCACCCACTCGTGATTCGTCGGCCCGGCAGCGCAGTGGTTCTGGGTAAAATCGGCAGGGCCCAACAAGAGCACACCTTTGACATCCACGCGGCACCCCGCCAGGGTCTAGTTGGTAGGCGCGAAGTTGAGGCCCGACTTTCGCGACCTCCGGGCCCAGCACCTGGACCGACTACGGGCTCGCCACCCTCGTTGTTCTGGTCCTTCTCGCGGCGACTATGTCGTTCGTCAGGTGACATTACTTGGCTTAAAAGACCCGAGGTGGGTATTTACTTGACTCAGGTGACCACAAGATGTAGGACCCGGGGCTGTGGAGGATTATCCCCGGAATCTGGCCGAGTTCGAGGCGCGTGTTACCAGCGAGCCGGCCTGTCAAGGACATCTGTGTCAACTGCGCTGGCGGCAAGGGTTTCGTTGCCGCGATGCGGGCACGACGAATCCTGGGCGGTGCGCACGGCGCTGCTCGAGTGCGCCCGCTGCGGGCATCAAGGTTCGCCGACCGCATGGCACAATCTTTGAAGACACCCGCAAGCCGCTGCAGAGTTGGTTTCGAGCGATGTGGCTGCTGACCAGCCAGAAGAACGGGTCAGCGCGCTGGGATTGCAGCCGGTGTTGGGCCTGGGCACCTACAAGACCGCCTGAACCTGGGCACACAAGCTGCGGCGCGCCATGGTGCGGCCTGGACGCGACCGACTGAGCGGGCGCGTAGAGGTCGACGAGACCTACTTGGGCGCCCAGGAGGAGGGCGTGCGGGGCCGCCAAACCGATACTAAAGCGTTGATTGTAGGTAGCCACCGAGGAAGATGGCACCGCCATCGGGCGGATTCGGATGCGCAAGATTGCGGACGCCTCCGGGGACAGCCTGATGGCCTTCGTCGGCGAGTCGATCGACCCGGCAGTGTGGTCCATACCGACGGATGGCTGGGCTACAAGCCGCTCGAACGCCATGGCTATCGCCACCAAGTGAGCTACTTGGACGGACAACCGGCCCGTGCGTCGGAGCTGCTGCCCCGGGTGCACGCGGGGTGGTGTCGTTATTGAAGCACTGGCTGCTCGGGACGCATCAAGGAGCGGTCAGCCACGAGCATCTCGATTACTATCTCGACGAATTCACCTCGCGCTTCAATCGCCGCAAGTCAAGGAGTCGTGGCAAGCTCTTCTACCGCCTAGTTCAGCAGGCCGTCGCCGTGGAACCAAGGCCCTACAAATCGATGGTCGGCGGCGTCCCGAAAAGCCGGAAGGGCAACCACAACATGTAGTGGCCATTTCGAGCAACCCCTCCACACGGGGGCGACGCTCTTTGAATGAAGAGTGTCGGAGTTTTCGGTGCAACCAGTACAGCTTCCAAGGTTTGATTCTTGACATCAACCCTTCTTTGGAAGGGGTGCAAGAGTTCCGTGTGGTGGAGAACAACTACAAGGCCGAGTTTCGCACACACACTCCTTTCTGCCGCTGGACGTGGGCGCTCGAAAACGTATCCGCCTTTCCTTTGCGTGCTCGCCGCGTTCAGCGGCAGAGGGCTACTCCTCGTTGTGCCCAGCAAGCGCCCCGACCACATTCACGGCCGGGTTCGAATTCTCCAACTGAGTTCCGGCCTCGCTGTACAGTCGGCTCCTTGAGTATCGCCCACCCTGACCCTCGCACCCCTTTTCATCCCCCATTGTGGCTGAAGGCCATGAGTCATTCACGTTAGTTTCGAGTTTTTTATTGTTTTGTTTCCAGCAACTTGAAAAACTGAGGGTACGAAAGGGACGATTGTCGATGGTAGTCTGAGCGCAGGAAGAACGATTACGGGAAAGCGAGTTTGAGCCTTCTCCGGCAAGTAGTCAGCCGGGGGAGGCTTTTTGCTTTCCGGGTACGAGAATGTCTGGCCGGACAGAAGCGGAGGGAACGAGCAAGAAGATCCGGCCCAGCGGGGACGAAAGCCGTTGTTCGGACGGAGAAGAAGACACCCGGAAGAGAGCGGCCGCGACTAAGCCAGGCTGAGACATCGAAGGGGCCGCAGACGAAGAGACGATCTAGGGTCTGTAATGGAACTGAGTGGCAGCCGAGCTGAAAGGGACAGCGCAAGTGGGCTGGAGAAAACAACAGAGGCGTTGCGGCCGACAGATGGTGACTGGCGTGGGGGAAAGAAGATCTCTCGGAAAGACCTGTTAGAAAAGGCCATCGAGCGAGTGAAGGAGAAGTTGGATAGGGACCGCGATCTAAGTCCGGGCGTCATCGGGAATGTGGTTCAGTTGCTGAAGTTGAACCGGGATTTGGTTGACGAAGGTTGACGACGAGGAAGTGGTGAAAGAGATCAGAGTCTTATGGGAGGAGATAAACGAGGATACCACCGACGAATAAGGTTTTCACCACTGCCGTCGCAGAAAGTTTTTCTTGGTTCGCGGTCGCGGTTCAAAGGGTTTTCGGGTCCTGTTGGCTCGGGGAAAAGTCAGGCGCTTTGCTACGAGGCGATCAGGATGTCGTACCAGAACGAGGGGAGAACGGGCCTGATCGGAGCGCCAACGTACCCGATGTTGCGGGACGCCACGATGGAGTCATTTTATGCACTATGCGAACAGCACGATCTGCCATTTTCGTTAAACAAGGCCACGAACACCCTGACCCTGAAGGACATCGGGTCGCGGATTCTTTTGCGGTCTTTGGACGAATACGAGCGGATTCGCGGAACGAATCTAGCGTGGTTCGGCGTGGACGAGATGACCTACACGTCCGAGCAAGCCTGGATCCGTCTGGAAGCGCGGCTGAGGGATCCGAAGGCGAAGAAACTGCGCGGTTTCGGAGCGTGGACGCCGAAGGGTTTCGATTGGGTCTACCGGAGGTTTCGTGAGAATCCGGTAAGAGGCTACAGGCTGATTGAGGCCAAGCCTTTTGAGAATGAGCACATATTGGCTCAAACGCCTGACTATTACGACAGGCTGAAGGCGAGCTACGGCGAGAATTTTTTTCAGCAAGAAGTTCTTGGGAAGTATCTGAATCTTCAGGCGGGGCAGGTCTACTATGCCTTCGAGCGTAGGAAGAACGTGGGAAGTTTCAAGGTTGATGCGAACGAGCCGCTGCTTTGGTCGTGGGATTTCAACGTTCACCCGATGTGCTCGGTGGTCTGTCAACAACGGGGAGAAGCGGTGTACGTGCTAGACGAGATCGTGCTTCCGACGTCATCGACGCCGGAAGTTTGTGAGGAGTTCGAGAGGCGCTACGGAGGCCATCGGGCAGGCGTACGCGTCTACGGGGATGCCAGCGGTGAGCGAACGCACACGGTGACAGGCTCTTCGGACTACCATCTGATCCGGCAGTTTTTTGGTCGGAGAAAGAGTTTGAAAGGGGAATTGGTGGTAGGCCGCGCAAACCCGCCCGTGCGGGATCGGGTGAACACGGTGAATGGTCGGTTACGAAACGCGCGAGGCGAGCGGCGGCTGTTTATCAACAAGAAGTGCCGTGAGCTGATCAAGGATTTGGAGCAAGTTTGTTACAAGCCCGATAGCGGGCAGATCGACAAAGACCGGGATGCCCGCCGGACGCATCTGTCGGATGCGCTGGGCTACTTGTTGTGGCAGGAATTTCGTCCGTTGAGTCGCGTGGGTGAGCGCAGCGGGCGAATCGTTTGAGGTGTGAAGGGCTGGACCGATGGGAGGAGCTGTGATTGAACGACTGAACCGGGAGCACCCAGAATACCGCGACCGCAAGGAGATGTGGCAGCGGTATTGGGACTTCTATGTAGGTGGCGAGCAGCTCCGCAGGAACGCCAGTTTTTACCTCGTTCGGCGGCAGAAAGAGCCGAACGATGTCTACGCCGAACGGCTAGCTCGGGTGTTCTATGAGAACTATCTGGGCTCGTGCATTGACTGGTACGCGGCCACACTGTTCCGGAGTCGGCCGGCGATTACGGTACGGACAGCGATTCGGCCGGTTCAAGACTTCTACACGCAGTTACTCGCGGATTGCGATTGTCGGGGCACGCCGTTGCTGGAGTTGGCCCGCAAGGTTTTCATCCAGACGCTGGTGTTCCGGGAGAGTTTTCTCCTAATCGACTTTCCTCGGGTGGCCGGCGACGTGGCCTCCCGCGCGGAGGAAGACGCCGTTGGGAAGTCCCGGGCCTATGCGGTTCCGTATTCGCCGCAACAGGTCATTAACTGGAAGCTTGACAAGGATGGAGACTACGAGTGGGTCGTACTGAGGACCGAGAGGACCTATCAGGAGGACCTGAACTCGCCGGACGTCATCAAGGAACAGTGCTGGTCGTACTACGATCGCGAGAACTTTCAGATCTACAAGCGCGCCAGTAGCGAGGTTGACAGCAGCGTAGCCGGGATAAGTTCGCCCACAGGCGAGGACGTTGAACTCGTGGACGAGGGGCAACACGGCCTGGCGAGCCTTGGACGCGTTCCGTTGGTGAGGATGTCTGTTACCGACGGCCTGTGGTTGGCAAACAAGGTGGCGCTGCTGCAACAGGAGCATTTCAACAAGTCGAACGCACTTTCTTGGGCGTTGCACATGGGTCTGTTCGCGATGCCGGTGATCTACTCGGAGAGAGAGTGGCAGCAGATCGTGGGCGAAGCGTACTACATCCAGCTGGCTCCGAATGACCGCTTCGGCTGGACGGAGCCCGAGGGGCACGTTTTCCAGATTGCCGCGGACAACCTGGATCGATTGAAAGATGAGATCTACCGGGTGTGCTACCTAATGACGCAGGCCGGCGGCCGAGAAGCTCGCAACCTGGGGCAGTCGGGCGTAAGCAAGCGCCGGGACTTCGCGGTGACACAGGAAATACTGCGCGCGTATGGGGACCTAGTGAAAGATTTTCTGGGGCGAGTGTTGAAACTGTTGAAACTAACGGCCCAGGCACGAAAGGATCCCGTGGAAATTGAGATCGCGGGCATGGACCAGTTCGAAGAACCGGCGTTCGGCGAGGAGCTGGAGAACGCGCGAGGGCTGCAGCAAATAGGGATTGGGTCGCCACGGTTTGAGAAGGAAGTTCGTAAGAGAGTGGCGTTGAAGTATCTAGAAAACGCTAGTCAGGAAACAAAGAACGAGATTGTGAGGGAAATCGAGGCGGGATAGCTGCAAGACTGGAAATTAATCCATCACAGGCGTCGAATGTGGGATCGCCCGACTGGGCGCCCGATATTCGGCGCCTTTTTTTTGGGGACATACGCATGGGACTGATGAAATTCGGAGACAAATCGCCGGAGGCGGCCGAGGGGCAAGGGGACTTGGAGTCGGTGGTGCAGAAGGCTATTAGCGAGTATATGCGGCAATCCGCGGAGCAACAGCGGCCCGCCCTGAAGACGAAGCTGGAGGAAGAGAAGCGTCGCAGGGAAGGTCTCGAGAGGCGCCTCAAGGAGCTGACGGAAGAGAATCGCCACAACCGCCAGCAAGCCGAACAGTCGGACCGGCACTCGCAGATTCGAGGTGCGCTGCAGGAGCTAGGCGTCAGCAAGGTGCAGCTCGCCTTTCGGCTGGTCAAGGACGACATCTATCGTGGTGAGGATGGTGAGCTTTACGCCCACGCCGAGGGCGCCACCGTCCCGTGCGGAGAGTACCTGGCGAGGTTTGTATCGGAGAATCCGGAGTTTCTGCCGCCGCGCATAGCGGGAGGATCAGGCGCCCGAGCGGCGGACGGCGGCGACTTTTCGGGAGCGGGAATTGACCTGGACCAGATTCGTCCAGGAATGAGCAAAGAGCAATCGGCTGAGGCGTGGAAAGAGGTTGCCCGTCTAGCCGGGCAGAGTGCGAACAAGTGGTAACCAATCGATGTTCAAAAACCAGGGCGGGAGAAAGCCCTACTTCGTAACGAGTAAGAAGGAGGAAGATAAATGGCGGCAATTACATCCGCGAATATTGCGCAAGCAATCGTTAAACTAGTGGCGGCAGACGCGCTGCCCGCCCTCATGGGAAACCTGGTCATGGGCAACCTAGTGAACCGGAATTATGAACCGGTGCTGGGACAAGCTGGTGACACGGTCAACATCCCGATCGTGCCCAGCATGGTGGCGAGTAACATCGCCGAAGCCGGCACGGTGACGACGCAGAATCCGAGTCTGGGAAACGCCCAAATCGTGCTGAACACGCACGTCGAAGCGACCTTCCAGATTCCAGACGTGACGAAGATCTTGGCGGTTCCTGACCTGTTGCGGGTCTACATGGAGCCGGCCGTGGTTGCCTTAGCTGAGAAGATCGAGACCGATCTTTTGGGTGTCTATGCTTCGTTCACGGCCAATGCAACTGTCGGAACTCCCGGAACGGCGCTAACGGAAGCCGTGGTTGATTCCGCGGAGACGACTCTGTTTCAGGCGAAGGTTCCGCAGGCCCAACCGCGGTACTTGGTAGTTGACTCGGACTCGTACTCAGCTCTCCGCCAGATTGCGCGGTTCAGTGAGTTCCAGACGGCGGGAGAAGCCGGTGCAGCGGCGATCATCAGCGGCACGGTGGGCCGATTGAAAGATTTTCTGGTCTTCCGCTCGCAGTTCGTGGCGAAGACCGGGAGCGCACCGGTGACGACACACAACCTGGCCTTTGGCCGCGATGCGATTGGGCTGGTGATCCGGAGGCTGCCACAGCCTCTCCCGGGCACAGGCGCAATCGCCGAGTACGCCGAGTTGGGCAACTTCGGTATGCGCGTGGTGATGAGCTATCAGCCTAATACACTGGCGCAGCAGTTCACGGTGGACGTTCTCTACGGAACGGCGGTCATCCGGAACGAGTTTGGCGTTCAGGTGGAATCGTAGTCTTACACGGCCCCCGTCGCCGAAGGTGGCGGTGGGGGTCTCACATTTACAGAAAAAGGGTCAGTGACATGGATTTAAGGGCTTACTATCGCAAAATTCGAGAGGCAGAGGCCGTGATCGGCGAGGAGTTTCCTGTCGTAAGAAGCTTGGCCACGGAAGAGGGGGGCAAGGAAGGACACCTGACAGAGGTGCCTCGGGCGACTGCCGCCAGAATGCTGACGGATGGGATGGTGGAGCTTGCCACGCCGGAAGAAACACGGGCGTTCAGGGCCCGAATCAAAGAGGCACGCAAGCGGGAGGAGGAGCGGCAAAAGGCTTCTCGCATTCAGTTCACTGTCCTCTCGGAAGCGGACGTTCGGACACTGCAGCGCACTGGGCGAGGGACTCGCAAGGAAGGATAAGGGATGGCTCTTTTCACTGACCAGAACGTGTCCGACATTTCCGATCTGATCGCCTATGAGGCGAACCTGCCGGAGATCGCGGGAGCGGAAGGAATCGATCTGGCGACGAAGGTAAAGTTGGCCCAGACGGAAGTCGGAGCGGAGCTGGAGGCAGCGACGCAGCGTCCCGGGAATGTTTACTTTACGGAGGGCTCGGGATGGCAGGCGAGCGGAGGCGAGACGAACCTATCGCGAATTGATCTTAACAATATTGTTGTGACGCCGCCGCTAAAGCTATGGCACACGTTCCAAACTCTAGCGATTGTGTATCGCGACGCCTACAACCGAAAGCTCAACGACAAGTACTTGCCGAAGTGGAAGGAGTACAAAGAGCTAGCTAGATGGGCAGCGGACTTGCTGTTTCAAACCGGGATCGGGATTACCATGACCCCGATCCCCCGGACCCCTTTGCCGACACTGGATTGGGTCAGTTCGACTCTCGGTGCCATGGCGCTATTTGCGCGCACAGCATGGGTCGGCGCGAACGGTGCGGAGGGAGCGGGAAGTGTCGAGCAGGCGATCAGTGTTCCCACGGGGAACGCGCTGCGCGTAACGCCGGCCAGCGCACCGAGTGGTGTTACTGGTTGGAACGTGTATGTTGGCGAGGCGAGTGACAAGGCCACGAGGCAGAACTCTCAGCCGTTGGATTTGGGCACGCCTTGGTCGATGCCAGGTTCGGGTTTGGTCATGGGCGAGTTGCTAGGCAACGGGCAGGAAGCCGAAGTGTTCAAGACGGTTCCGCGGTTCCTGTCGCGCGGGTAAGGGCCGTCTAGATCTCATGGCTATACGACTGGTTCTCGAACCAGGCGGAGGAGGATGACTGTGGCTAATCTGTGTTTGGCGGCGCTGGATAGCTTGCGTTCGTTTCTTCTGGCGAGTGACGGAATCAACGCGGAGCTAGCCGTGATCGCCGGTCGGGACATGTCGTTCCTGGCTCCTTTGATGGATGAGACAGTTCTGTTTCAGAACGTTCCGGCGGACCTTGCGGACCGTACCGAGCCTGTGGTTTATCCGGCGGTGTACCTTTACAGCGATCGGTTGGGCAACCGACTGCTCGAGAAGTTCAGCAAGTTTTCAGGACTGATCTTCGTGGTCGCTGACGTCCGCGTTACCGAAGAGCGAATCGTAGGACTTGAACAGCAACTAGCGCACTATGTCGAGGCGCTAACAGCCGTATTGGAGAACCATCAGGGGCAATGGACAGACAATCTCGCTTACAACGGCGAATACCAGGTGAAGTTTGGGCCGATCCGACCGGGAGGACAGAACTTTCTGCAAACGGCGCGGGTGGAGATTGAAATCCAGGCGCACGCGTAGCGTAGGTTCCGCGGCGACGTGATGTATCCGGGTTATTTTTCGGATCACGCCGAACGCTCTGCTTGCCGAGGGGCCTGCTGTAGTGAATGGCCAGAGGTAATCCGCCTTAGGTGGAGGAGAGTAACCCTGAACTGAGATCAGGAAGGAAGCAAAATGCCGAACTGTGTACTGTCGAATCAAAACCGCTTCTACGTGGAGCTAGAGCCAAGTTATGGGACTGTTCCGGCTATCACAGCTGCGAACCGAATCGCAGCCCTCAAGCTGGGAATCCGGCAAGAGCTGGAGCTTCGTGAGCGGCGGGACAAAACGGGGGGGCGAACCTATGTTGGAGTCTCTCCGGGAGGACGAAAGGTTACGGAGTTCAACCTGCGGACGTACCTAATCAACAACGCCACGCCGAGCTCACCGCCGGTGGTAGGCCCCATGGTGCAGGCTGCTCTAGGGGCCAGTCCGCTGACGTTCTCGGGCGGAACAGCCGGCAGCGGCTCCACAACGACGCAGATTGTCTTCAGCGCCAGCCACGCACTGGTTCAGGGTCAGGCTTTTGTTTTCAACAGTGAGATTCGGTTCGTAGAAAACGTAGTCACATCGACGGTAGTGGACGTCAATGCGCCCTTTGCGGCGGCACCGAATTCGGGGGAGACCTTTGGAGCGGCGGTGAGCTACTTCCCGGCGGCGGAGTTGCCCAGTGCGTCGGTTTTCGACTACTGGGATCCAACGGGAGCGATTGACCGCGTTTTATCGGGCGCTGCCTGTGATCAATTTCAGATCAAGATCAATGGCGATTATCACGAGATGGAGTTTTCCGGGCAGGCACAGGATGTGATCGACAGTGAGACGTTCACCTTGGGCCAAGGGGGCCTGAGCTCTTTTCCGGTTGAGCCCACGGTCAGCGGCAGCACAGGTCTTCCGATTCCGGGGAACCTTGGGCAGGCATGGCTGGGCACCCCGGCGAACAAGTTTCTGACGGTGACCAGCGCTCTGGTTGAATTGGACAACGACATCGATCTTCGCAACCGTGAGTTCGGGACGTCGGTGCCGCAGTGCATCGCCGCCGGAGTGCGAAGAGTGATCGGGAGCTTCGAGTTGTTCGAGGTCGATGATGCGGCCACGCGGAGTTTGTACTCGGCAGCTCGGGGTGAAACTGCCATTGGCGTCATGTTCCAACTAGGCGAGGCAGCGGGCCAACGGATGGCAGCCTACATGCCCAATGTGGTCCCGCAACTGCCGGAGTTCAACGACGACGAAAGGATCTTGCAATGGGCCTTTCGGGATTCACGAGCCCAGGGCGTCGCCGAGGATGAGATGGTTGTTGCGTTTGGGTGATTGATGAAATACGAGAGCGTAGTTGCGATCGAATCGAAAGAGTTCCCCGGTGTGAGGTTTACGATTCGGCGGATGTCGTTCGGCCGCCGATTGGATCTTACGCGGCAGATCAAGGATTTGCTAGGCCGTCTTGAGTTCGCGGCGGCTGGCGAGCAAGGGCCGACCCGAGAAGCGGAAACTGCACTGCTGGCGGGCGAAATAGACCGACACTACGGTCGCTGGGGGCTGGTGGCTGTGGAGGGTCTGGAGATCGATGGCGAGGCGGCTACTCCTGAGACTTTGCTGGAAAGCGGTCCTGAGGGACTGGTCCACGAAGTTTTGGAGGCTGTTCGCCACGAAGCCGGGCTAAGTGAGGAAGAGTCAAAAAACTCCGAGTCGCATTCCACTTCTTGCAAGGAGACCGGGCCCGGTGGAAATGCGACGACTGTCGGAGCGTAGGCCTGGAGAAGAAACGCCGCTGCGGCTGGATAGATAGGGCTCGAGATCGACGCTCTTCTGTTGTCTGGGTGAGTTCGATCGCCATCGAAGGAGAGCCGCGGGTGACGCTCGCCGAGTGTCCGGTTAGCTACATCAGCGGCGAAAGCACGGCCAGAGTCGAGGACTTTCTGGCCCATCAGGCACTTTGTCGGGGAGTAGACCTTGGAGAGTGGCCTGCGCGGAGGGTTGACGGGTTTGTTTTGTTGTCCGGCGAATTGAATAAGTGGGAGAACCAACGACGTGCCGAATGATTTCCAAGATCTAGCCGCAGCACAGCGTGAAACAACGAAGGCGTTGCAAACGCTGACCGCCCGCCTGAGGCGAAACCCGCCGATTCGCGACCGAGAAGACGGGCTGCGATCGTTGACGGCAAGCGCAGGGCGGTCCGGAGCTGCGGTGAAGACGTCGCGAACTGGCGGTGAGCAGCGGACAACACAAGCGTTGAGAGGTCTCGGGGTTGCCAGTAGTGCAGCCGTTGGCGTGGAACAGTCCCTGAACCGGACGGTGAGAGCCGTGCAGGATCTCGGCTCGGGGCTGACTGCGAACACAAGGGTACTGGAAAAGAGCAGTTTGGCTTTCACGTCGAGTTTGAAGGGTCTACTTTCAGGGTTGGGCGGTGGCCTGCGGGGCCGGGGTGGACTAGGTGGTTTCCTGAAGAGTGGTTTTGGGCTAGCGGGACTGGGCCTGAAGATTGCGGGTCTGTTTAGCCGGAAAAAAGCGTCGCCGGTGTTTTCCACGTTTGAGTTGCCGCCGAGTCTCTCTTTTGAAGTTGCCAATACGGACAACATGCTGGCTGGATTTCCGCGAATAGCTCGAGGACAGGCGGGCACAGTGAGAGAGATTCAGCCCGAGGTGGCTTCGACTCCGCAGCCGCAGGTCGTGGTTAACGTGAGTGCCATGGACGCGCAGTCGTTTATGGACCGTTCGAACGACATCGCGAGGGCCGTTCGAGACGCGATGTTACACATGCACCCGGTGAACGACCTCATCAGCGAGGTCTAGCTCGCCGCAACAAATTGGAGATTAAGAAATCATGAGCACACATTACAAAGAGATTCCGGACCACTGGAAGTATCCGATGGGTCCTTACCGGCAGGCACCGCCGGAATTCGGCGGGGAGTGGTGGTTCGTGAACCCGTTTACGACGTCCGAACCGTGGAAGGTAGAGCAGCAACAAGAAGCACCGACAACGCTACCTCCCGGGTTTCTGGAGATTTTTGGACCGCGGCCGCGGGCCGTTGAATTCTTGGGCACACCGCGGCCGTATGATGCCTTCAAAGCCTCGGAACTGCGGTGGGAGCAGGATTTGAAGTACTTCAAGGGAGTCGGCCTGCCGGAGTGGGCTTCTGAGTCGCAGCAAGGGGCCGTTGAAGGAATTTATCAAAGCTGGGAGATGGGTTCACCTAAGTTCTACGAGGGCCGTTACGGACACATGGCCCGTTTCCCGGATTCCCAAATGAGAGACTTCGAGACAACAGCATGGGCAGCGCTGAACTATCCCCATCATGAGGTTGCCCTCTACCAGATCCGTCTGCTGGCCCACGGGATCGAGCCGGAGAAGAAGCACCCCTACGTGCCCCCACACCTTTGGCCAGACTACCTAGAAACTGACGAGGAGGTAGCGTAATGCAGCCGAAAATCGGACGAGTTGTTATTTCTTCAGGCCAGAGCGAGTCTTCCGTCCTCGAGATCGTCTCCGAGACGATTGTCGGGGTGTACATGCCAAGCGCATGGGACGCGGCAGACATTGGGTTTAGCGCGAGCTACGACAACACGAACTTCTCGGATATTTCAGAGTTCGGTTCTCCCCTCACCGCACAGGCCGCCGCTGATCAGTTTGTGCCTCTGGATTTCACGAAATTCGTTGGAGTGGCGTACCTGAAGTTCAAGTCGCAATCAGGCGGGGTCCCTGTGAATCAAACAGCGGATCGAGTGCTGATCCCTGTGTTTCGGACTCTCGACTAAGGACGCTTTTGGCGTGTGGCATGGCGCCTCCGGTCGGTGGGCATCCTCCAGGCGAACCTATGGAAGGGACGTTCTGGACTGTGCGCCGGCCGGTAGCGCATCCAACTATGGTTGGTATCGCCCAACCGGGGTGAGGCATCGCGAGTGGACTGCGCTGGAGACGAGTTCACGATAGATGCGGAACGGCGGGCTCGAGATCCCGACGCGGCATTTGAAAGCGCGCTGCATGTGGCCGGGACGTTGACAGAAGTCTTCTCTGGCACAGCTTGCCGCGTAGGAGTAGATCATGAGTGATTTTCCAAAACTCAGAACGGGTGTGGTTGCGCAGTATCCGGCTACTCGAGAGCTTCGTTTTTCTACAACCGTCAAGAACTTTCTGGACGGATCTGAGCAGCGGTATCGTGACCTGCGGGTGGGGCAAAGGCGCTGGATGATCTCCCTTTCTCAACTCGATGAGAGTGAACTGGCCGAGCTGACAGATTTCTTCGAGCAGCGGCAGGGCCGATTTGGAACCTTCGACTTCGAGGATCCGTGGGCGGGCACCGTTGTCAGCGGTTGCCGTCTTGCGCTGGATCATATGGAAGCTCGGGTCGATGGAGAGTTTGACAACAGGACGCAGTTGATCGTGGTGGCACCGGCACTGTGATGACAGTTTTCCCTCAATTATCAAGCGGCGCCGTCGCGCAATTCCCCTTTCGCAAGGGGCTTCGCTTCCGAACGTTGGTGAACCAGGCCGCCGATGGCTCGGAGATCCGCTTTGCAGATGTCGACTACCGGGCACGTGCCTGGGAACTCGCGGTGCATCAGCTTAGTGATCAGGAGTGGCAAAGCATCGAGGACTTGCATAACCAGGTGGAAGGGCGCCTGCAGACTTTTCTATTCCTGGAGCCCGGCGCCAATCTGCTCGCGTGGTCGGAGCAGTTCAACGATGCGGTGTGGGAGAAGAGCGGGGGCGTTTCGGCGGCGGACGCTCAGCCCGACCCGGTCGGGGGAAGCGGAGCCGTGCAACTGACAAACCCAGGACCGGCCGGGACGGTGTCCCAGGTCATAAGTGCCCCGGCGTCGTTCCGCTACGCAGGCAGCGTTTGGGCTCGCACGGCGGACTCGGGCGCGAAACTTCAAGTGGGGGATACGGCCTCGCAGGTAGTGGAAGTTGACTTCGATACGAGTAACCAATGGAAGCGTTATTCGGTGGGCTACAACCTCTCGTCCAGCTTGCAGTCGGTCTCGTTCGAGCTGGTAGTACCGCTCGGAGCGACGGTGAACATCTACGGCCCACAGCTGGAAGCGCAGCCCGCTCCTTCCGCTTACAAGAAGTCCTTACAGCACACGGGCGTTTATCCCAACGCTAGGTTTGCCAACGACGTATTGGCGGATCGGGCCATGGGAGTCAATCGCCACTCCGGGGTGATTCGGATCGTATGGGCACCATTGCCGACATAAAAGAGCAGGTTGTCGCCGAGACGCCGCTGCTGCTGTTCGAGATCTCCCTGGCTAGGGGGGAATCCAAATACTGGTGCACCCACCAAGTCGCAGTGGACTCGCAGCCCTACGACGCCGTGGTCTTGCGCCACAATCTGTTCGAGATTCAAACCGCCAGTGATCACGGGATCGACGCCATCCCTAAGATTTCCTTCACGCTTTCGAATGCGGACTCACAACTGTCACAGATCGAATCGGCTGTTGGCTTCAAGGGCGCCGGACTGAAGGCGACGTTCCTTTTCTACGATCTGGTAGCCGATGTAGCGGCCAGCGAAAAGATGGTGGTGTTTCAGGGCGTCTTGAACCCGCCGGATGAGATTGCGGAAGAGACGATTCGGCTCTCGGCAATCAACCGCATGAATATGCAGCGGGTGCTACTCCCCCCGGTACGCATTCAACGCCGCTGTCCCTGGGCGTTTCCCGGTACGCAGGCCGAAAGGCAAGAGGCCGTTAACGGTGGGACGGAAGGAATATACTCGCGCCTTTACCGTTGTGGTTATTCGGCAGGAGAGACGGGAGGCGTGGGTAACCTGAACAGCGGGGTTCCGTTTACGGACTGCTCCTTCACGCGGTCGGATTGCATTGCGAGGGGGATGTTTGACCAGGACACCCAGAGCGTGGTGACGCGACGGTTCGGCGGTATCGAATTCGTTCCGGCCACCGTTCGAGTACGCAGCCACGGGGAAAAGGGAACGCATGATTCTTCCGCGGTCGCCAACGAAGCTCGTTACAACGATTTTGTGCCTCTCCTTTACGGGACTGTCTGGATCGAGCCGCCCATTGTGTTCGCCCGTAACGACGGCAACCTCACCCGCATGGAAGTGCTCGTCGGAGCGGGGCGCATCAACCAGATTCTGAAGGTCCTGGTCAACAACGTCGAGATTCCCGAAGGCATCGCCGGACAGGACATGACCGGCAGCGGATGGTGGAACCTGGTCGCGAACGGAGGGCGGGCCGGAGGCTTCAATCCGAACTTCGTCGATCAAGCGGGTACGCCCCTCGGAGACCCTTACGGCAGCATGGCTGCCCTATCGGTTGTGGTCCCTAACCAGATCAACGACGGCCGCGTATTGCCGCGGGTCAAGGTCTTGGTCGAGGGGCTGCGGCTCGAATCGTTTGATAGTGGTGGGACGTCACAGGGGACCAAGTTCTCCGACAATCTCGCTTGGATGCTTCTGGACGTCCTGCGCCGCACGGGATGGCGTCTGAGTGAAATTGACCTCGCAAGCTTTGCAGACGCAGCAGCCTTTTGCGACCAGACAATTGCAGCTACTGACAATAACGGAAACCCGGTTTCCGTGAAAAGATTTCAATGCAACCTCACCGTCCGATCACGAAGGACGGCCGCGGACGTGATCCGCGGCGTGAGAAACAGTGCCCGCTTACAGCTTACGTATCGCTCGGACGGAAACCTGGCCGTGCACGTCGAGAACTCGCTGTTGCTGCAACAGCCGACAAAGCCCGCAGGATCCAACGCACCCAATATGATCAACGGGGGCTGGCCGGCTTATGTCTATGCCGATGGGTCCGTGCCCGGGTTAAGCTCGGGCATTCTGCGCCGCTCCGACAACTCGTCCACCGTTCGATTGTGGTCGAGGCCGATCGCGGACACGCCGAATCGTTTCTCCATCGAGTTTGCCGATCGATATAACGAGTATCAGCAGGACAGTCTCGCGCTTGTGGACGTCGGCGACATTTCCCGCACAGGACAGGAGATCACAGGGCGCCTGGGCGTAGATGGGCTGCCGACGTTCGACCAAGCGGCCCGGATCTTGAAGTTCTCCCTCGACAGGTCGATTCAGGGCAACCAATACGTCGAATTTGAAACGAGCGTGAAAGCCCTTGGGCAGCACGTCGGCGATCTAATCACGATCACCTACACGAAGGAAGGGCTGATCGACCGGCCGTTCCGAATTCTGAAGATTCAGCCTTCGACGAACTACCGTAGTGTTCGCATCACGGCGCAAGTCCATGACGATGCCTGGTACAACGACACCAACGGTCAACTGAGTTTGATCCCACCTACCCGGCGCGAGCCTGAGTCCGAGCCCGGAGTGCCGGACCCACTTAATGGTTACGAGTTCGATCCATTCGGCCGGCCTCATTTTCGAATCGTAGAGTTCGAGGTTCAGGGAACCGACGGCACAATCCTTACGGAAATTGAAGTTAGCTTTAACCCTCCCGAGGCAGGGAAGTCACTAGCCGCGGGAATTCCCATTGTGAGTCTGCAGCCGACGATTCAGTCAACGGGAGGAACGCTCGCGGGCGGCCAGACTCTCTACTACATGGTCACGGCGACGGACGCCGACGGGCTCGAAAGCAACCCCTCTTTCGCCGTGCGAGCCAAAATCCCAGCTGGGACCTCGACGAACACGGTGCAACTTTCGGGCCTGAGCTTCACGTCCGGGACTGCCAGTTTCAGTGTTTATCGGGGAGACCTGCCGACGCGTTTGCTGCGGATCGCCTCGGGCCAAACACCCGCTGTAACCTTCACAGACACGGGTTTGGCGGACGAATTGATTGGGGCGCCGGACCCTAACTACGATCACGCGAACTTCTACTGGCGCCTCGAAGACACCGACGAGCAGTTCGCCGATATCTTTGGGCCCGACTCGGTCGGCAGCACGCTCCTCAGCATGGCGACAGACGCTCTTATCGGCCATACGGTTCGGCTGATAAGGGGAAAAGGGGAAGACCAGGAAAGGACGATCATCAACAACACTTCCAGCACCGTGTTTGTCACGCCGGACTGGGAGGTTGAGCCGGACGAGAGTACGGTCTTCGTGATCTCGGAGAATACCTGGCGCTTCGGCGGCCGTGCCCGGTCGAGCCCCGCGAGGTTCGAGATTCCCAACCGCCGGGACCGGGTCGTGCAGATTACCGGCCGGTCGGCCAATGCCCACAATGTTGAGTCACTCGAAAGATTGGCAATTGTCACGCGTTGGAGGATTGGCGGCGGCGGTTTGGGCGTTGATGATACCGACGTCCCGCCTGACGCCTCCTTCGGAGTCTCCGTTCGAGGGGATGGGACATTGGAGTTCGCCGGCATCGGGTTTTCCGTGTTGCAGAACACGCAAAGCATCGAGACAGGGACATTTCGGCTCTATTTCAGAGACGAACTCGCGGGACCCAGCACGACTTTGCTGGCAGCGGCGATTTCCACAAGCGATACCACGCTAACACTCAGCCAGGCCGGACCGGCGCAGGTGGATGATCTGATTCAACTCGAGGGAGAGATCGCGAAGGTAACCGACGTCCAGGCTGGAGGGACGCTGTATCTCGTGGATCGGGGACAGTGTCAGAGCACGTCTACTGCTCATGCCCTCAACACGCCCGTTTTTCATTTGCAGACACGAACACTTGTCGTGCCGTTCGAGCGATCCTTCTTCGGGACGACAGCGAGCGGGGCGTGGACTCATAGCGGCTGGGTACCGGACATCCGCTTGGCATGCGCCGACTTTTGGACGACAAACACGTTCGGCCAGAGTGCCATTACCACGAACAACTACTCTCAACTAGCCGCCGGAGGCCTGCGTACCCTCCGCGGTGGACAGTTCAACTTTCAAATCGAGGGCCTTCTGGCCATCAAACACGACGCGGTGCCAAGCGTGTCGGTGCAAGAAGACCTCTCCATCCGAGACATCTACGCCTTTGTGAAGGGGGCTCCAACCGGCGCAGACCTGCAGCTTCGAATCAACCAGGGCGGGGTGGCTCTGGCCACTGTTTCGATCACCGACGGACAAACGACCAGCGTTCCCCTCAATGGCGCCGAGCTGCCCGTTCTACAGGCGCAGTCCAATTTGACCCTCGACATCTTAGCTGTGGGGACGACGTTCCCGGGCCGTGATCTGACGGTGACGATCCGTGTCTGAGACGCTTGAAAAACTTCGGGCGGACCGCGATCTGCAGTGCTATTTCTTTCGGCCCTCCGCAATAGCGGCCTTGAGCAACGCGGGGCCGACCGGTTTCACCGTTTCCGGGACCTGGCGGCAGCAGTTCGATTGGACGGTGATCGAGTGGAATCGCGATAACGTCTTCGAGCATCGCCTGCTTCGGAATCTTCCAGACGGCGATTTGAGCAGCCTTACGTTGAGTTACCGAGAGGCCCGCACGAACTGCATCTTGATGGACTCGAAGCTGTTCCCTACTGTGGACTGGCCCTATTTGCGAATCTGGGCGGACGACGCGGGCGGCCAAGAGCAGTTGTATCGAGTCCGCCTGGCCGACTACGCGACGCCTACGCAAGGGTCATTCGTCGCAGCACAAGCTACCTTCACGCTTCAAGGAACTTTAACAGTCGGTGACGTGGCCGAACTCTCCTGGCTGGACGAGCACTACTTCCGCACAATCGCAAGCGGCGATACGATCGCCAGCGTTCTGCAGAATCTTGCTAGTGACATTACCGTGCTTTCGTCGACGGTGTCGGCGACATCCTCCCCCACCGATATCACGCTAACGAATCTCGAGGCCGGCGAAGAAGGCAGCAACCTCGGCATAGTGGGCACCGTCAGTGGCGCACAGACCGAGGCGTGGTCGCCGGTGAGTCAAACGATGAGCGGGGGTGCTTCTCCGACGGAGTGGCAGGTCGACATCGACTTCGGCACGGTGCTGGACGAAAACAGCATGGCCATTCCGACACAGAAGGTCCGGAAAATGCGCTGGACTTACGCCGCCGCTCTCCAGCAAGGCCCCTACTCGCGCAGTGAGTTTGATGTGGTGGTCTCCAACTGGAGCGTTAGCGGGACGAATCGCTCGTACAAGGTCGCGGATCCCAAGGGTCGCGTCTTCGAAGATAACACCGGCGCCGTATACGTGGGTTCCTGGATCGAAAAGGGGGGGAACTTTTCAGGCGGCACCATTCACCTGACGGATCAGGTGGGGGATAACGTCACGGTCACCTACACTTCTCAGTTCAGCCACCGTCTTTTCCTGGGGTCTCGGCGGGCCTTGGATGCCGGGATTGTTTCGGTAACGGTAGACAGCCAGCCGGCTCAGGTGTTTGACCTCTACATTGCGGACGAAGACTTCCTGCTGAAGCTCGACCTAGGGACGTACGACGCCGGAACTCACACGGCAGTCGCGACTCTCACCGGCGCGAATCCGGCAGCGTCTCCGGGAAGTGACTTCTTCTTCGACTACGTCGAGGAAGTGGTTGAGGCACCGACTGTCAACGCTGAGGTCGCCCGACCGACCGAAACCCTTGCGACCGATTGGGACACAGACCACTCTGTCGCGTTGGCTCCCGAGCGAGTGGCATGGAACATCAATATGCTAGGTTTCCACGGCCGGGCGAATCACTACACCGGTGCCATCTTGTTTTATGAGTTGACGAATATCGGGAACGTCTACGCCCAGGGCACGGTGACTTTCCAGGGGACGCCGGTCTTCAGTCAGAACGTCCAGGTCGTCATAGACGGCTCGATCTTTAACCGTCTGACCCTAAGCACCGACACGAATGAGAGCATTACCAAATCTTTTGAGTTCTTGATCAACAACGGTTCCACGGGTGTTTGGGCCTCTTCGTCGGGCAATGTCTTGACCATCCACGCCCGTGGGCTCGGTACGGCCGGCAATGCTATCACTCTATCAGCCTCGCCGACAAGCGGTGGCTTTCAAGCAGTCGCGAGTGGTTCGACATTGAGCGGGGGTGCAGATGGCCAGTGGTTGACAGACACCACTTCGGCGCCGCGGCTGAACCGCGCCGCTCGCGACTGGCACCGAGCCTACTTCATCGCACTCGACGGCTACGGAATTGAGGCCACAGCTTCCTTCAGTATGGAGTTGTCCCATGGTGACTCATCGCTGGCGGCCGGGATAGCGCAGCGCTATCCCGACGGGCCCGTAGTACTGAACACACCTGCCCTGCAAACCAACTTTTCTCCTACAAGCTTGGATTTCTGGAAGCAAGTCTACCTGGAAATGGCTCAGCTACAAGACGAAGCGCAGGCCACACCGTACCTGCAGTTCGGCGAAGTCCAGTGGTGGTACTTCCCCAACTCTGCCGGAATGACGTTCTATGACGACTACACCAAGACCGAATTCCAGAACCAGTATGGGCGGGCGATTCACGTTTTCACGAGTAATACGGAGTCGCCGGACCCACACCCCGAAGAGGCGGCTTTCCTCCCGGGTCTGATTGGGACCTTCACTCAGGCGATCCGCGATTTCGTCAAGGCTACCTATCCGCAGGCGAAGTTCGAAGTCCTCTATCCCCACGACGTCAACGACTTTGCGCTGACCCGGCCCATCAACTATCCGGATTCGGATTGGACCCCAGCCAATTTGGACGTACTGAAGACGGAAAACTTTACTTATACGGGTGCTCGGAACCTGGACAAGGCCGTTGAGTCGATCCGGTTTCCCCAAGACAAGGGTTTTCCGCGCAATCGCGCGGCCCATCTGGTGGGGGTATTTAACTCCTCGGAACCCTGGAATTGGGAGCGACGGCTCTGCCGCGCCGAGCTGGTGGAATCTGTCGTCTTTTGGGCTTTTGACCAGTTCTCGATAATCAGCTACCGTTTGCCGCTCAGCGAGGGCATTCGGCGCAGTAGGTTCGTGCGGTGATGTCTAACCTGGACAAGCACGTCGATTACTCGCTGTTGAGGTCGATCCGCAAGGTGTGCGGGCGGGAGATAGAAGAAGCGGCCGAGGGAGATCCACGACGGTGCTCAGTGTTGGCAGCGCTGACCGCAAATGGTTCGGGCGGATCGCCCGATGTCCGGCGTTTCTCGCCTGTGCTGTATGAGAATCTGCGCCAGAAGTTGCAGGGCGGCGAGCGCCTGCCGACAGTCTTGGCCTCCAGGCGCGAAATGGAAAGCTATCTGAAGAAGTATGGGCAAGGCTCCGAACAAGATACCCTGCGGCTGCTGGGAAGTCTGCACGGGTGTACGTTGATTGCCGGCTATCACTGCGCGAGGTGGAAGATTCCACTGGACGAGCTGAAAGACGCTTCGTCTCATTTCTTCCATGCGAATCGATTGATCGAGGACTTCTGCAGCAAATATCGTCTCGATCCCGAAGCGGACCTCGCACGGCTCGGTCACCTTTGGGCCGCGGAGCAGGGTCTCGGAGGAACAAAGACCTCGATGTACGTCGGACGGCTTAGGATGCGGGTCGATCTCTATAGAAGAATTCTCGAAGATGGCAGGCGTAGAGCAGCCTGATTCTATGACTGGCACGTTCGACACGGCGGGCGCGCAACGAAGCGATGGCGGTCCTATCGCTTCCTTGGACCGTCACCTGGTGAGGAATGGGAGCTAGGTCGAAGTGGGGGTCGCGCGGGGCGGTGAGGTCGCCGCACCCTTCGACGACGCGCCTTCGACCGTGGGGACTGAGCGATGATGTTACGGGTATTGGCGGTGTTCACTCTGGCGGCAGCTCTGTCGCCACACCTGTCGGCTCTCAACATCAAGGTCTTGTCCGTGGATTACAAAGCGGGCCGCGTCACTCTTCTACTGCCGATGCACAACGCCACGGTGGAAGCCGTCCTGTCGGCGGAGGAACCCGAGATTCGCGTCCGCCGGAACCAGTTCTATGAAGCTGAGATCGAGCCGGGGAAGGTGAATACCGTCAAACGCAACTTCGTGCGAATCAAGATCCCTCGCGAAGGGTCCGTGAAGTTTCGGGTGCGGAAGATTACGTTTCTGGAATGATGAATCGTGTTTGGCGCATCTACGGATTGAGAGGCCACGTTGTGCGCCGCCTA
The DNA here is from genome assembly GCA_965248205.1 of Bryobacterales bacterium. Classification (GTDB taxonomy): domain Bacteria; phylum Acidobacteriota; class Terriglobia; order Bryobacterales; family UBA6623. The sequence goes on from CBDFIS010000006.1 coordinate 5,856,528, forward strand.
AGGTATTGAGACTGGAGTGTCGATCGACTAGCGCAGTGACGCGCCGGCCAGTGGTAGCGGTGCGTTGACCAGGCGCCGACTTTGCGGTATCATGCGACAGAAAATGACTCCGAGGGGCGGCGCTGCACCGAGTGTAGGAGTGCAGCCTGTGCCAGAGATAGACGTCCAGAAGTTCTGCCAAGACGTTGCTCGTGAGGCGGGAGCAGAGGGCAACACAATTCCAGCTCAAGTACGCGAGATACTGGGCGGCTTTCACAACTTGTATCTCGCGTAGACGTTCCGCCGGGGAACGTCTACGCTAAAAGTGACCACATCGGACGGTTTTGCGTGTGAGTTTGCCCCTCGTCAACGGCTTCTGTCGCAAATCTAGCGCTGTTCCGGCGTGAGCAAGAAACGAAGCGAGCGAATCTTGGTGGCGATGCTAAATACTCTCAGGCAGAACTTTCAGGCGCGCCAGTCCGCCCCCCTGGCGTTTAAGCCGTTTGGTATGGTCGAGCCGATTGATCTTGGTAAGTCTTCTTATTCAATTTCATTCCGGAACCCGATTCTTCAGGGAAGAAGTAGACCCTTCATGAGACACTAGCCCTCCCGTCAAGCCTCTGGCGTTGCTGAGAAGACTAAGTGGATCCTGGCAAGCCGATCGCGGTACTTATTCACATCTCCGATCTCCACTTCGACCGCAACTTTACCACCGACGATAGCCTTTTCCGCAGACTAGGGTCACGGATTGAAAGGATGTCTTCCGCTGACGGTCAGGAGGCAGCCGTGGCGGAGAGAATCAAAGAGTTTGTCAGAGGTGAATTTCCTCACAGTTTTGCTGCCGTGGAACGACTGGCTGCTCAAGTCAACTTTTTCGTCCGCGAGAGCAGTGAATCGGGGGTTCCAGTTTGTGTTGTTTGTACTGGAGATGTCACCCGATCTCAAAGCGCTCAGGAATTTGGGGTTGGCCAGTCTTACCTAAGAAGTGCAATATACCTCTCTCCAGATGAGGTCATTGGTCTAGTGCTCGGCTCCAGACCTGCTTCCGGCCAGATCAGACCGGGTGAGGCTGCACTTTTTGTGGTCCCGGGCAATCATGATACTTGTTCTTACTTTTCCGGTCTTCGCGCCCGGAAGTACCACGCGCACTTCCCTGGGCCATACCCGATAGAACTAGAGATTCTTGACTCAACTGGCCATCCTCGTGTTTGCCTGTGGGGTGTAAACTCCGCTCAGACTGACAGGCGGCATCACCTGGATAGTCAGGGTTGGGTGCCCCCCACCCAGCTGAAGGAGCTGTACGCACGTCTGAGAAATCGCATGGGACAGAAGGCGATAAAAGTGGTCTGTCTACATCATCCTCTCTCAGCTGGGCGCCAGCAGGTGGGTAAAAACTCGGTTGAGGACGATCCGAGGCGTCTGCCACTTGACGGAGGGCAGGAAATCGCATCTAAGTTATCCCACCTTGGTACGGATCTTGTGTTAGCTGGACACGTCCACGAATTCTTCGTCCAGAGGAGAACTCAAGGAATGCCCAACCAGATCGTGGCAGGTACAGCTACTCAGTTGTTGTAAGTTGTTGTATGAGTCAGACAGGCACAGACCGGATGTGGTAATACGCAACTTCGTCGTAGTTGAGCTGTACGAAGATCGTATTCGCTACCACTCGATCGAGTCTGAGAACTCCGACGACCCCTTTCGCTTCGGCCAGGGAGGCACTTTGCCTTTGAGAGCGTCGGCGGCGAAACCAAAGCCGCCCCAAGAAGCCGACTCAGACTGAGCTTTTGCCTAGTACACGGGTCCGGCGATCAAAGGTTAATACCACTCCCTCAGCCGCACCTCGATTCCCTTTTCATTTTTCAGCGCGTTCGCAAACACGTTGAGGTCCGAACCTCGGTAGTGGTAAGGGTAGACGACTTTGGGGCCAAAAGCCCTGACCCCGTCGGCGGCTTCCTCAGGCGGCATGGTGTAGGGGAGGTTCATGCACACGAATGCGATGTCGATGTCCTTGAGCGCCCTCATTTCCGGAACCGCCTCTGTGTCCCCCGAAATGTAGACTCGCTTCCCACCGACAGTAAGAACGTAGCCGTTGCCACGTCCCTTGTCGTGATAAAGTTTCCCGGGCTGCGGCCCACGTTTGAGATTGTACATAGCCACGGCCTCAACCTCGGTCCCTCCAACGGTTGTTTTCTCCCCGTTGCTCAGCACTTTCGCTCCCATGACCGTCTTCGCTGCGGCCGCGGGCGCGATGATCACCGTAGAAGTCTTCCTCACCGCGGCGATCGCCTTGGGATCCAAGTGGTCGCCATGGATATCGGTAACCAGGATGACGTCCGCCTTCGGCAGAGCTGAGTAGTCGGCTTGGCTCCAGGGATCGACGTGCCAGACCTGCCCGCTGAACTCCAACATCAAGCTGCCGTGCTTGACCGGCGTAATCTTTAGTTCCCCAACGGACGTCTTCTCGATGTCGGCTGCTGCCAGCGGTGCGGCAAGAACGGCGGCCAATAAGAGGACGGGAATGAGCTTCATGGTATGCCTCCTTGGGTGAGCGTTCACTATTACAACATCGCCGTGACCGTCTCGCAAGACATAGGCGGCGAGCCTTGGTCCGAACCGAGGAAAGCTAAGTACACCGTTTCGTAAGTACGGTCACGTATTATTTTCAGCTATGCGGCGAGCGGAGTCGAGTTGTGGGGCTGTCTTTTTATCTTGTGCAATAGATCGGTCAGATCGCGTCGAGTGAACTTCCATTCAAATGGTCTCGCAATCGACTCGTAGTGTTGCTGGAAGCTCAACAGGCGGTCTTCCACCGCCGCGAGCGATGCGAAATCATTGGGGGTGAGGGCCTTGCGCTGCAAGATCGAAAAGTAGATTTCAATTTGATTGAGCCAACTGGCGTGCACTGGCCCGTGCACCAATACCAGGGTGGGATGCTTCTGCTTCAAACGGACGATCGACCGTTGGCCCCGATGCGCCGAGCCGTTGTCAACGATCCAGAACACCCGGCGGGCCTGGTCATAGGGGGGTTGAGACATGACTTGCTCCACCAAGCGGTCAAAAGGTTCGATGCCCGTTTTCGACTCGCAACGACCGAAGAGTTTGGCACGCTGAACATCGAGTGCAGCGAGGTAGGCCCACGCCCCACATCGTTCGTACTCATGTTCCACCTTCATGGCCGATCTGGATCGCGGGGGGTGAGTGGCGTGCTTGCGACGGCGTGCTTGGATACTGGTCTTCTCGTCGGCCGAAAGCACGAACTCATCGCAGCTAAGGGGCTTGCCGTCCCACTGCCGCTCGTAGAGATCCAAGATACGCCCCGCCTTGGTGGCGAAATCCGGATCGCGAGGGAAGATCCAACTGCGATGCTGCCAGGGGCGGATGGCGTCTTCGTGGAGCCAGCGCCAGACGGTGCTACCCGACAAGCTGGCCACCAGTCCAGCCTGGCAGGCATAGCGGGCCAGTTCCCCGCTGCTCCAACGAGACAGGGGGCGGTCTTGGCTGGCGGGAAGTTCACAGGCTAGTGCCTTGATCTCGACGACCAGCTCCGGGGGGAAAGGCCCGTGGCCGACCGGACCGCGGACGCTCTTCGAGACCCTCGAGACGTTGCTGGTAGAAACGTTTGCGCCACAGGCAGACGACCTCGCGTCGTGTCCGCAGACGGCGGGCGATCTCCTGGTTGGAAAGGCCCTGGGCGGCAAGCAAGATCATCTGGGCCCGAACGACCTGAAAATACGATAACGTATACTTCGAGGTACGGCGCTGTAACTCACGGGCTTCGGCGGAAGAGAGCACGATGTGGTAAGGGCTTTTGCGAGGCACGTGGGGTAACCTCCCTCGTGCCACTGTGCCACATCAGAACATAACTTTCAAGGCCTAGATACGTTAGTGTCTTTATGAAATTGTGTACTTAGGCTGAGGGGGCTGTTGAGAGAAGCGTATGGGGGGCTGACTCCTGTGAGAAATGTTTCCGAGCGCCCGAGGGAGCACCGCGCGGGCCTAAATCACACCCCTTCTGCCCCCGCTGCCGACGAAGCGAGGGTCAACGAGTTCACGCGTGTCCCGGTGGAACAAGCGCCACCCATCGTAGACAACTTCGCCGACGTAGTAGGCGTCGCGATGGAGGCTGTGCTTGTCGGGCAACTCCTCGCGTCTGCTGGGGTTTCTGAGTTGGGGATACAGCACGAAATCCAAATACGTATCGGCGTGGAAATATCTGCCCTCAAAAGCCAGCTCGGAGATCACATCAGGACATCGGCGTCGCAGGAATGAAGCGGCCTGCTCGGCGGTCGGGTCCTCGGGCAGCTTGGCCATCTCATCTTCGATAGCTTGTAGCTCGTCGGCCACCGTCTTCCGGCCGCGTGTTTTCCACACTCTGAAACGCCTCAGAAACGCTCGAACTCTTGCGAGCCCCGAGAGCAAAAAGACGATTGCCATCAGCGGTACAAGGTATTTTCGGAAGAAGCCGAGGTCCGCCCCTTCAGCGCTGATGCTCTGAACCCACCAGTACCCGAGAACCACTCCCACCACTGCGACGGTCAGGCCGACAGGCAGCTTCCGGTCCGCCACAAAGCGCCAATAGAACGATTTTAGGGAATCCCTCGTCTGGCGCAATGCTTCACCGGCTCGCGCCGCGGCGTAAACCGACTTGTCCCAATCGTAGTGCACCATAGTCGGGGGGTAATAGAGTACGAAGAGCTTATCGGTCGGGGTTTCACGCCCGGAAAGGTGGCACTTCATCGGAATTGGAGACGAAGAATCGCAATATTCTTTGCAAGGATATCACACAGTATATGACCGTCAGCCGACTTGAACCCGAGCCTTTCGACCGGTCTGCTCCAGTCCGACTTGCGCGACGCCAAGATGATGGCATCGTCCCACGACCCATCGATCCCTCGCGTCTGTACTAGCCAGCTGTGCTCGCAGATCAACCCCTGCTTTCGGGCCGCCTAGTTCCGCGCTTACCGCGGACTTCCGCCTGTCGTCGAGCAGACTGAACCCGGCTTTGTTAGAGTTTCGAGCCGGTGCTCTAATTCAGCGGGACCCCGAACAAGGCTTCCACGGTGACCGGCTCGTCGCCGCGAAACGCCGGTAAAAACTCCCAAGAGCGCAGACTGGCAAGGATCACGTTATCCGTTTCCGGATCGGACCCATGCACCACGCGGAAGTTCTTGAGGATGCCTTCCTCGTCTACGACTGCGTAGATGATCACGCGCGCCGGCCTACCATCGGGGGTGGAGCTAGCCATAGACTCCAATGGCTGCATGCGCATAGCGAAGGGAGGGCTAACTTTCTTACGGGGGCGGATACGGATCACGCCGCTCGAGACATTGAGGCGTCGCGAACCTGAGTTCGGCAGGCAAAACTGCATGATCCATTTGCGAGGCGCCTCCGGCACGTCTAGGTAAACCGTGTAGATAGGGCTCCCAGTCAACGTGCCTCGCGCTTCCATAAGCGCGGTCTGAGAGTTAGAAACGAGGATGATGCCATACTTCTTCCGGGGGAGCGGTTTCAGCGGTCCCGGACGCGATGCCTTGCTTACTGCCACCACCGCTGACTCCGAGGGCGTTTCCCCGTCTCCTTTACCTGGGCCGACGGAACCTGTTGTTTGCTCGCTGCGAGTGCCCGTCTCTGAAGTGCCGGCCCTCACGGATTCCTCGGTTTTCTTACCGCTTCCTACCCGGTCCTCGAATGGCGTGCTGGAAGGGCGGGGATCTATTCCCGCAGTCAGCGCGGCCACCACATCGAAGACTTCCTGGCTTCCCGGTGCGTCGCCGAGGCCGTCAGGCACTCCATCGTCCAACCCTGCCTCCACCGCAGCCTCACTGTGGGACCCTTGCTCAGTGTTCGATTCACTTTCCTGCTGGTCAAGCCCCTCAGAGGCGGTCGGGCTGATGTCGGCCTCCGCCAGTTGACTCGGAGGAGCTGGCTGCAAAGGCGGAGTCGGCTGAAAAGGAACCTCAGGGGGCGAGACGTCCGTAGGCGCCAAGTCCGGAGCGTCCATGGCCGTCAGACCCTCGGGAAACTCCTGCTTCAGGTCCGTAAGCGTGCCGAGTTGCAACCCCATTTCGAGCAGGAACGAAGGAGTCAATGGGGCCGGGTTCTGGCTCAAGATGACTAGGGTCGTTGAGCTCGATCCTTCGCCCAAAGAAGGAATCTCTTCGACAGGTTCGAAGGGTGGTTTCACCCCGCCGAAGGGTATGACGTCGGCCGGCGAGACAGCCAGCGCTGGGTCCGGAGGCAGCACCGGACTATCAGCGATCTGTAGATCGGCCAGGGCAAGCTGTTCGTTGGAGGCCAGCAGTTGAGGTTCCGCCTCCGGCAGCTCCCAGCGAACAGGCTCGTCGGGTTTTTCCCAGCCCGGCTCGACAAGCATAGCGTTTTCCAACTCCCGCGGTTTCGCCGCCCACTGCATCACGGGCGGCAGTTTCGGGCTGTAGTCGGCCGGGAACTCCAGCGCCAAGTCCGAGCGCAGGATGACGTCGCGCAGTGCCGGGTCCGGTGTTGCGATCTTAGGCAGCACGATCTTGAACCGTTGCGTGAGAAGGGGCTTCTCAGCAGGTCTTTGCTTTTCAGCGGCCTTGGCCAAGGCCGGCGCTGGAGGCGGGGACTCGGCAGGCTGCTGTGCCCCTTCCGTCTTGAGACCGGGAGGGGATCCCGCTGGCTCCGGCTCGGGCTGCTTTTCCCTTTTTGTTTCCCGCTCTTCTGGCTCGGCTTCCTCTCCCAGCTCAGCCGGCGCGACCAGTGGGACGTCAGGTATCCGGTATTCCAGCACGACAAGATCATGTGTTTCGAGATCCAGCATTAGCTGGTGCGGATGGAGAGCCTGCAGCCATGGAATGAGTGCAATGCCAAACAAGTGCCCGAACAGCGAACCAAGGAAACTCAAGCGGCTCGTCAGGTTGCGAGACGGTAAGGGAGCAAACAGAGACCGCTCCCCGTACTTACTGAGAGCGCCGACCTCTGCCAGAGAATGGTCGGGCCGCGAGCGAATGAGGTAGACCAAAGCTGCGAGCAGAAGGCCCGCGGAGGCCAGCCCGACGATGACATCCAGTGGGGGGATCTCGGGTAGCTGTTGCATCCGAACGCCGGAAGTCCCGGTTACAAGGAAAGTGTAGAAACTTTAGTATACGCCTGGAATCGGGCGATCCCATTAACTGTTTAGCCCGCATTTCCAATTTGATTTCGGCATCCCGACCTTGCAGCGGCCTTCAGCGTCTTTATTTATAGGGGTTCAAGCCCTGTCAGGACGCACGGAGGCCAACACCCAATGGGTGAAAAAGAAAACAAGCCGTTTCAGCTCACCTTCAACGGATTTCTCAAAGTCGATTTCCAAGGATCGCGCGTCACCTCGGATGGTGGCCTGATTCTCATTCGGGAACTGGACGAGCGGCTCGGACTGGGCAAGCTGATCGACGAGCATCTGACGGATTCGCGGCAAGGCACAAACAAGAAGTTCCCACTGGCCGACCTGGTGCGGCAATCGGTCTACAGCCGCCTCGCCGGCTACGAGGATCTCAACGATGCTGCCCGTGTCTCGGCTGACCCGACTTTTCGTCTGATCGGCTCGAAGAAGAACTGGGATCGCGGCGGGGCGCTTACGTCGCGTCTACAAAGCTTTGAGGCAGAGCTGCTGGCCAGTGAAGAGAACCTGCTTGGGCTGATGGCGGTGAACCGCGAGTTGGTCGCTCAAGCCCAAGCGCAGGACGAGTCCGAGCGTGTCGTGCTCGATATGGACTCCACGGAAAGCCCGGTCCACGGTCAGCAGGAAGGCAGCGCTTACAACGGCCATTTCGAGTCCACCTGCTACCACCCGCTGTTGCTGTTCAACCAGCACGGTGATTGTCTGGCGGCGAAGCTGCGAGCGGGTAACGTGTCCAGCGCCGAGGACTGGGACGAACTGCTGCTGCCCGAGATCGAGCGCCAACAGGGAGAAGGCAAGCAAGTGACGTTCCGCGCCGACGCCGCCTTCGCCAAGCCGGAGATCTACGAGGCGTTGGAGGATCGCGGAGTGGACTACGTCATTCGCATCCCAGCAAACAAGAACCTGGAGTTGGAGATCGAAGAGATTCTGTTCCGTCCGCCGGGCAGGCCGAGCCTGAAGCCACTAGTGCGCTACAAGAGCTTCCGCTATCAGGCCGCGAGTTGGTCGAAGCCTCGGCGGGTTGTGGCCAAGGTTGAGCACCACCAAGGCGAGTTGTTTCCTCGCGTCGGGTTCATCGTCACGAGCATGAGCTTGCCCAGTCGGTCGCTGGTGCGCTTCTACAACAAGCGCGGCACGGCCGAGCAATGGATCAAGGAAGGCAAGCAGGCAACCCACTGGACACGGCTGTCCTGTCATCGTTTCCGGGCAAACGAGGTGCGTTTGCAGTTGAGCGTGTTGGCCTACAACCTGGGGAACCTGTGGCGGCGGCTGGGGCTGGCGCAGAGGATCAAGAACTGGTCGCTGACGAGCTTGCAGCATCGGTTGATGAAAACCGGAGGGCGGCTGGTCAAGCATGCCCGCTATTACTGGCTGCTGTTGGCCGAGGGGCATCTCAACCGCAAGCTGTTCGCTGAGATGCTGGGGCGGATCTGGGCGCTGCCTGTGCCAGGCGGGTAACGGGCGACGGCTGCGACGGAGAAGAGACGCTGGGTTGCTGAAGAGGGAACTACTCGGAGCCGTGTCGGCGAAAAGCCCTCCAGCGAGCTGGAACGCGGCGATCGAGCGGCATTCAGCGACCCAAACGGGAGCGAACGGAGCATCGATCGTGAGAGGAAGACGAAGACCTTGCACCCGAGCCGCGGATCGGAGTATCCTGACCATCGCGGGATGGCCAAAACGGAAATTCCAGATCAGAAGAACTTCGACCAGTTTGAGGCCGAGCTCACTGCCTCCTCCAATGAGGTCGAGGCAGGTGGCGACTGGGCCTTCGACCGCGGTATGTACACGATTAAGGTGACGCCTAGGGCCATCGTCGCTTCGTGTTCTTAGTTTAAGAAATTTGCACTTCTCGCAAATCTATCAAGTTTCTCCAAGGTCTGTTCTACTTACCCCGCATTTCCAATTTGATTTCGGCATCCCGACCTTGCAGCGGCCTTCAGCGTCTTTATTTATAGGGGTTCAAGCCCTGTCAGGACGCACGGAGGCCAACACCCAATGGGTGAAAAAGAAAACAAGCCGTTTCAGCTCACCTTCAACGGATTTCTGAAAGTCGATTTCCAAGGATCGCGCGTCACCTCGGATGGTGGCCTGATTCTCATTCGGGAACTGGACGAGCGGCTCGGACTGGGCAAGCTGATCGACGAGCATCTGACGGATTCGCGGCAAGGCACAAACAAGAAGTTCCCACTGGCCGACCTGGTGCGGCAATCGGTCTACAGCCGCCTCGCCGGCTACGAGGATCTCAACGATGCTGCCCGTGTCTCGGCTGACCCGACTTTTCGTCTGATCGGCTCGAAGAAGAACTGGGATCGCGGCGGGGCGCTTACGTCGCGTCTACAAAGCTTTGAGGCAGAGCTGCTGGCCAGTGAAGAGAACCTGCTTGGGCTGATGGCGGTGAACCGCGAGTTGGTCGCTCAAGCCCAAGCGCAGGACGAGTCCGAGCGTGTCGTGCTCGATATGGACTCCACGGAAAGCCCGGTCCACGGTCAGCAGGAAGGCAGCGCTTACAACGGCCATTTCGAGTCCACCTGCTACCACCCGCTGTTGCTGTTCAACCAGCACGGTGATTGTCTGGCGGCGAAGCTGCGAGCGGGTAACGTGTCCAGCGCCGAGGACTGGGACGAACTGCTGCTGCCCGAGATCGAGCGCCAACAGGGAGAAGGCAAGCAAGTGACGTTCCGCGCCGACGCCGCCTTCGCCAAGCCGGAGATCTACGAGGCGTTGGAGGATCGCGGAGTGGACTACGTCATTCGCATCCCAGCAAACAAGAACCTGGAGTTGGAGATCGAAGAGATTCTGTTCCGTCCGCCGGGCAGGCCGAGCCTGAAGCCACTAGTGCGCTACAAGAGCTTCCGCTATCAGGCCGCGAGTTGGTCGAAGCCTCGGCGGGTTGTGGCCAAGGTTGAGCACCACCAAGGCGAGTTGTTTCCTCGCGTCGGGTTCATCGTCACGAGCATGAGCTTGCCCAGTCGGTCGCTGGTGCGCTTCTACAACAAGCGCGGCACGGCCGAGCAATGGATCAAGGAAGGCAAGCAGGCAACCCACTGGACACGGCTGTCCTGTCATCGTTTCCGGGCAAACGAGGTGCGTTTGCAGTTGAGCGTGTTGGCCTACAACCTGGGGAACCTGTGGCGGCGGCTGGGGCTGGCGCAGAGGATCAAGAACTGGTCGCTGACGAGCTTGCAGCATCGGTTGATGAAAACCGGAGGGCGGCTGGTCAAGCATGCCCGCTATTACTGGCTGCTGTTGGCCGAGGGGCATCTCAACCGCAAGCTGTTCGCTGAGATGCTGGGGCGGATCTGGGCGCTGCCTGTGCCAGGCGGGTAACGGGCGACGGCTGCGACGGAGAAGAGACGCTGGGTTGCTGAAGAGGGAACTACTCGGAGCCGTGTCGGCGAAAAGCCCTCCAGCGAGCTGGAACGCGGCGATCGAGCGGCATTCAGCGACCCAAACGGGAGCGAACGGAGCATCGATCGTGAGAGGAAGACGAAGACCTTGCACCCGAGCCGCGGATCGGAGTATCCTGACCATCGCGGGATGGCCAAAACGGAAATTCCAGCTTACTTGGGTATTCCGAATTTCTTTTCCCACTCCTCTGTCCATGACACAACCTGGTTTCGCTTTGCCCACTCTTCATAAAGGTCTGCCAGACGTCTTACCTGATCTGGAAACTTGGATGCCAGATCTCTGGTCTCCGTCCGGTCAGTCTCCAGATCATACAACTCCCAGTCCTGACGAAACCCCGCAACCAGTTTCCACTTTCCTTCTCGTACGGCCCGATTCCCTTCGTGCTCCCAATATAGAGCTCCCTGTCCGGGTCGCGATCCCCCTCGAAGAACCGGCAGGAGACTGTTTCCTTCGGCGGGAAGAATACCGTGCTCCTGGAATGAAGTAGGGTACTCGACTCCCGCGGCTTCCAAGCAGGTTGGAAGGATGTCGATGATGTGACCGACTTGGTGCGTGACCCTGTTTGACTGCCGCATGACAGCAGGCCAGTACACAATCAGAGGTGTCGCGATTCCGCCCTCGTGCACCCAGTGTTTATAGAGCCGGAAAGGAGTATTGCTTGCCTGAGCCCACGGAAGGCCATAGCTCTTGAAGGATCCCGGAGTTCCCGCTGGAGAATCAGCCTTCCCCCGATCGATGGCTTCGGCACAGCCACCGTTATCGGAAAGAAACAACACCAAGGTATTGTTTTTGACCCCCATCGCCCGGATCGCCCGGAGGATGCGACCAATGGCTCGGTCCATACTCTCCACCTGTGCTGCGTACACAGCCATCGCCAGATCTTGTGCAGCTTTGTCCGATGTAGTTTCCCATGCGCTGGCATATTCATCGCGCGGGGCCGAGCGCCAGCGTTCGTCTATAATGCCGAGTTCGATCATGCGCGCATGACGGGCTCGTCTCACTGCATCCCAACCCAAGCTGTATGCATCCCGGTATTTGGCGATATCCTCGGGAAGAGCGTGAAGTGGAAAATGAGGAGCCGTGAAAGCAACATAGAGGAAAAACGGATTTAACCCGCATTTCCAATTTGATTTCGGCATCCCGACCTTGCAGCGGCCTTCAGCGTCTTTATTTATAGGGGTTCAAGCCCTGTCAGGACGCACGGAGGCCAACACCCAATGGGTGAAAAAGAAAACAAGCCGTTTCAGCTCACCTTCAACGGATTTCTGAAAGTCGATTTCCAAGGATCGCGCGTCACCTCGGATGGTGGCCTGATTCTCATTCGGGAACTGGACGAGCGGCTCGGACTGGGCAAGCTGATCGACGAGCATCTGACGGATTCGCGGCAAGGCACAAACAAGAAGTTCCCACTGGCCGACCTGGTGCGGCAATCGGTCTACAGCCGCCTCGCCGGCTACGAGGATCTCAACGATGCTGCCCGTGTCTCGGCTGACCCGACTTTTCGTCTGATCGGCTCGAAGAAGAACTGGGATCGCGGCGGGGCGCTTACGTCGCGTCTACAAAGCTTTGAGGCAGAGCTGCTGGCCAGTGAAGAGAACCTGCTTGGGCTGATGGCGGTGAACCGCGAGTTGGTCGCTCAAGCCCAAGCGCAGGACGAGTCCGAGCGTGTCGTGCTCGATATGGACTCCACGGAAAGCCCGGTCCACGGTCAGCAGGAAGGCAGCGCTTACAACGGCCATTTCGAGTCCACCTGCTACCACCCGCTGTTGCTGTTCAACCAGCACGGTGATTGTCTGGCGGCGAAGCTGCGAGCGGGTAACGTGTCCAGCGCCGAGGACTGGGACGAACTGCTGCTGCCCGAGATCGAGCGCCAACAGGGAGAAGGCAAGCAAGTGACGTTCCGCGCCGACGCCGCCTTCGCCAAGCCGGAGATCTACGAGGCGTTGGAGGATCGCGGAGTGGACTACGTCATTCGCATCCCAGCAAACAAGAACCTGGAGTTGGAGATCGAAGAGATTCTGTTCCGTCCGCCGGGCAGGCCGAGCCTGAAGCCACTAGTGCGCTACAAGAGCTTCCGCTATCAGGCCGCGAGTTGGTCGAAGCCTCGGCGGGTTGTGGCCAAGGTTGAGCACCACCAAGGCGAGTTGTTTCCTCGCGTCGGGTTCATCGTCACGAGCATGAGCTTGCCCAGTCGGTCGCTGGTGCGCTTCTACAACAAGCGCGGCACGGCCGAGCAATGGATCAAGGAAGGCAAGCAGGCAACCCACTGGACACGGCTGTCCTGTCATCGTTTCCGGGCAAACGAGGTGCGTTTGCAGTTGAGCGTGTTGGCCTACAACCTGGGGAACCTGTGGCGGCGGCTGGGGCTGGCGCAGAGGATCAAGAACTGGTCGCTGACGAGCTTGCAGCATCGGTTGATGAAAACCGGAGGGCGGCTGGTCAAGCATGCCCGCTATTACTGGCTGCTGTTGGCCGAGGGGCATCTCAACCGCAAGCTGTTCGCTGAGATGCTGGGGCGGATCTGGGCGCTGCCTGTGCCAGGCGGGTAACGGGCGACGGCTGCGACGGAGAAGAGACGCTGGGTTGCTGAAGAGGGAACTACTCGGAGCCGTGTCGGCGAAAAGCCCTCCAGCGAGCTGGAACGCGGCGATCGAGCGGCATTCAGCGACCCAAACGGGAGCGAACGGAGCATCGATCGTGAGAGGAAGACGAAGACCTTGCACCCGAGCCGCGGATCGGAGTATCCTGACCATCGCGGGATGGCCAAAACGGAAATTCCAGTTTAGGGCTTTTGACCTACTGCGCCGGATCGACACGCCGCCGAATCCTATGTCCACGCCTTCCCGATGACGGGCCGCCGCTGGGCCGAAAGTCAGAGGCGTGGGCAGGAGGGACAGATACCGGCACCCAGCAAGAAGCACACCGACGAGGCGAGCTAGCCGGCAGTCAAAGCCGTCGCGGGCTGCAAGCCGGGATCCAGTGATGCCAGCACGCGGCGGGCTTCCTGCTGGAGCTTGCCCATGGAGGATACGAGATCGCCAGTGTCGGCGTGCACGTAGACGAACGCTCCCAGAAAGCAGCGAAGTCGCAGCATCGTGTAGAGTCCATAAAAGATCAGAAACTGCCGGAACACAACGGATCCTAGCAGAGGGTCTTTGCTGATCGGCATCAGTTGACGGCAAAAGCTCCAGAGTTGCCGGAAGTCGCCGCGAAGCTGATAGAGGTAGAGGGAGAGTACCCGCCGACGATAGAGCCGAAATCGACGTTCTATGCCCGGCGTCCGACCTCCCTGGCTCCGGAGGAACTCGATGTCCTGCTCTGCGAACAGGCGGGCCATCGGCCGATAGGTTTCCTCCGCGGGCATTCGGTTAGCCCAAACGGGCATAGCAGCACTAACGTCGTTGGTGCGACCCAGCCGCCAAACGATCAGTCCCAAAGTCACTACCGCGAAAAAGATGAATCCCAGGGCTAGCCAAAGGGTAGTCATGATCTAAGCACTCTCAGTAGGGTTTCATTAAAACTTCGTAGTCTTGCTGTCAACATCGCCTCTTGCCGTTCATCGAGCTGCCAACGCGTTATCGCCGTAGCGGGAATCGTCTCGCCCGCCTTTGAAAAGGCCAAAAGCCCGGCCAACCAGAAGGGAATGAAGAAGAAAAACGTGATGCTGTTCCGAACTTCATTGAAACTGAGACCCCGTTGCGCGTGTAAAGCGTCCAGTCCTACCTGTCCGGCGAACAACAGGCCGAAGACCGCGAACACCACCCGGACGTTCTTCGGTACGCTCAAACGAAAATACGCGACGAATGCACCTAGCGCCAGGCAGAAGATAGTAAGGCCTAGATAAATGCTCCGCTCGGAGCGGTTCCAAGGTCCGATCAATCGCGACACCGGAAGATTGCCTGACGAGTCTAGAATTACAATCCCCAGTACGAGCAGGCCGACGCACACTGCAATACCGTGAATCGCCAGCTGACTCAGTCTTTGAAGGCCTCCATAGCCCTCCACTGCACGATTGTAGACCTCGATCAACACACAGAGGTACAGCGCCCACGTTATAGGCTGACTTATGACAAAGAACCAAGGGTAGAAGAAATGCCGCGTGAAGTATCGCAGCTCTGGGTATACGTAAAGGGAAAAGCCTACCAGCGAGCTAACAGTAGCGATGACGAGAAACGTGGTTAGGCAAGGATAGCGGCGAACTAGACCCAAACGCCAAAGGCGTGCAGCCCACCCCGCCTGCAGCAGGCAGGCTGCCACCCAACTGTATTCCAGCATCTCCGCAGAGTCCAACTGCCTAACCCACCTTGATCAAACGGGGGATAGGATGATTCTACCACAACCCACTGAAATGGCTGTGCTCTTTTGTGGGCTCCGCGCAGTTTTTTTTGAAAATCATACTCTATTCAGGTTAACGTGTGCCCAAGGTCCTACCAGCACTCGCAGGGGTCACCCGGCCAACACGGGGGGTAGGGACAGCCCGGGCAATCCGCGGACGTCGTGGGCTGCGTCGCTACGGCGAACAGGGCCAGCTTGCTGACCAGTGCGGTAATTACGATCAGATACTTAACCATTTTCTCTCCTTTAGTTAGGTTCTTGATTCTGAGGGCTTTGGGCCCTTTGTGATCTTGGTTTCCTAACCCTACCCCGGATGGGTGGTGACATCTTTGGCCCTGGATGTTTTTTCCGACGACAGAACGCTGGGGGGCCTATCCGACTCCGAGGTCGTTTCGGATGTCACTACACAAATCTCGCTGACGATGAGCAGTCGGCCCGTTCTGAAGGGGCCTGGGCAGTCGGTGTCAGGAAGACGCTTTATGGTTTCTTTGTCATTTAACGCTTGCTTTTGGCGGGCGCGCGGGCCTGGTCCGCTGAGACTATCTCCCCGTTGAAGGGTCAAGAGCTGGCGCGTGATCGAGATCCCAACAGAGAGTAACGACTCTGTCATCGGTTCCAGCCGGCTCGGTGCCGAATCAAAGTACTGGAAAGTACTGGTATGGGAACCAGCCTAGGAGCCCTTCAGGCTCCGACCGCCCCGCAGACGTTCTGATCGAGTTTTCACGGCGTCAGGTTCGCGCTCCGCTTGCTGTTGAGCCGATGCCGGGCCCAGCGGTGAGCGGTCTCTTGACCAAGGGTGACGCTCGGCCGAGGAAGAGCCGAAGGAGCAAGCCCGCCTTGCCCAACAGGGTTGGCGATTGAAGCCCTTTCGCATCGGTGCTGGCGGTGACGTAATCCGAGATCGCGGCTAACTGGGGGCTGAAGGGCCTACACACACGGCCGGTGTCTAAAAGCAAATGGCATAGTCAGATGACGAGTTCCCATCCGGAACGCACCGTGCCCGATGTTTGCAACTGGACTGTCGGCAATCGTTTAGGGGAGATCGCCCCCATTTTGAATCCGGGCTGGCGGGCTGGGGCGTGGCGTTGCCCGCTTTACTGAAATGAGTGTCTACGGGTCTAAAGGCCCACCTCGGGATGAAAGGATGAAAGCCATTGGGCTTCGACGGAGCGGTTTTAGGCAGCGGAGGCTTTCCGGGACCGTGCCAATAGCGTCGGGGGCGTTCCGAAATCGCAAAAAATGGGCAGCGATCAACGTCCTAGGAGAAGTTGAATCTCACCCGACCTGTGACAAAACTCGTGTGCGAAATCGAGATTTCCACGGCATGTTAACTTCGCCTCGGTCCCTCAAATTACTTGAGAGGCTAGCCAGCCGTAGCTGATTACCGACCCTCCGGTACCTGCCTGAGTTCATTGCTCGATAGGCCCTGCTTTGCGGGCCCCAGGCCCCTTCCAGTAGGCCTGAAGACCAGGGTGACACCACAATCGGTTTACGCTAGCGGCATCGCGAGGGCTGTTATGGTTGGCTCGATTTCGGCTGGTCACATCCGCCGATGGAAAAAGCCGAAAAGCGGTCTTCTGAATTGCTCCCGGTACAGACACGCCCCGGAAGCACCCTTCGGGCACCCAAATTGTGACTGATTTTGCGTTGCCTATGGCTATCTGTTCGTGAAAGCAGGTCGACCAACCAACGGGTCAGTCGCGAAAAGTTGAGGTTCCGAGGTTCCTAAGTCCCGCCTGTATCCTGCGCTGAGGGTTTGTTTCCCAAAGCGGGGCGGGCTAGAATCAGTTAGGATGACACCCCAGGAGGATTCCGGGACGCCGGCGACACAGGAGGAAGCCGCCAGGCGCGAGCGCGCTATGGAGGATGTATGGGAGCGAACACTCTCCCAGATCCCTACGACATTTGGGAAGGTTGCGCACCTGGCATCCCTACGGAATGAGAACTCGGGTCAGTACGAGCATTTCGGCCTCGCCCAGCTCTATTCCGACGAAGAGGCCGATCGGGTGCTCGGCCTAAGTCACCACCAGGTGTTCCGTGAGTGGCTCAATTTCCCTCTCGAAAAGCAACGTCAGGACCTTGAAGTCTACTTGGCGTCGCTCGAGGGAGAGCGGGAGAAGGTTCTCGAAACCTGGTTGACCCTGACTCCCTACAGAAATCTGCTGCCTGTTGGCGCCCTTGACGCTGAACGTCTGCTCTATGTCTCGGACCTAGAACTTATTTTGGAATTAATGCGGAACGAGCTTTCCCCCTCGGCCTAACGTCCAAATCCCTGACACCGAGTTGCATGGCGATCCCTACTACCTGCCCGATGACATCTACGTCGGTCGGGTAGTTCAGTACTATTGGCTCAGCAGGGGATCCCGAATGCGGCTGCAGAATGAGATGGTCGCCGCTTAGGTTACACCACGCGCAGGCGTAACCGTTGCGAAGCTCAAAGAAATAGATCGGACGTTCGAATTCGTGAGTCCAGCCGGAATTGCGGATCCGACTACGCCGCTCGTCAACCTGGACAAGTGCTCCGGGGCGTAGCATCGGGAACATGAGATAGTCATCCGTGCCTATGAACCCGTAGCGATAATCGTTGATGTTGAGATTGTTAAGCAAACTCAGCGGTACCCTGCCCCACTGCTGGATGGCCCGGCTCAAATACGTCGTCTTGCGAAAGTCGATCCCCGGGTCGAGTTGCAAGGGCAGCGCCACCGAGCCACGTGAACCGTCAGTGAAGTTCACTACGTGTGTCTTCGCAGGCGCTACGGACTCGAAGTCCTGCCAAACCTCTTCCCACTTGATGCCGTACCATTCGAGTACGTCAGCCAAATCGAGCCGGTAAATGGCACAAAGGCTGTAGAATCGATGGAGACTGGGAACAACGCCCTTGTTTTCGATGTCCGCAAGGCGGCTGAGGCCCACTACGTAGTCCAGGTTGCGGTGCTTTTGCGCGATCAGGTTGCTGGCCTGCTCGACCTGGCGGTATCGTAAGCCGAGGCTCTCCCGGGTTTTCTTGAGCTTTAGCCCAGCATCCATTCGGAGGCTCGAAAGCTGCTGAAAATGAAGGGCCAAATTGTGATTATATAGAGTTTCGCCGGATGCGGAAAGAGCGCAGCCGCCGTTCTTGTTCTGATTTCAGAACAACGCTATGTCGAATGTTCCGTATTCAGTAACGGGGGACGTATGACGCGGGTCATAGTTGGTATGAGTGGAGCGAGTGGCTCTGTGTACGGCCTCCGACTGTTGGAAAAGCTCCGGCGGCGGTCGAAGATCGAATCTCATCTCATTATAACCCGGCCGGCCGAGAAAACCCTTTATCACGAAACCGGAAAAACGCTAAAAGAGCTCAAAACTCTTGCCTCCTATTGGCATTCGATCGATGAAATCGGAGCCACCGTAGCCAGCGGTTCTTTTTTAACATCGGGCATGGTCATCGCGCCCTGTTCAATCAATACCATGTCGGCGATCGCCACCGGTGCCGTGTCTAACCTGCTGACGCGAGCGGCCGATGTGACTCTCAAGGAGCGCCGCCCCCTTGTCCTAATGGTTCGTGAAAGCCCGCTCCATTTAGGACACCTTAGGACGATGGTTGCTCTGGCCGAAATGGGGGCCATTCTGGCTCCTCCGATGCCTGCTTTCTACCATCGTCCGGACACGCTAGACGATATCGTCAACGACAGTGTCGAGCGGGCGCTTGACTTGCTCGGTCTGTCTGACGCCAAAGCGAAACGGTGGTCCGGATGCTGACCAGGCTGCGGGCGTGGGCCATGTCGTGCGTTTGTCCAGTCGTCCTCCTCGTGCTATCGGCCTGCACGCCGCTGCACAGTCAGCGCATCGAAGGCGGGGCCCCACAGTGGTTCGGCAGTTTCTATTCGAACGTCCGAAGGCTCGTGAGGCGGCATTATCCTCAGGCACTGCTGTCCGGTTAAAAGTCGAATAGAATCAATTGGTTGGGGTCATAGGGGGATTCGTTTGGGGAGTCGGATGGCTGGAGTGCCTGTAAAAGGGGCATTTTTTCGAATTGCGTAACGCTGAGAATCTGTAGAATCTGGTAAAGACTCGCTTCCAGCCCGAGGCGTTTCCGGACGATGGCGATGAGCACGTAAATCGAGACAGCGATCCAGATCTGCGTCTTGACGGCGTTCTCGCTGGTGCCGTAAAACGAGTTGATTCGCAGATGTTGCTTGATCCACTTGAAGAACAACTCAATCTGCCAACGCGACTTGTAGATGTGGGCGATGGTCAGCGCCGGGAGCGCGAAGTTGTTGGTCAGAAACTTCAGCCGCTTGTTCGTCCGGGCGTCGAAGTAACTGACCCTCCGCAACGGGTCGGGATAGGCTTGGGCCGATTCGATGGCAGCCAGTATGACGGTCTGATCCGAGCGCAAGCCCGTGGATTTGTCGACGGGATGCGAGTAGCGCCGTTGGAGCAAGATGTTCTTCTTGGTTCGCACGACGAAGAACGACGAGCAGAGAGTGAACACGAAGAGGCGTTCGAAATCGACGTAGGCCCGATCCATGACGTAGAACGCGCCGGCCTCCGGGCCGATCTCGTCGAGGATGTTGATGTCGTGCACTTTGCCTCCAGTAATGCGGATGAACGTGGGAATATTGCCGTGCAGATCCAGCAGCGTGTGCATCTTCACGGCGGCTTTTTGCTTGCGGAATCTCGCCCACGGAAACAGCGACAGGCAGAGGTCGATTGTTGTCGAGTCGAGAGCGTACAGAGTCTGGTCCAAGTCCACACCGATCGGGTCGTGGGCATATAACGGCCGTGCCATGCCAATCAAGACCTGCGCGAAGTCCGCGTAGATCCGCCAGTCGCGCGACTCGTTCGCGTCGGCCAGTGTCGAGCGCGCTACCCTGCCGCGGAATCCCATGTGGTAGAGTTTGCCGTGCATCGAACGCAGGCACGTCTCGATGTCGCGGAGGCTTGCCCGATAGGTCAGCTGGGCGAATGCCATCGCAAGAAACTGATCCCAGCAGGAGAAACTTTTCAGATAGGAATCGCCGCGGTAGCGCGATACACATTTCTGAAACTCTTTGCTCGGTAGGTGCTCGATCAGTTGGGAGAAAACCGTACGGCCAAGGTTCATCCCTCATTGTGCCGCGTCCGGATGCTCCGTTCAGGCGACCATTTGCGGCCTCGGGATTTCAAATCGTTCCCGGGCAAAACAGGCCATAAGACATTGAACGGTCGAGACTTACCGTCCGATGGCGCGACTTTCCCCGGACAGCACTGATCCTCAGGCTACGTCCCATCTGCTCGCCAACAAGATACATTTCGAGTACGACACCCGACTCTTCGTTGTTCACGAGCCACTCAAGAACGGCCGGTGGCAGGATCCGTGGGAGCAACGGGGACCGAAGAAGGACGGGATTCTGGTACAGATCGAATTTCGGAGAGGTCGTTACGGTGGTGCCGCTCTCGCCCCGCAGGTCTTCGAGAAGCCGTACTTCCGCATTCTCTTGCTCGCACCCTACTCGGAACAGTGCGACTGCCATTTGCACACTCACCTTACTTACCCGCCGACGGCGGACCCGAAGTTTCTACAGGAGTTCCAGACAGCTGTTGACAGCTTCGAAAAATTCCTTCCCCGCAGCCAAGAGGAATAGCCCGCCTTTTTCTCCCGAAAGGTTTGATGGCCGGCGTTGAACGAACTCACAACCGGTAACGGCCGGCAATTATGCCGGCCGGGCGCGGGGATTTGAAGGGGCGGATCACCGCATCCGCGCAGGCGTGAGCCTCTCTGTCCCATTCGACCAAGCAGCCCCGAAAAACCTGTTCGGGCGGGCGCAGCCGCCTGTCTCTATTCCTGGGGTAACCCTTGTGGCCTCCGGCGTGCTGCGCTGCGGTTCACCCGCCTCAGACCACAGTTGACATCCAGCTTCAACTCCCCATTTCGAGGTAGCTTCCGGTAACAGAGGGTCCAACGGCTATTGACAACCGCGCCCCCCCCGGGCCGGCGGTTGTTCCTCGAGAGGTATGATGGAGAGAGAGAAAGGGGGCGTAACGGATTCGACGGGATTGAATAGTCGTTGAGAGGCATACCGGGTTCCGAGCTCCCGTAAAACGATCGGAAAAACAAAAACTGCCAACAACAACACTCAGTTGGCCTACGCCGCCTAATCTCTAGGTGGCTCGTCCTAACTGGCGGGCCCGCACGTCGGCGAAGGGCGTCAATCTTGCGGGATTGGCGGTAGGCTTCGGTCCGGAGCCACAAGCTGAAATCAATCGGACTTGGGCTGGCTTTCGGCGTTCGCTCCTGAGCGCCAGCCGACATCTAAGGGCGGACTAAGTATGTAGGCTCTCAGCGATTGTCTTTTCCGGACGCGGGTTCGACTCCCGCCGCCTCCACCATTTTTCAAGACACAACTCGTCTCTCCGGGGTGATACCCCGGAGAGACGTGCGTCCTATAACCTTTTATCTTCAAAGGGTTTGGGCGTTCTTCACATCCTTCCAGACTCCCTCTCTACCTGTCGGATTCGTCCTGTTTTCCGGCCACTTATTCTCTGTTTGCCCCGTATTCTCCGTTCTTACCGGACCTAGTCCGAAAGTCGTCCGGTTGGCTTAATCCGTTTGATATCAACGAATTGAGCCAAAATTCCGTTTGGGAGGGTTGTGGCAACACCTCGGGTGCTTCGTGCCAAGCACCCGAGAATTCGAACCCTCGTCCGAGAGGTCCGGAGTTGTGGGAACACGACAAATGGTCCCTCGTGAGCACCCGAGTTTTCGAACCGCTCGTCCGAAAGGTTCGAGTGGCCAACCTGAGCACCTGAGTTTTCGAACCGCTCGTCCGACACTTTTGGAAGTCCTCCGGTAAGTATCTAGAGACAGGGGCCGGGTATGGCGCCCGGCCCGTAGCGTCAGAAACCAGACAACGGACTGGCAGCGGAACGCTGAGGCGGTTGTGGGTGTCGGCGAAACCGCCTCTACGCCCGTCCGGCGAGTTTTCGCGGCATCCACACCGGCCTATCCGGTCCCCGACCAATCGGAGGTCACGATGTGGGATGCCGATATCAAGCAAGGAACCACCGGTTCCGACCTGCCTGAATCAAGCATTTGCACGGAATCCGAACCTCTTTCCCCCAAAGCAAGACTGGAAGCGATCGCCTCGATCCTGGCCTTGGCCGTGCTCCGCTGGAGGGTCCGCACGGCCGCTTCTCGGGTCCAACAAACGAATGTCGAAGAATTCGGAGAAAGATCGGAGAAGGACTTGATTCGTGTTGCGAACAGAGCGTTCATGCCTGACAAACGCGTCCAGGATGGGAGTTCGGGAGTGTCCCATGAATGAGTCAGGCAAGCAATTCCACAAAAGGAACCACACCGCCAGGTCTCGCCGTTCCGTCCTGCGGCAGCTGGCAACGCTCGAGACGTTGACGATGGAGCAACTGCGCGAGAAGTGGCTCGACCTCTACGGCAACGACCCACCACCCTACAAGAAACAGTTCCTCATCAAACGTCTGGCCTATCGCATCCAGGAGCTCTTCTACGGCGGTCTGTCCGAAACCGTCAAGGCGCATCTCAGCCAAGTCGCCCAGGCGGACCCCGTGGCCCGCGTGGACGGCAGGGTACCCGAGAAACGCCAAAGCAAGAACGGCATCCTGCCGGGTACCCGCTTTGTGAGGATCTGGAAGGACCGCCGTTATGAGGTCCTCGCCCAGGAGAAGGGCTTTGAGTACGAGGGCCGGATCTTTCGATCGCTGAGCGCCGTGGCTCGGGAGATTACCGGCACCCGCTGGAACGGCAGGCTCTTCTTCGGGCTAAAGAAACACAACGGAAGGGACCAGCATGCTTGAGACCCGCCAGAGAAACTCTACGGAGAAGAAGCTCATCAGCTGTGCCATCTACACCCGCAAGAGTCACGAGGAAGGGCTGGAACAGGAGTTCAACTCGCTGGATGCGCAGCGGGAGGCGGCCGAGGCCTACATCGAAAGCCAACGCATGCAGGGTTGGCGCGCTCTGCCGGACCGCTACGACGACGGGGGTTTCTCGGGCGGAAACATGGAGCGCCCTGGGTTGCAGCGTCTTCTGGCCGATGTGGATGCGGGCAAAGTGGACGTGATCGTCGTGTACAAGATCGACCGCCTCTCGCGGTCGCTGCTGGATTTCATGAAAATGATCGAGCGGTTCAATCAGAAGGGGGTCAGCTTCGTCTCGGTCACCCAACACTTCAACACCACCGACCCGACCGGGCGGATGTTCTTGGGCATCCTGATCACCTTTGCTCAATACGAGCGGGAGGTCATTGCCGAACGCATCCGCGACAAGGTGGCGGCCACCAAACGACGGGGCAAGTACTGCGGGGGCCCAGCCATCCTGGGATACGATGTGGATCGGGAGCAAAAAAAGCTGCACATCAATCCAGAGGAAGCACGGCTGGTCAAACACAGCTTCAGGCGATTCACGCAACTGGCCTCGGCCAAATCATTGGCCGCCGAACTGAATGAGCAGGGCTACCGCACCAAGTCCTGGACCACCAAAAAAGGAAAGCGGCGGGAAGGCAGATCCTGGAACACGGGTCACATCTACCGCCTGCTCAACAACCGTACTTACAGGGGCGAGGTCGTCCACAAGGGAAAGGGCTATCCCGGAGAACATGAGGCCATCGTTTCCAAGGGACTGTGGGAGAGGGTGCAGGAGGTTCTCTCGGAGAACACCCGGGCTAAGCTCACCAAAGCTAAAACGAAGAACATCTCTCCGCTCCAGGGAGTGGTTCGCTGCGGCCATTGCGACGGCGCCATGGGCTTGACCTACACGCAGAAGGGACCGCGGCGCTATACCTACTACCTGTGCGCGAAGGACGCCAAGCGAGCGGTCAGCCGCTGCCGGCTCAAGCGCGTCCCGGCCGGGGATATCGAAAAGGTGGTGCTGGAGCAGTTGAGCGCGGTCTTTCGGACCCCGACGCTAGTGTCTCAGACTTACTTTGCCGCCAAGGGGATGGAAGAAGCCGAGCGTGAACGGCTGCTAGAACGGAAAGAGCAACTGGAAAAAGCCCTCCTTAAGGTCCGCCAACGGGCGCTTGAGCAGGTGTCGCCTGGGAGCGACGGGTCTGATCCAGGACAGACCTTGGCGAAGCTCAACCAGGAGACGGTGACCTTGAGTCGCCAACTGGTGGATGTCTCGGCCAGAGCCCAGACGTTCGAGACAGATCCCGTGGCGGAACGGGAAGTCTCGGAAGCCTTTGAGAGCGTGGAAACCTTTTGGGAAGACCTGTTTCCTCTGGAACGCAACCGGCTGATACGGCTGCTGGTCGAGAAAGTGGAAATCCGGGAAACCGGCATTGACCTGGAATTGAAGACGCAGGGCTTGACTAACCTCATCATCGAGCTGAGTGGTGTTGCGAGCGAGGCCAAGGAACGGAGCCAGGGTCGATGAATCGAAAACCGACCCTCACCATGACCGAGACCGGCAATTTGCAGATCCATATTCCAATGCGCATCCGGCGAATGCAGGGCCGGAAGATGGTCCTGGCTCCCCGGGCACTGGATGGCGATGTTCCCGATAGCCCAGCGGAAGTACAGACGGCCGTCGTTAAAGCCCTGGGGCGGGCGTTCTCGTGGGCGCAAGCGATCGAGAGTGGAAAGTTTCACTCCATCACGGATTTGGCGGGAAGCCTGGACGTGGACATATGTTATATTTGACCCGATTATTTAATAGCTAATATAACTATCTCTTTGAAGCAGGACCAGGGCGAGCTAGCCAGGAGGCAGGCCGCGGCTGACGGTTCTAGTCTCCAATCCCTGGGCCTAGCAGCCGCAATCATCCCATGAGAGAGGATTGGCCATGAGCGATGAGTCGAGAGGCAGACCACCCGTCGAGGAAATCACCGACCCACAGCGGCGTACATTGGGCGAGTTGCGCCGTTTCACCCGCCAACGGGGGTTTCCCCCGACCATCCAGGAACTCGCGGACATTCTCGGGATATCGACCCCGAGCGTGTACGCCCAAGTGAGCCAGCTGGTGCGCAAGGGTTACGTGAAGCGGGAGGCGAGGAAGGCCCGAGGCCTGACCGTCGTGGGGGAACCCATGGACGGGTTGCTCGACCTGCGGGCCGTCCCCATCGTCGGCAAAGTCGCCGCCGGCCAACCCATCCTGGCTGCAGAGAATGTCGTCGGCGAGATTCTGGTCGACAGCCGGGCGGTTCGCTCCGGTCGCTTCTTCGCATTGGAAGTCCAAGGGGACAGCATGATCGACGCCGGCATCCACAACGGGGGCCTGGTCGTGGTTCGGCAACAAGCAATAGCGGAAAGCGGGGACATCGTCGTGACCCTGCTGGGCGAGGAGGCGACCGTGAAGCGCCTTTACATCCGGGAGGAGACCATCGAGTTGAGACCGGAGAACCCCGGACAACGGCCGATCAGGGTCGGGCCGGAAGACGAGCTCAGGATTCTGGGCAAGGTGGTTGCGACGCACCACAAGTAGCCCAGTACGACGGGGAGGATCGAGACCCAAATGACCCTGTTCACCATGGCTTCTCTCGAAGAAGCAGGTTCCGCTGCCCGGGAGTTCTGGGAGGATGATCTGGAAACGGCGCTTGAACCCATTCTGGCGCGGGCCCGCCGGAACGACGCCATGGAGAAATGGATTGACCATCGCACAGGGAGGCAGGTCGGCATCCTGTGCGCCAACCTCGGTACGGATGGAAACGGCTCGGTTCGAGAAAAGAAGAACCTTCTGAGATCAACCAGCCACGACGACCTTTTACCGTATCTGCTCGTCGATCAGTTCGCCAAGTTCAAGTCCAAGATCGCCACCATCGATTTTGCGAAGGGAGCACTGACCGAAGACGCGCTGGAGACCTGCCGCATCCAGGACGATGAGTTCGACAAGACGGCGCTGCTGTTTGCCATCTATCACCGGCGTCCGGAGGATCTGCGGGTCGTGTTTCACCTGGACAAAATTCACAAATCCGGCTTTGCCCGGATGAAACTCCGGGAGACGGCTCGGCGCCCCAACGAGTCCTTCGAAGACTTCCTTCGGCCCGACACCGTCAAGGGAGCGCTCGCCGTCTTCGACACGGCTGCGAGGGACGGACGCAGGAGCGAGTTCAAGGATGTGGTGACCCACGGAGATTCCCAGCTGGTCTTCATACGTCGTGCCGAGCGCCCCGATCTCATTTTGCGGTCAGGCGGCGTGGTTCACGGCCATCGGCCCGAGTGGATCATTCTCGACTTTCAGGACGGTGCAAAGCGCGTCCACATCTCCTCGGTGAGCGTCAGCGTTCCGCTCGGGATCGCCAACCGCCTCGCCTCCCGATACTTCGCTAAGCCCTGCGAGTATGAGAACGAGAGCAGGATCACGTACTCCAGACAGCTGGGGCGGTTTCTGAGCATCCTGAAGGACGACCAGGCGGAACCACTTCGTTTTGTGGAGTTGGTGGTCTCGAACTCGCCGTTGGAAGGCGCTCCCAAGATCAAGATCACCGATCCCGACTCGAACGCGATTGGCGTTGCCATCGGGCACTTCGAGAAAGCCGTGGGCGGTGTCCTCAGCGGCATCGAGAGCATCGACAGTATCAAGGTCTACTACCACAAGAAGCGCGTCAGCCTGATCTTCAACGAGGTTGAGGAAGCCGACGATGCCTACATCGTCCGGTACTCGGACCACCGGCTGAATGCCTCCGAGCGGCGGTCCTTCGAAGATCACATGAGAGACATCCATGGCATCCCTGTCCTCTCGACGGAAAAGCGGTTCAAGCGTTAGCCGGGAACAGGTTGATCGGCTCTTGCGGGACGGGTCGGTATATCGGGAGCCGCCGCCGGCGCTGCTCCATACGGCAGCCGACCTGGAGAAGACCCGAATCCTGGAGACGCGCATCCGTGAATACGTGCTCTGCGCCGATCCCCAAGATCGGGACTTTCCTCCGAAGAACCGGCACTGTCCGGGCCGGGTTTACATTGATGACGCACTGGACGAGGCGGGGCACGACTTTCGGTGCCCGGAGTGCGAACGGCCGGTTTTCCCTTTCCGCTACACGAAACGGAGGCGCAGGGAACTCCGCGTCAAAGTCGATCGGGAGGGCGTTCTGGCATTTGTCCGAAGCCGGCTTGCCGAGCTCAAGTCGAACGTCAAGGAGATCTCCCGAGGGGTATTCCGGGTCGATATCGGCGAGCCATCTTTTCGAGCGCGAACTACAGCGCCTCGATAGCTAACGCGAAGCCCCGGAGGGTGACCCCTTCGGGGCTTCGTCGTATCCGGCTATTTTTCAAGGGGTTGCGCCCTTTCCTACATACTCCTCGATTCTCCAGTTCGCAAAATCCACTTGGGGTGCCGCGTGCAAACATGCGGGTTGCGCAAAGCCAGAACGTGATGTACTAGTGAGGCTCCGCCTCAGACCGACGAGCATGTGGAAGGCTTGAATCGGACCCGGCCCCTGTTCCACTCCGTGTTGGCGGAATACGGGACAGAGCAAAGATGGACGTCGATGATGTACGAACACACAGGCAATAACAGCTTGAAGTACCGGCGCGTGCAGATGCCAGACCGCCAAGACCTGGATGCAACGCCCCCCGAGGTCATCGACCCCATCAAACCGGATCGAAGCGACAAGACGTTCTCTAAAAATTGCTACGCCCGCTCGGGCTCGATCTCCGCGTGTTTGTAGATGGCAGTCCCGCGTAGGCGCGTCCCCGGGCTGGAACACGACTTTGCGAGCATTGTGATGATCGAACAAAAGGATTGTGTAGCTCACTATTCCAAGTTGAAGCACGTGGACAATATATTGCATGACAAGAAATTGCTCGTCGGTCCTGTGTGCAACTTCGCTGATCCTCGGGAAGCCCGGATGGGCTGGCTCGACACTGAAGGCATCGGGCGTGACCCTGACTTGGACGAATGGCGGGCAGCAGAAGAGATGAAATGCAGAGCGGGACGCCAAGTTCGATTGCTCTGCACGGCGGCCCCCAAAAAGCATGTCCCCGGCAACAGTCGCACCGAGGAGGCAATCTACGGCCGTCCTCGGATGTGGGCGCAATACGGAGATGAGTCTCGCGGCTTCTGTGTGGTGCTGAACAGAGAAGCGCTCAACAACGAACTACAAAAGGTTGCAGAACGGGACGAGTACCTAATTTCAGGCAAGGTTGAATATTTCCCGTGGCTTGAGATGGTGGGAGGCAGTTCGACGATCCCATATGGGCCTGATTTGGATCCCCGTGATTTGGACATATTCGAAATAATGAACCAAAACAGCATGTTACGATCCATATACTTCAAGAAATCAATTGATTGGGAACATGAAAGTGAATACCGATGGCTGCTCTTCGCCCGGACGGAAAAACCAGTTTATGTTTCCATTGAAAACTCGATTGAGGCGGTCGTTCTTGGAAGTCAGTTTCCCCTGAATCAGTGGAGTCAGGTTAAAGACTACTGCCGGGAAATCGGTAGCCCCTGCTTCCGGCTGGAATATCAGCACCCGAAGTATCAGTGGCAGCGGATCTGCTAAATGCGTGGCTCGCCATCGGAACCCGAGAAAGGGCCATGAAGGAGGCATCGAATCCACGCGCCGTGTTGAAAAGAGCAACCGGAGAATGAGCGACGGAACAAAGCGTAACCCGGATGACCCTGTAGATGGAGGATTACTGAGGGATGCGGATCAAGCCGGCACTTGCCGTCAAGTGTCGGGGGCTGGTGATACCCACGGGCTATTCCGGTTGTGCTCGGGTCCCTTCGATTGCTAAATGACGATCTCCAGCGATCTGCAAGGACCACACAACCCGTTTGGTCGTCGGCGGTGCCCAAGGTCGACGCGATCCGCGACCAGGCGCTGTCCTTCGGCTGGACCGAATCCCAGCTCTATCAGAACCGGGGCCGGTTCCGTTTTCCCTGCGGACAGGACTACGGACTCGTCTGCTCCCTGGAGGACAACAAGCGCATCGGCGAGGTGACTCGTCAGTCCATCGAAATAATCGGTCCGCCGCCCCAGGAGAACCGTCTGCGCTTCTACAACCCGGACGTAGATCAACCATGCCTAAAGAAAAAGACCAGCGGCCCCTGAGGTGCCGCTATGCCAAAGCCAAGAACGTTCTGCCGCCGGAGCTGTTCCGCACCCTCCAGCAGCACTTCGCGGGCTTGCTGTGGGTTCCGGCCGACACGCACTTCTATTCCGTGCGCCGAGGGCTCGTGCTTGCGCTCAGGGATCAGGGGGGCTCGACCATCGAGATCGCCAAGCTCGCTGGCATCACGCCGCGCCGCGTGCGGCAAATCCTGGCGAAGAATCTGTCTGAGTATATGCCAACCGCAGCAACCCCCCAGTTAGTGGAGTTGAGCGAGGGCAGGTATGAGGAGAATCATTATTGACCACAACAGTCGTCAAAACAAAAAACGCAAGTCGAAAGCAGTCCGCCTTTTCCGATTGGTATTGCGAATGCGAATCTTTCTGTCGGTTTTCCAATAACCTCCATCGGTACGAAGCTCTCCCCCTCCGCGTAGTGCGCGTGAAAGCCTTTGGGAACATAGCTGACGTGAGTCTTGAGGTATTCCGTCGGATTTTCCTTGAACTCTGCCAATTTGTTCTGATCCTTGGCTAGGTCATCTGCGATTTTCCGTAGCTGTGGGATATTCATTTTTGCAGCCTCTTCAATGGCTGTTTCGATGACTGGCTTAGACTCTTGGTTTTCCATGGATTTATCTCCTTTGCACTTGCACTAGTCAGAGAGTGCGATGCGAATGATGAGCTTAGCGCACCACAGGGCATATCGACAACTCCGCAACCCCTGCTGCATCTCCTATCAGATGGTCCACGTGGCACCTGTCGCAATCGGCGACCGTGATCACCACAGCGCTCGGCGGTTCGGATTCCACTGTGTTGGAAAGCAGCCGACGCAGCCGACACATCCGAACGCCTCCCGGTAAGTAACCGACGACGTCTACTCGTTCTTGGGGGCGAAATCTGTCTTCCCCTATCGCACTCCGAGTTGCCGAAACCGGAACAACCCCGGATCATGGCTGACGACAAGGCAAAACCCAAGATTGGCAAGCACGAAACACCTGACAACGTTATCCTGTGTCCATCAGGGCCGACTCGTGGATGGGAGAATATGGAAAGTCGACTCTGACGCTATCACCGTTGCCCTCCAGTCACTCGGACCTAGATCAGATCCACCCTTGGAGAGGTTGAAGCGGACTGGGCCTGCCTTGAACGCTTTGCGAAGAAAAGTTCCCACGATTAGTCCCTCTAAGCTAATAATCGGAAGCCCGCCGGATTTCCTGTTTAGGAAATCCGAACCAACCGTTCTGAGACAGCGTCTTCTCTACCATTGTGACGATGCGACCTACGTCCTCCGGTGTTGTGTCGAATTGTTCGGCAATGCGGCGGTACGCTTCCTCGTCCGATACTGACATCGGCGTGTCTATTACTCCGCGATACATCTGATATTCTCGAACGGTAAACGACCCAATCGGTGCAGCAGTGCTCTCTGCGGCGGGGGGTGTCATTGGCTTGCCTCGAAAGACATATCCAACCACACTGCTGTCCGGTTAAAGGCGCATTTCCAATTTGATTTCGGCATCCCGACCTTGCAGCGGCCTTCAGCGTCTTTATTTATAGGGGTTCAAGCCCTGTCAGGACGCACGGAGGCCAACACCCAATGGGTGAAAAAGAAAACAAGCCGTTTCAGCTCACCTTCAACGGATTTCTGAAAGTCGATTTCCAAGGATCGCGCGTCACCTCGGATGGTGGCCTGATTCTCATTCGGGAACTGGACGAGCGGCTCGGACTGGGCAAGCTGATCGACGAGCATCTGACGGATTCGCGGCAAGGCACAAACAAGAAGTTCCCACTGGCCGACCTGGTGCGGCAATCGGTCTACAGCCGCCTCGCCGGCTACGAGGATCTCAACGATGCTGCCCGTGTCTCGGCTGACCCGACTTTTCGTCTGATCGGCTCGAAGAAGAACTGGGATCGCGGCGGGGCGCTTACGTCGCGTCTACAAAGCTTTGAGGCAGAGCTGCTGGCCAGTGAAGAGAACCTGCTTGGGCTGATGGCGGTGAACCGCGAGTTGGTCGCTCAAGCCCAAGCGCAGGACGAGTCCGAGCGTGTCGTGCTCGATATGGACTCCACGGAAAGCCCGGTCCACGGTCAGCAGGAAGGCAGCGCTTACAACGGCCATTTCGAGTCCACCTGCTACCACCCGCTGTTGCTGTTCAACCAGCACGGTGATTGTCTGGCGGCGAAGCTGCGAGCGGGTAACGTGTCCAGCGCCGAGGACTGGGACGAACTGCTGCTGCCCGAGATCGAGCGCCAACAGGGAGAAGGCAAGCAAGTGACGTTCCGCGCCGACGCCGCCTTCGCCAAGCCGGAGATCTACGAGGCGTTGGAGGATCGCGGAGTGGACTACGTCATTCGCATCCCAGCAAACAAGAACCTGGAGTTGGAGATCGAAGAGATTCTGTTCCGTCCGCCGGGCAGGCCGAGCCTGAAGCCACTAGTGCGCTACAAGAGCTTCCGCTATCAGGCCGCGAGTTGGTCGAAGCCTCGGCGGGTTGTGGCCAAGGTTGAGCACCACCAAGGCGAGTTGTTTCCTCGCGTCGGGTTCATCGTCACGAGCATGAGCTTGCCCAGTCGGTCGCTGGTGCGCTTCTACAACAAGCGCGGCACGGCCGAGCAATGGATCAAGGAAGGCAAGCAGGCAACCCACTGGACACGGCTGTCCTGTCATCGTTTCCGGGCAAACGAGGTGCGTTTGCAGTTGAGCGTGTTGGCCTACAACCTGGGGAACCTGTGGCGGCGGCTGGGGCTGGCGCAGAGGATCAAGAACTGGTCGCTGACGAGCTTGCAGCATCGGTTGATGAAAACCGGAGGGCGGCTGGTCAAGCATGCCCGCTATTACTGGCTGCTGTTGGCCGAGGGGCATCTCAACCGCAAGCTGTTCGCTGAGATGCTGGGGCGGATCTGGGCGCTGCCTGTGCCAGGCGGGTAACGGGCGACGGCTGCGACGGAGAAGAGACGCTGGGTTGCTGAAGAGGGAACTACTCGGAGCCGTGTCGGCGAAAAGCCCTCCAGCGAGCTGGAACGCGGCGATCGAGCGGCATTCAGCGACCCAAACGGGAGCGAACGGAGCATCGATCGTGAGAGGAAGACGAAGACCTTGCACCCGAGCCGCGGATCGGAGTATCCTGACCATCGCGGGATGGCCAAAACGGAAATTCCAGTTAAAAGTCGAATAGAATCAATTGGTTGGGGTCATAGGGGGATTCGTTTGGGGAGTCGGATGGCTGGAGTGCCTGTAAAAGGGGCATTTTTTCGAATTGCGTAACGCTGAGAATCTGTAGAATCTGGTAAAGACTCGCTTCCAGCCCGAGGCGTTTCCGGACGATGGCGATGAGCACGTAAATCGAGACAGCGATCCAGATCTGCGTCTTGACGGCGTTCTCGCTGGTGCCGTAAAACGAGTTGATTCGCAGATGTTGCTTGATCCACTTGAAGAACAACTCAATCTGCCAACGCGACTTGTAGATGTGGGCGATGGTCAGCGCCGGGAGCGCGAAGTTGTTGGTCAGAAACTTCAGCCGCTTGTTCGTCCGGGCGTCGAAGTAACTGACCCTCCGCAACGGGTCGGGATAGGCTTGGGCCGATTCGATGGCAGCCAGTATGACGGTCTGATCCGAGCGCAAGCCCGTGGATTTGTCGACGGGATGCGAGTAGCGCCGTTGGAGCAAGATGTTCTTCTTGGTTCGCACGACGAAGAACGACGAGCAGAGAGTGAACACGAAGAGGCGTTCGAAATCGACGTAGGCCCGATCCATGACGTAGAACGCGCCGGCCTCCGGGCCGATCTCGTCGAGGATGTTGATGTCGTGCACTTTGCCTCCAGTAATGCGGATGAACGTGGGAATATTGCCGTGCAGATCCAGCAGCGTGTGCATCTTCACGGCGGCTTTTTGCTTGCGGAATCTCGCCCACGGAAACAGCGACAGGCAGAGGTCGATTGTTGTCGAGTCGAGAGCGTACAGAGTCTGGTCCAAGTCCACACCGATCGGGTCGTGGGCATATAACGGCCGTGCCATGCCAATCAAGACCTGCGCGAAGTCCGCGTAGATCCGCCAGTCGCGCGACTCGTTCGCGTCGGCCAGTGTCGAGCGCGCTACCCTGCCGCGGAATCCCATGTGGTAGAGTTTGCCGTGCATCGAACGCAGGCACGTCTCGATGTCGCGGAGGCTTGCCCGATAGGTCAGCTGGGCGAATGCCATCGCAAGAAACTGATCCCAGCAGGAGAAACTTTTCAGATAGGAATCGCCGCGGTAGCGCGATACACATTTCTGAAACTCTTTGCTCGGTAGGTGCTCGATCAGTTGGGAGAAAACCGTACGGCCAAGGTTCATCCCTCATTGTGCCGCGTCCGGATGCTCCGTTCAGGCGACCATTTGCGGCCTCGGGATTTCAAATCGTTCCCGGGCAAAACAGGCCATAAGACATTGAACGGTCGAGACTTACCGTCCGATGGCGCGACTTTCCCCGGACAGCACTGATCCAACCACTTCCGAGGTGACGGGGGAATCGAGGAGACCGGCGCGCGCCGGAAACTCCAGTCCAGGAGTCACCATCTTGCTTGGGGAATTCAATGGATAAGCAGCGTCTCGCTCAGGAACCCACCAAACCAAGAGTCTCGTAATCCCGAAATACTTAACACGAGGATCGTAGATAAACGCCCCTCGGCCTATTGGATTGCGTTTAACACGGAACTCTGCGCCGCCGACACCTAGTTTGTTCGGCTCCACATGTCGGATCACCGTCGCTCTGGCCTCGGCATGAAAGTAGACCTCTTCGAGGGTCGCGGCGTCATCTGATCGGGCACGTTCAAGCCTGTCCGCTGCTAGCGAACCATCTTCATTTGGTGTTACTTCGCTCGTTGGTCGTTCAACCTGCTGTTCAGAGCCACATCCCAACAAGAAAACCAAGCAGATGGCCAGCATCAGAACGATTATCGCACGATCATTACGCGCTGATTTGAGCATAACTGATTCGCCCCTCGGTTGCTGGAAAGCTTCGTTTCGGTAAGTGTGTTGTCCTTCTATTCGCGTTTGAGCATTCGTTGCCAGTTTATCGGCGGTTCCCATTGTTGTAAAGCTCCTCAAGTGGCCATGAGCGCTTCCGGCCAGTCCTACTTTCTAGGTTGCAAACGACGAAAATCCATTCTGCTCGGCGCAGGGGGCGTCACCCAACTCAAGAATCCGATCCAACTGAGCGGTAAGCCCATAACGCTCAGCGTCACCAATCCGGCCCCGGCGACCGGCGGCGCGGACCGCGAAAGTGTAGAGAACGCCCGCCGGCAAGCCCCGGCCCAAGTCCGCTCCTTATGGAAGACGCTCACCAAGGACGACTACCAGGCGCTGGCCGAAGGTTATCCGGGCGTGGCCAAGGCCCAGGTCCTGGATGTTAACGACTGCCCGAGCTTGCGCTACTACCAGGTCAACCTGGCCATTGCGCCCCGGGGCGGCGGACTACCCTCGACGCTTCTCAAACGCGACCTCGCCGCGTTCTTGGAATCCCGCAAGGTCGTGACTCTCGAGAGCAACCTCTTCGAGCCCATCTACCGGCCGGTGTCCATTGACGCCGACATCCATGTCTACGCCGGAGAAGACCCGGGCCTGGTGCGCCGCCGGATCGAGCAGGCCCTCGACGACTACTTCGACTTCGAGCGTATGGACTTCGGCCAACCGGTGCCGACCTCGGACTTGATCGCCCTGCTCGACGGCGTGCGGGGCATCAGTCACGCCCATCTCTATGCCCCGGCGCAGGATGTCGAGGTTCGTGCCGGGACCATTCCGGTGTTGGGAGAGGTTCGTCTGGATGTCCGGAGGGCTGCCTGAGGGCTCTCTATTTCGAGAAGAAACTCGTCGAGCTGCTGCCGCCCTTGTACAAGGAACGGGACGAGACGGGTGATCTGGAAGCCTTCCTCAGCGTTGCAGCCACGACACTTGACGAACTCAAAGAACACATCGACCGTTTCCCGGACCTGTTCGACGTGAATCGCTGCGAGGACCGGTTTCTGCCCCTGCTGGGTGAGGTAGTCGGGCATCGTTTCGATCCACTGACCGATGCCGAAACCCAGCGCCGGGACATCCGCGAAGCCATCGAGATCTACCGCCGCAAGGGCACTCTGCCCGGCCATCGGACGTGCGCTGGCTGAGGACGGCTGGAGCGGGAGGATCGAAGAGACCTTCCGCCAAGCGCTGCGCCTCAACCGCCGCGGGGTCCTGGGCCGCTCCAAGCTGCCCGGAACGATCTACAGCCTCGGCGCCTACCGCGTCGCAAGTGACACGGTTACGCCCGGGCTCCGGGACCGCCTCCGGTTCCATCATCCCGCCGGCACGCGGGTCTTCTTCCGGCAGTGGCTCGCGCTGCTGATGTCGGTCGAGTCGGAGGTCGACGTATCTTCAAAGGAACAGGTGCGGCGCATCGGTCTCGGGCGCCTCGACGAGACTTTCGTCGTTGGCCACAACGTCCTGAACGGCAGGCATCGCCTGACGCGCATCAACAAGACCTGGGGTCTGTGGTGGGGCACCGCCGGCGCCACCCTCCCCCATGAGGTGGAACGCGCCGGGGTATGCATCCGCCGCTGGCACTGGCGCTCACCCCGATTTCCGCTAAATGGTTCCACCCTCAACGGGGAGCAGCTGCCGAACGTGTGGGTGAGCGAGCGCAGGCTCGCCCTCTGCTGCAGGATCGAAACCCGGCCTCAACCGACCCTGGCCGCCCCCTTCATCCGCCTGGCGGGCCAGGACTTGAACCGCGCCCGCCTCAATCGTTCCGCTCCGGCCTGCAGGTTCGGGTTCCGCCAGAAGGACGACTACGCCGAGGCGCGGGCAGGATTCGAGGCAGCGGCGAACCTGTTCACCGCTACCCAGTGGCCGGCCCCCGCATAAGGAGAATTCGATGGCTATTCATCTTTACGAAGACAGCGATCTCACCCAGCAGATTTCCGAGGGCGATCAAACCAACCCGGACAATGACACCTACAACGGCACCGACGGGGAATCGAAGGACAAGGAGCTGTTTCTCGCCAACGAGCAGACGACCCTGGCTTCGGCCCTGGCGTTGAGCGCCACGTCGGTCTCGCTGAGCACCGCCCGTTTCGCCAACGACGAGGTCATCATCATCGGCAGCGAGCAGATGAAGATCACCGCGGGCGGCGGGACCACCACGCTCACCGTCACGCGCGGGTACGCCGGGACGACCGCCGCCGCGCACAGCTCCGGGGCGGCCGTCTACTCCGGATACGACTACACCGATTTGGCCATCGAGCCGGTCGATTCGACGGGCGGCGACGAGAGCGACTGGTACAAGCTGTCACTGACCGAGAGCGGCCTCGACTCGGCCACGTCGGGCGCGTCGCTGACCGTCGGCGACAAGGACCACGACGACACCACTTCCATCTGGCGGCGCTGCACCGTGCCGGCTTCGACGGCAGTGCAGAACAGGACGGACCTCAAGCTCAAGATCACGGGGACGGAGAACCCGATTGATTAGAGAAAATCGATGGATGAGGACCATGCAAGGAGATTTAACGAGTGAGCACGAGCATCCAGCAGGAGGCGGACGCGGCCGCCTGGGTCACCGCGCCGGTGTCCATCGAGGCGGATACCTCGGCGGTGGTGTTTACCGAAGCGGCCGTCGTCGCGCGGGTGGTGGGCGAACTGGCCCGGAGCGCCGACTGCACGCAATGGATCACCCGACCGATCCAGTTCGAAGGCGACCTGGCGGCGTGGGTCCATCGGCCGGTCTCGATCCTCAGCGATGCGCAACAGCTCATTGCCGTGGACCTGGCCGTCTCCTCGGACGGCAGACAGTGGATCGTCGGCATCTTCGAACGCCAGGCGGACAGCCGCCAGCGGGTGATCCAGGACGAGGTACGGGAGGCCGACACCCGGCAAGCCGTCTCCGAGGTGCTGGCGGCGGCGCTGGACAGTCGACAGTGGGTCGTGGCGGGACGCGAGCTCGTAATGGACAGCCATCAACGCGTCCTCGGCAAGGTGGCGCCGGAAGCGGCGAGCCGGCAGAGGGTCTTTGCCGTGCTCATCCGGGAAAGCCACCCGATCGAGACGTAAAGGAGGCACACGCATGTCTTTGGGACTGATCGTCAAAAGCGGCCGTATCCTCACGGCCAAGCTGCTGCTGGGGGAGCCGGTCGAAGGCATCACCCACTGCGCCATCGGCGAGGGCGACGCCACCTTCACCGATCCCCTCAATCCGCCGGCGCCTGACATCGACCAGACGGCGCTGAAGAATGAGCGGGCCCGCAAGAAGTTCTACAAGCGTACTTTCCTTGAGGAGGACCCCGAAGGGGCACTGATCGTCAACGGCATCCATTACCTGGAGACCGTCCAGGAGACCCGCATCCTGGGCGTCTACTTCTGCTTCGAGGAGAGCGAGGCCAACGGCATCACCATCCGCGAGTACGGCTTTTTCGGCGGCGACGTCGCCTACATCGACGGGCACGATTCGGACTACGCCGCCGAGGGCGTCCATCACCCCGACACCAATCCGACTGGAGAAGTGCTCCACTCCGGCTATCTGTATGAAGTGAAGAACATTCCCGCCTTCAGCACGACGGCGTGGACGAGACCCAGAACAAGCACCCGCTCGAATCGAACACCAGCAGTCTGACCATGTCTTGGCGCCCACACGCAATCTCCGCACGTCACGGGCCGAAGGAGTTCTGGCAGACCGGAAGTTGGCCTTCATTTCATTGGCGGAAGACGTCGCGCTGGTCGGGCGCCGCAAACTTCGCCTCCGCCAGCCTCTCGACGGCACTCTGTCCTCGTTTCGGGCCGCCCACTTGCTCGCTCCCAGCGACGACGGGGATGAAGGGTCTTGCTTATTGATAAGCGGCGTTATAATAGAAAAATAAAGAGGGGTGGCATCATGAAAAAGCTCTTGCTCGTGGGCATGGTGATCGCTTCGGTGGTTTCCTCCGGCCCGGTGTTGGCCCAGGACGGCTGGTACATGGGGATGGAACTAGGGGTTGCGGTGGCCCCGGGAATGGACGTAAAGACCGGGGGATTGGATGATTGGGTATCGAGCGCGGATGCGGCGCATTCAGCGATCCGATGCGACAAGACCATAAACCCGAGCGGTTTTCAGGTAGAAGAAGGAGCATGTGGCAATGCCCCTTCGGCTTGGGGGCCCATGGACGAGTCGTTCGATGGCGGCAGGGGGATCCTGGCTGGGTTGGCCTTGGGATATCGCAGGGGAAACTTCAGGGTCGAGGGCGAATATTTCTATCGCAGCGCAACCCATGACAGCACGGATGTCCCCTATGATTCCGCAACAAATTATGACCCCGGCTCGGATCCGGGATTCCAGACCGTCATGGATGGAGTCGATGACGTGCTGTCGCACAACGTTTTTGCCAACTTGCACTACGATTTTCGCTCCGATTCGAAGTTTACGCCGTCTCTGGGGATTGGAGTCGGCTTTGCGAAAGTCTCGCTTGCGTACCGGACCTTCTGGCGCCGGACGAATGACCCCGAGAACATCACGGTATTCGATACTGAGGGGGTGACTGGTGACGGGCTGGCGAAAGCCCAGGCGTTAAACCGGGAAATTGCCGGCACGATCACCACTGACAGAGCGAGATTGTCGGATCTGCTGCTCGGCTACCAGGCGGTGGCGGGCCTGGATTATCAGGTCAGCGATCCGGTCACCATCGGGCTCAAGCTCCGATGGGCGAGTTTCGGCGAATTCGATGACGAGTCGGCATATGATTCTCTCCGCGATCATGCGTCGGTAGCCGGTAACCCGCCGGTCCCCGTTACCTACTATGTCAAGACGGATGACATTCAGTTCTGGGGAATCAGCCTCAACATGAAGTATCATTTCTGACCGGCAGCTATGGAGTTATCAGGGTCCGAGAGTCTGGCAGATCGGTGTCTCGCGGGGGAAGAGTGATTGGTCACGCCCCCCCGACGAAATCTCTCTATCGCCGGACGGAGCAGGTTCGACGCGTGGAGTGACGAAAGGATGCCAACTGTAGTAAATATTAGGCAAGCCCTGGCCGAAGACCGCTGGCCCGGCCCGACTGGCGAGCAGTAGAGCCTAAATATCGGCGAGAGGCGACTAAGACTGACAGCACATCCAACGCCAGCACGGCTGACACGAACACCGAAAGCTCCAAATACTCGGCGCCATGTCGAGCCGGCGCAGGCAGAAAAGCGATTGCCATGAGAACGATTCCACGGTCGAAAATCATCGGCGCAGTCCTCGCCGCCGCCGCGCTGCTGCTCGGCTTTACGGCGCCGGCGCACGCGCAGCAGATCGTGGAACTCGTGAGCAACACGGCGGTAAGTACTCTTACCGACGGCACTTATCAATTAACTCACGAAGATTCCGCTGCTCAGGCCTTTACCACGGGCAGCAATCGGACGGGCTACGACCTGGACAGTATCGTAGTGGACCTGGACACCTTTCCAGCTTCCGGAGCTTTTGACTTCGCGGTAAAGCTGTGGTCCGGCGCCGCAAATGGAGAACCGGGCAGCGTGTTATGCACCTTGTCCAGCGCCGGCGGCCTGGGGACGGGACTAGTGACGTTCTTCGCCCCTACCCTTAATAGTTGTCCCACGCCACTGACAGCAAATACCCAGTACTTCGTGGTTATGAGTTTTAAACTCACCAGTAACCAGATCATTACGGACCTCCCTGAGTGGGTGTTTACGCGGCATTGTCACGTTAAGTGCTCTAATCTCGATCTGGTGATTTCGGTGTAGCCTTTTGGGATGGACACCATCTCCTTCAAACGTCACCGCTTTCCACCGGAAATCATTCGACGCGCCGTTTGGCTCTATGCCAGGTTCACTCTGAGCTATCGGGATGTGGAGGATCTTCTTGCGGAGCGAGGTCTGGATATTTCCTACAAGAGCGTACGGCGCTGGTTCCTCAAGTTTGGTGCGCCGATTGCCCGAAACCTGCGCCACACGCGACCCATTCCCAACGGCTATTGGCATCTTGATGAGATGGTCATCGTGATTCTCGGACAGCGTTATTGGTTATGGCGCGGGGTCGACAATGAAGGCGAGGTCCTGGATTTCCTCGTGCAATCGAAGCGGACCGCCAAAGCAGCGTTGAAGTTGATGCGCAAGCTGCTGAAGAAACAAGGCTGGACCCCCACCCGGATTACAACCGATAAACTCAGGTCCTATCACGTCGCCATTCGAACCCTCGGCCTAACGGCTCAACACATCGACAATAAGCGTGCGAATAATCGTGCCGAGAATTCGCATCAGCCCGTCCGGCGTCGAGAACGAAAACAGCAGCGTTTCAAATCACCGGGTTCGGCCCAACGCTTTCTGAACATTCAATCCGCCGTTTACAACACCTTTTATGTCCAGCGGCATTTACGCAACAGATTCACGTTCAAACGATTTCGAAAAGACGCATTCAATGTATGGGAAAATGCGAGTGTGGCCGCCTGAAAGGGAATCCATGCGGGCCTTTGCGGCCCAACACGATTAACGTGACAATGCCCCCAACTCTCCCTCGGTTCGCACACCGGCACATCCGCCTGGGCGGAGGAGACCGGACAGGTTGCGGAGAATCCGGCTCGGCCGGTGACCTTAAGGCGGCTGCCTCGCACCACGCCGAGCTTCCTGACCGAGACCGAGAAGCGGCGGCTCTCGAAATCGCTCCGGGGCCGGTCCTCAAAGATCGCTCGCCGGGATCGGGTGATCGTCGAGCTGTTCCTGAGCACCGGCATCCGGCTGCAAGAGCTGGTCGACCTGGACATCGAGGACGTGGACCTCGATGCCAAACATCTCCGCATCCGCGCCAAGGGCGGCGTGCCGCAGGTGAAGTTCTTAAAATCCACACTGCGCTCCCTTCTGCGCACCTACCTGATGGAGCGCCAGCGCTAGGGCAATGGCGAATGCCAGGCGCTGTTCCTCTCCAACCGTGGCTCGCGCCTCTCGCCCGGGCAGGTCACCAACCGCGTCAGGTACTGGCTCGGCAAAGCACGGATCAACAAACGCATCAGTCCCCACGGTCTGCGGCACACTTTCGCCACCCACCTTTACAGCCGTACCGGCAATATCCTGGTGGTTAAGCGGGCGCTCGGACACCGGGACCTGTCGACGACCGAGATCTACACCCACCTGGTGGACGACGCTCTCGAGGACGCCCTCGAACGGCTCTGAATCCTCACACGTCGTCTAGAAAGAGCGGTCCGCAGGGGCCGCTTTTTCGTTCCCGCCCCGGGGACAGGCCCGCAGAGACGCTGGTGACAGTCTGCTGAGAGTCCCCTCTCTGAACACAATCGCCGAATGTAAGCTGTCGAGCATCGGAGCCTTCCCAATCCGGTTGTTCTCAAGAGATACCTACCGCAGCGAGCCGCAAGGTGTCGGCCTTAAAAATTGGCACGGTCGAGGAACCCGCAGGCCCGAACCGTCCCAAGGACCTAACTCATTGATACTCATTGATATTTGAGATCGATTGGGAAAAGTGATGGGGAGGGCCGGGAAAGAACGATTGACGAAAGGTTCCCCCCTGCGGGAGATACCATGAAAGTGTCCTTATGGAGAAACCGGAAATAGTTTGCCCGTTCTCGCCATATCACCTACGGTGACGTCTCCCAACTGTAGCCCAGGCGGACATAGTAGTAAGCGCCGTTGAAGCCCCACGGCGTGTACTCGCTGTAGCGCTCGCCGACACTCCTCGCGTTGGGAGACATATCAGGAAACGTGTTGAGCACGTTTTGGGCGCCGAACGCCAACGTTGTCCCCTCGGAGAGCGGAACGCTGGCCTCGACATCGAAGACCGGCTTGCCGCTGAATAAGGTCTGCGCGCTGTCCCAGTCGAACCAGGCGCCGTAGTAGTTGACGCGCCCGAGGATATCCCAGCGGCCCACCTTCTGGTTGACGCTGAAGTTCCAGCGGTTCTTGGGCAGGGCTTCCTGCAGCTCTCGGATTCGCCGCGACACGTTGAGCAACTCCGGATTGAATTGCCTCACCTGGGTGGTGGTGTGGTTGAAGACGGCGCCGAACACGGTGTTGCCGTTTAAGCGGGGTGGCGCGTAGTTAAAGACCAGATCGATCCCCTGCGTCTGGGTGGAGATTTCGTTGGTGAAGAACCGAAAGCTCGATAGGCCGCGCGCGTTCTCGACCCCCTCCTCCACAAGCTGATCGACTTCTTCCGCCGTGAGGGTGAAGTCCTGCGTCACGGCGAGGCGGTCGGATAGGTCGATGTGGAAGTAGTCCGCCGTGAAGATCAACGGCCCGTTTTCGATGACCGCGCCGACGGCGTAGTTGACCGACTTTTCGGGCTCCAGAGGCCGCCCGCCTCGCAGTCGCGCCATCGGGAAGATCGAGGGAATCGTGCCCCGTTCCACCAAGTCATTAACCGTCGGGTCGAATATCGTTGACAAGTTGAACCCGTTCTGCTGGCCGGGCGTCGGTGCGCGGAACCCGCTGCTCACGCTGGCGCGAAGCGAGAAGGCGTCCACCAACCGGTAGCGGCCCGACAGTTTGCCGTTGAGGGTCGTACCGAAGTCCTCAAAGTTTTCTATTCGCGCCGCTGTACCGATCGTCCATTGGTCGTCGAGCCCGGACAGTTCGACATCGCCGTAAGCCGCGATGCTGCTACGGTTCCATTTCCCTGCGGCAAGCGGGCTGTAGCCGCTGAAGCCGTTGGAGCCGACGCTGAAGCCCTGTGCGGCGTAGGGGCCGATGTCCCACGACTCGCGCTGGCCGAGCCGGGTCTCGTACTGCTCCTCCCGCCACTCGGCTCCGCCCGCGACGTTGACCCTATCGTTGACAGCATAGGAGA
The DNA here is from genome assembly GCA_965248205.1 of Bryobacterales bacterium. Lineage (GTDB taxonomy): Bacteria > Acidobacteriota > Terriglobia > Bryobacterales > UBA6623. Next base: position 5,899,137 of record CBDFIS010000006.1, read on the forward strand.
CATCAAAGTTGAGACTCATCTCCTGCTGCCGGTTACTCCCCAAATTGAAGTCCGTCGGAGTGTCCGGGCCGAGCGAGGCGTTGATCGTGTTGACTATAAACAGGTCGGTCTCGTGGGCGCCGACACTGATGCTCGCGTCCCAAACGAGGCCACTGGTCATAAACCCGCGCAGGCCGGCGACCACCGAGGAATCGGTTGCGTCCCCGCCGAAGTTCGGGGTGAACCCGCCGGGGAACCGTTCCTGGAAGGAAAAGCAGTTCGGATCGGCACGGACCTGGTCGAGCGCCGACCGATCCGGCACGTGGTCGGTGATGGTCACTGTGGGACAGTTCGAGGAGCCCTCATTGCGCGCGGCCAGCACGTCGCCGATGAGCAGGGTTCGACCGCCGTCGGCGCTGAAGACGCCCCCTCGGGTGTTGGGGTTCCGGAAGAAAAAGCCGCCGGTCACCTTCTTGCTGGCGTAGTTCGTGTGTCCGTAGAACTGCAGGCCATTGCCGAACAGGTAGCCGAAATTGCCGAAGAGCTTGAGGTCGTCGTCGACCTCCGGCGAGCCCCAGATCTGGGCCGGATTGCGGACCTTGTCGTTGCCGGCCGCGATCAGATCGGCCACGTCGCTACGCTGGATGCTGCGGTCGGTCGGATTGGAGCTCCCGTACTCGAGGCTGAGGTTAGCGAAACCGGTCTCGCCGAACGGCAACCCGACGTTGCCGGCGACGGTATACGCTTTGCCGTCCCACCCTTGGCCGTACGCCCCCGTGGTGAACTCAACGCTGCCGCCGGAACGATTGTCCTTGGGCAGCAAATTGATCACGCCGGCGATGGCGTCCGAGCCGTATTGTGCCGACGCGCCGTCCCGCAGCACTTCCACCTGCCGTAGGGCAATTGCCGGGATGGATGAGATATCCGGACCCTGTGACCCGAACGCCACGCCGTTACCCCCGTGCCAATCGATGATCGACGAGCGGTGGCGGCGCTTCCCGTTGACCAGCAGCAGGGTGTGATCGGGCGCCAAGTTGCGCAGCATCATCGGCCGTACGATCGTCGACGCGTCGCTGATTGGTTGGATGTTGACATTGAACGAGGGAACGAGCGTCCGCAACCGCTCTCTCAGATCGGTTACTCCCTGACTGCCCAGCTCTTGGACGTTGATGGCGTCGATCGGCACCGTCGATTCGGTCACCGACCGTGGCTGTGCGCGCGTTCCGACCGTGACAGTCGTGGCCAGCGCACCCAACTCGAGGGCAAAGTTCAGCAGGACCGGCTCCTCCGCCCTCAGTTCAACATTGCTGTAGATTCCCGTTTCAAAGCCGGGCACCGCGGCGGTGAGCGTGTAAAGCCCCGGTGGCAAACTAGTGAACTCGAAAGTTCCCCTCTCGTTCGTCACGCGGGTCGTGGCCATCCCCGCCGTTTCGTGGGTCGCCGTGACGACTGCACCAAGGATGACGGCTCCCGTGCTGTCGGTCACGGTGCCACTCAATGTGGCGTTCCCCTGGGCGAACGTGCTGGTGGATAAACCCAATAGCAACACAACACCCGCCAAAACAACCTGATGCATGTCTCGCATGACTTTTTCCATCGCAACCCCTTAGCTCGCCTGATCAGGCCGAGGTTCTGTACCCATCGCTGAGAGAGATAGTTTAGGTCACAACCCGAGCTTTGTAAAATGGGTTCCAGGGTGTAAAAGCCCTGCGGCTCCCGGAGCATGTCCGCCAGCCCGGTGTGCGGCCTTACCCTATTGTATTGTGGCTGCCACAGCCCGGTCACGATGAGGGGGACCGCCATTTTCCGGTTCCTTGCCTCCAGACAAGCACTCAAAGCAGCTGGAGATAGTGAGCTGACAGTGCGCTCCCTCCCTTCCCTGAACACAATCGCCGAATGTGAGCTGGGCAGCAGCGGAGCCTCTTGGTGAAGACCGGAAGGATATGCTGACGAAAGTTTCCGCCGCGTGGGATTCCATGGCCAGCGCCTGGACGTTGTTGTCCGTTCGAGTGTCCGTTTTGCGCACTTTTGGGCCGGTTTTTGCACCCAATCGGCCCCTTTTTGTACCGTTTTTCCCGCGATTCTGCGCCCAGTGGGGAAACAAATCATCCACCCCCATGGCGAAGCGATAGACCGCACCCGTAGAGCGATTCCCAATCGCCACGGGGAGGTCCACTACCTCCCTGCCGGACCTGCTTGGGGGGTGTGCCGCTGGGGGTCGCCGGCCACCACAGCTGACTTGTGTTCTAGCGTCAGCAAGGCCTCTGGGAGAAGGGCCCGGATAGGCGGTTCGGCGTGGGGGCTGAGCGGCGGGCATGTCTCCGTGGCTGCCGGGACTGGGCGCTGGAAGCGTCGATCGTTCCTCGCCTCCGGGGTGGCCGCCCGTGCTCGCCAGGTCGGCGACGTGGCGGACGTGGCATCCCAGATCCCTCCTCCAACCGATGCCCGGGTGTGATGCGCGTTGGACCCCTACTGCAGAAGTCGGGAGAACGTGGGTTATCGTCAATTCCTCCGAAATGGGTCGCCCTAAGTCTTTGTGTTTTCGGGGCCGTGTTCTCTGGCCCCCTGGTGTTATCCTCAATCATTTTCGCGTTTTCCGTCTCTTGCGCGGCGTCCGGGCCGGTTTCTTCCGAGACTCGGCCACCTTCTCCAGCAGGGCGGTGGCCCACTCGGCCGGTGTCGTCTGGGGTCCGCTGGGGATCTCGCCCTCGCGGGCGATCTTGGTGGCCTTCAGGTCTTTCAAGTGGCAGCGGATCATCCGGTCGAGTTTCTCCGAGGCGTCCATGTCCCCGTTGATCTGAGCCCGCACCAGCTTCACCGAATAGATCCCCACCAACTCGACTTGGAGGAAGTCCGAGATCTTGTTGAACACGAAGTCGTTCCGCAGGCGCTCGATGATCTCCCGGAAGAGTTCCCGCTCGGACTCGTCCAGGCACTGGTTGGCCCAGATGCCGTGGGTCATGGGGTACAGGTTGCTCCGGGGTGCGCCGCCGCGCTTGGGCGGTTGAGCCTTGCCCTCGGCGCCGTGCCAGCGGTCCAGGTTCAATTGATCTTTCTTGTTCAACGCCACAACCGGCTCCAAAGATGTGTTCACGACAAGCCTCAAGTGTCCCCAACTCGGGGTACGGGGGAGAAGACAGATTTCGCGAGCTGGATTTCGACGCTATCGGACTCGAAGCCGGCCTGGTCGGTGACGCGCAGGCTCAGCAGACGGCCGCGGAGGACGGTGGTGATATGGCGGCCCTCGGCGCGGATGTCGTAGACAGGGGTCATGAAGTTCCCGCCTGGCGGATATAGCGGCTGATATCGTCTTCGAGGCAGGGTTCTTCGGTGGACTTGAATGCGAGGACCTCGAGGACCCTCTCCGCCGTGTACTGTCGCGCCAGGCCGCCGAACGCCTGCCGCAGGAACGATGCCGCGCAGCCATGGCCGCCGTCGAGGTCAACGAGCAGTTTTTCGCCCCTGACCATGGCGCGAAGGAACATCGGACGCAGCCAGCGCAGGCGGAACCGTCTGCCGTCCTCCTGGCCTTCGGGGTGCTTGGAAAAGTCCTGGACGATGACGAGCTGGATCATATCTTCAGTCCCACAGCTTCACGGTGGGGATGGTCTTGGGCGGTTGGGGCAGGTCGGGCAGCTCGACGAGGATGCCCGCGGGCAGCAGCGGGCCGCGGGCGGCGAGGCCGGGGTTGGCCTCCAGCACGGCTTCGACCGTGCCGGTCTCCGTGCCGTAGTAGCGGCGGCAGAGGGCGTCGACCATGTCGCCATCCCTGGGTGCGGTAGACGGCCATTAGCCGACCCCCTGAGCCCCGAGGGCGATGATCGCTTTGGCGGCGTCCTTGACTAGGTCGATCGAGCCTCCCTTGACCAGGCGCACGAGCTTGTCGCCGATCGATTCCTTCACTTTGACGCTTTCCGGGGTTGCCTTGAGCAGATGCAATCCCAGGGATGTCAGCACACTCAGCACACATCCGCTGAAGCCGAACAGGTGCCGGGACGATTCCGTGCGAATGTAGCCAGTCTCCGCCAACCACTCGATCGTGGCGTAGGCTCCCTCGACCTCCTTAGATGGGCGGCCGTCGGGGCCGCAGATCGCCCCGTATTCATTGGTCTGGGTGTGTCCGGTCAACTGACGCGTGTCGAGGTCACACTTGACCGGAAAGCCCTCGTAGAGTTGGCTCAGAATCACGGCGACGTATTGGTAGAACAGATCGATGTTCCGCATCAATCGTCCTCTTCCTGTAGGGTCATGTAAAACAGGCTCAACCTCGGCAAGCCGCGGCGTTCGAGACAGTGGCGTTCGAGATACTGTTTCTCGAGCAGCGCCAGTTGCTCGGGGGTCATCCTCGAGCGGTAGGGAGCCAGCAGGCGGTCCACTTCTTGCTGGGAGATGAGAAGATCCTCCTTCGCCGTGGCCTCGACCACGACGGCAATCAAGCGCTCTTCAAGGCCAGAGAGCTGCTGCTCGATGGCTTCGAGATCAGGGGCCTGGTCCCGTTCGGCAACCCCGGCAAGCTGTTCGAGCTCAGCGCCGATGTACTCCAGCATCTTGCGATGGTCCTCGGACTCCTGGGGCGCGCGTTGACGGATGGCCTCGGCGTTGCGGCGGAAGAACCGGGCCATCTCTTCGCTGCTGAATGCCGGCTCGGGGGCTTTGGTTCTCTCAGTGGTGTTCTCCATCCGGCTCGCGGCCGCCCATACTTCCTGGGCGCAGTAGGAGAGCGAGTTTATCGGTGTCTTCGGCTTGGGGGCGCGCCATTTCGCAAACTAAAGCACCCCGCGCGGAGCGGCCGGAATAGAGAGTTGCCGAAGGGCAACGTCGGAGCGGTGTGGTCGCGTGGCCCCAGGGCGAGCCCGAACGCGACCATCGCGTAGTGTTTGACGCCTTGCGCGGGTGTGAAGGGATGGTTCAACGCGACAGGAAGACAGAAACCGTTGCATGGCAGCTCCGGGTCGGCTATCCTACCCATGCCAGTACGGCCAAAACGGAAATCCTGGATAAAACGCTCAACCCGCCGGAATCGTGTCTTGACTCGACTACTCCCCTACCTGCTGCTGCTGGCGGAAGTTTTGCTGTTCTTTCGCCACGTTCTGTTCGTGGGCGGCTACGTCATCCCCTGGGACCTGCGCTACGACCACTACCCGATCGCGGTCTTCGTCGCCGAGTCGTTCGAGCGCGGCGAGTTGCCGCTCTGGGACCCCTACACCTACTGCGGGCGGCCGCTCTACGCCAACATTCAGGCGCAGGTGTTCTACCCGCCGATGATTGCGGTGGCGCTGCTAAGCACTGCGGTTGGTGGGGATCACCTGCTTTACTTGCTCGAGTGGCAGTTGGTGCTGCACGTCTTTCTCGGGGGCGCTTTCACGTATTTGCTGCTCTGCCGGCTTGCGGTGTCGCGAGCAGCCGCGCTGGCGGGGGCTTCGATCTATCAACTTGGCGGGTTTTTTGCGTCCCAGGCGCAGCACCTTGGCGCGGTCGACGCCGCCGGGTGGATGCCCTTCACTTGGCTGTGCGTTCTGCATTTGCGCGAGCGGGTCACTCTGCGCTGGGGTGCATTGCTGGCGGCGGGCTTTTCCATGACGGTCTTCGCGGGACTCCCGTCGATGACCGCCGTCGTTGTCGCTTCGGCTGGGTTGCTGGCGTTGGGCTTCGTCTCATTCCGGCTCGCTTCGTGGAAGCTTATTGCGGCGGTGATTGGCGCCGCTGCTGGCTCACTGCCGCTCGCCGCGATTCAATTGCTGCCAACGATCGAGCTGACCTGGAACAGCGTTGCGCAGTACCGCGACGAATGGCTGGGCTCGGGTGGCGGGTTGCCCCTAGAGAGCCTGGTGTCGCTCGTGATCCCCAACTACTACGGCATTTTCGAGCTGACGAACTATTCGCTGCCCTATGACCCGACATTCCTCTATATCTACGGCATATGAAGCCTGTGCCAGAGGACAGAAACTTACCGGTTGCTTTGTAGTACATATGCAAGTGGTGTGTTGTGAGCGAGATAGGATCAGGCTTAATACGTGCCATGGTTGGTCCCTCTTCCAAGAGATTGTCGTAGGCATCCGAAATCGCCCAAGTGGTAGCGGATTGTCGGGATTGCTTTATGCTTCGACACTGAGCCTGCCCTGTCGTTGTGAACGTGGCTCTCGAATGACGATTTCCACGTCGCGCCCCAGCGCCGTCAACAGGCGCAGGAGCCGCTCCATGGAAAACTCCTCGAAGCTGCCCCGGAGCAAGCGGGAAACATCGGGTTGGGACAGCCCGAGCAGTTTTGCCGCCTCGACCTGTTTGAGGCCGCGCTGGCGAATGATCTTGTCGATCCGGGTGACCAGTTCCGCCTTGAGCAGGTGGGCTTCGGCCTCCGGGAGTCCCAAGTCCGCGAACACGTTTCCGCTGCCGCGTTCGATCTTCACTTTGTTGGTCTTCATCGATCTACCCTCCGCCGTAATTCTCGTTGTAGTGCTGCTCGACCGCCCTGAGCCTGCGCCTGACCAGATCGATCTCCTGCTTTGGCGTCGCGATGCCCCGCTTGGCCTTCTTCTGGAAGGCGTGCAGGACATAGACGGCAGCCTTGAACCGGACCGTGTACACGGCCCGGTAGGTATCGCCGTCGTAACGTGAGACAACCTCCAGGAGGTTGGCGCCCAACCCCCTGAGCGGCTTGGCGGCGCGGTGCTTGAGCCCGACCTGGGCCTGATACAACGCAAAGCCGACCACGCCCCGCACGGCGACCGGGAACATCTTCAGGTCCGCTTTGCTGGAGCCGATCCACTCGACAGGCTTCGGAACGTCCGTGGCCATTTCTGATTATAGTTGTTCCACTATATATGCGCAAGCCCCATCTTGACGGCAGGGGATCGGGGCGCTCTTTCAATTCTTCGATCCACCCCGACACTTTTCCCGTCGCGCCGGTAAGTATCTATTGAAGGACCACTAAAGCGGGTGGTCTGAGCGGAGACCGGTCGCATGGACCTAGACACATTCCAACCGACGTTCCTCATTCAGATCGAGGGACAGGCGTTTTCTGCGGACATTACCGGCGAGATCACCGCGTTCGTCTTCGAGGACAACGAGGAGGAACTCGACGTGATGGAGCTGTCCGTCACCAATCGCAATCTGCAGTTTGTGGACGATCCGCTCTTCCAGGAGGGCAACGAGATCGTCGCCCGCTTCGGCTACGTGAACGACCTCTCCCCACGCAAGAAGGCGGTGATCAAGGACATCGACTACGACTTCCCGGAAAACGGCGATCCGCGCATCCGGCTCAAAGCCTATGACAAGGGCTTTCAGCTGGCGGGGAAGGAGAACCAGAAGGTCTGGCAAAGGGCGGCTCCCGGCATCCTCTACTCGGAGATCGCCGAGGAGATTGCATCCGCCAACGGCCTGAAACCGTTCGTAGCGCCCACGGTGGGCCGGCATCTGCGCGTGGTGCAGAGTAACGTCTCGGACGCCCGGTTCCTCAAGGACCTGGCAAAGAAGGCCCGTGACCGGGATGGGGACGGGGTGACCGGCTACGCTTTCTTCGTCCAGGACGACGGCCTCCATTTTCACCCCCGCAGACTGAAGGAGGAACCGGTCACTGTCCTCGAGTACTTCACCGACCGGAAGGGCTTTCTCCGCTCCTTCCGTCCCTCGACGCAATCGCAAGGCGCCAAGGGAGCCGGGACTCAGACCAAGGCCGCCGGGGTCGACCCCCGCCGCAAGGCAGCGGTCGCGCACGCGGCCGATAACGAGACGACGCCCGAGCGGACCTCGCTCGGCAAGCGCACCTATCTGGTCGACGGCAACACGGGCGAGGCCGCTTACAAGGAGCAGGAATCGGGCCGGATCGTGGCTAGCTTCGAGCGCTCCGAAGGCTTCCACGAGGAACCGAACCAGGAGCCGGCCCAGGATTTGGCAGAAGGCACGTTCGCCGCCGCCGAATTGCGCCAGGTGGAGGCCGTGGCCCTGACCATCGGCATCCCCACGCTTCGGGCCAAGCAGAACGTCGAGATCAAGGGCGTCGGGGCGAAATTCTCCGGGGTCTACTACTGCCACTCGGTCCGCCACACGATCGATGGGGGCGGATATCACTCGGAGCTCAAGCTCCGCAAGAACGCCCTGGGCCGAGGCGCCGGCGACAAGTCGGTCGAGGTCAAGGGCCGCCCTAACGAGCAGGAAGCGCCACAGGTTCCACGGGAGGAACCGCCTCCAATGGTGCAAATCGATGCCGACAGCGGCCGCCGGCTGGAAGGAGTCAGCCATGGGTGATCTAAGCCGCAACTTCTCGAAGCACGAATTCCGTTGCCGCTGCGGTTGCGATCGGGCCGAGGTCAACCCCCGGCTGGTGGAGGCGCTGCAACAGCTGCGGGATCTCGCCCGGCGACCGATCCGGATCACCAGCGGCTACCGCTGCCCCGATCACAATCGGGCCCAGCGCGGCAAGAAGCGCAGCCAGCACTTGCTTGGCAACGCAGCGGATCTCGCGATCGACGGGCTCAGCGTCATCGAGATGTATTGCCTGGCCGATAAGGTGGCGGCCGTCCGAAGTGGCGGAATCGGCCTTTATCCCAAAAACGGAATCATTCACGTGGACGTGCGGGACGGGTATGCCCGTTGGGGACGACTGGGCAAAAAATACGTCCGGCTGGCCACAGCCCTTGCCGCCCAACGGGCGGGAGAGAAACCAACCAAAGGAGACGACCATGCAACAGCTTGAACAGATTCTGACCTTCATTCTTGAGAACAAGGAGCTCTTGGCGACCTTTCTCGTGACGCTCGTCACGATTCTCAAATTGACATCCTGGGGCCGCTCCGAGTCGGCTGCCCTCGATGCGGTGATCGAGGCCGTCGAGCGGGTGGACGACAAAAAGGTCAAACGACAGGTCGCCGCTCGGCAGGCGCATCTCAATACGGCCGTCCAGGACGCACTGGACTACGCCGTCTCGAAGGTCGACCCGAAGAAAGAGACCGCGACGGTGGCCGCCCGGGTGACACGAGAGGTCTTGCGCGGATTTTTTCCGCCCAAGAAGTAGTCGGGAGGCCGCGCGCGGTGATCGAGACCCAGGATCGGGAACACGAAGAGCGCTACAAGCATCGCTGGTACGGCAAGTACCGCGCCTTTGTCCGTGACAACAACGACCCCGAGCGCCTCGGCCGATGCCGGTTGGAAATCCCGGCCGTGCTCGGCCAGGGCCGAGAGAACTGGTCCGATTGGGCCTGGCCCTGCTTCCCCTACGGCGGCAACGAGGATACGGGGATGTTTCTCATTCCCGAGGAAGGAGCCTCCGTGTGGGCCGAGTTCGAGGGCGGTCAGGTTCAATATCCGATCTGGGCGGGTGTCTGGCTGGCGGGGAGCAATCCAGGCGAGCAGCCCACCGAATCCAAGCGCCTGTGCTTTGATCCCACCTGCCACGACTGCGAGGACAAGGTCGAGCACAAGCGGGACCGGAGGGATGATCTCGAACACAAGAAGTACCACGGCCATCCGCCCTACTATTGCCCCCGGCGCAAGGTGCTTCTGAAGACCGAGACCGGCCACACCATCGTCGTCGATGACCGGGACGAGGAGGAGTTCTTGAAGATCATCGACCGCGCCGGGCAGATCCTCCACATGCACGCTCCGGTCAAGCGGAACATTCAGAGCGGCAACGCCCTTCGCCGCGGGACACGAGACGCCGAGCAGGGCGACGCGCTCGACGTCGCCTCCGACATCAAGGACCAGCGCGCCCGGATCGAGATCACCGATCTCTGCCGTCAGTTCCTGCGGCTGGAGGCGTCCCACGACCGCGAGAAAATCCACATCCAGTCCTCGGACAAGACCCGGTCCCGCTGGCAGAAGATTCTGCTCGACACCACCAAGGGACGGGAACGGCTGCATCTGTGGGGCCTGGGCGGCGCGCAGGAAGTGCTCATCGATTCCACTGCCGGTGCCGAGAGGATCCGGCTGAGGGACAAGGCCGGCCAGGTGCTGGTTCTCGACGCGGCCCGCAAGCGCATCGAGGCGCGGGACGCGGCAGGCAGCCGGATGGTCCTGGATGGCGCCCGGGGCAACGTCATCGTCCGATCCGCGAAAAAGGTGCTGATCAACCCATGACCACAACAAGGAGAAACCCCCATGGATGAATCGCAAGCGGGACCGCCCTTCGACTGGGCGCAAAGCGAGCGCCTGCTGGTGCGGACGTTCGAGGCCTGGAGGAGCGAGTTTCGCGGCATCCTCGAGGACCACCGCCGCGAGATTCAGGCTCGTCTCGAGAAGATCGAGCGTGAGATCGAGAAGAAATCGGACAAGGAGACGGTGGAGCTGCTGGTTAACAGCGTCCAGGAGGATCTGCGCCGGCATGCCGATGACATCAAGACGCTGGAGGCCGGGCTGGCGAACAAGATGGACGTTCAAACGATGTGGAAGGTGGTGGGTCTGGTGCTGACGCTGGGCGCCGCCGTGGGTGGCCTGGTCAGCTTCCTGGTCCAACTCGTGACGGGGACATAGCCATGGCGAGACCCCAGGCCCGACTCGGAGATAAATCCAGTCACGGAGGCGTGATCGTCACCGGCGCCGAGCGCACCCTGGTCAACGGCAAGCCCGCGGCCCGCATGGGCGACCGGCACAGCTGTCCGATACCGGGTCACGGCACGACGCCCATCGTAAGCGGCAGTCCCGACACGCTGACGGAAGGCAAGCCCAACGCGCGAATGGGGGACGCTGCGGCCTGCGGCGCCCGCATCGTGACCGGGAGCCCGGATACGTATGTCAACTGAACAGGAATTTACCGAAGTCTTGCGCCTGCTGGCTGCCGGCCTCGGGATGACGGAGGAGGAGGACACGCCCTACCTCAACCAGATCCATGACCGGCTCGGCGAGATCAAGGAGTTACTCGAGCAAAGCCACAAAGCGTCTGAAGCGATCCGCGCCGAGGCCCAGGCAGCGCTCGAAGCCCATGCCGAAAACGCACAGGACTACCTGCAGCAGATAGACGAGCCCGAACCGACCGACTTCCATCCCTTCCTGTCCGCGCCGGAGGGCACGTCGGTGCGTGACCTGCCGGACGGAGGACGTCTTTTCACCCTGGTCGATGGAGCCATCGTGCGGGTCCGCGCCGAGGGCGGACTGATCATCTTCATCGGCGACGATGGCGTGGCCGTGCCACTGGAGCCGGCCCGTGGCGGCATCGTTCGGCTGCCCGGCGGCCGGACGCTCACTCTCAAGCCCGAGGCCATCCGCACGACCCATGAAGCGGCCGGCATCGAGGGGCTGCCGCTGGACATCGATCCGGTTCAGGTGGCCGAGGGCCGCTACCGCGTGGAGCTGCCGGGTGGGTTTCGTCTGGATGTATTCCACCGGGAACGCTCCGTCGTCGTCGGCAACCCGGACGGGACCACCGACATCATCGGCCTCGCCCGTATCGAAGGGATTGGCGAGGAGGTCCGAGTACGTCTGGTTCCCGGCGGCGCCAAGGGGTTCGAGGCGCTCGACAGCGGGCACCGGGGGATCGTCGAGGCCGACGGGACGATTCACCTCGCCACGACGAACGGCCTCGATCTCGTGATTCGGTTCCCTGATGAAGAAGAGCTGGAACGTGACACAGGGCCGGATGATCCGGTAACGACGCTTTGTGAGGAACGCGACTGATGGCGTTCGACATTCTTGGCAAGGGATTGGGATTCCCCTTCCGCTTCGAGCGCCGCTCCGGCGGGGCACTGGTGTCCTCAGCCACCTCCACCGAACATGAACACATCCAGGAGAGCATCGTCCAGATCCTCGGCACCGGCCCGGGCGAGCGTTTCATGCGCCCCGAGTTCGGTTCCCGCTTGAAGAGTCTGGTCTTCGAAGCCAACGACGAGGTGCTCAAAGGTTTGATCCGCCACACCGTGATCGAGGCGATCAAGCAGTGGGAGAAACGCGTCATCGTTACCGCCGTGACCTTCGATCCCTCTCCCCAGGAGATCGACCGCCACGTGCTGCCCGCGCGCATCTCCTACCGCGTCATCCGGAGCCAGGTGGAAGGGAATTTGGTCTATCCCTTCCATCGCGAGCCGCCCCAGGGTCTCACAACCCGAGGGTCCACTTCCCGACACATTTCCGCCGTTGCCGGTAAGTAACAAGTGAGGGGTGTGCCGGAACTGGCTCGCGGGCGAACTTCGGCACCCCAAGACCGGCGGAGGAACGAAAGATGGGTCGAGCGAGCATTGCCTATACGAACAAGGACTACGACTCCCTGCGCCGGGAGTTGCTGGGGAAAGTGCCGCAGCTGACCGACCGCTGGACGGACTTTAACGCCTCCGACCTCGGTGTTGTGCTGCTGGAGCTGTTCTGTGGCGTCGGCGACATGCTGGCCTACTACCTGGACGCCCAAGCCGGGGAGGCCTTTCTGCCGACGGCCCGGCAGCGCCAGAACGTCATTCAGCTTTGCAGGCTCATCGGCTACCGGCTCGACGCTCCCGTCGCTGCCACGACCGCCTTGCGGTTCTCCCTCGACGTGCCCGTCGATGCGGATCTGGCCATACCGGCGGGAACATCTGCCGGCGCTCGTCTGGACGACGGGGATGTTGAGTTCGAGACGGTCGCGGAAGCCATCCTTCCGAAGGGCCAGCTGACGGTCGAGATCGCCGCGCGCCAGGGACGCCGCAAGGTAGAGACCTTCACCGGCACGGGGGAGCCGAATGCACATTTTTCGCTGACCGGGACCCGGATCGCTCAGGGCAGCCTGCGTGTGCTGATCAACGAGCAGGCCTGGCGGGAAGTCTTGCACTTTCAGGAAAGCGGCGGCGAGGACGAGCACTTCGAGGTCGAGACCGATGGTCTGGACCGGACGCGCATTCTCTGCGGTGACGGGGTGCGTGGCGCGGCGCCGCCGGCGGACGCCGCGATCCATGTCTCCTACCTCGAGACTCTGGGCGCCGGAGGCAATCTTGGCCCGGGGTCGTCACCCAAATCAAGAGTCCGATCCAACTGAGCGGTGAGCCCATAGCCGGCGTCACCAATCCGGTCCCGGCCACCGGCGGCGCGGACCGCGAGAGCCTGGAGCACGCCCGCCGGCAAGCGCCGGCGGAAATCCGCTCCTTATGGAAGGCGCTCACCAAGGACGATTACCAGGCGCTGGCCGAAGGATACCCAGGGGTGGCCAAGGCCCAGGTCCTGGATGTCAACGACTGCCCGAGCTTGCGCTACTACCAGGTCAACCTGGCTATTGCGCCCCGAGGCGGCGGACCGCCCTCGGCGCTTCTCAAACAGGATCTCGCTCAGTTCCTGGAATCCCGCAAGGTCGTGACTCTCGAGATCAACCTGTACGATGCCCTTTACCGGCCGGTCTCCATCGACGCCGATATCCACACCTACGCCGGCGAAGACCCGGGCCTGGTGCGCCGCCGCATCGAGCAGGCGCTCGGGGACTACTTCGACTTCGAGCGTATGGACTTCGGCCACCCGGTGCCCTCCTCGGACCTGATCGCCCTGCTCGATGGGGTGCGCGGCGTCAGTCACGCCCATCTCTACGCCCCGGCGCAGGATGTCGAGGTTCGTGCCGGGACCATTCCGGTGTTGGGGGAGGTGCGTCTGGATGTTCGGAGGGCCGCCTGATGGCTCCCTATTTCGAGAAGAAGCTCATCGAGCTGCTGCCGCCCTTGTACAAGGAAAGGGAAGAGACGGGTGATCTGGAAGCCTTCCTCCGCATCCCGGCCACTGCGCTCGACGAACTCAAAGAACACATCGACCGCTTCCCCGAACTGTTCGACGTGGACCGCTGCGATCCCCGCTTCCTGTCCTTGCTCGGCGAGGTGGTCGGGCATCGGTTCAACCCGCAAGCCGACGCCGAGATCCAGCGCCGGGAAATCCGCGAGGCTATCGAGATCTACCGGCGCAAAGGCACACTCCCGGCCATCGGCCGCGCGCTGGCCGAGGACGGCTGGAGCGGGAGGATCGAGGAGACCTTCCGGCAGGCGTTGCGCCTCAACCGCCGCGGGGTCCTGAGTCGCTCCAAGCTGCCCGGATCGATCTACAGCCTGGGCGCCTACCGCGTCGAAGGCGACACCCTCAACCCGGGCCTTCGGGACCGCCTGCGGTTTCATCATCCCGCCGGCACGCGGGTCTTCTTCCGGCAGTGGCTCTCGCTCGTCGGGTCGATGGCCTCCGACGTCGAGGCCGTCACCAAGGAGCGAGTGCGGCGCATCGGCCTCGGGCAGCTCGACGAGACCTTCGTCGTCGGCAACAACGCCCTGAACGGCAGCCGTCGCCTGACGCGCACCGAAAAGACTGGGGGTCTGTGGTGGGTCACCGCCGGCACTACCCTCCTCAATGAGGTGGAGCGCGCCGGGGTCTCGATCCGCCGCCGGCATGGACGAAAGCCGCGATTCCGTTTGAACGCGAGCACCCTCAACGGCGAGCAGCTGCCCAACGTATGGATCAGCGAGCGCAAGCTCGCTATTTGCTGCGTGATCGAAACCCGGGCTCGACCAGCGCCGGCCGCCCCCTTCATCCGCTTGGCGGACCAGGACTTGAACCGCGCCCGCCTGAATCGTTCCGCTCCGGCCTGCAGGTTCGGGTTCCGCCAGAAGGACGACTACGCCGAGGCGCGGGCAGGCTTCGCGGCCGCGGCCAATCTCTTCACCCTCACCCAGTGGCCGGCCCCCGCTTAAAGGAGGATTCGATGGCCATTCATCTTTATGAAGACAGCGCACTGACCCAGCAGATTTCCGAAGGCGATCAAACCAACCCGGATAACGACACCTACAACGGTACGGACGGGGAATCGAAGGACAAGGAGCTGTTCCTCGCCAACGAGCAGACCACCCTGGCCTCGGCGGTGGCCTCGGGCGCGACGTCGGTGTCGCTCGCCGCCGCCCGATTCGCCAACGACGAGGTCATCATCATCGGCAGTGAGCAGATGTTGATCACCGCCGCCGGCGGCACCACCACGCTCACCGTGACGCGCGGGTACGCCGACACGACCGCTGTCGCGCATGACTCCGGGGCGAGGGTCTACTCCGGATACGACTACACCGGACTCGCCATCGAGCCGATCGACGAGACGGGCGGCGACGAGAGCGACTGGTACACCCTGTCGCTGACCGAGGCGGGACTGGAGGCGGCCACGGCGGGCGCATCGCTCACCGTCGGCGACAAGGACCACGACGACACCACTTCCATCTGGCGGCGCTGTGCCGTGCCGGCTTCGACGGCAGTGCAGAACAAGACGGACCTCAAGCTCAAGATCACGGGCACCGAGAACCCGATTGAATAGGAAATCGATGGATGAGGACCATCGAAGGAGATTTGACGAGTGAGCACGAGCATCCAGCAGGATGCGGACGCGAGGGTGCGGGTCGTCGCACCGATGTTGAATCAGATGGATGTCCGTGCCCGGATCGTCGCGTCGATGTCCAACGAAGTGGATGTCGGCACGCGGGTCGTAGGCGCACTGGATCGTCGCTCCGACTGCGGGCAATGGATCACGCGGCCGGTGCAAGTCGAAGGCGACCTGGCCGCGCACATCCACCGGTCGGTCGGCAACGAGGCGCGGAAAGCCGTGACCCGGCAGATCATCTTCGCCGTGCTCATTCGGGAAAGCCACCCGATCGAGACTTGAAGGAGGTACGCCCATGTCTTTGGGACTGATCGTCAAAAGCGGCCGCATCCTCACGGCCAAGCTCCTCTTGGGGGAGCCGGTCGAAGGGATCACCCACTGCGCCATCGGCGAGGGGGACGACACGTTTACCGATCCCCTCAATCCACCGGCGCCCGACATCGACCAGACGGCACTCAAGAGCGAGCGGGCCCGTAAGCGGTTTTACAAGCGCACCTTTCTTGCCGAAGACCCTGAAGGGGCACTGATCGTCAACGGCGTGCATTACCTGGAGACCGTCCAGGAGACGCGCATCCTCGGCGTCTACTTCCGCTTTGAGGAGAGCGAGGCCAACCGCATCACCATCCGCGAGTACGGCTTTTTCGGCGGCAACGTCGCCTACGTCGAGGGACACGACGGGGACTACGCCGCCGACGGCGTCTACCACCCCGACACCAATCCGACTGGAGAAGTGCTCCACCCCGGCTACCTCTACGAAGTGAAGAACATCCCCGCCTTCAGCAAGATCTCCGACACGCGGGTGGAGCTCGTCGGGATTATCAAGATCTAGGAGGAAACTCGATGTCTATCTCGCGTGACACCTTTGACGAGACCAAAAACTACAAGCGGGTGCGCTACCACCAGGACCGCGACCTGCTCGACTCCGAGCTCAACGAGCAGCAGGACATCCTGCACCGCGAGCGCGCCAGGATCGCCGACCGGCTCTTCCGGGAGGGGTCGGTGATCGAGGGCCTCGCTGTGTCGGTCACCGGCAACGTCCTGGCCGTGTCCGACGGCGCCGTCTACATCGAGGGCTCCATCGAGCGGGTGCCCGGGGCGCTTCTCACCTACGATCCGGCCGCTGACGCGGGCGCCGACACCGTCTACGTCGAGCTGCTCAAGTACAACTACGGCGCCAACCACGACGCCGCGCTCATCAACCCGGCCACCGGCGAGCCCACGGCCGAGCGCGAGAAGTGGGTGTTGGCCCTGACCGAGCGCGACACCTCGGGCGATGCGCTGCCCAACAACGTGACCGCGCGCCGGGTGGTGCCCGTCTACCAGTTCGACCGGGCCACCGGCGAGGTGACCGCCGCCGTGCAGGAGAAGTCCCGCATGCATCTCGGGGACCTGGCGGGCACCCTGCCGGGCGACCGCATCACGGTCGCCTCCATCACCGAGAACCAACTCGCCTTCGCGGCGGCCGAAGGGCTGAACTCGCTGCTCGACAACCTGGCCGAGCGGACCTTCGACCAGTCGGGCAGCTACCTGGTCGACGGGCTCGACAGCTTCATCGGCGGCAGCGACGGCGAGAGCGTCGAGGTCGTCACCAACGCCGGGCGCGCCTACATCCAGGGCTACCGCCTGCAAAAGGACCTGCCCACCACGACGGTCGTGCCGAAGTCGGCCGCCACCCGGCCGGTGCGCGGCGAGCAGAAGACCTACCACGTCGGCACACGGCGCTACCCGCTCAACAGCGCGCCGCTCGCGGCGACCCGTCAGGTCGAGGCCATCGTCGCCGTCGTAGCCAACGTCACCCGCGGCTCGGTGGGCGGCGGCGAGGACCTGCTCGAGCCCAACCCGGTCGTTGAGATCCTCGAGGTCAGCCAGGGCGCCACCGTCTATACCGAAGGCACCGACTGGCAGCAGTCCGGCAACCACGTGGACTGGCTCGGCACGGGTACCGAACCGGCCATCGGCACCACCTATACCGTGCGCTGGACCTACACCAGGCAGATGGCGCGGGGCAGCGACTACGTGGACGGCGGCTGGTTCGGCGAGTCTGACCATCCCGCGGCGGCGGAATACTTCTACCTGGTCACCGCCCTGGACGCGAGCGGCGAGACCGCCTACGACGCGGACAAAGTCGTCGCCCGCGACACCCGCGCCGGCGACATCAACCGCCTCGCGTGGCGGGCGGTCAGCGGCGCCACCGGATACCGCGTCTACCGCGCCGCCGCGAATGCCGGTCCCGCCGACTTCAAGCTGCTCGAGGAGTTAGCGGCCGCCGCGACCGGTTACGTGGACGACGGCGTCGCCGAGGCCGTGGATCAGCACCCTCCGAACGAGAACGCGAGCGGCCTCGCCATGTCCAAGGTCCGCATCGCCGCGGGCGAGCGCAGCCTCGTCAACTTCGGCCGCGGCACCGTGGGCAACGCGCCCGTGGACGGCTCCAACCTCAGCATCGACTACGACTACTTCCTGGGGCGCCGGGACGTGATCTACGCCACCACCGACGAGATCAAGCGCCTGGAAGGCGCGCCGGCCGACAGGCCCAAGCTGCCGGTCGTGCCCGAAGGCGCGCTGGCCCTCGCCGGCATCGACTGCCCGCCCGACTCGGTCGACATGCGGATCAACAAATTCGGGTTGACCCGCGTGACCATGGACCAGGTCCACCAGATCATCCGGGACGTCGAGGACCTCAAGTACAACGACGCGCAGCTGCAGATGGCGGGCGAACTGCAGAACCGCGATGCCGAGACCAAGAAGGGCATCTACTCGGACGATTTCTCGAGCGACGCCCAGTCCGACGTCTCCCACGACGAGTGGAGCGCTCGCATCGACGCGGCGCGCCGGTGCGTGGGTCCCGGCCGCGACGCCTCGGCCACCGTGCTCGAGGTGGACCGCGCGGCCAGCCGGGCGCTGTTCGGGGCGAGCCTGGTCCTGCTGCCCGGCGCCGAAACGGTGCTGGTCGAGCAGGCGGACTGGTCCGAGGACAAGAACGTCAACCCCTACGCGGTCTTCGAGGCGCCCGAGGCGACGGTGGAGACGACGCCCAATATCGGCCGCCGGGGACAGACCGGCATCGCCGTGACCGGAGCCAACTTCACGCCCGACGCCGAGGGGATCACCGTGCGCTGCGACGGGCGCACGGTCGCCGAGGGCATTGCCGCCGACGCGGTCGGACGGACGAGCGCGTCCTTCCTCGTGCCCGCCGGGGCCCGAAGCGGCAGCCGCATCGTTGAGATGAGCGACGGCGAGCGCTCCGCGCAGGCGACCCTGCAGGTGCACGACCCACTGGTGATCACCCGCATCCAGCGCGTCGTGGTCGTGCGCCAGGCGCCGCTGCGAATCGTCCGCGTTCCCGTCGTGCGCACCGTCTGGCGCTGGCGCCGGCGCCGCCGACAGCGCGACCCCCTGGCCCAGACCTTCAGCTTCGACCGCAACCGCGTCGTCTCGGCCGTGGGCGTCGAGTTCACCCGCAAGGACGCCGCCATCCCGGTCACCGTTCAGATCCGCGGCGTCACCACCGGCCTGCCCAACGAGGTCGTGCTGGCCGAGAAGGTCCTCTCGCCCGACGAGATCGAACTCCGCGAGGAAACCCGCATCGCCTTCGACGATCCCGTCTACGCCGAGGCGAACACGAGCTACGCGGTCGTGCTCCTGACCAACAGCAACCAGTACCGCGTGCGCATCGCCACTCTGGGGCGGCGCGGACGCCGGGGCACCATCACGCGCCAGACCTACGCCCCGGGCGTGCTGCTGGAAAGCTCCAACGCCGAGACCTGGACGCCGCTCAACGCTGCCGACCTTACACTCAGAATCTACGGCTACGACTTCGAGGCCGCGGGCGAGGTCCGCTTCAAGCCGGTCGAGAATGTCGAGTTCAGCGAGCTCAACCTCGACGAGTACTCGACCGTGCCCGAGGGCACGCGCATCGCCTGGGAGTACTCGACCGACGGCGGGGCAACCTGGGACTCCATCGTGCCGGCGGAGGAGGAGAACCTGCCGAACCTCGCCACCAGCATCCTGGTCCGGGCCCGGCTCGCCGGCGGCGAAGCCAACGACACGCCGGCGCTGAACTTCAGGGACGTGAACCTGGTCGGCTATCTCAATGGCACGACCGGCTCCTACGTCACCCGCGAGAACGAGCTGACCCAGGGCGTTGCCTCGACCAAGGTCTACGCCCGGATGGACGTCCCGAGCGGCGCGTCGGTCGACTGGTACGCCTCCAACGACGGCGGCGAGACCTGGGAGTCGCTGACCCTCGACTCCACGCGGGAGATCGATCAGGAGTGGACCGAATACACCTACAGCCACACCTTCGCCGATCCGGCCGGGGACAAGGTCCGTTACAAGGCGGAGCTCACCGGCAACCGCCTCGTCCATCCGCGCATCCACACCCTGGGCGCGACGCTCAGCTGATGGCGGAGGCGCGATGATCACCAAACGCCAGGGCGGACTGACCGAGCTCATCCGCTCGCCCCGGGAAAAGCGCGACGCCTCGCTGCACGATCACGCCCTCGACCTGCTCGCCAACCTGGACGCGCGCCTCGGGCGGATCGAAGCACACCTCGGGCTCTCCGCCGACGAAGCCAGGGCATTCCGGGACCTGATGGCGCGCATCCGCCGTGAGGAATCCGAGGCCCGGCGCATCCACGCCGAGCAGCTCGCGGCGGACGTCGGCGACGGCTGAGCGAACACCGCCGTTTTCATCCCCGGCGGTAAGTCCCGGTTCTTCCGCGACTTACGGCAGAACCTACATAATTCTTTTGATATCAATCAGTTAAGTGATCGGTTCGCCTTGCTTTCTGTTCAGGAAGAAGCGTTCATGTGTTTGAACACAACGCCCCGATCCCCTTGCCGGACAAGGGGTTGCGGGACGGAAGCAAGGAGAATCGATGGACCTGCGCGAACTGCACTTCGGGGTCGAGATCGAGATGGTCCGGCGAACACGCAAACGCGTGGCCGAGGCCGTCCAATCGGTGGTGGGCGGCAACCTCCACCATCCGGGGCGGCCGGGGGTCTTCGACCCCTGGGAGGTAGTTGACGAGCAGGGGCGGACCTGGAAGGTCGTATCCGACGCCTCGCTGAGCCACGTCCCGAGCCATCTCCGGGCCGAGGTTGTCACCCCGGTCCTGGCGTATGGCGACATCCCCACCCTCCAGGAGGTCATCCGGGCGGTCCGCAAGTCCGGCGCCAAGGTGGACACCCATTGCGGCATCCACGTCCACGTGGACGCGCGTCCCTTCAACGGCCGCACCCTCGGGAACCTCGCCAAGATCGTCTACAAGCAGGAGCCGCTCATCCTCGCGGCACTCGGCGTCACCGAGAACCGGCAGCGGACCTACACCCGGCCGGTGCGCGACGAGCTGATCCGGGACATCGAGCGCCGCCGCCCCCGGACCACGGACGAGCTCAACCGCATCTGGTACGGCTATCACAACCGCCACCCGCAGCACTTCGACAGCACGCGCTACCACGGGGTGAACCTGCACAACGTCTGGTACCGGGGCACGGTCGAGTTCCGCTGGTTCGAAGCCACACTCCACGCCGGCAAGGTCAAGGCCTACATCCAGCTGGTGCTGGCCGTGGCCGCCAAGGCGCTCAACGGTCGCGCCGCGTCCAGCCGCAAGCGCCGCTTCGATCCCCGAAGCGCCCGCTACGACTTCCGGGTCTTCTTGCTCCACCTCGACATGATCGGGGATGAGTTCAAGACGGCGCGCAAACACCTGCTGGCGTGCCTGCCCGGGGACTCGGCGTTCCGGCTTGGGAAACCGGCGCCCGAGGCGCCACCCGCCATCGAGGCGGAATCCATCACCACGGAGGCCGGGCCGCAACCGCGGCCTCCGGCTTTTGGGGAGGAGATCACCACTCAAACCGAAGGAGAAAACACGCCATGAGAGTGCGCATCAAGAACACCGACCTGGACGGCAAGCCACTCGAGGGCGAAGGAGAAATCTTCAACGGCAAGACCGAGCTCGAGATCGTCCGGGCCATGCAGGGGGCGACGCTTTTTTCCGATCAGACGACGCTCGAGGATTACATCGACATGGTCCTGCGCAACGCCAAGATGCTGGCGGGCATCGACCTGGTCGTCAAAGGCGACGCGCCGAAGGAGAAAGCCGGCGCCCTCCTCGCCTCTCTGGTCAACCAGGGACTGGCGGAATACCTCGAAGACGAGCCGCCGGCGCCGATCACGGTGCCCGCGGCCGTCTGGCAGGGCCTCGAGGCGGTGCGGAATTCCGGAACCACCAACATGCTCGACCGGCCCGCGGTCATCAAGATCGCCGAATTCCTCGGCTTCCACGAGACGGCGCGATGGATCGAGGGCCACCACGGGCAGTACGCCGAAGGGCTGTTCAAGGGATTCGTGGTCGACACGCAAGAAGGGAAACGCTGATGTGCGGACAGGCCGGCATCATCCTGGGTCAGAAGCGGCGTCGCGCCGAGGAGCGCGACCACCTCGCCTGGCTGTTCACGCAGCTCCTTGTGTTGAACGAGCCCCGGGGGCCGCATGCGACCGGCGTGGCCTGGCTCAACCGCGACGGCGAACACCGGCTCTTCAAGCGGCCGGTGCGGGCCAGTCGGTTCGTGACCGACAAGGCGTTCCATGAGGTCCTGGGCGAGGTCGACAACCACTCGACCCTATTGCTCGGACACACGCGCTGGCGCACGCGCGGCGACGAACAGATCAACGAGAACAACCACCCGATCCGGGCCGGGGACATCCTCGGCACCCACAACGGCACCATCTACAACGCCAACTACCTGTTCCGGCGGTTCAAGCTGCGGCGCTTCGCCGAGGTGGACAGCGAGCTGCTCTGCCGGCTGGCGGGCCAGGCCGCCAGAGGTGGCTCGATAGACACCCTCCGCTTCAAGGACCGTCTCAAGCTGTGCCGAGGACAGATGGCGGCGGTGTTGGCCTCCCGGCTCGATCCCGAGACCGTCCTCGTGCTCAAGGGGAACAAGCCGCTCGAGCTGCGCTTCCACCCCCGGCACCGGGCCGTCCTCTATGCCTCCGATCCCGCGTACCTGGACGCGGTCCTGGACGAGGAGCGTGGCTGGTGCGAGCTGAGCATTCCTCCGATGAGCCTGCTGGTGTTCCGGCACTGGATGCTGACGGACTTTTCAATCGAGCCGTTCCAGTTCATCGCGCAGGCGCGGCGGCGCAAGAACGCCCCGACCGAGGAGGCGCCATGACGCCGCCGAGAGAGAAGCCGACAGAACCCAGAGAGTCCCCGACGATGAACACATCCGGCATGCTGAAGCTCTTCGTCTACGGCACCCTCAAGCGTGGGTACTGGAACCACGACGCCTTCTGTCAGGGCGTGCTGGAGATCCGGGAGGCGCAGGTTCGGGGCCGCCTCTACGAGGGCCCCGGTTTCCCGGTCCTCGAGGTCCCTGACGAGGACGTCCTGGCTCACGGGACCGCCGACCCGTTGGCCGACGTGGCCACACAAGCGCGCCTGTCCGCCCAGCTGGGGTCATGCTCCCAACCGGTCGCCGAAAGTGCCACACGGGGCGCCTGGGGCGCTGTGTACGGGGAGCTGCTCACCTTTGACGACCCCGAAGACCGCCTGCCGGCCATAGACTGGCTGGAGGGCTTCCGACCGGACGGATCCAGCCTCTATCGGCGAGTGCTGATCCCCGGCACGGTGAACGGCGCCCGCGAGCTCGCCTGGGTCTACACGGTCGAGACAACCGGCATTAAACGGCGCCGGATCGTGTCCGGCCGCTGGCCGGAGTAGCGGCCCACCCACTCCCGCCAAGAGTCTCTCTCCAAGAAAAATGCTTGTCATTAATCGACAAGAACTGTAATATACGTGGATATTATGAGCTGTCCTGGGCAAAGTTCGACTTGCGGCTGGAGAGGTGTACGAGATGGATGAGAAGCCGGACGATGTCCTGACCATCGAAGAGTTGTCCACCTACCTGAAGATCCCGAGGTCGACGCTCTACAAAGTGGTCCGTGAAGGCAAAATTCCATCCCAGAAAGTCGGTCGTCATTGGCGATTTCGGAAAGAGGCCATCGACCGGTGGCTGGAGAACCCCCCTGGCGAAACGGATGACAGTGAACCCAAGTGACCCGAGAGCGGATGGCCTGAAAGAGCCGATTACGGTTTGGGAGTACCCGGCATTGTACGGAGGACGAGTCTCTTGACGCCAGAACATCTCCGAGCGCTCGTCGAGGGCGGAGAAACACTCGCCGTGGAGTTCAAAGGCGAAGAAGCGGCGGCGTTTACCGACCGCGAACTCGTCGAAACGGTCGTCTGTCTCGCCAACCGCACCAATGACGGTGCTGCGTGGTTGCTGATTGGGGTGGAGGACGACGGCCGCGTGACCGGAGCTCGACCCCGCCACGAAGCTGGCAGGACCGATCCCATCCGCGTCCAAGCGCTCATTGGAAACCGAACACGCCCATCCCTGTCTTCCCGTGCTGAATTGGCTTCGCTCGACGGGCGGGAGGTTCTCATCATTGAGGTTCCAGCCTTCCGCCAGCCGGTCGGAACGTCGGACGGACACTACCTGCGCCGGGTCGTCGGTGGGGACGGCAAACCTTCCTGTGTTCCGTTTCACTTCCACGAGATGCAGTCGCGGCAAGCTGATCTTGGTCTGCTGGACTACTCCGCACTCCGGTTGGACGCCGTGGGGATCGATGCACTGGACCCGTTGGAGTTCGAGCGCTACCGCCGCATGATCCGGGAAAACCGGCACCGTGGAGATGAAGCGCTGCTCGGTCTCAGCGATCTTGAACTCGCCAAAGCACTGGGCGCCGTGGAACACACAAACGGCGATGTGGCAGTCAGAGTCCTGGGATTGCTGCTCTTCGGTCGAGAGGATGTGCTGGCCTCAACTCTGCCGGCGCACGAGGTCGCCTTTCAGGTGCTCTCTGAGACCGAAGTGGAAGTCAACGACTTCTTTCGCTGGCCACTGCTCCGAGTCATGCAGGAGTTGGAGGCGCGCTTTCGGGCGCGCAACCGGGAGCGGGAAATCCTCGTCGGGGTGACCCGTATTGGGGTTCCGGATTACCCTGAGCGGGCTTTCCGCGAGGGCGTAGCAAACGCGCTCACACATCGCGATTACACGCGCCTGGGCGCCGTGCACGTGCAATGGCGCAAAGACCGGCTCGAAATCTCAAACCCGGGCGGATTCCCGGACGGTGTGCGTCTCGACAACTTGCTGGTGACCCAGCCGCGTCCCCGGAATCCACTACTGGCGGACGCCTTCAAGCGCGCCGGCATCGTAGAGCGTACCGCGCGCGGCATCGATACCATCTTCGTGGAACAGATTCGCACGGGTCGTCCTGCTCCGTCCTACGAAAAAAGCACGGAAACGGGCATCGTGCTGGAATTGCCCGGTGGCGAGGCCAATCTCGGCTTCGTGCGCCTGGTGGTGGAGCAGGGTCGGGAGGGCCATCCGCTGTCCCAGGATGAATTGTTGCTCCTGAACGCATTGTGGCATGAGCGTCGCATGACGGTGTCCGATGCAGCCACAACGATTCAGAGGGGGAAAGGTGACGCGGGGACCGTCCTGCGAAAGTTGTCCGAGAATGGCATCGTTGAAATGCGGGGTACTGCTGGGCGTCAGGTATTCCAACTCTCGGAAGTTACGAGTTTACGACTGGGCGACCTCACCGATGCACGTCGGGGTCGCGCCGAACCCATCCAACATCACGAGATGGTAGGCCGGTACCTCGAAGATCATAGTTCGATATCACGGAGAGACGTGGCGGAACTCTGCGCCATCTCCGACCCCCAGGCGTACAGGCTGTTGAAGAAGATGGAGTCGGAGGGGGTTCTCCGTCGGGTCGGTACTCGGGGAAGAAGTGTTCGCTATGAAAGAAACGCATGAAAAGCACAGCGTGCGTTTAGCAAAAGCACGCGTGCGTTTAAATGCACGCGGCTGCGTACCGGATCGCGGCAGCAATTTCGACGAGGAGTGGGACTAGCATCGGCAACGCTGCTTGACGAGGAGAGAGGGCATGGCACGAGGACCAACGGTGAAATCCGGCGGCGGCGCAAGAACCGGCACCCATAGCGCCACGACCGGATATGAGGCTGAACTCTGGCGCATGGCCGACGCCCTGCGAAGCTCGATGGACGCAGCCGAGTACAAGCACGTTGTCCTCGGGTTGATCTTCCTGAAATACATCTCCGACGCCTTCGAGGAGCGCCATGCCGCCGTTCTCGCCGAATGGGGCGCGGACGCCGCCGAGGATCGCGACGAGTACACCGCCGAGAACATTTTCTGGGTGCCACCGGAGGCCCGATGGACCCATCTGAAAGCCCAAGCGCGGCAGGCCACCATCGGCCAATTCGTCGACGACGCCATGACCGGGATCGAGCGAGACAACCCCGTGCTCAAGGATGTGCTGCCTAAGGACTACGCCCGCCCCGCCCTCGATAAGCAGCGTCTTGGCCAACTCATCGACATGATCAGCAACATCAAGGTCGGCGACGAGGACGCCCGATCCAAGGATGTGCTGGGCCGCATCTACGAGTATTTCCTTTCGCAGTTTGCAAGCGCCGAGGGGAAAAAGGGCGGCGAGTTCTACACCCCGCGCTGCGTGGTCAAGCTCCTGGTCGAGATGCTTGAGCCCTATCAGGGCCGGGTTTACGACCCCTGCTGCGGTTCGTCCGGCATGTTCGTGCAGTCGGTCGAGTTCATCGATGCGCACGCCACCGGCAACGGCAATGGCGGGAGTCTTCCGCGAGGCGCCATGGGCGACATCTCGATCTACGGGCAGGAGTCGAACTACACGACTTGGCGGCTTGCGAAGATGAATCTCGCCATCCGCGGCATCGAGGGTCAGATCGCTCACGGCGACAGCTTCCACAACGACCGTCATCCCGACCTCAAGGCCGACTTCATCCTGGCGAATCCGCCGTTCAACGTCTCCGATTGGGGCGGCGATCGGCTCGCAGACGACAAGCGCTGGCAATACGGCACGCCGCCGAAAGGCAATGCCAACTTCGCCTGGGTGTAGCACATCGCCCATCACCTGGCACCGAGGGGTACGGGCGGTTTCGTGCTTGCCAACGGCTCGATGTCGTCGAACCAGTCGGGCGAAGGTGCTATCCGCAAGAGCTTGATCGAAGCGGACTTGGTGGACTGCATGGTTGCGCTGCCGGGTCAGCTCTTCTACTCGACTCAGATCCCGGCCTGCCTATGGTTCCTCGCCCGCGACCGCAGAGGTGGCAAGTTCCGTGACCGCAGAGGCGAGGTGCTGTTTATCGACACCCGCAAGCTCGGCCGGATGGTCGACCGTACCCACCGTGAGCTGACCGACGAAGACATCGGCCGCATCGCCGACACCTACCATACCTGGCGCGGCGAGGAAGGTGCCGGCGAGTACGCCGACACTCCGGGCTTTTGCAAAAGCGCGACGCTGGAAGAGGTGCGCAAGCACGGCCATGTGTTGACCCCTGGCCGCTATGTCGGGGCGGAGGCGCAAGAAGACGACGGCGAACCGTTCGAGGAGAAGATGAAACGGCTCGTCGCGCAGTTGAGGGAGCAGCAGGCCGAAGCTGCCAAGCTGGACGCCGCAATCGCCGCCAATCTCAAGGAGCTTGGGTATGGCGGGTAAGTGGCGGGAAGGACTTTGGGGCGATTTGGCAACCCTTGAATACGGTAAAGCCCTTCGGAGTCATGGTGTGGGAACGGGACAGTTCCGTGTATTCGGCACGAATGGACCAATAGGCTGGCACGATGAAGCGCTCAGCTCACATCCGAGTGTCGTCATTGGACGCAAGGGAGCCTATCGTGGTGTCCACTACTCTGCGGAACCTTTTTTCGTGATTGATACGGCTTTTTACCTGAGGCCCAAATCCGAGATGGATACTCGGTGGGCGTATTACGAACTGCTCACACAAGACATCAATGGGTTGGACAGCGGCTCTGCTATTCCTTCAACGAGCCGGGATGAGTTCTATAGCCTTCCGGTCTTGGTTCCTCCCCTCCCCGAACAACGCGCCATCGCCCACATCCTGGGTACGCTGGACGACAAGATCGAGCTAAACCGGCGGATGAACGAGACGCTGGAGGCGATGGCGCGGGCGCTGTTCAAATCGTGGTTCATCGATTTCGACCCGGTCCGCGCCAAGATGGAGGGCCGCGATTCCGGCCTGCCAAATCACCTTGCCGATCTCTTCCCTGACCGGCTCGTGGACTCCGAGTTGGGCGAGATTCCCGAGGGGTGGGAGGTGGGATGCGTTGTAAATATCTTCGAGCAGTTGCGCGACAAGGAGAATCCACTCACATCCCCAGACCTCAAGTTCCATCACTTCAGTATTCCAGCGTTTGACAACGGACAATGGCCAACGACGGAGTATGGCAGAAGTATCAAGAGCCAGAAGTCAAAGGTTCCTCCCGGCGTAATCCTGCTGTCAAAGCTCAATCCCGAGATCGAACGGGTCTGGGCTGTCGATGTAAGTGAAGGTGATCGACCCGTCTGCTCCACCGAGTTCTTGGTTCTCCGTCCTCGTGCACCATTCGGTCGTACCTACGTTTACTGTCTTGTCCGCTCATTTGCCTTCCGGCGAAATATCGAGGCACTGGTCACCGGGACTTCCAAGAGCCATCAACGCGCGCGAGCCGATGCGATTCTAAACCTTCCTACCGCCCTTCCACAGGCGCTTCTTTCAGAATCGTTCGAAAGTATGGTTGAAGCATTGCTATCTCGGACGATGGAAAGCCGCCGTGAATCCCATGCCCTCGCCGCTTTGCGCGACACGTTGCTGCCTGGGCTTGTTTCTGGCGAGGTACGAGTGAGAGAAGCGGAAGGTTTCGTGGACGCGGTCAGCCCATGAAGCGAGAAGCGAAGCTCCTGCTCGGGAAGGCCTGCGACTCTCTTGTCCTTTCCATCGAGCTCTTCAACCGGCCCCATGACCGAGGCCGGATCTGCGGCACGCTGATCCAGGTCGATCACGGCTTCGAGATGCTGATGAAGGCGGCAATTCTCCAGCAGGGCGGTCGGATTCGTGACAAACGGGCCAAGCAGACTATTGGCTTCGACGCCTGCGTGCGACGGTCGTTGACCGACGGCAAGATCAGGTATCTGACGGAGGCACAGGCCCTCGTTCTGCAGACGATCAACGGTCTTCGAGACGCGGCCCAACACCACTTGTTGGATATCTCCGAGGGCCAACTTTATGTCCATGTCCAATCAGGGGTCACGCTATTCCGAGACTTGCTGAAGAGCGTCTTCGGCCAGGAGCTGGCCAACCACTTGCCGACGCGGGTGCTTCCGATTTCCACTTCACCACCAACGAATCTCGCAACCCTGTTTGACTCCGAAGTCGTCGAGATCAAGAAACTCTTGCGCCCCGGACGACGGCGTCGGATCGAAGCCTTGGCTAAATTGCGACCCCTCGCGATCCTGGACGACGCCATCCGTGGGGAGAAGGGGCAGCCTAGCGACCGCGCTCTTGGGCAGCTCGGTAAGGCCATACTGGCGGGAAGGGCCTGGGACGATGTGTTCCAGGGTGCTGCAGCGGTGGACATCACCACAGAAGGCGTAGACCCGAGCCTGTCTTTGCGGTTCTCGAAGAAAGAGGGGATACCGATTCAGCTTGTCGCGGAAGGGACGCCGGGCGCATCGGTTGTCGGGGTGAAGCGCGTAAATGAGCTCGATTATTACAACCTCGGGGCAAAGCAGCTTGCAGACCAAGTTGGCTTGACGGTACCGAAGGCTGTCGCTGTGGTTGACGACATGGGCCTTCGCTCTCAACCGGACTACTACAAAGAGATCAAGATCGGGAAAGCAGTGCACAAACGGTACTCCCGGAAGGCAATCGAGGAAATCCGGAAGGCCCTGGAACGCGAGCCGATCGAGAAAGTCTGGATAAGACACAGGAAAGCCCGGTCGGCGTCATCCGGCGGAAGGGTTCAGCCATGAGTGACATTGGCGTAGCGGAATCCGTCGTCGAACAGGCCGCGCTCGCGTGGCTGGAGGGCCTGGACTGGCGTATCGCCCATGGCCCTGACATCGCCCCCGATACACCGGGTGCTGAGCGAACCAATTACGGCGAGGTCGTGCTGGCACAGCGCCTGCGCGATGGGCTTGCTAGGCTCAACCCCAATCTCCCTGAAGCAGCGCTGGAGGACGCGCTCCGCCAAGTCATGCGCCCCGAGGGTTCAACCCTCGAATCCCGCAACCGCACGTTCCATCGGATGCTGGTGGAGGGTGTGACCGTGGAGTACCGAGCGGGAGACGGTGCGATTCGCGGCGCGCAGGCGTCGGTCATCGATTTCGAGACGCCAGCGAATAACGACTGGCTTGCGGTCAACCAATTCACCGTCGTCGAGAACAAGCACGAGCGCCGACCCGACGTGGTGCTATTTGTCAATGGGCTGCCGCTCGGCGTCTTGGAGCTCAAGAACCCGGCGGACGAGGGTGCGACGATCTGGACCGCCTGGCAGCAGCTTCAAACCTACAAGGCCGAGCTTCCAACTCTGTTCTCGATGAACGCGATGCTCATGGTCTCGGACGGTGTGGAGGCGCGGATGGGCACGCTGACAGCCGGGCGGGAATGGTTTAAGTCTTGGCGCACCATCTCTGGCGAGACCTTAGCCGATCCGCACCTGCCGCAATTGCAGGTCATGCTCGAAGGGGTGTGCGCACCGCGCCGCTTCCTTACTCTCCTGCGCGACTTCATCGTCTTCGAGGATGACGGCAGTGGTGCGCTGGTCAAGAAGATGGCGGGCTACCACCAGTTCCACGCGGTCCAGGTGGCGGTCACAGAGACCTTGCGCGCGGCTGAGCTGGCAGGCGCAGCGGATCGGGTTGCCGACGACCTGGGTCGGTACGAGTCGGGCAGGAAGTCGGGCGGGGAACCCGGCGATCGGCGCATCGGCGTGGTCTGGCACACCCAAGGCTCGGGCAAGAGCCTGACCATGGCTTTCTACGCCGGGTCGATCATCAGGGAACCAGCCATGGAGAACCCTACCATCGTCGTGCTGACGGACCGCAACGACCTGGACGACCAGCTCTTCGGCACATTCGCGCGCTGCCAGGATCTGTTGCGCCAGCCGCCGGCGCAGGCGGAAAGCCGTGCAGACTTGCGCAGCAAACTCGCGGTCAATGCCGGTGGCGTGGTCTTCACGACGATTCAGAAGTTCTTCCCCGAAGAGAAGGGGGACCGGCACCCGTTGCTGTCGGAGCGGCGCAACATCGTGGTCGTCGCCGACGAGGCGCATCGCAGCCAATACGACTTCATCGACGGCTATGCACGCCACATGCGCGATGCCCTGCCCAATGCCTCCTTCGTCGGCTTCACCGGAACGCCCATAGAACTTCAGGACGCCAACACCCGCGCCGTCTTCGGCGACTACATCAGCATCTACGACATCCAACGCTCGGTCGAGGACAGGGCGACGGTGCCAATCTACTACGAGAGCCGGCTCGCCAAGCTGTCACTCGACGAAAGCGAACGGCCGAGGATCGACCCGGGCTTCGAGGAAGCGACCGAGGGTGAGGAGGTCGAACGCAGGGAGAAGCTCAAGACCAGATGGGCGCAGCTCGAAGCGATCGTTGGCGCCGAACCACGCCTCGCGCTCGTCGCTCGGGACATCGTCGAGCATTTCGACCAGCGGGTCGAAGCCCTGGACGGCAAGGCGATGGTCGTCTGCATGAGCCGGCGCATCTGCATCGACCTCTATCGAGAGTTGGTGCGCCTGCGCCCCGATTGGCACCACGAAGACGATGACAAGGGGCGCCTTAAGGTGGTGATGACCGGCGCCGCATCCGATCCGCACGACTGGCAGCCGCACATCAGGAACAAACCCAAGCGCGAGGCCCTGGCAAACCGGTTCCGTGACGCCGGCGATCCGCTCACCATCGTGCTGGTGCGCGACATGTGGCTCACCGGCTTCGACGCGCCGAGCCTGCACACCATGTACGTGGACAAGCCCATGCGCGGCCACGGGCTGATGCAGGCCATCGCTCGGGTCAATCGTGTGTTCAAGGACAAACCGGGCGGTCTCGTCGTCGACTATCTCGGGCTCGCCCACGAGCTCAAACAGGCGCTGGCGACCTACACCGAGAGCGGCGGCACCGGGAAGACCGCGCTCGATCAGACGGAAGCGGTCGCGGCGATGCTGGAGAAATACGAGGTGTGCTGCGGACTGTTCCATGGCTTCGACCGATCCAAGTGGATCGACGGCACGCCGGCCGAACGGCTGGGCCTGCTGCCGGCTGCGCAGGAACACATCCTGGCCCAGGAGAATGGCAAGGACCGCTGCGTGCAGGCGGTACGCGAACTGTCCCAGGCCTTCGCCCTGGCCGTGCCGCAAGAGGACGCGCTCCGCATCCGCGACGACGTGGCGTTCTTTCAGGCCGTGCAATCGGTGCTGGCCAAGCGCGCCACCGCCGATGCGCGGCCGGAAGAAGAGCTGGATCACGCCGTGCGCCAGATCATTTCGCGCGCGGTGGCATCGGAGGGGGTGATCGACATTTTCGCGGCCGCCGGCTTGGAGAAGCCCGACATTTCGATCCTGTCGGACGAGTTCCTTGCCGAGGTACGGGGCATGCCGCAGCGCAATCTTGCCGTGGAGTTGTTACAGAAGCTGTTGAAGGGCGAGTTGGCTACCCGCAGGCGGAAGAACGTCGTCCAGGCGAGATCTTTCGCGGAGATGTTGGAAAAAACCCTTCGGCGTTATCAGAATCGCGCCGTCGAAGCTGCACAAGTGATCGAGGAGTTGATTCAGCTTGCCCGGGAATTGCGCGAAGCCAACGCCCGTGGCGAGGAATTGGGACTGTCGGAAGACGAAGTCGCGTTCTATGACGCCCTCGAGACCAATGACAGCGCGGTTCAGGTGCTGGGCGATGAAACACTACGGGACATCGCCCGAGAGCTTGTCCAGACCGTGCGCAGCAATGTTGCCATCGACTGGACGCTGCGGGAGAACGTGCGCGCGAACCTCCGCAGGCTGGTGAAGCGCATCCTGCGTAAGCACGGGTACCCTCCGGACAAACAAGAAAAGGCTACTCAGACCGTCTTGGAGCAAGCGGAAGTCCTGTCTGAAGGGTGGGCTCTGGAAGGCTAACTCCAAGGAAGATGAAGAGATGAATGTGCGGGATGCGGCCATACTGGCGTTGAAGGAAGCGGATAGACCGCTTCATGCCAAAGAGATTACAGAACGTATTCTCTCTATGGGGCTATGGAAAACTTCAGGCAAGACGCCGGTAGCGACGGTAAGCGCCAAGCTTTACTCGGATATCAAGAGGAACGGAGAGGTTTCGCCATTCGCGCTACATGCGCCCCAGACATTCGTGTTGCGGGAAACAGAGACCGTCAGTGAAGCGATGGACAATCCTCACACTAGAACTGGGTCCACTCAAACCCCCGTGATAGAAACCAAGACCTACTCCTTCACTGACTCGGCCGAGAGGGTGCTTGAAGCGTTCGGCAAGAAGCAACCCATGCACTATCGTGAAGTTACTAAGAAGGCCATCGAAATGGGTTTTCTCGTCAGCAAGGGGAAGACTCCTGAGGCTTCGATGTACGCGCAGGTCTTGACGGAGATCAAGCGGCACAACCGCCGAGGTGAGCAGCCTCGGTTTGTACAGCACGGCAATGGGTTTGTTGGGCTATCGAAATGGATGGGGCGAGGTCTCGCCTTTCAAATAGAACAGCATAACAAGAAGGTGCGACAAGCGTTGCTTAAGCGTCTTCTCGACATGAAGTGGGAGGCGTTTGAGGACCTGGTTGCCAGGGTTCTTGCGGATATGGGTTTTGAGGAGATCGAGGTCACCAGCCGAGGCAGGGACGGTGGCATCGATGTTCGTGGCACCTTGGTTGTGGGTGATGTGATTCACACACGAATGGCCATTCAAGTGAAGAAATGGAAGCAAAATGTTCAAGCGCCAATTGTTCAACAAGTCCGCGGGAGCCTTGGAACGCATGAACAAGGACTTATTATTCGGCATCGGCGATGTAGAGGTTGCCTTCTTGGTCCATGGCGACGCCGGCGGGAAGCCGCAACTGGTTTCGAGAACCTTCTTCTCCCGGCCTAACCACCGTGTGGATTGTGTACGTAGAGAAGACAGCAGGGGGCTTACCCGAGTACGGTCTTCCGGGCCCATTCATCAGATAAACGACGGGCGTGATGAGCAAGAAGAAAAGTCCCAGGGCAAAGGCAACTTGCGCCTTCGGCGAGTTAAGCCAACGCCGGATAAGACTCAACAAGCCGCCGCGGTGTTTCTGTTCGGTCATCTCACCACAAGCGGTGCAGTAGCGCTTCGTCCGCTTTAGCGCGGTGCCGCAATGTAAACAAAGAAAGCCGCTTACCTTACCGGACTTTTCGAACACAGCCGTGGGCGTGCCGCATTTGTCGCAAAATTTGTCTTCGTCTTCGAGGACTGAAATGCACTTGCTGCAAGTCACGGTTCACCTCAAGAGGGAAGATTCCGCCCCCGCGCATCGGTTACGCCGGAGTACCTCGATTATAGGTACCAGTCGGAACGACGCAGAATACGGGGTAAACCCTAGCACCTACGCTTTTAACTGGAATTTCCGTTTTGGCCATCCCGCGATGGTCAGGATACTCCGATCCGCGGCTCGGGTGCAAGGTCTTCGTCTTCCTCTCACGATCGATGCTCCGTTCGCTCCCGTTTGGGTCGCTGAATGCCGCTCGATCGCCGCGTTCCAGCTCGCTGGAGGGCTTTTCGCCGACACGGCTCCGAGTAGTTCCCTCTTCAGCAACCCAGCGTCTCTTCTCCGTCGCAGCCGTCGCCCGTTACCCGCCTGGCACAGGCAGCGCCCAGATCCGCCCCAGCATCTCAGCGAACAGCTTGCGGTTGAGATGCCCCTCGGCCAACAGCAGCCAGTAATAGCGGGCATGCTTGACCAGCCGCCCTCCGGTTTTCATCAACCGATGCTGCAAGCTCGTCAGCGACCAGTTCTTGATCCTCTGCGCCAGCCCCAGCCGCCGCCACAGGTTCCCCAGGTTGTAGGCCAACACGCTCAACTGCAAACGCACCTCGTTTGCCCGGAAACGATGACAGGACAGCCGTGTCCAGTGGGTTGCCTGCTTGCCTTCCTTGATCCATTGCTCGGCCGTGCCGCGCTTGTTGTAGAAGCGCACCAGCGACCGACTGGGCAAGCTCATGCTCGTGACGATGAACCCGACGCGAGGAAACAACTCGCCTTGGTGGTGCTCAACCTTGGCCACAACCCGCCGAGGCTTCGACCAACTCGCGGCCTGATAGCGGAAGCTCTTGTAGCGCACTAGTGGCTTCAGGCTCGGCCTGCCCGGCGGACGGAACAGAATCTCTTCGATCTCCAACTCCAGGTTCTTGTTTGCTGGGATGCGAATGACGTAGTCCACTCCGCGATCCTCCAACGCCTCGTAGATCTCCGGCTTGGCGAAGGCGGCGTCGGCGCGGAACGTCACTTGCTTGCCTTCTCCCTGTTGGCGCTCGATCTCGGGCAGCAGCAGTTCGTCCCAGTCCTCGGCGCTGGACACGTTACCCGCTCGCAGCTTCGCCGCCAGACAATCACCGTGCTGGTTGAACAGCAACAGCGGGTGGTAGCAGGTGGACTCGAAATGGCCGTTGTAAGCGCTGCCTTCCTGCTGACCGTGGACCGGGCTTTCCGTGGAGTCCATATCGAGCACGACACGCTCGGACTCGTCCTGCGCTTGGGCTTGAGCGACCAACTCGCGGTTCACCGCCATCAGCCCAAGCAGGTTCTCTTCACTGGCCAGCAGCTCTGCCTCAAAGCTTTGTAGACGCGACGTAAGCGCCCCGCCGCGATCCCAGTTCTTCTTCGAGCCGATCAGACGAAAAGTCGGGTCAGCCGAGACACGGGCAGCATCGTTGAGATCCTCGTAGCCGGCGAGGCGGCTGTAGACCGATTGCCGCACCAGGTCGGCCAGTGGGAACTTCTTGTTTGTGCCTTGCCGCGAATCCGTCAGATGCTCGTCGATCAGCTTGCCCAGTCCGAGCCGCTCGTCCAGTTCCCGAATGAGAATCAGGCCACCATCCGAGGTGACGCGCGATCCTTGGAAATCGACTTTGAGAAATCCGTTGAAGGTGAGCTGAAACGGCTTGTTTTCTTTTTCACCCATTGGGTGTTGGCCTCCGTGCGTCCTGACAGGGCTTGAACCCCTATAAATAAAGACGCTGAAGGCCGCTGCAAGGTCGGGATGCCGAAATCAAATTGGAAATGCGGGATTATTACCACCAGTGACTTCAGCGCTGGAGCGCGTAAGGAAGCAGCCAGAACGGATGCCACACCTGTGGCATTGATGAACGGCGAGCAACTGATGATTCTCTTGGTCGAGAACCAGATTGGAGTTGAGCGTCGAGCACATGACATAGTCGAACTCGATGAAGAGGACGCCGCTTACGGCCGTTGACATGTAGAGTAATCAAGTGGGGATTCGCCATCATGGAGCCCCGATGGGGCTGATGGCTTCTTGGACGCGGGCGCGGCAACACGTGTACGCTCCATCGACGCCCGGAGAAAAACCGTCGCCGAAAGACCCAGTGCGGAGCGAACCGGCGGTTCGCCGATCCGTTCTATGCGGACCGCTCTACTCGCTTCTGGCGACACCTGAATCGCTGGCGAACGTCCGGACAACGGATCGGCGTTACGCGAGATTTGTGCCCAGCTGATTCCTCGCGCCAGCGAACGTCAGGTCAGAAGGGCCTTGGCGGCGTTGAGGAATGGTGGGCTGGCGCAGTCCACTGGCCGCGGTCCAGCGGCCCGTTGGAGACGTATTCGAAACCGGTAGAGGTGAATAAGGCCCCTGCGAGCCTCGGGGGTCTTATTCCTGTCGCCCCCCACGCGGGACAGGGAACCCGAGAACAGAGGACTTGGAGAGCATCCGACGATGTGTGGCCGTTTCACACAGAAGCTGACCTGACGTCAGGGTCACGACCTGTACAGCCTGAGGGGGACCGTGCTGCCGCTGAATCTGGAGCCTTGGTCAACGGTTAGTGTGGTTTAGGCAGATCCATGAACCGCTCGCTATTGCTCACCATAGACAGCCTCATCAACCTACTGCTGGGTGTGCTCCTGATCGTGTTCCCACGAGACCTTGCTTCCTTCCTGGGGATTCCTGAGCCCGGCTCTGCGTTTTATCCCAGCATCCTTGGCGCTGTACTCTTCGGCATTGGCATCGCGCTTTGGATGGAGAGGGGAACCGACCGTGCTAGTGGACGCGGCCTGGGGCTTGGTGGAGTGGTCGTGATCAATCTCTGTGCAGCCCTGGTGCTTTCAGCTTGGCTACTTTTCGGAGGCCTCTCTCTTTCCGCAAGAGGGTCCGGCTTTCTGTGGGGCATCGTGGCAATTCTCATCGTGGTGAGCCTGGCCGAGATTGCAAGTGTTCGGCGCACTCTGAGTCGGGCGAACGATGAATGACGGCCATGATCGGAAGAATGGAAATCGACGTCGGCCGCGCTAACGCTGATCCAACCGCCTCACACAAGGAAAGGACCTGGAACTCGTGGTACTGACTCCGTCTCAGACGCGTGCACTCTATCGCCGGCTCGCACCCCGCTATGATCGGTTAGTCGGGCTTTTTCGCCTCTCCAGCGGATGTGGCACGGGACGGAACTTTCCGTGGTTGGAACGCGCCGTCACCGCCTCGGGTCGCATCATCGGCGTCGACCTTACCGATGCCATGCTGCGCGAAGCTCGGCATCGCGTGGAGAGCGCGGGATGGGGAAATGTCGAGCTGGTGGAATCCGACGCGGCAGACTACGAGTTTCCGGGCAACGTCGGAGGCGTGCTGTCCACCTTCGCGATGACGATGGTCGATGACTACGACGGTGTCATCCGGCGGGCGGCGGAGGCGCTGCGTCCGGGGGGACGCCTGGCCATCTTGGAGATGAAGCGACCGGAAGGGCGGCCGGAGTGGATGGTTCGTTTCGGAGCCTGGCTCCTCCGGCCCTTTGGAGTGGGCCCTGGCTACGCCGGGCGAACGCCCTGGAAGTCAGTCGGGCGGCACCTGGACGAGGTCCTGTACCAGGAGTTCTACGCCGGCGCCATCTACCTTTGTGTCGGGCAGCGGCGTTCGTGACTTCGACCCTTGAAACCAGCTGCTGCATCGTCGGTGGCGCCGCCGGCATGATGTTGGGAGTGCTGCTCGCTCGCGCGGGTGTTCGAACCGTCGTGCTCGAGAAGCATGCTGACTTCCTCCACGATTTCCGGGGCGACACCATCCACCCGTCGACGCTGGAGCTGATGCACGAGCTGGGCGTGCTGGACGAGTTCCTGACGCTGCCGCACCACAAGGCGCACCACATCTACGCGCAATTCGGCGAGACGCGGTTCCGGGTTGCCGATTTCACACGTCTGCCGACGCGCTGCCGCTTCATCGCCTTCATGCCACAGTGGGATTTCCTCGATTTTCTTGCCCGTCAGGGCCAGCGCTACAGCGCGTTCGAGCTGCGCATGGAGACGGAGGTCACGGGCCTACTGGAGGAGGACGGGTGCGTATGCGGAGTACGCGCGAGTTCGCCCGAAGGTGAGCTGGAGATCCGGGCAGATCTCGTGATCGGCGCCGACGGACGCGCGTCGGTCGTACGCGCTTGCTCCGCGCTCGACGTCGAGGCGTTCGGCGCCCCGATGGATGTGTTGTGGTTTTGCCTGTCGAGGAAGGCCGGCGACCCAGAGGATCCGATGGGACATTTCGCGGCAGGGCGTATCTTGATCATGATCAGCCGCCCCGCACACTGGCAGTTCGGCTTCGCGATCCCCAAGGGCACCCTCGATGATTTGCGCGCAGGCGGGATCGAAGCCTTTCGTGGGGCCATCGCCGAACTCGCGCATTTCGCGGCCGATCGCGTTCAGGAGATCGCGAGCTGGAACGACGTCAAGCTGCTGACCGTGGCGGTCGAACGGCTCAAGCGGTGGCACGAGCCGGGACTGCTCTGCATCGGGGATGCCGCCCATGTGATGTCGCCGATTGGCGGGGTCGGTATCAATCTCGCGATTCAAGACGCAGTCGCGTGTGCTAATCGGATCGCGGCGCCGCTGCGGGATGGCGACCTCACGGATACCGATCTGGCCGCAGTGCAGAGGCGGCGACTCTTCCCGACATGGATCACGCAACGAACGCAGGTCATGGTTCAGAATCGCGTGATCAAACGCCTGCTCGCGGGTGAGGGATCGGAATCACTGGCCCCGCCGCTGCCGGTGCGCGTCGTTTCGCGCGTGCCGGTGTTGCAGCGGATTGCCGCTCGCCTCGTTGGTATCGGGGTGCGGCCGGAGCACATCGAGACGGCGATGTAGAATTGAACTAATCAGCCCGTGGCAGCGCGCGGCGGTGCCTCGATTCAGTGCGTGGCCCGGCGCCGGCCCCTACGAGCGGCGTGCGGTCAGCACCGGGGTGAACAGCGTCCAGAACAACGACCCGGGCATTCTGGTCCCCGTGTCGGAGAAGCGGCTGAATTGACGTGTGGAATCCATTCCATGACGGCCCGGAGAAGGGAGAAAAACTATGAAGGTAATTATAGTTGGCGCCTCTGGAACAATAGGACGCGAGATAGGTAAAGCTGTCTCTAGCAGCCATGAGGTTGTTCGTGTCGGTGCAACGAGTGGTGATTTGCAGTGTGACTACACGAATGCGGATTCGGTGGCGGATATGTTTGGGGCGGTTGGCCCGTTCGATGCGCTCGTTGCCGTTGTGGGCAGTGACAGTACTTTCAAAAAGTTGGAACAGCTAGACGATGCCGACTATCGATACGGATTCGATCGGAAGTTCCTAAGTCAGATTCGTCTCTTGAGGCTCGGGCAGGCAAGCATTCGGGACCATGGCTCCTTTACGTTAACGAGCGGTTTCCTCAGTCACTATCCGAACCCAGCCAGCATTGCGACCGGTCCGCTTAATGCGGCGGTGGATACCTATGTGCAAAACGCCGCAAATTTAATGCCACGAGGTATTCGCGTGAATGTCGTGAGCCCCGCGCCTGTGGTTGAATCTGGACGCCAGGGATTGGGCCTAGTCACAGCCGAACAGTGCGCTAATTATTACATCGAGGCCATTGAGGGAACCATGTCCGGTCAGGTGCTGCGCGCCTGGGGAGGGCTGCCAGTTCCGGAATGACGATCCGGAGATCTCTGTTGAGACGTTCGACCTGATCCATTGTGCTGGTATGGCAGTCTTCAAGCTCGGCGTGAATTGGTTCAATCTGGTGCCGTATCTAGCCTCGAAGATCGTCGGCTGAGGCGGATGTGATTTTTTAGGGGTAGGGTGGAGCCTCCGCGAACCAGAGTTCTGGCCTTAGGCACGCTTGTCGAGGCAGGTATCGGCAACGACGACCCAGACATCCCGGTGCCAGGTCGGAGAAGCGGCTGATTTGACCCGGAAGCACAGTGGGAATCGAACCCACGTCCGAAAGTCTTCAGCGGAAGTGGTGTTTACACCATTTCCGCGCTTGACGACTGGATGTCACCATCCATAGTTACTCAACTGGGGGAAATCTGTATAAAGAAGACTTCCGGCAGAGCGAACTCGGAGAGCCACCCTTTGACGTTCATAAGCCTATTTGAATCAATCGCTTATGTATATCCTTGCAACGAGAGCGTGGGTTGCGTGAACTCTGCAAGCCCTCCACCATTCTTTAAAACACAACTCGTCTCTCCGGGGTGAGCCTTCGGAGAGACGTGCGTCCCATAACCTTTTATTTTCAAAGGGTTTGGGCGTTCCTCACATCCTTCCAAACCCTCTCTCTACCCGTCGGATTCGTCCGGTTTTCCGGCCTCTTATTCTCTGTTTGCGCCGTATTCTCCGTTTTTACCGGACCTAGTCCGAAAGTCGTCCGATCGGCTTAACCCATTTGATATCAATAGCTTGAGGCAGAAATGCCATTTTCGGGAGTTGTGGAACAAATCGGGTTCAGCACCCGAGTTTTCGAACCGCTCGTCCGACACTTTTCGAAGTCCTCCGGTAAGTAACTAATAGGGGCCGGGATTGGCGCCCGGCCGTAGCGTCAGAAACCAGACAACGGACTGGCAGCGGAAGCTGAGGCGGTTGTGGGTGTCGGCGACAACCGCCTCTATGCCCCTCCGACGAGGTTTCGCGGCATCCCCACCGGCCTAACCGGTCCCGACCAAACCGGAGGTCAAGATGTGGAGTGCCGATTTTAAGCTGGGAACCACCGGTCCCGACCTGCATGAAGCAATAGTCCACCCGGAGTCCGAACTTCTTTCCTCGAAAGCGAGACTGGAATCGATTGCCTCGATCCTGGCCTTGGCCGTGCTCCGTCGGAGAATCCGCACGACCCAACCTTCCAGCGATCGGGAGAAGGGCGAAGAAAATTCAGAGAAAGATCGGAGAAGGACTTGATTCGTGGTGGCGAACAGAGCGTTCATGCGTGACAAACGCGTCCAGGACGGGAGTTTGGGAGTGGTCCATGAGTGAGTCAGGCAAGCAATCCCATAAGAGCAACCACACCGCCCGGTCCCGCCATTCCGTCCTGCGGCAGCTGGCAACGCTCGAGACGATGACGCTGGAGCAACTGCGCCAGAAGTGGCTCGACCTCTATGGCAGCGACGCACCCTGCTACAAGAAACAGTTCCTCATCAAGCGCCTGGCCTATCGCATCCAGGAGCTCTTCTACGGTGGCCTGTCCGAAGCCGCCAAGGCGCATTTGTGGCAAGTCGCCCGGGAGGACCCCGTGGCCCGCGTGGACGCTAGGGTATCCAAGAATCCCGAGGGCAAAGCAAACATCCTGCCGGGCACCCGGTTCGTGAGGATCTGGAAGGACCGCCGCTATGAGGTCCTCGCCCAGGAGAACGGCTTTGAGTATGACGGACGGATCTTTCGGTCGCTGAGTGCCGTGGCTCGGGAGATTACCGGCACCCGCTGGAACGGCAGGCTCTTCTTCGGGCTGAAGAAGCATAACGGAGGTGCCAAACATGCTTGAGACCGACCAAAGGAACTCCACGGAGAAGAAGCTCATCAGTTGCGCCATCTACACCCGCAAGAGTCACGAGGAAGGGCTGGAGCAGGAGTTCAACTCGCTGGATGCCCAACGAGAAGCAGCCGAGGCCTATATCGAAAGCCAACGCATGCAGGGATGGCAAGCTCTGCCCGACCGCTACGACGACGGAGGACTCTCGGGCGGCACCATGGAGCGCCCCGGATTGCAGCGTCTTCTGGCCGATGTGGATGCCGGCAAAGTGGACGTGATCGTGGTGTACAAGATCGACCGCCTGTCGCGATCGTTGGTGGATTTCATGAAGATGATCGAGCAGTTCAATCAGAAGGGAGTCAGCTTCGTCTCGGTCACCCAACACTTCAATACCACCGACCCGACTGGACGCATGTTCTTGGGCATTCTGATCACCTTTGCCCAGTATGAGCGGGAGGTCATTGCCGAACGCATCCGGGACAAAGTGGCGGCGACGAAACGGCGGGGCAAGTACTGTGGGGGCCCGGCCATCCTGGGATACGACGTGGATCGGGAGCAAAAGAAACTGCTCGTCAATGCGGAGGAAGCACCGCTAGTGACACACATCTTCCGACGATTCACCCAACTGGCCTCGGGCAGAAAGGTGGCGGCAGAACTCAATGAACAGGGCTACCACACCAAGTCCTGGACCACGAAGAAAGGAAAACGGCGGGAAGGCCGGCCATGGAACACCGGCCACCTTTACCGATTGCTGGGCAACCGAACCTACATAGGCGATGTGGTCCACAAGGGGAAGAGCTACCCCGGAGAGCATGAGGCCATTGTCTCCAACATATTATGGGAGAAAGTCCAGGGGATTCTCTCGGAGAACACCCGGGCCAAACAAACGAAGGCCAAGACGAAAAACATCTCTCCGCTCCAGGGGGTGGTTCGCTGCGGCCACTGTGACGGTGCGATGGGCTTGACCTACACCCAAAAGGGGCCGCGGCGCTACACCTACTATCACTGCGCGAAGGACGCCAAACGAGCGGTCAGCTGCTGCCGGCTCAAGCGTGTCCCGGCCGGAGACATCGAAAAGGTCGTGCTGGAACAACTGAGCGCTGTTTTTCGGACTCCCACGTTGGTGTCCCAGACGTACTTTGCGGCCAAGGGGCTCGAAGAGGCCGAGCAGGAACGACTGCTAAAGCAGAAAGAGCAACTGGAAAACGATCTCCTGAAGGTCCGCGAGCGAGCGCTCGCGGAGGTATCACCTGACGGCAATGGCTCGGACCCCGGACCGACATTGGTCGGGCTCAACCGGGAGGCGGTGACCCTAAGTCGCCATCTGGTGGATGTCTCGTCCAAGGCCCAAGCGTTCGAGGCAGACCCCGTGACGGAGCGGGAAGTCGCGGAGGCCTTCCAAAGCGTGGCCACCTTTTGGGAAGACCTGTTTCCACTGGAACGCAACCGGCTAGTGCGACTGCTGGTCGAGAAAGTGGAAATCAGGGAAACCGGCATCGACCTGGAATTGAAGACCCAGGGTCTGACCAACTTGATCATCGAGCTGAGTGGTTTGGCGAGCGAAGCCAAGGAACGGAGCCAGGGTCGATGAATACCCAACCGACCCTCACCATGACCGAGACCGGCAATTTGAAGCTTCATATTCCGATGCGCATCCGGCGGATGCAGGGGCGGAAGATGATCCTGGCTCCCCAGGCGCTGGATGGCGATGTTCCCGATAGCCCGGCGGAAGTCCAGACGGCCATCGTTCAGGCCCTGTGCCGAGCATTCTCCTGGGCGCAAGCGATTGAGAGTGGGGAGTTTCATTCCGTCGCGGATCTGGCCAGGAGTCTGGCTGTAGACAACTCCTATGTGGTGCGCATTCTGAAGTTGACCACCCTGGCCCCGGAAATCACCGAAGCGATCCTCAACGGCGAGGAGCCGACCGGCCTGTCGCTGGCCAAACTGACCCAGACCTTCCCCGTGGATTGGGGGCAACAGCGAGCCTTGTACGGTTTCGAGTCGGACTGAATCCATCCGCGAGATAGACGTTCGACCGATCGCCCGCGTCCCGCGCTGGAACCGTCAACGCAGGATGTGGGCGAAGCTGGTCGCCCGGCGGCTGAAGAGCAGCATCCCTGCTGTTGGGTAGGATTTCCGCCCTATTCCCCTCCGTCAGCCCAGTCTGTGAACGGATGCACTAAAACGACACGAATATTATCGTACCGATATCGGCCAAGCCTGTAAGCCAATTGGAATTCCAACCCGCT
Source organism: Bryobacterales bacterium (assembly GCA_965248205.1). Lineage (GTDB taxonomy): Bacteria > Acidobacteriota > Terriglobia > Bryobacterales > UBA6623. The sequence continues at coordinate 5,942,486 of CBDFIS010000006.1, forward strand.
TTGCACATTAGAGCTTCTGGCGTTCCGTTTTATCAGCCAGTCGAAGAGCCTTCAACATTTGGCGACCGTCTGTGCCAGCGTGGAAAGGGAATGGGAAATCATCAGTGCTGTCCGGGGAAAGTCGCGCCATCGGACGGTAAGTCTCGACCGTTCAATGTCTTATGGCCTGTTTTGCCCGGGAACGATTTGAAATCCCGAGGCCGCAAATGGTCGCCTGAACGGAGCATCCGGACGCGGCACAATGAGGGATGAACCTTGGCCGTACGGTTTTCTCCCAACTGATCGAGCACCTACCGAGCAAAGAGTTTCAGAAATGTGTATCGCGCTACCGCGGCGATTCCTATCTGAAAAGTTTCTCCTGCTGGGATCAGTTTCTTGCGATGGCATTCGCCCAGCTGACCTATCGGGCAAGCCTCCGCGACATCGAGACGTGCCTGCGTTCGATGCACGGCAAACTCTACCACATGGGATTCCGCGGCAGGGTAGCGCGCTCGACACTGGCCGACGCGAACGAGTCGCGCGACTGGCGGATCTACGCGGACTTCGCGCAGGTCTTGATTGGCATGGCACGGCCGTTATATGCCCACGACCCGATCGGTGTGGACTTGGACCAGACTCTGTACGCTCTCGACTCGACAACAATCGACCTCTGCCTGTCGCTGTTTCCGTGGGCGAGATTCCGCAAGCAAAAAGCCGCCGTGAAGATGCACACGCTGCTGGATCTGCACGGCAATATTCCCACGTTCATCCGCATTACTGGAGGCAAAGTGCACGACATCAACATCCTCGACGAGATCGGCCCGGAGGCCGGCGCGTTCTACGTCATGGATCGGGCCTACGTCGATTTCGAACGCCTCTTCGTGTTCACTCTCTGCTCGTCGTTCTTCGTCGTGCGAACCAAGAAGAACATCTTGCTCCAACGGCGCTACTCGCATCCCGTCGACAAATCCACGGGCTTGCGCTCGGATCAGACCGTCATACTGGCTGCCATCGAATCGGCCCAAGCCTATCCCGACCCGTTGCGGAGGGTCAGTTACTTCGACGCCCGGACGAACAAGCGGCTGAAGTTTCTGACCAACAACTTCGCGCTCCCGGCGCTGACCATCGCCCACATCTACAAGTCGCGTTGGCAGATTGAGTTGTTCTTCAAGTGGATCAAGCAACATCTGCGAATCAACTCGTTTTACGGCACCAGCGAGAACGCCGTCAAGACGCAGATCTGGATCGCTGTCTCGATTTACGTGCTCATCGCCATCGTCCGGAAACGCCTCGGGCTGGAAGCGAGTCTTTACCAGATTCTACAGATTCTCAGCGTTACGCAATTCGAAAAAATGCCCCTTTTACAGGCACTCCAGCCATCCGACTCCCCAAACGAATCCCCCTATGACCCCAACCAATTGATTCTATTCGACTTTTAACCGGACAGCAGTGGGAAATCATAGTCTGTTGCTCCGCCTTGTAGTTCGTCTTCAACATGATTTAGGAGTCTATATAGACGCTCCAAAGCCTTCCATATCTCCTGATATTGAAGACGAACAACCTTGTGGTCAAGCGTGTATTCTGCGTCCAGGTGAGCGGTGTGTATATTCCGAAATCTGCGGATTGTTGGTTTCACGCAATCGCTAAGATCGTCAATCAATTCGTCAAGTTTCTTAAAGAATGCTTCTTTTGGCCGCTCGCGTTTGTCCAGATTGCAGAGCTTTTGGCGTAAGCGTTTGATAGAAAGTCGCTCATTCTTCCCGAGAAATGCACTATCCGTTAAGGAACTTAGTTTGTTGATGATAGACTCGGTTACGGCCGTCTCCAACGTACGGAAAACGGCGAGTCCCCACCGATTGAATAAGTCGGAGTTGTCCTCTGAGGAATAGAGCTGTTCGAAAATCACCTGCCAACCCCGGACATATAAGGCCTGCTTCCTAATCTCAGAGAAAAAATCAATGCAGTCCACTCTTGAGTGTTCTGCATCCGGACCTTTCGAATAGTTGTTCATACCCGTCTGAAGTTGGTCGCCGTGCACAAATGAGGGCTCTTGCTAACAAATATTGCCTTGAAGCAAGTGACAAACATTACTCCGCGATGCTGGCGCATTTACCAACGTCGATAACTAGACTGTCTCAGTGCTGTCCGGGGAAAGTCGCGCCATCGGACGGTAAGTCTCGACCGTTCAATGTCTTATGGCCTGTTTTGCCCGGGAACGATTTGAAATCCCGAGGCCGCAAATGGTCGCCTGAACGGAGCATCCGGACGCGGCACAATGAGGGATGAACCTTGGCCGTACGGTTTTCTCCCAACTGATCGAGCACCTACCGAGCAAAGAGTTTCAGAAATGTGTATCGCGCTACCGCGGCGATTCCTATCTGAAAAGTTTCTCCTGCTGGGATCAGTTTCTTGCGATGGCATTCGCCCAGCTGACCTATCGGGCAAGCCTCCGCGACATCGAGACGTGCCTGCGTTCGATGCACGGCAAACTCTACCACATGGGATTCCGCGGCAGGGTAGCGCGCTCGACACTGGCCGACGCGAACGAGTCGCGCGACTGGCGGATCTACGCGGACTTCGCGCAGGTCTTGATTGGCATGGCACGGCCGTTATATGCCCACGACCCGATCGGTGTGGACTTGGACCAGACTCTGTACGCTCTCGACTCGACAACAATCGACCTCTGCCTGTCGCTGTTTCCGTGGGCGAGATTCCGCAAGCAAAAAGCCGCCGTGAAGATGCACACGCTGCTGGATCTGCACGGCAATATTCCCACGTTCATCCGCATTACTGGAGGCAAAGTGCACGACATCAACATCCTCGACGAGATCGGCCCGGAGGCCGGCGCGTTCTACGTCATGGATCGGGCCTACGTCGATTTCGAACGCCTCTTCGTGTTCACTCTCTGCTCGTCGTTCTTCGTCGTGCGAACCAAGAAGAACATCTTGCTCCAACGGCGCTACTCGCATCCCGTCGACAAATCCACGGGCTTGCGCTCGGATCAGACCGTCATACTGGCTGCCATCGAATCGGCCCAAGCCTATCCCGACCCGTTGCGGAGGGTCAGTTACTTCGACGCCCGGACGAACAAGCGGCTGAAGTTTCTGACCAACAACTTCGCGCTCCCGGCGCTGACCATCGCCCACATCTACAAGTCGCGTTGGCAGATTGAGTTGTTCTTCAAGTGGATCAAGCAACATCTGCGAATCAACTCGTTTTACGGCACCAGCGAGAACGCCGTCAAGACGCAGATCTGGATCGCTGTCTCGATTTACGTGCTCATCGCCATCGTCCGGAAACGCCTCGGGCTGGAAGCGAGTCTTTACCAGATTCTACAGATTCTCAGCGTTACGCAATTCGAAAAAATGCCCCTTTTACAGGCACTCCAGCCATCCGACTCCCCAAACGAATCCCCCTATGACCCCAACCAATTGATTCTATTCGACTTTTAACCGGACAGCAGTGAGACTGTCTTTGTAGTCGTCCTTGGGGTCCGGGTTCAACTGGCCATGGATCTTGCCCTTATGAAAATGGCCGTTCGGCTGCATATAGAAATTTCCTTCACTGCAGTGAAATGTAACGTCCCATTCATCCGAGTCTTTCTTTCTAATATGTACTTCACTGCAACCCAAGTAGTCCGGGTTTTTGTCTCCGAGCTCCTGGACATTCAAACAGGAATTGTAGTCTTTCACCCCATCGTAGCTGAACTCTCTTTGGTCTAAAAACTTTAGCGTACAGTTAGCCCACGCTAGGGCCGTTTCTTTAGTTACTTCATCGTCGGACGGCGAAGCAACCTTGGACACAATGAACTTCGACTCAACAAACCTCGTTCGCACCCATGTTCCTTTTTCCCAGTTAAAACCGGTTCCTTGATCAGCTACGCATAGCTGTTTGAGCTTTGAGATTCGGTCGCCTTTTTCTGCCATCACGGCACCACTTATAAACAATGTGACGAGCACAGGGATGATCAAACGGGTCATTGGTCGCGATCTCCTTCTCAAGATCCTATCTTCAATGCATCCGCGAAAGCTCGGCATCCCGTCGCACACAAATCCGTAGAGGATAACGTATTCCTGACCTCTATACCCGCATTTCCAATTTGATTTCGGCATCCCGACCTTGCAGCGGCCTTCAGCGTCTTTATTTATAGGGGTTCAAGCCCTGTCAGGACGCACGGAGGCCAACACCCAATGGGTGAAAAAGAAAACAAGCCGTTTCAGCTCACCTTCAACGGATTTCTGAAAGTCGATTTCCAAGGATCGCGCGTCACCTCGGATGGTGGCCTGATTCTCATTCGGGAACTGGACGAGCGGCTCGGACTGGGCAAGCTGATCGACGAGCATCTGACGGATTCGCGGCAAGGCACAAACAAGAAGTTCCCACTGGCCGACCTGGTGCGGCAATCGGTCTACAGCCGCCTCGCCGGCTACGAGGATCTCAACGATGCTGCCCGTGTCTCGGCTGACCCGACTTTTCGTCTGATCGGCTCGAAGAAGAACTGGGATCGCGGCGGGGCGCTTACGTCGCGTCTACAAAGCTTTGAGGCAGAGCTGCTGGCCAGTGAAGAGAACCTGCTTGGGCTGATGGCGGTGAACCGCGAGTTGGTCGCTCAAGCCCAAGCGCAGGACGAGTCCGAGCGTGTCGTGCTCGATATGGACTCCACGGAAAGCCCGGTCCACGGTCAGCAGGAAGGCAGCGCTTACAACGGCCATTTCGAGTCCACCTGCTACCACCCGCTGTTGCTGTTCAACCAGCACGGTGATTGTCTGGCGGCGAAGCTGCGAGCGGGTAACGTGTCCAGCGCCGAGGACTGGGACGAACTGCTGCTGCCCGAGATCGAGCGCCAACAGGGAGAAGGCAAGCAAGTGACGTTCCGCGCCGACGCCGCCTTCGCCAAGCCGGAGATCTACGAGGCGTTGGAGGATCGCGGAGTGGACTACGTCATTCGCATCCCAGCAAACAAGAACCTGGAGTTGGAGATCGAAGAGATTCTGTTCCGTCCGCCGGGCAGGCCGAGCCTGAAGCCACTAGTGCGCTACAAGAGCTTCCGCTATCAGGCCGCGAGTTGGTCGAAGCCTCGGCGGGTTGTGGCCAAGGTTGAGCACCACCAAGGCGAGTTGTTTCCTCGCGTCGGGTTCATCGTCACGAGCATGAGCTTGCCCAGTCGGTCGCTGGTGCGCTTCTACAACAAGCGCGGCACGGCCGAGCAATGGATCAAGGAAGGCAAGCAGGCAACCCACTGGACACGGCTGTCCTGTCATCGTTTCCGGGCAAACGAGGTGCGTTTGCAGTTGAGCGTGTTGGCCTACAACCTGGGGAACCTGTGGCGGCGGCTGGGGCTGGCGCAGAGGATCAAGAACTGGTCGCTGACGAGCTTGCAGCATCGGTTGATGAAAACCGGAGGGCGGCTGGTCAAGCATGCCCGCTATTACTGGCTGCTGTTGGCCGAGGGGCATCTCAACCGCAAGCTGTTCGCTGAGATGCTGGGGCGGATCTGGGCGCTGCCTGTGCCAGGCGGGTAACGGGCGACGGCTGCGACGGAGAAGAGACGCTGGGTTGCTGAAGAGGGAACTACTCGGAGCCGTGTCGGCGAAAAGCCCTCCAGCGAGCTGGAACGCGGCGATCGAGCGGCATTCAGCGACCCAAACGGGAGCGAACGGAGCATCGATCGTGAGAGGAAGACGAAGACCTTGCACCCGAGCCGCGGATCGGAGTATCCTGACCATCGCGGGATGGCCAAAACGGAAATTCCAGCTAGAAGCTCCGGGGTGCGGCGTTGACAACGCCGTAAGCTCAATGGTACACAGGATTCTTTGCCTCTTCTTACCAGGCATCTCTTGCCGACCTGGGCATAGAGTGCGGTAACCCGTCGTAACCAACCCCGTTTGGCCATGATCAAGGTCGAAAGTCTAACGAAGCGCTACGGTCCCACCGTAGCCGTCCGCAACATCAGCTTCGAAGTTGACAAGGGCGAGATTGTGGGATTCCTAGGTCCCAACGGCGCCGGCAAGACCACAACTATGCGGATCCTAACGTGCTTCCTACCGCCGACCGAAGGAACGGCGAGCGTGGCCGGCTATGACGTTCTCGAGAATCCGCTCGAGGTAAAGAAGCGGATCGGCTATCTGCCGGAGACGCCGCCTCTCTACCCCGAAATGGAAGTGCTCGCTATAAACGTAACCTATTACCTCTTAGTTTACAATGCTTTCACCTGCCCTCCGGACGGGTACCAAACTGTCGAAGCGGGAAACGCGCCCCGGATCTCGAGGCTCATGGCCTTAGCCATCCGCTTCGACGATTTGGTCCGGCGTGGCGAGGTACGTGACTATGCGGACCTGGCACGACTCGGCTATGTGACGCAGGCTCGAATTTCGCAGATCATGTGCCTGCTCCACTTGGCGCCCGACATTCAGGAGGCGCTGCTGTTCCTGCCTCGCACCCTCCAGGGCCGCGATCCCATCCGCGAGAAGGACGTCCGCCCCATCGCCGGCGTTCCGCACTGGAACCGGCAGCGCAGGATGTGGGCGCGGCTGGTCGCGGGCCGGGTGAAGTAGTAACACCGGTCCCGGTCCGGCGGCATAGTATTCGTTCATGGTCCTGACTCAGACGCCATCCTCGTCGACGGAGCGCCTTACGCAGAAATTGGCGCCGGTGCCTGAACCTGCGTCATCAAATCATCGTCCCATTCGCCATCGACCACGACATGGGCCAAAGCGCCCAACTCTACCGCCTCGATCAGGTTGTGGGTGAGGTAAGCATAGACGCCCGGCTGCCTGAACTTGTAGATTGCCGCTCCAGCCGAGCCCCCACGGATGAACCAGGTCTGAAGCCCGTGCGCCGGGGGATCGGCGAATGAGCCCTGCTCCCACACGTAGTCCCCATGTCCGCCGATCAGGTGCGGTCTAGAGTCCCGGTTGGCTTGGGAGTGGATGAACAGGACGGTCTCGCCAACATTGGCCGTCATCGCCCGATCGCCGGTGAGCGCGCCGACCCGGCCATTAAACACCACATGGGACGGCGTGAGCGTGCGCATGACCTTCAAGACATCGGCGATGCCGTCGGCAGGACCTGCGTACTTCATGAAGTCGCCGGCGGCGTTTCTGGGAATGTAGTAGTCCTGCTCGCCGATATAGTAGGCCTTGTCGTAGCGGATGGGGCCGCCATCGCGGTCCTTGAGGCCGTCTCTTGGCAGCACCATAACGGCCCCATTCATGCCGGAAACAACATGGTAGGGAATCATCGATCCACCCGGGGCGCAGTGATAGATGAAAGTGCCCGGCTTGATCGCCTTCCAGCGGAGCAAGACCTGTTCGCCAGGTTGCACGTGCGTCAAGGCGCCCCCGCCCAGCGCCCCAGTCGAGGCATGAAAGTCGATGTTGTGCTCCAAGAGATTGCCCTCCGGATTCTTTAGCGTGAGCTCGACGTAGTCCCCCTCATGGCAAATAATCAGCGGCCCTGGAATGGAGTCGTTGAACATGAGTGCATCGATTTCGGTCCCGTCGTCGTCGATCACACGCTTGCCTTCGTGGACAACAAGCTCCACCTCGACAATCTTCGGGCCGCCTGCGGCGACCTGCTCGTGCTCCGGAACGAAAGGCGGGGCGACAAGCTCCTGCTTGACGCGTGGCAGCCCACGAATGTCCGTCTGGGCGGTAGGGGCTGCTGCCGCCTCAGTTTGAGTCATGGCTGACATGGCGGCCAACGAGCCACCAGCCTCCAGAAAGCGGCGCCTACTGATGGTGAACATGGATAACCCCTCCCTTAAGTTAAGTGTTTCCATTTTAGATCTTTGTGCCATCACTCGACAATCCCGCTCCCTCGGAGCTTCCCACACCGCCCACCGTCACGGCGTCGACTGGACCCTAAAGGGGGGACTGCTTTCGGGTACTGTTTTGTCGGAGGCAACGGGTCCCCCGTGCTAATTGTCCGCAGGCTCTTCTCATGCGCCTGTCGGACGCTTCACATTGCAACCGATATCCTATTATTGTTGCGATTGACTTACTATATAGGAGGTCTATTTACTGTCCTCTTCGACACGATGACCCAGGTGAGCCGCGTTGTCCGATAGGCCGGACGGCTCGACAGTCCTGGTCTCCGGTCCCTGGGCATAGCCACTGTAATCTCCCCTGAGAGAGGATTTGCCATGAGCAGTCAGTCGAGAGGCAGACCACGCGTTGAGGAAATCACCGGCCCGCAGCGGCGCACATTGGGCGAGCTGCGCCGTTTCACCCGCCGGCAGGGGTTTCCCCCGACCATCCAGGAACTCGCGGACATCCTCGGGGTATCGACCCCGAGCGTGCGCGACCAAGTCAGCCAGCTGGTGCGCAAAGGTTACGTCAAGCGAGAGCCGAGGAAGGCCCGGGGCTTGACCATCTTGCGGGAGCCGACCGAGGAGGTGCTCAAGCTGCGGACCGTTCCCATCGTCGGCAAAGTCGCCGCCGGCCAGCCGATCCTGGCCGAGGAGAACATCATCGGCGAAGTGCTGGTCGACAGCCGGGCCGCCCGCCATGGACGCTGCTTCGCACTGGAAGTCCAAGGCGACAGCATGATCGATGCCGGCATCGACGACGGTGACCTGGTGGTGGTTCGGCAACAACCCTTGGCGGAGAGTGGGGACATCGTGGTGGCGCTGCTCGATCAGGATGCCACGGTCAAGCGGCTCTTCATTCGAGACGAGCGCATCGAGCTGCGGCCCGAGAATCCGAAACTCCACCCAACGCTGATCGGGCCCGACCATAGGATGCGCATCCTGGGCAAGGTCGTCGCCGTTCGGCGGACCAGGGTCAACCACTCAAACCTGGAAGAGGCCCTGGAGGAATAGATCAGGAGGGTGTGACGAATGGCAACCTATAACCTTCGACGTTTCGCCCAACCCGCTGGCCTCAAGGCCATCACGCCGACCCATCTCATGAAATTTCTGAAGCCGCATTTCCCCTACTTTCGGAGTCGAGGGGTATCGTTGACACCACCGGCCCCATTGAACGAATTGGATTACGACCGACTCGTCGCGGTGCTGATGAGCCCAAGCACGGATACGCCCAAGGAACTTCTCGACGCGCTTTTCTTCGTGCATGAAATGTCTACCCAGGAGTCGATGGACGTGCTGCTGGAAGAGGCTGAGAGCCATGGCATCGCACTAGATGGGCAGCCGGACCCCACGGCGGCGGATGTCGCCGTCCAGGTGTTTCTCAAGGACCGGCGCCTGTTGGAGCGCAAGCACGCCGAGCGATACCTGACCCGGCCGCGGGCCTTCGATTACTTTCAAAGCGAAGTCCGTCCGATCCCCTCATTCCGCCAGCCCTCACCACAAACACTGACGGCTCTGGAAACCGATCTCGACGACTGGTTTGAGAAAAAGAAGCGTGGCAGAGGTTCACGGGTATTCGTCTATCCGAAGGGCGAATCGATCTGGTTTCTGGTGCGCCACGGCGATCCCTTTCGACGCGAGGGCAGCTTTGACGGCGGCCGGACCTCGAGCGTCTTCTACCGGCCGGAGAAGCATGACGTCCTGGTCTATCAATCGGCCGTCGGAGAGATCCGGATTCATCCCTGTCTTAAGGGAGAGATAGACATCTACCGCAGAGAGTTCGGCCGCCACCTGTTCGGCAACGAGGACTTCTTTCCCGGCACCGCCAAATACACCCTCGAGCCGCTTCGGGCGGTGGGACCGGAGTCGATCTTCTGTACGGATGTCGATGGCATGGACTGGGTTCGGCTCAAGGAGATCCAATATCAGTGGAGCGACGCGGAGTCGGCAGTTGAGATTCACAAAGCGAATGACGTTTTCGCGGCCCTCGAGGGACGTGGCCTCGAGATGCCGCGCAAAGCACGCATCATTCGGGCGAGCTTTCAGGTGAAGTTTACCGATTCGAGAACGACTCGCACCGTGACCATCCGACCCTCGAACATCGCCCACTACACCAGGGACAGTGACGCCGACGTGATCGAGGACTGGCTCGGAAAACGTGGCTTCATCGAACAGGATCAAGATGAGGAGTAGCCCGAAGGGATTCTGGCACGCACTAGAGGCCGTTCCTGGCTTGTCGGCCGTGTCTGCGGAATGGCGAACACGGTTTGGGGATGAGTACGAGTCGGCCAAGACCTTTCTTCGACCCAACGGCAAGCGGGCAGCATCCCATCCCTGTAGGGTGCCGGGCGGCTGTGGTTGTGCGCATGAGGTCGTTGAGCATGGCCCGGACGACATCGTGGCGGTCTGTCGCTGTGGATGTGACTGCGAGACCTTCGTGCTGAAGCCGTCCGACATCACCGTCTATGAATTGGACCCCACGGCCTTCTGCCAGGCGGTGGCCCGAGCCTTCAAGTTGATGGGAGAACCGGAGTCCGTACCCGGGCTGCATCAAACGACGCGGATCGGCGTCTACTCGCCCTATGCCGGCTTCCGTTTTCCCGTTTATCTGACGATCCAACTCGAACCGGGCGACTTCGAATACGTTGTCAGCGGTCTTGTGAGCCAGACCGAAGGACCGTTTGTCCTGTTGGCGCCCACGCGAAATCTCTCGACAGCACGGTTGGAGGGGCTGCTGTCGAAGAGGCAATCGGCGTTCATTGCACTGGCAGAAGACGTCGCCGTGGCTGGGTGCCGGGAACTCCGCCGCCTCCGGCCTCTCGATGAAATTTTGTTTTCGTTCCGAGCGGCCCACTTGCCTGCTCCCGAGGCCAGAGGCTCGATGATCTTTTTCCCGACTCCGCCAGACGCCACCTGGAGCGACGTTTCGATCCGGTTCACTGACGGGCACACCGTCTCGGTCCAGGTCAAGTCCGAGCGCATGGTGTGCAACTACACCCAGATGGGCATGGCCAACAGGAAAAACGGTGAACCGACCGTCCAATGGGGCTTGCTACGTGCGTTCTTCGAGGAACGAGGTGTCCTGGACTGGAGCAGCCCTCATGCCCGCCGGCGGAACCAGAAGCGCCGTGAAAACCTGGCCCAGAACCTGCGGAGCTTTTTCCGCATCGAAGGCGACCCCTTCTGCCTGACGGACGATGGGAAGGGCTGGGAGGCACGATTTCGCGTTTTGCCCGACGATTAGGCCCCTGGCGGTTCCCCCCATGCAGTGGAACGGACTTACAAGACTAAGAGATCCCAGAAAATTGTGACAACACTCGGAGGTAATAGTGACTTTCTTTACGAAAGAGCGAATGAACGAAGTTGATCAATACATCCAAGAACTGAGAAGGCAGGATGATCGATCCTGCGTAATTATGATCGTCGCGCGAATCGAGTTTCTCCTGCGCAAAGCTATCAAATGTAGGCTATTGGAGCCACGGTCAACGAACGACGAAAAGGTCGATTCACTCAGTTTTTCGATCTGCGTATCTCTGAGTTGTCGCCTAGGGCTTGTCCATCCAATACATGCCGCTGCGCTCGATGAGCTCGGTAAGCTCAGGAACAAAGCCGCACACTTCGACAGGACCGTATCCTTTGGACAGTCCCGATATGGACAACACATTAGGGCATTCGCGGAGTCCTGGCAGTCAGCTCAACCGGGTTCGCACTTTCACTCTCTTTATAAACGCGAGCTAACCTTAACGAACTGTGAAGAGAGAGCGTTGTTTTTGACAACGGCATCGATATTCTTCGTGTTTTTCACGCCCTTGCCTTCAATAACGCCAAGGCTACAACAGGTGCCTTGGCTGAGTAGAATACCGACTCCAGACCCGCATGGCCACTGAGGGCAAGCCGTCGAACCCTTGGACTGATTTCTCCCAAAATCCACAAGAGCATGTACGAATTGTCGGGCGCTACGTGGTTGCCATCGTCTGACCAAAATTCCGAACCAATCTTGGTTCGGGGCATTCTTTTGCCCGCTGGCCCTACGCCATCGAAATTTCGCTGGGGGTGCGGAAAGAAAATCAAAAAAAGTTTCCCTCGCAACGATCTTCGTATCCCACTGATTTGTAAGTCGTTACTGACCTTCGCGTCCCAACCCACCTGGGCGCTCCGCTCCGCCTCATCGAAATTTCGCCAATAGAGGGTGAAGGCTCCGGCATGAGCTTCACCCGATAGCGGCGGCCCGCCAGTCCGGGTAACGCCCCCTGGGAGGAACCCTCGCCGGTCCTGCCCCCCAGGGGGTGTTTTTCGTTTGGTGCGCCCGATGGCGCGGAAGGAGGTTCGGAAATGACGGATGTAACCAAGGCGTCCCTGAGTCCTGCCCAGCGACGTCTGGTCGAGATGATGCAGGAGATCAACTACGGACGGATCGAATGGCTCAGAGTGCAGGACGCAGAACCTGTGCTCGATCCACGTCCCAAGGTCGTGTGCCAAGTCGTGTTCGGGAAGGACAACGCCCCGAACGCACGCCGCGCCCGGCACAGCTTCGCTCTCAAGAAGCAAGTAGAGGAGCTGTTCGAGTTCTTCGAACGAGCACAGTCGTTCCTGATCCAGGAACTGGTGATCAACGACGGGCTGCCCGTCCGCATGAGTGTCACGAACCCGGACGAAATCTTGAGTTGGGTTACGCCCAGTAACCATTGAACTGACACACCAGACAGCTGGCTGGCCGCAGAGCGGAGGTCGTTGTGGGTGTCGCCGAAACCGGCGTCCCCCATAGCGCACTTTCCGCTCTTTTCGTTTGAGAGCGGCCGACCCGGTACCGGTCGACACCCACGCGAGTTCCTCCTCGGCCCCGAGGAGGCGCGATGGGGCGCAACAAGTACGACGACGTCGATCCGTATGCCGTCGAGATCATCCGATTCAAAGCACGGCAACTGGTGGGACAGGCGGGTTTTACGGTCGCGGACCGTGACGATCTGGAGCAGGAATTGATCCTCGATCTGCTGCGCCGGCTGCCGAAGTACGACCCCAAACGGGCGAAGCGGAACACCTTTATCGCCCGCGTCGTCGAGCACAAGATCGCCACTCTCATCGAGAAGCAGACGGCCCACAAACGGGATTACCGGCGCTGCCCGTGTTCGCTGAACGAGCGCTTCGAGGAAGAGGAGGAGGGCCGCTCGGTCGAGCGGGCAGAGACCCTCGACCAGGAGGACTACCTGCTGCGAATCGGTGTCGAGCCGAGAGCGCCGGAGGAGCTGCGCGCACTGGCCCTCGACGTGGCCGCCGTCGTCGAAGCCCTCCCGCCCGAGCTCGGCGAGCTATGCCGCCGCCTCAAGGCCGAATCGGTCACGGAGATCTCCCGCGACACGGGCGTTCCGCGCGCGACGCTTTACGAGTCGGTCACGAAGCTGCGCGAGATCTTCGAGGACGCCGGCTTGAAGGACTATTTGTGACGACTGCCGACACTTTTCGTTCGCCTCCGGTAAGTAACCAATGTGGGCGCCCTCCTAACGGATCAAGACCTAAAGGAGGCAAAGCAATGAATCGAGAACTGTATCGCTACCACTTCGCCGCCACCGTTCCGCTTGGGGACGTCGAGAAATCGCTGCTCCTGGCGGTGCTCGCCACCGAGAGCCTGCACGGCCGGTCCCTGGTGCGGCTGGACGCATCCTTTTGTCTCGACAACGACAAGCGCTCCTGCGTGGTGGACGCGGCCACCGAGGTGGGCCGGGCCATCGCCCGTATTTTCACCGGCTTTCTCACCCGCGAGTTCGGCGAGAGGGCCTTCAAGGTCGAACGGATCGCGGGTCCTCCACCGATCACTGCGGCCATGAATGCCAGGGAGGCCGCGTGATGGGCAAGCCGGCGATCTCGACCTATTCGATGTGGAGCCTGTTTCGCAACTGCCGCAAGGCTTTCGAGTGGCGCTATCTCAAGGAGCTGGTTCCGCTCGAGCGGGACCGCAACTTGGCCTTGGGGACCGTGATCCACCAGTGCCTCGAAGTTTGGCACTCCACCCGGCAACTGGACGCGGTCCTCGACACCGTCGACCGGGCTTACCCGAACCGAGACCAAGAAGCCGACGAGAAGCGCGACTGGCACTTGGCTACCGCGATGATGCGAGGCTACGCCACCCGTTACACCGACGAGGAGTTCGAGGTTGTTGCGCTCGAGAAGACGTTCGAAGGAAAGATCGTCAATCCCGCGACAGGCGCCTCATCCCGCAGCTTCACGCTCGCCGGGAAGGTCGATGGCGTCGTCCGCATCGGCGACGAGCACTACCTGCTGGAACACAAGACCGCCTCTCAGCTGGGCGGCGACTATCTCGAGCGGCTGTGGACCGACTTTCAGATCGTTCTGTATTCCCGCTACATCGAGCAGACGCTGGGCATCCGGCTCGCCGGCGTCCTCTACAACGTACTGGTCAAAGCGCGCCTGGTACAGGGGCGCGGCGAGACCGAAGCCGAGTATGAGGCCCGGCGGGCGGCGCTGATCTCCAAATCCAAAACCGGCAGGACCACGGCCAAGCGCAAGCTACCGGAAAGTGACGAAGCCTTCCAGGAGCGGCTCGCGGCCAAGTACTCCGACCCGCAGATGTTCCACCGGGAGCGGCTCTACCTCTCCCGCGACCGCTTCGAGGAACTGCAGGCCCAGCTCTGGGAGCTGACCCAGGCGTATCTGGAAGCCCGCCGGCGCGGCGTCTTCTACCAGAACACGGCCTTTTGTTTTCACTACCGGCGCCCTTGCGCCTACCTGCCGTTGTGCCAGTCCGGAGGCAGTCCGGTCATCGCGGAGAACCTCTACCAGAAGGTCCTCCCGCATGAAGAGCTGCGGGAGGCCGTCGGCGGAGACGAATCCTCGGCCATCGACGACCTTCCATTTTGAGAACCCAGATTGAAAGGAGAACACATCGTGCTACCCAACAAGACCACACCAAAAAAGGAAAACCTGGCCGACCTGACGGTGCTCGCCTACGGGCGCTCGAAGATCGGCAAGTGTCTCAGGGGCGATACCGAGCTCATCGACGCCGACAGCGGCCGCCCCGTCTCACTGCGGGATCTGGTCGCCAAGGGTGCGGGCGACGTCCTGACCATGAGGGAGGCGGGCCTGCTGGTCGCCAAGCGACCCCGCGCCTACCTTACCAACGAGCCCGAGCAGCTCTGCCGGCTCACCACGCAGACCGGTCGCACGATCGAGGCGACGGCGAGCCATCCGTTTCTCACACGCGAGGGATGGAAGCCGCTCGGGGAACTGAGGGTGAGCGACCGCGTGGCAGTCGTCGCCGAGTACCCGAACCTCTTCGGCCAAAGCCGTACGGACGACGAACTGGTCAAGATTCTCGCCTACCTGATTGCCGACGGGTCGCTGGCGAACGGCTCGTCGCCGGTCTTCACCAAGGCCGATCCCGAAGTGCGCATGGATTTCGAGGCGGCGGTCGAGGCCAAGGGCGACGAGTGCGTGGAGTTCACCAACAAGGCCGGCATCGAGCACGTGCGGGTGCGCGGTAAGTCGGGGAGCCGCAACAACGTGATCGCGCACCTCAAGCAGGTTGGGCTCGACGGTCTGCGCTCTTCCGAGAAATTCATTCCGGACTTCGTCTTCGGCCTCGAGAAGCGCAAACTGCGGCTCTTCCTCAACCGGCTCTTCACCTGCGACGGATCGGTCGAGGCGAGCGGACGCGTGAGTTACAGCTCGACGTCCGTACGCATGGTGCGCCAGATCCAGCACCTTCTGCTGCGCTTCGGGATCGTGTCGGTGATGCGGGAGCGGCCGCTCGACGGCGAGCCCTACGGCGCTGAGATCGTCATCGCGAGCAAGGCCAATGTGCTTGCCTACCTCGACCAGATCGGATTCATCGGCGAGAAAGCGGTGCGGGCCGAGGCGGTGCGCCAGGCGCTTTACCAGGTGCGGGGCGCCGAGACGCAGCTCGACCGCGTGGGGCCCATCCTGTTCGACCGCGTCATCGGTATCGAACCGACCGTCGTCGAGCCGGTCTACGACCTGACGATCGATGAGAGCCACAACTTCGTGGCGAACGATTTCATCGTCCACAACTCAAGCTGGTGCAGCCAGGCCGACAGCGCCCTGTTCCTGGCCACCGAGCCGGGGCTGAACGCCCTGGACGTCTTCCAGGCGCCGATCCAGTCCTGGGACCAGCTGCTGGCGGCCTGCGGCGAGATCGCCGAAGGCAAGCACTCGTTTAAGACCATCATCATCGACACGATCGACAACGCCTACCGGATGTGCGCCGAGCACGTCTGCGCCAAGTTCAAGATCGAGCACGAGTCGGATCTCGGCTACGGCAAGGGCTGGGCGCTGATCAATAACGAGTTCCACCGTGTCCTCACCAAGCTGGCGTTTTTGCCCTACGGCCTCTTCCTCGTCTCCCATTCGGTGGAGCGGGAGATCGAGACCCGCACCGGCAAATACACCCGGATCGTTCCGACCCTGCCCGACAAGGCCCGCAAGATCGTGCTGGGGATGGTCGATCTCATCCTCTACTGCGACCTGGAAGCCGTGACCGACGAGGAGGGCAAGACCTCCTACCGGCGGGTCATGCGCACTAAGCCCAGCCCGCACTACGAAGCCGGGGATCGCACGGGCCGCCTGCCCGAGACCATCGATCTCGACTTCGCCACCTTCACCGAAGCGTTCAACCGGCCCGCCGCCCAGAGCAAAGCCCAGGCGGCCAAGCCCAACACATCCCAAAAAGGAGATTAGGACCATGCAAAACGAAGACTACGGACAACATCATCCACCGGGCTCAGACGTCGATCTGACCCACTTCGAGGACGACTACGTCGAGACCGAGGTCGAAGATCGGGAATTCGAGCCGGTCCCGGACGGCAAGTACCAGGTCAACGTCGACCAGGTGGAGCTGGTCCGGGCCAAGAACTCGGGCAAGGCGATGCTCAAGTGGACCCTGCGCATCCTCGCGCCCCGATGCCGCGGGCGCCTGCTGTGGCGCAACAACATGATCGCCAGCCGCGAGAACCTCAAATGGCTCAAGACGGACCTGCACACCTGTGGACTGGATCTCGAAAAGCTCTCCGATCTGTACAAGCACGTGGGCCAGTTGAGGGGGATCAAATTGGAGGTGAGCAAGCGGACGAATGGCGAATACGAAAACGTCTACATCAACCGGCGCCTCGTGATCGAAGACGAACGAGAGGCGCATGAGACGGCGGCTCAGGATGAACTCACCCCGTTCTAACCGGCCTCGGCCGGGTCCTGAGCGGCAGGCAGGGACGGATCGGATCACGGTTGTCGTCGACACCAGAGAACAGGAGCCCTACATCTTCGATTCGGAAGGCGTCGTGGCCACCCGCCGGGCCCTGCCCGCCGGGGACTACTCCCTCGATGGATGGGAGGACCAAGTGGCGGTCGAGCGCAAGACGCTCGAAGACCTGGTCTTGACCGTCATTCGTTCCCGGAAACGGTTCCGCACCGAACTCGAGCGTCTGGCGGGGTATAAGGCCGCTTGCATCGTCGTCGAGGCCAACCTCAGCGACATCCTGGCTGAGCGGTATCGCTCGGGAGCCCATCCCAACGCCGTGCTCGGTTCGGTTTTGTCCATCGTCGTCGACTTCCGTGTCCCGGTCTTTTTTTGTTCCGACCGACAGGGCGCCCGGGCGTTTGTCGAGGGCTACTTGCGCGGGGTCCATCGAATCGCATCGACACAATGGGAACCACAACTCTAAGCACGGCATTAATCAAGATTCGCGGACGGATCGACGCGGTCTACTACGCCGGCGCACGATTCTCGGCGGGCCGGCTGATCACTCTAGCCGGCAATGAAATTTCCTTCGCCGGCAAACTCTACGCCCGCGAGCAGGATCAGGTCGTTCTCGAGGGCCGCTGGGTCACCCATCCCAAGTACGGACGCCAGCTCGAGGTCGAGACGCTTACCTACAATCTCGAACTCGACGCCAACGGCCTGGCCCACTATCTGGCCCACCATCCCGACATCAAGGGGATCGGCCCGGTCAAGGCAAAGCGGATCGCCGAACGCTTCAGCAAGGATTTCGACCGGGTCATCGTCGAAGAGCCCGAAGCGGTCGCTGAAGCTGCAAAGTTGCCCCTGGCCACGGTCGAGCGGCTGCGGGAGGCGTGGCAGAAGACCCGAGAGGTCAACCGGGCGCTGACTCAGCTTTCAGCCTACGGCCTGACACATCATCAAGTCACGAGTCTCGTCGACAGGCTCGGCAACGATGCCCTCGGCCTCCTCCAAGCCGATCCCTATCTCATCGTCCGGGAAATCCCCGGCTTCGGCTTCAAGCGGGTCGACCAGATCGCCCGCCGCATGGGGACGGCCAAAGACGATCCGTCCCGCATCCGCGCCGGCATTCTCGACTGCGTCACTTCGGCATTAGGCCAAGGGGATTGCTGGATCGAGTTCGAGGAGCTGATCGAGCGGGCCAACGCGCTGCTCGTCATGGACACCCTCGACAGCCGTGACCGCATCGAGCAGTGGCTTAAATCCCTCATCGACGACGGCACGCTCTCCTGTGCGTCCCAGAGCAGTCGTTTCCTGGTGGCTCGGCCGGACATCCGCCGGATGGAGGAAGACCTGGCCGCAACGCTCGGCCAGGGCGATCGAGACAACCCTCATTTCCCCGAGCCGGAGGACCTGCCCGATCTCATCGACGAGCTGGCGCCTACGCTCCTTCCGGGCCAACAGGAGGCCGTCCTGACGGCGCTCTCCCACTCCATCACCTTGATCAGCGGCGGCGCCGGGAGCGGCAAGTCCTACACCGTTGCGGCGCTCACCCGAATCTACGAGGAGAAGGACCTCGAAGTGATCCTGGCCGCGCCCACCGGCAAGGCGGCCCAGCGGCTCGAGGAAGTCTCCGGACGCCGGGCCGGCACCATCCATCGCCTTCTCGGATTCAACGGCAAGTCGTTTGCCCGAGGACCCGAGCACCCCATCAACGCCGACGTCGTCATTGTCGACGAGGTGTCGATGGTTGATGTCCCATTGGCGTGGCATCTGTTCCGAACCATCGATCTCGACCGGACCGCCGTCGTGCTGGTGGGGGATCACAACCAGTTGCCGCCCGTGGGTCCGGGCAGCCTGCTGCGCGACCTGGTCGAGTCTCGGACCCTGCCCACGGTGGTGCTCGACAAGGTCGTCCGCCAGGCGGGAGTACTCAAGGAAAACAGCATCGCCGTGCTCAAAGGCCAGGTCCGCAAGACCAGTGAGCGCGAGGCTTCCGGGCGCCGGGCTTGGTACTTGGTTGACCAGTTCACCGATCCAGACGACGCGCAGCGCTTCCTGCTCAAGCTGTTCGAGAGCGTGCTCGCCGAACGCCTCGGGTTTCATCTCCGGGACGACATTCAGGTGCTGACGCCGACCCACAAGGGTCCGCTCGGCACCCGTGCGCTCAACCTGGCGCTGCAACGGCTGATCCAGGCCAAGCTCTGGGGCGTCGAGGCGCCTATTCCAAAGCCGGGACGCCGGCCCCGGCTGCTGGTTCACGACAAGGTCATCCAGACCCGCAACAACTACGCCCTCGGCGTGATGAACGGCGCGGTGGGCGCCGTCACCGAGGTTGCCAGCGATGGCTCACTGCGGATCACGTTTGACGGCATGCCGGTCAATATCGAATCCGACTCGCCGAATCGGGCCGATATCGAGCTCGCCTACGCGCTGACCATCCACAAGGCGCAAGGCTCGGAGTTCCCCTGCGCCATCGTCGTCGTACACAAGTCCCACTCCTTCATGCACCACCGCAATCTCTTCTACACCGGCGTCACCCGGGCTAAGGAGGCGGTCGTCATCGTCGGGGACCGCTGGGGCATCGCCAACTGCGCCAAGAAGCGCCATCTGGATAAGCGCAAGACCTTTCTCTCGCTGCTGCTCAGCTCGGGAGGCGTCTTATGACAACGGCGGCGCGCATGCCGACGACACCGCTATGGGGCGATTTCGAGGCCCTGCGTGTCCGGCACCTTCGCCGGTTCGGCGTCCCCGCCCCGCAGGTCATCGTCGGCGGCACGCCGTGCCAATCGTTCTCGGTGGCCGGTCTACGCCAGGGGCTGGCCGATGAGCGCGGCAACCTGACCCTGGCCTTCGTGAGGTTTGCGAATGCAGTTGACAATCTTCGACGCCATCTTGGCAAAGACGGTCCCCTCGTCCTCTGGGAAAACGTCCCCGGCATCTTCAGTTCCCGAGACAACGCCTTCGGGTGCTTTCTTGCAGGCCTGGCTGGATCTGATCGGCCCCTCGTTCCCAGCCGGCGATGGACAGACGCGGGTGTGGTTACTGGACCCGTGCGCACAGTCGCGTGGCGGTCTCTCGATGCCCAATATTTCGGCTTGGCCCAACGACGCAAGCGTGTGTTCGTTGTCGCAAGTCCTAGAAGCGGACCCCATCCCGGAGAAATACTTTTTGAGTCCCAAGGCGTGCGCCGGGATACTCCGCCGGGCCGCCAAGCGAAAACGCAAGTTGCCGCAACCCTTGCGTCTCGCACTGGAGGCCGTGACGTCTCTCGTTCGCTGAGGACACACCCCAACCGCAGCGACTCCTCGGCTCAGACCTACGTCGCGCACACCCTGCGCGGCAAGGGGTTCGACGCCAGCGAAGATGGAACAGGCCGCGGCACGCCGCTGGTGGCGGTAGCCGACCCTACTGAAGTCGCGAGTCCTAAGAACCGCGGCAACCCACGCCCGGAGCTCTGCCACACGTTACCGAAATCGGCCGCACCGCCGCTGCCCGTCGCCTTCGGCTGCAAAGACATCGCACCGTCCGCAACCGAGAACTTGGCGCCCACCCTGCGGTCGATGCCGAGCCGCAAGGGACACGACAACGGCGGCGGCCAGGTGGCGGTGGCCGTGGCCATCCGAGGCCGCCAGGGCGGAGCGACCGCCGAGTGTTCCGAGTTGCCATCGGCCTTGCGGTCGTCGCAAGGCGGAGCCGACAAGGCGCATGTGCTGGATCAGACCCTGGTGCGCCGCTTGACGCCGCGCGAGTGTGAGCGGCTGATGGGCTTCGAGGACGGCTACACGGCGATCCCGGGCGCGGCGGACAGCAACCGTTACCGCAGCCTCGGCAACTCCATGGCGGTTCCCGTGGTGCGCTGGATCGGGGAACGCCTGGTCTCGGCCCTTGGAGGGCCGTTCACGTTTGTTTCCGTGTGCAGCGGCATCGAGGCGGTCAGCGCCGCCTGGACGCCCCTCGGCTGCACGCCCCTGCTGTATGTGGAGATTGACCGGTTCGCCCGCCGGTTGTTGGAGGAGCGGTGGGGGGCACGGATGGCCGGTAAGGAGGACCCCAAATGAGCAACACGCCAACGGGCAACGTCACCGAATACTACCGGCTCGTCACCGAGGTCGACATCGGTCAGGTGGCTCGCGAGCTCCTCGGTCCTCGCATCACGGCCGAAACCAACGGCCTCCTACAGTGCGACTGCCCCCACCACAAGAGCACCAGTAAGCGGTCGCTTCACGTCTGGCTCGACAAGCAAGGCTTCTTCTGCCATGCCTGCCGCAAGGGGGGCGACGTGCTACAGCTGGTCGAGTTCATCCAATCCAGGACCGTCACCGCCGGGCGATCCGGTCCCATGCCCGAGACCCACAAGCGAGCCCGCGACTATCTGGCCGCCAAGGTCTCCTTGCCTCCGCTGGCCCAATACGGACTTCCCCCCGAGCAGCTGAAGAAGATCGAGGCCGAGCGGAAGCTGGAGGTGCGGGTCGGGGAAGCCCTGACCGCCCTGGCGGAGTTCTATCACCGCCGGCTCAAGGAAGCGCCGAAAGTATTGGAGTGGTTACATGCCCACTACGGGATCTCAGACGAGACCATCGATTCGCTCCAAATCGGCTTTGCCGCCAACGGCGCCTGCCAAGACAGCGGAACAAAATACCGTGGCGTCCTCTCCGCCCTGACCAAACGAAAGGACCCCTTCACACTGCGCGAGCTCGGCGCTACCGGCGCCTTTAATCCAACCAGCCAGGACAGCTTGTACCCCTTCTTCGACCGGCGCCTCATCTTCCCCTACTGGAGCCGGGGCCGGGTGGTCTTCATGATCGGACGCCAGACGCCCTGGACTCCCGACAACAAGTATGAGCGTGGCCGCAAATACAAGAAGCTTCGGGTCCACAAGGACGACCGCAAGAACGACTACATCGCGCCCTCGATCAACAACAGCCACCTCTACAACGAAGACTGCCTGCTTGCCTGCCCCGAGCGCGTCATCATTACCGAGGGCGTGACCGATTGCATCGCTCTGATGGAGCGCGGCTTTCCCGTCGTCTCTCCGGTCACGGTGCACATCCGAGAATCAGACTGGAGTCGCCTGCTGCCCAAGCTCGAGGGCGTCAAGACGGTTTACATCTGCCAGGACAACGAGATCTCGGAGGTGGGCCTGAACGGCGCGCTCAAGACTGCAAGCGTTCTCACCGGACACAAGATCGAAACGAAACTCGTCGTTCTGCCCCTGGATGAGAAACAACAACAAGCCCGGCGTGAGCTACGGGAACGCTTTGATCTGGATGCGGCCGTCGGAGCGGGAGATCTCCCCGAACACCTCAACGGCGGGACTTCCCAAGACGTCGAGGAAGCCGAGCGCCTGCTCGCCGCCGCCAAGATCGATGTCAACGACTACTTCGCCTCCGGCCACTCGGCCACGGAGTTCGAAACGCTGCTTGGCGAGGCCACCACGCCGCTTGAATTCGGCATCGACCGGCTGCCCACCGATGTCGCCGAATCGGACCGCAACCAGCAGCTCGAACCGATCCTGGGCGAGGTGGCGGCGCTTTCACCCCTGGAGCAAAACCGGCACCTGAAGCGCATCCAGGAACGTTTCGGCAAGTCGAGCCTCTCGATCACGACGTTGCGTCAGCAGGTGCAGGCCGTGAAAAAGGAGCTCAAGGAAAAAGCCCGGCAAGAAAAACATAGCCAGAATATCCGCAAGAAACATCTCACCAACGCGCCGGCCGGGTCGTGTCGGGCTCGCATCGCGGAGGTGTTGATGGAGGCCAGGGAGGGCCCCCCCGACTACACCGAGGTCGCCGAAGCCGCCTACCAGTGGTTTACCGATCACGGCGCGCAGTTCTTCTTTACCCGCCACGGCGAACCGTTCGTTTACTTCGACAACGCCATCTACTGGATGGATTCGGCCGACCGGGGGCGTAAGCGCCAGTACGCGGCCATGCTCTACAAACAAACCGGTCTGGTGCCGACCACGGGCAGCGGGCGCATCTTCTTCGAGGTGCTCTCAAGCCTCGCTCTGATCAAAGGACAGCTGCGGGACCACTTCTCCTGGCTGCACACCGATGTCCCCAAACAGACCGTCTACTTCAACCTCAACAACGATGCCCACGAGATCGTCAAGATCACCCCCGACGGCGTCGAGGTCCTCAAGAACGGCGGAAACAACGATGGCGTCATCCTTGACGGCTCGCGCAAAATGAAGCCCATCCGGTTTCTGGCCGATGTCGACCTCGAAGAGGCCGATCGGCTGCTGTCGAGGTTGATTTTCGACAACCTGACCTGCGCACCGGGGGAGCGCTCCGTGATCCTCTCCTGGCTGTGCTGTTTCCTGCTGATCGATTTCGCCGGCACGCGCCCCATGACCCGCTTCGAAGGACCCGCCGGATCGGGCAAGACCACCGCCAGCAAACTCATCTCGGCCCTCATTTACGGTGAGCCTCAACAGAAGAAGAGCACCGATGCGGCCAACTACACCGACGGCTCCCAGAACCCCCTCATCGTGCTAGACAACATCGAAGCCCGCCAGATGACCGAGGAACTGATCACCTTCAGCTTGACCAGCATCACCGGGATCGCCAAGGAGAAACGCAAGAGCGGCACCGACACCGAGACTGTCATCGAGCGCACCAAGTGCCTGCTCAACACCACCGGCATCGAGCCGCTGGGCGGGGAGCTTTCCGAAATCTTGTCTCGCTCCTTCATCATCACGTTCGACCTGGCCAACCAAGCCAGCGACTGTTTTTTGGAATCTGAGGTCATCTCGGGCATCCAGCGAAACCGCGACCTGATTCTCTCGGCCATCTTGAAGCGCACCAGCCATGCGCTGACCCTGATCCGGAAAGGGGCGCTCAGACAGGTCATGCGCCTGCTGGGCCGGACCCTACCGGGCCACGAGAAACAGCGTTGTAACGACTTTCTGAGCTTGATGTACCTGATGATGCTCGCCCGTTGCACCGAACGCGAAATCGCCACAGGACTCGAGGCACTGAGTCCGCAGTTTGTCGACCAAATCCGCTCCATCAACGCCACCAGTCAACAGACGGCCCGGGAATCCAACCCCATCGCCACGGCCCTGAATTCGCTTTTCGACGCCTACCAGAATGCTGAGGACCTGGACACAAAAGCCCGCGACGGACAAGACGACCGGGCCAACCATGTCGCCGGGTTCATCGAACGATACCTTGTGCGGTTCGAAGACCCCTACACCATCGAACCCATCTCGGCTGGCAAGCTGCTGGCCGCACTGCGAAGCGTGGCCGCGGCGTATCGCCTGGAATTTGAATACAGCAAGCCCGCTCAACTGGCCCGGCGCGTCAGCAACGACCTCGAGGTCCTGTTGGAAGCCGGGTTCGAAATCGACAGAGAGATCAACACCCACACTAAGAACCTCGACTACCGGATCAGAAAGATTCACCGCCTGGAATAGGGCTGCCGAGTGGGCGTTATGCTTGCAGCAAGCGCCGCTCGAGCAACGCCTGCATGTCACGCCGCCCATCGGCGATCACGAGCACATAGACGTTATCCTCCACGACTCGATAGATGATCCGGTAGGGCTTGAAGAAAACCTCTCGGTACTCCCGAATCCCAATCTCCAGCAATTCCTTTGGGTAGTTCCCGCGTTGCGGGTACTCGGAGAGGCTGTGAAACGCCCTTTCGATCTTCTCCAGCACGTGATCCGCCCGACCCGGCCCATCGTGCCGATCGATGTAATTGCAGATCTCCTCCAAGTCGTCTGCCGCGTCATTGGTCAACTGAACCAGGAAGGACATCAGCGGGTTGGGCGCCGCTCCCGAAGCCGAGTGATGATCTCGGCGGCGGGTTGCACCTGACCGGCTTCGATCTGCCGGCTACCCAGCGCGAGGATTTTCAGCAGCGCCACGGTCTCCTGCGTCTGCTCGTAGCTGTCGATATCCTGCACCACCACCTTGGCTTCGCCGTTCTGGGTGATGATCAAGGGTTCTTGCTGGTCCCCGAGCGTGCGTACGATCTCGGCGGCGTGGGCCTTGAGGTAACTGATCGGCTTGATCCGGCTGGACAATTTCATGGGTCACCCCCGTTTCGAACCAAATATAGACCATAGACAGGTCAACAGGCAAGGAGACCGTCGGCGTTTTGCGGTGGTCGTGCAATAGTTGCGGTGGTCGTGCGGTGGTTGGGGAGGGTTACCACCGCAATGTATCTCATTGATATTAAAATGGTTCTGTCCGTTTGCGGTGGTTGCGGTGGTAAATCCAAGAAGTCTTACCCCCCTTACTAAAAAAATAAAAAAGTAGTACGTCCCTCTCCCGTTCGGACACCCTTAAAAAAATCGGCCCACACGTAGAGACATTTTTCTATTTTACCACCGCAACCACCGCAAATACTTTCTCTTCTATTCTTAACTATATGAAAATAAATAACTTAATGCTTTAGAAATCTTGCGGTGGTAAGCAAAATCTACCACCGCACGACCACCGCAACCACCGCAGAACCACCGCACGCGTGCTGCAGGTGGTTCTCCCCGTGGGAGAACCTCTCACACGGGGACGGAATTCACAGAATCTAACGGCGCGTTCCCTAGCCCGACACTTTTGCGGCCTCTCCGGTATGTAACTTAAGAGTAACCAGCGGCTCGCTCTGGAAAGTGTTCCCGAGCAACACCTGCTGATGGGAACCTGGACGTGGGCATTCTGAAACGACTCGAGGACCAGACGACCGGAGACGACCCGATCCCGATCAGGGCGGACGACGCTCCCGGCAAGGAATCACGCAAGCGGGAAACGGCGCTTTACGCATCGACCAACCTGACGTTCTTTGAGACCAACCGGCCGCACGACTACGGTCGAGACTATGTCGCGTTCTTCGGGACCTGTTTCCGGCGGCTCGATCCCGACTACTACGCCTGGCTGCGGCACAAGATGGACTTGGCCAGGAAGGCCACCCAATCCGGCCGTTCCGCAGCTCCGGCCTTCGATAAGTTGCGCGCCCGGTTCAACGCCGTCCACGCATGGGCGATAGATCACCTGGGAGAAAAGGTCCTCCGCTCGGCGGTCCAGTCATTCAACCTGAAGACCTACGTGCCGCCGATGCTCTTTCCGCCCGAGGACCAACCCGCGGCCGCACGAACCGAACCCAAGGGGACGTCCCCGGACACCCGTCCGTATCTCTTTCCGAAAGACGGTGACTGGCGTTTTACCCAACGGGTTCGCTCCACCGCCGTGCCCAAAGTCGATGCCATCCGTGACCAGGCACTGTCGCTGGGATGGGGTGAGGCTCGGCTCTACCAGAACCGGGGGCGATTCCGCTTTCCCTGTGGCGAGGATTACGGCCTCGTCTGCTTCCTGGACGAGAACAAGCGCATCGGCAATGTGACCCGGCAGTCCATCGAAATCGTCGGTCCGTCTCCCAAGGAGTACCGGACTCGGTTCTCGAACCCCGACGTGGATCAACCATGGATCAAGAAAAAGACCAGCAAACCGTGAACCGTCGATATGCCAACGCCAAGGATGTGCTGCCGCCGGAGCTGTTCCGCGAGGTCCAGCAACACTTTACGGGCCTGCTGTGGGTCCCGGCCAATACGCAGTTCTATGAGACGCGTCGCAAGCTCGTGCTGGCCCTGACGGATCAAGGCGTCTCCACCCGCGAGATCGGCAAGCTGGCCGGGGTCACAACGCGCCGCGTGCGGCAGATCCTGGCCGAGGACCGCGCATCACCGCCGACACATTCCGAAACTTTCCGGTAAGTAACCAAAGACGGCTTTCTCGTATTGGGGCGAAATCTATCTTCCCCCCCGCATCCCGAGTTGCCGAAACAAAAAGGGCAAAGATCATGGCTGGTGATAAGGCAAAACCCAGGATTGGCAAGCACGATGCCGGACAGCTCGACCGCTGGCACCGCAACGCTGCGTCCGAGCCGGAAATCCGGGCCACGGCCGAGGTGCAGACCCGGAGGAATCCCTACGAGGGCAATCAGAACAGCCTGGTGCACGGCATCTACGCCGACCGGTTCCTCTCTCCCGAGGAGCGCCCTCTGTTCGAGACCATCATCGGCCAGCTCTACCAGGACTTCGTGTTCAACAAGAGCTCGGATTTCATGCAGGTCGAGCTGGTGGCGGTCTATTTCCTCAAGCTGGGCCGGGCTCAGGAGGCGGGCGATTGGGATGCGGCTGAACGCCTCGACCGGATGATCCGCTGCCATCTCAAGGACCTGAAGGCCACCAAGATCGCCCGTGAGGGCGAGGTCCCCAGCGGTCCTGGAACCACACCGGCCGAGTGGGCCACGGCTCTCCTGGAAAAAGTGGCCGAGTCGCAGAAGAAACCGGCCCGGAAACGAGCCAAGAGACGGAAAACGCGAAAATGATTGAGGATAACACCAGACCGAGGAAGGACACGGCCCCGAAAAGACAAAGACTTACGGCGATCCGTTCCGGCGGAATCCAGCATAATACATATTCTCCAGACTTCTGCCGTGGTCGGACGAGGGGCACGGACCTGGCGCTGGCCACGGAATCCCACGCGGCGGAAACTTTTGTCAACAAATTCTTCCGGTCCTCCTCAGAGGGTTCTCACTCCCTCCAGCTCACATTCGGCAATTGTGTTCAGGAAGGCCAGGGAGCTCACTGTCAGCTCACCGTCTCCGACTTCTGCGAGTGCCTGTCCTGGGGCGGGAATAGGAAAGCGCCCCCGAAGGACCGATTGGATTCTGGACTCGTGTTCGGCTTAAAGGAGTTCGAGGGCGTTCTCGAGGGCGTCGTCGACCAGGTGGGTGTAGATCTCGGTAGTCGACAGGTCCCGGTGCCCGAGGGCTCGCTTGACCACCAGGATGTCGCCGGTGCGGCTGTAGAGGTGGGTGGCAAAGGTGTGGCGCAGACCGTGGGGGCTGATGCGCTTGCGGATGCGCGCCTTGCCGAGCCAGTGCTTGACTCGGTTGGCGACCTGCCCCGCCGACAGGCGCGAGCCGCGGTTGGAGAGGAACAGCGCCCGGCATTCGCCGTTGCCCTGGCAGCGGCGCTCGTTCAAGTAGGAACGCAGGAGGGAGCGCAACGTGGACTTTAGAAACTTCACCTGGGGCACGCCGCCCTTGGCGCGGACGCGGAGATGCTTGGCGTCTAGATCCACGTCCTCGATGTCGAGGTTGACCAATTCCTGTAGCCGGATGCCGGTGCCCAGGAACAACTCGATGATCACGCGATCGCGGCGGGTGAGCTTGGAGGAGCTGCCTCGGAGCTCTTTGGACAGCCGTCGCTTCTCGGCCTCGGTCAGGAAGGTGGGTGTGGTGCGCGGCAGCCGCCGCAAGGTCACCGAGCGGGCCGGGTTCTCCGCGACCTGCCCGGTCTCCTCCGCCCAGGCGAAAAACGATCGGACGGCCGCCTTGAAGCGGTGCAGCGATGCGGGAGCCCGAGGGGTGCCGGCGGCCGAGTTAACGACCGCCGGCGAGGTCAGCGCCTCATCGAGCAAGGCGCTGGAAACATGGCCCAGGGTGAGTCCTGGATGGCGTTCCAACAGGACCTCCCTCAGTTGCCGGAGGTCCCGCAAGTACGCGCTGATGGTGTTCGGGGAGCGGCCCTCGGCCGCCAGCCTTCTACCGAAGGCCGCGACCGCTTGCTCGAAGGGCTCAGGACCCGGCAGGAGCCGAAGCGGGATCGTCGTCATGCTGATCCTCTCCTTCCTTTTTCACGCTCCGGCCCATGGCTGTCCCCTTGGGCAGGGGCAGCTTGTCGATCCGGCCGGTCTCGTGAGCCCAGACCAGGAACATGCGCAGCACCCGCATGGTCTTCTTAACGGTGGGCTCGGCGCGCTGCTTGCCGCTGGCGAGTTTCAGCAGCGCGTCGGAGCGGAAGAATTTCCCCACGTGGGGCGCCAGGATGCCCTTGAGCTTCCGGTCGGCCCCAAAGAAGGCTTCGAGCTGCTCGAAGTCCTTCCCGTAGGTATAGACCGTGCGCTCCTTCTTGCCCTGGCTTTTCAGGTGTTCGAGGTAGGCCTGGCCAGCCTCGTGCAGTGTGTCGGTCATGGTGTGACTCTCCTTTTTGGTGGGTTGAAATGGTTGATCTACAAGCGCTGATGCGCTCGACACCATGGACGCTTCGTGTCGATCGGAAGTCAAGGCCATACACGCGGGCGAGGAGGAATCTCATGAAAAGACCGATTGAAACCGTGACCCGGACGGTGCTGGTCCTCACCCTGGCGGCCTCCCTGGCAGGCTGTGCAGCGAAGCGGCCGCCGCAGCGCATCCGGCACGCGATCCAAACCATGAACCGCCACATGCCCGAATACGTGGCCGAGGCCAACCAGACCCTGGAGGAGGCGAAGCACCCCGAGCGGGAGCGGCTTAAGGGAATCGGCGAGCGTCTGGCCGAAGCGTTGGCCGCCCTGGACGCTTGGGCGCAGGGTGAGAAGCCGCCGCAAGAGCGGAGCGAAGCGGAACCGCAGAAGAAGAAGGAGAAGCGATGAACACGATTCTCGAAGAGAACCGGGAAGCCGTCCGCGCGGTCGGGCGCCGGCTCATGGAGATCGGCGCGGTGCTGGCGGAAGGGAAGATCGAGGAGGCCTGGACCCAGGCCGCAACCGCCCGGCGGACCTACCGCGCCTGGGAGGAGCTGGATCAAGCGCGCGCTGACATCGAAGGCGTGATCCGGGACGAAGAGCGGATGCGGGCCACGCGGCGGGAGTTAGCCGAGTTGCTGGGAACGATTATCCGGGCGGCGCTCTTACCGAGGCTGCCCTGAATGGCTCCGCTATCCACCAGAGAACGTGAAGTGGCTAAGACCCTGGCCGACCCGGTGCTGTGGGGTCAAGCCTATCTGCGCAACCGGGATGGCCAAGAGAGGGTCTACTGGCCGCATCAGATCGACGACCTGCGGTGCTCGGGGCGCAATATCATCCACCTGGACGGCCGCGACGTCGGCAAGAGCGTGTGCATCAGCACCGATGCGCTGCACTTCGCCTTCACGCACCGGGGCAGCCAGGGCCTCGTCGGCGCACCCCACCAGGGACACCTCGACACCCTGATTGAGGAGTTCGAGTTCCAGCTCGACGCCAACCCGGACCTGATGTCGAGCATCGCGCTGAGCAAGTACGGCAAGCCCAAGATCCACCGCAAACCCTACTTCCGCCTGGAATTCACCAACGGCTCCATTCTCTACTTCCGTCCGGCGGGCGCTTATGGCGACTCCTTCCGGTCCCTGCACGTGGACCGCGTCTGGGTGGACGAAGGCGCCTGGCTCACCGAGCGGGCGTGGAAGGCCTTGCGCCAGTGTCTCAAGGCCGGCGGGACGCTCCGCATCTATTCGACCCCCAACGGACTGCGCGACACCACCTACTACCGGCTGACCAGTTCGACCCAGTTCCAAGTGTTCCGCTGGCCGTCCTGGTTGAACCCGATCTGGAACGAGGAGCGCGAGGCGGAACTCGAGGAGTTCTACGGCGGCAAGGACAGCGCCGGCTGGCAGCACGAGGTGGCCGGTGAGCACGGCAAGCCCTCCTACGGGGCATTTAACGTCGAGTACCTCAACCTATGCCGCCAGGACGTCGTCGAGTACCAGAAATGCGTGATCACGGGCGAGGAGCTGCGCGGCTGCGAGACCGAGGAAGCGTCCCACGACCGGCTGGAGATGCTGCTGAACCTGATGCCGCAGACCGGCGTGTTCTGGATCGGCGGTGACCTGGGCTACACCAACGACCCGACCGAGATCGTGGTCTTCCAGGAAGTCGAGCTACCGGAGCGTCGCGTTCTGAAGCTGATCCTGCGCGTGCGCATGGAGCATGTCGCCTATCCCCACATCGCCCAGACCATCGCGCTGCTGGATCGCTACTACACGGCCACCGGGATCGGGGTGGACAACGGCGGCAACGGCCTGGCGGTGGTGCAGGAGCTCTTGACCCTGGACAAGTACCGGGACCTGCAACTCGAAGGAAGGCTGCGCGGCTACGACTTCGGCGGCATGACGACGCTGGCCGTCAGGGACGGCAAACAGGTCCGCAAGCGCACCAAGGAGTTCATGACCAGCCTCATCAACGGCGCGCTGCAGCGCCGGCAGGTGGTGTTCCCGGTCGAGGACTTGGAGATCGAGGACCAGTTCACGACCCACACCTATACGCTGCACGACGGCCGGGTGGTCTACGCCAAGGGCAACGATCACATCGTCGACGCCGTGCGCTGCGCCATGCTGGTGCGCGAGCAGGCCAACCTCGATCAGGTTGGAGAGGAGACGGTGTCCCTGGTGCCGGTGATGACTGACCCGGTGTTTGTGTGATTGCAAATGGATGGACGAGGATCAGTTCACTGGAAGGTCACGCTCATGACTAGAGAACTAATCGGTCGCCCATGGCACCCTCTTGACCTTCTCGCCATCTAGTCGATCTCTGAAATAGCCGCCGTAGTCGCACAGTTTCAGAATGACCAATTCCGTGTACCACATAGCCAGCAGCCAAGCATGCGTCGCCAATTCTTCGGTCAACTGATCGTGCTTATCGGGGTGCACTACTCGGTTCCTGACCCAGGTTGCCACCTGTGGGCCATCCCAATTGGTGCCGGGGTTCTGAGACAGACTAGGCAGATCCGTCGGGATTTCGGTCGATATGCCTGCCCAGGAGAGTAGCAGCCTTAATCGATCGGCGGCTGAGAGTTTCTCGTATCCGCCTCTGCCACCTTCGGGATGTTTGTCGCCGGTTAGCCATTTCTCGGACACCACCAGGATGGACCACGCTAGTGTTTCGAGGGCGGTGCAGGCTGGAACAATGGCTCGACGCTTGTCGGCACGCTCCGCGTCGGTATAGGTGTAGATGAGCTCGCGGAACATGGTTCGCCAAAAGTCGCGGAGATCATTGTCGGGATGCCACCACCTTTTGGCGAACTGCTCGAATAGTAGTGGCAGCCAAGTAGCGGCTTGACCTTCTGTACCACTAACGCCCACTCGATCATACAAAGGATACCAACCGGGAAGTGGCCAAGGCCGGCCTGGGTCGGGATATCGACCTGGGTCCACGGGAGTAACGTGCCATTCCTCGAAGACCGAGATGTCGCCCCGAAATCCCACAGGGAGCGCCATACCAACCAAGCCGCCCCTGACAAAGGATGCGAACAACTGAATCGCTTCCAAAGCGGGTTCGGCGTCTTCGAATGTGAATTGCTCGCGTGTGCGGTCGTCATTCTCGCGCCATACGCGACAATTGTGCGTAACAGCGTACCCTCGCTTTACCTCCAAATGACTACTTAGCGCTTCGGGGAAATCCGGGCGGCGGTCGATGTCTACCCGCCAACCGTTGGCGCTCAACCTTAAACGAGCTTTCTCACCTCTTTTTTCCGTATGCTCAACGTCGTCGCAAAGGTACAGCACCTGAAAGTTCAAGAGGTAAAACTTGATTTCGTCAAGAAGGTCGTCAGACGCTCCAACTCGAACCGGGTACATCAGTCGGCTGTGGCCCGCAGTCGTTCCAACTCGTTCGCGGAATATGACTTGATTTGGACCATTCGGTCCGCTGCGGGTCGCGAAATGAGACGATAATGCAGCGGGAGGAACCAATTTAGGCCAGCCAATCATCGCAGGCCACTGATCAGAACGATGGAACCAACTGATGTGAGGGTCTGGGGAGAGAACAAATGTGACTTCTCCGGGACAAGCGACACCATTTTGTAGTTCGTTGGCCAAGCCTTCCAATTGCTCGCGTGATGAATTTGCAAAGCATGAATAGACCTGGGCAACGTCAGACAACCGTCCCCTTAGCGGTCCTCTGTAGAGCAAGATAGGTGCATCGACCGTCCGGTTCGGATCAGCTAGATCCGGATGCGGCGGGACTATCGGTGAGAAGTTGTCGTGCATCTCGTAGGGCCCTCGTTGTTCGCTGGGAGTCAAATCTAGCGCCACCATTCGCCTCCCGTTCGTGTTTGGAATTCTCGGGCATACGCTACTCTTCCCAGGACAATCCCCTGTGGCGCCGCACGTTCAGCGCCTTCCATTCAAGGAGCGGCTGGGCCTGGATGCGCTCCTGAAGGGATGGTTCGGTGGTCAAGATCGTCGCGTCGATTTCCCCTCTCTCCAGCAACAGATCCAGGAATGCCCGCTCGGCCTCCGTAAACGGCAGAACGACGGACAGCACCCTCTTGCATCCCTCGACAAGTTGCTTCCCGTATTCCATCAATGCTCCTGGCTTTCGCGGTGGTCGTGCGCGAAGCATGGGACCAAGTTGTCTCGCCAATTCCGATCCCTCGTAGTCCACATCTTCGACCGAGACGGTCCTCCAGTCCTTGCGGCTCATCCCGCCGTAGACGACGAAGGCGATGCGAAGTCGGTCGCGCTGGATATCGCCTGCATCGAGAATGCGATGGCAGTCGAACAGGTCTCTCGCTTGCCGACGGGACAATAGCGCCGAGAGCTTTCCGGCCACGAGTTCGTGCAGGTCGAGAATGGGAACACGCTTCGCTTGGAATTCTCCGAGCGGATGAGAATCCGCGTGGTGAAACTCCCACAGTGGCCACCTGTACATGAAGTTCAAATCCACGTCGAGGTTGGCCGGTTGCCCGGTGAAGCTCGGGTAGCTCAACCGCCACTTCCCGCCAGCGTGTTCGCTCGGCACCCGCCGAATGGCGAACCCTTCTCGGGAAAAAACTGCTTGAGCCGCCTGCTCGATCCCAGGCCGATCCGCCAGCATTGCCTCACGATCCAGAGCGCCAATGTAGTTGAGATCGATGTCTACCGACAACCGGGGATAACGCAGCACAAAAAGGTTCAAGGCGGTGCCGCCTTTGAGGACCCACTTCCCCCGCAGCGATGGGTGTGAGTTGAGGGTGTTTAGAAGATGCACCAGATGGAGAACCTTTTCGACCACGTCCTCGTTGAACCCGTCGGATCTGGCTATGGGGAGGATTTCCGCCGCAGAGAATCTCACAACACTTCCCCCCAGGAGCGATTCAGGATTTCGGTGGGGATCATCAGGTTCCAATCTTTGACCCACTGACAGTCTTGGCGCCTGCCACGGGTCAGATAGTGGGGCTGCTGGGGGCACAGTTTGCGCAGCGAATCGAGGTGGGCCTCTTCCACCATCAAGGGTTCCCTGTGTTGTTCCAGGAAAAACCCCACCTTGGCGGCGGTGGTCGCATTCTCCAGAAGGCGGGTGTACTCAATGACCTGATCCAGGTTGAAGAACTCCACCGATTCCAGAGACCGCCATATCTCTTCCCAGGTTCCAGTCAAATCGGGGCGATCCAGCGCATCGACCAGGGTTCTCTCGTGGTTGGTCACCCGGAACTCGACGCCGGAGCGATTGTGGCGGGTGACGCCGAACGCTTGCTTGCCATTGGCCAGGAGCGGTGGTGGCACTGGGGCACGCCGGAACTCGTGCGATTGGAAGGTGAGCGGAAGCGACTTACTGGCCGAGATGTAGACCAGCCTCCAATGGACCGAATAGGCCCTGCCATGGCATTCCAAGGCCGTATGGTAGGCCAGCACCGCGTCCTCGGTCATCTTGGCCGCTACCAGGTACGGATCAACCGGAGTGGATGCCGGGTCCATTCCCCAGGGCACGGTCGCATACAGGCCGCGCCGCACGGGAACGATCCGACCCTGCTTGCGGTGGTAGGCCAGCAGCGAATTGCGGGTGCTGGTGTTGCCCGACCCCCGGCCGGACAGGAAGCGATCCAGCTCGTGCACCGTGAAGACGGCGTGCCGCGCCAGGAAGACATTGAACCTCACGGGGCCGTTTCTTTGATGATCCATCGACATATTAGCGACTATTATAGGAGTCTTTAGGTGTTTTGTCAAAACCGTTTTGACGAACGGTCGAACTGATATGTCTCTTGCTACGGATTGCTTGCCTGTTTATCAAATCGCACGCAAATCGCCCCTCCGACGTTTTTCCTCCGCCTCCGGTAAGTAACCCTTAGGGCGAGGTGTTCTCGCCACACGGCGCGAATGTCGCGCTCACGAGGGCAACACACAAACCGGAGGACCCTTATGGAGACACGTTCCGACCCACAACCCGAGACTTCGGCCGCCGGTGCTGTAAGCGGCAGAACACCATCGCTTGCAGCTGACGCCGACGTCCTCGTCCCCCTGGCCACGGCTGCGGCTCTGGACGCATCGGCGTTTCGCCCCGTCAACGCCACCGAAGCGGTCCCCGCCTCCTGGGAGGAACGCGCCCGCAAGGCCTGGGAGTACTACCTGGAAGAGCCGCTGGTGAAAAACTGCGTCAACTCCTGGCGCACCTTCGCCGTGGGCGACGAGATCAAGATCACGAGCGACGACGAGGAGGTGAAGTCCGGCGCCATGGAACTCGCGGCCCAACTGGGGGTCTTTACCTTCGTCAAGGACATGGTGTTGCAGCTCCTGGTCAAGGGCGATGCCGTCGGGTTCAAGCGTTACACCAAAGACGGCAAGGCGCTGGAGGAACTGGTTTCGATCAACCCCGTCTCGGTCAAGGTCAAGTACGCCCAGGGGGCGCTGGTCGAGGCGCGCCAGTTCCCGGAGGAGCACCCCGGCGCAGGCGAGGGTCTGGATCTCCCGGTCGAGCAGGTGCTGCATCTGAAGTGGGACGCACCCTCGTTCTCGCCGCGCGGCAACTCGCTGGTGCTTCCGGCGTTTCCGACCCTTCCGATGCGGTCGATTTCAAGCTTCTGCTCATCGAGCTCTACGACCGCAAGCTGATCAGCCGCTCCAGCCTCCAGCTCAAGATGGACCTCGACCCCGACATCGAGGCCGCCAACCGGGACAGCGAAAGTCAATCCGCCAACGATGTTCCAGGTGGCGTATACTGGTCGGGCTAAACTCCAAACGCTAAACTTCCTCTCAATGACAGTGGAACAGCGTGGACACATCATCGAGCGATTGACCGGTCATTTCACCGGTCAGTTCTTCATGAAGGATTTCGTCTTTCTGAATCCCTACTACACGTCCGGCGGTGTCAAGAAGGAGTTGGCGGACCTGCTCCTAGTCCTCGACGACGAATGCTGCGTCCTGAGCCTGAAGGGCACGGACGGTGAGGAGAAGGCCGATGACAAACTACGCCGCTGGCTCAGGAAGAAAACACGTCAGGGGAGCCAGTCCGCCAAGACCGGGATGCAGCGATTGTCTAAGGTCCGTTGCATGGCGAGGAACCTGTGGGACGAAGAGCGAACATTTGATCCCGGCTCCTTGAAAACTATGGCCAGTATCGTGATCCTCGAGTGTTCTCAGCAACCGTTTGGCTCCATCGAGTTCGCGGTGGAACAGCCGAAATCGCAGTTCCCGATCCACGTGATTTCACTGGACGACTTTTTGAATGTTGTGAACTGGCTCGGTTCGATATGGGACGTGTTCGACTATTTCTCGAAGCGGGCGGCGGTGAGACATACGTTCACCGGTATCAACCAGGAACGACCCCTGTTTGCCTACTACATGCTCGAGTCAAAGACCGATTTCTTAGGCTTCACCCACGCCGACAAGATGCAGCTCGGCGAACGGCACCAGTTGCATCTTTTGGACAATCTCCGGAATTACGAAGAGCGGGACCGCTACGCCCAATACGTAAACGCGGTCGTCCACGAACTCCACACCAGAGATCCGAAGCTCGAAGAATACTGTCCCGAAGAGTTCAAGGGATTCGTCGAACCCGAGCACCGACGCACGCACTACCTGGAAATGGCTGCCATGCTTAACGCGCTCCCGTCGTCAAATAAGGCATACAAGGCATACATAGGACGGAAGCTCGAATCGTTGATTAAACACCTTAAGGATTCTGGGCAGGCGGACTGCTTTCCACACAAACGCCTTTATGAGAAGCCGGTTCTTGTCTTCGCAGTTTTCTCGCAGGTCACGCAGACTGAACTAATACGCCGCGCCCACGAGATGCTTCTCGCGGCACTCTACCGGTTTAGCACGGATGAGGGCCTGGTTGTTGGCTTAGATGCGGACGACGACACATCCGGCTTCCATCTTCAGCTAGTGCGCGGTTGGAATGATTTCGAGCCCACTATCCAGGCCTTAGGATACGACCTGTTTCCCAGCTTGAGCCAGACTCTCGTGCCCGATCCCTTCGGCCGAACGCGTCCATACGAACCAGAGCATGCTCGCTGAGAATACTGTCCGACGTTGACAAGAAGGTCTCCACCCAAAGGGCCCTACTCGACTCTAGGGGTAGGAGTTCGGCCTTCCTTTACGGACGCGTAAACGCCCCACCTACACCTGCTGCAGGAACTGACCCAGCGAGTAGGCCAGCCCAATTCGTTCGACGTTCGGCCCTCGACGCCCCGACACCTTTTCCGACGCGCCGGTAAGTAACCGCTGAGACCGCCACCCGGGGCGGTCCGAGCGGAGACCGGACGCATGGATATCGACACGTTCCAACCGACGTTCCTCATCCAGATCGAGGGACAAGCGTTTTCGGCGGACATCACCGGCGAGATCACCTCGTTCGTCTTCGAGGACAACGAGGAGGAGCTCGACGTGATGGAGCTGTCCGTCACGAACCGCCACCTGCGGTTCGTCGACGATCCGCTCTTCCACGAGGGCAACGAGATCGTTGCCCGCTTCGGCTACGGGGCAATCTCTCCCGGCGCAAGGAGGCCCTCATCAAGGACATCGATTACGACTTCCCGGAGGACGGCGATCCGCGCATTCGCCTGAAGGCCTACGACAAGGGCTTTCAACTGGCGGGCAAGGAGAACCAGAAGGTCTGGCAAAGGGCGGCTCCCGGCATCCTCTACTCGGAGATCGCCGAGGAGATCGCCGCCGCCAATGGCCTGAAGCCGTTCGTGATGCCCACCGTGGGCCGGCATCTGCGCGTCGTGCAGAGCAATGTTTCCGACGCCCGGTTCCTCAAGGACCTGGCCGCCAAGGCTCGCGACCGGGATGGGGACGGGGTGACCGGCTATGCCTTCTTCGTCCAGGACGACGGCCTCCATTTTCATCCCCGCGGGCTGAAGGAGGAACCGGCCACTCTCCTCGAGTACTTCACCGACCAGCAGGGCGTGCTCCGCTCCTTCCGGCCCTCGACGCAGTCGCAAGGAGCCAAGGGAGCGGGCACCCAAACCAAGGCTGCCGGCATCGACCCGCGCCGCAAGGAAGCAGTCACACACGCGGCCGACAACGAGACCACGCCCGAGCGGACATCACTCGGCAAGCGCACCTATCTGGTGGACGGCAACACCGGCGAGGCCTCCTACAAGGAACAGAAATCGAGCCGGATCGTCCCGAGCTTCGAACGCTCCGAAGGCTTTCACGAGGAACCGAGCCAGGAGCCGGCTCAGGAGCTGGCCGAAGGGACCTTCGCCGAAGCCGAGTTCCGTCAGGTGGAAGCCGTGGCGCTGACCATTGGCATCCCCACGCTTCGGGCCAAGCAAAACGTCGAGATCCAGGGCGTCGGCACGAAATTCTCCGGCGTCTACTACTGCCACTCGGTCCGCCAGGTCTTGAACTGCCGGAGAACACCTCCTTCCGCTGGAGCCGCCGGAGCAACTTGGAGCACTTCTCGCTTCTGAGTTCCTGTTCGAGTCGTTCACGATCTCGATCCCTCGAGGGGCTGGCCATGACGCCCTGCCTTCCGGCCGGGCGTCAGGCGCCTCGATTGGCCTGCGTTAGGGCGTCATGCGCCTCGTGGGTTCTTGAATCAGCTCCTGATCTGGGTTTCCAGGTGCGCGGTACGGCCGCGCCTCGGCTCTTGGGCGGTGATCTCGTTCAGCGTCCGGCAACCCCGGCACACGCTCGCCGACGGGAAGCCGACGATGTACTCGTGGCCCCGCGCAAACCGAATGTGCAGGCGGTCGCCTTCCAAGACGCCGAGGAGCTTGCCGCAGCGCGTGCAACGCCATTCATGTTCCACCGGACTTGTCCTCCCGTCCGTTGCGCGCAAAACAAAAAACCCCGAGAGGCAGGCCCGGTCGGGGGCCTCTCGGGGTCCGGGTTCGCGCGGTTCCTTACGTCACTGCCCCCAAACCGCCTGACCTTGCCTTCACCCGGAAGGTGCGACAACAGGCGTCGCGGAAAGGAAAGCTACGGAATCGGGTGGTGGGTACGGACGGACGAATCGAGTCGGCGGCGGGGTGAAGCGGGCAGATCGTCCAGATAGGTTGAATTAGCAACGCCAAACTCCATAGACTGATCGTGCGAGAATATGGCCAAGCTGTCTAAATGCGCTGCAGATCACATTGCGAACGGGCCAAAAGCGGTTTCAGCTTGTCCTGTCGTCGGCTGGAATCGTGAGATGGTTGTTTGGACCATGATTCCGAAACGAGTGCGATAACGGAGGCAAATATGAACGACTGGATGCGACACGCAGTTTGCGCCGTCGTCGTCTTGACCCTGGCCCTGGTGTTTGTCATACCGGCGCAGTCGCAGACGCCGTTGGAGGAAGAAGAGATCGCCGGCCTCCGCGCGCGGGCCGAGGGGGGCGACGCCGAAGCGCAGTTCCGCCTCGGCCTACGGCCATGACCGAGCAAAAAATCGACCGAAACAAGCTGACCTTCTCTCAAGCGGAAGGAATCGATCCGCTTCCTCAACCCTTGGCGTTGGGTATGCTGCCTGAAAGTGCGCGCGGTGGTCTTTGGAATAACCTATACCAGCACCTGTGCGAGTGCCGGTGCCGTAGTTACGACGACGAGGCAGTCATACAAAATCCTCACCGGCCCAACATAATAGGGTTACCGTGGCGTGAGATTTTATACGATCACCATGTGCACGCTTTGAACCAGGCTGCCGACGAGTTTAAGGATGAATTTGACGCCCATATTGACCGTCTAAAAGAACTATTCCTGAAGGGTCCCTACAACGAGATATTCTATTTTCTCCAGTTCGTGATGAGGCATGAGTCAGCACCGAACACATTCAGCAACACGGTTGCCGTAACGCTAAGAACATTCTCATGCGCGTACACCGTTGTCGATGGAGACACGATTTTTCCCATAGGCCTGCCTGAGGAACGAGAATCCTTCGAGAAAGCTTTTGCGGTCTTGAAGTCCGGGCCGTTCGAAGGGGCGCGATTGCATCTTCACAAATCAGCCAAATGCATCAATGAAGCTGATCATGCTGGAAGCGTCCGTGAGAGCATTCACGCTGTCGAATCGATAGCCCGGCGCCTCGACCCAAAAGCGGCAAACTCACTGAAGAAAGCTCTCAAGGCCCTTCAGCAACATAACGTAGCTCTTCACGATGCATTCAAGGATGGAATCGAGAAGCTGTATGGCTACACAAGCGACGAGGAAGGCATACGCCACGCTCTCATTGAAGACGAAGCAAAGGTGGACGAGGCAGATGCCCTTTTTATGTTCGGTGCATGCGCATCGTTTTCGGCTTACCTAGTTAACAAGGCACGGAAGGCGGGACTTTCCATTGAAAAATAGTCTTGGAGGATTTCGTTTCTAGCGTGATCCTGCTGGACCGTAACTGAACGCGGCCGCTACCAGGGCATATCTTCGTCGTGCGGACCGAGGACGGCCTGATCGTGAAATTTGCGGGCAAGGACAAAGACGGCGACTGGCAACTGGTCAACGATCACTCATCGTGGAAGGTCGTACCCTGGTCTACCTGGACGTGCGGACGGAAAGCCCGGTCGCGGGATGTCCTCTGTCGAGCCCCTCAGAGAAAGGCCATGCTCTGGCAGCACCTCAAAAATTCTCTTCGTATCGGGGAGTACCTTTCCTATTGAACCAGAACAGCGCGTCCCGTGGAACCCCAAAACTCCCCAGGGGCAGGTGGCCAACCGGGTCAAGTATACTGGCTCGGCCAGGCGCGTATCGACAAGCGCTTCAGTTCCCACGCCCTGCGCCACACCTTCGCCACCCACCTCTACAGCCGCACCGGCGATATCCTGGTGGTCAAACGGGCGCTTGGGCACCGGGACCTCTCCACCACCGAGATCTACACCCACCTGGTCGAGGACGCCCTCGAGGACGCCCTCGAACGGCTCTAGGCGGTAGGCTGGTCCAGAAATCAAGCGGTCCTTCGGGGCCGCTTTCCTATTCCCGCCCCAGGACCGCCACTCACAGAAGCCGGAGACAGTGAGCTGACAGTGCGCTCCCTGGCCTCCCTGAACACCATTGCCGAATGTGAGCTGGGCGGCAATGGAGCCTTCCGGTGAGGACCGGAAGGATTGGTTGACGAAAGTTTCCGCTGTCTGGGATTCCATGGCCAGGGCCCGATTCATGACGTGCTCCGCAAGGCCGTTCTTGTCCGCACGAGGGTCCGTTTGGCACACTTTTGGGCCGGTTTTTGCACCCAATTGACCCCTTGTCGCACCGTTTTTCCTGCCATTGGGCACCCAGTGGGGACACGAGTCCTCCACCCCCACGGCGAAGCGACAGACCGCCTCCGGGGAGCGGTTCACCACCGCCACGGGGAGGTCCACTGCCTCCCTGCCGGACGGAGCCGGGATGCGCTGCCGAGGGTCGCCGGCCACCACAGGCCACGTGCGCGCTAACGCTCGCAAGGCCTCTCGGAGGCGGGCCCGGATAGCGGGTTCGGTCTGGCTGGGGGTCTCCCCCTCGCTGGCGATCTGGGTGGCCTTCCGGGAGCCGATCGGACGGGCACGTCTCGGCAGCTGCCCCGACTGAGGCATGGAAGCGTCCGTCATTCGTCGCTCCCAGGAGAGTGGCCTGCGCTCGGCAGGCCGGTGGCGTGGGGTCCAAGGCTCCTCCTCCAACCGATGACCCAGCGTGGTGCGCGTTTGACCACGACTGCAGAATTGAGAAGAACCTGGGTTATCCTTCATTCCCCCGAAATGGATCGCCGTAAGTCTTTGGTTCTTCGGGGCCGTGTCTTTCTGCGGCCTGGTGTTATCTTCAATCATTTGTGCGTTTTCCGTCGCTTGCCCGGCTTTCGGGCCGGTTTCTTTTCCGACTCGGCCAGCTTTTCCAGCAGCGCGGTGGCCCACTCGGCCGGTGTGGTTCCGGGACCGCTGGGAACCTCGCCCTCACGAGAGATCTTGGTGGCCTTCAAATCCTTGAGATGGCAGCGGATCATCCGGTCGAGGCGTTCGGCAGCATCCCAGTCGCCCGCCTCCTGAGCCCGACCCAGCTTCAGGAAGTAGACCGCCACCAGCTCGACCTGCATAAAATCCGAGCTCTTGTTGAACACGAAGTCCTGGTAGAGCTGGCCGATGATGGCCTCGAACAGGGGGCGCTCGTCGGGAGAGAGGAACCGGTCGGCGTAAATACCGTGCACCAGGCTGTTCTGATTGCCTTCGCGGGCCATCGTTCGTGTCTGCGTCTCGGCGGCGGCCAGGATTTCCGGCTGGGGCGCGGCGTTGCGATGCCAGCGGTCGAGCTGTCCGGCGTCGTGCTTGCCAATCCTGGGTTTTGCCTTGTCTCCAGTCATGATCTTTGCCGCCTTGGTTTCGGCAACTCGGAGTTCGGGGGGGAAGATGGATTTCGCCAGCTGGACGGGCGGCTGCGCGGCTACGACTTCGGCGGCATGACAACCCTGGCCGTCCGGGACGGCAAACAGGTTCGCAAGCGCACCAAGGAGTTCATGACCAGCCTGATCAACGGCGCGCTGCAGCGCCGCCAGGTGGTGTTCCCGGTCGAGGACTTGGAGATTGAGGACCAGTTCACCACCCACACCTATACGCTGCACGACGGTCGGGTGGTCTACGCCAAGGGCAACGATCACATCGTCGATGCCGTGCGCTGCGCGATGCTGGTGCGGGAGCAGGCCAATCTCGATCAGGTCGGCGAGGAGACGGTCTTCCTGGTGCCGGTGATGACGGACCCGGTGTTTGTCTGAAACGACGACCCCAGTGCATCCGGTGCGACCGGTTGCAGTAGCTTGCCACGGTTGCCGCCACGCGCCCCTCCCGACGCTTTTCCCCCGCCTCCGGTAAGTAACCCCTATAGGCGAGCGTTCTCGCCACAGGGCGCGAATGTCGCGCCCCAAGGGCAACACACGACCGGGAGCGGCCATCGCTTCAGGAAGGGGTCTTCAGATCAGTGCGACGCGCTCTTCTCCAGCGCCTGCCTGATCCAGTTATTCAGGCTCAGGCCACTCTCTGCCGCCGAGCGGGCAACACGTTGATGCAGGTCTGGGCCGAGCCGAACGTTGAGCTTGCCGGAAAAAGGCCTTCTGGGTTCGATGCCGTCCTCGCGGCAGGAAGCGAGGTACTCGTCGATGGATCGGTGGAACTCGCGTTGAATCCCCTCGACGTCGGTGGCTTCAAAAGTGGCAATCGGATAGGCGCCGCTGTTGACGACCCGCCCGTGAAGACGTCCCACGGATTCGTCGAATTCGACTTCGGCGGTGTATCCCTTGTATTCCATCATGGCTTGACTCCTACCGATTCGAGGAACGCGACGATGTCGCGCACCGTCGCTCTGCCCGTCTCAGTCTCAGGGTGGGGTCGGTGAACGACTATCCGATCCGCTCCTTTCTTTAGAAGCACGCGCGAGCCCGAACGTTGAGAGACGTCAACGTCTGCAGCCTTTAGCATGGAGACGATATCGGCCCACCGGACGCCTGCCGGCGTCGGCCTCTTGAACATGTTCTCCAAGGTGCGCCGATGTTTCGCTCGCATCGCAATGTCATGGTACCAAACTCAGTACCATTATGCGAGCGACTCGCCTCCTTGTCAAATCTCCCGCAAACCGCCCCTCCCGACACTTTTTCCCCGCCTCCGGTAAGTAACCCTTAGGGCGAGGTGTTCTCGCCACACGGCGCGAATGTCGCGCCCCCAAGGGCAAAACACGACCGGGAGGACCCTATGAAGACGCGAACCGACCCACAACCCAATACTTCGGCCGCTGCGGCGGGCAGCCACCCCCCGTCGCTTGCAGCCGACGCCGACGTGCTCGCCCCCCTGGCCACGGCCGCCGCTCTGGACGCATCGGCATTCCGTTCTATCAACGCCACCGAAGCCGTTCCCGGCACCTGGGACGAACGCGCCCGCAAGGCCTGGGAGTACTACCTCGAGGAGCCGCTGGTGAAGAACTGCGTCAACTCCTGGCGCACCTTCGCCGTAGGCGACGAGATCAAGATCGCGAGCGACGACGAGCAGGTGAAGTCGGGCGCGCAGGAGCTAGCCGCCCAACTGGGTGTCTTCGCCTTCGTCAAGGACATGGTGCTGCAGCTCCTGGTCAAGGGCGACGGGGTCGGGTTCAAGCGCTACACCAATGACGGCAAGGCGCTGGAGGAACTGGTCTCGGTCAATCCCGTTTCGGTCAAGGTCAAGTACGCCCAGGGGGAGCTGGTCGAGGCGCGCCAGTTCCCGGAGGAGCATCCTGGTGCGGGCGAGGGTCTCGATCTCCCGGTCGAGCAGGTGCTGCATCTGAAGTGGGACGCCCCGTCTTTTTCGCCACGGGGCAACTCGCTGGTCCTGCCCGCGTTTCAGTCCATCGAGCTGCTCAGGGACTACCGCCGGGCCGAGCAGGCCATCGCCAAGCGCTGGGCCACGCCCTTTCGCCTGATCAAGGTGGGCGGCGCCTTCGGCCAGAAGATGGTCATGCCCGACCAGAAGATGCTCGAGCAGATCCGCGAGCGGGTCAACAAGATGGATCTGAAGAGCGGCCTGGTCGTGCCCTTCTACGTGACGGTCGAGACCCACGGCACAGACGGGCAGGTTCTCAATGTCGAGGACAAGGTCAAGGAGGTGAAGGAAGACATCGTGGTGGCGCTGGGTCTCTCCCGGTCCCTGGTCACCGGCGACGGTCCCAACTTCGCCACCGCCTCGGTGAGCCTCAGGAAGATGCTGGTCATGATCCGCGAGATCACTCAGGCCGCCAAGACGATCCTCGAGTGGGTGTTTGACGACTGGCTGGAACTGAACGGGTGGAAGGACAAGACGCTCCAGTTCCTGTTCAACGATCTCGATCCTTCCGATGCGGTCGACTTCAAACGCCTGCTCATCGAGCTTTACGACCGCAAGCTGATCA
Source organism: Bryobacterales bacterium (assembly GCA_965248205.1). GTDB lineage: Bacteria > Acidobacteriota > Terriglobia > Bryobacterales > UBA6623. Next base: position 5,987,269 of record CBDFIS010000006.1, read on the forward strand.
GCCGCGCAAGCCTCCAGCTCAAGATGGACCTCGACCCCGACATCGAGGCCGCCAACCGGGACAGCGAAAGTCAATCGGTGGACCTGTTCGACGCCAAGCAGGTCAAGCCGATGGTCGACATGGTGCTGGCCGGAATCATGAGTGTCGAGCGCGCCCAGAAGATGCTGGGGATCGACCCCGAGAAGCACACGCCAACCGGGACGGAGGCCGCCTGGGGAGGACCCAGCGCCCGCGGGGATGTCGGCGATGCGGTCTGCGACGACTGCGTGCACTTTGAAGAAGCGCGCAACCACTGCCGGGTGCACCGCAGCGAGGTGACGTTCGACACTCCAGCCTGCCGTTTCCTCGATCCCAAGACCCCGACGCTCGACAGAGGGGCGTAGGGCATGCTCAATGCACTTGCCGCCTCCACACCACCCCTGCCCCAGGCCGAGGCCATCCGGCAAGCCACGGCTAGGAGCGTCCGTCACCGGAATCGTTACACGGAAGCAACGGTCGCCGAGCTGACCGGCATGCTCTCCGGCGCCGAGGACCAGGTGCGCAGCGCCATCCTGCGCTACAAAAGCCTCGGCTCGCTCCCCGACAATCAGCTGGCGGCGCTCGTTGGCCTCAAGAAACTCCAGACCGACATCCGGGAATCGATGACCCGGTTGCGGCAGGAGCAGACCCTGCGCTTCCGCCAGGCGGCCCGGACCTCCTTTCGCCAGGGTATCTCGGGCGGCATCGAGGACTTCGCCACCGCCCGGCTGCCCTTCTACCGCGATCTGACTCCCGAGGGGATCGACAAGCTCGCCACCCGCGCTTTCACCTTGGTCGACACCGACGCGCTCGACTTCATGAGCCAGTACAACCTGGTGCTCACCGGCGACGTCCACCGCGAGTTGGCCGACGGCATCCGGCGCACCGTGATGAGCGGCATCGCCACCGGCAAGGGCGTCGAGGGCATTGTCCGCGACCTCGGCCAGGTGGTGAAGGACCCGGAATCGTTCCGGCACGCCGGCTCCAAAGTGTTCCGCAAGGCGCAGCACCGCCTGGAGGTGATCGCCCGCACCGAGGTGCTGCGCGCCCACAACCATGGCCGCATCAAGTTCCACCAAGAGGTCGGCGTCCAGAAGCTCGAATGGATGACGATGGAGGATGAGCGGGTCTGCCCGGTCTGCGGTCCACTCGACGGCAGGCGCTTCGCTACGGGCCGGTTCCCGCCACAGCCCGCCCACCCCAATTGCCGCTGCACCAGTGTGGTGGCCTGGCCCCTGGAGATCTGCGGCGGCGAGCTGGGCGCGAAGGCGTCGCTCGGTCCCCTGACCGCGATCGCGGCCCTGGCGAAGTCCGGCTCCGCCTGCATCCTCCCGCCACAGGCCATCGAGGAGCAGGCGAAGGCCAAGTCCCAAGAGACGGCCCAGCTCAAGGCGGCGTTTGAGAGCGGCCAGATCGGAGACCTTTCCGGCCTCACGGCCAAGCAGCTTCAGACCCTGTCGAAGCAAAACGGCGTCTCCATCGCCCGCACCAAGGCCGACTTCATCCAGCTGCTCGACCAGGTGGAACCGGGCCTCAGCCACGCCGACCTCTCGGGAGCGGCGCTCAAGGCCAAGCTCAAAGAACACAAGATCGGTCTGCTACGCAGCAAGCAGGAGCTGGTGGGACTGCTGGCCGAGAAGCAGGCGGCGCTCAAACACGCCCAGCAGCTGGCCGAGCAGTTGAAGAAGGTCCCCGCGCCAGGTGGGCTCGACCAACTCACCGTGGTCGAGCTCAAGGAGATGGCCAAGACCAAGGGTGTCTCGCTCAACCTGACCAAGCAGGACGTGATCGCCCTGCTCGACGAGTTGGAGCCAGGAGTGGACCACTCCGGCCTCAAGGGAAAGCTCCTCATCGAGGCCAAGAAGAAACACCACATCGGGCCGCTCAAGAACAAGCAACAGCTGATCCAGGCCATCGAGAAAGCCGCCGGCCACGAGCTGGCTGAGCAAGCCAGCCAGGATGCCATCGAGGCCGCCAAGAAAGAAGCGCTCAACAAGGCCAAAGACGCGCTGGAGCAGGCCACTGCCAAGGTGGTCGTGCCCGAGTCACCGGCTGGATACGGAAACTTCCTCTCAGCCGTGAAGGATGCCGAAGCGGCGCTTGCTGGAGGCTCCGGCCTTCCGAAGGAGCTGCTCGAAGCCCAGGCCAAGGAGATCCTTCTCAAAAAGCAGCTCTTTCACGATCAGGTGGCAGTGCTCAAGGCCGGCCAGCTCAAGGACCTGGCTAAGGAGACCCAGCTCAAACACTGGCAATGGACCAACAAGAACGAGCTGGTCACGCTCTTCACCGAGACCGACCCGGTCAAGGTGCAGGCAGCGCTCGACAGCATCGAGAAAAAACATGGCGCGTGGCTGACCAAGCACGGCAGCAAGAAAAAGGCCGCCCAGCCCAAGGACCAGAACGCGCTTGTCTTCGCGGAGACCTTCGGTGGCCGGCAGCGCACCGTCGTCAAGATGAAGGTTCGGCCCAAGGCGGAGGAGAAGCTACTCGCCGTGCTGCGGCAGGCCGGGATCGAGACGACGCCGGCCAAGGTCGGGCAGCCGATCCCGGAGGATGTGTTTGCCAACGATATCCTGGCCGCGGTAAAGACCGTCAACCACCATGCCCCGGACGCGCAATACAACCAGACGACGCTTGGCAAGCTCGCTGATCACATGGCGGCGCTCAAGCGCTTGCGCCAAGCCGACGACCGGGACGTCAAGGAGATGGCCGGGACCTATATCGCCTGGCACTGCTGTCCGGTTAAAAGTCGAATAGAATCAATTGGTTGGGGTCATAGGGGGATTCGTTTGGGGAGTCGGATGGCTGGAGTGCCTGTAAAAGGGGCATTTTTTCGAATTGCGTAACGCTGAGAATCTGTAGAATCTGGTAAAGACTCGCTTCCAGCCCGAGGCGTTTCCGGACGATGGCGATGAGCACGTAAATCGAGACAGCGATCCAGATCTGCGTCTTGACGGCGTTCTCGCTGGTGCCGTAAAACGAGTTGATTCGCAGATGTTGCTTGATCCACTTGAAGAACAACTCAATCTGCCAACGCGACTTGTAGATGTGGGCGATGGTCAGCGCCGGGAGCGCGAAGTTGTTGGTCAGAAACTTCAGCCGCTTGTTCGTCCGGGCGTCGAAGTAACTGACCCTCCGCAACGGGTCGGGATAGGCTTGGGCCGATTCGATGGCAGCCAGTATGACGGTCTGATCCGAGCGCAAGCCCGTGGATTTGTCGACGGGATGCGAGTAGCGCCGTTGGAGCAAGATGTTCTTCTTGGTTCGCACGACGAAGAACGACGAGCAGAGAGTGAACACGAAGAGGCGTTCGAAATCGACGTAGGCCCGATCCATGACGTAGAACGCGCCGGCCTCCGGGCCGATCTCGTCGAGGATGTTGATGTCGTGCACTTTGCCTCCAGTAATGCGGATGAACGTGGGAATATTGCCGTGCAGATCCAGCAGCGTGTGCATCTTCACGGCGGCTTTTTGCTTGCGGAATCTCGCCCACGGAAACAGCGACAGGCAGAGGTCGATTGTTGTCGAGTCGAGAGCGTACAGAGTCTGGTCCAAGTCCACACCGATCGGGTCGTGGGCATATAACGGCCGTGCCATGCCAATCAAGACCTGCGCGAAGTCCGCGTAGATCCGCCAGTCGCGCGACTCGTTCGCGTCGGCCAGTGTCGAGCGCGCTACCCTGCCGCGGAATCCCATGTGGTAGAGTTTGCCGTGCATCGAACGCAGGCACGTCTCGATGTCGCGGAGGCTTGCCCGATAGGTCAGCTGGGCGAATGCCATCGCAAGAAACTGATCCCAGCAGGAGAAACTTTTCAGATAGGAATCGCCGCGGTAGCGCGATACACATTTCTGAAACTCTTTGCTCGGTAGGTGCTCGATCAGTTGGGAGAAAACCGTACGGCCAAGGTTCATCCCTCATTGTGCCGCGTCCGGATGCTCCGTTCAGGCGACCATTTGCGGCCTCGGGATTTCAAATCGTTCCCGGGCAAAACAGGCCATAAGACATTGAACGGTCGAGACTTACCGTCCGATGGCGCGACTTTCCCCGGACAGCACTGATCGCCTGGATCGAGAAGGTGCAAAAGGCGGCCCGTGACAAGACGCCTATCGAGGAACATTTCGAGACCTATCTCAAGAAGCGTGCGACCAGGAAGAAAAAGCGGAAAGATGTCCCCTTCACGGTCCGGCGGACGAAGGTGCTCCATACCAAACGGCAGCTCAAGGGCGGTGACCTGGTCGTGGTGGAGGAGGCTGCCGACAACAAAGCTCTATTTCAGAGCGCATCGCTCAAAGCCGGCGAGCAGTACGAGATCGACTTCGGCGACGGCGTGCGCGCCGTCTACCGGCCTTCCTCCGACAAAAACCTGTTCGCACAACGGGGCGAGTTCGAACTGATACTGCCGGATCGTCCCGACGCCAAGAGCCTGAACCGGGCGCTGGAGCAAATGGATTCCCTGGGACTCAAAACCGGCACGGCCACGCCCCAGGACGCCGAGTTGCTTTATCTCCACAAACAGGCCTATCTGAGCAAAGTGGATCGGGAGCCGGAATACCAACAACTGATCGAGGGGCTGGACCGCCGAGCCGCCGGCAAGGAGGAGCGCATCCAAACCATGCGCGGCTTCTCGGAGCGCCGGCTGGGCGTGAAAGACCTGACGCGCATGGCGGGCTACGAACCGCTGGGCGCCCACCAACGGGCTTTCAAAGTCCCCGGAAGGACGGCCGGTTATCGACACCAATACCGGTTCGATCTTTCGGATCAAGACCTCGAGAAGCAGATGAAGGGATATGGACTCTATCACTCGCTGACCAACGGGCAAGACCTGCCTTCGTTCATCGACACGGTGCTTGCAAGTAACGGCGCCATGGTGAGCACGGTGGAGAAGATGCGAATCGGTATCCCCGTGCGGGGGATGTCGCCGGCGGAGGACATGGTCAGCGGCGGCGCGTCCTACGTGTTTACGCGCATTCGCAGACTCCCGACCGCTGGGCGTTCAAAGCAGCCCGGGCTCTTTGGAGTTGCCCCGATTAGGTGGACACCTGAGAATTTGGGAGAAAGGAGTCCACAATGGGAAAGAATCAATACTCGTATCCACCTGAGTATCGGGCACGGATGGTGGACCTGGTCCGAGCTGGGAGGGCGCCGGAGGAACTGGGCCGAGAGTTCGAGCCGACGGCGGAGTCGATACGCAACTGGGTCAAACAGGCGGATCTGGATGAGGGACGGCGAGCAGACGGGTTGACGAGTACAGAGCGGGAGGAGCTGGGCCGACTACGGCGAGAGAACCGGCAGCTGAAGCTGGAGCGGGAGATCCTGGCAAAAGCAACGGCCTGGTTCGCTCGGGAGACCGGCTCGGTGCCCGGAACGTCTTCGAGCTCGTGAGCGAGCACCAAGAGAGCTATCCCGTCGTCACGATGTGCCAAGTGCTGGGCGTTTCCCCCAGTGGGTACATCATTCCCATTCTCAAGGAAATCCAGGGCAAGTTTCCCGATCTGTCCCAAGCCGCCGCCCAGGTCGAGATCAAGAAGGCCTTCGGCTCGGACGAGGCCGTCAAGTTTCTGCTGCAGATGTCTCAAGGCGTGGCGGCGCTCGAAACCAATATCCGTTCCGTCGAGCGGGCCATGCGCACCGGGACGGCCGTGACCGAGGAGATGGCCCGGTCCATGAACCTCGACATCGGCGCCCGCCTTAAGCTCGTCGGTCAGCAAATGGGCAACCTCGCCGAGATCCTGGGACGCACCCTCCTGCCGGTCGTGGCCCCAGTGCTGGACGCCTTCTCACGGGGGATTGTGTTCTTCCAGGGCCTCGCACGTTCTGCTCCGGGGCTGACCCGCGTGCTGCTGACGCTCTCGATTGGGATCGGCGCGGTGCTCACGGTGGTGGGCGGCGTTATCGCGGCGGCCGGGACCATCGGTCTGATGCTGCCCGCGATCAAGGCCGGGCTGGCGGCCATGGGTTTGAGCATTGCCGGGATCGGTGCGGCGTTTACGACCTACTTCCTGCCGGTCGTGGCCATCATCGGCGGCGTGGTGCTGGCCGTCTACCTACTCAGGAAGGCATGGGAGACCAATTTCGGTGGCATCCGCGACACAATCTTAGGCGTGTGGGGGCGCGTTAAGCTCGGCTTCGGCGCGATCCGGGCGTTGATCTCCTCTCTCACCGGTGGCATGGGCCAGATGTCGGCCGAGCTTGCCGATAAGCTCAAGCAGGCCGGGCTCCTGGGGTTGGTCGTCGCGGTGTTTCGCGTCTACTACCGGGTGCGGCAATTTCTGGCCGGACTGCAGGAGGCCTTCGCCAGCGCGTTCGGCCAAGTTCGAGCGATTCTCGAACCGTCTATTCGCGCACTCGTCGGGGCTTTCGGTTCACTGTTCGGAGCGATCGGCTCGGTCACGAGCATCTTTTCTCTGGCTGCGGACTCCGCCGACGCCTCCTCGTTTCGAACCCTGGGCGTCACCCTGGGCGCCGTCCTGGGCGTGATCGCCCAGATCGGAGCCTTCCTCCTGAAGTTCGTCGTCTACGGCCTGGTGGGGATCATCGAGGCCGTCGCCTGGGTGGTGCGGGCGTTTGTCTGGCTGGGTAAAGTCGTCGTCACGGCCCTGGTCGAGGCGGGACACTCTCTCTACAAGTTTTTTCTGCCTCTTCGGTTGCTGGTCCAGGCACTGCAGATGGTGGGACGGGTCGCCGCCACCCTCTGGCAGGTACTCACGGGGGACCTGTCGGTGCTCGAAGGCCTCAAGGCCATCGGCCGCACCGTGGTGGACTACCTGGCCACGCCGTTCCGGTGGGCGCGGGACGTGATCACCGGCGTCTGGAATTTCGTCAGCGGGCTGTTCGCCTCCTTTGGACGGTTCGTTTCAGTGGCCTCGGCGTCGGTGCTCACGGCATTCAGCAATCTGCCGCTGGTGCGGACGCTGACGGAAGTGTTCTTGGCGGTCCAAAGCTTCCTCTCCGGCGACACCACCTTCTTCGAGGCGGGAAAGCGAATCCTGATCGCGCTTGGCAAAGGAATCGCTGCGGCCGTAACTTATCCGTTCGACGTACTCAAACAAGCGCTCGGCCGGTTGCGATCCCTGCTGCCATTCTCCGACGCCCAATCCGGACCGCTTTCCAACCTGACGGCCTCGGGGTCCGCGATCCTCAAAACCCTCGCCCAGGGCATGACGGGCGTGCTGGGACTGCCCGGTGCTGTCCTCTCCCGCGTGTTCGAGGGAGTGCGAACCACTGCGGCCCGAGGATGGCAGGGCCTCGAATCTCTCGGCACATCGGCCCTGGAAGCTGTCGCAGCGCCCTTTCAGGGCATCGCCGACGCCGCGTCCAGCGCCTGGAAACGGATCACCACCACCACCGCCGGAGCCTGGAGCGGTCTTCGATCCATGGCCGCCAGGGTGGGGTCGTGGATGAAGGCCCCATTCGCGGGTTTGGCCACCGCCGCATCGGCTGCCTGGAACCGGGTGAGGACCGCCGTCTCATCCTCCGCAGTCGGTGGCGGATCGGCTCTTCTGGAAAAACTGGCGGGAGGGATCGCCCAAGCCACCATCGCTCCGGCCATGCTCGCCGGCACTCTGGCGCTTACACCCGTCCTCGCCGAAGAGGTCCCCCAAGCGGGAGCGCCTCTTTTGAGAACGGAACCGACGGTCTTGGCGGCACGCTCGGCCGCGTCTCCCGAAGCGTCGCGCCTGTTGGCCGAGACCCGGGGCGCGCTCACGCCGGGCTCGGCTGGTATATCCGGCAAGCCGGCTGGCGACAACCTGGGTGCGGTTCTGGACGCGCTGCTTGAGAAACTCGACGCCCTGGCCGAGCGGCCCATCGACGTCTCCGTCACCACGCTCCTGGATGGCCGACAGGTCGCCCAATCGGTGTACCGGGACATCCGCGAGCGCAAGATCAAAAACTACGAGACGCTGTGAACTCGGAAATGAAGCGAATCTACCTGTGCAGCCGCTACGCCGGCGAGACGGCCAAAAACGTTACCGTGGCTGAACGCTTGTGCCGCAGGCTAGTTGACGCCGGCGGCGCGCCGTTTGCGCCCCACCTCCTTTATCCCCGCTTCCTCGATGACCGCAACCCGTCGGAGAGGGAGCTGGGCATCGCCTGCGGACTGACCTTCATGGAGGTGTGCGATGAGGTCTGGGTCTACAGCGGCAACGGGCTGTCCAGCGGCATGCGCCGGGAAGTCGATCACGCCATCCGGCTGGGCAGGCCTGTAGTCGAAATCAAGGAGGTCTGAAGATGGGGTGGGACCAGAAAGCAATCACCGCGCACCTGGTGGACGTGGCAACCAGGCAGCGGCTGGAGTTCCAGTACAACCCCAACGACATCGTGGATGAGAAAAGCACCGCCTACGCCGCTATCAAGATACCCGGCCTGAGCCATCCCCGCTATCAGTATGTGGCCGGGGAGCCGCGCAAGATCAGCTTCCAACTGCGGTTCTTTAAGGGTCCTGTCCAGGAGTCGGTCGACTGGCTGCGCTGGCTCCTCTATCCCGAACACTCCGGGACGATGCTCAAGAACGCACCGCACCGCGTGCTGTTCCTGTTCGGTGATCTCTACCCCGGAGTGGAGTGTGTCGTCCGCCAAGTCAAGGCGCGTTTCTTCCACCTGTTCGACCGTGACAACCTGCGCCCCCAGCACGCCGAGGTGGACGTGGTCCTCGAGGAATACGTCGACGAGTCGGTGGAGTACCGGGAGGTGCGCGCGTGATCGGGCGTCGTTCGAGATACGCCGCCGCCGTGTTGTACACGGGGCGGGAGGAGACGTTCCTGGGCGCCCGAGATCGGGTCGATACCACCCCCAGGCCCGACGACCGCTTCCATACCGTCGTGGCGGGGGATCGGGTGGACCTGCTTGCCACCCGCTACCTCGGACAGGCCGAGCTATGGTGGGTGCTGTGCGACTACAACGACATCTTCTTTCCGCTGGAGCTCAAGCTGGGAGCGGTCCTGCGCATTCCATCGGTCGAGCACGTGAACATGCGTCTCATCGGGTGAGGAGGTCTAAACCCGGATTTCCACTTTGGCCTCGGTTTTGCTAACTATTGGATGGTCTTCGGCGACGCCATAGCGCCAGAGGGTTCCAGCGTTGAATGCGTTGTGTTCAAGAGAGGAGGGGCGTACCATGGAGCCCCAATCGGAGATGCCGATTATGAACTACCCTTCTGACAAATTCAGAATAAATCTGAGATCGTTACAACCCCGATCGCAAGACCGGTTGAAGCTTTTCTCGGGAGGGTACATACAAAGGCGACTGTCGATCCTGGGGGTTCTCGTTCCCCTCCTTGCGGCGACGGCTGTGGCCCAGTCGCAGGCTAATACCGCAGACCTCGTGGGAGTGGTCAGAGATCAAACAGGAGCCGTCTTGCCCGGTGTCGAGGTGACGGTGCGAAACCAGGCCACCGACCTTACCAGGACCGCTGTGAGCGGCGGCGATGGCGCCTATCGGGTCCTCATTCTCCCCACCGGAACCTACGAGGTCCGAGCGGCGTTGGCGGGATTCAGCAGAGCGGTCATCCAGAGCGTCGTGCTGACCGTGGGCCAGTACGCCACGCTGGACATCGAGCTGCAGGTCTCTCCGACTCAGGAGGAGATCGTCGTCACCGGTAACGCGGCCGTGATCGAGAAGCACAAGACCGTTCAGGCCTCCACCGTCGAGCAGAAGGAGATCGACAACCTTCCCATCAATGGACGCAATTTCCTCGATTTTGCCCTCCTCACTCCGGGGGCGACCGACCAGAACACCTTGGCGACCGAAAGGGCGGTTCAGGTGCCCACTTCGGGCGTGTCTTTCGGAGGGCAGGACCAGCGCAGCAACTACGTCACCATCGACGGTGTCGACAACATGGACGTCGTCTCGAACTCGGTACGGTCCACCCTCAGCCAGGAGGCCATTCAGGAGTTCCAGATCAGCCGCAACACGTTTTCCGCCGAGTTCGGGAGAGCCCGATCGGGAGTGGTGAACATCGTCAGCAGATCGGGTGGAAATGATTTCCACGGTAATGCGTTCTGGTTCTTGCGGGACGACTCGCTGGATGCTCGAAACGCCTTTGCCGGAAACGTCGACCCGAAGTTCGAACGCCATCAGTTTGGCGGGACTCTGGGAGGGCCGCTGGTCCAGGACCAGACTTTCTTTTTTCTCAGCTTTGAAAGGCTCGACCGGGAGGAGTCCCTGTTCGTGACCTTTCTGGACGATCCCAGCATCTTCGACATGACGCCGCAGCAGGAGGAGCTCATGGACTTCTTCGCCAACTCGGGCGTCCCCTCTCTGCAATTTCTCTCCAACACTTTCGCCCACGAGAATCTAGGTGTTCTCAACACCCGGTCCGGGAACTTCCCCGGCACTTTGAAGCGGTTCGGAGACGAAAGTGGAGTCTTGCCCTTCAAAGCCGACTCCGACGTTTTCTCGATCAAAGTGGATCATCGCCTCTCTTCTGACAACCAACTGAACCTGCGCTTCAATGTCTCCGATACCTTCAGCGACGGGTCCGAATTCGGCGCCCTGGACGCGGTCAGCAACGGTGTGCATTTCGACGGCAAGAATTTCTCGATGGTGGTCTCCGATACCCACGTTTTTTCTCCGACCCAGCTCAATGACTTCAAGTTTCAGTTCTCCAGGCACGAGTTCAACGTGGGCACCAACGACCCCATAGGTCCCCAGGTTTCCTTGGCCGGGATCGCCGAGTTCGGTCGAGAGTTCTTCAACCCCAGCGGTTACGTGCAGAAAAACTACCAATTCATCGATAACTACACGGTGGTCCGGGGAAACCATACGCTCAAGACGGGTATCGATCTGAACATCATGGACCTGGACGGATTTGCGGAAGTCTTCCTTGGGGGCGAGTTCACCTTCGCCGGTCGGACGATCCCCCTGGGGGCGGTCTTCGACGCCACGCTGGGGCCGGGAACGGCCGCCGGTCTGGCCAACCAGCTGGCCACCACCTTGGGTCGTCCCGATCTGGTCCCCCATGTGATCTGCCCCGGTTCCTCGCCCCTGTGCGCGGGGCGAATGGGAGCTCCTCTGACTGCAGTGCAGTCCTACAATTTCGGTCTCCCCATCACCTATTTTCAAGGGTTCGGCGATCCGAACTCGGCAGTCACTTACACCCAGCTGGGCGCCTATCTTCAGGACAACTGGAGGGTCAACGAGAACTTCACCTTGAATCTGGGCCTCCGCTACGACGTTGACTTCAAGCCCGAGACGCTCAACGTCGTCAACGACGCTCCGCCTTGGGATTTTGAAACTGCGGTTCTAAGTGACAACAACAACTTTGCACCCAGGTTGGGTATCGCCTGGGACCCGAGAGGAGATGGGCGCCAGGTCGTGCGCGCCGGATACGGCATCTTTCACTCCAACTTTTTTCAGGCCGTTGCCTTCGTCTCTCAGGTGCTCTCGGGTCAGATCACTCAGGTCTTCGCGGCGCTTTCGGACCCTTTCGGACAGGGGGTTACGTCCAAAGACGTGTGGAACGAGTTTCAGAGGACCGGAGTCCTGGACGAGTCCACGCTCGGGGCGGTGGGCCTCCGACCGGGAACCACTCCGGGAATCATCCTTCCAGCCGCCGGGGACACGGTCAATGCCTACAGCCAACAGGCGAGTCTGGGCTACGAACGACAATGGGGCGCTGACGCGTCGATCTCGCTGGATTACCTGTTAAACAAGGGGACTCACATCATCCGTTCGCGGGACTTTAATGTGAATCCGGTGGACCCCAATCGATTCGCGGGGCTTCGGGACCCCCGGTTTCTCCAGGTCAATGCCCTGGAAAGCAGCGGCAGCTCGATCTATCATGGATTCACGGCGGCCCTTACTCGCCGCTTCCGGGGAAATCACAACCTGCGTGTGTCCTACACCTTGGGGAAAGCAATCGACGACGTCACCGATTTCATCACGCAGCACCAAGCCAACAACCAAGCCGATCTTCGAAGCGAACGGTCCCTTTCGACTTTCGACCAGCGGCACCGTTTCGTGACCAGCGGACTCTTTACTAGTCCTTGGAGATTGTCCAGCGGCCAGGGTTTCGGCAAGAATCTTCTGGCGGATTGGACCTTTTCGGCAATCGCCACACTCGCCAGCGGACGGCCCTTCAACCTGTTGGCCGGTTTCGATCTAAACGGTGATTCGCATGAAGAGACCGACCGTCCCAGGCTCGTCAGCGGGGAGGTCGTGGGCCGGAACACCGGAAGGGGGCCGGCCTTCTACAACTTCGACATTCGTCTTCTGCGCCAGTTCAACGCCGGGGAGAACATCCAACTCCAGTTCATCGTCGAAGCTTTCAACCTGTTCAACCACGTGAACTACAACGGCATCAACAACGTCGTGGGAGGAAGTGTTCCAACGGCCCATGCCGAGGGGAGCAGGAGCATCCCAGCTAACCGGCCCCTCGGCTTCACGTCGGCCTATGATCCGCGTCAGATCCAGTTCGGATTCAAGCTCAATTTTTGAGGCCATGCCCCTCTTAAAGAAATCGATCTTGGGCAGTGTGGAACCTCCTATGCTTCGACACTGAGCCTGCCCTGTCGCTCACCACGGGGCTCACGAATGACGATTTCCACGTCACGCCCAAGCGCTGTCAACAGTCGCAGGAGTCGCTCCATGGAAAACTCCTGAAAGCTACCCCGGAGCAAACGGGAAACGTCGGGTTGGGACAGCCCGAGCAGCTTCGCCGCCTCGACCTGCTTGAGTCTGCGCTGGCGGATGATCTTGTCGATTCGGGTGACCAGTTCCGCCTTGAGCAGGTGGGCTTCGGCCTCCGGGAGTCCCAGATCCGCGAACACGTTTCCGCTGCCGCGTTCGATCTTCACTTTGTCGGTCTTCATCGATCTACCCTCCGCCATAATTTTCGGTGTAGTGCTGCTCGGCCGCTCTGAGCCTGCGCCTGACCAGATCGATCTCCTGCTTCGGTGTCGCTGTGCCCCGCTTGGCCTTCTTCTGGAAGGCGTGCAGGACATAGACGGCGGCCTTGAACCGGACCGTGTATACGGCCCGGTAGGTGTCGCCGTCGTAACGTGAGACGACCTCCAGGAGATTGGCGCCCAACCCCCTGAGCGGCTTGGCGTCGCGGTGCTTGAGCCCGACCTGGGCCTGATACAGCGCAAAGCCGACCACGGCCCGCACGGCAGCCGGGAACATCTTCAGGTCCGCCTTGCTGGAGCCGATCCACTCGACAGGCTTCGGAACGTCCGTGGCCATAACGAATTATAGTTGTTCCGCTATATACGCGCAAGCCCCATCCTGACGGCAGGGGATCGGGGCGCTCCTGCATTTCTTCGATCTACCCCCGACACTTTTTCCCTCGCGCCGGTAAGTATCCATTGAAGACCACTAACAGGGGTGGTCTCCAGCGGAGACCCGGCGCATGGACTTAGACACCTTCCAACCGACCTTCCTCATCCAGATCGAGGGACAGGCATTTTCGGCGGACATCACCGGCGAGATCACCTCGTTCGTCTTCGAGGACAACGAGGAGGAACTCGACGTCATGGAGCTGTCCGTCTCGGACCGCCTCCTGCAGTTTGTGGACGATCCGCTCTTTCAGGAGGGGAACGAAATCGTCGCCCGCTTCGGCTACGTGAACGACCTCTCCCCACGCAAGAAAGCGGTCATTAAGGACATCGACTACGACTTCCCCGAAAACGGCGATCCGAGGATTCGGCTCAAGGCCTACGACAAAGGTTTTCAGCTGGCCGGCAAAGAGAACCAGAAGGTCTGGCAAAGGGCGGCTCCCGGCATCCTGTACTCGGAGATCGCGGACGAAATTGCATCCGCCAATGGCCTGAAGGCGTACGTAGCGCCCACGGTGGGCCGGCATCTGCGCGTGGTGCAGAGCAATGTCTCGGACGCCCGCTTCCTCAAGGACCTGGCAACGAAGGCCCGCGACCGGGACGGAGACGGAGTCACCGGCTACGCTTTCTTCGTCCAAGAAGAAGCACCCCGTCAATAGCTGTTAACCACTGTGAATACAGTGTTCAAATACACCCATTAACACCCATTCACACTCAGTATTTGGGCAAACATTTGGGCAATTCTGCCCGCGCCCCATTTTTCTTTCCATTGAGTTTCGCAGGAGGCCGGCGTGTACGGGTGTATTGAGATTCACCCTTCGCGCCTGGCTGCCTGGCGGAGCTGCGAGCGGCGGGCGATGTGGGAGCATCTGCACCCCGAATCGAAACCCTTCGCCGGGGAGCATATCGCGGGCTGGATCGGCTCGGCGGTGCATGCCCGGCTAGCGGGCGAGGATCTTCCCGCTCTCCCGGAGCCGGCCCTTTTCGACGACCGCACGCCGACCGAGATATACGCCCGGGCGCAGGTCAACATGCTCGTCACCTCGATCGAGGCCAAGGCCGATCCGATCGGCTGGAAGGTGCTCGCGCGGGAGTTGCCGGTCCGCGCGCCGGTCGAGGACGCGGTGATCGCGGGGACGTGTGACCTCGTGGTCGATACCGGAGTGGGCAAGGCCGTGCTCGATGTCAAAACCGGCCATAGCTCCTATCATTCCTGGCTGCAACTCGGAGCCTATGCCGCGGCGCTCGATGCCACGGAGGACGAAGGACCCGCCTCGGTCGGGCTGATCTCCTGTCCGCGCCCGCGCGTCGGCCGGCCCGAAGCCGCGCAGATCGAATTGCGTCCCTCCGGCCCGGCCAAGGCCGACGCCTCGGCGGTCGTTCGCCGCGTCATCGCACTCTTCAACGACGGCAGCGAACCGCTGCCCAATCCCGGCCCGCACTGCACCCAATGCCGGGTGATGGACTGCGCCTCACGAATACTTCCACGAAAGGAACCCCATGCCAACGAATGAACAGTATCAAGTATGCAGACAAACAGTCGAGAGCGCCGCAGTTGACGCCGCGCCTCACCTTAAGCGAATCGACGTCACGCCCGATTATTTCTCCCGGGTAGCGCTGAACGCCCTGTTGACGAACCCCAGGATCGGAGAATGCGATGTCAAATCGCTACGCAAGGCGCTCCTGACCTGCGCCGAGCGCGGCCTGATGCCTGACGGCCACTCGGCCGTAATCATTCCCGTCAGGTCCAAAGGCAGCAGCGCGCCGAAAGCGCGCCTCGACATCATGATCGGCGGCATGCTCGACAAGTGCCGGGAGGGGATACCGGGGATTGTGATTCGGGCAAGGTGCGTCTACGCCGCCGACGAGTTCGACTACGAGGACGGGCTGCATCCGCTGTTACGCCATGTCCCGAACAAGGATGGCAAGCGCGCGGACGAAAACATCATCGCTGCCTACGCGGTGGCTCACATCCCGGGCAATGAGCAGCCGGAGTTCACGGTCTTCTACCGCGCCGAGATCGACGATCGCAGGAAGCGTTCTCCGGCGCGTAACGACGGCCCCTGGGTGACGCACTACGCGCAGATGGCCGAAAAGTCGGTGCTGAGGGCGTTGTTGAAGCGGCTGCCGATCCGAGGTCAGGCCCGTGCGGCGATGGATGACTTTCTGCCGGAATCAGAGCCTGCCGTGGAGATGGAGCAGCACGACGGCGGGGAGTATCAGGCCAAGCAGGAGGAAGACGGCCGGCCCGCGCCGGAGCAAGCCGAGGACCCTCGGACGCCGGAACAAGACGACGGGCCCGAGTTCTAAGCGGTGGCGGAGATGATCGTCACGGTCAGTAACGTTCTGGGGATCGAGCAGGCGGAGATCCCCCTGCCCGAGGCCGCGCCGCTGGGCGTACTTGGCCCTAACGCCGCCGGCAAGACATCGCTCGCGGCGGCCATCGGCGCGGTGCTGTCCAGGGAGGCCAACCCGCTGGGTCTGGCGCCGACCGCGAAACCTTACTTCCGCCAGGGGGCCGACTACGGCGAGGTTCTGCTGTCGGGTCCCGGCGGCACGGAGTACGTCCGTTGGGTGTTGTCGGAAAAGGCCATGCGGGTGTTCGCCGAGGCTCCCGAGCCGCTTCATCCCGCGGCTGTCGGGCTGACGGATTTCATCTCCCGCGCCAGCGCCCGCGCGCGCGGAGAGATCTGGGAGTCGGCCTTCCTGCCGGGGCCCGAGCAGATCGAGGACGAGCTGAAGAAGGAACTGCGTTCCGCGCTCGCCGGCGAGCGCATGGTGTCGGATGTCATCGACATTTTGCGGGAGCAGGGGTGGGAGTCGGTCGAAGGGGTCTACCGGGCCAAGGCGAAGGAGAGCAAGAGGGAGTGGTCCTCGATCACGGGCGAGCCATACGGCACGTCGAAGGCCCCGAACTGGACGCCTCCGGGGTGGCGGTCGGACCACGACGGCGTGACGCCGCTCGAGGCCGAAGCCGCGCTCGGAGACGCGCGGGATGCCCTGCAGGCGCTCCATGTATCGGGAGCGGTCTCGGCGGCCGAGGCGCAGCAGGCGAAAGACGCCGCCGAAAAGATTCCCGAACTTCGTGAAAGAAAGGACGAGGCGGCCCGGCGGCTCGAGGAGGCCAAAAAGACGGCGGAGGCTGTCGAGGGGGAGATTGCCGGGATCCGGGCTGACGGTTTCGAGACGAAGAACAAGTACGAGGAGCACCAGCGCTCGAAGCCGCGGCCGAGCGACGGCAGGCCCTGTCCACTCTGTGGCGGAAAGATCGTCGTGCGGGACCGTGCCTTCTACGCGGCGGAGGACGAGGCGGCCTTCGCCGAGCGCATCAAGGCGTGGGAGAAGCGGGGAGAGGAACTTGGGGAAAGGCTCGATTTTCTGCGCCGGAAGCTGGCGGCGGCGAAGCGGAAGGGCAGGCCGATTCTTGAGCAGCGCGAGCGGGCGGAGAACGTCAAGGCCGATGCCGACGCTGATCTGCGGGCGGCGGGAGCGCAAGCCATCGGGGCGGACAGCCCTCTCAAGGCGGACGAGTCGGAAGAACGAATCGCGCTGGCCGAGCAGGAGGTCGAGTCGCGGAGGGGGGCGCTGGAGCTGATTCGCAAGCGTTCCGAGGCCACCGAAGCCCACCGCTCAGTCTCTTACTATGCGCTGATCGCGGGGCTGCTGGGGCCGCGCGGCATCCGGGGCCGCGCTATGAAAGCCGGCTTGGAGCGATTGGCGAAGGGCCTCGGGCGGGTGCATGAGCTAACCAACTGGCCCCTCGTCAAGCTCGATCCCTCCTACGCCGTCAGTGCCGGGGAACGGCCCGTGGCGTTGTGCTCGACCTCGGAGCAGTGGCGGGCGCAGACGGCGCTTCAGATCGCCCTCGCGCTGGCCCTCGACAACAACTACGTCGTCCTGGACGGAGCCGACGTACTCGACGCCTTGGGGTTGATGGAGCTGGGGATGTTGTGCGATTCGCTTGCCGCAGATAGCGGTTTGTCCCTCGTCGTCTGCGCTACCGGAAGCCGCGAGATGTTTCCCGAGCGTTGGGCCACGGTCACGGTCCAGGAAGGCAGGATATCCGATGCTCACCCCGCGTGACTATCAGCTGCGGGACGTGGACCGGCTGCGCGAAGCGCTGCAGAACTTCCGGGCCGTGGTCTACCAGCTGCCCACCGGAGCGGGCAAGACGGTTGTGGCCGGCTACATCGCCTCCCGGCTGGCCGACCGCGGCAAGCGGGCGCTGGTGCTGGTCCATCGCCGGGAACTGGTGCGCCAGTTTTCGAAGACCCTCACCCAGGCGGGCTTGGGCGATCAGTACGGCATCATCGCCGCGGGCCGCGCCGAGACACGCTGGGCGCGTTTCCAGATCGCCTCGGTGCAGTCCATCAACCGCCGCGAGACCGGCTGGCTGAAACCGAACCTCGTGATCGTCGACGAGGCGCACCATGTCAAGGCCAAGACCTGGGAAAACGTGCTGGGCCGCTTCCCGGACACCAAGGTACTCGGCCTGACGGCGACACCGGGACGGCTCGACGGCAAGCCGCTGGGCGATCACTTCGACGCCTTGGTACAGGGGCCATCGATCGGGGAGCTTGTCGAGCAGGGCGATTTGGCGCCGATGCGTGTTCTGCGTCCCGAACAGGGACTTTCGACCGCCGGCGTCCGCACGATGGCGGGCGATTGGAACAAGAAGGATCTCGACGAGCGGCTGAGCGATCAGGTGATCGCGGCCGGAGCTGCCGCCTACCGCCGCTACGGGGGCGGCAAGAGGGCCATCTTCTTCGCCGTGAACCGGCGCCATAGCAAGGCCATCGTCGAGAGTTTGAGCAAAGAGGGTTTCCGCGCCGAGCACATCGACGCCGAGACGGACGTCAGGCGCCGTGACCTGGTGCTCAAGGAGTTCGGCGAAGGCCTGATCCAGGTGGTCTCGAACGTGGATCTGATCTCGGAGGGAACCGACGTCCCCGAATGCGAAGTCATCATGATGGGCCGCCCGACCAAGAGCGTCACGATGTATTTGCAGCAGGCGGGGCGCGCCATGCGGCCCGGCGAGGGCAAGACCGCCCTGCTGCTCGATCTGGCCGGTAATTCCTGGGATCTTGGCCTGCCGGACGAAGAGCGCAGCTGGGACCTCGAGGGAACTAGGCAGGGTACAGCCGTCGACAAGCGCCCGCCTGCGTTGCGTCAGCGCTGCTGCTCGGCCTGCGCCGAGGTCTACTCCTCGCGTCTTTTGGCCTGCCCATCTTGCGGTACCAAACACGTGCTGCCAAAGCCCCTCGAGGTCGAGACGGAGTTGAGCGAGGCGGCGCCGTCCCAAGGTTCCCCAAAGATCTCCCGGCGCAAGATGAAGTCCCGCCTCGCCGCTGTCATGCGCCGTCGGGAGGGGTACGAAGGGCTGGTCAGGATCGGCAAGGACTTCGGGTACGGGCCGGGCTGGGCGCGGCTGATGGCGGAAGTGCTGAAGGTGCCGATCGATGCCCGCAAGGCTGGCTGACCTACTGCGGGAGGACGGCGTAAAGCTGCGCGGCGAGGGACCGGAGATCAAAGCCAAATGCCCTTTTCACGACGACCGGACGCCCTCGATGAGCGTCAACGTCGAGAAGGAGGTCTACAACTGCCACGGCTGCGGAGCAGAGGGCGACGCCGTGACCTATCTCGTGGACAAGCGGGGCTTGAGCCTAAAGGAAGCCTTGCGGGAGGTCAAGGGCGAGATGCACTCGACGCAACCCAAGCCCCGGAAGAAGGAGTCACGGCCCAAGCAGTCCCACCACTGGGTCCCCGATCTGCCGAAAAACGCCATTGCGCGGCATCGCTACCTGCTGGGGGACGGGTCGCTCGCCTTCGTCGTCTGCCGCTTCCCGAAGGGATCCCGGGCCAAGTGCCTTCCCTACACGCCGGCCAAACGCAACGGCAGGGACGGCTGGGAGATGGCGCTCGAGATCAGCGAAGGACGTCCGCTCTACCGGCTGCCCGAGATCCACAAAGCGCCTTCCGGGAAGCAGGTGATGGTCGTCGAAGGAGAAAAGTGCGCCGACGCGGTCGCTTCCGCCTTCCCCAAGGCGGTGGTGACTACCTGGCACGGCGGCGCGAAGGCGTGGAAGTACACCGACTGGTCGCCCCTCAAAGGCCGGCGCGTGCTGCTGGTCTCAGACGCCGACACGGAGGGGCGAAAGTCGATGCTCGACCTTGCCCGGCATCTCAAGGGCCTGGAGTGCACGGATATCAGGATCGCCCTGCCCGAGGGAGAGGATCACCGTGACATCGCCGACGAGATCACCGAGGGCGGCGGGCAAGCCGCCGGGGAGTGGCTCAAGGGGCTGGCCGCGCTCTGGAGGACGCCCGAGCCGGAGAAGGCAGCCTCGAAGCAGTCGAAGAAAAAGAAGGATCCGCCTTCGCCTCCGCCCGCAAACGCCGCCGACAACGAGTATTTCCGCATCCTCGGCAACGCCGGCGACAGCGTTGCCGTGAGGCTTGCGACGCATCAGATCATGCTCTATTCACGTTCTGCGCTCACGCAACCCTCGACCCTGATCTCGCTGGCCGCCTACAACTGGTGGCTCGATTTACTGACCCAGGAGTCGCTGACGCCCTCGTCCTGCCATGCGGTCGGGTCGGCGCTGATCCGCGCGGCCGACCGCCGGGGCCAGATCGACCTCTCGCGGGTCGCCGGACGGGGATTCTTCCGCAACGACAACAACCGTTACGTATGGAACCTGGGCGACCGCCTGCTGGTAGACGGCAAGGAGGGGGAACTCGACAGCCTCAAGGACGGCTGGCACTACGTTAACGGCCCGCGCATCGAGGTCGCTGAAAAACGCGCCGGCCCCGGCGAGCGCAAGCGGGCCGCGGAGGCCGTCGAGCGTTACCGCTGGCAACATCCGTTGGACGGCAGGCGCTTTCTGGGCTGGCTGGTGTCGAGCGTCGTCGGCGGCGCCTTGGAGTGGAGGCCGCATATCTGGCTGGCGGCGGCGGCCGAGACGGGCAAAAGCTGGCTCCTGAAGCGCGTCGCGGCTAGGCTGCTGGGCCCCATGGTCGTGCGCGTGGCCGACGCCACCCCGGCGGCGATGGCGCGGCGCATGCGCTCGGATTCGCTGCCGCTGGTTCTCGACGAGGCCGAACCCGACCGGCAGTGGATCGAGGGGCTGATGGACTTGATACGGGTCGCCGCGGGCGGGGACGGAGAAAGGATCCGCACGGATGTCGGCGGCAACGTGCAAAGGCTGCACCCGCGCTTCTCGGTCTGCATGAGTTCGACCAAGATGACGAACCTGCGGGCGGCGGACGCCAGCCGCTTCCAGATGCTGAACCTGTCGTTAAAGGGTGTCGAGAACTGGCCGGAGGTAGAACACGCGATCGAGGACTCGCTGGCGAACGGCGCCTGCGAACGGATCCGCGCGGCCCTGATCCACGAGGGGCATGAAGTCGTCGAGGAGGCTGCGTCGGTCTCGCGCGAGTTGATGCGCGGCGGTCACGGAACAAGGGGCAGCCTGATCGGAGGAGCGCTCACGGCCGGCTGGCGGTGGCTGTCCGGCGCGACGGACATGCTGCCGCCGGTCACGGAGACGCTGGCCGGGCAATCGCAAGATGACGCCGGGTACGCGCTGCGGGAAATCCTCAATCTCCGCGTCCAGACGCACGGAGCGGAGAGGGTGCCGCTGATCGACCTGCTGACCGATCGGGTCCGCTATGACGAGAAGCTCCCGGCGGGCTACGGCGTCCGGCTCGACGACGACGATGACCTGCTGATCGCCACCAGGCACCCTTCGCTACTGAGGGAGCTGCGGCGCACGGCGTTCGAAAAGGTCGACCTACGGCGGTTGTTGGGACAGATCAAGGGAACCTCGCTGACGGAGTATCCGGTGCGCTTCAACCAGATGCGCATGCGGGCCGTTCTCATCCCCAGCGAGGTTTTGAAGATGCAGGGGATCGATCTCGGCAGCACTGGGCCGGAGGACAGCTGAGATGGAATACGCCGAATTCGCCAAGAAGCTGCCGCCCGGCTGGCTGTCGGTGACCCGCAGCCGGGAAAAACTGCGCATCCGCTTCATCAATGGAATGGTCGAGCCACAGGAATGCCTGCAGCTCATCAACCTGGGACAGGTGGCGTCTGGACTGTGCGGAAAATCCCAGCTCGGCCCGCGCGACATCGAGACGGTCGTTCTCCGGCGGCCCAGCTACACCATGATCGCCGATCTCGCCGACTGCGTGCGGCGGGACCTGTCGGGAAACCTCGTGCCCCTCGAGACGCACCTTGTCAGGCGCGACAGCGGGGTTCGCCCGCCCCGGTTGCGGCCCGATATCAAGGCTCCCATGGCGCGGCGCTGGATGCTGTTTTTGAACGCCGACTACGAGGGCGGCGAACTCTACTTTCCCCGCAGCCGGGTGTTCGTCAAGCCCTCGGCGGGCTGCGCCGTGATATGGCCCCTCAGGGCGCCCTCGGGCATCGCCCCGATCCAGCGCGGCTACCAGTTCGCCCTGGAGGGACTGGCGGCTCCACGCGGCGCCCGGGAGCGATGGGTGGCCGAACTCCAGGTGGCGGCATGAGCATTCGCATCATGGCCGGAGACGTGTTCGAGCGCCTAGCCCAACTGCCCGATGAGTCGGTGCATTGCGTGGTGACTTCTCCGCCCTACTGGGGGCTTCGGGCTTACGGCGAAGACGAGAAGATGATCGGCCTTGAAGAAACCTTTGAGGAGCACATGGACGTGCTGGTCCGCGTGTTCAGGGAAGTGCGGCGCGTGCTGCGAAATGATGGGACCTGCTGGCTGAACTATGGGGATGCGTATGCGAATGCCGCCCCTCGTGGACACTTCGGCGACCAGGGAGATCTGAGCGTTGGTGCACATGGAGAACGAGTCCCCAAACGTTCCTGGTCGTCTGGCTTGAAATCGAAAGATCTCGTGATGATGCCCGCCCGAGTAGCACTGGCGTTGCAATCCGACGGCTGGTGGCTGAGGTCGGAGATCGTCTGGTCGAAGCCCAACCCGATGCCTGAGAGCGTCACCGACCGGCCTACCTCGGCACACGAAAAGGTGTTCCTGCTCACGAAGAGCGCCAAGTATTTCTACGACGCGGAGGCGGTGCGGACACCGGTTCAGGTCTTGGAGACCAGGGGGTTCAGACCCGGTGTCTATGGGGGCGCGCCTCCCGGCAACCCGCGCCAGGCCGACAAGCAGCGCGGCCATTCCCGCCTCCACACCGGTTTCAACGGCCGCTGGGACGAGATGTCCAAGGCCGAGCAGCAATCCATGGGAGCGAATCTGCGTAATGTCTGGACCATTTCTACCTTTGGGTATCCCGAAGCCCACTTCGCCACCTTTCCGCCGGCGCTGGTCGAGCCGTGTATCAAGGCGGGAACGAGCCAGAAGGGATGCTGTGCGGCCTGTGGAGCGCCCTTCGAGCGGGCCGTGCGGAAGGAGTACCGGAACCCGGGAAACCGGACCACGAACGGGCCGCGTTCCCTCGCTCAACAGCACGAGACTGCCGGGTTCAACAGACGGTTGGAGGCCGTTCGTACTTCGTCCGGATGGCGACCGGGCTGCGCCTGCGACGCCGACGATCTAGTCCCTGCGGTCGTTCTCGATCCTTTTGCCGGTTCTGGAACGACAGGCCTGGTCGCGCAGCGCCTGAGCCGCAACGCAATCCTGATCGAACTCAATCCCGAGTATGCCGAGATGGCGCGGCGGCGCATCCACGGCGACGCGCCCCTGTTCGCCGACGTCCAGATCGAGGCTGTACCGAAGGAGAGCCATGAAGCTTCCCAACTTCCTGCGGGTTAGGCTGCTCGGATTCGCGCGGCGCATCATGGCCTCCCGTCCGCCCGACCGGGTTATCGAGGGGCGCTACCTGAGCCGCTGGCACGTTATCCCGCGCAACCGCTTCTTCAACATCTACTTGCACAAAACTCTCACGTCGGACCCGGGAAGAGGTCTTCATGACCATCCCTGGGCCAGCGTCAGCCTGCATCTCGAGGGTGAGCGCCTGGAGGCGATACCCGGACAGCTGTTCCTGCGCCGGCCGGGGGATGTGGTGTTCCGGCGCGCCAAAGCCCAGCACAAGCTGTTCCAGCGCAACGGTCAGCCGGTCATCACGCTGTTTCTGACCGCCATGCGGACCCGCCGCTGGTTCTTCTACATGCCGGATGGCAGAGAGGAGGGGGTGTCGTGACCCGGCAGGCCAAAAGCGCCGGCGAGGAAACGCTCTGGCTGTGGCTGGATGTTTTTCAACCCGGCTTCTGGCAGCGGGAATTGCGCTTCCACGAGACGCGCCGCTGGAGGTTCGATTTCGCCCGTGAGGACATCAAGCTCGCCGTCGAGTTCG
Organism: Bryobacterales bacterium; assembly: GCA_965248205.1. Lineage (GTDB taxonomy): Bacteria > Acidobacteriota > Terriglobia > Bryobacterales > UBA6623. The sequence goes on from CBDFIS010000006.1 coordinate 6,010,867, forward strand.
ACGGCCTGCTCTACCGGGGACCCGGCGGCGGTCACCAGCGTGTCGCGGGCTACGAGAAGAACCGCGAGAAGGACGCCGAGGCGCTGCTGCTCGGCTGGCGGGTGCTCAGGGTCTCGCCGGGCATGCTGCGCAGCGGCAAGGCGTACAGCTACATCGCAGCGTTGGCGAAGACCGCAGATCACCTAAAGGAGAAAACAGATGAAGACTGAAATTTTCGAAGAGCACTGGCTCGACAACGACGGAAACCCGGCTGGAGGCGCGTCTTTCGGTCGTGGGTTCGCGATCTCGTGGCAAAACGGGCCGTTGGGACGCGGCGAAGACAGGCGAGAGCCTAACGGTGCGTTTGTGGAAGACGTGATTGCGGCCGCAATCGGACGCATCGAGTTCTATCAGCAAAGCAAGTTCCATTGCCGAGAGAATGCGGACGCCCTTGATTGCCTACGAAAGGCTGCGGAGCACCTGTCCTCTCGCACCGCGGAGAGGGAAAAACGCCGCGTTGAAGGGACACATCGAGAATGAGTCAAGCCAATAAGGAGTGGCCGATGACCGCAGGCGAATTGCAGAGAGCCCGCTATGAAAAGGTGGGGCAAGGCCAATGCCCCCGCTGCGGCGGCCAGGTGTTCATGGTGCGCACGCTTGTCGGCGGCAGGTTCATGCTGTCGGCAGACCCAATGCCGCTGCTTTCGGGCGAGATATGCTACCGCCCGCACAGCGGCGAATGCACACGAAATGGAAAGGGGGTCGCATGAGCGATTTCGCAGGTGCCGTGGGGTTGCTGGTGTTCTCATTCTGGGCGCTGCTGAGGCTGGCTAGAGGCTGCGTTCACCGCCGTATCACGACGCCGCGCAGGGACGGGGAAGGGGCCTACGTGCGCTGCCTGGAGTGCGCGGCACGGGTCGCCCGGCCGCAGTGGGACGAGGCATGAGTGCCGGCCTACTACAACGAGATCGATCCCTACGCCGCCGAGTGGCTGCGCAACCTGATCGCCGCCGGCGAGATCGCCCCCGGCGACGTGGACGAAAGGAGCATCGAGGAAGTCTCGGGCGATGACCTTAGAGGATATGTCCAGTGCCACTTCTTCGCCGGGATCGGCGGATGGAGCTACGCGCTCCGGCTCGCAAGGTGGCCCGACGATCAGCCCGTCTGGACCGGCTCCTGTCCCTGTCAGCCGCTTTCGAGCGCGGGACAGCACAAAGGCCATGCCGATCAACGACATCTCTGGCCCGCTTTTTACCGCCTCATCGCCGAGTGCCGTCCTGCAACGATCCTTGGAGAGCAAGTTGCGAGCAAGGATGGACGTGAATGGCTCGCCGGAGTACGCGCTGACTTGGAGCACTTGGGATATGCCTGCGGGTGTGCCGATCTGTCGGCTGCGAGCGTCGGCGCGCCGCACATCCGGCAACGGCTCTGGTGGGTGGCCGACTCCCATGGCGAGGGACTACCACAAGGAGGGATCAAGTCGTCATCATTACGGTCCGAGCTTGGCGAAAGTTGTGGAGAACATGGCGGGCTGGCCGACGCCCCAAGCAAGCACGGGGGGGCCGGAACCGGAAGGAACGACAGGCAGAAAGTTGGTGACGCTAGTGGGCTGGGCAACGCCGCGGTCGCGGGACTACAAGACGAACGGCGTGAGCAGGGCGCGGGAAGCGAAGGGCGTTTCCGACAGCTTGGATCACCAAGTGGCAACGGATTTTGGAATTCAGCCGCGTGGCTTTCGTGCGGGGACGGAAAAGCGCGGAGCGTTGAACCCAGCATTCACCCGCTGGCTCATGGGGTACCCGCCCGCGTGGGACGACTGCGCGCCTACGGCAATGCCATCGTCCCGCAAGTCGCGGCGGAGTTCATCAGGGCGTTCGAGGAAGTGAGATCAAACAACCATGGCTAGCCGCATCGAGTGGACCCAAGAGACCTGGAACCCCGTTACCGGGTGCACCAAGGTCAGCCCAGGCTGCGAACACTGCTACGCCGAGCGCTTCTCCGAGCGTTTCCGTGGAGTCCCTGGTCATCCTTACGAGACAGGATTCGATGTGACGCTTCGTCCCGAGCGCCTTTCCAGGCCGCTTGGGTGGAAGAAGCCGAGGCGGGTGTTCGTCAATTCCATGAGCGACCTGTTTCACGAGGACGTGCCGGACGAGTTCATTGATCGCGTCTTCGCCGTTATGTCAATGGCGCATTGGCACACGTTTCAGGTGCTCACTAAGCGGGCTGTGCGGATGCGCGACTATCTGGCCTCGCGCTCCAAGAACGTGAAGTATTGGGAGAAGCCGGCCCAAGAACTTGATTACCCATTTATTCGTCTTCTTCAGTTCCCATTCCAAAATATCTGGCTGGGCGTATCCGTCGAGGACCAGAAGCGCGCCGACGAGCGCATTCCACCGTTGCTCGAAACTCCTGCGGCGGTGCGGTTCGTAAGCGCGGAGCCGCTTCTCGGCCCTATTGACTTTGATAGTACTCACGAGAGCGACCCCTGTAGATCCAATTTTCTTAGTGGTATCGAGGGAGAGCGTATCTATGACGGTAGGAAGTGTGCGCTTGATTGGGTGATTGTCGGCGGCGAGAGCGGACCCGGAGCGCGGCCTATGCGTCCTGAGTGGGTGAGGTCAATCCGCGATCAATGCCAGTTCGTCGAAGTGCCCTTCTTCTTCAAGCAGTGGGGCGGGCGAACGCCGAAAGCGAACGGCAACACGCTCGACGGTCACCAGTACCAGGAGTATCCGGTGGAGGAGAGGGATCGAGTGGAGTAGTAGGGAAGTTTTTTAGAAAGTAAGATTAGTTTTTTCAAACAGTTAATTGTCTTCACTTAGCGTGTCGGTTGATGTCCTATAGAGAAACCTGTTGACAATGTTGCACGTGAAACGCTCCGAGAAGCGTGAGATTGAGCTGCTGCTGCCGCTTTGGTGGAGTATCTCATGACAGGGGGAACTTCCTGGTGGTTAGAAGGTTGAGAGGCGCTGGTTGAAAAAAGGTGTTCCTCGTGAATGTTTTTCCGACAGTGGGAAGGAGGAAGAAGAGTCATGACCGAAAACACGGTGCTGTTTTTGCTCGGAATGTTCCTGGTTATAGGAATCGTCTCGTTCGCCCTGCAGCAGTGGTGGGAGGGGGGCAACAAGAAGCCTGCAGGTCCCCGAGAGAAAGGGTCGGAGAAGCCCGAGATCCAGGAGCAGCCGCCCAAGCCGGAGAAGCCCGAGATCAAGGAGCAGCCGCCCAAGCCGCCCAAGCCGGAGAAGCCCGAGATCAAGGAGCAGCCGCCTGGCCCACCCGAGCCGCCAGAAGAACCCAGGCGCCGGTCGAGGCCATGGGAGATCAAGGCGGAGAGGGCGCAACAATTCGCCGTTTATGAGGTTGCCTGCCTGCTGGCCGGGACGGCTCCGGCGTGGCCTCTTCCGACACCTGAAAGTAAAGAGGAGTACGAACTTCTCCGGCTGGCGCTTCTCGACGATGAACTGGGAGGGGAGTTGGCCTACGAAGCCGGTTTCGCAGAGGGTGACGGCGGGGATGACAGCAGGCTTTACCGGGTGGAGCTGGAGCGCCGACACCTCCGTGCTTACCTTCGAGCCAGAGACCGCGAGGACCCGGAATTTCTCGACGAGAGGTTTGACAAGCGGCCGCGTCAATACGCGCCGTTCAAGCATCAGTGACAGCAAATTTTTTTGGATTCCCCTACCCCGGAGAGCGCATTCGGAAGTAGAATGAGTCTAGAACATAAATGTACTATTTTGTTTTTGTTCTCGAACGATCCCTGATCCACTTCTTTAGCTCTGCGGGCGTCGTCCTGCTGGCACTCTACGGCTTCTGGCTGCTGGAGCGCAAGGTCTCCTGGTGGCCCAGGACGCGCGGCGGCTGGTGGGACCTGGTTTTGCCGGCGCTGGTGTCGTTCACGTTCATCTCCTTCCGCGAGGTCTTCGACGTGGCAAGGGGCGGCTCGCCGTTCAAATCGGTGTGTGACTGGCTGAGCTGGCTGTTGGGCATGGGGGTGAGCATCTGGGCCATCTACCGGCTGTTTCCGCGGCTAGGGCAGATCCTGGGAGAGATCCAGAAGAAAGAAAGCGGGAGCTAGGATGGACCCGCAGCTGGCCATGGTTCTCGGTCTCGTCGGGGCTTTTGCGGGTGTCGGGGGGCTGTATCTGCGGACGTCGGCCCGCGAGGCGGAGGTGGCGAGGTGGAGGGGCCGGATCGATGGGAAGGTCGAATCCATGCCCGAAAGGCTGAAAGAGCTGGAGCACAAGATGTCCGAGCAGCATAGAGAGCTGCGGGATGAAATCTCCCTGCAGAGCGAGAAGCTTCACTCCCGGATCACGGAGCTGAAGGGGGAGGTGCACAAGATCAGCCTCGCCATGGCGCGCTCGGGGATCAACGGCGGCAAGCACAGACCGGGAGGTGGTGATTAGCCATGCTGGGAGCCATCGCGGGATTCGCCGCGCCGTTCCTGCCCGATGTGGTCAAACTTTTCAAGCAGCGCCTCGACCACAAGCAGGAAATGGAGATGCTGGAGCTGCGGCTCACGCACGCTTCGAAGGAACACGAATGGCGCATGCGGGAGATCGAGACGGCGGCGGACGCGGCGGATCTGCGAAGCGCCCGCAAGCCGCGAGAGAGCTACGGCGTGCAGCTGTTGAATGCGGCCGCGGGCCATGTGGGCGAGAACGCGGTGATCGCGCCCAAGACGTTCAGCAGGGCCTTTCTTTTATTCACGTTAACGGATCTGTTTTCCGCCGCGGTGCGGCCCGTGATTACCTACTGGATCGTAGGACTATGGGGCACGATCAAGATGGCGCTGCTCTATTCGCTCTATTCGACGGCAGGAGGGGGTTGGCAGGACAAGATTGTCAATGCGCTGACGGCGGAAGGGGTTTGGACCACGTTCGATCAGGACGTGTTGGCGGTGGTGATCGGCTTCTGGTTCGGCTGGAGGACCCGGCAACGGGCGGCGGGGCAGAGGTGAGGGCGTAGCGCATATGTCCGGGGAAGAACAAGCCAAAATCGGCGAACTCGTATGGAAGCGTCAGGCCGCCGTCAGGAGGCTTACCTGCTTCGAAGACGAAGCGAAGCGGATGGCAGACGACCTAGGAAGCGCCCGGAGTCTCCTCGAAGACGCAGCGCGAGGCAAGAGGCCGGATTTTGTGGAACTTCATGGATGCCCTGACAGAGAAGAGATCGAGCAATTGCTTTCCTCCATCGTTCGAGAAATGACCATCATCCAGGAATTGAGAGAGAAGCTGCACAAGATGGGCATATTTGCGTAGCAAGGACGCCATGGATACACCTACGCCGGAGGACCACAATTTCAACTGGGTAAAAGCTACTGAAGAATGCTCTGTTGCTTGCGAGTTCGCGCTGCTTCAAAGCCACGTACAGGCAAGTGCCGGCGAAAGGAACAAGGAGCTTGAGGGGCAAAATGCCCATCTTGAATTCAAGGTGGTGTCCGAGAAGGAGTTTCGTGTTATCAGGCACGAAACAGGCGTTCAAAAAGGAGTCTACTTTGTCGTCAAAGACAAAGAAACCATAGCCGTCCAAGACCACTGCGGGGACACCATGTTCAGGGTAACGTTGAGCCTGGACGATGCGGGCAAGTGCAGGTACCAGATCAACTCAGAGGGTGAGTACCTCCGATGGGAAGTCGCCAGGACGGCCCTGATGAACCTGTTTTTCACAGGCCGCGCGGCGATGACGAAGTAGGGGCAGGTAAATGACGGCAAAAGCGATCCAGGACGCCATCGAGATCGCGGCCGAGCTGGCGGCGCACCACGAAGGGTTGTCGCTCGACCCCTACCACGACCCGGTCGGGTTCCCGACGATCGGCTACGGTCATCTGCTAAGCCGTGAGAAGGGCGCCGACCTGTCGCGGTTCGAGCCGCTGGCCGACATAGCCGCGGCGCGGCGGCTTCTGGAGAAGGATCTTGCGGTAGCCGCTGGAGCGGTCGGGAATCTGATCCACGTTCCCTTGACGGAGGAACAGGAGGCGGCGCTGATCGACTTCGCGTTCAACTGCGGCGCAGGGAATCTCCAGGCCTCCACACTGCGGAGGGTGATCAACCGTGAGGAACACGATGAAGCTCCCCGGCAGTTCCGCCGCTGGGTGTGGGCCGGAGGACGAAAGCTGGGCGGGCTGATACGCCGCCGGAGAGAGGAAGCCGTGCTGTACACGGCGGGAATGTAACACCATGCCTTCGCACTATGATCGCAACGCCGGGCGGCGGGACACTCCCGGGCGGACGGTCCAGCCTGCTGCGGGCCAGCCGGCGGTACGCTCCGCCATTCCGCAACCCCGCTCGCCGCTGAACCCGCAACGGCTGACCACCCCGCAGCCCCAGCTGCCGCTTCCGAGCGAGCGGGTACGCTCGATTGTGGAGACCGACAGCCCGCTGATGCGGCAGGCGGCGACCCAGGGCAAGCAATACGCGCACCGGCGGGGCCTGCTCAACAGCTCGCTCGCTGCGGGGGCCGCCCAGAACTCGCTTCTGGCGCATGCCTTCCCGATGGCGCAGGCGGACACGAGCGCCGCCCTTCAGGGCCGCTCGCTCGACATCAACCGCCAGCAGGCCGACGACGCCTGGCAACAAAGTCTTATCGACTATGCCTTGAACCGTGACCGCTACATGAGTGACACGGACCTCCGCAACCGGCAGCTGGCGTTGACCGACCGTATCAACACGGGACGGCTCGGTCTCGACCGGGAGCGCTTCATGAGCGACGCCGAGATGGCGCGGGACCGGCTGGGCCTCGACAGGGAGTTGGGTACCCGGCGGCTCGATCTCGAAAGCCGCGGCCTCGACCTGGGCCACGACCGGCTGGCACAGGACCGAAGGCAGGCCAACTACAACACCTACGCGGGGATGTACGGGGCGCTGCTGAACAACCCCAACATCGACAAAGAAAAACGCGGCGAATACATGGAATCGCTCCGAAAGTTCCTGGACGAAATGGAGGAGGGCGAGGGCGAGCTGGATAACACACCGACCGTGGATCCCGACGGGGATGCCGCCGCAGGAGCCGGAACCGCGCCCGGAGAGCAGCCGCCAGGGGAGGAAGAGCCGGATTCACCGCCGGGGGATGAGCCACCGCCACAGGAGCCTCCGCCGGATTCACCGCCGGGGGATGAGCCACCGCCACAGGAGCCCCCGCCGGAGCAGCCGCCAGCAGGACAGCCGCCAGCGGAGCCGCCACCACAGCCGCCACCACAGCCGCCACCACAGCCGCCACCGCCACGGACTCAGGGCTTACCGCCTCCTGGCGATCCGGGCTGGAACTCGATTCCCCCTCCGGGCGGTGTTCCGACCTGGGACTGGATTCCTTACCACAGCAGACACATATTCGTGTAGGCCGATGGTCCGCCCGGCGGCATTTGGTGACGAGCAGGCCATCGCCGATCTGTTGCGCTCGAAGACAGGCGGCAAGTCCCACCCGAAAATCTACCTCAGCCGCGCCCATGAATGCGTGAGGCGCTCGCGGAAAGGGCAGCAAGGCAGCAAGGTCTATTGCCTGGTGTCGGAGAACGAGGGCGGGGTCGGCGGTTTCCTCTACGCCCAGGAGGTCGAGGCGTTCGAGTTATGCCCGAACATCGTGTTCCTGGAAGTGATCTATCTGGCCGGAACGGCCTGCGCGGTCGCGCTGCTTCGGGAGCTGCGGGCCAGGAGCCACCGCAGGATCCACGTACCGGCGTGGGCCTCGCTGACACCGTTGCCGGCGTTCGAGAGGCTGCTGGCTCCGCTCGAGCCCCGGCTGGCCGGAGTGGTGTATGAGATTTAAGCGAAACCCTCTGGTTGACGCGCCGACAGGCAAGCCTATAGGCTGTCTGCCATGGCGTTCTGGGAACCAGTCTTCGATTTTCTCATTCGTCATGGCATTTCTTGGGCCATGGCCGGCGTCTTCACTGCGGTCGGAATACTGGTGGGATCTATGATGAGCAAGTGGATAGTGGGCCGGGACTTTAAGGGCAAGCTTGAGGCCCAGGGGAAGAGGATCGAGACTCAGGGGAAGAAGATCGAGACCCAGGAGAAGGAATTAGAGCAGGGGCGGCTTCAGCATAGAGTGCTGGGGAAGGAATTGCAGGAGGAGCGGGGTCAGCGTAGAGTGCTGGAGAAGGAATTGCAGGAGGAGCGGGTTCAGCGTAGAGTGTGGGAAAGTGTGCTGGAAAGTAGGCTAAGCGCCCAAGATGCAGAGATCAGGATATCCAGAACCCCATCTCCAGATACCAAGGAGGGCGCCAACCCTTCCGGCGGTGATTCGCCTGCTGATCTGAAGAAGATTTGGGAGGCAAGTCCTGGCGCGGGCCGGACGGCAGCGAAACTCATCATGATGGTGCCAAGGCTTGAAGAGGCCCGGCGGATTTATGATGCCTTCCGGGCAGCGTCGCAAAGAGAAGATGCCGCGCCGGCGAACTGGGCCTTTCTGCGTCAATTAGACAAGTCGGGCCGTGAACAGGAAGTTTACGACTTGGCCTTCGATCTCACCGGAAAAGAGGAAGATATCAACGTCGATGGCGAAACGGCGGAAGAACTCATTCGCTTGCGGCGGTAGTATCAAGACTTCTCAAGCCGCGACTGGTTGGTGAGGGGCGAGTGATATGGTGAGAGCGTATCCGAGCAGGAGCAGGACGCCATTCTAGGCAGAGTTTTCCGGGAACACCAAGCGGCCCAAGCCCATCTCCACGCTAAGACCCCACTACCCTGAGTTCCTGTGGCCGCGCTGAATCCCTGCGCTTTACGGGAGCGATATGTCACCGGTCACTTGACTTCTCGCATCTGGAGCGGTGTACAGGATGTTCTTGGGTGTTGAATTTTACGTCTGTGACGTGGTGAACTCTCAAGCTTTCGAAGTCCAGACGCAAGGTAGCCTCAGGGGAATCAGAATCATCCCTGTTCTCTTGCAACTCCCAAAGAATTGGGGAGTTAGAGAAGGGGCCTGGGGCCTCCTTTTCGCTATCTTCGGGTTTGGCTGCTGGAACTTTCTCCACTACCTCATAGAATGTTTCATAGAATTCGCCATCAAAATAGCGGCTCCTAAATTCGAAGCAAGTTCCTTCAGGCAGTTTGTTTACTTCTACCCGTGACGCTTCGTGAAACAGCATCACGTTGTCGCCACAGGCTCCGCTCTGAGCGGAAGGATACAGAATCCCATCAAGTGCTAGGTCTGATCGATGAGCTAGATACTCCGCAATAACCTGTGTAGCGAGATAGTCGAATGGCTCATCGTTGGGCATGACTGGCTTGATGATCTGACCGCTCAGTGTACGCAGGAACTTCGCTCTATTCAATCTGTCAATGTAGTTTGGGTCGAAAAGGCTACCTTGTGGTCGGATAGTTTTCAGTACGTCGACGTTGAACAACCGGATTGGTCGCAACAGCTCAAACCGCCCCAGAACCACATTGCTTCCGATCGGTGGTCGAACCTCGTTAATGGCGACCCCGCATTGGGTAGCGCCATAGAAAACCGAAATACCGTGAGCGTTCATCCTCCCGGCTAGGGCCTTGGACGCGGGTGGCGGCGCAACGTGCACGTCAGGCCTGCAAAGCGTCTTTTCTAGTTCGTCATCCGACTGGAACACGCGTGCACGATAAAGGACCTTCATATTGGTTTGCGGACCAGCCACCTCTATCAACGCCGGGTCTCCAGAGCCGTGAAGGTCGACCAGTTCTTTGAAGACAGAATGTAGCGTGTCCTCTCCACTGAAATATCGGGCCTTGGTTTTCAGACTAGCCTTGAAAATGTTCCAGAGTTTTAGGTATTTGCTGTCGTCTGGTTCTCTCCTAGTGTAATGCGCTTCTTCGTCAAACGGAGCTTCCTCGCCCGATAGTGCATCATCAGAATCCCAATGGCGCTCATCCAGCACTTTCCGGATATCTTCCGCTGGCTCTTCGTTGATTTCCACGGCATCACAGACAACGGAGACGACAGGGTCTCCTTGGCGCTCCCAACGACAACGCGAGTCGCCATCAGTCAAAACTCCGTGTTGTTCCGTTTCAGTACGCTGATAGTGGGATTCGAAGGCTAGATTGGTCTTATCGGCGAGTTCACCGATTGATATCGTCATTCCGTCTTTACCGCAATAGTCGCAGGTATTAGGTTCGCCACACTGCTCGATTTCAGCACGGAGAAACTCTTCCTTGACGCAAACCGCGCAAAGGCGAAGCTGTTCGATGTCAGTGAGGCTCTTCATCACTCCACCTCCATCCACTTTATTGGCCGATGGCTTCTGGCCGGCCGGCCCCGCTATTTGTACTCGACGGTCGATTCGGCGTCGGTGTAGGTGATGTCGGTGTCCGCCCCAAACTTGCGGCAGTTGGTCCACTCGCCTTCATTCTTGAAACGAGGGCTAGGCGCGTCTGAGAATTCAACCGCAATGTTCAATTCCATCAGCTAATCCTCCCCCCCGCTCGGAGGTCCTTCAGCCTCACTGCATGCCATGTACCCAACGCGACGAACAGGCCGGGAATACTCATCGAAATCAAGAAGGCCAAGAGGGTTGTGGCTATCTTCGCCCACCGGGCTTCATACAAAAGGCCGGTCGCCGAGGCTAATGTTGCAACTCCTAGTAACAAAAGTTCGGCGAAGAAAGCAGGATGAGATGAGAGCACGGGTTGGAACACTCCCATGGAGGCAAGACTGATGACGCCGATTAGTGTTAAACCCCCGATAGAGAACCAGCAACAAGCGAGGACAATGCGTCTGTTTCGCGAAAAATCAGGAGCGGAGACCGCCGTGCGCTCCCAGCAAAAAAAGACACCGTAGAGTGCCAGCATCGCAGCAAGGTGCAATGCAGTGCCGATAAACGGGTATGCTACGGGCGCCTCGCGAAAACCTTTACCGATGAAATAAAACCAAAACCAAATCACTACAGCAATGATTCGCAAAGCGATCTTCATCGCTACTTAAAATCCACCGTCGATTCAGCCCCAAACTTGTGGCAGTTGGTCCACTCGACGTAATTGATCTCGAACTTCTTGGGGTAGCGGTAGGCCCAGCGCGCCCGCACCGGCAGCAGGTGGCTGGAGCCGCCGATCAGCACGTAGCCGTAGTCGATGCTGTGGGAGACTTGCCGGAAGGGGTAGTCGGAGGGGATACCCAGCATCTCGCGGGCGTCGTAGCGCAGCACGTGGCCGGTCTCCTTGTCGATCGAGACCAGGCCCCGGAAGCCGACGTTAATCGGCCGCTTGTTGCGGCCCTTCAAGGAGAAGTGATAACCGTAGCGGCGGTTCACAACCTCCATGCGGAAGACGGCCACTTCGCGTCCGCCAATGACGTCGTCACCCGAGCGGGTGAACACGGCCCGGGCCTCGGGCCGGAATAGTTCGTAAAGTGAGCTCCCGAAGCCGCCGTAACCGGCAACCTCTTTGAAGTCTTTCTTGGTCCGGCGGCCGTTGAGGGTGACGTTGCGGTAGGACTCGCGCCTGTCGACAAACTGGGCCTCGGCGGTGACCTCGCGGAACTGCCGCCAGCGGGACCTAGTGCCATCCTTCGACCATCCTTTACGGCTGGCCTGGGTGCAGACGAAGTTGGGGAGGTTGTCGGTGTAAGCGAGCGCGACCCGGCGGGCGCGCTCGATCAGGGCGGAATCTGTTTCGGCGGGGGTGAGAGCGGACGGTACGGGAACGGTAGTTGTGGGCGGTTTGACGACCGCCGCGCTGAAGTCCTGCGCCAAGCCAGCCACGGAAGCCACAACGCCAACGACAACCAGCCGGAGAGCGGTCATGGGAAGGACCTCCACAGTATACACCCCTGTTGACGCTCTCTCGCCCGCAGCCGTTACCCGGCACAAGTTTTTGAGCACTTTTTTCGTGTTTCTCTGGCGCCGGAAGGCTGCCTGGTCCTACAATGAAAACTAGAACGTAAACGGCTTGTTTTGTTGTCAATCTCAGATAAGGCTTAACCCGCTCCTTTAGCTTTCGAGCGGCGTAACGCCTGGGAGGTGTGCTTTCTTCAAACGCATATTCAAGGGTATCGGGAGATTCATCAAGAAGACTGCGAGAGCTCTGAAGAGGGTCTGGCCGATCGCGCTGGCGGCGGCCGCCATCTTCTTCACCACGGGAGCGGCGCTAGGGTATATCGGCATGAGCTGGGGGAAAGTTGCGTCTACCCTTGTCACCAAGATTGGCATCAAGGGCACGCTCGGCAAGGTACTTACGGGCTCGATAGCCGGTTCGGGCTGGGGAGCGGCGATTGGAGGCGGTGTCTCGGCGGCGGCGGGAGGCAGCTTCACCGAAGGCGCCCGTAGCGGCGCGCTGAGCGGCGCTATCACGGGAGGCCTCGCGGGCGCCGCCGGCTGGACGCCGGGAGTAAAACCCGGCTCTACATCTGCTAGCAATACTGCGAATCTTCCACTGGAATACGATGACTTTGGCAGGCCGCTGTTGAATCTGGAGTACGACGACTTCGGGCAAAATATCGTCAGGGCTGCTGCTCGAGGCGAAGACGCGAAAGGTGGCGGCAACTCGCTCATCGGCTTCCTGAAGGGCACCGGCAAGTGGGTGGAGAAGAACCCCGTCGTCGCAGGCAACCTGATATCGGGAGTGGGCAAGGGCATTGGCACGGCTGCTGCCGCGAGAACCCAGGCCGACATGGCCGCGGCGGAGCGGCAAGCATTTGATGACCGTCTGGCCCAGCTCAGCGACAACTACCGCGTGAGCCGCGAGGCGCTGGGGCTGCCGCCGCTTGAGCAGCAGGTGGCCACTCCATCGTTGGCCGAGACAGCGGTGCCGGACGTGGCGGCGCGAACGAGGGTCGACCCGCTGCAAGTTTCCGCAGGCGGGCCGCTCAGCCCAGCCGAGGAGATGCGTCGGCAGGCGCGAAAATACCCCAACTCGCTGGTGGCGCGCGGATTGGGAGTAGGGTAAAGTGCCGGTCCATCAAGGCAACGGAGGATCGCTGCTGGCTGCTGCCGGGGTACAGCCGGGGATGAGTCCGCCGGCGCAGGGAGCGCCCGCGGCAGGTCCGCCGGGCCGGCCCGCAAGGCCCACTCCCGGAGCGCAGCAGCCCACCGCCGGAGCCGATGTCGACGAGCGCCGGCTGGCGCGCTTCTCCGACATGGCCTACCGGCTGATCTACGGCGGCAAGACGCAGGATGGTGAAGCGAACCCTTCCATCTTGAAGATGCTTCGCACGGGCCAAGACGCTCGACAACAGCAAGGCGCGCCGCAGCAGACCCAGGGTCCGGGAGGTCCTGTCGACGCGCTGGCGCACACCGCTGCAGCGGTCGGATCCCGGGTGGCCGAGGCGGGAGGTGCCAAGGACGGAGCGGTGGTGTTCATGGGCACGATGGACGTGCTGGGCGAGTTGGCGTCGGTGGCCGCGGCAGCAGGCCTTTACGACTATTCGCAGGAGGAAATCGACTCCGCCGCGCCGAGAGCGGCTGAGCTGTTGTACGGCAAGACGAAGAAGCTCGGCATCTGGAACCAGCAGGAGATCGAGCAGGAGTTCGCGGGCCTGCTCGAAGCCAACGCCGACGGCTCGCTGGAGCGGAACCTGGCCGAGGTTGCTGCTGTTGCGGGGCAGCAGGGGCAAGGCGCGGCGCCGATGCCGCCGGCCGGGCGAGGGCTTGTATCGTGAGCCTGCTTGCATACGCCTTCGGCGGCGCCCTTGAGGGGGCGGGCAAGGGCTTGGCCAAGGTCGGCGAGCACCGCCGGCGCATGAAGGGCGAGCAGATGCGGGAGAAGTTTTGGGAGAAGCAGAACAAGTTGAAGATGCAGCAGCAGCGCGATCTGGCCGGGGAGGAGCGGGAACACCGGGAAACGTTAGCCGAGGACAACCGGGCGCATCAGGCGGCGCTGGTCTCCCATCGACTGGGGACCCAGGCGGACTGGCGCAAGGAGGACATAGCCCAGCGGAAGGAAGAGGGTGAGAAGAACCGAGGCCTGCGGCAACAAGAAATCGACCTGCAAGGGGAAGAGCTGGAGGCGAAACAAAAGCGGTGGGATGCTCAATTGGCTGCGGCGCGCTCCAAGGCGAGAGCAAAGCAGGCGGCTGACGAGGCCGAGGCCGAAAGAGATGAACGTGCAGCCGTAGAGGAATCTGTGAAAGAAATACTCACCGATGCCGACGGGAAACTCAACCTTCCCAAGTTCGACTACTGGATGAACTATTTGGATAACTACAAGCGATTACCCTACCAGGTACCGGCGTCATGGGCCGACATCAATCGGTTGGCGGAAACCGAAAAGATCCCGCTCGAAGATGCCCGGGATTTGTTGGAACAACGCGGACACCCGGTACCTTTCGGGGACCCTCCACCACACCTGGCCAATCCGGGCGGCAGGCTGTGGTCCGGAAGGAAGCGCTAATTCCGAAGACGAGGCGGTGCGGGCAATCAGACCGCCATGAGCAACCACCTCGAAGAAAATCAACGAACTGCGGGCTACACCCCGGAGCCGCAGTTCGACTTCCTTGAAGCATATTATCGAGCTTCGCGCCGCACGCCAGAGCCGCAATTCGACTTTCTCGAAGCGTATTATCGAGCTTCGCGCCGCACGCCGGGCGGTCCCCGGTACGCATACGGCGCCCCACCCGAGACCCCTGACGAACCCGGCGCAATCGACGAGTTCGGCTCGGCATTCCATCACAGCCTGATCCAGTCGAACCCGGAGATGTACGGCGCCGCTCTCGAGGCGGCAGGGGTAAGTTCCGGTTCCGAAAGCATGCGGCAGGCAGGTGAGCGCTTGCAACGCTGGGCGGCGGGGCTGGAGGCCGGCAGGCCCCCCATAACGTTTGAGGAAGCGGAAGGTTTCGGGGAGAACCTGCGGGCGCTGGCGGGGCTTGCCGGTAGTGCCTTCGGCAGCACGGTTCCGCCACTCGCGATGGGAGCCGCCGGCGCGGTCGGTGGCGCGGCAGTGGCCGGACCTCCCGGAGCCTTGGCGGGCGGCTTCATTGGCGCAACCGTGGCGGGCGCTCCGCTGAACCTGGGCGAAGCCTACCAGCAGTTCAAGCAGGAAGGCGTCGAGCCGGAGAGGGCCGCGAAATTCGCGATTGCCATCGCGGTACCGATTACCGCTCTGGATGTGGGCGGGCTTGGCGGGATCGCCAGCCGCTCCCTTGGCGCACCGATCAAGAAGGCGGTGCTCAGAACCATTGGCCGGAGGATCGCGGAAGGGTCGCTGATCGAGGGGTCAACGGAAGCGCTGCAATCGGCGATCCGCGAGGCGACAGCGGCGGCGTTGACCGACAACCCCGATGTCGGCCGGCGGGCCTGGCGGACGTTCGAGGAGGCGTTGGCCGGCGCCATGGTGGGCGGGACCATCGGCGGGGCCACAACTACGGTCGACCAGCTGTTGCGGCCTCAAGACACCGCTCCCTCTCCTCCGCTTCCCCCCGAGCGCCCCACGCCGCCTCCCGACAGCGGACGTCCGGGAGCCGTGGAGACCGCCGCGGCAGGGGCCGCCGGGCAACCCCTGAGCGAAGCCGATCTGGCCTCGCCGCTCCCCGACGATCTGATCGCCGAGGGCCGGGAGTTCATGGCGACAGCCGAGGGCGCTACCGAGGCCAACCGGATACTCGCCGAGTACGGACTCCCCAACGTCGGCGAGCAGGCGATCTATCAATCCGATGTCGTTTCGGAAGACGGAAGAGTAAGCCCGAGCGCCCCGGAGCGCGTTGTGGTGCTCGACGGCATTCCGAGCGAGGAATACCTGCCCGGGGAGTCGACACCGCCGGCGGTCAAGATCTGGCGCGACGGCACGACGTTCGAGCTGATTCTGCCATTGAGCGGGGAGACGCTGACGGCCCCTCCTACCGCCCCCCAGCAGGCCGAGCAGGCCGACCGGACGAGGTTCGAAACCGATGTCACCGAGACGCTGCGGCCGCTTGAGACTCCCGAGCTTCGAAACGCGGCGCTCAGGGCGGAACTCGATGCCGAAGGAGCGGAATCTCTTGAAGTACTGACACCGGAGCGCCGGACGAAGTTGCTGGGAGCGCTCAAGAAGCGTGTCGCCTCGGACACTACAACCCGCGAGAGCGAGAGCCGGACCGCCGCCGGCGAGCAGCAGGAGCGCGACGAGCAATTACTATTCGACGAGGAGTACCGGGAGGCAGTCTCGACCGCCGCCGAGAAGATCGGGCCGGAGCGCGCCCAGGGCCTGATCGCGGAAACCACCGAGGCAATGGGGCTTTCAGAAGGAGAGGTACCGGTGGAGCGCCGTAGTGCTTTCCTGAAACTGCTCAAGGCCAAGGCTCGCACGGCTTCCCGCCTGGTCCAGCAGGAGCCGCAGCAGCAACCGGAGCCACAGCAGCCACAACAGCCTGAGCTTTTACAGGCGCAACCTGAACCGTTACAGCCACAACCGGAGCCGCAGCTGCCACAGCAACCGGAAGCGCAGCAGCCCCAACCTCAATCTGTTCAAGAGATTCCCTTCCAGCCGGTCGAGCGGGACAAGGCGATCACGCCCGCCGGGACCGAGCATGAGGTCGAGTACGCCATCGCCGATGCAGACACCCTGACCGCCTCGCACGACCGCTTCGGCAAGCTGAATCCCGCCTACCCGCAGGAGCTTCAGCCGAGGGACAGGAGCCGCGCTGCGTCCGAGCTTCAGATCGAGCAGTTGTCGCGCGACCTGCGGCCCCAACTGCTGGACCGCTCGCCCGGTGCCGAAAGCGGCGCTCCGATCATCGACCCCGGAGGCGTGGTCGAGAGCGGCAATGCCCGCACGATCGCCTTGCAGACGGCGTATGAGGCGGGCAGGGCGGGGAACTACCGCCAATACCTCGCCGGCAAGGGCTACCCCGTCGAGGGTGTCGCGAAGCCGGTCCTGGTGCGCATCCGCCGCTCTCAGCTGACTCCCGGCGAACGGCTCGCCTTCACGCGGGAAGCGAACCAGCAGGCGGTGATGAGCCTGTCGCGCACCGAACGCGCGTTCGCCGACGCCGAGGCGATGCCGCGCGGACTAGTGGGCCTCTACGAGGGTGGTGCGGTCGATCTGGCGAAGAACCGGAACTTCGTGCGCTCGTTTGTCCGCGACGTCGTCGGCCCTGGCGAGCAGACGACTTTCGTGAGCGCCCAAGGGGACCTGACGGCGGATGGGGTTCAGCGTATCGAGACGGCGTTGTTGGCGAAAGCCTACTCGGACCGCCGTCTGGTCGAGCGCATCGCGGAGGCGGCGGATCCAGGCCGCCGCACGATCCGCAACGTCTTGATCGGCGTAGCGCCCCAGTGGGCCGCGATGAGGGAGAGCGTCCAGGCGGGCACGATGCACCCCGATATCGACCAGACGAAGGCCCTGCTCGATGCCGTTAATCTGATCGACCGCAGCGTGCGCGAGCGCATCCCGGTCTCGGACCTGGTGAATCAAGGGGCGCTGTTCCCCGAAGGCGATGCGGCTCCGAGCGGGCAACACGGCGAGCGCGTGAAAGCGTTCCTGGGGATGTTCTACAAGGACCCCGGAGCCGATGGCTACAAGCGCCTCGAATCGGAAGTGAGGATCACGGAGGCGCTGAGGCGGTATCTGGAGTCGGCCGAGCGCTACGACCCCAGACAGGCGACGCTGCTGGGCGAGGGGGAAGCCCCGCCGATCGAGCGGATGCTGCGCGGCGCAAGAAGCGAAGAGCCGGCTGCGCCTGTCGAGACACCGGCGGAACCGGCCGAGACCAAACAGTCCCAGCAACCCAAGAAGCCGAAGAAGCCCAAGAAAACGTCCAAGGCCAAGAAAAAGACGGCCCAGCGCGAATCGGCCAAGGCCCCACCCGAGCCTGAATCGCGGCCCGCGCCGGAGGCGGCAGTCGTGAAACGCGCCCTCACCGCTGAGGAAGCCGCGCGGTTCGAGAAGCTTCCCGAAATCCTCGCAGCCGCGCTCAACCGGATCGCGCCTAACACCACGTTTAAGGCGAGCCAGGCTCCGATCAGCGGCAGCCGAGGGTTCGTCCAGGGCCGCTACCGCCCTTACAACTCCGTGATCGAAGTGGCGCTCGACCCGGGCTTCGGAACCTCGAACCCGCTCAAGGTGCTCGACCACGAAGCGATTCACGCACTCCAAGCCGACGGCCTGTTCAGCGAAGCGGAATGGAACACCCTGACGCGGGAGGCTCAAGAGCAGGACTGGGTCGCCCGCTACCGGATCGAGGAGCGTTACCCCGAACTGTTCGAGAAGGGCAAACCAACCGAGGCCGCCACCGGGGAAGCCATCGCGGACGCTTTCGCCGATTGGTCGGCGGCTCCCCGCGGCTGGAGGGAAACGGTAGCACGGATTTTCGCCAAGCTGCGGCGCCTGCTCAGGCAACTGAGAAGCGCCCTCCTCAAAGCCGGCTGGCAGACCTCGGCGGAGGACATCTTCTCCCGCGTTCAATCGGGCGAGGTGGGACGACGTACGCCGACGGCCGCACCGCAACAGGGCGCGGTGCGCGAGTCGCGGCCCGAGGCCGGCGAATCCCGCCGCCGGGCCGAGGAGCGCTTCAGGGAGCGCCAGAAGGGCTTGCGGGCAAGCGGACCCTCGATGGTGGAGAGAGCCAAGGAAGCCTGGGCGAACTTCCGCGAGGACTGGGTGAGGACTTACCGCGACTTGCCGCGCACGCCGCTGTTCGCCGACGCCCACGAGTGGCTGCGGTCGCTCCAGGCGGCGCCGTCGGTGGCGAGCGGCGAGGCCGAACGCCATCTCAGGCAGCTGACCGAGGGGATAAACGCCGAACGGCTCGACCTGATGACCCGCAAGGTCTTCATGGATGACTTCCATGACGACATCAGAGAAGGCATGGTGGTGCCGTTCTGGTCGAGCACCGACGATTTCATGGCTAGCTACCGCGAGGTGAACAAGGCCATCGAGGCTGACCGCGAGCTGGCGAGCCGCGTCCGAAAGCGCCAGGCCTACGTGCGCCGCGTGGCGAGGCGCATGGTGGATGCCGGCGTACTCTCCCCCGAGCGCCTCAAGCGCAGGAACTACATCAAGCACCAGGTGATCGAGTACGCCCAGACGATCCGCACGAGCCGGGTGCGTGGGGTCCGCAAGCCCAAGTGGGCCAGACGGATGGGCACCACCCTTGAGATCAACACCAATCTGCTGGAAGCCGAATCGGCGTGGCTCATGAAGGCCCTGGTCGACATCCGGATGGCCAAGGTGATTCGGCAGATCGCCGAGTCGCGACAGTACAACCATCGCGGAGAGCTGAAGAAGGCGATCCGGGAGCACAACAAACCCCTGGTGGACCAGCTGGTCGTCGAGGAGTTCCGCGAAGCGCTGCGACTAGCCGGTGTCGACCGGAGTCTGGCCGACGCCATCGAGACGCCGGCGGACATCGGCGAGTTCCTCAAGGAAAACTCCGCAGACATCGATCGCGCGAAGTTGAAGACGCCGATCAGGAACCAGTTGCGGGGGTTCCGCAAGAATATCGGGGCGGGGTTCGGCAAGCTCAGGGCAACGCTCGACAGGGCCGACGTGCCGTCGCACCTCGAAGCCGAGTACAAGCTGCTGATGGATACCGGGCGGGTATCGGAAGCAAGGGAGGACTCGGCGTTTCCGCTGGTCGTCTGGGTGGCGCAAAATCTCGACGGCGAGGCGGCGGGCGCGGCCTACCGCATTCTCGGCGCCGTCACCGCCCGGCGGCAGTTCCTCAAGGATCAGCTGGGAGAGAAATACATCCTGGCGGACAACATGGAGAACGCCCTGAAGGCGATCCGAAGAGGCGGCGGAACCGAGTGGGAAGGCTTCGAGTCCTGGCAGCCCGATCCCGGACGCCACATGTTCACGGCCCTGACGATCCCCGAGCACGTCTTCGACCGGATGCGGTCAAAGCTAGCCGAGGTCTTCGAAGACTCAGGGATGGCCGGGATGTTTCCCGCCGGGGAGGTCGCGGCCATGATGGACAGGATCAAGGAACAGCGGGTCGTCGGCGGGCCGAAGTTCGAGATGGTCGTGCCGGTGGAGCTGGCCGCCACGCTCGACTCGTTCGGGAGCAAGGCGGACTACTACGCCACGGTTGAACTCTACGAGAAGTCGATCCGGGCCTGGAAGCAATGGACGCTCATCAACCCTCGGCGCTATTTCAAGTACAACCTGCAGAACCTTTCGGGCGATCTCGACGGCGTGATCGCGGCCTTCCCGAAGGCGCTCAAGTGGAAGTACCTCGAGCCCGCGTTTCTGGAGCTGTGGGACGTGACGGTAAGGAATGGCACGCCCAGCGCCGTCTTCCAGGAGGCCGCCGAGCGCGGCGTGCTGGACGGCGGCTGGTCGATCTCCGAGGTGTATGACGTCCAGAACGACATCGAGGGCCTGCTGGTGAAACCGGGCCTTTCCCAGCGGACGCTGAGGAAGATATGGAAGTTCCTGGCCAAATCGACCACCTTCCGCGAAAACTTCCTGCGCTACGCCATGTATCTGGCCGTGAGGGAAGAGATACAGACGGCGCGGCGGGAGAACCCGGGACGGCTGAACGAGGACCTGATGCCGCTGGTGGGCTACGGGGCCGGTCGTATTGACCAGGTCAACGCCATCACCTCAGACGCCGACCGTGCCGCCTACATCTCCCGCGAGTCGCTGGGCGACTACGGCGCGATCAGCGTCCTCGGCCAAAAGCTTAGAAAGTGGGTGATACCGTTCTGGAGCTGGCAGGAGATCAACGCCAAGCGCTATTACCGGATAGGGTCGAACATCGTGGCCACCGAGAAGGGCTTCGGGCGGACCGCGTCGCTGGCCGCGTTGGGCGCCAAGGTGGGTGTGCGGGCCGCTCTGTGGCTGACCTGGCGCGCGATGGTGTTCAGCGTGGGCGTCTGGATGTGGAACAACCTTCTGTTTCCCGACCTGGAGGAGGAACTGCGCGACGAGGACCGCCGCAGGCTGCATCTGATTCTGGGCAAGTGGGACGGCGAGATCAAAATGCTGCGCATGCCGGGGGCGTTGAGCGATCTGATGGGCTGGTTCGGTTACGACGACGTGCTGGCGGCGCTGTCTCACATCTCGAAAGGCCGGGGATCCTGGCGCGACGTGGCCGACGCGGTGTACCAGGCCCCGATCAACCGGCTCGTCAACGGGTTGACGCCGACGTTCAAGGTGCCGGGCGAAGCCCTGGCCGGCCGCAGCTTCTTCCCCGACGCGTTCAACCCGCGTTTGATCCGGGACGGCTGGCGGCACCTGTTCCGGGCTGTCCAGGTCGAGCCTGTCTATGACTGGTATCTAGGCAGGCCGTCGCCGGGAGCGGGGCACGTGCTGATGACAACGTTTGTCGACGTGCGGCACACCGGCTACAGCGCCTACGCCAAGATCCGGGGCGAAGCCTACCAGTGGCTGCGGGCGGTCGAGGGCAAGGAAGGCGCGCCGCTCTACGCCAGTCAGCGGGGCAACGCCTACTTCTACTACCGCATGGCGCTCAAGTTCAAGGACACCGAGGCCGCCGTGAGATACCTCCGCGAAGTCAACAGGCTTATGCCGGGGAAAAACAGTAAAGAAAGGAAGAATCTGATCGCCGCGATGATCAAACGCGCCCATCCGCTCGGCATGCTGACGATCCGGGAGCGCGGGAAGTTCCTCAAGGCGCTGACGCCCACCGAAGAGCGCAGTCTGGAGCGCGCGATCGAGTGGTGGAGGGAGACCTATGTCGGCGGGGCGGCGCGGGCGCGGTGGGAGGGTAGGTGAGGGCTGGCCTGGCACGTGTGGTGTGTGCGGATCGCGCGGATGCTGCGGCGTAACGGCATCAGCCCTTGGACTAGCTACCTGGCGCTTTAATTATATGGTGGGCCGTCCGCTCTTACCGCTGGTACCCCCCGCCGCAAACGAGGGATCCTGCGGTAAACGTCGGGGAGCTGATTCGAACGATCCCCTTGCTTGCGCCCCCGAAGCGCCGCCCGTTTGATGGCGGCAACCCTGCTCTCGTGCCACCGATCTAGGGCGTCGTTCTTCGAAGTATCGAACTTCTCGAAAAGAGGGCCGCTGGGCGCCTCGGCAAGAGCGAGCGACCATCTCTTTTTGACTTTGTGGTCGGACTCGTTGGCGGACACGACAGCCCTGCCGCGGAAAACCTTGACCCGAAGACGCTCTCCAGCGGGAGTGTCCAAGCGGTACACACCCCGCTTGCCAAACCTTACCTCGGCGTCGCCGGAGCGGATCGACAGTCCCTCCAGATAGTAGTCATCGACAGCGCTCAGGGACGCAGAACCAGAAATCAGCTCGAGCTTGAGTTCGCTTAGTTGGGGCTTGATCATCGCAAGCTGCGTATTCCGGCCCACGGCCAAGAAGATCCCGGGAGCGAGGATCAGTTCGACCCGGCCCGCCTCAGTGCGCACACGCTGGCCCGCCTCCAGATGGCGCTGTCCCTCGGTAGGTTCAGATCCCGATCCTTTCAACAGGTCACACTGACCCTGTGCTTCGAATATCAAGCCGGCTTGAACGGAAAAAGGACTTTGCTGCCCCCACGACGCGCCTGGGGCGAGGCCCAGAAAACAGATTACAAGCGTCCCAATACGCCAACGATGCCAAGTAGCCGTTAGATGGTGAATCCGGGTCTGAGCCGATCCCGGCAGCTTCACCGAAGCCTCGTAGACCGGGTTTCCGTGCCCACTCGGTCTATTCCTGAGACATCCTCTCCGGAACCGGCGCCACCGGCACCACCGGCACGGTGATGAAGGTACGGGTGCCGGAGTCCATTTCCAGAACCACGGCGGTAAACAGCCCTCCCCCAACGCCAGTGCAGCGCACCGACCCGGCGAAGTCGGACGTATCGGTGCCGGGGAACGCCGCGTCGATGAGCCAAGAGGTCTGCCCGTTGGCCTCCAGAACGATACTCACGGCGTCGCGCAGCACGCCCTCTCGCATCAATTCGCAGCGCACCAGCTCCCAACTCGATTCCAGGTTGTGGAGCGCAACCCCGGTGTTGATGCCTCCCTCCCGGCGCCGCACCGGGGAAATGACGCCGCTCACTGGTGGGCTGGCTCCCACCGCGGCCAACCCGAAGGCGGGGTGGTCAAACCGGAGCATCCCGCCGATGGGACCGTCCGAGACCACCCGCACCGATCCCGTCACCAGCTCCCCTCGGCCGTGAGTCGAAATCGTGAGTACTTCCAGAGGCTCCATCTCGGTGCGGACCGTCAGAGCGCCGTCCTCGGTGACCTCCAGATCGCCCGTGAGGTCCACCACCGATGTGGGGGCAATCGGGTTGCCCTTGGTGTCATAGAAATAAATAGCGGGACGGCTCGGAAGGATGGCCGTATGAAAGGGGCTGGGGGGAGGACCGCTCGGCTGGATGGACAGATTCATGAACACCAGATCGGTGATCCAAGTCCCGTTGGCGAAATGCGCAAAGTTCAGGACCGTCTCCCCGTCACTGCCTCCCATGCGGTCCACTGGCACCACCGGCAGCGTGGTGAAGATGCTCTTGGCGGCATCCATCTCCACGGCGATTGCGGTGAACCGTCTGTTACCGGGCACGGTGCAGCGCACCGACCCCAGGAAATCGGACGTATCGGTCGTGGGGAACGCCTCTTCGATGAACCAGGACGCCTGCCCGTTGGCCTCCAGAGGAATCTCCACCTCTTCCAGCGCCACGCCACCGCTCATCAATCGGCAGTTCACCCCCACCGCTTCCTCTTGCAGGTTGTGCAGCGCCGCCGCTGTGCGGATTCCTCCCTCCTGGCGGCGGGCCGGGAAGAGGACATCCCGGACGGGTGGGCTGGCTCCTACCACGGCCACCCCTACACCGGGGATGCTATAGCGCACCAACCCGCCGATGGGGACGCTCGAGACCACCCGCACCGATCCCGACACTAACTCGCCTCGCCCGTGGGTAGAAATCGTGAGTTGGCCCAGCGATTCCATCTCTGTGTGGACGGTCAGGCTTCCGTCCTCCGCGACCACCAGATCACCCGTCAAGTCCACCACCGACGCGGAGTCAATGAGATCGCCCCCCTGATCGGAAAAGTAGAGCGCGGGCCGGGTCGGATGGGGAGACACGTTCACGAACACGAGGTCGGAGATGATGCCGGCCCCATTGGCGAAGTGCGCAAAGTCCAGAACCTCTCCCGGAGTGGCCACGGCCCGGTTGGAAGCCCGGCCGCTGCCGATGCGGTTCACCGCCCGCACCCGAAAGACATGGACCGTTCCGTTGGTCAGTCCGGTGATCGTATGGATGCGGTTCGTCGATCCGATTGAAATCCACTCCCCCTCCCCGTCGATCTGGTACTCGTAATCGGTGATCGTCGCCCCGCCGTTGCGAAACGGCGCGTCCCAGGACAGAGTGACCACCCCATCTTTGATGTCCGCCAGCAGATTCCTGGGCGCGTCCGGCACCGTGGGCGGATCACGCGGCTTGGCCGACACCACTGCGGAGGACGCGCCCTCCCCAACGAGGTTCACCGCGCGGGTCACCGCCCGGACCCGGAACGTGTACTTCTCACCATTGGTCAGGCCGGACACCGTGAAACTGGTCCCCGTCCCGCCCGTTGTGTGCCAAATCCCGTCACCGTTCTGCTCGTATTCGTAGTGCGTGATCGGCTCCCCGCCGGTGTCCGTGGGCGCCTGCCAGCGCAGCGTTACCTGCCCGTCGCCGCGCTTGGCGC
Organism: Bryobacterales bacterium; assembly: GCA_965248205.1. Classification (GTDB taxonomy): domain Bacteria; phylum Acidobacteriota; class Terriglobia; order Bryobacterales; family UBA6623. Next base: position 6,035,318 of record CBDFIS010000006.1, read on the forward strand.
GCAGGTTGGTCGGCGGGTCGGGGGATCTCCACGTCCTGGCGTCGTCGAAGTTGGAGGGCGAGCCCGTGCCGATCTCGTTGATGGCCGAGACGCGGTAGTAGCGGGTATCCCCGGCGGAGAGGTTCGTGTGGGAGTAGGTCACGTCCGTGCTACCGGTGTTCGCCTGGAGGTCGGTGTAGCTGGAGCCGCCGTCGGAAGACACCTCGATCCGGTAGCCGCTGATGTCTTTGCCCCCGTCGTCCAGCGGGGCTACCCACACGAGATTGATCTGCGTCGGCCCGTCCTGCCCGTCGGGGCTGGCCGTCAGGCGGGTCGGCGGGTAGGGGACTCTCCACGTCCTGGCGTTGGCGGGGTCGGAGGGATCGCCCGTGCCGACGCCGGTGGTGGCCGAGACTTGGTAGTAGCGGGTCGTCCCGGCGGAGAGGTTCGTCGAGTCGGAGTAGCTCGTGCTCGTGCTAGTGGCGAGGGTGTTGTAGGTGGAGTTGTTGCCGTTGGGAGACCACTCGATCAGGTAGCTGCTGATGGCGTCGCCCCCGGTGTTCGTCGGGGCTCTCCACTCGAGATCGATCTGCGTAGCGCTGACGGCCTCCGCCGTCAGGACGGTCGGCGCGTCGGGGACTGTCCACGTCGTGGCGTTGGCGGGGTCGGAGGGATCGCCCGTGCCGACGCCGGTGGTGGCCGAGACTTGGTAGTAGCGGGTCGTCCCGGCGGAGAGGTTCGTCGAGTCGGAGTAGCTCGTGCTCGTGCTAGTGGCGAGGGTGTTGTAGGTGGAGTTGTTGCCGTTGGGAGACCACTCGATCAGGTAGCTGCTGATGGCGTCGCCCCCGGTGTTCGTCGGGGCTCTCCACTCGAGATCGATCTGCGTAGCGCTGACGGCCTCCGCCGTCAGGACGGTCGGCGCGTCGGGGACTGTCCACGTCGTGGCGTTGGCGATGTTGGAGGGCAAGCTCGTGTTAGGGGTGTCGGTGTTGATGGCCGAGACGCGGTAGTGGCGGGTCGTCCCGGCGGTGAGGCCCGTCGAGTGGGAGTACTTCACGTCCGTGCTACCGGTGTTCGCCTGGAGGTCGGTGTAGCTGGAGCCGCCGTCGGAAGACACCTCGATAAGGTAGCCGATGATGGAGGTGCCCCCGGTGTTCGTCGGGGCTCTCCACTCGAGATCGATCTGCGTATCGCTGACGGCCGCCGCCGTCAGGTTGGTCGGCGCGTCGGGCTGGGCGCTGGCGACTCCCTGGAAGGCGAGTACCGCCGCGATGGCCAGGAAGGTAACTGGCGCAGAGCGCGCCGCCGGACGAAGAACCCGGCTATGGAAGGAGAGACAGGATACTCGACTCGGCTCTTGATTGTATTGCATGTATTGCATGATATCCCTACAAAACACAGTGCGTTGCGTGGGCGGGGCTGCTGCCACGAACGCTTACCAGTGCGGGCACCATGGACCCACAATAACCTTTAGCCCGCATTTCCAATTTGATTTCGGCATCCCGACCTTGCAGCGGCCTTCAGCGTCTTTATTTATAGGGGTTCAAGCCCTGTCAGGACGCACGGAGGCCAACACCCAATGGGTGAAAAAGAAAACAAGCCGTTTCAGCTCACCTTCAACGGATTTCTGAAAGTCGATTTCCAAGGATCGCGCGTCACCTCGGATGGTGGCCTGATTCTCATTCGGGAACTGGACGAGCGGCTCGGACTGGGCAAGCTGATCGACGAGCATCTGACGGATTCGCGGCAAGGCACAAACAAGAAGTTCCCACTGGCCGACCTGGTGCGGCAATCGGTCTACAGCCGCCTCGCCGGCTACGAGGATCTCAACGATGCTGCCCGTGTCTCGGCTGACCCGACTTTTCGTCTGATCGGCTCGAAGAAGAACTGGGATCGCGGCGGGGCGCTTACGTCGCGTCTACAAAGCTTTGAGGCAGAGCTGCTGGCCAGTGAAGAGAACCTGCTTGGGCTGATGGCGGTGAACCGCGAGTTGGTCGCTCAAGCCCAAGCGCAGGACGAGTCCGAGCGTGTCGTGCTCGATATGGACTCCACGGAAAGCCCGGTCCACGGTCAGCAGGAAGGCAGCGCTTACAACGGCCATTTCGAGTCCACCTGCTACCACCCGCTGTTGCTGTTCAACCAGCACGGTGATTGTCTGGCGGCGAAGCTGCGAGCGGGTAACGTGTCCAGCGCCGAGGACTGGGACGAACTGCTGCTGCCCGAGATCGAGCGCCAACAGGGAGAAGGCAAGCAAGTGACGTTCCGCGCCGACGCCGCCTTCGCCAAGCCGGAGATCTACGAGGCGTTGGAGGATCGCGGAGTGGACTACGTCATTCGCATCCCAGCAAACAAGAACCTGGAGTTGGAGATCGAAGAGATTCTGTTCCGTCCGCCGGGCAGGCCGAGCCTGAAGCCACTAGTGCGCTACAAGAGCTTCCGCTATCAGGCCGCGAGTTGGTCGAAGCCTCGGCGGGTTGTGGCCAAGGTTGAGCACCACCAAGGCGAGTTGTTTCCTCGCGTCGGGTTCATCGTCACGAGCATGAGCTTGCCCAGTCGGTCGCTGGTGCGCTTCTACAACAAGCGCGGCACGGCCGAGCAATGGATCAAGGAAGGCAAGCAGGCAACCCACTGGACACGGCTGTCCTGTCATCGTTTCCGGGCAAACGAGGTGCGTTTGCAGTTGAGCGTGTTGGCCTACAACCTGGGGAACCTGTGGCGGCGGCTGGGGCTGGCGCAGAGGATCAAGAACTGGTCGCTGACGAGCTTGCAGCATCGGTTGATGAAAACCGGAGGGCGGCTGGTCAAGCATGCCCGCTATTACTGGCTGCTGTTGGCCGAGGGGCATCTCAACCGCAAGCTGTTCGCTGAGATGCTGGGGCGGATCTGGGCGCTGCCTGTGCCAGGCGGGTAACGGGCGACGGCTGCGACGGAGAAGAGACGCTGGGTTGCTGAAGAGGGAACTACTCGGAGCCGTGTCGGCGAAAAGCCCTCCAGCGAGCTGGAACGCGGCGATCGAGCGGCATTCAGCGACCCAAACGGGAGCGAACGGAGCATCGATCGTGAGAGGAAGACGAAGACCTTGCACCCGAGCCGCGGATCGGAGTATCCTGACCATCGCGGGATGGCCAAAACGGAAATTCCAGTTTAGGATTTCCTTTTGAAAAGTCCCGGTACGAAGCAGGATAGCCGATCCACGGCCGCGATGCAACGGTTTTTTGCATTACTGCCACGTTCGATACCCCTTTCGCTGCTGCTCTGGCCGTCGAATGTTGCCCGATTGCGCCGTTTCCGGCGACCGCAAAGGGCTTTTTGGCAACACCTCTCCCGCGCCGACCCTCGGCAACACGTATACGCTGGCTTGTCCGGGCCGTCGGCGCTAGCCTCCCGGCACAGCTAGCGCCGCAAGCCGCCCGAGCATCTGGGCGAACAGCTTGCGGTTCAGATGCCCTTCGGCCAGCAAGAGCCAGTAATAGCGGGCGTGTTTGACCAGCCGACCGCCGGTCTTCATCAGCCGGTGCTGTAGGCTTGTCAGCGACCTGTCTCAATGTCCTGCCGCAACCCACGGTTGCTGGTAAGGATCAAACCCGCGAGCGCCACGCCCACGGCCAGAATCGCAATCATTTCTCCGCTCATGCTTCCTCCCCTGTGTGAATCGATGGTAGCGCAGCCTTGCTTGGCGGCGCATCCGTGAGGCCGCACGCGGCCCGCAAGCAGGACCTAAGAAATACGAATGATAATGTGCGAAGTCACGTCGGCGGGCCATGCCAGTGGATATGGACCCTGTGGGAAACATTTCGAACAATGTTTCCCACGGCGGGTTTAGCCGTCACCGTCCTGCTCGTTCCATTCGTGGCTGAAGCCCCACAGGTACTCGATGGCGTTTCCCAGGTGGTTTTCGACCTCATCCCGCCGCCGGCTGGGGACCTTCCCGGCGAGATCGTCCGGGCCCGACGTCAGCGTGCCGAGAGTGACAACGGCGTCGACGAACGCCAGGGCTTCCTGCTCGCCAGGGTCGAGCTCCGGGGGTTTCTCAGGATCCTCCCCCGGCGGGCCGTAGCGCCGCCCGTCCCGAGCCACGACGTCGCGGTTCTCGGCCAAGGCGATGCGGCGGGCCTGCTTGGGCGTGGGGAACGCTCTTCTCATCAGCTTGCGGTGGGCGACGGCGATTTTCATCTCCCCGTCGCGGATCTTCCTGAGAAGCGCGGGGTCGGCGTCCTTGATCAGTCTCGCGGTATCGACGTAATCGCGGTTGGTGCCGAACATCTTGGCGGCACGGTCCAGAGACCGCTCGTAAACATCTTCGCCTTTTGTTCGCTTCGCCTTTTGTTCGCTTTTTGAATCATCGTTAACTTCATTGTTTTCTATTTGTTGCTCGGGAGCAATAGCTTTGTCAGAATTCTGACAAAGCTTTCCGCGGCCATGCTCCCGTCCCGCTTCGCGCTGGCGTTCCTTGGCCTCGGCCTCCAGTCTCGGCAGGATCTCGACGGCGATCGCTGCCCGCTGGGCGCTCGACAAATGCCGCCGGTGGAGATTGAGGCTGAGAACGATCTCCTCGGGGGATCCTTCGCCGTCCCAGTGCTCGAGCTTGGGCTCGATGCCCAGCTTCCGGCAGGCCAGGTAGCGGTTCCTGCCGTCCAAAATGCTTCCGTCCGGGTGCAGCAGGATCGGCTCCCGCTGGCCGTTTTCGCGGATGTCGTCGACCAGCGCCTCGAATTCGTCGCCCTTGATCAGGGGAAACAGCCGCGCCGCGGGGTGAGATGACATGTCCATCGTAAGGGTGTCCTCCTCCTCGTTTGTGGCATTGTACCATCTTTAGCTGGCACAGCCCAGCTCTGCGGATTCCAGGTTTTCTCTTGCGGCTTCCACTTTTTTGAGGGGAGCCGAAGCCGTCCGCAATGAGTTTTTCTGGAAGCCGCAATGCGGACTTCACTTTTTTGGCTTGCGGCTTCCACTTTTTTGACCTGCGGCTTTCACTTTTTTTATTGCGGATTCCACTTTTTCTACCGCGGCTTTCACTTTTTTTGGCCCCGGTTTTGCGGCATCCACTTTTTCCGGCAACAATCGCGGCAGCCAGGTTTTTCTCTGACCCGTTTTTGGGGAAATTGCGAAATACACCTCAACCGGCTTTGGAATCAGCATGATAGATGGCACAAAGGTGGCACACTTTTTCAAGTCGTAGGTCTCAGGCCTACTTGGCTGGCCGCGGCGGTCCGTCTGTAAATGATTGATTCTAAACATTTGTGCCACTCAAGGTGTTGATTCTATTGAGTCGGAGTCGGGGGTGGCACAACTTTGTGCCAGGTTTGTGCCGGCTTTGTGCCACCCCGAGACCCTCTGTATATATATATAAATAAATAGTTTAGTAGTAGTAGTAGTAGGGGAATAAAAGGCGATGGCACAGCAAATCCGGGAAAATGGACTACGTGTGCGCAGCGCGCACGTCGCGCGCTACGCGTGCGCGAGGATCCGCCTTCGCGTGTGCAGGGGGTAGGGGCATTTTTTCCGGGAAAAACTGTGCCGGCAGACCTAAAATTCCTGGAATCAGCGACTTAAGTGGCACAAACCTGGCACAAAGGTGGCACAGAGGTGTGCCACCCCTTCTCAAGTCGCCTGGATTCAGCCGGTTAGGTGGCACAAACGCCTTTTCGGCCCGCCGGGGCTACATCCGGCGTAGCGCAGGCTACTTTTCGCGTAGCGGCTGCTACTTTTCGCGTAGCAAAAGGCCAGCCGCAAGGAAACAGAGATCCCCGTTCCTGTTCCAGCAGGCAGGGGAAAGCGCCCGGAACGCCTTGTTCCCGGCGCACAGGACGGCTCAGGAGCGGTTTTCGCGGTCGAGGTGGTGAGCAAGGGCGGAAAACGGCTGAAAACGCCGTGGAGGGCTTCTATCGGCCTAAATCGCCCTGTTCCGGCGGCGGCGGGTCCAGCATGGCCCGTAAGGCGGCGATCTCGCGGTGCTTTCTGAGCCGAGCCCGCAGGATCATCGCGCTCGCCCCCGGCATCCGCGAGTGGCCATACTCCCAGTTGTGCACCTGCTTCTTGCGGTGCTTTCCCCGCAAGCCAAGCGCCGCCCCGAAGTCCGTCTGGGTCAAGCCCAGCTCGGCCCGAGCCGCCCTGATCTCGTCCGGTGTCGGGTCGTCCGTCAGCCCGCTCAGATCGTCGTGGTGCTCGTTGAGCCTTGGCGGATCAATCGAGCCGCCGTGTCGTTTCAGCAGCATGATGGCATTCTACCAGCGAAAGGGCCGGCTTTGGCGTACGGGGAGCCTAGGGGGCTAGTGTCAGCGCCCGCCGATGGCCTGAGACCTACGAGCCGCTTGTTAGCTGTGCCCGCGCCGGTGGCCCTTTCCCTTGCTCGGCTCGCGGCACCGGAAGCGGCCCGCATTTGGGCAAAGATTTGGGCAATGTCGGTGACCCCAGGTCGTAACATGTTGACATTGTGATACTTACGGCCAATCATGCGGCCATGCGATTTCCTAGTGGGGGAATATGGCCTCCGATGTGTACGTTATCGCACCTAATTGCATCGTTTTGGAAAGGTTTTAAAGCAGGGGGGGGTGGGGGTCTTTCGCGGGGGGTGGGGGACCCCGGATCCGTTCGCGGGTCCCTCGCCTTGTATGGTATGCCTTATCCGTCTGGACGCTGTGATTTCAAAAACCCTATCCTGAAAAAAAGCGAAAAATGAAAAAAAAGCAATCACAGCCGGTACGTCCGCCAGGAGCCGTCAGGGAGCGGCTCGGCGGGGAGCGGAGGGTCCAGGTCTTCAACCCGGTCATCCATCCCGGGATCGTCTACCGGGCGTTTCTGGCGGGCTACAAGATCGATCAGGTGGCTGAGATCATCGGCATCGAGCCGCGGACCCTGGGCCGCTGGATCGAGACGTACCCGGAGTTGAGGAAGGCGCGGGCGAAGGCGTTGGACGCGGACGCGGAGGTGGCGCAATCGCTCTATGACATGGCGGTGGGCGTGGTGGACCCGGTGACGGGCAAGCGCAAGGGCGCGAGCGTGGCGGCGGCGATTTTCTGGCTGAAGGCGCGGCGGGACTGGCGGGAGGACGACCGCGGGGCGAAGGGCGAGGCGGCGCCGCTCGATCTGAGGCCGGAGCAGGTGAAGGCGCTGGCGGAGGAGGTCATGGAGGCGATGAAGGAAAAGACGATTTCGGTGACGCCCGAGAGTGCGGAGAGCGTGGTGGCGGGTGAGGGAACGGAATTTTAGGTATAAGACTAGCTGCAAGAAAGGGTTTAGGGCGAATATAGGATCGTCGAACACTTCAAAGGGAATAAAAGGGTCATCCTTAGCTTGGATGAGCAACGCCGGCACCCTAAATGTGCTCGAGAAATCTCGATGACGACGACTGATGGTAATAGTCGTCCGCATCCCGAAAGCCAAAAGAAGGTCGTGGCCCAGCTGGGCAGCCCGCGGCGGCTGCGGACGATCTTCGACACGAATCCGCGAATGTCCTCCGCGGCAGGGCGCTGGGAGCGCGTCGAACGGCTCAAGAAGCGCATGCCGTATCTGCGCTACTCGGCCGTGCGGGACAGCCGCACGCGGGCCGCGCACGCGGGCTGGCACGGCACGATCCTGCCGGTCGATGATCCCTTCTGTGAGACCCACGCGCCACCCAACGGCTGGCACTGCCGCTGCAAGCTGATCCAACTCTCCGAGCGGCAGATGAAGCGCCGCGGGTTCAAGCCCAGCCCCGCGCCCGAGATCAAGACGCGGCCGTGGACGAACAAGCGCACGGGCGAGACGATCGAGGTTCCCGAGGGCATCGCTCCCGGCTTCGCCTACAACGTGGGACGCACCGGTGGAGCCTTGTCGCCGGTCCGCCCCCCGTGGCCGGTGATCACGAAAGCGGGCGGCAGGTTCAGCCACACGCAGGTCGATTGGACGCAACGGAAGTAGCGCTTCATAACTGCCCGCATCGAAATACTGAATACGCCAGCCATGGAGCCCCATGCGGATGTGACATATTGGAACTGGGTAATCGTGCCTTTCTTGCCCAAGTGCGACAGGAGAGGCCGGAAGATCGCGTCCACCGACCCCATGTCCATGAAGCTGATGCCCAGAGACGACACGACCCCGTCAACCTGTTCGATGCCGCGACGACTCAGTTCCGTCGCTGCGGTCTCCGCGCTCGCTTGCACGATCTGCAAGCGCGGGTCCGGAACGGTCTCGCGCAGGTACGTCACGAACCGCGGGCTGATCTCGAACGCGAGCAGAGTGCCGTCGTCCGGCATCAGCCGCAGCAATTCGCGGGTCATCACGCCCGTTCCGGGACCGAACTCGACCACAACCCGAGGCGCTTTGCCACACAGCGGCCTCACCATCGCCCGAGCGAGGTGCTGGGAACTCGGCACTAGAGACGCTGTATTTTTATAGTCTGCGATGGCGTTCCGGACGAAAGTCACCACGCCCATGAATTCCAGCCTGCGAATCCGGGCGACAAGCAACCGCAAACTCTTTATCAGGATGTGTTGCAACTTTCAAAAAGCGGCAGGAGAGCGATTGGTCGAGTCGACCGGGCTCCGTCTCATGCAGCCACCCCGAACAGCCCTGTTGATGAACTGAATCTGTCGCCGAACATCCGAACCGCTCACCCACCTCGCCTACCCCTTCCGAATCATGTGCATGACCTCGTGGCCTTGGATTGTTCGCCGCGCCGCGTGAAACTCGCGAAACCCCTGCTTGGCCTTCACCCGTCGTTTGATCGCTCCATGGTCCTGCTCCAGGATATTGTTCAAGTATTGGACCGGCCGATGTCGGCAGCGGCGGCGCAGGGTTCCTTCCTTTTTCACTGCTGGAATCGCCGAGCCGTAGAGGCGTGCCTGATCGGTGTTGATGACGCGGGGGATGCGGATGCGATGGATCGCTGAGAGCCTTGCGAAACAGCCGTTTGGCCGCCGCGGCATCGCGTAGCGCTGACAGCAGGAAGTCGCTGGTTGCACCGGTGGAATCAATAGCGCGATACAAGTAGCATCAGCGATCCGAACATAAGTTTAATCAACACGCCAGGACTTGTTGGTTGGCTTGAGATGACGGCGCAGCTGCTCCTCCTGTTCGGGACCGTAGCGCTGGAACCAGCGCCAGATTGTCGTGTGGTCCACCTCCAGGCCGCGCTCGCTGAGCAGCTCTTCGATATCGCGGAACGAGAGCGAGTACCAAAGGTACCAGCGCACGGCGCAAAAAATCAGCTCGGGCTCCGTTTGTCGCCACTTGAAGATCGCCGGTCGGATTGCCTTCTTCACGATCTCTTCAGGCTACCAGACGCCGCTGGCCAAAGTTGCAACACAACCCTTGACGCGCTTGTGGCTTCGCTTCTGAAGCGGTGGCTGCTGGGAACACATCAAGGAGCGGTGAGCGAGAAGCATTTGGACTACTACCTCGATGAATTCACATTCCGCTTCAATCGCCGGCGTTCACGGGCACGTGGACTGCTGTTCTACCACCTGCTTCAGAACGCCGTACAAGTCGATCCGGTCACGTACCGTCGGCTCGTGGGAGGGAGTTCGAGGTCCGACCACAACATGTAGCGTGTGGTCCAAGCAAGTGGATACCCCCTGCAAACGCATATTCAAGGGTATCGGTAGATTCATCAAGAAGACAGCCAGGGCCATGAAGAAAGTCTGGCCGATCGCGCTGGCGGCGACCGCCATCTTCTTCACCGCGGGAGCGGCGATCGCGCCTGCCGGATCCTGGTTGAGCGGCATGGGCTGGGGGAAAGTTGCGTCTACCCTTGTCGGTAAGGTCGGCATCAAGGGCACGCTCGGAAAGGTACTTACGGGCTCGATAGCCGGTTCGGGCTGGGGAGCGGCGATCGGAGGCGGCATCTCGGCGGCGACGAGAGGCAGCTTCACCGAAGGTGCGAGGAGCGGCGCGCTGAGCGGCGCTATCACGGGCGGCCTCGCGGGCGCTGCCGGCTGGACGCCGGGGGGAAAACCCGGTTCTACATCGGGGCCGGACTGTAATATATCTCATAACATACTGATAACACGACGAAACAATCATTTTCGTTCGGCCATGACTAACGTTTTGGACAACGGAGTGAACATGCAGACCTTTGTGTCAAACTCAGGGTAGTTCCACAGGCGCTTGTCAGGTCGGCACCGAGCACGCCACAATGAAACCGGACTCTCACCCGTCCCGTAGAGTCAGCCGGTGGCGCGGGCCAGAAAGCTAGGTGACGTAAAGCGGAATCTTCTCCATGTGCGAAAATATACTAAAGCCTTTTTCGAAGGTTCTCTTTTGGTTCGTTGTGACACTAGTTTCATTTGCCATCGTACATGGAAATGAATTCTTGGACATTAGATTTACAGATTCGACATGGTGGAATGACTTTTTCAATTTGTCTTCTCCGTTCCTAATAGGAGGACTCGTATCGTTCTTGTTCTATTTCCTCGTTGTCTACGTTCCAGAGCGCAGGAAGCGTCGAATCGTAAAGGACAACTTGAGGCAACAGTATAGAGGTCTGAAAAGTGACATTATGTGGCAAGTCATTTTTGCTAGTCAGAAAGGCGGGCGAACTGACCTGGAAGCGGATCACGAGACAGTTGAGGACCTCCTAACGATCGAGGGGTATAGAAAAGCGTTTGACGGAGCTCGTGAAGGCCATGAAGGAATCCATGCGTTTTGCAACGGGATTAATGCCGACGGATCGCAATATCGAGCTATCGTATGGAACCTGCAAGTGCTGGCCAAACAAATTGATTATGTCCTTCACAATTATACGATCACTGATGCCGCGATATTCGATTTGTTCAAACACTTGGAAGTTTATCTCTTGAGATTAGTTGATACGGAACCTGGTTACGATGAAGCGAAAGGGTTATCCATATTCATAGAAGAAATCTTTGGCGGATTCTCTGTGATCGAAGGGTGTCGCGGCTACGACATAGTGGAAAAGATGATTGAAGAGATTTAGGCCTTGGTGCTGATGTCGCAGTCATCGGTTGTAGAGGTGGACCCCAATCCTTGGACAGGTTGGCAGCCAAATTTAGGTGGAATACCCAAGGCCGAACCGCCGTCCTGTCCATAGTCGCGCTCAGACCTGTCGGGTAGGCGCGCGCAGCTGCGCTGTCGAACGGCAGAATCCGTTCGCCGAAGCCTTGGTCGAGCCACCGGGTCATGGATGCCTCCAGCCTGTTTCGCCGTCTACCGGCCGGCATGATCGCGACACCGTAGAGCAGTTCCGCTTCACTGACTGCAGTCAGATACAGTTCCCTGGCGTGTCGCGCTGAAATCCACGCCGCGACTGTAGACGCCGGCGACGACCGCATGAGCTGGGAGGCCACATTCGTGTCAAAAAGACAACTCACTCTTGCGACCATCCTGACCTGCATGCACTGCAATGCGCTCCGTATATATAACCCATTGTTAATTAGCTAATTTTCTGGTTTCGCCGTCCGTCAAGGCCCTTGCGCTCACGCCCCCGATGCGCTTCAATGCGCCTCAGTTTTCAGTCGGTCGCTTTCGGCTTGCTTACTGGTACGGGACGCCTCAGACCACTCCCGACCACGGACCACGAGCCGCCCGAGCGTCCCTATCGAGGAACTAGGCCATGCCCGAACGCCAGTACCGAACGCTTTCCAAGCGTATCGTGGACCGCCTTGCGGTCAACGGCAAGGACGCGGTGTTCTGGGATTCCGAGCTCCCCGGCTTCGGCATTCGCGTCTATTCCACGGGGCGCAAAGTCTACGTGGTCCAGACCCGGATGAACGGCAAGTCCAGGCGCGTGACGGTCGGCCGGCACGGGGACATCTCGCCCGACGAGGCCCGCAAGGACGCCGCCAAGTACCTCGCCCGAATGAAGGCCGGCCTGCCTCCGGTCGAGGCGGAGCCCGACGCCGAGCCGACCGTGGCCGACCTCGCCGAGCGCTACCAGCGCGAGTATGTCGCCATGCACTGCAAGCCCAACACCATCAAGCACTCTGGAATTTCCGTTTTGGCCATCCCGCGATGGTCAGGATACTCCGATCCGCGGCTCGGGTGCAAGGTCTTCGTCTTCCTCTCACGATCGATGCTCCGTTCGCTCCCGTTTGGGTCGCTGAATGCCGCTCGATCGCCGCGTTCCAGCTCGCTGGAGGGCTTTTCGCCGACACGGCTCCGAGTAGTTCCCTCTTCAGCAACCCAGCGTCTCTTCTCCGTCGCAGCCGTCGCCCGTTACCCGCCTGGCACAGGCAGCGCCCAGATCCGCCCCAGCATCTCAGCGAACAGCTTGCGGTTGAGATGCCCCTCGGCCAACAGCAGCCAGTAATCTGGAATTTCCGTTTTGGCCATCCCGCGATGGTCAGGATACTCCGATCCGCGGCTCGGGTGCAAGGTCTTCGTCTTCCTCTCACGATCGATGCTCCGTTCGCTCCCGTTTGGGTCGCTGAATGCCGCTCGATCGCCGCGTTCCAGCTCGCTGGAGGGCTTTTCGCCGACACGGCTCCGAGTAGTTCCCTCTTCAGCAACCCAGCGTCTCTTCTCCGTCGCAGCCGTCGCCCGTTACCCGCCTGGCACAGGCAGCGCCCAGATCCGCCCCAGCATCTCAGCGAACAGCTTGCGGTTGAGATGCCCCTCGGCCAACAGCAGCCAGTAGTAGCGGGCATGCTTGACCAGCCGCCCTCCGGTTTTCATCAACCGATGCTGCAAGCTCGTCAGCGACCAGTTCTTGATCCTCTGCGCCAGCCCCAGCCGCCGCCACAGGTTCCCCAGGTTGTAGGCCAACACGCTCAACTGCAAACGCACCTCGTTTGCCCGGAAACGATGACAGGACAGCCGTGTCCAGTGGGTTGCCTGCTTGCCTTCCTTGATCCATTGCTCGGCCGTGCCGCGCTTGTTGTAGAAGCGCACCAGCGACCGACTGGGCAAGCTCATGCTCGTGACGATGAACCCGACGCGAGGAAACAACTCGCCTTGGTGGTGCTCAACCTTGGCCACAACCCGCCGAGGCTTCGACCAACTCGCGGCCTGATAGCGGAAGCTCTTGTAGCGCACTAGTGGCTTCAGGCTCGGCCTGCCCGGCGGACGGAACAGAATCTCTTCGATCTCCAACTCCAGGTTCTTGTTTGCTGGGATGCGAATGACGTAGTCCACTCCGCGATCCTCCAACGCCTCGTAGATCTCCGGCTTGGCGAAGGCGGCGTCGGCGCGGAACGTCACTTGCTTGCCTTCTCCCTGTTGGCGCTCGATCTCGGGCAGCAGCAGTTCGTCCCAGTCCTCGGCGCTGGACACGTTACCCGCTCGCAGCTTCGCCGCCAGACAATCACCGTGCTGGTTGAACAGCAACAGCGGGTGGTAGCAGGTGGACTCGAAATGGCCGTTGTAAGCGCTGCCTTCCTGCTGACCGTGGACCGGGCTTTCCGTGGAGTCCATATCGAGCACGACACGCTCGGACTCGTCCTGCGCTTGGGCTTGAGCGACCAACTCGCGGTTCACCGCCATCAGCCCAAGCAGGTTCTCTTCACTGGCCAGCAGCTCTGCCTCAAAGCTTTGTAGACGCGACGTAAGCGCCCCGCCGCGATCCCAGTTCTTCTTCGAGCCGATCAGACGAAAAGTCGGGTCAGCCGAGACACGGGCAGCATCGTTGAGATCCTCGTAGCCGGCGAGGCGGCTGTAGACCGATTGCCGCACCAGGTCGGCCAGTGGGAACTTCTTGTTTGTGCCTTGCCGCGAATCCGTCAGATGCTCGTCGATCAGCTTGCCCAGTCCGAGCCGCTCGTCCAGTTCCCGAATGAGAATCAGGCCACCATCCGAGGTGACGCGCGATCCTTGGAAATCGACTTTCAGAAATCCGTTGAAGGTGAGCTGAAACGGCTTGTTTTCTTTTTCACCCATTGGGTGTTGGCCTCCGTGCGTCCTGACAGGGCTTGAACCCCTATAAATAAAGACGCTGAAGGCCGCTGCAAGGTCGGGATGCCGAAATCAAATTGGAAATGCGCCGTAATAGCGGGCATGCTTGACCAGCCGCCCTCCGGTTTTCATCAACCGATGCTGCAAGCTCGTCAGCGACCAGTTCTTGATCCTCTGCGCCAGCCCCAGCCGCCGCCACAGGTTCCCCAGGTTGTAGGCCAACACGCTCAACTGCAAACGCACCTCGTTTGCCCGGAAACGATGACAGGACAGCCGTGTCCAGTGGGTTGCCTGCTTGCCTTCCTTGATCCATTGCTCGGCCGTGCCGCGCTTGTTGTAGAAGCGCACCAGCGACCGACTGGGCAAGCTCATGCTCGTGACGATGAACCCGACGCGAGGAAACAACTCGCCTTGGTGGTGCTCAACCTTGGCCACAACCCGCCGAGGCTTCGACCAACTCGCGGCCTGATAGCGGAAGCTCTTGTAGCGCACTAGTGGCTTCAGGCTCGGCCTGCCCGGCGGACGGAACAGAATCTCTTCGATCTCCAACTCCAGGTTCTTGTTTGCTGGGATGCGAATGACGTAGTCCACTCCGCGATCCTCCAACGCCTCGTAGATCTCCGGCTTGGCGAAGGCGGCGTCGGCGCGGAACGTCACTTGCTTGCCTTCTCCCTGTTGGCGCTCGATCTCGGGCAGCAGCAGTTCGTCCCAGTCCTCGGCGCTGGACACGTTACCCGCTCGCAGCTTCGCCGCCAGACAATCACCGTGCTGGTTGAACAGCAACAGCGGGTGGTAGCAGGTGGACTCGAAATGGCCGTTGTAAGCGCTGCCTTCCTGCTGACCGTGGACCGGGCTTTCCGTGGAGTCCATATCGAGCACGACACGCTCGGACTCGTCCTGCGCTTGGGCTTGAGCGACCAACTCGCGGTTCACCGCCATCAGCCCAAGCAGGTTCTCTTCACTGGCCAGCAGCTCTGCCTCAAAGCTTTGTAGACGCGACGTAAGCGCCCCGCCGCGATCCCAGTTCTTCTTCGAGCCGATCAGACGAAAAGTCGGGTCAGCCGAGACACGGGCAGCATCGTTGAGATCCTCGTAGCCGGCGAGGCGGCTGTAGACCGATTGCCGCACCAGGTCGGCCAGTGGGAACTTCTTGTTTGTGCCTTGCCGCGAATCCGTCAGATGCTCGTCGATCAGCTTGCCCAGTCCGAGCCGCTCGTCCAGTTCCCGAATGAGAATCAGGCCACCATCCGAGGTGACGCGCGATCCTTGGAAATCGACTTTCAGAAATCCGTTGAAGGTGAGCTGAAACGGCTTGTTTTCTTTTTCACCCATTGGGTGTTGGCCTCCGTGCGTCCTGACAGGGCTTGAACCCCTATAAATAAAGACGCTGAAGGCCGCTGCAAGGTCGGGATGCCGAAATCAAATTGGAAATGCGGGGCACTACGGGCTGATGCTGAAGAAGCACATCATGCCGGGTCTCGGCGGGCTCCGTGTGTCGAAGGTAGAAAAGAAGCACATCCTCGACTTCCAGTTCGGGCTGAGCGACATGCCCACGGTGGCGAACCGGACGGTCGACATCCTGGTCAAGATGTTCAACCTGGCCGAACTCTGGGAGATGCGCCCGCCGGACAGGAACCCGTGCAAGTCGGTGCGCCGCTACAGGGTCGATCCGCACAAGGAGCGGTTCCTGACGCCCGAGGAACTTGCCCGGCTCGGCCGGACGCTCGCCGTCGCGCCCGCCAAGCGCCTCGCCTCGCGGCACGCGGCGGCGGCGATCCGGCTCCTGGTGCTGACCGGATGCCGGCGCAACGAGATCATGGGGCTTGCCTGGGACGACCTCGACTTCGAGGCGGGCGAGATGCGGCTCAGCGACAGCAAGACGGGCGCGCGCATCGTGCCGATGCCGCCCGCGGCGGCCGAGGTGCTGGCGGGGTTGCCGCGCACCCCGGACAACCGATGGGTGTTCCCCGGTCGGAAGAAGGGCACCCATCAGACCAACATCAACGACTCCTGGAACCGCGTCCGCAGGCATGCCGGACTTGACGGAGTCCGCCTTCACGATTTGCGTCACAGCTTTGCTTCGAGGGCGCTCGCGCTCGGCGAGGGCCTGCCGATGATCGGCGAGCTGCTCGGCCACCGGAAGATCGACACCACGGCGCGCTACGCCCATCTCGCCCGCGAGTCGGTGCGGGCATCGACGGCCAGGGTCGCCGACAGCATTGGCGCGGATATCCTGGCGGAGTAGGCGGGACAACGGAAACGGGAGTGGATTCGAACCATGGCGAGACTGAACAGCAGGTCGATTTCCAGGCGGACGGTCGAAGCGCTTCAAGCGGGAGAGCGCGAGGCCGTTTACTGGGATTCGGAGCTTCAGGGCTTCGGCATCCGCGTGTATCCATCGGGTTCGAAGGTCTACCTCGTGCAGACGCGCGCGGGCGGCAAGTCGCGCCGTCTCGCCCTCGGCTGGCACGGGCTGATCTCGGCGGACCGGGCCCGGCGCGAGGCGGCGCGGATCATCGCCGACATCAAGGCGGGCCGGGAGCCGGTGATCGGCAACGGCGCTGCCCCGGCGGATTCCGGCCCCACCGTCGCCGAATTGGCGGAGCGCTACATGCGGGTGCATGTCGCGGTGCGCTGCAAGCCGACCACGGTGCGGCAGTGCCGGCACATGCTCGACAAGCACCTGTTGCCGGCCCTCGGCACAGTCCGTCTCGGCGAGATCGGGCGCGAGCGGGTCGCGGCTCTGCACTACAGCCTGCACCAGACGCCGACGACGGCGAACAAGGTGGTCGACATGCTCTCGCGGCTCTATTACATGGCCGAGGGGTGGGGTATCGCGCCCGAAGGCGGCAACCCGTGCCGGTTCGTGCAGAAATACAGGGAGAAGAGTTGCGAGCGCTTCCTCTCGGAGGAGGAGTTCCGCCGTCTCGGCCGCACCCTCGACGAGGTCGAGGCCGAAGGGAAGGTGTGCTCGAGCGCGGTGGCGGCGTTCCGGCTGTTGATGCTGACCGGCTGTCGGCGCAACGAGATCCTGACGCTGCGCTGGGAGGACGTGGATCTCGAAGCGGGCGAGCTCCGGCTGCGCGACGCGGAGACCGGCGCGCGAACGGTCGCCATCTCGCCGGCGGCCCGGCGTGTTCTCGGAGGTCTGCCGCGCCTGCCGGACAATCCCTGGGTGATCGCCGGCGCGAAGCCGGGCGCCCGGCTGAGCAACCTCAACAACGCCTGGCTCGTCATCCGTGCACGGGCCGACTTGAAGGACGTGAGAATTCATGACCTGCGTCACAGCTTTGCCAGCAGGGCCCTCGCGCTCGGTGAGAGCCTGCCGATGATCGGCAAGCTGCTCGGTCACCGGAAGGTGCAGACGACGGCGCGCTACGCCCACCTCGCACGCGATTCGGTGAAGGCGTCAGCGGCGCGTGTCGCCGACAGCCTGCGGGCGGATCTGGTAGGAGACGGAGGTCAGGCTCCATCTGCTTCACCGTAGGTGCCCCGGCCCGCCCCCGAGCGGGCCAGGCGCTTCACGGCGAGCAGCCACATCAGGCGTATCGACGCCCCCGGCGCCACCATCGCTAGACGGGCCAGGAAGCCGCCCGCGTAGCGGAGCCGCGCGCGTCCGAGCGCCGCCACGGCTCCCGTTGCATCTCCCGCACGCAGCGCGCCCAGGGCGAACACGCCCCAAACCTCGTCGCCGGAGAACCCCTTGCCGTCCATGCCCCAGGATGGCGGGGCGGAACCGCTCATGTCCTTCGGCAATCGTGCCGCACGTCGTAGGAATTTCGACCAAGGCGATGGCGGTCCGGTCTGATACCGCCCCTGGCTCGTCCGGGCGGACCGGGCTTGTCGGCTCCATCCGGACGGTTACCCTGCACATCGTGCATTTTGATCGAGTGTGTCTTCTGGAGTATGCTCTCTGCTGCGCCCCGGGACCGTCCTGGCTTCCTCCGCCAAATGACCGGCGAATAGCCGACCGAGGGGCGCGACACCGACGCCCTGTGCCGCCATTGGCTCCCGCGCCGTCGGCGGTTTCGCGGCCCAACCGCTTCCCGACAGGATGTGCCGTTCGCAGTCCGGCCTCGCCCTGCACCCCGGTACAAGTCTGTGGCGCGGCAGCGAAATCGCGGCTCAGTGTTAGGCGGAGAAGTCGACGAAGCGCAATGTTGAACGTACCGTCTTGCGCAGCCTGACGTCACCACACGCAGTTTGCAGTCGAATGCGATCCCTCGCTCTGTCCGGCCTCGCAGCCGTCGTCACTTTCGCAATTATCGCCTCTGCCACCGCCGAGACATGGCGCGGCCTGATCGTTGCGCCCGAACGTCGTTGCTCGCCTTACGACAGGAAACGGGACTACCTCTATCCTCCTTCCATCGAGCACGAGATCGTGCGCCGTCTCGGCGCGGTCTACGGCCCCTATACCGGCACCTGCTTCACGTCGAGGTTCGAGACCGACATCGAGCACATGATGGCGACGTCGGAGGCGCATGATTCCGGGCTTTGCGCGGCGGACCGCGCCACCCGTGCCCGTTTCGCCACCGATCTCCGCAACCTCACGCTGGCCTCGCCGGGCGTGAACCGTCACCAGAAAAGCGGCAAGGACGCCGCCGAGTGGCTCCCGCGGCGCAACCGGTGCTGGTTCGCGGCCCGTGTGGTCGAGGTTCGCCGCGCCTACGGGCTTACCGTCGACCGGCGCGAGGCCGACGCCCTCGAACGGGTTCTCGCCGGCTGCGAGAGCACCGCGCTGGAGCCCATGGTCTGCCACGCGACCGCCGCGCCCGAGCGAGACCCCGGCACCGCATCGCACGGGAGCGCCGACGCCCTCTTGCGTTACGACGACAATCGGAACGGCCGGATTATCTGTGCCGAGGCGAGGCGGCACGATATCGCGCCGGTTCCGCGCTCGCACCCCGCGTACCGCTACATGCGAGACGGCGACGGCGACGGGATCGTGTGCGAATGAACGCTCCGTTTCCGGTCGTTTCCGGAGCCGCCACCGTCGCCCCGCACCCCCTGTCGCCGCACGCCGCTTCAAGGCCGCGACCCGACAAGACGTCCGTTTACCAGAGCCTCAGCGCCTCTTGCGCTGCCCAGAGCCTGACCTCTTCGACTGTCTTTGGGAGCCGGCCCGAGCTTGCTGCAGATTGCGCGTGTAGTTGCATCCCGGGTAATTCGAGCAGCCCAGGAAGCGGCCGAACCGACCCATCCTCGTTTCCAGCCAGCCTTCGCAGAGCGGACACGCCTCGATCGACCCCCCACAGTCGCGGCAGCGGAACGCGCCGTCCAATCTGACCAGCAGGCCGGTTCCGCACTTCGGACACGGGCGACCCGTGTGCTCGCAATAGGGCCAGTTGGAGCAGCCGTAGAATACGCTCCCGTCGCGAGCGTTTTCGCGGCGTTCCAGACGCCCCTCCTTGCACTGCGGACACGCCACATCGCCTTCGGACCGGCGACCGAACACGGTCACGCCTTTGCTGCCGTCGATCAGTTCCGTGACGAACGCGGATGGCGGCCCACCTTCAGCGAGCAGGAACACCTGGCGGCGCGCCCGAGTCAGCGCGACATAGAGCAGACGCCGCTCCTCGGCATTGGGATGCGCCTCTGGCGCCGCCATCACCAGGTCCAGCACCGGATCGTCTGCGATCTCAACCGGAAATCCGTGTTTGCCGGAGCATAGGCCGAGCACCACCGCATAGTCGGCCTCCAGCCCCTTGGCGCGATGCACGGTCAGGTAGGTGAAGCGCAGGCCCGGATACTGCTTCGCCAGGCTGCCGAGATTCAGGGGCTGCAAATGCCGGTAGCGACCCAGCAGCAGCACTTCCGACGTTCCATCGTGCCGACCGGCATCCTCGGCGATCCGGTCGAGTGCTTCCTTCAGCAGCGAGAGCCCTTCGTCGCCCGGAAGGCCCACATGCACCGCTGGCCCCTCGGCCTTGCGCCTTGTACGCACTGTCTTGCGGATCTGCGCGGGATTGCGCAGCACGAATTCGGTCGCAACCGCCGCGATGCGGTCCGCACACCTGAAGGTGGTTTCGAGGTCGATGCGTTCGAACTCGCCGAACCGCGCCCCGAATTCCCGCATGACGGCGATGTCCGACCCGCCGAACCGGTAGATCGCCTGCCAGTCGTCCCCGACCGCGAACAGCTGCGCCCCCGTAGCGCTGTCGAGCAGCGCCTTCAACAGCCGTGCCCGGGCCGGCGAGATGTCCTGAAACTCATCGACCAGGATGTAGCCGAATGGGCTGCGGTAGCGGCCGGCCTCCACATGGTCGGTGGCCCGCGTGATCATGTCATGGAAGTCGATCGCTCCGTCGCGGGCAAGAGTCTCCTGATAGCGCTTAAATATCGGCCCGAATACCGTCACAAACGCTTCCGCCCGCCCCCCGTCGTCGAGGGAGCGCGCCCGTTCAGCGACCTCTTCCAGGGAAAGCCGGCTGCCCTTGAAGTGCTGCAGGAAGGTCGCAAGGAGGCGGATGAAGGGGTCGATCCGTCCCTGGCCTTCGAGGACGGCGAACACCTGCTCCCGCGGAAGCGGCGTCAGTTCCACGCCATGCGCTGCCAGCTTCTCTTCGAGATTCCGGATTAGCCGTCCGTCAGCGTGCTCGCGCGTGAAGGTCTCGACCAAGACGGTGCCCCGTTCCGCATGGACCTTGCGCTTCCATGCCATCTCCTCGAGGTATTTCTCCCGGTCGACGAACGGCGCCGTGTTTCCCGCGGCGTCGAGCCCAAAGTGCTCGATGTAGATGCCGTGGTCCGGCAGATAGAAGTCGGGCTTGTACTGGCGCTTCTCGGCCGTCGCCGTCGGATGCTCGTAGGGCGCTTCGTATTCGTAGGCGATGCCGTTGAGATAGAGGAAATTCGCGATCTCGCATTCCTCGTAGCTCTTCACCTCTTCGCCCTTCAGCGAGCGGATGTCGTTCCGGCGGATGTAGTTCCAGTACGCGCCCCAGTTTGGAAAATCATGCTCGCTCCTGTAGGGCGCGAACTGGTCCTGGAACCACTCCAACACGGTTTCCGAAAGGGTGCCGTCGGCCAACAGGCCAGTGACGATTCCCTTGAGCAGGTCGAACAGCGCCCGGTCGCTTTCCGCCGACCGGGCCAGCGCCGGACGCTTGCCTTCCGCATCGCCGATGATCGCCATGCCAAGGCTGTGGAAGGTCCGAACCGTCACGCCGCGTGCGGCTGCCCCGAGGCGCTTGCGGACACGCTCCTCCATCTCGTTCCTGGCGTCCCGCGCGAAGGCGAGCAACAGGAGTTCGGACGGCTTCCGAAATCTCCTCCGGACGAGCCATCCCGCCTTCGCCACGATGACCGAGGTCTTGCCGCTGCCCGCCGCGGCCACCACCAGATTGCGCCTTTCGTCGACGACCACCGCCTTGCGCTGTTCGTCCGTCAGCGGCCTGGCCTCGATGCGCTCGAACAGGTCGCGCGACCGGACCAGCTCGTTCGCGATAAAGACTTCGTTGGCCTTGGATCTGGCGTCTCCGGGCGCTTCCATAAAATCCAGAATTCCCCGCAGCATCCGGATTTCCGGGGCATCGGACAGGGCATCAGGCCAGCGCCCAACCAAGCCGCTGGCCGTCGCTTGCGCATCCTGCACGAGTTCGCGGATAGCGTCGGAATGCACGTATCCCGATGGATTGGCAAGGTCGGCCAGTCGGTCGTGGACGGAACGAAGCGTGCCAATCTGCGGCGCGAGTCTGTCGCGCCACCAGTCGACCCTTGCCGTCTCTATTGCGTCGGCCAGCGCGCTCGCTTCAGTTCGTGCGAGTCCTGACACCGTCGCCCCGGCCGCTGCTTGGCCCAGCCTTACGCCACCCCAGCGCCGACCCGCATTCAGCCGAACCGCTTCGATATCGCGCAAAGCGATCTCCCTCGATCGCGACCCGAAACGTAGCTTGACGCTGTCCGCATTCACCGTCGCGGCCCTGGCGTCCCCCGGACGGAACAGGGCGAACAGCAGCGAGGCCAGTCCGGTCCGCTTCACGCTGAACCGGGATCCCCGGCCGGCCACATCTCGGGATGAACTGCGCACCACTCGCTCCGACCGTTTCGTCACATCTTTTCACTGCCCCTTCGCTCATCATCCTACCGCCCCGATGGTCCCCGGTCTTCGCCGCGCCTGACCGCCGCCCGAAGTCCGATCCCTGCCTTGCCGCGCGGCCTCTCCGCATTCCGCCCTGCGGGTTTCAACGGCAGGAGGAGCCGAAAGGTCAGCCGGCGGCCGGGGGTGCGGCCGTAGGACGCTGAGAGAGGCGTCCCGCGCCGTTCCGTTTCCCCGCCACTCGGAGCACGCCGATGACCCAACCCGTCACCATCTCCGCGGACTACACGCTGCGCCCGAGCGAGCTCGCGACCGTGCTCGCCCTCCTGGTCGAGGCGCGTCAGCCCTGCATCATCTGGGGCCCGCCCGGCGCCGCCAAGTCGCAGATCGCCCAGCAGGTCGCGGCGGAAGCGAGACGCCGCTACGTCGACGTCCGCGCGCTCCTGCTCGATCCCGTCGATCTCCGCGGCATCCCCTGGCGCGATTCGGCCGACCGCACGCGCTGGGCGCCGCCGGCCTTTCTGCCGCCGTCGGACGACCCCGGCCGCTGGCTCATCAACCTGGAGGAGCTGCCCTCCGCCGTCCCGATGGTCCAGGCGGCGCTCTACCAGCTCGTCCTCGACCCCAAGGTCGGCGAGTACGCGCTCCCCGAAGGCGCCTCGCTCATCGCCTGCGGCAACCGCGAGACCGACCGCGGCGTGGTGCATCGCATGCCGACGCCGCTGGCCTCGCGCTTCGTCCACCTCGAGATCCGGGTCGACGCCGAGGACTGGCTCGCCTGGGGCGCCGCGAACGGCATCGCCGCCGAAGTGCTGTTCTTCATCACCTACGAGCCGGACCTGCTGCATCGGTTCGATCCCAGGTCGACGGAACGCGCATTCCCGACGCCGCGCACCTGGGAGTTCGCCTCCAACATCGTCAAGCGCCTCAAACTTCAACCTTGGCAGCGATGTGACCGTCACTCCCGCCGGCCTCGCCGTCCACAACGGCGCGTTCTACATGCTCGACGATGCCGAGGACGCGCTCTACCGGGTGGCGCTCGCCTATTCCGCCGCCGTCATTCCGCTACAGATGGTGACGGAATTCGGCGACCGCGCCGTCCTGGCGCTGGCCCGCCGCTCCGATAACACCCTGGCGCTGGCGGGAACCCTGCCCGAGGCCGATGCCAGGTCGTTCAAGATCTTCGGCATCAAATACAGCGCGGTATTCACGGCGGTTGAGGGGGCCATGAATTCATAAGGGAGGACCCCATGGCGACACAGATCTATCACGTAACCAAGACCCCAACCAATCTGGTGAGCGAGCTGTCGCTGACCGAAGGAGACCCTTACATGCTCCAGGTCACCGACCCCTCGCCTTCGCCCTCCGTCGTCAGGCTGCACGAGGCCGCTACCGCCCCGGATCCCGCGGACGGCGGCCATGTGCTTGAGAACTTCGCGTTCGTTGGCTTCACCCCGAAAACCGGAGAGGGCCTGTGGTGCTGGGCCGAAGGGCAGGGCCGAAGCGTTATCGCGGTCACGGAGGCAAGCTAGCATGCCGATCCATCTACCCCATGCAGTTCCCGCCGCTCCAGCTATCGCCGAATTGTTTTCCGCCGATATCGCGCTCCAGGCCATCGCCGGCAGAGTATGGCAGCAGGCGGACTTCTACCTGGGCCTCGGGGACGGCAAACCGGGCAACGCGAACGGCAACCGCAGCGAGGCGCGCTACGCCTCGAACGCGACCGCCGCGCTCACGGCGTCAGACGACGGAGGTTACCGCTTCATCAAAAGCGGCCAGACCGACGGCACACAAACCTGGGCCGACCTTAAGACCAACGGCCTCAAGCTCCAGTTCCATCAGACTGACTCGGACGGTAACGATGTCCTGGCGGCTTGGCAGGCGCTCGCCGTGGGAGACCTGGTAACCGCCTATTTCAGCGCCACCAAGTGGATTGAATACAAGGTCAAGACCGCAGTTGCGGCGGCGGACCCCGTGTATGAAATCGTGCTCGACCTTCACGAATACGACGAGTCGGAGAACACCGACGACCTGACAGCCACGACCGAGGCCACCTTCTACCTCGACACGAATGTTCCCGGGCGTCTATTCGCCGACAGCGGCTGGCTACTGGCTGAGGTTTCGCGGGGCATCGCGGCGGACGTTCCCGGGATCGTCAGGTTTCGCGCCAAGACCCTTTACAACGCCTCCGCCGCCACGGCGGGCGGCTCGATCTCCGAGAATCAGGCGGTTTCCATTGATGAGCAGGGCCTCGTCGGCTTGACGGGTTATAAGAACACGACAGCGACCTACCTGCTCGGCCGCAGCGTCGCCGACCGGCTGCTGGTCTCCTTCGCTACCAGGACCTCAAGCCGTGAAGGCGAGAGCGTGCCGTTCACGCTGTCGGGGATGGGGTGAGGCTGACGGTCCCCCACATCCAAATGCGACGGTCGCGAAACGCGAAGCCATGGTATTTGCGTCCTATTTGCTACTGGCGCTGCTACAGAATTTTGCAAGGCTGCTTGCCTTAGCTCCCGTCGGACCAGTCGAATCCTAGAAAGCCATGTGCGTGGAATCCTCCAGACACACGACTTAGATGGGGGAAGCCCCACCCAAGTCTTTCTGGTAGCCGCAGTGGCGAGGTGCGGCCCATAGCTCCGTCAGGCCATCCGCGCGCTAGCACCAGTTAGGTCTCGTGCCCCCTCCGCTTGTCGATGCGGGCCAAGACGACTCGCCGAGCGAGTTCTAGTTCGGGCAGCCGCATGAGGTAGCAAAGCGCGTACAGCACAGCCACTCCGGAGGGTATGGCGACGGCAAGCACCGCGAGGCGACCGACAAACGTACCCGGTCCGACCCACGACTCGACTAGCTGGGCGAGACCCCAGCAGCAAGCGCCCATGACGGCAGAGGCGAGCCCTATTTTCCCTCCGGCTGTCAGCAATCGCCGCCCTCCCGCGCCGTGGACCCGTGCCCTCATGAAAGCGAAGAGAAGCACGAAGTTCAGACCCGCCACGAGCGATGTCGAGAGTGCAAGCGCCCAGTGGCCCAGACCGAGGGTATGAATGAAAAACTTGTTCAGGCTGAAGTTCAGCACGATGGACAGGACCGACACGAACATCGGGATTCGCACGTTGCCGAGGGCGTAGAACGCAGGAGCTAGCACCTTCGTCGAAGCGTATCCGACGAGACCCAGGCAATAAGACGCCAAGGCCAGGGCCGTCTGCTCGGTATCAAATGGCGTGAACTTCCCGCGCTCGTAGAGCACGCCGACGAGGGGTCGGCTCAGAACGAAGAGCCCGATCGCCGAAGGGATCGTGAGCAAGAACACTAGGCCAAGGGACTTGGACAGCGTATCCCGGAAATCGTCGATCCTGCTCTCGCCGACGTCTCGGGATATAAGTGGCAGGGTTGCCGACGCCACGGCGACCCCGAACAGGCCGAGGGGCAGCTGCACGAAGCGGAACGACAACCCGAGCCATGACACTGGGCCATTAATGGCTTGCTCGGCCGAGCCCGCGATTTGGGAAGCGAACATACTGTTGACCATCACGTTGAACTGCACGGCCGACGCCCCGATCGCGCCCGGGCCCATGAGACGCAGCACTTGGCGGACGCCAGGATCAAAGATTCCCACCATCGGACGGAAGCGGAGACCTGTACGTCGAAGGGCTGGTATCTGGCAGAGGTATTGCACGCCGCCACCTAACAGGGTGCCGATGGCCATGCCGACGATTGGCTCGATGCCCAGTCTGGACCCGACAGCAAACCCGAGCAGGAGTCCGGCAACGACAGACGTGATGTTGAAGAAGCCGGAAGACAGGGCCGGAATACCGAACTTGCCGTGCGAATTGAGCACACCCATTGCCTTGGCGGCAAGCGCTATGAACAGGAGGAACGGCATCATCACTCGCGTCAGCAGTACCGTGAGCTCGAATTTCCCCTCGATCTCGGCGTACCCACGGAATATGAAGTTCACCAACGTCGGCGCGAAAACTGTTCCTAGAACGCAGATCGCGATCAAGACTGGCACGAGTAGGGTCGTGAGGCGATTGGAAAGCGCGTAAGCCTCCTCCTTGCCTTTGGTCGAGAGCGTTTGGGAGTAGGTGGTGACGAACGCAGCCGACATCGCGCCTTCCGCGAGGAGATCGCGCAACAGGTTCGGGATGCGGTACGCGGCGACGAACGCGTCGTATTGCATGCCCGCGCCGAACAGTCCGGCGAAGACCATCTCTCGGACCAGCCCGGTAACCCTGCTGAAAGAAACCGCCAAGCTCGCAATGCCCGCCTTGCGCACTACTTGGGCGTGGGCGGAATCCGCGTCGGGCACAGTACCTAGATGCAAACTCAGACGGCCCCTCTTGACGGTCATTCAGGGGACGTTCGTCCGGCTATCGGGTAGCATATCACCCCTCGGGACAATGACGCCGCGCTCGACTGCGGGCAGTTGCACGATCGCACTCGCAGAGAGATCGGGAAGGATGCGCGCGTCTTGGTCCTTGATGAGGATCCGTGCGGGAAAGATTGTTTGATGAATCCGTCCCAAACGATCCAGCGGAAGACGGAAAATGGCGATAAGTCTCGATGTCGGTAGGTACTTACGGGATTGATATTTGCTTGACAGATGTTTGATTGTGGGGGCCGTAGGCGGTTCTGACGAGGAGGCTTTTTGCCCGCTTCAATCGTCATTGCCCCCTCACGCCATCCGCCCCGCCCACATCACCCGGCCGATCACGCCTCACCCCTCCGTGTGCGCCCACCAAACTACCCGCCCGAGAGTCCGGTCCTCCTCGCCTAGCGGGCGCGGCTCGTACTTATCGTTGTCGCTTTCGGCCCACCAACGGCCCCCGCGCTTGCGCAGGCGCTTAACCAGCGGCCCGTCGGTGGTCACCACGCTGTATATCCTGCCACTGCGCGGCTTGCGGTGCGACTCGTCGATCAGCACCGAGTCGCTTTCTTCGATCGTCGGCACCATGCTGTCGCCGGTCACGTCAAGCAGCATCAGATTCTTTGCCTCCAGCCCGTGCGACTCCAACCAGTCGTGCCGGAATTTGACCTCGCCCGGGACAGGCTCGCGGTCAACGAACGCGATCTGCCCCGCCGCTATTCGTATGTCATCGGGTTTGTAGCGCCGGACAGAATCGTACTCGCCGTCGTCAGCGCTCCCGGAGGATGGAAAGGGGAGAACCTTGCCGCCCGCTGGTGAGCGCTGACCGGAGTCGTCTTTAAGGCCTTGAACCTGCGGCGAGAGCAGCGAGGTCAACTCCTTCAGCGCGGCCTCCGTGCCCGCCTCGCGCCGTGCTATCTCTTCGTGCATGGCGATGGCCGTATCACGTAAGGTGTGTATCTCCTTGCGCAGGGCCTCGCCGGAGAACCGCTGCCTGATGGCGTCCGCCGCCCCGGTGGGGGCGGAGGGTGCTGCGGTAGGGGACTCGCGGAGCGGGCCGATGTAAAACTCCATGCCGAGCACGTCGCAGACAGCCTGAAGGTTCTCGACCGAGGGCATTCCGGCCCTGCGATGCATGTTTCTTATCAAATAATGGTTCCCCACCGCGCGTGTGGATGCCTCTGAGGCTGAGATGCCTAGCTCGGCTAAACGTTTGTCGATGAGGCGGAGCAACTCAGGGGCTTTCATATTGGCAATACTGGGTATTTACTTCACTCAGGTAGCCACTATATCTTGTGGTTGGCGACATCCTTTGTTTTCCACACCTCCGGCCATGCATTTGTACGGGACAGGATCCACGGCGACAGCCTGTTGCGCCAAACGGTAGAACAGCTTGCCCCGGCTGCGCGACTTGCGGCGGTTGAAACGAAAGGTGAACTCATCGAGGTAGTAATCCAGATGCTCGTGGCTGACCGCCCCCTGATGCGTTCCCACCAGCCAGCGTTTCAGCAGTGACACCACCCGGTGGACTCTCGGCAGCAGCCGCGAGGCCGACTCCGGCCCCTCCAAGAACGTAACCTGATGCTGATACCCTCGCTTGGGCAGCGGCTCGTAACCCAACCAGCCGTCGGTATGGACTACGCTGCCGCGTTCAATCACCTCACTCACAAAGGCCATCAAGCTTTCCGCAGAAGCATCAGGGACCGTCGCCATCCGAATGCGCCCGATACCCACGCCATCTTCCTCAGCGGCTACTGCAATCAACGCCTTGGCTTCGGTTTGGCGGCCCCGGACGCCCTCCTCGACCCCGCCCAGGTAGGTCTCATCCACCTCCACACGGCCGCCGAGGCGGTCCCGTCCTGGTCGCACCATAGCGCGGCGCAGCTTGTGCAGCCAACTCCAGGCCGTCTTGTAGCTGCCCAGTCCCAGCACCCGCTGCAGCCCCAAGGCGCTGGCCCCGTTCTTTTGGCTGGTCACCCACCACATGGCCCGAAACCACAGGGTCAAAGGTTTGCGCGAGTCCTGGAAGATCGTGCCCGCCGTCACCGAAGCTTGCCGGCCGCAGCGTGCGCACTGCCACAGCACTTTGCGAACTGGCCACGCTTGGTCGTGTTCACACCGTGGGCAGCGGAACCCCTCCGGCCAGCGCATTTGAAACAGGTAGTCTCGACAGGCCTCCTCGGTAGCGAACCGCGCTTCGAACTCGGTCAGATTGCGCGGATAATCCTCCACAGCCGCCCATACTATATCTTGGGGTCACCTGAGTCAAGTAAATACCCAGTTTGGCAATAATGCCAGAAAAAGCACACCGAGAGCAATTTAGGCTTGCATCTTGGCTAGTTGGCCAGTGCAATACTGGCATTGTGGCCAGTAACGACATCCGTAACATTTTGACCGTGGCCGAGCACTACGCGGCCAAGCAAGGGCTCTCTCTAAGCACCGTAAGCCTGTATGCCGCAGGCCAGGGGCGACTACTAGACCGCCTGAGAGATGGCTGGGGGATTACCGTTCGTCGGCGTGACCGAATTATGTCGTGGTTTTCCAACCACTGGCCTAGCGATCTGGCGTGGCCTTCTGACATTCCGCGACCCGAGCCATCGGAAAAGGAAGCGGCCTGATGGGCGCTGAGTTCGAATATCACCCAGCCGCCTCCGTCTTTCCCATGATGCGGGGCGAGGAGTACCAGGAGCTACTCCACGATATCCAGGAACAGGGTCTGCGCGAACCCATTCTGCTTTGCGACGGCCAAATTCTCGACGGCCGCAATCGCTTCCGCGTCTGCCGCGAGCTCGGCATCGAACCCGTGTTGCGAAAGTGGGACGGCAAGGGCGGATCCCCGCTGTCGGTCGTTCTCAGCCTTAACCTGCACCGGAGACACCTCACGAGTTCCCAACGGGCGGCTATCGCTGTTGAGATCCTGCCGATGCTTGAACAGGAGGCTAAGGGTCGGCAGCGGATGGGGGGCAAGAACAAGCTTCCCCAAAAAATTGGGGAACCTTCCCATGAAGGCGAGGCGGTGGAGCAAGCTGCGAAGCAATTGGGCACCAACCGCGACTACGTCTCGGCGGCAAAGAAAGTCCATGAGGCCGACCCCGCGCTACTTCAGAAAGTCCGTGACGGGGAGACCCACATCGCAGACGCCCTTCGAAAAGTGGTCAAGGACAAGAAGCAGCAGCTACCCACAGCGAAGGAGGCCAAGCGCATCGCCATTGCCGAGAACAAGATGGTGCCGGCCAGGGATGGCTACTACCACAGCCCGAAGCCGGAAGAGCAGATCGCGCAAGAGGTCAAGCAGGGCCAGCGGCAGGGCACCTTCTTTCACGCTATTGAGAACCTGAATTCCATGCCCGTTGAGCCGGAGCAGCTGGCGTCGGAGATTTCCGATTACCGGCGTTTCCGGGTCGAGAATCACCTGGAGGGCGCCTTTGACTATTTGAAGCGATTCAAGGAGATATGGCGGTGAACGGCACGATTCGAGAGGTCCTGAAAGAGTCGATCCATCTTCACCTGGCAAGCGGTGATCCGGTTGGGATCGACGGGATTGTTGCTCACGCTAAGCGGCTGCATCCCGACGTGTTCGAGCAATACGGGGAAGCGCTGGCGCTCAAAGGCGCCAGCGCCATGGTCAAGCATCTTCTCCGCGAGGCGACGGAGATTAGTCAAGACCAGGAAGATCAGCTTTACCTTCCCGGCATGGACGCCCCGCTTGCTATCGCTTTCGAGCAAGAGGGCGAATACCGATACATCGCCACCCTCAAGGCCAAATGGCCCCATCTTAAGAAGGCGCTTCTTGAGCGGGAGCTGAATATTGAGCGCGCCATCGCGCAACGGGACGACTGGGAGCTGAAGCTCGACTATCTACGCCCGGTGATGGAGAACGACCTCGGCATCACCTTGGAACAGGCCGCTCTGCGGCTAAGGGAGGTTAACGCAGCGTGAATGCCCTGTCGGGCGAGACCGGGGAAGGGAAGGTGAGGATTTCTAATGCCCGAATATGATTTTTCCAAAGTGGACGACGCGCGGGACTTTTCCCCGCTGCCGCCGGGAGCCTATCCCTGCCGCTTGGCGGCGATCGACCCGAACGAGCGGACGAAGGCCGGAGATGAGATGTGGACCCTGCGGTTCGTTGTCAAGGAGGGCGACTACCGGGGAAGGCTCATCTTCGACCGCATCAGCTTCGGCGAGGCAGCCTTGCCGCGGGTGAAGTTGCTTTGCAGTGCGCTCGGTTTGGATGTCGCGGGAAAAGTAGATCTCATACCGGAACTACTCATTGATCGGGAAGTTCTCGTCACCGTCGAAAATCAATCCTATTTCGACCGGCGGGAAGGGAAGGAGAAAAAGTCCAACAAGGTCGTTTTTGCGGGCTATGGCAGCATCGAGAACAATTCATCGGGCGACACTGAGGCACCGGAAAACGAGTACGAGGACGATGTTCCCTTCTGACGGCTCGAGCATCACAGTGGGGAGCAAGCCAATGATCGAAATTCTAAACCGCTATACGGGCACTGTGCTGTACAGATCTACAGCGAACACGATCACCGAGGGCGTACAGGAGGCTATAAAGAGCGGGGCGAACCTCAGCGGGGCGAACCTCCGCTGGGCGAACCTCCGCTGGGCGAACCTCAGCGGGGCGGACCTCCGCTGGGCGAACCTCAGCGGGGCGGACCTCCGCAAGGCGGACCTCAGCGGGGTCCTGGCCGAGCACTGCTCCCGCATCCTCACGGCGTCAGGCGGCTCCGGATATCACATGGTGTTGGTCCACCATCCCGACGGCGTGTCGATGCACGCCGGCTGCCGTCACTTTGCCTCCCTCGCCAAGGCCCGCGACCATTGGCGGGAGGGGAGGGGCCATGCGCCGGAGCACCTGGCCGACTGTATCGCTGCGCTCGATTACCTGGAGGCGCTGGCGACGCGCCGCGGATGGAATCTAGGCAAATCGGATAGCGAGGCGGCGGCATGAGCGATCGCAGGGGATTGGGCATTTTGCTGGCTGCGCTGTCCCTCGTCTTCGGCTACATTTGGGCAGCTAACGCGAGGATGGATGTGGTCTGGGACCAGGGCTACGAAGCCGGCATCCGACAGCTGTCCGAGGCCTGCGGGGAGGAGCCGGGGAGCGGCGTGCCGCCCGCGCAAGCGATGGCTACGGGAGATGAGCGATGACGAAAACGATTCCCGCCTGCCGGGACTGTAAACACTGCATGCCGAACAAGAACCTGGCGGTTTGGCTTTTTGGGCACCGATACGATTTCGCTCGATGCGGCTCAGCTCGGGCCGAGCCCGACCAAAGGCCCCGATACCATCTTGGGCTGCCGCCTGAATACAGCGAGTCGAATTATTGCAGTGTGATGCGCAACCATGACTGGCTGTGCGGCCCGGATGCCAAGTGGTTCGAGACCAAAGACGAGAAAGAAGAGAAATGAAGCTGCGACAAGGCTGATCAGCCCATGACGTGGGTGAAAGACAGTGTGGTCAGCCACTACATGGAGCCAGTCAGCATCCCCGGGCGCACGGGAATTGAATACCGCCCGCTGTGCGGGGCAGCTGCACCGGACGGTGAACAGCTTTGGTACGCGGTACGCGGCATCATGGCCACCTGCAAGGCCTGCCAGAAACTCGAATACGCATTGCAGGGGACGGGCAAAAGACGGATGACGGCTGACAGGTAGCGATGATGAGAAACGGCTGGGAGACGGCGCCATCACCTCTTGAAAACTCACTGGGTGATCTGGTCGAGAGCAGGATGCGCAAGGTAGTGCGCGAGGAAATTACCAACTCCCGTCCGATGGTCGAGCCGCGCCTGCTCGACACCAAACAGGCGGGGCAATACATCGGCCGGCCCGAGGCGATTGTCCGCAAGTTGGCGAGGGAGAAGCGCATCCGGGTGACTTCGGGTGATAAGAAGATGCTGTTCGACCGGTGTGATTTGGACGACTTCGTCGAGCGTGAGAAGGAAGCGGGCCATGTGGATTGACCCCGCTCTTATAATTGATCCCATGGCTAAACGAAAGAAGAAGAATCGGCATGGCGACGGCAGCTACCGCAAGCGCGGACGCCATTCATGGGAACTGCGATGGATGGTCGAAGGTGTCGCGGCCAGAGAAACCGTGTACGGCTCGGAAGCCGACGTCCGGGTGCAGCTCAAGCGCCGCACGGCGGACGCCGCTGCGGGCATCATGCCTGAAGGGTTGATGCAGCGCACCGTGGGCGATATTGTGCGCTGGCGTGTTGAGCGTTACGAGCGCGAGCGCCCGGCAAGTTTCAGTGCGATCTGGGCCGGCATGTCCAGGATACTTGCCGATGAGCTGGCGGCGGTCCGCGTCATCAAGCTGCGCAGGAGGGACATCGAGAAGTTTCAGGATCGTCTCGCGGAAAGCGGCCTTGCGGCGGCCAGCGTCAACAGGTACGTCGCACTCATCACCTCGGCGCTTCGCGCGGCGGCGGCCGAGGACCCGCCGCTCGTCACGCATGTGCCGCGCGTCTCACCGCTCAAGGCCGACAACGCTCGGCAGGGCTTTCTGCCGGCGGCCGATTACGAGCGGCTGATGGCGTACATGGAGCCTGAATGGTTGAAGTTGCTGTTCGCCATCGGCTATCACGTCGGCGCCCGGGCGGGATCGATTCTCGCGGCAAAGTGGGAGCAGGTCGATTGGGAGAAGAAGATCATCCGTCCGCCGGGTAATCAGCCGAAGAACAAGAAGATCGGCTTCTGGCCGATCTACGGCGATCTCGAGAAGCGTTTGCGGGAGGCCGAGTTCCACCACGAAAAGTATTGGTCGCACGTGCCGTGGCTGATCCACAGGGACGGGCGGCGGCTCACCGAGGCCAGCCAGTACGGTAGCGCGTGGAGCAAGGCCGTCAAGGATGCCGGACTCGACGGATTGCTCTTTCATGATCTGAGGCGGACGGCAGCCCGGAATCTGCTATCCGCCGGCATCGACGAACCGACCGTCTGCCGCGTCATCGGGTGGAAGAACTCAAACATGCTTCACCGCTATCGGATCGTGGACGAACTCGATGTTTCCCATGTCGGGCGGAAGGCGGAGAGGTACCTGGAGTCACTCGAAAGAGACCGGGAACGGGAAGACGACAAAGTCCAATGAGCGGCACGAGAAGGGGGTCACATTTGGGCAGACATTTGGGCAATGATTTGGGCAATGCTGGCGGGCTTGGACACGTAACATGCTGGTATTGTTACACTTACTATAGAAAGCATGGACGTGGACAACTTCCTCGTCCAGGACGATGGCCTCCATTTTCACCCCCGCGGGCTGAAGGAGGAACCGGCCACCGTCCTCGAGTACTTCACCGACCGGAAGGGCGTGCTCCGCTCCTTTCGTCCCTCGACGCAATCGCAAGGAGCCAAGGGAGCCGGGACCCAGACCAAAGCCGCCGGGGTCGACCCGCGCCGCAAGGCTGCGGTCGCGCACGCGGCCGACAACGAGACGACACCCGAGCGGACCTCGCTCGGCAAGCGCACTTATCTGGTGGACGGCAACACGGGCGAGGCCGCCTACAAGGAGCAGGAATCGGGCCGGATCGTCCCGAGCTTCGAACGCTCCGAAGGCTTCCACGAGGAACCAAACCAGGAGCCGGCCCAGGACCTGGCCGAAGGCACATTCGCCGCCGCCGAATTGCGCCAGGTGGAGGCCGTGGCGCTAACCATCGGCATCCCGACGCTTCGGGCCAAGCAGAACGTCGAGATCAAGGGGGTGGGGGCAAAGTTCTCCGGGGTCTACTACTGCCACTCGGTCCGCCACGTGATCGACGGGTCCGGTTATCACTCGGAGCTCAAGCTGCGTAAGAACGCCCTGGGCCGAGGCGCGGGCGACAAGTCAGTTGAGGTCAAGGGCCGCCCGAACGTACAGGAAGCGCCACAGGTCCCGAGAGACGAACCGCCTCCAATGGTGCGAATCGATGCCGACAGCGGCCGCCGACTGGAAGGAGTCAGCCATGGGTGATCTGAGCCGTAACTTCTCGAGCCGCGAATTCCGCTGCCGCTGCGGTTGCGATCGGGCCGAGGTTCAATCCCCGCCTGGTGGAGGCACTGCAACAGCTGCGGGATCTCGCCCGGCGGCCGATCCGGATCACCAGTGGCTACCGCTGCCCCGATCACAACCGGGCCAAGGGCGGCAAGAAACGCAGCCAGCATCTGCTCGGCAACGCAGCGGATCTCGCGATCGACGGGCTCAGCGTCATCGAAATGTATTGCCTGGCCGATAAGGTGGCGGCCGTCCGAAGTGGCGGAATCGGCCTTTATCCAAAAAACGGAATCATTCACGTGGACGTGCGGGACGGGTATGCCCGTTGGGGACGACTGGGCAAAAAATACGTCCGGCTGGACACAGCCCTTGCCGCCCAACGGGCGGGAGAGAAACCAACCAAAGGAGACGACCATGCAACAGCTTGAACAGATTCTGACCTTCATTCTTGAGAACAAGGAGCTCTTGGCGACCTTTCTCGTGACGCTCGTCACGATTCTCAAATTGACCTCCTGGGGCCGATCCGAGTCGGCTGCCCTCGATGCAGTGATCGAGGCCGTCGAGCGGGTGGACGACAAAAAGGTCAAACGACAGGTCGCCGCCCGGCAGGCGCATCTCAATACTGCCGTCCAGGACGCACTGGACTATGCCGTCTCGAAGGTCGACCCGAAGAAAGAGACCGCTACCGTGGCCGCCCGGGTGGCACGAGAGGTCCTGCGCGGATTTTTCCGCCCAGGAAGTAGTCGGGAGGCCGCGCGGTGATCGAGACCCAGGACCGGGAGCACGAAGAGCGCTACAAGCACCGCTGGTACGGCAAGTACCGCGCCTTTGTCCGTGACAACAACGACCCGGAACGGTTGGGCCGATGCCGGTTGGAAATCCCGGCCGTGCTCGGCCAGGGCCGGGAGAACTGGTCCGATTGGGCCTGGCCCTGCTTTCCCTACGGCGGCAACCAGGATACGGGGATGTTTCTCATTCCCGAGGAAGGAGCCTCCGTGTGGGCCGAGTTCGAAGGCGGTCAAGTTCAATATCCGATCTGGGCGGGTGTCTGGCTGGCGGGGAGCAACCCGGGCGAGCAGCCCGAAGAATCCAAGCGCCTGTGCTGTGAGCCCACCTGCCACGACTGCGAGGACAAGGTCGAGCACAAACGGGACCGGAGGGATGATCTCGAACACAAGAAGTACCACGGCCATCCGCCCTACACTTGCCCCCGGCGCAAGGTGCTTCTGAAGACCGAGACCGGGCACACCATCGTCGTCGACGACCGGGACGAGGATGAGTTCCTGAAGATCATCGACCGCGCCGGGCAGATCCTCCACATGGACTGTCCGGTCAAGCGGGACGTGCAAACCGGCAACTCTCTTCGACGCGGAACCCGCGATGCGGAGCAAGGCGACGCGCTGGACATTGCCTCGGACATCAAGGACCAGCGCGCCCGGATCGAGATCACCGATCTCTGCCGTCAGTTCCTGCGCCTCGAGGCCTCCCACGACCGCGAGAAAATCCACATCCAGTCCTCGGACAAGACCCGCTCCCGCTGGCAGAAGATTCTGCTCGATACCACCAAGGGGCGGGAAC
This sequence comes from Bryobacterales bacterium, assembly GCA_965248205.1. Lineage (GTDB taxonomy): Bacteria > Acidobacteriota > Terriglobia > Bryobacterales > UBA6623. Next base: position 6,071,082 of record CBDFIS010000006.1, read on the forward strand.
GGCTGCATCTGTGGGGCCTGGGCGGCGCCCAGGAAATCCTCATCGATTCCACTGCCGGAGCGGAAATGATACGGCTGAGGGACAAGGCCGGCCAGGTACTGGTGCTCGATGCGGCCCGCAAGCGCATCGAGGCCCGGGACGCGGCGGGCAGCCGGATGGTCCTGGACGGCGCCCGGGGCAACGTCATCGTCCGCTCGGCCAAGAAGGTGCTGATCAACCCATGACAACGATTTACAAACACCGCGACGCCGGGCGTCGATTAAGGAGAAACACCGATGGATGAATCCCATCCGGGATAGGCATTTGACTGGGAGGCGAGCGAGCGCCTGCTGGTGCGCACGTTCGAAGCCTGGCGGAGCGAGTTCCGCGGCATCCTCGAGGACCACCGCCGCGAGATTCAGGCGCGTCTCGAGAAGATCGAGCGCGAAATCGAGAAGAAATCGGACAAAGAGACGGTGGATCTGCTGGTCAACAGCGTCCAGGAGTATCTGCGCCGGCATGCCGATGACATCAAGACGCTGGAGGCCGGACTGACGAACAAGATGGATGTCCAGACGATGTGGAAGGTGGTGGGTCTGGTGCTGACGCTGGGAGCCGCCGTGGGCGGCCTGGTGAGCTTCATCGTGCAGCTGGTGACGGGGAAATAGCCATGGCGAGACCCCAGGCCCGGCTCGGAGACAAGACAAACCACGGCGGCGTGATCGTCACCGGCGCCTCGCGCACCCTGGTCGCCGAAGGCAATCTCGGCGCGGGGGTCGTCACCCAAATCAAGAGTCCGATCCAACTGAGCGGTGAGCCCATAGCGCTCGGCGTCACCAATCCGGTCCCGGCCACCGGCGGCGCGGACCGCGAGAGCCTGGAGCACGCCCGCCGGCAAGCGCCGGCGAAAATCCGCTCCTTATGGAAGGCGCTCACCAAGGAGGACTACCAGGCGCTGGCCGAAGGATACCCAGGGGTGGCCAAGGCCCAGGTCTTGGATGTCAACGACTGCCCGAGCTTGCGCTACTACCAGGTCAACCTGGCCATTGCGCCCCGAGGCGGCGGACCCCCCTCGGCGCTTCTCAAACAGGACCTCGCTCAGTTTCTGGAATCCCGCAAGGTCGTGACTCTCGAGATCAACCTCTACGATGCCCGTTACCGGCCGGTCTCGATCGACGCCGATATCCACACCTACGCCGGCGAAGACCCGGGCCTGGTGCGCCGCCGGATCGAGCAGGCGCTCGCCGACTACTTCGACTTCGAGCGTATGAACTTCGGCCAACCGGTGCCCTCCTCGGACCTGATCGCCCTGCTCGATGGGGTGCGCGGCGTCAGTCACGCCCATCTCTACGCCCCGGCGCAGGATGTCGAGGTTCGTGCCGGGACTATTCCGGTGTTGGGAGAGGTTCGTCTGGATGTTCGGAGGGCCGCCTGATGGCTCCCTACTTCGAGAAGAAGCTCATCGAGCTGCTGCCGCCCTTGTACAAGGAAAGGGACGAGACGGGTGATCTGGAAGCCTTCCTCCGCATCCCGGCCACTGCGCTCGACGAACTGAAAGAACACATCGACCGCCTCCCGGAACTGTTTGACGTCGACCACTGCGAGGACCGGTTTCTGCCCCTGCTCGGCGAGCTGGTCGGGCATCGGTTCAACCCGCAAGCCGATGCCGACACCCAGCGCCGGGACATCCGGGAAGCCATCGAGATCTACCGGCGCAAGGGGACGCTCCCGGCCATCGGCCGCGCGCTGGCTGAGGACGGCTGGAGTGGGAGGATCGAGGAGACCTTCCGCCGGGCGTTGCGCTTGAATCGCCGCGGGGTCCTGAGCCGCTCCAAGCTGCCCGGATCGATCTACAGCCTGGGCGCCTACCGCGTCGAAAGCGACACCCTCAACCCGGGCCTTCGGGACCGGTTGCGGTTCCATCATCCCGCCGGCACGCGGGTCTTCTTCCGGCAGTGGCTTGCGCTCGTCGGGTCGATGGCCTCCGAGGTCGAGGCCGTCACCAAGGAGCGAGTGCGGCGCATCGGCCTCGGGCAGCTCGACGAGACCTTCGTCGTCGGCCACAACGCCCTGAACGGCAGCCGTCGCCTGACGCGCACCGAAAAGACTTGGGGTCTGTGGTGGGTCACCGCCGGCACTACCCTCCTGCACGAGGTGGAGCGCGCCGGGGTCTCGATCCGCCGCTGGCATGGCCGCACTCCGAGATTCCGGCTGAATGCGAGCGACCTCAACGGCGAGCAGCTGCCCAACGTATGGATCAGCGAGCGCAAGCTCGCCATCTGCTGCGTGATCGAAACCCGGGCTCGACCGGCGCCGGCCGCCCCCTTCATCCGCTTGGCGGGCCAGGACTTGAACCGCGCCCGCCTCAATCGCTCCGCTCCGGCCTGCACCGTCGGGTTCCGCCAGAAGGACGATTACGCCGAGGCACGGGCGGGCTTCGCGGCCGCGGTGAATCTGTTCATTGTCACCCAGTGGCCGGCCCCCGCTTAAAGGAGGATTCGATGGCCATTCATCTTTATGAAGACAGCGCACTGACCCAGCAGATTTCCGAAGGCGATCAAACCAACCCGGATAACGACACCTACAACGGCACCGACGGGGAATCGAAGGACAAGGAGCTGTTCCTGGCCAACGAGCAGACCACCCTGGCCTCGGCCTTGGCCTCGGGCGCGACGTCGGTCTCGCTCGCCGCCGCCCGATTCGCCAACGACGAGGTCATCATCATCGGCAGTGAGCAGATGTTGATCACCGCCGGCGGCGGCACCACCACGCTCACTGTGACGCGCGGGTACGCCGACACGACCGCTGTCGCGCACAGCTCCGGGGACACCGTCTACTCCGGATACGACTACACCGATCTGGCCATCGAGCCGATCGACGAGACGGACAGTGACGAGAGCGACTGGTACACCCTGTCGCTAACCGAGGCGGGACTGGAGGCGGCCACGGCGGGCGCATCGCTCACCGTCGGCGACAAGGACCACGACGACACCACTTCCATCTGGCGGCGCTGCACCGTGCCGGCTTCGACGGCAGTGCAGAACAAGACGGACCTCAAGCTCAAGATCACGGGCACCGAGAACCCGATTGAATAGGAAATCGATGGATGAGGACCATCGAAGGAGAATTGACGAGTGAGCACGAGCATCCAGCAGGAGGCGGACGCGGCCGCGTGGGTCACCGCGCCGATGTCCATCGACGCGGATACCTCGGCGGGGGTGTTTACCGAAGCGGCCGTCGTCGCGCGGGTGACAAACGAAGTAGATCGGAGCGCCGACTGCACGCAATGGATCACGCGGCCGGTGCAAGTCGAAGGCGACCTGGCCGCGCACATCCACCGGCCGGTCTCGGTCCGTGGCGATGCGCGACAGCGCATCACCGCCCATGTGACCGTGTCCACGGATGGCCGCCAGCGGGTCCTCGGCAACGAGGCACGGAAAGCCGTGACCCGGCAGATCATCTTCGTCGTGCTCATTCGGGAAAGCCACCCGATCGAGACTTGAAGGAGGTACGCCCATGTCTTTGGGATTGATCGTCAAATCGGGCCGCATCCTCACGGCCAAGCTTCTCTTGGGGGAGCCGGTCGAAGGGATCACCCACTGCGCCATCGGCGAGGGGGACGACACGTTTACCGATCCCCTCAATCCACCGGCGCCCGACATCGACCAGACGGCGCTCAAGCACGAGCGGGCCCGTAAGCGGTTTTACAACACTTTTCTTGCCGAAGACCCTGAAGGGGCACTGATCGTCAACGGCGTGCATTACCTGGAGACCGTCCAGGAGACGCGCATCCTCGGCGTCTACTTCCGCTTTGAGGAGAGCGAGGCCAACGGCATCACCATCCGTGAGTATGGCTTTTTCGGCGGCAACGCCGCCTACCTCGACGGGCACGATTCGGACTACGCCGCCGAGGGCGTCCATCACCCCGACACCAATCCGACTGGAGAAGTGCTCCACCCCGGCTACCTCTACGAAGTGAAGAACATCGCCGGCAACGTCCTCACCGTCGGCGAGGGCCTGGTTTACATCGACGGGTCCATCGAGCGCGTGCCCGGCGCGGTGCTGACCTACGATCCGGCCATCACCTCGGGGGCGGACTACGTCTACGTCGAGCTCTTGAAGTACAACTACGGCGCTAATCACGACGCCGTGCTCGTCAATCCGGCGACGGGCGAGCCCACGGCCGAGCGTGAGAAATGGGTCCTGACGCTCAAGGGCGAGGACACCAGCGAGGCGGCGCTGCCCAACAACGTCAGCGAGCGCAAGGTGGTGGCCATCTACAAGTTCGAGCGGGAAAGCGGGGAGGTCGCGGCCACCGTCCAGGAGAAGTCCAACCTCTCTCTCGAGGACCTGCTGGGCACGCTGCCCGGCAAGCGCATCACCGTGTCCTCGATTACCGAGGACCAGCTGGCCTTCGCCGCGGCCGAAGGATTGAACTCGCTGCTCGAGAACCTGGCTGAACGCACCTTCGATCAGGCGGGCAGCTACCTGGTCGAGGGGCTGGACAGCTTCATCGGGGGTGACGACGGCGGGAGCGTCGAGGTCGTCACCAACGCCGGGCGCGCCTACATCCAGGGCTACCGCCTGCAGAAGGACCTGCCCACCACGACGGTCGTGCCCAAGTCGGTCGCCACCAAGCCGGTGCGCGGCGAGCAGAAGACCTTCGGTGTCGGCACCCGGCGCTACGGCCTCAACAATACACCGCTCAAGGAGACCCGGCAGGTCGAGGCTATCATCGCCACCGTCTCCAACATCACCCGTGGGTCGGTGGGCGGCGGCGAGGACCTGCTCGAGCCCAATCCCGTGGTGGAGATCCTCGAGGTCAGCCAGGGCGCCACCGTCTATACCGAAGGCGCCGACTGGCAGCAATCCGGCAACCACGTGGACTGGCTCGGCACGGGCACCGAACCGGCCATCGGCACCACCTACACCGTGCGCTGGACCTATACCAAGCAGATGAGCAAGGGCATCGACTACGCCGACGGCGGCTGGTTCGGCCAGTCGGAGCATCCCGAGGCCGCGGAGTACGTCTACCTGGTCACCGCCTTTGACGACACCGGGGAGACCGGCTACGACGCGGACCAGGTCGTGTCCCGCGTGACGGGGGCCGGCGAGATCAACCGGCTGGCTTGGCCGTCGGTCAGCGGCGCCACCGGGTACCGCGTCTATCGCGGCACCGAGAACACCGGTACCGACGACTTCCAGCTGCTCACGGAACTCGCCGCCGCCGCGATCTCATACGTGGACGACGGTGTTGACAAAATTGGGGCCAGCCAGCCACCCGCATCGAACACCAGCGGCGTGGAGATGCCGGTCGTCGGGATCGCCTTGGACAACCTGAGCCTGGTGAACTTCGGCCGGAGCAATTTGGGCGACGCGCCGGTGGACGGTTCCAACTGCAGCGTCGACTACGACTACTATGTCGGGCGCACCGACGTCATCTACGCCACCACCCGCGAGATCAAACGGCTCGAAGGCGCTCCGGCGGACGCGCCCAAGCTGCCCCTGGTCCCGGAGGGTGCGCTGGGCCTGGGCAGCATCGACTGTCCGCCCGACTCGGTCGAGATGCGCGTCATCAACTTCGGGCTGACCCGCGTCACCATGGACCAGTTGCACGATGTCATCCAGGACGTCGAGGACCTCAAGTACAACGACGCGCAGTTTCAGATGAACAACGAACTGCAGAACCGCGACGCCCAGACCAAGAAGGGCATCTACTCGGACGACTTCTCAAGCGACGCTCAATCGGACATCCACCACCCCGAGTGGAACGCCCGCATCGAGCCGGTGCGGAAGTTCGTGGCTCCGGAGCGCCGATCCTTCCACGGGCAGCTCAGCGAGAACCTGTCCGACAGCCGGGCCCTGTTCAAGGACAGCCTGGTCCTGCTGCCCGGAACCGAACGGGTGCTGATCGAGCAGGCGGACTGGTCCGAGGAAAAGAACATCAACCCCTACGCGGTCTTCGACAAGCCCGAGGCTACGGTCGAGGTAACGCCAAATATCGGACGACGCGGGGGAACCAACCTCATCAACGTGAACGGCGCCAACTTCACGCCCAATGCCACCGGCGTTACGCTGCGCTGCGACGGCCACGTGATGTTCTCACGGTTGCGGGCTGACGCCGTCGGACGCGTGAAGACCGTCATGGTCATTCCCGCCACCGTCCGGCCCGGCAATCGGATCGTCGAGTTGACCGACGGCACCTATTCGGCCCAGACGGACATTCAGGTCCACGAACCGCTGGTGATCACCCGCATCCAGCGCGTCGTCGTCAACCGCACCATCGTGCGCCGCCAGACCATCGTGCGCACCGCTCCGCCCCGGATCATCCGGGTGCCGGTGGTGCGCACCGTGTGGCGCTGGCGCTGGCGCACCCGCCGCCGCGATCCCCTGGCGCAGACCTTCAGCTTCACTCGCAACCGCGTCGTCTCGGCCGTCGGCGTCGAGTTCACGAGCAAGGACGCCGCCGTCCCGGTGACCGTGCAGATCCGCGGCGTCACCACGGGTCTGCCCAACGAGGTCGTCCTGGCCGAAAAGGTGGTCGCTCCCGATGAGATCGACCTGGGCACCGAGACCAAGATCACCTTCGATGATCCGTTCTACGCCGAGGCCAACACCAGCTACGCGGTCGTGCTCCTCACCAACAGCAACGACTATCGGGTGCGCATCGCCACGCTGGGACAGTTGGGACAAAACGGCGTCATCACCCGCCAGACCTATGCCCAGGGCGTGCTGCTCGAGAGCTCCAACGCCGAGACCTGGACGCCGCTCAATGCTTCGGACATGACGCTCAAGATCTACGGCTACGACTTCGAGGCAAGCGGAGAAGTACGGTTTCATCGGTTCCAGCTCGGCGGGGGGCGGTACACCAGCGCGATCAACCTCGACGAGTACTCGGCCATACCGGAAGGCACCCGAGTCGAGTGGCAATACTCGACCGACGACGGGACGACCTGGAATGCCATCGTGCCGGCCGAGGAAGAGACGTTGCCTGACGGTACCACCTGGGTGCTGCTGCGCGCCCTGTTCACCGGCGGCCAAATCAACGACACGCCGGCGCTCAATTTCAGGGACGTCAGTCTCATCCAGCACATGAACACCACCCAAGGCCACTACGTCAGCCGCCAGATCGAGCTGACTCAGGGCGTGGCCGACACCAAGGTCTACGCTCAGATGCACATCCCGAGCGGTACCTCCGTCGACTGGCTTGCCTCCAACGACGACGGCGCCACCTGGGAAAAGATGCCGCTGGAGTCGACGCGAGAGATCGATCAGGAATGGACCGAGTACACCCTCACGCGCGCCTTCACCGATCCGACCGGCAACAAGGTCCGTTACAAGGCGCGGATGAATGGCACGTTTCGCGTCTATCCGCGCATCCACACCCTCGGGGCCACGCTCAGCTGAGGGGCGAGTCGATGATCACCAAACGCCAGGGCGGCCTGACCGAGCTCATCCGCTCGCCGCAGGAAAAGCGCGACGCCTCGCTGCGCGATCACGCCCTGGACCTGCTAGCCAATCTGGACGCGCGCCTCGGGCGGATCGAAGAACACCTGGGGCTCTCCGCCGAGGAAACGGAGGAGTTCCGGGCCCTCATAGCCCGCATCCGCCGCGAGGAAACCGAGACCCTCCGCATCCACCGCGAGCACCTCGCCGCTGACGCCCCGGGCGCCTGACAAAAACCGGCGTTTCCTTGCAGTGCTCTAAGTCCCGGTTCTTCCGCGACTTACGGTAGAACGTACATAAACCATTTGATATCAATCAGTTAAGTTCCAGAACCGCCTTGCTTTCTGTTCGGGAAGAAGCGTTCATGTGTGTGAACACAACGCCACGATCCCCTTACAGGATAAGGGGTTACGGGCAGCAAGGAGAACCATGGACCTGCGTGATATCCACTTCGGAGTCGAAATCGAGACGGTCAGACGAACACGTGAACGTGTGGCCCGGGCCATCCAGTCGGTGGTGGGCGGCAACGTCCACCATCCGGGACGGCCGGGTGTGTTCGACCCTTGGGAGGTCGTCGACGAGCAGGGGCGCACCTGGAAGGTCGTCTCCGACAGCTCGCTCGGCCATGTCCCAGGCCACTTACGGGCCGAGGTCGTCAGCCCGGTCCTGGCCTACACCGACATCCCGACGCTCCAGGAGGTCGTCCGGGCGGTGCGGCGCTCGGGCGCCAAGGTCGACACCCATTGCGGTATCCACGTCCACGTGGACGCGCGTCCCTTCGACGGCCGCACCCTCGGCAACCTCGCCAAAATCGTCTATAAGCAGGAGCCGCTTATCCTCGCGGCGCTGGGCGTGACCGAGGACCGGCAGCGGACCTACACCCGACCGGTGCGCGACGAACTGATCCGGGACATCGAGCGCCGGCGGCCGCGGACCACGGACGAGCTCAACCGCATCTGGTACGGCTATCACAACAGCCAGCCGCAGCACTTCGACCGTACCCGCTACCAGGGGGTGAACCTGCACAACGTCTGGTACCAGGGCACGGTCGAGTTTCGCTGGTTCGAAGCGACGCTCCACGCCGGCAAGGTCAGGGCCTACATCCAGCTGGTGCTTGCCGTGGCCGCCAAGGCGCTCAACGGACGCGCCGCCTCCAGCCGCAAACGCCGCTTCAATCCCCAAAGCGCCCGCTACGACTTCCGGGTCTTCCTGCTCCACCTGGGACTGATCGGCGACGAGTTCAAGACGGCGCGCAAGCACCTGCTGGCCGCGCTGCCGGGAGACTCGGCGTTCCGACGCGGCAGACCGGCGTCCGAGGCGCCCCCCGCCGTCGAGGCGGAAACGTCCACAGACGTCGGGCCACAACCCCAACCTCCGGCTTACGGGGAGGAGGACGCGACGCGGGCAGAAGGAGAGAACACATCATGAAAGTGCGGATCACGGATACGGACCTCGACGGCAAGCCGCTCCAGGGCGAAGGGGAAATCTTTGTCGGCAAGACGGCCCTCGAAGTCGTCCGGGCCATGCGGGGAGCGGCGCTCTTCTCCGATCAGACGACGATTGAGGACTACCTCGACATGCTCCTGCGTAACGCCAAGATGCTCTCCGGCATCGACCTGATCGTCAAAGGCGACACGCCCGAGGAGAAGGCCGACTCGCTCCTCGCTTCTCTGGTCGACCACGGCCTGGCGGAATTCGTCGAGGGAGAGCCGGCGGCCCCGATACCGATCCCCGCCGCCGTCTGGCAAGGCCTCGAGTCAGTGAGACGGTCAGGACTCACCAACATGTTCGACCGGCCCGCGGTCATCAAGATCGCGGAGGCGCTCGACTTTCCCGAGACGGCGCGCTGGATCGAAGCCCACCACGGGCCGTACTCCGAAGGGCTGTTCAAGGGATTCGTGGTCGACCCGGAGGAGGAAAAGCTCTGATGTGCGGACAGGCCGGCATCATCCTGGGTCGGAAGCGGCGCCGCGCCGAGGAGCGCGACTACCTCGCCTGGCTGTTCACCGAGCTCCTCGTGATGAGCGAGCGCCGGGGACCCCACGCCACCGGAGTGGCATGGCTCAACCGCGACGGCGACCACCAACTCTTCAAACGCCCGGTCCGGGCCACGCAGTTCGTGACCGATAAGGCGTTCCATGAGATCCTGGCCGGAGTCGACAACCGCACCACGCTCGTGCTCGGCCACACCCGCTGGCGCACGCGGGGCGATGAACAGGTCAACGAGAACAACCACCCGATCCGGGCCGGGGACATTCTCGGCACCCACAACGGCACCATCTACAACGCCAACACCCTGTTCCGGCGGTTCAAGCTGCGGCGCTTCGCCGAGGTGGACAGCGAGCTGCTCTGCCGGCTGGCGGGCCGGGCCGCCAGAGGTGGCCCGATTGACACCATCCGGTTTAAGGACCGTCTCAAGCTCTGCCGAGGGCAGATGACGGCGGTGCTGGCCTCCCGGCTCGATCCGGAGACCGTCGTCGTCCTCAAGGGGAACAAGCCGCTCGAGCTGCGCATCCACCATCGGCATCGGGCTGTCCTCTATGCCTCCGACCCGGCCTACCTTGACGCGGCCCTGGACGAGGAGCCGGGCTGGGCCGAGCTGGACATCCCCCCGATGAGCCTGATCCGGTTCCGGCATCGGAATATGTGGGACTTCTCGATCGAGCCGTTCGAGTTCGTCGCGCAGGCCAGACGGCGGAAGACCGCCCCGGCCGAAGAGGCGCCATGACGCCGAGAGAGAAGCCGACAGAACCCAGAGAAGCCCCGAAGGAGAACACATCCGGCGTGCTGAGGCTCTTCGTCTACGGCACCCTCAAGCGCGGGTACTGGAACCACGACGCTTTCTGCCAGGGCGTGCTGGAGGTCCGGGAAGCCCAAGTCCGAGGCCGCCTCTACGAGGGGCCTGGGTTTCCGCTCCTCGAGGTTCCGCACGAGGACATCCTCGCCCAGGGGACTGCCAACCCGCTGGCCGACGTAGCCACACAGGCGCGCCTTTCCGGCCGGGTAGGGTCATTGCCCCGACGGGACCGAGAAAGCGCCACAGCGGGCGCCTGGGGTGGGGTGTATGGGGAGCTGCTCACCTTCGACGACCCCGAGACCCGCCTGCCTGCCATCGACTGGCTGGAGGGCTTTCGTCCCGGCGGTCGCAGTCTCTATCGCCGTGTGTTGGTCCCGGCTAGGGTGCAACGGCGCCTGCGAATTCGCCTGGGTCTACACGGTCGAGGAGACCGGCATCAATCGGCGCCGGATCCTGTCCGGCTGCTGGCCGGACTAGCGGCCCACCCGCCCTGCCGGCCACATACGAGGAACGCCGGCCCCTGGGGCGATGACGAATCGACGTCAGCGGAGAGCCTATCCCCCCCCCATCTGGGCACGAAGGAAATTTCCATCTGCTGCCGCTTCACCCAATACAGGTTCGCCCCGTAGCATCCAACGCCTGGGCCTGCGAGGTTTCCCAAAGCCTCCTGACTGACTAGGAATCCCCACACTCCATCGACTGCGCCGTTTTCCAAGAGCAGAATAGATTCGTTCCGCCGTCGCTGGAGCCGGAAACGGGCAGGCTGCCGACGGCATCCGGGCCGACTTCTGTATCGCTAGTCGAAACCGCCGCGTTCGACGACTGGTAACGGCGCAATGTTGTGGAGGCAGCCTGCCGATTGCCCTGGTTGCGGACCGTTATGCTCAGCGTGAAGGACGCCCCCGAATTCGGGCTGCTATCGCTGAGGGAAGGAGTCTGGACCACCGAATCCGGCGCCTATGGCGCGGGACTGATGGCCGTGTACGTATAGACCTTGTCCTCTAACGCATCTACCACATAGAGCGTGCCGTTGCCGAACGTGATCCCCGTCGGCCAATCATTGATCGGGTCCAGATCGAAGTCGGCAGCGGAATCGCGCCCGCCGGAGGCCGTGTACGCAAAGACCGTGTCTTCGTACCAACTCACCACATGGAACCTGCCGTCGGCGAAAGTGATCCCCTGGTGCTCATGACCAATTGTCCAGAGAAGGGGAAATTGGAAATCGGCATCGGCGTCGTGCTGACCGGAAGCCGTGTACGCATAGACCTTGGCGTCGAAATCATCCACCACATAGAACCTGCCGTCGGCGAAAGTGATCCCCTCCGCGTCATCATTGGCCGAGTCCAGACCGAAGTCGGCACCGGAATCGCGCCCGCCGGAGGCCGTGTACGCATAGACCTTGCCGTCCGTCTTATCCACCACATGGAACCTGCCGTCGGCGAAAGTGATCCCCTCCGCGTTATCATTGGCCGAGTCCAGACCGAAGTCGGCATCTGGGTCGCGCCCGCCGGAGGCCGTGTACGCATAGACCTTGCCGTCCGTTTTATCCACCACATATAACCTGCCGTCGGCGAAAGCGATCCCTTTCCCGATATCATTGGCCGGGTCCAGATCGAAACTGCTTGGCGGTTGGACGGTGCCACCGACGCGCACAGGCACCGCGTTGGAGCAGTTGTTTCCCGCATTGGATTCTCCGGACACCGGATCGACACAAGCACCGTAGTAGTAGGTCCCGGCACTCGACGGCGCCGTCAAGCTAATCGACTCATTGCTGGAGCCGGAAGCGGGCAGGAACCCGACGGCGTCCGTGCCGACTCCCGTATCGTCAGTCGAAATCGCGTTGTCCAACGACCGGTAGTAGCGCAATGTTGTGGAGGCAGCCTGCCGATTGCCCTGGTTGCGGACCGTTGCGCTCAACGTAAACGACGCCCCCGCATTCGGGCTGCTATCGTTGACCGAAGCATTCTCGACCACCAAATCCGGCGCCCCTCTGCTGATGTCACCGACGCGCACAGACACAGCGTTGGAGCAGTTGTTGCCCGTGTTGGATTCACCGGAGACCGGATCGACACAAGCACCGTAGTAGTAGGTCCCGGCACTCGACGGCGCCGTCAAGCTAATCGACTCAAAGCTGGAGCCGGAAGCGGGCAGGCTCCCGACGGCGTCCGTGCCGACTTCCGTATCGTTAGCCGAAATCGCGTCGTCCGACGACCGGTAGTAGCGCAATATCGTGGAGGCAGCCTGCTGAGTGCCCTGGTTGCGGACCGTTGCGCCGAACCAAAACGACGCCCCCGCATTCGGGCTCCTATCGTTGACCAAAGCATTCTTCTCGACCACCAAATCCGGCGCCCCTCTGCTGATGTCACCGACGCGCACAGACACAGCGTTGGAGCAGTTGTTGCCCGTGTTGGATTCACCGGAGACCGGATCGACACAAGCACCGTAGTAGTAGGTCCCGGCACTCGACGGCGCCGTCAAGCTAATCGACTCAAAGCTGGAGCCGGAAGCGGGCAGGCTCCCGACGGCGTCCGTGCCGACTTCCGTATCGTTAGCCGAAATCGCGTCGTCCGACGACCGGTAGTAGCGCAATATCGTGGAGGCAGCCTGCTGAGTGCCCTGGTTGCGGACCGTTGCGCCGAACCAAAACGACGCCCCCGCATTCGGGCTCCTATCGTTGACCAAAGCATTCTTCTCGACCACCAAATCCGGACCATCCGCCTCGCCTTTGGGGGCCGTGTACGCATAGACCTTGTCGTCGGAGTTATCCACCACATAGAATCGGTCGTTGGCGAATGCGATCTCCATCGGGCGACCATTGGCCGAGTCCAGGTCGAAGTCGGCAGCGGCATCGCGCCTGCCGGAGGCCGTGTACGCATAGACCTTGAAGTCAACCCAATCCAACACATGTAACCTGCCGTTGGCGAATGCGATCCCCGTCGGGATACCATTGGCCGAGTCCAGGTCGAAGTCGGCAGCGGCATCGCGCCCGCCGGAGGCCGTGTACGCATAGACCTTGTCGTCGGTGTAATCCAACACATAGAACCTGCCGTTGGCGAAAGCGATCCCCGTCGGGCTACCATTGGCCGAGTCCAGGTCGAAGTCGGCAGCGGCATCGCGCCCGCCGGAGGCCGTGTACGCATAGACCTTGTCGTCGGTGTAATCCAACACATAGAACCTGCCGTTGGCGAAAGCGATCCCCGTCGGGCTACCATTGGCCGAGTCCAGGTCGAAGTCGGCAGCGGCATCGCGCCCGCCGGAGGCCGTGTACGCATAGACCCTGCGGGCGTCCCGATCCACCACATGGAACCTGCCGTTGGCGAAAGCGATCCCCGTCGGGCTACCATTGGCCGGGTCCAGATCGAAGTCGGCAGCGGCATCGCGCCGGACGCGCACATACACAGCGCTGGAGCAGTTATTACTTGCAGCAGATTCTCCGGAGACCGGATCGACACAAGCACCGTAGTAGTAAGTCCCGGCGGTCGACGGCGCGGTCAAGCTAGTCGTATAACCGCTGACGCCGGAAGCGGACAGGCTGCTCACTGGGCTCGTGTCGATTTCTGTATCGTTAGTTGAAATCACCGCGTCCGACGAGCGATAAATGCGCAATGTTGTGGCGGCAGACGGCCCATTGCCTTGGTTGCGGACCGTTGCGCTTAACGTGAAGGACTCCCCCACATTCGGGCTGCTATCGCTGACCTCCAGATCCTGGACCACCAAATCCGGCGGTTTGTTCGCGTCCGTGACAATGTCGGAATTCCAGGAGCCACTCGGGTCTACTTCGATCATGCGGGTAATGGACTCGCTCACGCCGCCAAGTTCGACTTCAAGCGTGATCTCGACGAATCCGCCGTCTTCGACGCCGAACCCGAAGGTGGACAATGGCTCCCGATGCACCGCATCGCCGCCCGAGTGAAGGTTGTAGCTGCCGTCTTCGTCCCGCCACCTCCAAAGGTAGGTCGGATTCCCCAACTCCGGCGTGACCACCTGGGTCGGTCTCGCATCTAGAACGATCTCACCCGCCTCATCGTCAACAGTCGTGTAGAACATTGGAAATACGCGCTGTTCGCCAATGTCGATGTCGTAGAATAACCCTCTCTTGTAAAGGTTGAAGCCGTGGTCGATCTGGCCCGCGAGCCGAAGTTCTGTCTGGGCGCTCACTACCGTCTCGTCTTCTCTCGGCAGCATTATGTCCGCAAGATTAAAAACCGGCCGCCACTTCGGCATGACCAGATAATATCCGTGTTCAAGCTGCGGCAGCGTGCCCAGGGGTTTGTCGGTGTAGCGCTTATGTTCTAGTCGACGGCACCAGAATGTTTCCCCGAGCTTCCCACTGTAGGTGGGTTCCTTCGTATATCCATCCGGACAAGGGCCTCGTGCGAAGGGATCTCCCAGTTGGAACGACGCGGTGTCCTCCTGGCGGAGTGTCAGATGGACATCGTCTATGCAATCGTCGTGCTTTCTGAACGTGGTGTTGTTTTCGGCGAATTCGATATCGTCGGGAGAGTAGCCGCAGTAAAGGAGCTTCCTGCCCTGCCAATCCGAATCCCGCGGATGGCCCTTGTCGAACAGCAACAGCAGCCCGTAGTCCTGATCCAACTGCACCTTGTCGACGGGCTGCGCGCCGGTGCCGATGGCCGTCAGATGTACCCGCGTACTCGGCGTAAATGCCTCGTGAATCGCCGGAAGATTATTGAGAATGCCGACCACATCCGATACTGTGGAAAGGTGACCCAAGGCCTTGGCCCACTCCGGGAGAGGCACAAGAAGGCCGGCAAGCGTTTTGGTCAGATCCCGGATGAAGTCTCTGCGGACGTTCGGATCAAGACCCGCAATGCGCTCGTAGTCACTTTCTCTGAACAACTGAACGACCCTGAACTCGTCATTGGTCATCAAGCGGAACGGCGTGCCATCTTCGAGCCGGCTGACGCCTTGATCGGTCAGTGGGTTGGACAGGCCGGAATCCGGGAAGCTCCAGACGACCAGGGGATCGTCCTCGGCGATGCGGAGCTCGTCAGCATCAGGTTCTCTCCCGTTTACGCGAAACACCAGTTCGCCGTTCGAAATGGCAGCCGAAAGACCCTTGTTGATTTCCACCGTCAGTGAAGCGGCGGTATCGCCAACGTCCAGACGGATGAGCCTGTCCTCAAAGTCCTCCAGCATCGCTTCCGAGTACTTCAGGGCGTTCAATAGACCGCTTTTGCCCGTTATGGTCAGATTGTTTGCAGCATGGCTGATCTCCACGCGAACCGCGCTGGACTCCTCGTTGACAGTCGCGAGTCGCACATCGACTACAGATCCCGTATCGTCAATGAACGTCTGCTGCAAACTGCCGACCGCTCCATCCTCGTCCGGCCTGATCGTGGTCACGGTCCTCTCGTCGCCCGAGCCCGCGATCTTTTGGAGCTCGAAGTCGCCGCCGCCGACTCCCTCGCTTTCGAATTGCGCCAATAATGAGGCGACGCGGTTCGCGATTTCGTCGGTTCCGGCTCCAGCTTGGATCGCCTTCACAAGGCCCGTGCGGATCAGGTCGTAGCTCAGCCTCACCCCGGACGGGTTCGCGGACGGATCCAAGGCCAGCAAGTCCGCATACCTGTTGCCGGACACAAGGTGCTTTCCGGCCAACTCGTCGAGGATTTCCGCGGCCACGGTTCCGCTCGGAAACGTATCCTGCTGCGGAAACCGCAAACGGACTTCCTGGTAGACGAACTCCGTCAAAGGCGTGATATTGACCGTTGCCGGCGCCTGCTTGGGCAGGTAGGCGCGCACGTTGCCGCGCACTTCGACCCTCTCGCCGTCCTCACCCTGAACCCGACCGCCGCTCGCGATGACCAGGAACGGGTCGGGCAGGGTCGACGCGTTCAGTGTCAAGGCGAAGTCTCCGGCCGGCGAGGTGGACGTGGCCGCGATCGGAGCGCCGTTGATCGCGGTCAGAAGGACATTCGCTCCGTCGACGGGCCCGCCCACCGAGACACGGCCCGCCACTGTGACGGTTCCACTCGGATCGGTGCCGTCGTCCGGATCGGCGTTGTTCCCGATGCCGTCGCCGTCGGTGTCCGCCCACTCCGTTGGGTTGAGGGGAAACGCGTCCTCGGCGTCCGACACCCCGTCGCCGTCCGTATCGGCAAACGCCCCCCCCGCGCGCACATACACAGCGCTGGAGCAGTTGTTCCCCGGAGCGGATTCTCCGGACACCGCATCGACACAAGCACCGTAGTAGTAAGTCCCGGCGGCCGACGGCGCGGTCAAGCTAATCGAATGATGGCTGACGCCGGAAGCGGACAGGCTGCCCACCGCGCCCGTGCCGACTTCCGTATCGCTAGTCGAAATCAGCGCGTTGGTCGAGAGGTAATAGCGCAGCGTCGTCGGGGTGGACTCACTGCTTCCCTGATTACGGACAGTGCTCGTGAACACGAAGGACTCCCCCGCATTCGGGTTGCTGTCGCTGACCGAAGAAGCCTGGACCACCAAATCCGGACCCTCTGGCACGGGAATATCGGGGGAATCAACAATTTCTCCCGGCGGCAAAGAGGAGATTACGGGATCGGCTTCGAAATTGAGCGCCAGGCTGACGATGGGCGCCGTGGAGGTGACTTCGAGCGATCCAGTAAAGCGGGTGAGACCAAACAGGGGTGCCATGCCTTGCGCATCATGCCCGTTGGGCAACAACGGCCGATCGACGCTGGCCAGCGTCTGCCCCGCCGCGTCCCTGGCAGTAAAGGTAACGTGGGCCGCTGTGGCGGATGGGTTGGCATAGGCCACTCCGGTCCCAAACTTGCCTTCTCCCTGTTCGGCAAAGGTGACAAACCGGGTTGCCGGAACTTCTACCGCATTGACTCCGGCTTCCGCCACCGCCACCCCTCCCTTGAACTGACGAAACAGCAGGCTGGCCTTCACCGGCCCGGAGCAGGTGGCCAGCGCCCAGCCGGGCGCCAGAGGAGCGCTCAGCTCCACGTCGGTCTCCTCGTGAACCGACCCCCCGGGCGGCAGAATGTCGCTCCGGCTATCTACCGTTCCCAGTCCCGCAAACGAGACCAGCAGCGGACTGCCGTGATCGGAAATGAAATCGGTTTGGCAGCTCACCTCCTGCGGGGAGTAGTTGATATAGGTAATCGTGGTTTGCCAACTTGCTCCCACGGCAAGATGCGGGAAGTAATACGTAGTCGGTCCCTGCGCGGAAACATCCAGTTCCCCCGGAGGCAAAGAGGAGAGTACGGGATCGGCTTCGAAATTGAGCGCCAGGCTGACGATGGGCGCCGTGGAGGTGACTTCGAGCGATCCAGTAAAGCGGGTGAGACCAAACAGGGATGCCATACCTTGCGCATCATGGCCTCCGGGCAACAGTGTCCGATCGACGCTGGCCAGCGTCTGCCCCGCCGCGTCCCTGGCAGTAAAGGTAACGTGGGCCGCTGTGTCGGAAGGGTTGGCATAGGCAACCCCGGTCCCAAACTTGCCTTCTCCCTGTTCGGCAAAGGTGACAAACCGGGTTGCCGGAACTTCTACCGCATTGACTCCGGCTTCCGCCACGGCCATCCCTCCCTTGAACTGACGAAACAGCAGGCTGGCCTTCACCGGCCCGGAGCAGGTGGCCAGCGCCCAGCCGGGCGCAAGCGGAGTGCTCAGCTCCACGTCGGTCTCCTGGTGAACGGACCCCCCGGGCGGCAGCACGTCGGTCCGCCTCACCACCGCTCCCAGCCCCGCAAACGAGACCATCAGCGGGCTTCCGTGATCGAAAGGAAATCGGTCTGGCAACTCACCTCCTGCGGGGAGTAGTTGATATAGGTGATCGTGGTTTGCCAACTCGCTCCCACGGCAAGATGGGGGAAGTAATAGATATGATCTCCCGTTTGCTGGGGGCTGGTCCTCACTTCGCCCAACTCCGACCAGGGGCCCGTTCCCGTGGCGTTGGTCGCCCGCACCTGCACCTCGTAGGCCGTGCCCGGGCTCAGCCCCGTGAGCGTCGCGGTCCGGGCCGTCCCCTCGTGCCGCGCATCGGTGAAGTCGCCGTCACTGCCGACTTCCCGATACCGCACATCATAATCGGTGATGGCAGACCCGGTATTCTCCGGCTCCGTCCACCCCACCGTCAGGCTGTACGGCGTCACGGCCGAAATGGAGAACGATTCGCTCCCGCCGGGTACCACCGGTACCCGAGCTAATGGTCCGGTCATTAGCGTCAGCTTGCGAATGCGGTGATTGCGCGAATCGGCGATGTAGAGGTTGCCGTCGCCGTCTAACGCCACTCCAATGGGTAACCCTAGCTGGGCCTCGACCGCCGGGCCGCCGTCACCGCCGAACCCTCGCACTCCCATGCCCGCGATGGTGGTGATGATCCCCGAGGAGTCCACCTTGCGGATCCGGTAGTTGCTTCCATCGGCGATGTAAACGTTGCCGTCGCCGTCCGTTGTCACTCCAGTGGGGAAGCCTAGCTGAGCCTCAACCGCCGGACCGCCGTCACCGCCGAACCCTCGCACTCCCGTGCCCGCGATGGTGGTGATGATCCCCAAGGAGTCCACCTTGCGGATCCGGTAGTTGCTGTAATCGGCGATGTAGACATTGCCCGCACCGTCCACCGCCACTCCACGGGGTGACCTTAGCTGGGCCTCGACCGCCGGGCCGCCGTCACCGCCGAACTCTTGCACTCCCGTGCCGGCGATGGTGGTGATGATCCCCGAGGAATCTACCTTGCGGATCCGCTGGTTGTTGGAATCGGCGATGTAGACATTGCCCGCACCGTCCACCGCCACTCCACCGGGGGAGGCCAGTCGCGCTGCGGTTGCCGGACCCCCGTCCCCGCTGAATCTTTGCCCTGCTCCCGTGCCCGCGATGGTGGTGATGATCCCCGAGGAATCTACCTTGCGGATCCGCTGGTTGTTGGAATCGGCGATGTAGACATTGCCCGCACCGTCCACCGCCACTCCATAGGGGGAGGCCAGTCGCGCTGCGGTTGCCGGACCCCCGTCCCCGCTGAATCTTTGCCCTGCTCCCGTGCCCGCGATGGTGGTGATGACCCCCAAGGAGTCCACCTTGCGGATCCGGTAGTTGCTTAGATCGGCGATGTAAACGTTGCCGACGCTGTCCACCGCCACTCCATAGGGTGACCTTAGCTGGGCCTCGACCGCCGGGCCGCCGTCACCCACCACACCGTTGCCCGCGATGGTGGTGATGACCCCTGAGGAGTCCACCTTGCGGATCCGGTGGTTGCTCTGATCGGCGATGTAAACGTTGCCGGCGCCGTCCGTTGTCACGCTAAAAGGGCCTCCTCCTAGCTGGGCCTCGATCGCCGGACCGCCGTCACCGCCGAACCCAAAATCTCCCGTGCCCGCGATGGTGGTGATGATCCCCGAGGAGTCCACCTTGCGGATCCGCGGGTTGCTCGTATCGGCGATGTAGACATTGCCCGCACCGTCCACCGCCACTCCAGTGGGTGACCTTAGCTGGGCCTCGACCGCCGGGCCGCCGTCACCGCCGAACCCAAAATCTCCCGTGCCCGCGATGGTGGTGATGATCCCCGAGGAGTCCACCTTGCGGATCCGCGGGTTGCTCGTATCGGCGATGTAGACATTGCCCGCACCGTCCACCGCCACTCCAGTGGGTGACCTTAGCTGGGCCTCGACCGCCGGGCCGCCGTCACCGCCGAACCCAAAATCTCCCGTGCCCGCGATGGTGGTGATGATCCCCGAGGAGTCCACCTTGCGGATCCGGTAGTTGCTGTAATCGGCGATGTAGACATTGCCCGCGCCGTCCACCGCCACTCCACGGGGGGAGCCTAGCTGGGCCTCGACCGCCGGACCGCCGTCACCGCCGAATCCTCGCTCTCCCGTGCCCGCGATGGTAGTGATGACCCCCAAGGAGTCCACCTTGCGGATCCGGTAGTTGCTGTGATCGGCGATGTAAACGTTGCCGGTGCCATCCACCGCCACGATATAAGGGCCTCCTAGCTGGGCCTCGACCGCCGGACCGCCGTCACCGCTGAATCCTCGCTCTCCCGTGCCCGCGATGGTGGTGATGACCCCCAAGGAGTCCACCTTGCGGATCCGGTAGTTGCTGTGATCGGCGATGTAAACGTTGCCGGCGCCATCCACCGCCACTCCAGTGGGGTGGACTAACCGGCTCTCGATCGCCGGACCGTTATCCCCAAGCTCCGGCAGGCCGGCAAACGTGTCGATTCTCCAGTTATCCCCGGTCTGTGCCCAAGCTATCGCCGCCAGAAGTATCCCGCTGATGCAGAGCTTGACAAGAAAAATAGCAGGCTGTTTCATAATCGTTTCTCTCGCTTATCATTCACCGGACATTTACTTTATCGTTCTGGATGGGTACGGGCGCAGCGACGTTCTGAAGGAATTCTATGAATATGACAACTCCGACTTTCTTCGAGGCCTCAAAGAGAAGGGGTTTTACGTCGCCCAGGGCAGCCTGGCGAATTATTCTCTTACCGCTCTCTCGGTAACGGCCACTCTAAACGCCGAATACCAGTGCTGTCCGGGGAAAGTCGCGCCATCGGACGGTAAGTCTCGACCGTTCAATGTCTTATGGCCTGTTTTGCCCGGGAACGATTTGAAATCCCGAGGCCGCAAATGGTCGCCTGAACGGAGCATCCGGACGCGGCACAATGAGGGATGAACCTTGGCCGTACGGTTTTCTCCCAACTGATCGAGCACCTACCGAGCAAAGAGTTTCAGAAATGTGTATCGCGCTACCGCGGCGATTCCTATCTGAAAAGTTTCTCCTGCTGGGATCAGTTTCTTGCGATGGCATTCGCCCAGCTGACCTATCGGGCAAGCCTCCGCGACATCGAGACGTGCCTGCGTTCGATGCACGGCAAACTCTACCACATGGGATTCCGCGGCAGGGTAGCGCGCTCGACACTGGCCGACGCGAACGAGTCGCGCGACTGGCGGATCTACGCGGACTTCGCGCAGGTCTTGATTGGCATGGCACGGCCGTTATATGCCCACGACCCGATCGGTGTGGACTTGGACCAGACTCTGTACGCTCTCGACTCGACAACAATCGACCTCTGCCTGTCGCTGTTTCCGTGGGCGAGATTCCGCAAGCAAAAAGCCGCCGTGAAGATGCACACGCTGCTGGATCTGCACGGCAATATTCCCACGTTCATCCGCATTACTGGAGGCAAAGTGCACGACATCAACATCCTCGACGAGATCGGCCCGGAGGCCGGCGCGTTCTACGTCATGGATCGGGCCTACGTCGATTTCGAACGCCTCTTCGTGTTCACTCTCTGCTCGTCGTTCTTCGTCGTGCGAACCAAGAAGAACATCTTGCTCCAACGGCGCTACTCGCATCCCGTCGACAAATCCACGGGCTTGCGCTCGGATCAGACCGTCATACTGGCTGCCATCGAATCGGCCCAAGCCTATCCCGACCCGTTGCGGAGGGTCAGTTACTTCGACGCCCGGACGAACAAGCGGCTGAAGTTTCTGACCAACAACTTCGCGCTCCCGGCGCTGACCATCGCCCACATCTACAAGTCGCGTTGGCAGATTGAGTTGTTCTTCAAGTGGATCAAGCAACATCTGCGAATCAACTCGTTTTACGGCACCAGCGAGAACGCCGTCAAGACGCAGATCTGGATCGCTGTCTCGATTTACGTGCTCATCGCCATCGTCCGGAAACGCCTCGGGCTGGAAGCGAGTCTTTACCAGATTCTACAGATTCTCAGCGTTACGCAATTCGAAAAAATGCCCCTTTTACAGGCACTCCAGCCATCCGACTCCCCAAACGAATCCCCCTATGACCCCAACCAATTGATTCTATTCGACTTTTAACCGGACAGCAGTGGGGTTTTACGTCGCCCAGGGCAGCCTGGCGAATTATTCTCTTACCGCTCTCTCGGTAACGGCCACTCTAAACGCCGAATACATAGACAGCCTCGTGGCCGCCGATTTGAAGGACAAGGCTGACTGGCGCCCGGTGAGGCGATTGCTGCGGAAGAACCGGTTGACGGAATTCCTACAGCGGTGGGGCTACTCGATCGTTAGTTTTTCGACGGTGTATTACAACGCGGACCTCACTCAGGCGGATTTCTACTTCTCGAAATGGTGGTACTTGAATCTGTTTGACTGGAATTTCCGTTTTGGCCATCCCGCGATGGTCAGGATACTCCGATCCGCGGCTCGGGTGCAAGGTCTTCGTCTTCCTCTCACGATCGATGCTCCGTTCGCTCCCGTTTGGGTCGCTGAATGCCGCTCGATCGCCGCGTTCCAGCTCGCTGGAGGGCTTTTCGCCGACACGGCTCCGAGTAGTTCCCTCTTCAGCAACCCAGCGTCTCTTCTCCGTCGCAGCCGTCGCCCGTTACCCGCCTGGCACAGGCAGCGCCCAGATCCGCCCCAGCATCTCAGCGAACAGCTTGCGGTTGAGATGCCCCTCGGCCAACAGCAGCCAGTAATAGCGGGCATGCTTGACCAGCCGCCCTCCGGTTTTCATCAACCGATGCTGCAAGCTCGTCAGCGACCAGTTCTTGATCCTCTGCGCCAGCCCCAGCCGCCGCCACAGGTTCCCCAGGTTGTAGGCCAACACGCTCAACTGCAAACGCACCTCGTTTGCCCGGAAACGATGACAGGACAGCCGTGTCCAGTGGGTTGCCTGCTTGCCTTCCTTGATCCATTGCTCGGCCGTGCCGCGCTTGTTGTAGAAGCGCACCAGCGACCGACTGGGCAAGCTCATGCTCGTGACGATGAACCCGACGCGAGGAAACAACTCGCCTTGGTGGTGCTCAACCTTGGCCACAACCCGCCGAGGCTTCGACCAACTCGCGGCCTGATAGCGGAAGCTCTTGTAGCGCACTAGTGGCTTCAGGCTCGGCCTGCCCGGCGGACGGAACAGAATCTCTTCGATCTCCAACTCCAGGTTCTTGTTTGCTGGGATGCGAATGACGTAGTCCACTCCGCGATCCTCCAACGCCTCGTAGATCTCCGGCTTGGCGAAGGCGGCGTCGGCGCGGAACGTCACTTGCTTGCCTTCTCCCTGTTGGCGCTCGATCTCGGGCAGCAGCAGTTCGTCCCAGTCCTCGGCGCTGGACACGTTACCCGCTCGCAGCTTCGCCGCCAGACAATCACCGTGCTGGTTGAACAGCAACAGCGGGTGGTAGCAGGTGGACTCGAAATGGCCGTTGTAAGCGCTGCCTTCCTGCTGACCGTGGACCGGGCTTTCCGTGGAGTCCATATCGAGCACGACACGCTCGGACTCGTCCTGCGCTTGGGCTTGAGCGACCAACTCGCGGTTCACCGCCATCAGCCCAAGCAGGTTCTCTTCACTGGCCAGCAGCTCTGCCTCAAAGCTTTGTAGACGCGACGTAAGCGCCCCGCCGCGATCCCAGTTCTTCTTCGAGCCGATCAGACGAAAAGTCGGGTCAGCCGAGACACGGGCAGCATCGTTGAGATCCTCGTAGCCGGCGAGGCGGCTGTAGACCGATTGCCGCACCAGGTCGGCCAGTGGGAACTTCTTGTTTGTGCCTTGCCGCGAATCCGTCAGATGCTCGTCGATCAGCTTGCCCAGTCCGAGCCGCTCGTCCAGTTCCCGAATGAGAATCAGGCCACCATCCGAGGTGACGCGCGATCCTTGGAAATCGACTTTGAGAAATCCGTTGAAGGTGAGCTGAAACGGCTTGTTTTCTTTTTCACCCATTGGGTGTTGGCCTCCGTGCGTCCTGACAGGGCTTGAACCCCTATAAATAAAGACGCTGAAGGCCGCTGCAAGGTCGGGATGCCGAAATCAAATTGGAAATGCGGGTTCACCGGCACAGGCACCGGGTCATAGCCGCTTCCTGAACACAGCTCCTACGGGTCGCTCTGCCCCGCGACCGTGGCCGGGATCAGCAACCCCAGCAGCACAACCGCGATCGCCACGGATTGTTAGATGGCAGTTCATCCCCCAAATCCAGAGAATCGGGTTGGGCAATTTTCACAAGGAGGAATGAGGAATGAAAATACATCATATCGTGATATCGTGGACCGCAGCAACAGTCCGTTGCTGAAGAAATCCAGGATTTCCATTTTGGCCATCCGTGGAAGTGAGTAGGATAGCCGACCCGGAGCTGCCCTGCAACGGTTTCTGTCTTCCTGCCGCGTTCAACCCTCCCTTCACTCCCGCCCGGGCGTCAAACGCGGCGCGACGGTCGCGTTCGGACTCGCCCGGGGGGGCATGCGACGATACCGCTCCGACGTTGCCCTGCGGCAACTCCCCAACTCCGGCCGCTCCGCGCGAGGAGGTGATTCTGTGACCATGGAAACTGTGAGCGCTTTTCTGGGGTGGTCTACCCTCATCAACGTGGGGATTCTTATCTGGTGGTTTCTGTTCGTCTCACTGGCGCACGACTCTACCTATCGTTGTCATCGAAAATTCTGCAACATTTCGGTTGAGACGTTTGATGCGATCCATTACGGCGGTATGGCACTCTTCAAGTTCGGCGTGCTGTTGTTCAACTTGGTGCCGTATCTGGCCTTGAAGATCATCGGCTGAGGCGGATTTGATTATGTAGGGGCCGGATAACCGCCCGTTACGATCCAGGGATCTGGCCGTGGCAACCCATTGGTTAACAAGGCAGAGAATTTCACCCCCCCAAACGGCTGTTTTGACCTAAAATGAGGAAGTCTTTTTTACACCGATTTCCGATTGCTCCAATTGGGCCGGAAAAGGAAATCGGTCTCAACAGCACTTCCAACCTTCAGAAGGAAGGCCGAATTTCCATAAGTCATTGTACTCAAGTAACTTATTCTCTGCAGACTCGGCGTGAGTGGTTAGTAGCAAGGGAGCGCAAGGGGAGCCAACCTTTTCAACAACTTCCGCGCTTCTTGCGTTTTCTTTTTCTTGAGTGTGTCACTAGGTGTGTCACCTCAGGCTTACACGGCTCCGTCGGACTAGATCCGAGGGCCGAATTGATTAGGCTGATTGCCTTTCTCTTGTGAGTTGGCGACAGGTGTGCGTACCGCGGCGTGATGCCGACCTACAATCTGCATCGTCGCTTGGGCGTTCGCTACCGTATCGCCCCCCTCGACATGGAGAGCGCTGTCGTCGAGAACGTGCTTCGAGAGCTGTCGCCACGCACCCGTTTGGTAGCGATAAGCCACATCTCGCGGCGCAGCGGCCGCGTCGTTCCCGGACGAGACCTCGCCCGGGCCCTCCACGAGCGCGGTGTAAGGCTCCTCTTAGATGGTGCACAAGCAGCAGGGAACGTTCCGGTTCGATTCCACGAACTCGAGTGCGACTACTACAGCCTCTGCGGGCACAAGTGGTTGATGGGCCCCAAGGGCGCCGGCGCCGTTCTGATTCGCAAAGACCTGCTGGAAACCACACCAGTCTCCTGGACGGGAGCGCACTCGCAAACCTTTCACGACGACGCTGGGAACTTCGAGTGGCACCCGAGCGCAAGCGGTCTTCGGCGGGTTCGCGGAAGCACTCCGATGGATGCGCAAGCTAGGCCGGCAAAACATCCATGATCGTGTCGCGGCGCTTTCACGCCGGGCATCCAGAAAGATCCAGGAATCGGGGAAATTCGACCTCGTTTCTCCCGCCGACGAAACGTCCGCCAACGGGGTAGTGGTGCTCCGGCTGCCCAAGGGGCATGCCGCGCGGGAGATCTCCACAAAGCTCGCAAAGAGCGACCACATCTTGGTCTCGTCGCTCCCCCACCCCAGAGACCTTCGCGTTTGCCTGCACTTTTTCAACACCTGGGGTGAGTTTGAAGCGTTGATGAGCCGCCTCGATACCTATTGTTCATAGGCAGGATCGGCGAAAGCGGTCCAGCAATCTAAAAGGTGCCGCCTTCTCCTTTGCGTTGAGGCAAACTGACTTCGAGCGACGGATCCCTCGGGCGACAAGCACCCACTGTAAGGCCAGATCCTGATTCGCGTTGTGAGCTCGAAAAGTCTCAGGCCAGTAACTTCTCGACCACGTTGCCGTGTACGTCAGTGAGGCGGAAGTGGCGTCCCTGGAACTTGAAGGTCAGCCGCTTGTGATCGACGCCCAGGCAGTGCAGGATGGTGGCTTGGAGGTCGTAGACGTGGACCGGGTCTCGCACGATGTTGTAGGAAAAATCGTCGGTCTCGCCGATCGTGATGCCGGGTTTGACGCCGCCGCCGGCCATCCACATGGTGAAGCAGCGCGGGTGGTGGTCGCGGCCGTAGTTGGTCGCGGTGAGCCGGCCCTGCGAGTAGGCCGTTCGACCGAATTCGCCACCCCAGACGACCAGCGTGTCCTTGAGCAGTCCGCGCTGTTTGAGGTCTTGAATCAGCGCCGCCGACGCCTGGTCGGTACCCTTCGCTTGCAGGGCGATATCGCGAGGCAGGTTGTAGTGCTGATCCCACCCTCGATGGTAAAGCTGGATGAAACGCACGTCGCGCTCCGCCAAACGTCGGGCCAATAGGCAGTTGGCCGCATAGCTGCCGGGGGTTCTCGAATCGGGTCCGTACATTTCAAAGACGTGCTCGGGCTCCGCCGAAAGATCCATCAGCTCGGGGACGGAACTCTGCATGCGATACGCCATCTCGTACTGCGCGATGTGCGCGTCAACCTCGGGATCAGGGAACGCTTCCGTCTTCAGGCGGTTGAGCTTGGCCGCGCTATCGAGCATGCGGCGGCGGACGGTCTTGCTGATTCCCGGCGGATCGGACAGGTACAGCACCGGGTCGCCCCGGGAGCGAAACTTGACGCCCTGGTGGGCCGAGGGCAGAAAGGCGGTGCCCCACACGCGGGAGAACAGAGGCGTATCGGTATTCTGCGTATTGGACTGCGAGATAAGCACCACGAAGGCCGGCAGGTCACGGTTTTCGCTTCCCAGTCCATAGCTCAACCAGGCGCCTATGCTGGGCCGGCCGGGCTGCTCGCTGCCGGTCTGAATGAAGGTGATCGCCGGATCGTGATTGATCGCCTCGGTATGTACGGTTTTGATAAAGCTGATGTCGTCGACAACCTTGGCGGTGTAGGGAAGTAATTCACTCATCCACACCCCTGACTGGCCGTGCCGATGAAAGTCGTACAGCGAGGGAGTGACGGGCAGGGATTCTTGCCGCGACGACATGCCCGTAATGCGCTGGCCGCGGCGCACGGAGTCGGGCAGGTCGGTGTTAAACAGGTCTTTCAGCTTGGGCTTGTAGTCGAACAGCTCGATTTGCGACGGAGCGCCCGTCTGGTGCAAGTAAATGACGCGCCTGGCTTTGGGGGCGAAATGCGGCAGAGCCCGAAGTCCGCCCGTCTGGGGATCGATTTCACGATCGTCGGCGCCGGGAGCGGCAAGCAAATTCGGGTTCAGCAGCGAGGCCAGAGCCGTCGCGCCTATACCGGCGGTCGTCGGGCCGAACAGTTGCCGGCGGGTCATGAACAATTTGTATTCATGTCGCTGCGCCATATTCTCACTCCTTGGTGATCGTTTCGCGGAGACTGAGCACGGTGCCGGCCACGGTGGTCCAGGCAGCCAGCTCGGCCACCGGGATTGTCGGATCGGGTTCGGATTCGCCGACATCGAGTAGTGCGCGAGCCGCGAGTTCGTCACGGCGATAGTCGTCTTTTTGCTGCTCGGCGAGGGTTAGCAGCACGTCCAGTTCTTCGGCGGACGGTTCTCGCGCCACGGCGAGCCGATAAGCATACCGAACTCGCCCGGCGGGTTCCCCGCCTGCTTCCGTGATCATCCGCTCGGCCAGAGCGCGGGCGGCTTCGACATAGGTGGGATCGTTCATCAACACGAGCGCTTGCAGCGGCGTGTTGGTGCGCGAGCGACGGGAGATGCACTCTTCGCGGTCCGGCGCGTCGAAGGTGGCTAGCGACGGCGGCGGTACCGTGCGCTTCCAAACCGTGTACAGGCTTCGTCGGTGGAGGTTCTTGCCGCCGCCGGGATGGTATTCTTGGCCGCTGAACTGAAAACCGTACGCCAGCTCCCGCCACAGACTTTTAGGCTGGTAGGGGTAGACGCTGGGCCCTCCGACTTCGTCGATCAGCAGGCCGCTGATGGCCAGGGCGTTGTCTCGGACCATCTCGGCCGGCAGCCGGAACCGCGGACCGCGTGCCAGCAGACGGTTCTCGGGGTCTCGTTCGAGCAACGCCGCCGTGGCTTCGGACGCCTGCCGGTACGTGGCCGAAGTGACGATCAGGCGCTGGATGGCTTTGACGTCCCAGCCGCTGCGGATGAACTCCGTGGCCAGCCAGTCAAGCAGCTCGGGATGAGTGGGTGGTTCGCCTTGAGAGCCAAAATTCCCCGAACTCCTGACGATGCCCGCGCCAAAATGCATCTGCCAATACCGATTGACAGTGACCCGCGCGGTCAACGGATGGGACGGATGAACGAGCCACTGCGCCAAGCCTAAGCGATTGGGCGGCGCGTCCTTCGGCATCGGCGAGAGGACGGCGGGAACGCTCGCGGTTACCTTTTCCGTTTTGTCGCTGTAGCTCCCGCGCCGCAGGACGAAGGTCTCCCGGGGCCGTTTCATCTCCTCCATAACCATGGAGGTCGGGATAAGCGATTCGAGCTTCTCTTTCTTGGCTTCCAGCTCTTTGAGCTTCGCGGAGAGCCTTTGGTGCTCAGGCGAGGCGGCGTGGGTCAGATAGTAGTGCCGCAGCCTCTCTCGGCGTGACAAGCAAGCTTTTCGCCGCCTGCCTTCAACCGTCTGGTCGTATTGCTCGTTGTTCTTGTCCTCGACCTGATCGATGTCGGCGACCTCTTTTTCGTCGTAGGCCTTGACGATCTCCGAGCAACCTTCGATCGGCGAGGAGACGACTGCCCGCATCGGCTCGTGCAGACGGAGCTGTCGGATCTCGGCTTCCGTCAGGACACGGTCGTAGATTCGCAAGTCGTCAAGAGCCCCTTGACCCGCATTTCCAATTTGATTTCGGCATCCCGACCTTGCAGCGGCCTTCAGCGTCTTTATTTATAGGGGTTCAAGCCCTGTCAGGACGCACGGAGGCCAACACCCAATGGGTGAAAAAGAAAACAAGCCGTTTCAGCTCACCTTCAACGGATTTCTGAAAGTCGATTTCCAAGGATCGCGCGTCACCTCGGATGGTGGCCTGATTCTCATTCGGGAACTGGACGAGCGGCTCGGACTGGGCAAGCTGATCGACGAGCATCTGACGGATTCGCGGCAAGGCACAAACAAGAAGTTCCCACTGGCCGACCTGGTGCGGCAATCGGTCTACAGCCGCCTCGCCGGCTACGAGGATCTCAACGATGCTGCCCGTGTCTCGGCTGACCCGACTTTTCGTCTGATCGGCTCGAAGAAGAACTGGGATCGCGGCGGGGCGCTTACGTCGCGTCTACAAAGCTTTGAGGCAGAGCTGCTGGCCAGTGAAGAGAACCTGCTTGGGCTGATGGCGGTGAACCGCGAGTTGGTCGCTCAAGCCCAAGCGCAGGACGAGTCCGAGCGTGTCGTGCTCGATATGGACTCCACGGAAAGCCCGGTCCACGGTCAGCAGGAAGGCAGCGCTTACAACGGCCATTTCGAGTCCACCTGCTACCACCCGCTGTTGCTGTTCAACCAGCACGGTGATTGTCTGGCGGCGAAGCTGCGAGCGGGTAACGTGTCCAGCGCCGAGGACTGGGACGAACTGCTGCTGCCCGAGATCGAGCGCCAACAGGGAGAAGGCAAGCAAGTGACGTTCCGCGCCGACGCCGCCTTCGCCAAGCCGGAGATCTACGAGGCGTTGGAGGATCGCGGAGTGGACTACGTCATTCGCATCCCAGCAAACAAGAACCTGGAGTTGGAGATCGAAGAGATTCTGTTCCGTCCGCCGGGCAGGCCGAGCCTGAAGCCACTAGTGCGCTACAAGAGCTTCCGCTATCAGGCCGCGAGTTGGTCGAAGCCTCGGCGGGTTGTGGCCAAGGTTGAGCACCACCAAGGCGAGTTGTTTCCTCGCGTCGGGTTCATCGTCACGAGCATGAGCTTGCCCAGTCGGTCGCTGGTGCGCTTCTACAACAAGCGCGGCACGGCCGAGCAATGGATCAAGGAAGGCAAGCAGGCAACCCACTGGACACGGCTGTCCTGTCATCGTTTCCGGGCAAACGAGGTGCGTTTGCAGTTGAGCGTGTTGGCCTACAACCTGGGGAACCTGTGGCGGCGGCTGGGGCTGGCGCAGAGGATCAAGAACTGGTCGCTGACGAGCTTGCAGCATCGGTTGATGAAAACCGGAGGGCGGCTGGTCAAGCATGCCCGCTATTACTGGCTGCTGTTGGCCGAGGGGCATCTCAACCGCAAGCTGTTCGCTGAGATGCTGGGGCGGATCTGGGCGCTGCCTGTGCCAGGCGGGTAACGGGCGACGGCTGCGACGGAGAAGAGACGCTGGGTTGCTGAAGAGGGAACTACTCGGAGCCGTGTCGGCGAAAAGCCCTCCAGCGAGCTGGAACGCGGCGATCGAGCGGCATTCAGCGACCCAAACGGGAGCGAACGGAGCATCGATCGTGAGAGGAAGACGAAGACCTTGCACCCGAGCCGCGGATCGGAGTATCCTGACCATCGCGGGATGGCCAAAACGGAAATTCCAGCTTGATACGGATTCCCGCTCCGCTTGTTGCCGACCTCGAGCGGCATCGAGTTCGTGATCGGCCCCGACAGGCTGTCCTGGATCACCTCGAGTTCCCGCGGTATGCCGTCGAAGTAGAGCTTGAGCCCCGAAGCCGTGCCCGACCCATCATAGGCGAGGGTCAAGTGGCTGCCGAACTTACCGGCTATGACGCCTTCTTGGGTCCTCACCTCGATCGCGTCGTCGGGCCGGTGACTCCTCAGACGGACGTAGAGGCGAAACTTCAAATCGAAAGGAGGCTCGCGTCTCGACTCGCCGGCGAGCAACTCGAATCCTCGACGGCCTTGGGCCGCGTCCACCTTCTCCAGCACGGTGAGAAGCCGGTCGGCGGGGATCAGATCTCCCTCGCCGGTTCCGGCTATCCAGACCGCCACGGAAAAGGGACGGTCGCGCCGCAGCGCGGGCACGCCCAAACGGATGTGTGTTTCCCCATCGAAAACCGCCCCCGTGCCCGCCGGCCCCTCGGCATACGCCAGCTCGCCACGCGGGACTTCCCCGCGCTTGTGATGACCGGACGTATCCGCCAGCTGCCCGTCGAATTCGTAGTGGGCCAGAAGACCATTGCGCGTCGCCGCGGGGATTTCTGAAAGAGCCGTCTTGCTCCATTCCGCTACCCATCGATCCACCTCTTCGAGCGGCATCGCTTCTTCCAGGGCGCTAGTCTGTTGTTGAATTTCGTCGAGCTGACGCTGTTGATCCGGTGAAGTGAGCCGGATGAGAGGCTTTGCGTTCCCCAGTCTTCCGTCCAGCCCCCGTTCGGTGATCGTATTGAAAAACGCGAAGAAGCGGTAAAACTCCTTCTGTTTGATGGGATCGTATTTGTGATCGTGACAGCGGGCGCAACCCATCGTCAGTGCCAACCACACCGTCGCGGCCGTCTCGACCCGATCAACGACGTATTCCGTCTGATATTCTTCGGGAACCGCGCCCCCTTCATAATTGATCATGTGATTGCGGTTGAAACCCGTGGCTAGCTTCTGCTCACGGGTGGCGTTGGGCAACAAATCGCCGGCTATTTGCTCCATCGTGAATTGGTCGAAGGGCATGTTGCGGTTGAAGGCGTCAATGACCCAGTCGCGCCATGGCCACATCTCGCGAAGACTGTCGATGTTATAGCCGTGGCTATCGGCATAGCGCGCCAGATCGAGCCACGGCATTCCCATACGCTCGCCATAGCGGGGTGATCGCAAGAGCCGTTCGACAACCTTGCCATAGGCAGCGGGTGAATCGTCAGCGAGAAACGCCTCGACTTCGTCCGGCGTTGGCGGCAGGCCCGTGAGATCGAAGCTTACCCGGCGCAGCAGCCGGGCCTTGTCCGCTTGCCCAGACGGCTCGAGGCCTTCTTGCTCCAGACGCGCCAGGACAAAATAGTCGATCGGATTTCGCGGCCAGGCTTCGTTTTCGACCCTTGGTCGAACGGGACGGACGGGAGTTCGAAACGCCCAGTGAGTTTCCCACTCCGCCCCTTGGTCAATCCATCGGCGGACGAGTTCGACCTGCTCCGGGGTCGGCCGGCGCTCGAACCCCGGCGGAGGCATGCGGGCCATTTCCTGCTGGTGACTAATCCTCTGATAGAGTCTGCTGGCGGCGGCGTCTCGCGCTGTGATGACCTGATAGCCGCCGCGATCGGCAAAGGCGCCCTGTTTCGTATCGAGCCGCAGACGGGCCTGTCGCTGCCCTTCGTCCGGTCCGTGACAGGCGAAACAATTGTCGGAAAGAATGGGACGGATGTCCCGGCTAAAGTCGACTCGATCGAGCCCCGGGGTCTTCGAGGCGGCGGCGGCCGCTGAATGCCGCGTGACAAACCAGGCGGTCACAAGACTGCTCAAGAACAAGCAGAAAAGAAAGCGCTCCTTCAATTCCCTCCTCCGAGCGATACACCGCCAAGGTCCAACAGGGCCAAGATGGGGTCCATGCCTTGGGCTTCCTGAAAGCTGCTGCGTTTGGTCTGACCCTCAACCTAGCAAAGATCCTCGGACTGGGGCAGTGCAACCGACAGCAGTGAGATCTTTGATTCTTCTCAGTAGCTGCGTTCGACAAACGCAGGAATCCGCCAATCGTACAGAGTATTATGTTGCTATGCTTGGGACGGTCGCGGTCGGGTGACGGCGAGGGCGGAGCCGATTCGCAGGGATCGCGGGAAGTGCGAAGGTCCTCCCCGAGGTGGTGAAAGAGGCAGAAGCCAGAGACGACCCGCACCTCGTCACGTGGACGAAAACCGGTGACAAACAGGGCCTAGGCTTGCTACCGGTACCGGAAATACGCCTAGGTTCAATTGAGAGTGAAGGGAGATTGAGAGATGAAACGGCGCACAATCATTCAGGGCCTGGCGGCGGCTGGTGCGGCCCCATTGGCGGGAGCCTCATCGGGCTGGTCGAACGGCTTCGCCGAACAACTCCGCAAAGACTTCCTCAGCCATTGGCGCAGCACCCGTGAGTACTGCCTTGAGATGCTGGAGGCGATGCCCGCCGAGCATTTCGATTTTAAGCCGGTCGAGGAACAGGACACCTTCGCCCAGCAGTTCGAGCATTTCGCCAGGAGCAACGTAGGATACTTCTCGCACTTTCACAAAGAGGTCGGCGAGCCGCGGCCGACTCGCCCTGAATCGCTGACCAAAGACACCGTTCGCAAGTTTGTCGTAGCGATGTTCGACTATGTCGAGGCGGTACTTTCCAGTTTGACGGAAGAGGAGTTCCTGCGCCGCGATGTTCGTATGAGCCCCGGCTCGAAATCCCACACCGCCCAAGATGTGTTCTTGCGCGCCTACATGCACACAGCGCATCACCGGGGACAGATTGTCACCTACCTGCGTCTCAAGGGTATAACGCCCCCAGGCTGGCGTTTCCCACCAAACGGGGTTGCCTAGGCCCAACCGGCCCACGTAAGGATCGAGTATAGAGTTCCACTGTCTCCTGTCACCGCCCTGGTTCCTCCAGTCGAAACGAACGATTCGTGGAGCGCACTTGTTCCGACCGGGATGCAGGGGAAGCTATGATGACGGAACGGCTTGAAGCCAAGTCCATCCAGACTGCGATGCTAAGCTGAGAATGAGTGCGAAACGACAACTGGCCGACTTGCAGAGGAATCGTAACAGGAGACTCGGCCATTGCACTCGTTAAGACATCCATCTGCTGGACTGGCCTCTAGCAGCGCGGTGGCAAAAGTGGCGCAGGAGCAAAAAATGGGGACTGCCACCAATTCGCTCGTCGGCATGGCCCTCGAAACAAAGGACTCAGCCTGAAGCGAATTGGCTAGCTGTACCCGATTTTTCGCGAAGTTTACTGCTACCATAGGCTCCCAGTTAATACTGGGGTTCCAGCTATGAAGTCGTCGGTCTTGTGGCTCCTACGAAGTTGCCTTCTTTTGTTCTCCTGTAGTCTTCTCAACGCGCAGACGGACCCCTTTCGCACCGCCGCCAAACTGTTGGAAGGCGGGAGAGTGGAAGAAGCCCGGAAGCTATTGCTCGATCTGCTGAGCCAAAACCCCGGGGCCGAACCGATCGAAGGCTTCCTGGGGCAGATTGCGTTTAGCCAAAAGGATTATGCGGAGGCCGCCTCGCGTTTCCGAAAGGCGCCCGGCATTCTGGCTAAAAACCCGGTTCTGAGTGTCAACTATGCCGAGGCGCTTCTAGAAACCGAGTCCTTGGAGGCCGCCAAGCGGGTGCTCGAGCGCCTGCCGACGAGCGATGCCGTTGCTCAGTTTGAGTCCGGTTTACTGCTTGCGCGCGCCGGCGATTTCATAGCCGCCGAAGGGCACTCCAGGTTCGCCCGAGAAGATTACCCCGACACTGATGCGGTCGAGTACAACCTAGCTCTAGCGCAGTTGCGCGCCCAGAAGTACACGGAGTGCGTCACTACGCTCGAGCGCATGCGCGCGCGCGGTGCCGGCAACGCTGACGTCCTCCGCTTGCTGGCGGAAGCGTATCTCGACGCTGGGCGACCGCAGGAGTCCTTCGAAGTGCTGAGGGAGTTGATCAAGGACAATCCCCGCGACCACGGGCTCTATTTGCTTCTGACCCAGCTAGCTGACCAGGAAGATAGGGCTGACATCGGCGTGGAGTGGCTCGACTACGGTCTGCGCTACATGCCAGACTCTTTTCCGCTGCTTATGCAGCGCGGCTACCTGCATCTTCTGCTGGGGCGAAACAAAGAGTCGGAATCCGACTATCGCAAGGCTGTTGGAATTCAGTCCGACTCCGACGCCGCCAAAATAGAGTTGGCTTTCCTGTTGCTTACTACCCAGCGCTACCCGGAGGCTGACGAGCTTCTACAGCAAGTCATTCAGTCGAGCCCCTCTGATTTCTTTGGTTATTACCTCTTAGCCCGCATTTCCAATTTGATTTCGGCATCCCGACCTTGCAGCGGCCTTCAGCGTCTTTATTTATAGGGGTTCAAGCCCTGTCAGGACGCACGGAGGCCAACACCCAATGGGTGAAAAAGAAAACAAGCCGTTTCAGCTCACCTTCAACGGATTTCTGAAAGTCGATTTCCAAGGATCGCGCGTCACCTCGGATGGTGGCCTGATTCTCATTCGGGAACTGGACGAGCGGCTCGGACTGGGCAAGCTGATCGACGAGCATCTGACGGATTCGCGGCAAGGCACAAACAAGAAGTTCCCACTGGCCGACCTGGTGCGGCAATCGGTCTACAGCCGCCTCGCCGGCTACGAGGATCTCAACGATGCTGCCCGTGTCTCGGCTGACCCGACTTTTCGTCTGATCGGCTCGAAGAAGAACTGGGATCGCGGCGGGGCGCTTACGTCGCGTCTACAAAGCTTTGAGGCAGAGCTGCTGGCCAGTGAAGAGAACCTGCTTGGGCTGATGGCGGTGAACCGCGAGTTGGTCGCTCAAGCCCAAGCGCAGGACGAGTCCGAGCGTGTCGTGCTCGATATGGACTCCACGGAAAGCCCGGTCCACGGTCAGCAGGAAGGCAGCGCTTACAACGGCCATTTCGAGTCCACCTGCTACCACCCGCTGTTGCTGTTCAACCAGCACGGTGATTGTCTGGCGGCGAAGCTGCGAGCGGGTAACGTGTCCAGCGCCGAGGACTGGGACGAACTGCTGCTGCCCGAGATCGAGCGCCAACAGGGAGAAGGCAAGCAAGTGACGTTCCGCGCCGACGCCGCCTTCGCCAAGCCGGAGATCTACGAGGCGTTGGAGGATCGCGGAGTGGACTACGTCATTCGCATCCCAGCAAACAAGAACCTGGAGTTGGAGATCGAAGAGATTCTGTTCCGTCCGCCGGGCAGGCCGAGCCTGAAGCCACTAGTGCGCTACAAGAGCTTCCGCTATCAGGCCGCGAGTTGGTCGAAGCCTCGGCGGGTTGTGGCCAAGGTTGAGCACCACCAAGGCGAGTTGTTTCCTCGCGTCGGGTTCATCGTCACGAGCATGAGCTTGCCCAGTCGGTCGCTGGTGCGCTTCTACAACAAGCGCGGCACGGCCGAGCAATGGATCAAGGAAGGCAAGCAGGCAACCCACTGGACACGGCTGTCCTGTCATCGTTTCCGGGCAAACGAGGTGCGTTTGCAGTTGAGCGTGTTGGCCTACAACCTGGGGAACCTGTGGCGGCGGCTGGGGCTGGCGCAGAGGATCAAGAACTGGTCGCTGACGAGCTTGCAGCATCGGTTGATGAAAACCGGAGGGCGGCTGGTCAAGCATGCCCGCTATTACTGGCTGCTGTTGGCCGAGGGGCATCTCAACCGCAAGCTGTTCGCTGAGATGCTGGGGCGGATCTGGGCGCTGCCTGTGCCAGGCGGGTAACGGGCGACGGCTGCGACGGAGAAGAGACGCTGGGTTGCTGAAGAGGGAACTACTCGGAGCCGTGTCGGCGAAAAGCCCTCCAGCGAGCTGGAACGCGGCGATCGAGCGGCATTCAGCGACCCAAACGGGAGCGAACGGAGCATCGATCGTGAGAGGAAGACGAAGACCTTGCACCCGAGCCGCGGATTGGAGTATCCTGACCATCGCGGGATGGCCAAAACGGAAATTCCAGTCAAACAGATTCAAGTACCACCATTTCGAGAAGTAGAAATCCGCCTGAGTGAGGTCCGCGTTGTAATACACCGTCGAAAAACTAACGATCGAGTAGCCCCACCGCTGTAGGAATTCCGTCAACCGGTTCTTCCGCAGCAATCGCCTCACCGGGCGCCAGTCAGCCTTGTCCTTCAAATCGGCGGCCACGAGGCTGTCTATGTATTCGGCCAGTGCTGTCCGGGGAAAGTCGCGCCATCGGACGGTAAGTCTCGACCGTTCAATGTCTTATGGCCTGTTTTGCCCGGGAACGATTTGAAATCCCGAGGCCGCAAATGGTCGCCTGAACGGAGCATCCGGACGCGGCACAATGAGGGATGAACCTTGGCCGTACGGTTTTCTCCCAACTGATCGAGCACCTACCGAGCAAAGAGTTTCAGAAATGTGTATCGCGCTACCGCGGCGATTCCTATCTGAAAAGTTTCTCCTGCTGGGATCAGTTTCTTGCGATGGCATTCGCCCAGCTGACCTATCGGGCAAGCCTCCGCGACATCGAGACGTGCCTGCGTTCGATGCACGGCAAACTCTACCACATGGGATTCCGCGGCAGGGTAGCGCGCTCGACACTGGCCGACGCGAACGAGTCGCGCGACTGGCGGATCTACGCGGACTTCGCGCAGGTCTTGATTGGCATGGCACGGCCGTTATATGCCCACGACCCGATCGGTGTGGACTTGGACCAGACTCTGTACGCTCTCGACTCGACAACAATCGACCTCTGCCTGTCGCTGTTTCCGTGGGCGAGATTCCGCAAGCAAAAAGCCGCCGTGAAGATGCACACGCTGCTGGATCTGCACGGCAATATTCCCACGTTCATCCGCATTACTGGAGGCAAAGTGCACGACATCAACATCCTCGACGAGATCGGCCCGGAGGCCGGCGCGTTCTACGTCATGGATCGGGCCTACGTCGATTTCGAACGCCTCTTCGTGTTCACTCTCTGCTCGTCGTTCTTCGTCGTGCGAACCAAGAAGAACATCTTGCTCCAACGGCGCTACTCGCATCCCGTCGACAAATCCACGGGCTTGCGCTCGGATCAGACCGTCATACTGGCTGCCATCGAATCGGCCCAAGCCTATCCCGACCCGTTGCGGAGGGTCAGTTACTTCGACGCCCGGACGAACAAGCGGCTGAAGTTTCTGACCAACAACTTCGCGCTCCCGGCGCTGACCATCGCCCACATCTACAAGTCGCGTTGGCAGATTGAGTTGTTCTTCAAGTGGATCAAGCAACATCTGCGAATCAACTCGTTTTACGGCACCAGCGAGAACGCCGTCAAGACGCAGATCTGGATCGCTGTCTCGATTTACGTGCTCATCGCCATCGTCCGGAAACGCCTCGGGCTGGAAGCGAGTCTTTACCAGATTCTACAGATTCTCAGCGTTACGCAATTCGAAAAAATGCCCCTTTTACAGGCACTCCAGCCATCCGACTCCCCAAACGAATCCCCCTATGACCCCAACCAATTGATTCTATTCGACTTTTAACCGGACAGCAGTGGTATTCGGCGTTTAGAGTGGCCGTTACCGAGAGAGCGGTAAGAGAATAATTCGCCCTTAGGAGAGATGCGTCTCCAGGAGGGGCTAAATGAGGAAGCGTTGCGATATACCGAAAAAGCCGCCGCGTTAGAGCCGGGCTATGCGGCGCGACTCACTCCAATCTGGGCAAGTTGTACGTCAGGAGCAATGACTATGCCGCGGCAATCCGCGAGCTCGAAACAGCCGTCAAACTAGACCCAGACGACAAGACTGCCTACTATCAACTCTCGATCGCCTACCGCAAGACAGGGGACAAGGAAAAAGCGCGGGCCACGCTGGTACACGTGCGGCGTCTCAACAAAGAGCAGCGGGAGCAGGGAACAGCACGATATCTCGCGCGGAAGCTCCGAAAAGCCGACCGGCAAGCCCTACGCAAGTGACTCGGGGCCAATTCTCAGGACCTTACGTAACTAAGCTCTTTTAGCCCGCATTTCCAATTTGATTTCGGCATCCCGACCTTGCAGCGGCCTTCAGCGTCTTTATTTATAGGGGTTCAAGCCCTGTCAGGACGCACGGAGGCCAACACCCAATGGGTGAAAAAGAAAACAAGCCGTTTCAGCTCACCTTCAACGGATTTCTGAAAGTCGATTTCCAAGGATCGCGCGTCACCTCGGATGGTGGCCTGATTCTCATTCGGGAACTGGACGAGCGGCTCGGACTGGGCAAGCTGATCGACGAGCATCTGACGGATTCGCGGCAAGGCACAAACAAGAAGTTCCCACTGGCCGACCTGGTGCGGCAATCGGTCTACAGCCGCCTCGCCGGCTACGAGGATCTCAACGATGCTGCCCGTGTCTCGGCTGACCCGACTTTTCGTCTGATCGGCTCGAAGAAGAACTGGGATCGCGGCGGGGCGCTTACGTCGCGTCTACAAAGCTTTGAGGCAGAGCTGCTGGCCAGTGAAGAGAACCTGCTTGGGCTGATGGCGGTGAACCGCGAGTTGGTCGCTCAAGCCCAAGCGCAGGACGAGTCCGAGCGTGTCGTGCTCGATATGGACTCCACGGAAAGCCCGGTCCACGGTCAGCAGGAAGGCAGCGCTTACAACGGCCATTTCGAGTCCACCTGCTACCACCCGCTGTTGCTGTTCAACCAGCACGGTGATTGTCTGGCGGCGAAGCTGCGAGCGGGTAACGTGTCCAGCGCCGAGGACTGGGACGAACTGCTGCTGCCCGAGATCGAGCGCCAACAGGGAGAAGGCAAGCAAGTGACGTTCCGCGCCGACGCCGCCTTCGCCAAGCCGGAGATCTACGAGGCGTTGGAGGATCGCGGAGTGGACTACGTCATTCGCATCCCAGCAAACAAGAACCTGGAGTTGGAGATCGAAGAGATTCTGTTCCGTCCGCCGGGCAGGCCGAGCCTGAAGCCACTAGTGCGCTACAAGAGCTTCCGCTATCAGGCCGCGAGTTGGTCGAAGCCTCGGCGGGTTGTGGCCAAGGTTGAGCACCACCAAGGCGAGTTGTTTCCTCGCGTCGGGTTCATCGTCACGAGCATGAGCTTGCCCAGTCGGTCGCTGGTGCGCTTCTACAACAAGCGCGGCACGGCCGAGCAATGGATCAAGGAAGGCAAGCAGGCAACCCACTGGACACGGCTGTCCTGTCATCGTTTCCGGGCAAACGAGGTGCGTTTGCAGTTGAGCGTGTTGGCCTACAACCTGGGGAACCTGTGGCGGCGGCTGGGGCTGGCGCAGAGGATCAAGAACTGGTCGCTGACGAGCTTGCAGCATCGGTTGATGAAAACCGGAGGGCGGCTGGTCAAGCATGCCCGCTATTACTGGCTGCTGTTGGCCGAGGGGCATCTCAACCGCAAGCTGTTCGCTGAGATGCTGGGGCGGATCTGGGCGCTGCCTGTGCCAGGCGGGTAACGGGCGACGGCTGCGACGGAGAAGAGACGCTGGGTTGCTGAAGAGGGAACTACTCGGAGCCGTGTCGGCGAAAAGCCCTCCAGCGAGCTGGAACGCGGCGATCGAGCGGCATTCAGCGACCCAAACGGGAGCGAACGGAGCATCGATCGTGAGAGGAAGACGAAGACCTTGCACCCGAGCCGCGGATCGGAGTATCCTGACCATCGCGGGATGGCCAAAACGGAAATTCCAGCTTAAACTTATGATCGACCGC
This sequence comes from Bryobacterales bacterium, assembly GCA_965248205.1. Taxonomy (GTDB): domain Bacteria; phylum Acidobacteriota; class Terriglobia; order Bryobacterales; family UBA6623. Next base: position 6,111,507 of record CBDFIS010000006.1, read on the forward strand.
CGATCCTCGAAACCCAGTGCCAAGCTGATCCGCTCCAGCTTTGGTCTTGTTCTCATCGTGGCGTGGACATTAATGTCGGCGGCGCAGACTCCTCCTGCCACCGGGTGGAAGTGGTACAAGGGCAATCTCCACACGCACACGATCAACAGTGACGGTGACAGCGCGCCCGATGCGGTCACGCGCTGGTACAAGGAGCATAGGTACAACTTCCTGGTCCTCACCGACCACGACTTTGTCACCCCAACCGCAGGGCTGAGTGCAATCTTCGCCGCCGAGGATCGTTTCTTGCTGATTTCCGGAGAGGAGATCAGTCCAAGATTCGGCGACAAACCCATCCATGTTAATGGTCTCGATATCCATCGAACGATCCAGCCGATAGTGGGTACGAGTGTCGTCGATACGTTACAGAAGAATGTCGACGCGGTTCGGGCGGCGGGAGGCACCCCGTCCCTGAACCACCCCAACGTCCGCTGGGCGGTCACGGCCGGCGAGTTGGGTCAGATCCACGGATTAAAGCACTTCGAGGTCTACAACGGTCATTCAAGAACCAATGATGCCGGCGGCGGCGGCTTTCCAAGTCTTGAGGAGATGTGGGATGCCGTTCTGTCAGCGGGGCGCGAGGTGTACGGAATAGCAGTCGACGACGCGCACAAGTTTAAGGTGTTTGGACCCGAGTATTCTAACCCCGGACGGGGCTGGGTGAGCGTCAAAGCCCCGGAACTTTCCACCGAAGCCATACTAAGCTCGCTGAATTCAGGTGAGTTCTACGCGTCAACCGGCGTCGTGCTCGACGATGTGAGTCGCGCGCCCAACGAGCTACGCGTCTATCTTGTAGAAGACGAACAACAGGAATTCACCACGGAATTCATCGGTCAGGGAGGCCGCCTCTTGAGCACGTCGTTCGACAACCCTGCCGTCTATACCTTGAAACCCGGTGACACATATGTGCGAGCAAAGGTGACTTCCTCGAACGCAGAGTACGCCTGGGTGCAGCCGATCTTCGCTGCCGCCGCCGGGTCGCGCTGAGCGGCAGCGTCCCTGAGGAGGGCGCCGACGTTTGCCTATTCGGCCCGCTCCCGAATCACGACTAGAAGCCATCTCATAAATGGCGGTTAATAACATCGACATGCATGTGCTCAGCAGAAAAGAGCTGGTTTTCGCGGGAACAACTCTCCTCGTATGCGCTTCGCTGTTCTCGTGGAATCTGCGCTCCGCCGCCGACTCGCTTCCGCGACTGCGGGTCGAGTCAGTGCGGCGTGTCTTCCACAACGGCGAGCACAATGCCTTCACTGACCTGATCCGCTACAAGGGCCTCTACTATCTCACCTTCCGGAGTTGCCCCGATGGGCACATGGTGCATCCGACCTCTTCGATCCGGGTGCTTGCGAGCCGTGACGGCCGAGAGTGGCGCCAGGTGCACCGCTTCAATGTGCCCAAGCGAGACACGCGAGACCCCCACTTCCTGATTTTCAAGGGCAAGCTTTTCGTCTACAGCGGAACGTGGTACTGCGGTGAGACTTCCCCCGAGCCTTACAACATGAACCAGCACCTCGGGTACGCCGCGTGGACCGAAGACGGTAGCCGCTGGCGAGGCCTCCAAATGCTCGAAGGCACCTATGGCCACTATATTTGGCGGGCGGCGGCTTTCGGCGATAAGGCCTATCTGTGCGGCCGTCGGAAGCACGAGTTCGCCGAGACCAAGACGCGGGAGGAGCGCAACCCACTTGTGGAATCAGCTTTGCTCGAAAGCGACGACGGACTTATTTGGCGGAAGATCGGGCTGTTTCAGGAGAGCTACGGGGGTGAGACGGCCTTCCTGTTCGAGCCCGACGGCTCGATCCTCGCCGTGGCCCGCGGCGGCGGACGACGCAACGCCCAGCTGGTACGGGCGCGGCCCCCTTATCAAGAGTGGACGCGGACCGATCTGGGCCGCTACATCGGCGGGCCACTGCTGGTTAGGTGGGGGGCACGCTACCTTGTCGGGGGCCGCAAGCTGACCGAGGCGGGGCCGCGGACCGCCCTCTCCTGGCTTGCCCAAGATCGCCTCAACGAGCTGCTCGATCTGCCCAGCGATGGCGACAACTCCTATCCGGGATTTGTCGCGCTCAGCCCGACCCGCGCCTGGGTCTCCTACTATTCGAGTCACGAGAAAGACAGTGCCGGCAACCCGATCACGGCAATCTATTTGGCCGAGTTGGCGATCGGAGGGCGCTAGACGAATCCACCCGTAAAATTTGCAAGGCGAATTACTTCGCGACGCCCGGAAGTCTCTGGAGTTCTCCCTCGCCCAGTCGTCTGAATGAGGCAAGAACGTCACAAAAGTGTCAAGTTGCGAATGTTAGGTTCGGGACGGCTTCGGTAAACCCTAGCCGACAAGGCAGGATCTGAGCCAAGGGGCTGGGCCCTTGATATCCCACAGCGTCGAGCACCGGGCCGCCCCTCTTGATCGAGACGATGCTGAAAGAGGAATTGGCGTGGCTGTGATGGACAGCACGCTCCCGGGAGCGGCGGCCCGGCCCGGCTACGCCAACGCTTTTTCAATGACGTGGCCGCCCACGTCAGTTAAGCGGAAGTCTCTGCTGAGAGGTGTTGCCAAAAAGCCCTCTGCGGTCAGTGGAACGGCACGATCGGGCAGCATTCGAAGGCCGGAGCGGCAGCGAAAGGAGTACCGAACACGGCAGTAGTGCCAAAACCGTTGCATCGCGGCTGTGGATCGGCTAGCCTATCCGTACCAGAGCGGCCAAAAAGGAAATCCTGGTTGAGTGCGCCGACGAACATGTTCAATCTCCACTCGCCGGCTGTTCCGCCCTGCCGAACAGAGATCGAACACCCCGAACCAAAGCAAACCGCGCGTCAAGCACCAGGCTGAACAGCGACGGGACCAGGAACAGAGTAAACACCGTCGAAACGATCAGTCCCCCCACGACGACACTTCCGAGCCCCCGGTAGAGCTCTGATCCTGCTCCCGGAAACAGTACCAACGGCATCATCCCGAACGTGCTAGTCGCCACACTCATGAAGATCGGGCGAACCCGTGTCCGAGTCGCTTCGCGGATCGCCTCACGGGGGTTCATGTGGTCTTCCCTCATGTGATTCAGCGATTGGTGAATGATCAGGATGGGGTTATTGACCACCGTCCCGACCAAGATGATGAATCCCAGCATGGTCAGAACGTCAAGCGCCTGATAGGTGAGAAACTTGTTCAGCACAGCGAGTCCCAGGAAGCCGCCGAGGGCCGCCAAGGGAACGCTAAACATGATCACGAACGGGTACAGAAAACTCTCGAACAAGGCGGCCATCAACAGATACGTGATAACAAGCGCGAGGAGAAAGTTCCATTTGAGGGCGTCAACGGTTTGTGAGAGCTTGTCGGCGGTGCCGCTCAGCCGTGCGTGGTAGACTCCCCCGAGCCGGCCGGCTTCTCGCATCGGAGCAAGGATTTCCTCTTGAACCGTTTCCATCGCCTCTTCCAGCGGCGTCTGCGGGGGAGGCGTTACTTGAATGGTGATGGCCCGCTCGCGTTCCCGATGGTGGATCTGTGCCGGTCCGTTGGTGACAACGACATCCGCGACGGACCCCAGGGTGATCAGCCGCCCGTCGGGCGTGGCGATGGGCAACTGTTCCAACAGATGCGTGCGGTGCGCGAAACTCTCCTCACCCTTCACGATCAGGTCGATCTCTTTCCCCTCTTGCTGAAAATCACTGGCCCGCGCGCCGTCAACCAAAGCGCTGACCGTGAAGCCCAGGTCGCGGTTCGTGATTCCCGATTCCGCGGCGCGGCGTCGGTGGGTGATGACGCGAACTTCGGGGTTGCCTAGGTCCAAACTGGGTATCGGGCGAACTTGAGATCCTGGCAAGGTCCGCATGGCACCCCCCAAGACCTCGCCCCCCAACTCGACCAGCCTCTCGATTTCAGGACCGGCGATTTCGACGTCGATACCGCGGCCTTGCCCCAGGGTGCGGCCGAACAGGCTGGCTTGCTGAAAAAATGCGATCGTTCCCGGCAAGGTTGCGCTGACCTTCTGGAACTCCGGGATCAATTCCCGGATGCGCAACGGGTCGTGGGAGCGAAAGCCCATGAACGATTGTTCCGGGAGGGCGATAAAAAACCAGCCGGACATGCCTCCACCCGGAAGCGCGTCCGCCTGCTCTTCGGGCGTCTCCCATAGATAGGAAAGTTCTTCGAGGTATCGATGCCGGAAATCCGCGATCTCATCAATGTTATGACCCGGCGGCGGCAGCAGAATGCCAATGACGAGGTCTCTGTTTCCTTCCGGGAGGTACTCCGCCTTGGGCAGAAGCAGGACACTCAGACCAATCGCCGCCGAAGTCAGCACTATTACCGTGGCCAACCGCCGGAAGACGCCCCCACAAAGCCAATAGATAAAGTTTGTAAGGGCGTGGTTGAGCCGCTCAACCAGCCCTACGGCGCCGAACAGATTATGAAGGCCGAACCGAGCACGGTCGCCCCGGGCGGCATGTAGAATCTTCGCCGACAAGCTCGGAATGACGGTGATGGCGACAATCAAACTGAGACCGACAGCGCAGCTGATGGCAATGGCAATGTCACGGAAGAGTTGCCCGGCCTCTTGTTGCACGAATACGACGGGAACGAAAACCGCGATTGTGGTCAGCGTGCTGGCCAACACGGCGCCCCATACCTCCCGCGCACCGTCGTAAGCGGCTTGAGCACGAGACTTCCCCATCTGGCTGTGCCGGTAGATATTCTCGAGCACCACGATGGAGTTGTCGACGACCATTCCCACCGCAAATGCCATCCCGGCCAGGCTAATGACGTTGAGAGTGCGGTCAAACCAGTTCATCATCAGGAAAGTCGCCACGATGCTGATAGGGATAGCGACGGCGACAACAAAGGTACTGGTGAAACTTCGCAGGAACAGCAGTAGTACGAGGATCGCCAAAGAACCGCCAACGATGAGATTCTGTTTGACTAAGTTGATGGCGCTATCGATGTATGTCGTCTCGTCGTAGACCTGATGGAGCCGCAGCCCGCGCGGCGCGAGAAGCTCGGTGTTGATCCTGGCAACTCGCTCTTTGACGCCGGCCATGACATCAAGTACGTTGGCGCCCGATTCCTTGACGACGTTGGCGGCCATCATCCGCCGGCCCATGTAGTAACCCTTGGCCTGCGCCTTGCGGTGGTCGAGTTGAGCGTAACCGACGTCGCGGACGTAGACGGGAACCCCATTGCGCACCGCAATGACCACGTTTTCGATGTCGTCGGGCGATGCGTATTCCCCAACCGTGCGAACGAGGTAGCGGCGCTTGCCTTCGTCGAAATCCCCTCCGCTGTAGTTACGGTTCTCGCGTTCAAGCGCGGACGCCAGTTGGTTGAACGTAACCCTGCGGGCGGCAAGTTTGGCCGGGTCGACGATGACTTGCATCTCGAGTTCTCGTCCCGCAAAGCTGTTCGACGCCGCCACGCCCGGTACGCGCTCGAGCTCGGGTTTGACGAAGTCCTCGACGAAATCGTGTTGCGTCGAGATATCGCCTTCGAAACCGTTCGTTTCCGTCGGCATCAAAATGAACCAGCCACTCGCATTGGCCCGGGGATCGACCGTGCGGATCACCGGCTTGTCGGCATCATCCGGATAACTGGGCACCTGCTCGAGGCGATTAGAAACCTTCAGCACGGCGGTGTCCAGGTCGGTACCAACCAGGAAAGTCATTGTGATGGAGCCCTGGTTTTCGCCGCTTTCGCTTTCCATCTCGACGAGCCCCTCGAGGCTCTTCAGCTGATCCTCCTGCTCATCGACGATGTCACGCTCTATTTCGTAGGGGCTGGCGCCGGGCCAAATCGTGCTGACCGTGACATCCGGCTCCTCAACAGTGGGCGTGAGCTGGACAGGGATGCGGAAAAGAGCAATCCCGCCAAACAACGTCAGCAGGATCACACCTACGGCGGTAGTGACCGGATACCTAATGGCGCCGCTGACGATCGTCATGGCAGTTTGTACTCGATCGGTTCGCCCTGCACCGCCTGCCCCGGCATGAGCCGTTCGTTGCCCCTGGTCACGACCCGTTGGCCCGGCCGGACGTTGCCGCTGACCTCGATCCAGCTTCCGACGCCGGCTGCGGTACGAACACGTATCGGATCTACCGTGCCATCATCCTTGATGACGTAGATCACTTTATGCGGGTTTTGGCTGACCACGGCGTCTTTAGGCACAATGGTCGCGCGGTAGGCGTCCCCTCCTGAAAAGGCAACCTGGGCCAGCATGCCGGCCGCCACCTTGCCTCCTGGATTTGGGAACTTCAATTTGACGGGGAAGGTCCGAGCCTGTGCGTCAGCTCGCGGAATGATCGCAGTCACGGTGCCGACCGTCTTGCGCCCGCCGATCGCCTCAAACTCAACAGCCACGCGGCTGCCGACCCGCAGCCCCCGATAATATCGCTCCGGGACTTGAACCAAGACCCGCAGGTCGTCCACGGCCATTAGCTCGACAACGGGATCACCCACCGCCAACCACTGCCCCAGCTCGGTGTGTTTGTCGGTAACAACGCCGTTGAACGGAGCGTGAATCGTACAGCGCTCGATGTCGTCGAGAATGCGCTCGATTTCCGCTCGCAGCCGATCTAGGCGGCCTTGCCAGGCGCTGAACTCGAAGAAGGCGTCGTCGAGTTCCTGCTGGCTGAAAACCTTGGAATCAAACAGCTCTTGTGCGCGCTCTAGGTTCCTCTCTGCCAGCTTCAGACGGGCTTCCTCTTCTTTAAGCTCGGATTGCGAAGCTTGCTGCTGTAGTTCGAGATTTCGCGTGCGTAGGCGAGCGAGAACCTGCCCCGTTTCAACCGCGTCACCCTCGCGAACGGCGAGCTCGACGACCAGGCCCGCCACCTCCCCGGCAACCGTGCTGACGGTCGGTGAGTCCACCGAGCCGGGAAGTTGGACCTGACGCCGGACGGTGTATTCCCGAGCTTCCGTGTAGCGGACAGGGCTAGGGCCGGGAGCCTGAGCCGACAAGCCGGTTAGCCCTGCTAGAACGTAGACTAGAACCGGCAACCGCATCAGGATTGGTACATCATTTCGCAAATACAGTTACGAAGGGTGGTCGATTGCGGGCGCGATGAATCGCGCCCCTGCTGATGGACTTGGCCTTCTCGCGTTCAAACGTAGGGGCGCAATTCATTGCGCCCGGGCTGATGAGCCGTAATGCTCCGACAAGCCGATTGATGCATAACTGCATTTGCAGAATACTGCACTTATGTCTGAGCAAAACACGCCGAGGTTGCCTTACACCCAGCAACTCTTGCGATTCGCTCGACCAACCCTAGTCTAGCGCGCCCAGGGCTTGGCACGAAGAACCGCCGGGGGTGTTTTGTTCGTGCAGCGTGCAAGACGTGACCGCAACGGCTTTCCGCCCGACGAGGTGATTGCGGCCCACCTAAAGGAATGAAAACCGGCCGGTTTTCGACCGAGCCAAACGGAGCCGCGAACGCCAGTGAGCGGTCATGGGCCTGGGGCCAGGCCTGTGCCCCACCCAGGGGGATGAACGCGGGCGGGTTTCCGACGGAGCGGTCGTGGGTCGAACGCCACCTAGCCCACAAACAGAAGCGTCGGTTCACGGACACAGATCAGGTGACATCCAATACTTTTGTGGAACGAACCAAGCTGCGCGATTGCCGAGCACGCATACCGTAAAAGTAGACGATCTCGGGCCCGTGCAGGGCGCCGTAGCCGACAAATACAAGAAGGAATACGAGGGCGAACTCGAGTGGCCACAAATACTCCGGGCTGCCCAGCAACTCAACCAAAAATAAGAAGACCAAGACAAGAATGCCGACCGGTATGAGCACAGCGTACGCTGCCAAGCCAGCCAAGAATTGGAAAACGAATATGGATCCGACATCGCCCCTCGTAAGTTCCCAACTCTCCTTTAACGCCTGAATCGGTCCGGCCCGATGAACCAGCGCAAACTCATCGGCCCAAAATAGTCTCAGCGCGATAATAATCCCCGGTACCACCAAAGCCAGCGTTCCTAAGAAAATAGCGGCCAAACACATAATCCAGCTGAGCGCCCAGGGAACAAATCTCCTCAAAGTCCAAGCGTACGGGTCTCCCTGTACGAGTCGAGTGTAACGCTGGGAAAGAATGACTTGCGTCAGGGAGATCCCAAAAGCCAGCATCAAAAGCAGGAGGAACTCTGTGCGCTCTGGCATGGCCATTTCACCCCCGTCGGCGGCATGCGGCTCGGGAGCTAGCCAAACTACTGTTCCCATGATGAAGGCAATCGGCGCCGTGTAGAGGCAAAGGGTGGGAAGTGAGCGTGCCCACAGTTTCCAGCCGGTTTTTATGGGATGAAGAGAACCTTCAAGCAGCTCACTCTCGCTCGGCAGGACTGGCCCACTCCGTGCCTCGGCGCGTTTTTCCCGGCACGGTTCAGAGCAGAATACCTCTTCGGCGGCCGTGTCCTCGACGCGACAGTCCCCGCAGAAGGGGGCACCGCAGTGATCACAGCGGGCAGCCGCCGGTTGGTCGAGGTGCTTTGCGCAAAAGAGATTTGACTCGGCTGTAGCCACAGGTCGCTAACACGAATGGAGATCAGTCTTCCAAGGGCGAAATTGTACCCGCTTGGCGGCCGAAGCGCAAGGATGTCGGTTCGCCTTTGCTGGAGAAGCAACGCGCTCCCGGTCAACGCCATTCACTTCATTGACGTGTTTTTCACCACGGACGGCTCGAGCGACGGATTCGGCGGCACAGACGCTGAGCGGCCATGGAAATCCAGTCGTCGCTGCAAAAGCTCCTTCACTGCCGGAGTGGGAGCCGATTTGAACGCTACATCCCGATAGCGCTTCGCCGTCTGGGTGTTTCCGCGGCGCCGATGCAAATCGGCCAGCACCGCGGCCCATAGGTAGGAGCCGGCCAGCCAGGTCGGTGGTTCAAAGCCCTTGAGAACGGCGAGTCCCGCGGCGGGTCCTTGCCACTCCGCGACCGCTACCGCACGGTTCAGTTTGTGTATCGCAGAGGGCGCGATCCGCTCCAGCAACGAGTAACACTCCACGACTCTGTCCCAACGAGTCTCCTGAAGCGAGGGGGCGAGGCAGTGTTCCGCCGCGATCCCGGCCTCCGCGTGGTACCGGGAAAAGCCATCGCCTTGTGCGGATTTGGCCAACCACTCCAATCCGACCTGAATTCCCCGCCGATCCCAGAGCTCTCGGTCCTGCTCCTCCAACAGGAGCAACCCGCCGGATTCGTCCTGGCGAGCGGCCATCCGTGCCGTGTGCAGATGCATCAAAGCCAACAGGGCAAACGTTTCCGGGTCCTGGCCTACCGGGTGTTCCGCTAGGAGGGCAGCTAGCCGTATCGCTTCGTTACAAAGCTCCCTGCGGATAGCCTGCTCCGTGTGGGAAAGGTAGCCCTCCGTAAATAGAAGGTACAGAAGGTACAGTATCTTGTTAACGGCCGGAAGGCGCGAGGAGTATTGCTCTCCGGTAAGCTCCCCGGGACGAGGCGGAAGCTTACGCAAACGGCTGCGGGCTCGACCGAGGCGTTTGTATACATTGGCTTCGCTGGTGAACAACCGAAGCGCAATCTCCCGAATACTGAAGCCGCAGAGGGTCTTCAGAGCCAACACCAGCTGTGATTCCGCGGGGACCGCCTCGTCGCAGCAGACAAACAGCATCCGTAACAGGTCGTCCCGCACCTCCCCCGCCAGGAAAATCTCCGGGCCGTTCTCCGGAGTGCCGATGTCTTCTTTTGCGTCTTGTTCCAGGATGCGACGGCGGCCCGTTCGCCGGCGCAACTCTCCAATCAGGTCGTTGTGCGCCACCCGATAGAGCCAGGCCGACGGATTGTCTGGCAAACCCGCGATCGTCCAGGCCTCAAGAGCGGTCATCAAGGCCGACTGAACGGCGTCCTCGACATCCTCGATATGTTGCACTCCCACCCGGCACGACAGCATGGCCACGAGCCTGCCGTATTCGTGCCGGAAGAAGTGCTCAACCAGTTTGGGCGTGGTCAAGGAGTGTTGATCTCTCTAACTTCAACGCTTGACCCGGGCATCACTACTCCGGGGCATTGACGAGTTACCTCGACCGCCTCTTCTAAGCTTTCCGCCGAGACGATCATGAAGCCGCCTACCACCTCCTTTGCTTCCACGAAAGGCCCGTCCGTCGCACCTTCCGAGGTGACGACTTTTCCGCCGCCCAGCTTGCCTCCCATGTCGACGATATTTTCCTGGAACTTCTGTTTCCAGGCGTTGAATACAGCGTACATCTCCTCCATTTGGGCGGGAGATGGTTTCTCACGTGCTCCCCCCGGCTGGCTTCGTTGGATACACAGATAATTGGGCATGATGCCCTCCTTTCTTGGGTTCTGTCGGTCAACTGAACCGACACCCTATGACGCACGTGCACTCTCGTTTTGGACACTTCCTGGCGTTTTTTTTGAATGGCCGTCGTTTTTTCCGGCGGTGTCCTCAATGCGACAACCCCCGCAAAAGGGCGCGCCGCAGTGATCACAGCGGGCAGCCGCCGGTTGGTCGAGGTGCTTTGCGCAATAGAGACTGGACTCGGCGGTGGCGACAGGTTTCCTGACCCGAATGAGCGATTTCAGTCTTCTAGTGGCGAAATTGTACCCGCTCAGCGGCTGAAGCGCAAGGATTCCCATGCGCCTTTTGCCGGGGAAGGAAACTCTCACCCGTCAACGCCATTCACTACGTTGACAGTTATCTACCGAGAGATGGCTCGGGCGACGGATTCGGCGACGCGGACGACCAACCGGCTTTTCCAAGACAGGCTGTCCGCAGAGGAACCAGCCTATCGCCCAGCGGCAACCGGGTGATACAATCGTCCTGCTGGAAGGCCGGAGTTACGAAACTGATGACTCTCGCAAATTATGATGACATGGCCCGTGCTCCAAAGTTACTGTATTTTGCGAGTCTCAATAACGAGAGGGGTGGTCGCCTATGAGGCTTAAAGGAAAAAGTTGTATCGTCACGGGAGCGGCGCGGGGCATCGGAAAAGGAATCGGCCTGCGGCTGATCGCGGAAGGCGCGAGCGTCGTCTTTGCGGACCTGAACGGTGAGCAGGCCGACGAGGCAGCGAAAGAAGCGCGCGACAGCGGCGGCCAGGCGATCGCAGTCACCGTTGACGTCGCCGAGCGCGATCAAGTCCGCTCGATGATCGAACGCACGGTCACCGAATTCGGCAAGCTGGACATCATTTTCAACAACGCGGGCATCAACACCATCCAGCGATTCTTGGATGCAACGGAGGAGAACTTTAACCGCATCATGCGCGTGAACGCCCTCGGGGTGCTCGTTTGTATGCAAGAAGCCGCCAAGCAGATGATCAAGCAGGGGAATGGAGGCAAGATCATCAACACGGTCTCGATCGCCGGCCGGCAGGGGTACCCCGACATCGCTCCTTATTGCGCCAGCAAATTCGCGGCGCTCGGGCTGACCCAGGCGGCGGCGCGCGCTCTCGCCTCTCATGGGATTACTGTCAACGGGTTCTCGCCGGGAGTCGTGGACACCCCACTTTGGGAGCAACTCGACCAAGAGATCATGGCGTTGGGCGACACAACGGAGCCGGGCGAAGCGATGAAAGGCTTTGCCGCGACGGCCCTGGTCGGGAGGGTGTCGACGCCGAAAGATATCGAGGGGCTGGCGGCTTTCCTGGCCTCTTCAGATTCTGACTACATCAGCGGCCAAGTCATTAACGTCGATGGCGGCATGGTCTTGCACTAAAGAATATGGTGTTGTCCTAGAGAATTGACCATCGTTTCAGAATTGCTATGAGCGAGACCAAATCTCTTCCGCTGAAGGCGCTCGACCCCACGGAGCTATCGGCGGTGGACCAAGACCACTGGCTGAGGATGTACGGCCAGATGGTCAAGATCCGCAAATTCGAGGAGCAGGTCAACCAGCTCTATACCGGCGCGAAGATGCCCGGCTTGGCCCACCTCTACATCGGCCAGGAAGCCGTCGCTGTCGGCATCTGCGAAGCCCTGCGCACCGATGATTACATCACCAGCACGCACCGTGGTCACGGCCACTGTTTGGCGAAGGGGGCATCGGTGGATCTCATGTTTGCCGAGCTGCTAGGCAAGGAAGCCGGCTACTGCCGCGGCAAAGGCGGCTCCATGCATATCGCGGACCAGGAACGGGGCAACCTGGGCGCGAACGCGATTGTCGGCGGCAGTGCGGGCATTGCGACCGGGGCAGCGCTATCCGCGCAGATGCGCGGCACCGACCAGGTCGCCGTCTGCTTCTTTGGCGAGGGCGCTTTGGGCCAGGGCTTCCTCTACGAAGCGATGAACATGGCCTCGCTCTGGAAGCTCCCGGTCATTTATGTGTGCGAGAGCAACCAATACAACGAGTACACGCACTGTTCGGAGACCACCGCCGGGGAGGTGCGCGCGCGGCCCGAAGCGTTCGGCATCGCCTTCGAAGACGTGGATGGTCAGGACGTACGCGGCGTGCACCTGACGGCCAAGCGGGTGGTCGAGCGAACACGGCAGAGGGAGGGCCCCTCCTTCCTTCTTTGCCACTGCTACCGGTTTCGCGGCCACCATGTGGGGGACATCAATCGTTCTTTCTACCGCTCCAAGCAAGAAGAAGAGGAGTGGAAAGAACGCGATCCGATCAAGTTGCTGGCCGAGTGGCTCCAGAGTGAGGGGCCGTCGGATGGCGACGCGCTCGGCCGCATTGACCAGCAGGTGCAAGCTGAGATTGACGCCGGGGCGGAGTTCGCCCTGCAGGCTCCTTTCCCCGATGCCGGCGAGGTGGATCAGCATGTCTACTGCTGAGGCCAACGGTCGAGAGATTACGCTCGGCGAGGCTGTTCGCGAAGCCCTTGCCGAGGAAATGCGCAGGGATCCCACGGTCTTCATCATGGGCGAGGACGTTGCCGAAGCAGGGACCCCGTTCAAGGTACTCTCGGGTCTGGTCGAGGAGTTTGGTCCCCGCCGTGTCATTGATACGCCCATATCGGAGGCCGGCTTTACCGGGATTTGCGTAGGCGCGGCCATCACGGGCATGCGTCCGGTCGTCGACATCATGTTCGGCGACTTTATTACCCTCACGATGGACCAAATGGTCAATCAAGCGTCCAAGACTCACTACATGTCGGGCGGAAAACTCAAGGTGCCCCTCGTCCTGCGCACAACGCTCGGAGCCACGCGCCGTTCCGGAGCGCAACATTCGCAATCGCTCCATGCCTGGCTCAGCCACATCCCTGGATTGAAAGTCGTCCTGCCGTCGACGCCCTACGACGCTAAAGGCTTACTGAAGACGGCCATCCGGGACGACAATCCCGTGGCTTTTTTTGAAGACAAGATGATGTTCAAGACCAAGGGGCGGGTGCCGGAGGAGGACTACACGATTCCGTTCGGCGTGGCCGATGTCAAGCGTACCGGCGAGGACATCACTCTTGTCGCCACCAGCAGCATGGTCTACGTCGCCCTGGACGCCGCCGACTTGCTGGCGACCGAGAACATCAGCGCGGAAGTCGTCGATCCGCGGACGACTTTCCCTCTTGATAAACAGGCGCTGATCGATTCCGCCAAAAAGACGAGTCGCGTCATCGTCATCGATGAAGGCTACGAGCGTTACGGCGTGACGGGGGAGATCGCCTCGGTCATCGCCGACGGCGCTTTCTATCACCTAGACGCGCCGGTCAAGCGCATAGGCGCCATGGATGTGCCCGTGCCGTTTTCGCCGGTGCTGGAGGACTTGACCGTACCCACGGCGGAATCGGTAGCGGCGGTCGCCAAGAGTCTCTGTACGGGGAACTAAAGGAGGAAGACCATGGCACAAAAAACGTTTGGCCTGATGGCTGTCGACTGGGAACAGCGGGTTGATTTCGACCGTCTGCGAACCCAACGTCTCGAACGGGTCAAGAAGCTGCTCGCGGAGTCTGAGATGGGGGCCCTGCTGTGCTTTGACATGAATAACATCCGCTATGTGACGGCCACGCATATCGGTACCTGGGCCATGGACAAGCTGGTGCGCTTTAGTCTGCTGCCCCAGAACGACGACCCGATCCTGTGGGACTTCGGCTCCGCCGCCCGCCATCACCAGATGTATTGCCCCTGGCTAGGAGAGGGACGCTCTCCTGCCGGCATCTCAACCTTGCGGGGCGCTCTGCCGCCCGAAACCGGACGGGCCGAGGACGTGGCCCGCAAAATTAAAGTCGCTCTCGAGGAAAGGGGCCTCGAAAACGAGCCTCTCGGCGTTGACATGGTCGAGTTGCCGGTCTTGTTCGCCCTGCAGAAGGAAGGCATCAAGGTCGTTGACGGTCAGCAGCTCATGCAAAACGCCCGCATGATCAAGACCGAGGACGAGATCACGCTGCTGAACACCGCTTGCATGATGGTCGACGCGGCCTACGAAGAGCTCTACCGCTTCATCAAGCCCGGTGTCGCCGAGAACGAATGTGTGGGTCTGGTCAGCAAGGTTCTTTGCGACTTGGGATCAGAACACGTGGAAGGCGTGAATGCCATCTCCGGGGAGCGTTGCAGCCCACATCCTCACAACTACAGCGATCGTGTGCTGCGGCCCGGCGACCCCGCGTACTTCGACATCATCCACAGCTATATGGGCTATCGGACCTGCTATTACCGCACGTTCGCCGTCGGCTGCGGGTCCCCCGCGCTCGTGGACGCCTATAAAAGATGCCGCGACTACCTGGACGAAGCCATCAGCTTGATCAAGCCGGGCGCCACGACCGGTGAAGTCGTCGAAGTCTGGCCCAAAGCTGAGGAGTTCGGATTTGCCAACGAAGAAGCCTGCTTTGCGCTGCAATACGGCCACGGCGTGGGACTCATGGTCTGGGAGAAGCCCGTGTTCAGCCGCATGGTTTCACTCGACCACCCCGAAGTCATTCAGGAGGGGATGGTCTTCGCCCTGGAAACCTTCTGGCCCGCAACCGATGGCTGGTCGGCGGCGCGTATCGAAGAAGAGTTGGTTGTGACAGCGGACGGCTGTGAGGTGATGACCCGCTTCCCCGCCGAAGAGCTGGTCGTGGCCGGCACGCGCTATTACACCGTCGGCGGTCCCTTGCCGACCACGCGGGAGATCCAGAGCCACTTGAATAACCCGGCCGGAGCCCGCCGGCGAGAGGCCGTCATAACAGCCGCCCAAAAAGAAGGAGAGAAGGTTCCGGTCTAAGCGGGTTTCGTGGGTGGCCCCGTGCCGGAAAAATGGGGGCTGTCATCCGATTTTCGCTTCCGCAACGGCTTCGTTTCCAGCGTGGGGTAGGCGGCGAAAATCGGTGCCTGTACCCATTTTTGTCGCATTTGTTTCGCCTCTGTCACTCGGTATGAACGTAGTCAAGCCGCAACACTCTTAAGGACCCAAACGCCATGACTCCTACAAGCAAAATCAAGATCAAGAACGGCATTCAGGTCTGCGTGATCGTCAAGAACCTGAAGGAAGCCATGGACCGCTACCACTCCCTGTTTGGTATCGGCCCGTTCGAAGTCTATACAGTGGACACCAGGGAGCTTCCCGGTGTCACGTACCGAGGGCAGCCTGGGGACTATCGCGTGACTGTGGGCATGGGCAAGATTGGAACAGGCATGCTGGAGCTGCTGGAATGCGAACGAGGCGAGACGATCTATAAGGAGTTTCTCGACAAACACGGGGAAGGGGTCCATCACATCGGCTTTTTCGTGGATCAGGACCACGACCAAGCCTGCAACACACTGATCGACGAAGGGTGCCCACACACGCAGGGCGGCCCGATTCTGGGCGAGAATCGAGACGGCCGCTTCGACTACTTCGATACCGAGAAGAAGCTCGGTACAACCGTCGAACTCCTTGACTTCCCCGAAGTGCTCGGCGAGTGCGCCAACATGTATCCGTGACTGGGTGCACCACTTCGCAAAATACGGTTAGGAAAGGCGGTCGGCAGGCCGGGATTGTGGCGCGGGCCTCCGGCCGTCGTGACTCGACGAGAATCGCGGAAAACGTACACAAAACGGCCGCAGGTCCCGGGAACGACCGCCGAGCCCTGCGCTACGGCCCTGCAACCCATTGATTCCTTGTCGGTTATGAGGAATTGGGTTCGTTTCGTATTCTTCGTTGGAGGGTCGAGCGTGATGCCGGTGATGGTAGTGGTCTCCCAATGGAGAATAGCGAGGTTGTCGACCGATGGGTTGTCGCAGCGCCCTGGTTCCTTGCCGGGGAATTTTTTTCCAGATGCCCGTGACGGCACGTTCCCGCAAATGCCTGTCGCCGGGCGGTTTGAGCAGGTTTGAGCAGATTCTCGCTTAAGATTCCTGTCCATCGCATGCACGAAGGTCATCTTCTATTCGCAGTCTACACGACGATGTGAGCGTTTTTGGGGCTTCCGGCACCTAAGTGGTTGATTTCAATGGATCGCAATTCTGTGACTGGATGGAAGTGGCCTGGCTGAAGACATTTGTCGAAAGGCCACGGAAACAGTCTGGCATTCCGTTGGTCCCATTCCAACCAGCCGTAAAACGGCGGGCCCAGCGACGGCTCGGACAAACAGGAGTGTTTGTTCCTGCTGGGGTCAACTGACGAGGCCTGGCCGCGTTGACGGTTAACAACGGCCGCAAGTCTCGGCAAAACGGCCGCCGAGCCATGCGCTACGGGACTTAGTTCTTCTCACGGTTGTGGGACCCTTCGTACCAGTTCTGGTTGACCTACACTCAATCGTCGCCGCCCGGCTTGCGGCTCGGCCAGCCAGATGTTCGGCAATGGGTCCCAGCATCAGCAGACGGATAGACTATCCTAGGATGACAGCAACATGACTACAAAACCGAAGTACGCAAACCCCCTCGTTCTCAGTATCTTGATCTCCCTGCTTGGCGTCGCCGTAGACGGCCGGGCGCAGGGTCAAGATTCTCCCGGTAGTGCGGACCACCCAACGGTGACGCGCTACGCCGGTTCATTCATCGATGGCTACGAGGTTAAAGACTTTGACGAGTACACGCTACCACTGGGGCCCGCGGTTAGAGATGCAGCAGGCCAGCGGGTTCCGTCGAAGAAAGAAACCTTGGAGGGCAGAATCACGCGAATCCTCTACCGCGGGCCGGAGGGGCGATCCACTCTAGAAATTCTTCGCAACTACCAGTCGGCGTTGGAATCGGCCGGTTTTGAGATCTTGTTCACCTGTACCGACAAGGAGTGTGGCCGACTGTTTCATTGGATCTTCTACCACAAGAGAGAACAGCTACTCCTCAACACAAAAACGAGTGGGTCAGCTTTTGCCATCCCCCAGGATCTTCGTTATCTGGCCGCGAAAGGGCTGGTTGGTGGGGTGACGGTCCACGTCTCGGTGCTCGTCGCCTTCGATGCCGGGTTCAGCAAGTTGAGCAAGCGTCCGGTGACGCTCCTGGAGGTCATCGAGTCCAAGGCCATGGAGACCGGAATGGTCACGGTGAAAGCCGGTGCCATGGCGAAAGGCATCGACGCCACCGGACACATTGCGATCTACGGTGTATACTTCGACACCGATAGTGCCGACATCAAGCCGGAATCTTCATCCACCTTAGAGGAAATGTCCAAGCTCCTCCAGAGTCGGCCGTCGCTAAAACTGCAGGTGGTCGGACACACCGACAGCCAAGGCGGCTACGAACATAACATGGACCTTTCGAGACGCCGGGCGGAGGCCGTCGCGACGTCTCTGGTAAGCCGACACGGAATCGATAGCGGCCGACTGAGGGCGGCTGGCGTGGGGCCTCTCTCTCCTGTGGCCTCAAATGACACACCGGAAGGTCGAGCCAAGAATCGGCGCGTGGAACTGGTGAAGCAGTGACGGTCGGTGGAGTCGGATAGGACTGTCTCGTCACGGGCGGTCGTTAGCTAGTGGTATCAATGCCCCCCGAAACGTAGCCCCTCGACATGTCGGGTCCGCTCGTGTGCTCGGAGCGAATCGGCGGCCCGATAGTAGTGGTCGAGATGGAATGAAGCGACCATCAGCTAGCCGTCAGGAGCCGTATTCGGGCCTGTTTCACACACGGTAATGACCGGGGCGCCGACAACCGACACCCTCTTCAGCTCATTAGCGAGCGATCGTAGAACTTGCGGTCTCCTGCAGCACAATATCCCCAGAGGTATCTAGGTAGACGTAGTGCGCGTTGGCCCCTTCGAGAAGCGCCCGTCCCGCGCTGGCACCCGTGCATTCTGCGCCCTCATCGGCAACCAGCAATTGCACCAGCCCATTGCGAAATTCTGGCAAGCGCGAGGCGCTGCAGACTTCTAGCCCCTGGTCGCTACTGGGCGCAAAGGCCTCACTGCCATCAGGGTGGATGTAGATCAACTCCTGGGCATCGAACATATTCGCCGGGAGGATTGGCGCAAGGCCGTCGTGGAAATCGCCCGCCGCCTGGATGTCTGCTTCGCTCAGCATTTTGCCGATCACCTCGCGCGGGACGCGCAGGCTCACCTGGTCGATGGCGATACTGCCTTCTTTACTGAAATACATCCACCGGTAAGCTTTGACCTCCGCGGCTGCGAGGCCCTCAGAAAACGGCCGCGCACCGTTAAATTTCCACTTGCTCGGCAGCACGGGGTTGCCGTCCGTGTCGATGTAGGCCCAGGAGTATTTGCCGCCGCTGGCTGCCGGTGCCCGTCCACTAACAAATTCGCCCGCACCGGAGAATTCGTTGTTCAGAATTACTTTTCCCTCACTGTCAATCCAGCCATAAGACTTCTTGAGCCCTTCGCCCATGGCCAGGAACCATGCCCGCCCACCGGAAAAACGGCCGAATTCCCAAATGTCCAACCCACTGAGATCTTTTGGTAGCTGGTCGTCGAGCCAGAACTGGCCGTCACGGTCGACGAAGAATGGATGTGGGCTGCCGTCCTTTTGAGTATCGGCCGTCGAACAGCCTTGCGAGAACGGCTGGAGTGGAGACTGACACACACTTCGGTTTCCGACCGAGGTTTCGCAGCTGCTGGAGCGAACCACCGGCTCAAGCACATAATTGCCTTCCCGGTTGATCACTCCCCACATGCCACCGTCATCGACTATGGCACGCCCTTCGCTGAACGGCTCCGCATACGCCCAGCGCGGTTCGATGGCCCACTCGCCGTCGCGTGTGACGTAGCCCCACTGGCCGTTTCGAGGCATCGGGTACAAGGATGGGCCGTTGTCGGAAATGTCCACTCCGCAGGGCGAGATTGCCGCCGCGACCGTCTTCGTAATTTTTTCAACACCACCGGTCATGTCGTGCAGGGGGCCGTCACAAAGCCATTGCGCGCCTTTACCTTCGAGACACCCGGCTACCGCCGATTTGATCTGCGCGTCGATGTCGCCGTCCGGATCGATGGTGAACAGCAATGGCTTGTGGACCCACTCCGGGTTGGAGTGCCGCGTATAGACCATGTCGACTTCACATCCGCGACCATGAGGCCCGAGGATGGAATAGCGAACGTTGACCTCGGCGATTACTGGCGAAGTGTAGTTCGAACCCGCATTGCAATCAGCGACCTGGCCGGCAAAGCAGGATTCATCCCGGCATGTCTTGCCGGCGGCCATAGCCTCGTTACCGAATAGGCAGGTGATGGTTGTGGCGAGTAAACAGGTGAAGATAGATGTGAAATTGCTCATCAGTGGGGCTCCCCGTTGCCCTCGACTTCATCGATTCCGTAAACGTGGTAGATGGTGGGGTGGCTCAGTGCGGCCGCAGCCAGGAACTTCAGGCCAACACGGACGATCCAAGGACGTATCCTCGGCCTTGTACACGACACCCATGCCGCCTTCGCCAAGCTTTTCGGTGATCTTGTAATGGGAGATGGTTTGGCCGACCATGCCGGTCCAATTCTACCTCTTCGCGGATTGATGGCGGGAACAAGCCTTCCCACTCGCGATGCGATGGTAGCACCGCCAAGCCACTGAATCGGCCCAGATTTCACCCCTTCCGATGTCTTTCTGAGGGGCCACTGCCACCTGATAACTGGATGCGAAAAGTATTTGAACGAAGCCTTCGGCAGACGCTTCGCGTGGGAGTAAGCGGAGAGAAGACGTAAAGATAGGCGTAAGGTCGGGACACCACAAGGAGGTGTCCGATGACACATTTACGCCGACAGATGCTCGAGGAACTCGAGCGTCGCAACTACTCCGCGAACACGGTTCGCAGCTACATCCGCACCGTCGAAGACTTGGCGCGCTACTTCAAGCGGAGGCCCGACCGGCTAGGGCCGGAGCACATCCGCCAGTATCAAGCGCACCTGTTTCGCGATCGCAAGCTCGCCGCCAACACCGTGGCGCAACGGGTGGCGGCGCTGCGGTTCTTCTACATCCAGACGCTCGGACAAGAGTGGAACCTGGATCGAGCGCCCTACCCGAAGAGACCGCGCCGACTGCCCAACATCCTCTCTCCCCAACAAGTCGCTCGTCTGATCAACGCCGCCGACAGCGCCTTTCACCGCATGATCGTGATGACGCTCTACGCCACCGGGGTGCGCCGGGCCGAGTTGACTCAGCTGCGGATCCAGGACATCGACTCCGAGCGCATGGTCGTGCACGTCCGCGGCGGCAAGGGCCGTAAAGACCGCGACGTGATGCTCTCCGAGCAGTTGCTGGTCAACTTGCGCGAGCACATTCGCCGACTACGGCGCAGGCCCAAGCAGTGGCTATTCCCCGGCGGGAAGTGGCACATCAGCGATGATCCGATTACGAGCAACGTGCCCTGGCTCGCTTGCAGCCACGCCGCCAAGAGGGCCGGCATCACTAAACCCGCTCACCCCCACATCCTGCGTCATTGCTTCGCCACCCACTTGCTCGAAGCCGGAGCGGACTTGCGCACGATTCAGATGCTGCTCGGTCATCGCGACCTGGAAGAGACGGCGCGGTATCTGCATCTGTCGGCAAAGCATCTCAGTGATGTCGCCAGCCCGCTGGACTCGTTGGAGCTGGCCTCAACCGACAAAGACGATCCCGAGACAACGTAGATGGAACGGCCGCCGCTGGAGGTGGCCGATCTGGTTCGCGCCGCCGGAGAGCGTTTCGTCGAGAAAAGCCGCGCTTGGCTCAGCGGGCAGCATCTCAAAGTGTTGTCGGCGATCGAGCGTTGCCGCACCGCCGCTCTCGGCGGTCATCGCCTCCGCTGCGATGACTGCGACCATGAACCGCCCCTCGTCTACAACTCGTGTTTGGATCGCCATTGTCCAAAGTGCCAGGCCAACACCCGCAAGCGTTGGTTGGAAGCTCGACACCAAGAGCTGCTTCCGGTGCGCTACCTGCACGTCGTGTTCACCTTGCCGCGAGTCCTCTCGCAGCTGGCCTTACAGAACAAGGATGCGATCTACTCGCTGCTGCTGCGAGCGAGCGCACACACGCTGCTCGAAGTCGCTCGCGATCCCCGCCATCTCGGCGCCGAGATCGGCTTCTTCTCGATCTTGCATACGTGGAATCAGCGCCTCCAGGAACACGCCCACGTCCATACTGTCGTTCCCGCCGGCGGTCTCTCGCTCGACCACAGCCGTTGGATCGACGCGCCGTCGAAGAACTTCTTCCTGCCTAAGGAAGTCTTAGCCGAGGTCTTCCGCGGCAAGTTCATCGACGGCTTGCGGAAGGCCTTCGCCCAGGGCAAGCTACGCTTCTACGGGCGGTTCGCACCGCTCGATCGAGAGCGTGAGTTCAATGCGTTTGTGCGGAGCTTGTACCGCACCCAGTGGGTGGTCGAAGTGCGGCCGCCCTTCGGAGACCCGGGACGGGCCTTACAGTACTTGAGCCGCTACACCCACCGCATCGCCATCTCGAACCAACGCCTGGTTTCGTTCGAACTCAACCAAGTCACGTTCCGTTGGCGCGATTCGGCCCATGGCAATCAGCAAAGGCTGATGACGCTCGAACTCGACGAGTTCCTGCGCCGCTTCCTGCTGCACGTGTTGCCCAGCGGCTTCCACCGCATTCGCTACTACGGCTTCCTGACGAACTCGAAACGCGGCGACCTGTTGCCGTTGTGTCGTCGGTTGATCGCTCGCGTCAACCCTTCGCGCACGATCTCCTACTCGGATTCCGAACCCGCTCGTAGCGGCTGGCTCTGTCCTCGTTGCGGCGGCCGTTTGCTCATTGTCGAACGTTTCACCGCCGCCCAGCTGCGGACTCGCGCCCCGCCCGCTCTCGCCGCCGCATGATGCCACGTCGCATCTCCCCTCGAGCCGCTCTCGCGCTTCGGCGCGCACCGTACTCGTGCGCCTGGGCCCACTTTTACGGACGATTCCGCCCGTTTCAGACGCCGCTCGCACGGCAGAAACCTTACGTTCGCCCTTCGGATCAGCACTCGATTCGGTCCCGACCATGCGTTCTCTGTGCGTCGCAACCCTCTCGTCGCCGTCTTGCCTCCGTCCGCACGCCGAATACAAACCGCATAGACTTCCAACGCTCGTCGTCGGGCTTCCTTCAAATCGTTGTACCGCTTGCGACAAGTCCCCTGTTTGGCCGCGCTCTTTCCGTCGTGTCGCCAGCGGTACAACACTCGGATTTCCCAACAGCTATGCTCAACTAAGGACTGGGTGCCCTGGAAAATCGGGGACAAGCTACGACTTTTGGGGAAAGTCGGGTAGTGTCTGAAAAGTGCGTTGGGCAAAAACTTCTCCGGGTGACAGCCTGGTCGGACAGCAAAAGTTTCTTGCGTTCCGGGAAGCAGGTCTTGTATCCTGTGTGAGCCGGATGTCCAAATTTGAAATTCCGGTTACATACATCCACCTGCGGAAGCTGATAGGATCACCTGTTTGCGAACTTACTCCTGGAGGTCGATATGAGATTCGTAGTGAAAGTTTCCTTCTCGGCGGAAGCCGGCAACGCCCATGCAAAAAACGGCTTCAAGGCGATTCAAGACATTCTCGAAGAGCAGAAACCCGAGGCGGCCTATTTCTTTGTGGACAACGGAAAGCGCACCGGCCTGCTCATTGTGAATATGGACGACCCCTCGCAGCTACCGGCCTTGGCCGAGCCGTGGTTTCTGGCGTTGAACGCAGAAATCGAAGCAACCCCAGCGATGATCCCGGAGGATCTCGCGAAGGCTGGTCCGACGATCGAGGCGGCGGTGCAGAAGTACGGTTAGAGCCTACTTCACGCGATACGGTTCAATCGGCTTCTTCGTCCAGCTCGACGCCCAGACCGGGGGCGGCATGACCCCCGGGATTCTACGCCAGCAGTTCGTCAAGCGTCCAGACGGGAAAGTCGGGGACAGGCTACGACTTTTGGGAAACCGGGAGCCGCGGATAACTTGCCTGCGACGCAACCCGCGCTCGACCAGCCAGGTCCCCCGATCAACCCACCACCAGTCACAACACTTCCGGCTGAGCAAAATCAGCAACACACCCCGATCTAAACCGCAAGACTCTTGACATCCCACGGTATGCTGTAGACAGACAAGGGGTTTTGCGCTCGAGGGTCGGGTTTTTAAGCGAAATCCGGCCAACCCGGCCAAATCGGCTCCAAGATCACCGCGTCATTCAACGCCATCACGCCGTACCCCAAAAAAGAGACCGTCCGTGACAGCTCGGCACCTAGATCCAAGTGAAACGGGGCGATAGGTCGACCCTCCCATGAAGGTCCTGGAGTTTGAAGCCAAGGAACTTCTCAAGGACCGGGGGATCCTCGTCCCCGCCGGACGGCTCGTGGCCTCCGCTGAAGAAGCCGCGGCCGTGGCGAAAGACATTCGGGGGGCGGTGGTAGTGAAAGCCCAAATCCCGATGGCCCGCCGTTTGAAGGCCGGCGGCGTCCGTTTTGCCGCCACTTCGGACGAAGCATCGGCCGCGGCCCGCGAACTGCTGGGGTCCACAGTTCTGGATTTCCGTGTAGATCACGTCCTGGTGGAAGAGAAGATTGAGGCCCAAACCGAAGTTTTTCTCGGCGTCACCTACGACGCTGCCTCCCGGTCCGCCGTACTTCTGGGCTCGCGATCCGGGGGGACCAATGTTGAAGCGGCTCAGGCCGTAGTCCAAGAAACGTTTTCGGTGAAGGATCCCCTGCCGGACCACTTCGGGCGCGACCTTTTGCGGGACCTCGGTTTCGGTGATCAGCAACTCGCGAGCCTGGCAAGCCTGGCAACGACATTGGCACGCTGCTTTACCGACTGGGACGCCCTGATCCTCGAGCTGAACCCAGTCGTTTTAGACTCCAGCGGTCGCTGGACGGCGCTCGATGCGCACCTCGAGATCGACGACGACGCTGCCTATCGCCAGCAAGAACTACTGACACGGCTTCCACTCAGCGCAAAGTTGTCGGACACTCGATCTGAGTTCGAACGGGAAGCGGCGCGCATTGACAGCGCCGATCACCGGGGCGTAGCCGGCCGGCTCATACCCTTCGACGGGAATCTGGGTCTTTTGATCGGCGGCGGTGGGGCGAGCTTGACAACGATGGATGCCATCCTGGATGCCGGCCTAAAACCCGCCAACTATTGTGAGATCGGCGGCAACCCCAGCGTTTGGAAAACCAAAGAGCTAACCAAGTTGATCCTCAGCCAGCCTCAGGTCGACAAGCTGGCGGTCATCATGAACGTGGTTAGTAACACGCGAGTCGATCTGGTAGCCCGGGGAGTCATCAAGGGTGTGCTCGAGTTGGGTCTCGATCCGAGGAAGACGATCGCAGCCTTCCGAATTCCCGGCTCGTGGGAACACGAAGGGAACGCCATTCTGAGGCACTACGGAGTCGAGTTTCTCGGACGGGAAACCAGCATCGACGAAGTCGTTGATCGAATCCGATGGCAATCCTAGCGGACAGCGACACCCGCGTATTGGTGCAAGGTATCACCGGGCGCGAAGCCGCGACGTTCACGGCGGAGTCCATCCGCTACGGAACCCAAATCGTGGCCGGTGTTACGCCCAGCAAAGGGGGGTCGAAAGTTCATGATGTGCCGGTCTTCGATACGGTTGCCGCGGCTTTGCGCGGGTACCCCTGCGGGGCAACGATCATTTCCGTCCCCCCGAGAGCTGTGCGAGCCGCCGCCTGGGAAGCTCTCGACAGTGGTCTCCGGCTGTTAGTCGTAGTCACCGAGCGCATCCCCCGGCGCGACGTAGTCGCGATTTTGGAGTACGCCCAAGACAAAGGCGCGCGCGTCATTGGCCCCAACAGCTTGGGGGTGATCTCGCCACACCGATCTCGAATCGGGATGTGCGGCGGGTCTGCGGACGCCGTCCGGCAGGCCTATTCGCCTGGCTCCGTCGGCATCGTCTCGCGCAGCGGCGGCATGACGACGGAGATCGCCAGCCTCCTCACGCAGTCGGGCATCGGACAAAGTACTTGCATAAGCATCGGCGGAGACCCTATTGTAGGATCGACTTTCGTGGACCTGTTGCCGCTCTACGAAGCGGATTCCGAGACGAAAGCACTGGTCTTCTTCTGCGAACCCGGCGGCACGATGGAAGAACAGTTGGCCGAGCATCTTCGGACGCAGCCAAGCCGACTGCCGTTGGTAGCTTTCGTCGCGGGGAGATTCGCCGACCGGATGCAAGGTGTCCGATTCGGTCACGCCGGCGCCATTGTTGAAGGCACAAGAGGTAGCCCCTCGGGAAAAATGGAAGCGCTCCGAGAAGCCGGCGTGCTGGTGGCGGAAAAGCTGTCGCAGATTCCCAAGCTTGTCCGACAGTCGTTGGACGAAAAACGGTAGTAGTTGTATGGGCGTCTTTATACATGTGCGAGTGATCGAGAGCCGGATGACGCTGGACCGCCGTCGAGAGCTCGTCTCGTTGTGTCCGGTGGACATTTTCCAATTGGCAGGAGAGAGACTGATGGTCGAAGCCGAGCAGGAAGACGAGTGCACGCTATGCGAATTGTGCCTCGATGCTGCTCCCGCGGGCGCGGTGACGATTCGCAAGACTTACAAAGACGAAACCTTGGTGTCACGGGGAGGTGGAGGGTGAGCCAAGACTTCTGGCGCACCGCAATCTCGAAAGTAGAGCCGAACCGGATCGAGGTGCGCGGTTATGACATGCAGAGCCTGATCCGCGAAGGCAGCTTCGGGGATATCGTCTACCTGCTTTTCAAGGGCGAATGGCCCCAGCGTGGAGAAGGACGCCTGGTGGAGGCGATCTTGGTATCGTCGTGCGATCATAGCTTGACCGCCCCCTCGACGGACGCGACTCGGCTGGTGGCATCCTGTGGAGTCCCCCTGCCATCGGCTGTTGCGGCGGGACTCTTGGCGGTCGGCGACTACCACGGGGGTGCCATCGAGGGCTGCGCCCGAACACTCGCCGAGGGGCTTACGGACGGAGAGGACGATCTCGCGGGCGCGGCGGATCGTTTAGTGACGTCGGTACGCGGCAAGGGTGAGCGCTTTCTCGGATACGGCCACCCCTTGCATCAAGAAGATCCCCGGGTTCCGCCGCTTCTGGCGATAGCCGAGGAGTTGGGACTAGCGAACCGCTGGGTTCCCTTCGCTCGGGAGATAGAGCGTGCCCTCGAACAACAGGTTGGCCGGTCCCTGCCCCTCAACGTGGACGGCGCGATTGCCGCCCTCTCGCTCGAGATGGGAATGGACTGGCGGCTGGGCAAGGCCTTCTTTTTGATTTCACGGGCAGCCGGCCTCTCCGCCCACTACCTGGAGCAGGTAACGCGGGAACCACCGTTCAAGGCCGCCTCTCTCGACGAGGTTGTCTATGATGGGCCGCCGCCGCGCCCTCTACCGGAATCACGTTAGAAACTTCGGTTTCGTAGCCCATAGAAGAATCAGGCAAACACAATGCGAGACAGTATTGCCCGTTTGATCGTGGTGGTGGCGGGACTGCTGTTTATGGCGGTAGTCTTCATGGGCACGAGCGGGATCCGATCCGTAACTGAGCGAGCGCTAACAGGATACAACGACTTCCTACCAATGTACGTCGCGGCCCAGTTTGTGGGCACTCCCGACCTCTACAACCCGACCGCCTATCACACTTTCATGGCTACCAACTTTAACCTTGTCGCGGAGGCGTACCTCTTCATACGGATGCCGTTCTATGCGGCCCTCTTATGGCCTCTAGGGATCCTCTCGTACCAAAATGCCTACCTGGCTTGGGTTCTGATTCGTACCTCGGCCATCGCCGGGTTCTTCGCGTTGTGGCGCCTGCCTTCGCGCGCTGACGTGATTACTTTCGCCGCCTTCAACGTGCCGCTGTTTGCGGCTTGGGCCGGCGGTCAAGACGTGGTCATCTTTCTGATCCTAATTGCGGCAGCCACTCATTGGGAGAAAACCAGCCGCCCGTTCGCCGCCGGACTCATCCTCAGTTTGAGTGCTATCAAACCGCATCTAATTATCCTTTTGCCCCTCTTGCTGATCGCCCAGCGCCGCGGGCGTATGGCTGCCGGATTCATCACGGGAGGGATCGCCGTCATGGTGCTGAACTTCGCGGTGGCCGGGCTCTCCTGGCCGATCCAATACTTCGCGGTGCTCACCGACGAGCGCATCCATCCCGGGCGCTTCAGGATGCCCAACCTCCACGGGCTTGTGTTCGGGTTGCCCTACTACGAAATCTGGCTGGCGCTCGGTTCGATAGCGGTGGTAGCGGCGACTTGGATGGCCGTGCGCAGGGTTGATTTTCGCCGCGGCTTAGGTATTGTGGTCTTGGGCAGCATGCTGATCAGCTATCACTCTTTCATGCCGGATTGTGTGATCCTTTTTCCGTTGTTCCTGGACGCGATTTGCCGCGCGAAATGGGGGTGGCTAAGGTTCTTGAGCTTGGTCGTGATGGCGCCCCCGTTGATCCTGATGGCGGGCTCCCCTCGCCCTTACCCCTACGCTCTTCAAGTGGGCCTCGTCTTGTTTTTCTGCGCACTGATCTACGAATCGTTTCACATTGTTTCACATCGGGAGAGGGTCTCCCCCGTCTCAGCGCCGAGCGGAAATGCACGCCGGGGCCTAGTGAAATAGACCGAGGCGCCTCGGAGAACAGGGCCAGCCAACCGAGATGGGACGGCTCGACATCCGAGAGCCCGTAGCTGTCGCTTGGGGTTGATTGCGTCTGCCCCGGGGAAGTTGGCAAGCTGATGGACAGCTTGCCGGAATTGCCTGACATCGTCGTCTATATCGAGGCCCTGGAACAAAGCGTCTTGGATCAGCGGCTGACCGATGTTCGGATAGCCAGTCCCTTCCTGTCGCGCACGGCTGAGCCGCCCCTTGGCGGCGTCCGCGGCAAACAGGTTTGCGAGATAAGGCGTTGCGGCAAACGTATCGCGCTTGGACTGGAGGATGATCTCTGGCTGCTGCTACATCTGATGATCGCCGGGCGATTGCACTGGCGAGAAGCGGGTGCCAAGCTCGCCGGGAGGAACGCACTAGCGGCATTCGACTTTCCGAATGGCACGTTGGTGCTCACCGAGGCTGGGTCGAAGAAGCGGGCTTCGTTGCACGTTCTCGAAGGCCCGGATGCGCTGCGGGCGCACGACCCGGCAGGGTTGGAGGTTCTCGAGGCGAACCTCCCTGCTTTCTCCGCCGCCCTCACGTTGCGAAACCACACCCTGAAGCGCGCGCTGACGGACCCGCGGCTGGTGAGTGGAATCGGCAACGCCTATTCCGACGAGATCCTTCATCGCGCCCGGCTGTCGCCCCTGGCCTTGACCCAAAAACTCGCGCCTAGCGAGATGCGGCGTTTGCACAAGGCTGCCCAGCAAGTGCTGACCTTGTGGATCGACCGCCTACGTACGCAAGCTGGTGGGGGCTTCCCGCGGAAGGTGACCGCGTTCCGAGACGGAATGGCGGTGCATGGACGGTACGGAAAGCCTTGTCCTGATTGCGGCGCGCCGATCCAACGCATTCGCTACGCCGAAAACGAGACGGATTATTGCCCGCCGTGCCAGACGGGAGGCCGGCTGCTCGCTGATCGTGCCCTTTCCCGTTTGCTCAAGAAGGATTGGCCCCGGACTCTTGAAGAACTAGAGGCACTTGGTGGCCCCTAAGCGGTCTGAGGGGAATGGACGGCCCCCCCCGGATTTTTCCCCGATTCTGCGCTCTAGGCTACGGAGGCGCGGGGCAACTGTCGGCTTCGGGGATTACACACAGTTAACGACGGTAAGTTCGTTCTCTTCGGAGTCCGCACGCCTTAAGGTAGACAATCTGGCCCTGGACATCGTAACGAAAACGAAATCGTCCCGATCGGATCCGGTATTGACCCTCGTCGGACGGGACACCTTCGAGCTTCTTGATGGGGTGGGAGCGTCATTCCTTCCGTCGCCGCTTTGTTTTTGCTATTGGCTTCGTCGCTGGGCCGAACTCAGCAAGCAATTGCTCGATCGGTCGGGTTCTGCCGGCACGGACGTCATCGTTGCTTTGCGAACTTGTTCCTGGACCTTCGAGTCACGCAGCTCCAGGTAATCCTCAAGCTCGTCTGCGTCCATCATTCCCGCAACCGGAATGCCGTCCCGTTCCAGGATGAAGTACTCCTTGTTGACGTGGACCCTTTTGATGACCGCGCCAAGGTTGTGGCGGGCTTTGGTAAGGGGAATGCGATGGACCGTAGTTGCGGCTTTGGTTCCCAAGGAAGACTCCTTGTTTAAGGTTGATTAACGTTGATCATCTCGAGTATAGCGAGTCGTAGAATCCGTCAAGGGAGGCGGGTCTCTCCCGCACTTCGCCCCGCCACTTGGTCAGTCGCCATAAACTTGGTACACCCCGAGCATGAGAATAGGGCCCCGTAACGTAATGTCGGTTACAGACAGGGCGTATTTCAAAGCAGCGATGAGGGTTAGCGCGATCCAAACCCGAGGCGGCGTGACACATCTCGAAGTACTTCTTCGATCGGCACACCCTCGCGGGGGAACATGGTCGCCCGCGGCACGGCATACAGGCGGGATCCTGCAGGTGTTGGGGGCCGCAACGCAAGGTGAGCCGCCAGGACACTGTCATCGGCAACGAAGACAGCCGCGTTCTGGTCTCGGGCTGCGAGACGCATGCCGGCCGGCGGGGGCTCTTGGGTTGGCTGCAGCACGTAATTGATAGCTCGCTCATTGGCACTATGTTGAGCGTAGTAATTCCACGCTGTCGGCGAACCGCCGTAGTGCTTCTCAGGAGTGAATCCGGGCGGAATTACCTCTGAGAACAGGTCCAGTGCTCGAAATAAGGCCGGGTTCATACGCTCGTAGCCCCCAAAACGTACTTCCAGGGAAGACCCAACTGTCCGGGCCGCTGTCACAAGCTTTGCCGTATGCGGCAGCGATAGGATTGCGGCTGCCACTCCGCCCACAGCGGCCGCCGGCAGCACTAGGCGGCGCGACGATGGCTCGGCAAGCCACCTTGAGCGACCGAGTACCGCCAGCGGTATCACCATCGCCGGGGCGAAGTAGTGAAGGTTCGTCTGAGCCTGAACGTAGAACGCGAGAAAGTACGCGATTGTGGTGGCCGCTAAGGCACGGGCGGGCGCGTCGAGGCGCTTCCAATCGAAGAGCGCCAAAGCTGGAACGATGCCACACGGGACGAGCAGGAACAGCAAGCGCTGCCAGTACTCCGGCCTTCGCAAAGGGTGCAACAAGAGCCACTCGGCGAGTTGGTGATCATTAATCCTCGAAAGCAGTGCAATGCCCGCGTGTTCTCCGCCCGGGGCCGGCAGGCCGATCAACTCCGTCCACCAAATGGCACTGCCGGAAAGGATGACGCAGGCGGCTAGGGTACAGCCGAGGGCCAGCGACGGGCGGACCGGACGCGGGCGAAGGAAGAGGAGCGCGGCAACTCCCCAAAGCGCCAACAACAACGTCCCGTTGGGCTGCACCAAGAAGGTCAGGGTGGTCCACATGCACAAGAGAACGATCTCGCGGCGCAGGAACGCGAGCACTGTGCCAAAGAAGGTAACGAGGAGCAAGTTGTCTGTCGCGGCTGGGAGAGCCATGTCGGCGGAGTACGGATCGTAGGCGACACTGAAGGACATCGCAAGACCGTATGCCAGCAGGGGCAAGACGAGGAGGGAGCGGTCGATCGCCCGCAGCCGGTCTCTCGCTTCCTCGGCGACGGCAACGACTGCGGTATACAAGACGATTAGATAGAGCACGAACGGTAGCCGAACAGAGGCTTCGAGATCGCCGAACAGCCGGACAAACCACGACCCAGGGAAAGCAAACAACATAGTGGTTAGCCCAGGAAACATCGCAATTGTTCCCGCTTCGGCTTCCCAAAAGGGGAGGACGCGCGTGAGCAGGAGACGGCACGACTCAAAGGCATGTGCGCCGTCGTCATTGAAGGACTCCCAAAAAATCTTGGGGGCTAAGGCGGCGACCAGCACGTATGCTCCCGCCCCCAAGCCAAGTGCGGTCCCTCGCCAGCGCCGACCGTTCAACGGATTCGCGACGAACCGCCCCTGTCGGAGCCGGAGCTGGACAAACGCCAAGGCCGCCCCACAGAGCAATAAGACGATGAGGACGAATGTGCCTCCTCGAGGCGGTCTTCCTAGAAGTTCCTGGACCAAGGCCACTGCCGCGCTGACGAGGATCAGACTCAACCCGAAACCGTTCATCAACCAGCGCTCGAACCGCTCGCTGCCGCGAAATGCCAACGCGCACAGAAGACCTGGCGAAAGCACCAACAAGAAGGCGCTGACGGCCGCCAACGGAGCCCGTACATAAAGGAGCCAAGCCTGACTAGGAACAAAATAGGGATTCGGCTCGTGCGCAAGATTGTGTAGCGCGGATGCAGCTCCAATCGCCCCGCGGTCGAATACGACAGGAGCTGCCGCTGCGCATAGGATCGCTGTGAGCAAACCAATCCGTCGGTGATGAGACATCGAAGTCCATACTAACGCGCTCTCGGACTCGGTTCAATGGCGAAAGATCGCGTTTACAAAATGACTCTGGCCATTTAGGAAACAAGACGCAGATCTAGGAGCTTCGCCAACTTAAATACAATCGTCGGGGCGTAGAAAAGGCCGAAGCCGGGACCGCCTCCAGGCCCAAGACCGGCAGTCGCTCCGCCCGTGTTATCGGGTCGCCTCGAGCATGCGGTTTATCTCCTGGGACAGGTTGGCGTAAATCTCCGCGATGGTTTCCCGCGCAAGTCTCAGTTCGCCGAGGATCTGCTCGGAAATATCCAAGTGGGGGCTATCTACGTGTTCCAGCAAGGACTGCGCCAGCCGAACGCCCATGTTGACCACACACAGACATCGGCGCAAAGGCCTGTCAAATAGACTTTGGCGCGGATCGGTCCAGTGTTCCACCGCGTAGATGAACATCCTCGGGAAGGCCCAGGACTCGGCCAGCCAGATGCCTACCTGACGTGAATCCAAGCCGAACAATTGTCGCTGGGCTGCCGGAGTGGACATCGAATCCGCCAGGATCAACACCCGCTGGTATTCGTCCGGAAAACTCCACGCCAAAGCCAGTTCACCAACATTGTGAAGCAGGCCGACGTTCAGCATTTCTTCGGGGTCTCCACATCGACTGGCCGCGGAAACCTGGTGGCACGCGACCCCTGCCGCCAGCGACACGTCGCGGATCTGTTGGGAACCCGGTCTGTCGGCAGAAAGCGAGTCGAACAAGCCGCTCACGAGGATGTGCCGAAGCAGCACCCGGAGCTTCGCATACCCGATCGCATGGATCGCTGTCGAGACGGTATCCACTTCTAACAAGGCTCCAAAGTAGGGGGAGCGGGCGAGTTTCAGGATTCGGGATCCCATGCCCTCGTCATCCGAAAGGACGCGCTCGAGTTGTGCGGCGCCGGTCCTTGGATCAACCGCGAGCCGTAGCGCCCTCTCCGCTGTCGAAAGAGACCCCGGGAGGTCGTGGATTTGGCCGATTGCTCGTTGCACCCGGACTGGCCCTAACGGTCTCGTAGTCAAAGGAGGACTAGCGGTAATCGACATGCAACGCTCCTGTTCGCTCTACTTGTTATCTAATCGACCGGGCCAGGCCATCCTGACCGGGGAAGTGGATTCGCCCGGGGATACAAGCAACTCAGGGGCCAGCTGCGAGACGCCGAATGAACGAGGGCCAAGCCGGATGATTTCCCGATACTACCGAACGACCCCGCCAAGTCATATGCGGAAGGAAAAGTCGAAGCTCCCGGGGTCTAAAGATCAGCGTCCCGCCGCTCGATTACTTCCATGGGCTAGAACTAGCCCTATGAGATAATTGGCAATATGCAGTCGGCGTCCGAAGTCAGATTGAGCGGCCCCATCGCCGAGGAACTCAGCGAGAAGATCCGCACGCGCCGAGCAAAGGCCTGCGTCGTTGGACTTGGCTACGTGGGCCTTCCCTTGGCTGTAGAGCTGGGTAGAGCCGGCTTTCCGGTAATTGGGGTGGACAAAGACTGGGAGAGGGTGGAAAAGGTTCGAGCAGGGGAATCCTATGTGTCGGACGTGGAAGAGAAGGTGCTGTCTGAAATGGTTTGCTCGGGCGCCTTTAAGGCTCGTCAAGATGGCTTAGGCGAAGTGGACTTCGACACGGTCAGCATCTGTGTCCCTACCCCTCTTCGAAAGACGCGAGATCCCGATCTAAGTCATGTCCTGCAGGCGGCTGAGCAGTTGGCGGCTCACCTCCGGAAGGGCACGCTGGTAGTTCTGGAGTCCACTACTTACCCCGGCACCACCGAAGAGGTCATCCTGCCCATGCTGCAGGGTTCGGGGCTGAAGGTCGGCGAAGACTTCTTTCTGTGCTACTCGCCCGAACGGGTCGATCCCGGCAATCGCGACTACCATACCCGCAATATTCCTAAGGTTATTGGAGGTGTAACGCCCTCGTGCACCCGCATTGGGGAATTGTTCTATTCGCAGTTCATGGACCGTGTCGTGCCCGTTAGTACTACGCGAGTAGCCGAGATGGTCAAGCTCCTGGAAAACACGTTCCGGATGATCAATATCGGATTGGCTAACGAGATGGCGCTCATGTGCGATCACATGGGCATTGATGTCTGGGAAGTAATCGAGGCCGCTGCCAGCAAGCCCTTCGGGTTCATGCCTTTTTACCCCGGCCCTGGGCTGGGTGGTCACTGCATTCCGGTCGATCCCCTCTATCTATCCTGGAAGACGAAGCAGACCGGCCACGAGGCGCGCCTGATCGAATTGGCGGCGCAGATCAACAGTCAGATGCCCCGCTTCGTCGCTGACAAAGTCCAGGCGGCGCTCAACGAGCACAGCAAGGCCGTCAAGGGATCCCGCGTCCACTTGGTCGGCGTGGCCTACAAGCGCGATGTCTCAGACATTCGAGAGTCCCCCGCGCTTGACATTATCGCTTCCTTGGAAAAGCGGGGGGCGACCATGACCTACACTGATCCCCACGTGCCTCGGCTTCTCACCGAGTCGGGTGAGATGGAGTCGCAGCCACTGGAAACCATAGCCTCGGCCGACTGCGTGGTGGTCGTTGCCGACCACTCGGCCATCGACTACGACCTTCTCCTCAAGCTTTCCCACCTGGTGGTCGACACGAGGAATCGTTTCTCAGGAATCGAAAGCCCCAAAATCGTCCGGCTGTAGCAGTCTGTGCCGAAAGCGAGTGGCGCAGGCTTGTTGCTTGGGGTGGTCCGGATCGGTGCGAATCGAAGCAACTGAGAAAACTTAGGAAAAGCGTCGTGACTTCAGGTTGTGCCCGAAGCGACTCTTCCACATGCAACTAAACTTCGCGTTTCAGCCCCCGATTTTCTGCCTTCCATGGCTGCTGGGATGCTGTTTATAGGCCACTCTTTGATGAGGGCTAGAAATTGTCTCAGGGACGACTATGACTAAAGTCAGTGCTGTCCGGGGAAAGTCGCGCCATCGGACGGTAAGTCTCGACCGTTCAATGTCTTATGGCCTGTTTTGCCCGGGAACGATTTGAAATCCCGAGGCCGCAAATGGTCGCCTGAACGGAGCATCCGGACGCGGCACAATGAGGGATGAACCTTGGCCGTACGGTTTTCTCCCAACTGATCGAGCACCTACCGAGCAAAGAGTTTCAGAAATGTGTATCGCGCTACCGCGGCGATTCCTATCTGAAAAGTTTCTCCTGCTGGGATCAGTTTCTTGCGATGGCATTCGCCCAGCTGACCTATCGGGCAAGCCTCCGCGACATCGAGACGTGCCTGCGTTCGATGCACGGCAAACTCTACCACATGGGATTCCGCGGCAGGGTAGCGCGCTCGACACTGGCCGACGCGAACGAGTCGCGCGACTGGCGGATCTACGCGGACTTCGCGCAGGTCTTGATTGGCATGGCACGGCCGTTATATGCCCACGACCCGATCGGTGTGGACTTGGACCAGACTCTGTACGCTCTCGACTCGACAACAATCGACCTCTGCCTGTCGCTGTTTCCGTGGGCGAGATTCCGCAAGCAAAAAGCCGCCGTGAAGATGCACACGCTGCTGGATCTGCACGGCAATATTCCCACGTTCATCCGCATTACTGGAGGCAAAGTGCACGACATCAACATCCTCGACGAGATCGGCCCGGAGGCCGGCGCGTTCTACGTCATGGATCGGGCCTACGTCGATTTCGAACGCCTCTTCGTGTTCACTCTCTGCTCGTCGTTCTTCGTCGTGCGAACCAAGAAGAACATCTTGCTCCAACGGCGCTACTCGCATCCCGTCGACAAATCCACGGGCTTGCGCTCGGATCAGACCGTCATACTGGCTGCCATCGAATCGGCCCAAGCCTATCCCGACCCGTTGCGGAGGGTCAGTTACTTCGACGCCCGGACGAACAAGCGGCTGAAGTTTCTGACCAACAACTTCGCGCTCCCGGCGCTGACCATCGCCCACATCTACAAGTCGCGTTGGCAGATTGAGTTGTTCTTCAAGTGGATCAAGCAACATCTGCGAATCAACTCGTTTTACGGCACCAGCGAGAACGCCGTCAAGACGCAGATCTGGATCGCTGTCTCGATTTACGTGCTCATCGCCATCGTCCGGAAACGCCTCGGGCTGGAAGCGAGTCTTTACCAGATTCTACAGATTCTCAGCGTTACGCAATTCGAAAAAATGCCCCTTTTACCGGACATTTACTTTATCGTTCTGGATGGGTACGGGCGCAGCGACGTTCTGAAGGAATTCTATGAATATGACAACTCCGACTTTCTTCGAGGCCTCAAAGAGAAGGGGTTTTACGTCGCCCAGGGCAGCCTGGCGAATTATTCTCTTACCGCTCTCTCGGTAACGGCCACTCTAAACGCCGAATACATAGACAGCCTCGTGGCCGCCGATTTGAAGGACAAGGCTGACTGGCGCCCGGTGAGGCGATTGCTGCGGAAGAACCGGTTGACGGAATTCCTACAGCGGTGGGGCTACTCGATCGTTAGTTTTTCGACGGTGTATTACAACGCGGACCTCACTCAGGCGGATTTCTACTTCTCGAAATGGTGGTACTTGAATCTGTTTGACTGGAATTTCCGTTTTGGCCATCCCGCGATGGTCAGGATACTCCGATCCGCGGCTCGGGTGCAAGGTCTTCGTCTTCCTCTCACGATCGATGCTCCGTTCGCTCCCGTTTGGGTCGCTGAATGCCGCTCGATCGCCGCGTTCCAGCTCGCTGGAGGGCTTTTCGCCGACACGGCTCCGAGTAGTTCCCTCTTCAGCAACCCAGCGTCTCTTCTCCGTCGCAGCCGTCGCCCGTTACCCGCCTGGCACAGGCAGCGCCCAGATCCGCCCCAGCATCTCAGCGAACAGCTTGCGGTTGAGATGCCCCTCGGCCAACAGCAGCCAGTAATAGCGGGCATGCTTGACCAGCCGCCCTCCGGTTTTCATCAACCGATGCTGCAAGCTCGTCAGCGACCAGTTCTTGATCCTCTGCGCCAGCCCCAGCCGCCGCCACAGGTTCCCCAGGTTGTAGGCCAACACGCTCAACTGCAAACGCACCTCGTTTGCCCGGAAACGATGACAGGACAGCCGTGTCCAGTGGGTTGCCTGCTTGCCTTCCTTGATCCATTGCTCGGCCGTGCCGCGCTTGTTGTAGAAGCGCACCAGCGACCGACTGGGCAAGCTCATGCTCGTGACGATGAACCCGACGCGAGGAAACAACTCGCCTTGGTGGTGCTCAACCTTGGCCACAACCCGCCGAGGCTTCGACCAACTCGCGGCCTGATAGCGGAAGCTCTTGTAGCGCACT
Organism: Bryobacterales bacterium; assembly: GCA_965248205.1. Taxonomy (GTDB): domain Bacteria; phylum Acidobacteriota; class Terriglobia; order Bryobacterales; family UBA6623. The sequence continues at coordinate 6,148,424 of CBDFIS010000006.1, forward strand.
AGTGGCTTCAGGCTCGGCCTGCCCGGCGGACGGAACAGAATCTCTTCGATCTCCAACTCCAGGTTCTTGTTTGCTGGGATGCGAATGACGTAGTCCACTCCGCGATCCTCCAACGCCTCGTAGATCTCCGGCTTGGCGAAGGCGGCGTCGGCGCGGAACGTCACTTGCTTGCCTTCTCCCTGTTGGCGCTCGATCTCGGGCAGCAGCAGTTCGTCCCAGTCCTCGGCGCTGGACACGTTACCCGCTCGCAGCTTCGCCGCCAGACAATCACCGTGCTGGTTGAACAGCAACAGCGGGTGGTAGCAGGTGGACTCGAAATGGCCGTTGTAAGCGCTGCCTTCCTGCTGACCGTGGACCGGGCTTTCCGTGGAGTCCATATCGAGCACGACACGCTCGGACTCGTCCTGCGCTTGGGCTTGAGCGACCAACTCGCGGTTCACCGCCATCAGCCCAAGCAGGTTCTCTTCACTGGCCAGCAGCTCTGCCTCAAAGCTTTGTAGACGCGACGTAAGCGCCCCGCCGCGATCCCAGTTCTTCTTCGAGCCGATCAGACGAAAAGTCGGGTCAGCCGAGACACGGGCAGCATCGTTGAGATCCTCGTAGCCGGCGAGGCGGCTGTAGACCGATTGCCGCACCAGGTCGGCCAGTGGGAACTTCTTGTTTGTGCCTTGCCGCGAATCCGTCAGATGCTCGTCGATCAGCTTGCCCAGTCCGAGCCGCTCGTCCAGTTCCCGAATGAGAATCAGGCCACCATCCGAGGTGACGCGCGATCCTTGGAAATCGACTTTGAGAAATCCGTTGAAGGTGAGCTGAAACGGCTTGTTTTCTTTTTCACCCATTGGGTGTTGGCCTCCGTGCGTCCTGACAGGGCTTGAACCCCTATAAATAAAGACGCTGAAGGCCGCTGCAAGGTCGGGATGCCGAAATCAAATTGGAAATGCGGGCTTATCGGTCTCGGCGGCCGTTAGCAGCTCTCATATGTTGTGGCCGGACGCTCGCAACAGCGTTTCGTGCACCAACAGCTCGTGGTCGTAGGAGTACTCGAGAGGTTCACGTGTCCGAATCGCTCGCGCCATATCCTCAAACTCGAACTTGTCGTAGGGGTGCGGTTCGAACTTGATGTCCTGCCAGCCTTCCTTGTAAGGGCCGCGTGCTTTGCTCATGTTGACCCGCATCGTCCGGTCCCCCGCTATCGGTTGAATGAAAAATGAGCCCTCAGTCCCGATCAATTCGAACGAACGATGCGCGCCGGCGTTCGCCATCTTGGCGGCGGTTGAAATCACGGCCATCGACTTGTCGTATTCAAGCACGGCCAAGGTGTTGTCCTTGAGGTCGTCGGGCTCGCTGGTGTCGTGACGCAGAAAGCCGGTTGTTTTGAGCGGGCGGCCCCACAACTCGACGGCGCGGTCAACCATATGGCCGCACAGCTCGAAGAACGCCCCGCCGGGATACTTCGCTTCAATCGTGCGCCCTTGCTTGCTGCGATTGGAGTTCATGGTAGCCCGCAGCAGATAGGCATCCCCGAGCCAACCTTTCTTAGTGGCTTCGATTGCGGCACGGATGCACGGGTGGTAGCGGTAGTTGTAACCCTGCTGCAAGAGAAGTTTCTTCCGCTTGGCTTTTTCGATCAATTGGCGAAACGGTTCGAGATCGGGCGAAGGCGGTTTCTCGAGGTGCAGGTGGCGCCCGGCGTCAATCACCTTGTTGCCCCAAGGGATCGCCTGCCACACGCGGCCCTCGACCATGATCAAGTCCAGGGAGTTGTCGCCGAGCAGGTCGTCTTCGGCGATGAATTTGAGCCCCTCGAACAGCTTTTCGCTTTGCCGCTTCTTGCGCGCGCCCTCGTCGGGCTCATGAACCGCCACGACCTCGTAGTCGCTATTGGCCCGCAGCGCGCGCATCTTGCTATTAACGTGGCCGTGTTGGGTCCCGAACACGCCGACGCGAATCGGCTTGGCGACGGCACGTACTGTGGAAGCCGAAGCGGCGACCGTAGCCACGACCGATCCGGCCACTCGAAGAAATCTCCTGCGGTCAACTTCGCTCATGTGTCCTCCTCCCGTCGCTCGGCATCCTACCAGGGGCGGTCTTCATCATTACAAAAAACAAGTGCTTTACGCCACCGACTGCCCCGGAGTCTCTGCCAGTCCAAAGATCGACGCTCCCGCATCCGGGTGCCGGGCATCGAATAGACCCTCACCGCTCATAAACGTAAGATGCGGCCGCTGGATCAACCGATGCCGACAAGGGCGGATCTATCCGTGCATGGGAAGGCCCGGTTCACGACCGAGGAGGCACGGCGAGAGTATCTGGGGAGTCGGTCTTGTGGTCCAGTAAACCGAATCTGCCTGTCTGGGCGGCTTGTGGCTATCAAGGTTCAATTAGGGTCCGTACAATCCTTCAACAGAGACCGCTAAAAGCGTCGCGACCCTATCAAGGAAAGAAACGAACTCCGGCGCGCGCCGCCGAGCCGGCGGGATTCCACGAGTGGTTGGACACTCTGTTAGTTTTAGGGTCGTATGGTCTTGACGGCCGGCGCCGGTTTTGAGGTCTAAAACTTAAATAGAAGATGTCTTCAATATAACGATTCCGCGTAGAAGAACGTGCAGCGGGTCCGAGTTCATTCGCCGCCAGTGAGTCAATGAGCTTGAAGGCCAGATGTTCACGATGGTCGGCACACCGTTCGCAAAGCGGGCGAAACAGATCGTAGACTCGGGTGTGCTCGGGGAGCTGAAGGCCATCCATTGCGACCTGATGTTCGCCAAGGGATACCCCGGCAGCGCTCCCCTTGGAAAACCCCGCAAGGAGCACTATCCCCCGAAGCAGTTTACGTTCCCGGACGCCAAACGAGAGATTTGGACAACAACGGTCTATTCTCTGACGTTGATTCGCTGGCTCACCGGCCGACGGGCTTTCCGCTCCGTGTACGCCACCTCAGCCAACTACTTTTTCGAAGAGCATTACAAGCGAGACGTCGAGGATTTCGGCGCTATGGCGGTAACGCTTGGTGGCGGATTGACGGCGACGATCACGGCCGGACGCATTGGCTGGCAGAGCCACCGGAGCTCCGGGCCGAATTTCACGCGACTGTTCGGCACCAAGGGAAGTGTACTGATCGACGGGCACGCTCCCCGGTTGGAGGTGACCTCGGACCAGCCACCCTGGACGCCGCCCCCGCGCGATCCCGATGACCCTATGTCATTTTGGAGCAGCACCGGCAAGAAAGCCAGTCGCCGTCCCAAGATGGACTGGTATAAGCCTGAAACTGTCCCCACTCGTTCCGATCAAGCCCTGTTTCTCGACAGTATCGAGCAAGGGAAGGAGTCGGAAGTGACGGTAGCAGACGGGGCCACAGCCACAGAGGCGATGCTGGCCGCCTATAAGTCAGCGGCTACGGGGAAGCTTGTCAGCTTGCCACTGGCTGGTTGACTCCTAAGCTACGTCTCTTCCTCTATCTCGCGAATGAGTTGCTTGAGATTCGAGTAATTGATGTGCATCGCTTCGACGCGGGAACCGCTGGGAGGACGAAAGTGCGTCGCCACCGAAAGTACAGCGTCGAGACGGTGTTCACGCACCTGGCGCAGAATCGTTCGGTAGTCGACGTCGCCGGCACCGAACCGGCGGTATTCAAACTTGAGTCGAAGGCCGTCGATGACGTGTAGGTCTTTGATGTGAAGCCCATGCAGATAAGGGCGTACGTTTTGAAACCCGCTCGTCGCCACGTCCAACTCGCCGGAGTTGAAGTTGTCAGCCGGACCCCACATGACTTTGATCCGTTTGGAGCCGACACTTTCAGCGATTCGCCGGAAGTTGCCGGTGGTGTTGGTATAGTTCCAGGGCATCATCGATAGAGCAACGTCGACCTCGTAGCGCTCGGCCTCCTCCGCCACCATCGAAAACGCCTTCACCAGCTTCTCCATGTCGACGTCGGCGATGTGGCCCCCGCGCGTAAGCCAACGCATCGGCCAGGTTGGCTTGCCCGCCTTGTACTCGCCCGGCCAGGCAAAGGTGAACGACCCGACGGCCGACACGCCAATTCGCTTTGCGATCTGCATCGATCGAACCAGGTTGTTGAAGTCGCTGCGAAAGGCGGGGTGGTCCGCCATCGTCTTCAGGTCGAAATCGGTCAAATGAATCTTCTTGAAGGGATTACCCGCATTCAGGAGGAAAATATCGAGGTTGTGCCGGGCCACACGCTCGGCCATGCTATCCACTTGGGCGTCGCTCATCTCGGCGATTCCCGGTTCGTTGGGAATCCGGCTGAACCAAACACCCCCCGCCCCGATCTGCTTCGCTGTGGCCAGCGCCTCGTCAAACGGCAGCCCTAACTCGGGCAAATACATCCCGAGCTTGAATTGATAATCGCTAGCGCCACTTTCGCCGGCCGGCACAGTGCCACCTGTCGCAACCGACTTCTTGGCCGCGGCATCGGCGGCATGAGCCGCGGGGGGATACAAATACGCTGGGCCCGCTACTGCCACGGCGGCGCCCCCAGCCGCCGCCAAAAACTCCCTGCGTCTCATGTTGGACATTTGTTTTCCCTCCTCTGCGCCTCAAGCTGGAATTTCCGTTTTGGCCATCCCGCGATGGTCAGGATACTCCGATCCGCGGCTCGGGTGCAAGGTCTTCGTCTTCCTCTCACGATCGATGCTCCGTTCGCTCCCGTTTGGGTCGCTGAATGCCGCTCGATCGCCGCGTTCCAGCTCGCTGGAGGGCTTTTCGCCGACACGGCTCCGAGTAGTTCCCTCTTCAGCAACCCAGCGTCTCTTCTCCGTCGCAGCCGTCGCCCGTTACCCGCCTGGCACAGGCAGCGCCCAGATCCGCCCCAGCATCTCAGCGAACAGCTTGCGGTTGAGATGCCCCTCGGCCAACAGCAGCCAGTAATAGCGGGCATGCTTGACCAGCCGCCCTCCGGTTTTCATCAACCGATGCTGCAAGCTCGTCAGCGACCAGTTCTTGATCCTCTGCGCCAGCCCCAGCCGCCGCCACAGGTTCCCCAGGTTGTAGGCCAACACGCTCAACTGCAAACGCACCTCGTTTGCCCGGAAACGATGACAGGACAGCCGTGTCCAGTGGGTTGCCTGCTTGCCTTCCTTGATCCATTGCTCGACCGTGCCGCGCTTGTTGTAGAAGCGCACCAGCGACCGACTGGGCAAGCTCATGCTCGTGACGATGAACCCGACGCGAGGAAACAACTCGCCTTGGTGGTGCTCAACCTTGGCCACAACCCGCCGAGGCTTCGACCAACTCGCGGCCTGATAGCGGAAGCTCTTGTAGCGCACTAGTGGCTTCAGGCTCGGCCTGCCCGGCGGACGGAACAGAATCTCTTCGATCTCCAACTCCAGGTTCTTGTTTGCTGGGATGCGAATGACGTAGTCCACTCCGCGATCCTCCAACGCCTCGTAGATCTCCGGCTTGGCGAAGGCGGCGTCGGCGCGGAACGTCACTTGCTTGCCTTCTCCCTGTTGGCGCTCGATCTCGGGCAGCAGCAGTTCGTCCCAGTCCTCGGCGCTGGACACGTTACCCGCTCGCAGCTTCGCCGCCAGACAATCACCGTGCTGGTTGAACAGCAACAGCGGGTGGTAGCAGGTGGACTCGAAATGGCCGTTGTAAGCGCTGCCTTCCTGCTGACCGTGGACCGGGCTTTCCGTGGAGTCCATATCGAGCACGACACGCTCGGACTCGTCCTGCGCTTGGGCTTGAGCGACCAACTCGCGGTTCACCGCCATCAGCCCAAGCAGGTTCTCTTCACTGGCCAGCAGCTCTGCCTCAAAGCTTTGTAGACGCGACGTAAGCGCCCCGCCGCGATCCCAGTTCTTCTTCGAGCCGATCAGACGAAAAGTCGGGTCAGCCGAGACACGGGCAGCATCGTTGAGATCCTCGTAGCCGGCGAGGCGGCTGTAGACCGATTGCCGCACCAGGTCGGCCAGTGGGAACTTCTTGTTTGTGCCTTGCCGCGAATCCGTCAGATGCTCGTCGATCAGCTTGCCCAGTCCGAGCCGCTCGTCCAGTTCCCGAATGAGAATCAGGCCACCATCCGAGGTGACGCGCGATCCTTGGAAATCGACTTTCAGAAATCCGTTGAAGGTGAGCTGAAACGGCTTGTTTTCTTTTTCACCCATTGGGTGTTGGCCTCCGTGCGTCCTGACAGGGCTTGAACCCCTATAAATAAAGACGCTGAAGGCCGCTGCAAGGTCGGGATGCCGAAATCAAATTGGAAATGCGCCTTTACAGGCACTCCAGCCATCCGACTCCCCAAACGAATCCCCCTATGACCCCAACCAATTGATTCTATTCGACTTTTAACCGGACAGCAGTGGACTAAAGTAATACGACTAATCTGTTATGGACACGCGTGGGGTCGCGTGTTAGCATCGGGGAATAAGCCACCCGACTGTTTCAGGAGCGGAGAAGATATCGCTCTAGACTTTCGGTTTGTGGGGGAGGCGGGCGATAACCTCAGCCGAGCCAAACGGGGGTTTGCTGTGCGCGAAGAGGAACCGATGAAAGAAGCGGCCGTTAGGATTCGTTCCCTTATGGGCATAGCATTGCTGGCTGTCGCCTTGCTGGCGCTTCCCCTCCTCCTTTCTGGACAGCAGCCACAGGGAAGCAGTGTGCTTGTCCATCTGGCGCCCGGCGCTGACCGAGGCCCTGCCAGGGCATTCGCGGCGAGCCAAGGGGGACGTGTGCAGTACGAGTATAAGATCCTGCCCAACGTCATGAACCTTCGTGGTATCCGGGCGGGGGCGCTCTCGGCTCTGGAGAGTATTCCTGGTGTCGTCCGCGTTGAGGAGGATGGTGTAGCCCACGCCCATATCGACCAGAGCACTTCCCTCATCCGCGGCCTGCAGAGCCAAATTGCGGTCGCAGGCTTATCAGCTGCCGGCAACGGTGTGCGCGTGTGCGTGCTCGACACGGGCATCGACTCGGACCACATCATGTACGCGCCCCGAATCGACACGGCCGCCGGTCGTGACTTTCACAATGGGGATAGCAACCCAGAAGACGACAATGGCCACGGGGCGCATGTGGCCGGGGTGGTCTTGGGGGGAGCGGTAGACTTACAGACGGGAAACGGCCCGACGGCTGTCCAGGGGGTTGCGCCGGCTGCGACCTTGATCGGCGTAAAAGTGCTCAGCTCTTCAGGATCCGGTTCCTGGTCCAACGTGATCGCGGGCATGGATTACTGTGCGGATCAGACTGCGTCCGGCGGGCGGGCTGATGTGATGAATCTCAGTCTCGGCGGCGGCAAATTCAGCGGCGCCTGTGACGGTGACAGCGCCGCGACAGCTGCCAACAACGCGGTGGACGCGGGTACGGTCGTGGTGGCCTCGGCCGGCAACGAAGGCAACGACAATCAAATGGGAACACCGGCCTGCGGATCGAAAGTGATTGCTGTCGGGGCCACGTACGACGATAACTACGCGGGCTCGATCGGCTGGTGCCTAAAGGTACGGGGTCCCTTTTGCCAAAAAGCTTGCTGGGACGATGCCCCGAACGTTGACCAGATTGCCTGTTTCAGCAACAACAGCGATGAGCTCGATGTAGCGGCGCCCGGGTGCTTTACTCTCTCGGCTGACAAGGACCAAAGTGACGGTGGAATCGAAGTGTGCGGGACGAGCCAGGCAGCGCCTCATGTTACGGGTCTGGCGGCCCTGCTTTTGTCCAAGGACCCCACGCTGACACCGGCCGGGGTACGGCAAGCGATCCGGGACGGAGCGATCGATCTCGGCGCCCCCGGCTTCGACCCGGTTTATGGCTATGGTCGCATCGATGTCGTTAACTCGCTGTCGGCAGGAGGCTGCAACGACGGAGACGGAGACGGCTACACCACGTGCGATGGCGACTGCAACGACGGCGACCCCGCTGTCAATCCGGGTGCTAGCGAAGTATGCGACGCGGTGGACAACAATTGCGACGGCACGGTCGATGAGGGCTCCGACCTAGACGGTGACGGCTACACCACTTGTGCCGGAGACTGCGACGACAGTCTCTCCGCCATCAATCCAGGCGCTACGGAACTCTGCGACGGGGTGGACAACAACTGCGACGGCACAACGGACGAGAGTGTTGACGCGGACTCCGACGGCGTTACGGTCTGCGCCGGCGACTGTGATGACAGTGATGATGCTGTCTATCCAGGGGCGGCGGAACTATGCGACGGGGTGGATAACAATTGTGACAGCGTCGTCGATGAGGGCTTCGATCTAGACGGCGACGGCTACACCACCTGTGCCGGAGACTGCGACGACAATGACGCCTTCATCAATCCGGACGCCACGGAAATGTGCACTGACGTGGTCGACAATGATTGCGACCTCTTGGTCGATGGTGACGACCCGGACTGCCTAACCTGTAGCCTAGGCCAGCCCGGCGATTCGTGCGTTGACGACGGAGACTGTTGCTCGAGTAAGTGTAGAGGCAGTGCACGGCATGGTAAGACCTGCAAAGAGTAGGGGCGAAAACTCTCCGTTGAGGCGCCGGACGGCCCTGCAAGACGCCAGGAAAGCAAAACCCGCCTTTCTTAAAGGGAAACTCGGCAGCAAGACCTGTAAATAATTGCCGCTTGCGAGGACTGGCCCGCGATCCCGTTGCCCCCGGGGTTTCCGGGCTGGGCGCAAAGGCTGTAGGCACAGGCAAGCTGGCAACACGCGGTCCCCAGCCCGCGGCGTCGACCTCTGACCGCCGTGGGCAAGCGGGATGGCTTGTCCCTACTTTGATTCCTCAAAAGCCCCGGTAGTAGGGAAATGCTCGTGAGAAAAGCGGGTTAGCGTCACGAACCCAAAAGGTCTTTGTGTTCAATGGCTTGTGGCCGATGGCCAAGAGTAATTTCACGGCGGAGTGGTAAAATCGAAGCAGAACGGACGTGCTCCTCGGGGCTGGCCCCAGGCCACAAAAAGAAAAAAAACGAAACAAACCCAGTTTCTCCCAACCCATTTTGAATCAATGGGTTGTGAAGGGTTTCCAGTACGGCGGGGCGGCCGGCTCAGCGACATCTCACCGATCGCCTCACCGGGAGATGAGGGACCCCGACCTAAGAGCAGGCCGGGCCCCGAGGAACAGCAACGGGTCAACAACGAGCTGTCCCAGGAGCGACGAACGGAGCAGCGGAACAATGGCAGCAACGAAAATGACCAAACAAAGCCAATTTCTCATAACAACCTTTAAATACAGCAACTTACACTGCTGTGGCAAGGTACGCGAGGGGCTGGCCCGCTTCTCTTGCCACGTGGCGAGGCGAAGTGCGTGACAGGCCCGTCAGTACAAGGCGCGCGCCGCTCGGCACCCCGTTTCTTGAACAATGCGGGCGTACTTGAACCCTACGGTGAGCACGGTGAGCAAGCGCAACGACGTCATGGCGGTCCTATAGCGTGCTTCGACCGTCAGTTGGTGAGAAGTGCGGGCTAGCACTCACCCCGGCGGAAGACTCGGAATCCGTCCTTGTCAGGGTGGTGCCATTGGATTAAGATTCTATTTGTACCGGATCGATCCACATTGCCGGAGGAGCCGATTCTGGAGCACTCGCGGGTCCCTTCGCCCGGCTAGATCAGCGCGTTTAGACTAGGACAACCCCACGCCCCGGTGAAGCGAGTGGTTTGATTCGCAACCGAGCGCAATATCATGATCAAGAAACTTACTCTCGGCATCGCGATCTTCGCGATCACAGTTAGTGCCCAGATGCGGCCCATTGATCCCCTAGGGCGTTCTGGGTTGGACACGATGGACGACTTCCAAAGCGTGTGCTTCGGTGCCGTAAAGGCGGCACCTCAGCCCGAAACCTACTGGGCCGGCGTCTGCCGCTTTCAGCGATTCGACGACGGCGATTGGCGCGTTATCACAAGCGCCTCGCCACTGGGTCCGATCGAGCGAACCTGGGGTCCCCAGGAGATCGACGTCCTCCTCGAATACGAAGATGTGAAGCTGTTCCCCCTGAGTCTGTTTGCGATTCTCTACGATTGGGGCAACATCTTCCTGGCTCCCCGAGACCTGGACGTCCAGCTCGATATCTCTCGCAAGGTCAACGAGTTCAAAGACCCCGACGCCATCTACGGAGTCGTTGCCGAGAAGCAGCGGGCGATTGTAACCGTAAGCAACTTCATGGGTGAAAACTTCAATGGGGGAATCGTCAACCTCGTAGAGATCTACATCGACGTCCAGGAGGATCAGGCGAGTGAATTATCTCCGGCTCGGGCTGTGCCCACTCGCGCGCGCGCAGCTCGGCGGCAGACGAGCCGGCTGCTTCAGATGCTCGCCGGCTCCGCGAGTGAACAAGAGCATAGATGACCACGGCGCTGTCTGCCATGCATTTCGGTTTAGGTTCACAAAGTTTCCGGGCGATCCTTAGTTTGTCTCATTCTTCCTAGCAGATTCTGTCCGTTGCGGCTACCAAGTCATCACCTCGATGGACATCAGTTTCCAGTCCTCCCCTACCCTGGTCCACAGAGCAATGGGGCCCACCACGTGCTCGGGAGTCAGTTTGAAGACAACGAAATAGAAATTGCCTGATGCTATGCGCTCCCGGACGTTTCTGTGGTTTTCTTCGCCTTTGCAATTGTACAAAAACAGCAAGTCAAAGGCCTCCATCCTCTCGACAGCATAAACGTCGAAGCGCCCATCGAAGGGGTGGCTCAAGGCTTTTAGGGCGCATTTCCAATTTGATTTCGGCATCCCGACCTTGCAGCGGCCTTCAGCGTCTTTATTTATAGGGGTTCAAGCCCTGTCAGGACGCACGGAGGCCAACACCCAATGGGTGAAAAAGAAAACAAGCCGTTTCAGCTCACCTTCAACGGATTTCTGAAAGTCGATTTCCAAGGATCGCGCGTCACCTCGGATGGTGGCCTGATTCTCATTCGGGAACTGGACGAGCGGCTCGGACTGGGCAAGCTGATCGACGAGCATCTGACGGATTCGCGGCAAGGCACAAACAAGAAGTTCCCACTGGCCGACCTGGTGCGGCAATCGGTCTACAGCCGCCTCGCCGGCTACGAGGATCTCAACGATGCTGCCCGTGTCTCGGCTGACCCGACTTTTCGTCTGATCGGCTCGAAGAAGAACTGGGATCGCGGCGGGGCGCTTACGTCGCGTCTACAAAGCTTTGAGGCAGAGCTGCTGGCCAGTGAAGAGAACCTGCTTGGGCTGATGGCGGTGAACCGCGAGTTGGTCGCTCAAGCCCAAGCGCAGGACGAGTCCGAGCGTGTCGTGCTCGATATGGACTCCACGGAAAGCCCGGTCCACGGTCAGCAGGAAGGCAGCGCTTACAACGGCCATTTCGAGTCCACCTGCTACCACCCGCTGTTGCTGTTCAACCAGCACGGTGATTGTCTGGCGGCGAAGCTGCGAGCGGGTAACGTGTCCAGCGCCGAGGACTGGGACGAACTGCTGCTGCCCGAGATCGAGCGCCAACAGGGAGAAGGCAAGCAAGTGACGTTCCGCGCCGACGCCGCCTTCGCCAAGCCGGAGATCTACGAGGCGTTGGAGGATCGCGGAGTGGACTACGTCATTCGCATCCCAGCAAACAAGAACCTGGAGTTGGAGATCGAAGAGATTCTGTTCCGTCCGCCGGGCAGGCCGAGCCTGAAGCCACTAGTGCGCTACAAGAGCTTCCGCTATCAGGCCGCGAGTTGGTCGAAGCCTCGGCGGGTTGTGGCCAAGGTTGAGCACCACCAAGGCGAGTTGTTTCCTCGCGTCGGGTTCATCGTCACGAGCATGAGCTTGCCCAGTCGGTCGCTGGTGCGCTTCTACAACAAGCGCGGCACGGCCGAGCAATGGATCAAGGAAGGCAAGCAGGCAACCCACTGGACACGGCTGTCCTGTCATCGTTTCCGGGCAAACGAGGTGCGTTTGCAGTTGAGCGTGTTGGCCTACAACCTGGGGAACCTGTGGCGGCGGCTGGGGCTGGCGCAGAGGATCAAGAACTGGTCGCTGACGAGCTTGCAGCATCGGTTGATGAAAACCGGAGGGCGGCTGGTCAAGCATGCCCGCTATTACTGGCTGCTGTTGGCCGAGGGGCATCTCAACCGCAAGCTGTTCGCTGAGATGCTGGGGCGGATCTGGGCGCTGCCTGTGCCAGGCGGGTAACGGGCGACGGCTGCGACGGAGAAGAGACGCTGGGTTGCTGAAGAGGGAACTACTCGGAGCCGTGTCGGCGAAAAGCCCTCCAGCGAGCTGGAACGCGGCGATCGAGCGGCATTCAGCGACCCAAACGGGAGCGAACGGAGCATCGATCGTGAGAGGAAGACGAAGACCTTGCACCCGAGCCGCGGATCGGAGTATCCTGACCATCGCGGGATGGCCAAAACGGAAATTCCAGTTTAGACCATCGCCGGAAAGGATACCGCCGCCTAGTGGAAAAACCGCTTCGGCCAAGGTTTGGGGGTTCCAACTAAACTCTTTGACCAGCACATCGATCATCATCTGTAAGTAGAGCTGGTAGAGTTTCTCATTGGCAGTCTGCCGGCGTGTCTCGTCCTCGCCTATGAGATCTGGCAAGAACCAGAGAAACTCACGACAGACTTCGGGTATTTCGCATTCGGCCAGGAATTCCTCCTCATCCAAGGGATCGTGGTCTTCCACGGAATAGGTGCATCTCGCGGCCGGTGGGGCGAGATGTTTGAGGGCTGCCTCAACATCGCGGTCGACTAGCCAAGACTCCAGAAACTCCGCCACAGTCGCCGACAAGCCCTGCCCTTCCGGCGTTGCCGCGCATACAGGCTGCACTTGTCCGACGCACGCGCTGAGCAGCAGGAAAGCAAAACTACTCAAGTGCTTGGTGGCACACATTGAGAGTCAGACAGGACCTCTGCCCATGGTGCCACATCTCCAATGTAAGCAGCATCCACAAAGGCAGGCCGTAGAGTCGCTCAGCTAGGCCATAGGAAGGTGGGATTATCATCCTAAGAGTTTCAAGTGACGGCCCCGTTCTTAAAGTGGTACCATCCCGCCAACCCTGATGTACCGCCCGGCCGAAGAACTTCCCGTCTCCGAATTCAAACTCGACGCTGTCGCTCCGGGCACCAAGAAGCGACTCCAGCTTCTTGTCGACACCCTTCCCGACGGTCAACCCCTCGCCTTCCCAACTCTCGTCGTGCGCGGCAAGACGCCCGGAAAAACCTTTCTCGTCACCGGCGGTGTGCACGGCGACGAGTATGAGGGGCCGATTGCGATTCAGGACATCTTCCAGGAACTCGATCCGGAAACGCTCCGTGGCACCTTCTTCGCCATTCCCATTCTGAATACCCCGGCCTTCGTTGCCGGAACGCGCGAGGGCGGCTGGGACCACCAGAACCTGGCACGCATTTTCCCCGGAAGTCCATCAGGCACCGTGAGCGAGCGCATCGCGCATGCCTTTTCCGAGCACGTTGTCGGCCAGGCTGACTTCTATCTCGACATACACGCGGCGGGAAACCTCTACTCGATCAAGCGCTTTGCCGGATACCCGGTCCGCCCTCCCGAGATCAACGAGGTGCAAAAGGCGGGCGCCATCGCTTTCGGGTTCGATCTCGTCTGGGGGACGACAGCTCTCCCGGGCCGTTCGCTCTCGGCTGCGGGAGACAAAGGGGTGCCAGCCGTCTACGTCGAGATGCCCGGAGAGGGACGCTGCCGGAGCGAAGATCGCGCCCTGGCAAGACAGGGAATCCGAAATGTCATGGCGTTCCTAGAGATGGTGCCAGGCGATTTCTCCCGCCAGAGCCCACGCTACTGTTTCGAGACTCTCAGCGAAGAGGCCGGACATTTGCAGGTTGACCATCCCAGCCCGACGTCCGGACTGTTCGTTCCCGCGGTCGATATTTGGGAGCCGGTGTCGAAGGGCCAGACGCTCGGCGAGATTCGTCATCCCGACGGCACGGTTCTGGCGGAGCTATCCTCGTCTCGCACCGGGCGCGTTCTTTTTATGCGAACCTTGCCGCGGGTCTTTGCGGGAGACTTCCTGATCTACGTGCTCGAACTTCCTAACGGCATCGCCTGATGCGCGAGGTCGATTTCCTTGTAATCGGCCTTGGCGCCATGGGAAGTGCCGCGCTCTACCATCTTGCGCGAATGGGAAAGGCCGTCGTCGGCCTCGAGCAGTTCGAGCCAGGTCACAAACTTGGCAGCTCACACGGCTGCTCTCGCGCTTTCAGGACTCTTTATCCCGATCCGCTTTATACGGAGCTCGCCGAAGCGGCGCTTCCTCTCTGGCAAGAGCTCGAGGCGGTGTCCGGCGAATCCCTCCTTCACCTTTCGGGCTGGCTGGCTTACGCGCAAAGGGGAAGCGAGAACCTCGAGTGCCGGCTCGAGGCTATCAAGAAAAGCCGCACTCGTTTCGAGATTCTCGATCCGAAAGATGTCAGTGAGCGCTTTCCGGCGCTTCACATTTCTGCGGACTCAATCGCTTGTTACACGCCCCGTGCCGGATTCCTCGATCCCACTCGCGCGGTGCTGGCTCAGCTTTCCGTTGCGGAAAAGTCTGGAGCCGAGATTCTCGCGGGTGCGTGCGTTGAGAAGATCGACCTAAGTCCGGAGAGGCCAGAAGTCCGAACGACTGATGGCTCGTTCCGTGCCGGCCGGCTCGTGATCACGGCGGGGCCATGGGCGGGTGAGATCTTGCAAGATCTCAACTTGCCGCTTCGTGTGACCCGTCAGCAGAAGTTCTACTTCAGCGCCGAAAGAACCGACGACCTGGCGCCTGAACGGCTGCCGGTCTACACGGACCTCGATACCGAGTTCTACGGTTTCCCGCTCCACGGCCCAGGAATCAAGGTCGCTGACGATTCCCAAGGCACGGCAACGTCGCCCCGAACGATCGATCGTACTCTCGATCTCGAGAAAAGCGGCGAGCTGGCCGCGTGGCTCTCGCGTCTGATGCCAGGGGCCGGCTTCCGGTTCCTCGAGGGATCGACGTGCATGTACACGATGACGCCCGACGAGGACTTCTTGATCGGGCCGCATCCGCGGAAGCCATCGGTGCTCATTGCCGCGGGGTTCTCGGGCCACGGCTTCAAGTTCTCAACGCTCGTCGGTCGGATTCTGGCAGACCTTGCCGTTGACGGCGAGACCTCGTACCCTATCTCACGCTTTCGCCTCGACAGGTTCGAAAAGTAGGACGAGTGTTTGCAGGTGGTAGTGCTTGGTTGCATGAATCCACGGTGGACTATAGGCTGACATTCCTGGGCCGCTCCCTCACGGTCGCGGCTCGAAAAGACTCCGAAGGGATCTCTGACCTGGAACTCCGCCTTCAGCTATACTAACCCCGCCTCGGATGGACAACACGAAATCCCGGCCCGGAAGGAGGATCGGATGACTGACACCAAAGAGTACCGGATTGCTCGTCTCGAGCGACGCTGCCGGAGCCTGTTGCTTCTGAACATCGGGATCATTGTCTTGACAGCGTATTCTCTCGTTGGCTATCGCTCAGACTTCATTGCCCGAGCGCAATCCATAGACGATCCACAGGTCATTACGGTGTCGCAGATCAACGTGGTCGATGAGAACGGCGTTGTTCGGGCACGCATCGGCGGCGACCTGCCCGACGCCGTGATTAACGGCAAGACCATGCCGAGAGGCGAGAAGGTTGCCGGCGTTTTACTCTACGACGGCACAGGTCAAGAACGCAGCGGATACGTGACCGGATCATCCGGCAATGTATTCCTCACTCTTGACACACGAACCAAGCAGACGGCTCTCTTCGCTGCGGGCCGCTCCGGCGGCGCTGCGCTTCGTCTCTCTTTTCAGGATGACGCAGTGGATCTTCGCGTCGACGAAGATGGGCCGAGCATCCACGCTGTGCGCGAGGGGCAGGTCGCGTTCCACCAGCCCCCGGTCGAAGACCCCGAGAGTTCAGAGCTATGCCGGGGCCTACGCGACGCTGCAGACCGCGCTACTAGCGAGCAACTTTGGAAGGCCTGTCGCTCTCGGACGTCCGAGGCCGCCTGCCAAAGCTGTCTGGGTCAGTAACGGTGGATCCTAGGTTGGGTAAGGCTCTTGCCCCGCCGCGACGTTCAATCCCAGGAAACCATCGGTACTCATCGCTGCGGGGTTCTCGGGCCACGGCTTCAAGTTCTCAACGCTCGTCGGTCGGATTCTGGCAGAACTTGCCGTTGACGGTCAGACTTTCTATCCCATCTCGCGCTTTCGGCTCGACCGCTTCGAAAAGTAGAACGAGTGTTGCAACAAGAAGGCCGCCGCCGGCGGCATTTAGCGCAGTACCTGAGAAGATAGGACTACCATTAAGACGAAATCTTCCCTCGTACCTCGTAGACCACAGATTTCACCCTTCAGTGAATTGAACATCTCCGAGCCAAGGCCTAGGAGCACAGTGGCTGCCGCAAGCACGGCACGAAAATCCCGACGGCTCTCGGTAATTCTCCTTCTTGGAGGACTTCCGTTCGTCTCCGGCTGCGGTGAAGATCACCTGGCGGCCCCGCGCTCGCCTGGCAGTGTCGCCGAGTCCGGCTTCCTGCCTTCGGACGATCCTCGGGTCCGAGAGATGGTTTTTGTCCCCGCGGGTTCTTTCTTGCTGGGGAGCACCGAAGATCAGATCGACGCCGAGTATCAATCGTACGGTGGCTCGCGGGTTCTTTTCGAGAGCGAGTATCCCCAACGGACGGTCGGCGTCGATAGCTTTTACATCGATCGCACGGAGGTCACCCAGCAGCAATACAGCGCTTTCGTCGAAGCCACGGGTCGCGAAGTCCCCTTCGTTGATCGAGACTGGGCCTCGCTCTACAACTGGAAGCAAGGAGCCTATCCGGAAGGCCTGGGCGATCATCCGGTGGTGTTGGTGACACATGACGACGCGAAAGCCTACTGCGAATGGGCCGGCAAGTCTCTGCCGACCGAAGCGGAGTGGGAGAAAGCGGCCCGCGGAACGGACGGGCGCCGATACCCTTGGGGCGAAGAGTGGGATAAGAGCCGGTTGAACAGCTCGACGAGCTGGTCGGAGCACGAGCTCCCCACTGTCGAAATTTGGACCAAGTGGTGGGCAGACGTCTACAAGGCCCGGTTGCGGGGCAACGTCGTAACAACGAAGCCGGTTGGCTCTTACCTCTCGGGAGCGAGCCCATACGGTGCCCTCGATATGGCAGGGAATGTTTTCGAGTGGGTCGAGGACTGGTTTGACGCCTACCCCGGTTCAGCCTACGACAATCCTGAGTTTGGCAGCCAGTACCGCGTCGTCCGAGGCGGAGATTGGTATCTCGACCGCATCTACACCCGTGCGGCGGCGCGTCTTCGGAGCCCCGCGGATCACAAGGTGACGACGATCGGGTTCCGCTGCGCTTGCGGTGAGGAGTGAGCGTTTCCATCCGAGAGCCATCAGTTAGCTCCGTTCCGGCGCAAACACCCGGGCGCTCGGGGCGGGAATGTCACCAATTTCGCGCGTTCGAAGGATCTACAAAGCTACGAAGGTGTCCGGACGCGAAATTGGCTGACTGTCCCAAGCCACCACTCACCCCCCCCTTCTTTTGCACCGGAAAGCAGCTAGCCGGTCGAGCAGCAGCTTAGCCAAGGTCGTCGACCGCCAGCTGGGACCCTGAATCCCCACGGTTTACCGAAACGCTCAGCGCCAACTCCAGCGGACCATACTCGTTGCGGATGCGGTTCGCTTCCTCTCGGGCCTGATCCGCTCCCTGAGGTGTGTGAACTAGTTTTACGCGCCCGTCCGTCAGACGAACTAGAAGGAAGGCAGACGGCTGATAGCCGCGTGAGGTCATGCGGGTCAAGCTTTCGAGCAGATCGTTTTCGAGGATGCCACGCGCGACGTCTGGGTTGGCAGCGTCTTTAGGGGCGGGTACAAGAGCCGGCGAATTCACAATCCCCTTATCGTTCGACATCCCGATTGTTTGATGCGGCAGCGCGACAGGCACTAGCCGCGTCCGAGCAGCCAACGGTTCGAGCGGCAGTTCTCACCACTGTCACAGCGCTTGGGGCTCGCGGCAACCGTTCGTGTACATCGCCCGGATTACAGTTTGTAGGGCAAGCGGGCGCGATGAATCGCGCCCCTACATCTCGAACGGCGAGGCTTAGCTCCACTGCTGCCAGCCGCTGGGGAGAAAGGCGGGCTACTAGCAGGTCCGGATGAGCGCAACTACGTGTCAGACGCCGTCGCGCGGCTTGGCTCCGCGGCAGGCGTCACGGCTGGCGGGGATGGCCCGGCCGGATCCTCGTACTCATAGGGGTAGCGGATTCCACGATTGTGCAATTTAAGGGTGTAGATACTATGCGGAAGGCGCCAGTGAGAGACGTACACGCTGGCGACGGTCGCCGCCATCAGCGGCAGCATGATGCGGTAGTCGTTGGTCATCTCGAACAGAATCAGAATCGACGTCGTTGGGGCCTTGGCCGCTGCCGCGAAGAACGCGGCCATGCCAACCATGGCGTAGGCGCCCGACCCGCCGGTCGTTTCCGGGAAGAGCGTATGCACGAGGGTGCCGTAGGCGCCCCCGAGCATGGCGCCCATGTAGAGACATGGTGCGAACACGCCTCCAGACCCCCCTGAGCCGAGGGTTGCGCAGTTAGCCACGATTTGCGCGAACAGCAGACCGACGAGCAGCTGCCATGGAAACCGCACCGCCAACGCGGATTCGATGGCCGGGAACCCGCTTCCGTAGACTTGGGGGTAAAAACGCAGGACCAAGCCGACGAGGAGACCGCCGACGGCGGGCTTAAGGTACTCGGGGAAATTCCAGCGCTGAAACCAATCCTCTGAGCGGTACAGAAGACGCACATAGCCAATCGCGGTTAGTCCCGCAACAATCCCCATCAGAAAGTACAACGGCAACTCTGATGGGCCCTGCAGTTCATAAGCCCAGGGGTAAAAGGCCGGGTAGTTGCCAAGGAAGTGGCGCGCGACCATGCAGGAACTGAGCGAGGTCAGCAAAACCAGCAGAAAGTCCGTGTGAATCCTGCCCATCAGGACTTCCATGGAGAAAATCGCTCCCGCGATCGGGGCATTGAAAGTGGCCGCGACGCCCCCGGCTGCGCCGCACGCGACGAGCGTTCTTACATGCTTTGTGGACACTCGAGCCCAGCGGCCGATCGCAGAGCCGATGGCCGAGCCGATCTGGACCATCGGTCCTTCGCGGCCGGCGGCGCCGCCGAAGCCTATGGTCATGGACGAGGCCATCACTTTTACTGCCACCACTCGCTCGCGAATCCGGCCTCCGTGGCTGGCCAACGCTGTCATCACCTCGGGAACGCCGTGACCCTTGGCCTCGGGCGCAAAGCGTTTGATCAGCGGACCGACGAACAGCCCTCCTATTGCTGGTAAAAGCACTAGTTTGGCGGAACCGAAAAGCTCCAACGTTCCCCCGACGTCATCGCGAGCAAAGTCGGCAATGGTGTGCAAAACCAGAATAAATCCGACCGAGCCGAGTCCCGTTAGGACTCCGATAACAACCGCGAGAATGATGAGATAGTTTTGAGAGGGCAGGAAGGACGAACGAAACCAAACCATCGCCCATCCCCACGTCGGTATTCGGGGGGCTGCCCGGCGGCCTAGCCGTCGCATCGCTCGCAGGCGCAACTCGGCCCGGGAAAGCCAGTGGACGATCAGTTTCCAGGCCTCCCGCATGGTCGCCTAGTCGGGACGCGGTTTAACCACTAGGAGTTTGACGCGGTTTTCGCGCTGGGCGGTCAAGACAACGGCACGTCCTAGCTTTTCGAACTGATTGAAAACGCCGGTCGCGTTATCTCGGTCCAACTTTCGCTGGTTGAGGGCGATGATCCTGTCACCAGGGCGAAGGCCGCTCTGTGCCGCCGGCGAGTGATCGGTCGTCGCTGCCACTTGCCAGCCCGCATCCGTCGGCACTGTATCCGATGAGCCGCCCTCTACCCACCGCAGGGCCAGGCCCATCCGTGGGAAGACCTCCACGGATTGAGTAATAGGTCGGCAATCACGGTTGGGGAGAACCGTGCCTCCGGAGAGCCGCTTTCCGCCTCTGAAGACCACGTACCGCACTAGTTTTCCCGGCTCCAGCCCAATGTAAAGATGCTGGAACTGTTCCGCGCTGTGGATAACCGCTCGACCGAATCGCAGCAGAATGTCCCCGGCTCGCAGAGACGGTTCGGGAACGAACGATTCAGCTCGCACCCGTTCAATCACGACGCCGCCATTGAGGCCCAGCACCGCCGCTGCCTCTGGCGCTAGTTCGGCTACCTCGATGCTTAGGCAAGGACGTCCTTCGCGCAGAGTTTCAATCGACCGCAAAACCGTCTCTGAGGAAAGCAGCCTCACGCCACCTTGACTGGACTCCAAGGCCACACCGGCAAGACTGCCGTCGAGATTGACGATTGCAGCGGCTGGGCCCAGATCTGCCAAATCAACCGACACTTCGAGCGACGGCTGGGAGGACCCGGGCGGACTGTTTAGGGCCTTCGCCGAAATCAGGTGTCCCGGCTCGATCCGCAACGTATCGTCGGGTTGAACGCTGATTGCGGCCATAAATGAGCCGGGTAGAATCGCCGCCGGGTTTACCAGGCGGAAGGGCGCGGCCCGATAGGGTTTTTCTAGCTCGAAAACAGCCAATTCAAGCTCAGAGTCGACCCCCAGGAGCCGGTAGGGAGTGGGGGCGGGCGCCGACTCAGTATCCTGACTCGACGGATCCTCATCTATTCTGTTCGTGGAGCTCGTTTCGTCCCCCGTCGGAATCTGTGAATTCTCACCAGGCCCGGGGGCCGAGTGGTGCTCCGCCAGGTGAAGCGCCAATCGCTGGACAACGAAATCCTCGGCGACCTGCATCGAGGTAACCGCTAGCCCGGCGGCGACGACGATCGCCGGTGCTTTTTCCGGACCGATGAACGCGATTTTGCTTCTAACGCGCTCGCCGAGCTGTAGCCAGTAGTCAGAGAAATAGGCCAACGGTGTCTTTTCGAGATCTGGCCGCACAATCGTGGGTGGCGTTGGGGCCGGTTCGACCTCTAAGCTGGGTGCTGCTTCGGCGGGCTGCTGGTGGTCCAAAGCCCCATGAACGAGCACTGCGGCGACAACCACCAGGGCCGCCACAGGCAGCAGCAATCTGTGTCCCTGCGGAGACTTGATCTTGGAGGTGTTCTGGACGTCGGCCACGGAATTGCGGGGCGGGGAAGCGCCCGCTTTCTTTAGCATACCGCGTGCTTTACTCCCCTATTAGAACTAGCGGTTAGTCCGTTAGTTTCGGGAGCTCGGCGTGTCGCGGCTCGTCTCTGCTCCGCCCGGCGCAAGTTTCAAACCCGTCCCGATTTGCTACCTAGTCAAACTGGCCCAAATTCAATTAGCCAATTTCTCATTGGGCAGACCAGCTCTGGTCAAATCTCGCAACACGATCCGGGAGCAGTAAGTTGTAACTAGCAGGGTCAAACAGGGTGCTACACTAGTGCGGTTCCGATCCGTACGGGGCCGGTGGTCGCCGCAAGGCAGTTGCCGCCGGCCCTGCAAAGATCGCAGGAAGCGGAACGCCAAGGAGAACACATGATGCAAAGACATAAGTCCGGTCGCTGGACGGTTTGGGGCGCGCTGCTGGCGCTTCTCATGGCTTGCACCGGTTCGCTCGACTCGCCCCAAGGCGGCGGGGCTCAGGCGGCCACGAAGGTGACTGCGGAGATGGTCGAGGGCTGGATGAGTGAGCTGTCGAATTGGGGCCGCTGGGGGGAAGAGGACGAGCTGGGCACGCTGAACCTGATTACCCCGGCTAAGCGCAAACAAGCGGCCGCGCTGGTGAAAAGCGGTATCTCTGTCTCGCTGGCGCACGATGTTCTGAAGGAAGAGGCCGCCGACAATGACTCTCCTTTTGAACACGTGATGAACTACACCGGATTGCGGCCTATCAAAGTGTTCAGCGTTGATACTTTCAAGGTTCTCTATCACGGCTACGCGCACACGCACATGGATGCGCTTTGCCACATGTTTCACAAGGGCAAGATGTACAACGGCTACTCGCAAGAGGAAGTCGTCGACGAGGGCGCCCGCAAGCTCGGCGTCAATAACGTCAAGAGCGGGATTTTTTCGCGCGGTATTTTGATGGACATTCCGCGTCTCAAAGGTGTTCCCTACCTTGAAGCCGGCACGCCGATCTATCCGGTCGACCTCGATGCCTGGGAAAAGAAGGCCGGCTTGAAGGTCTCCGGCGGCGACGTGGTTTTCATCCGCACCGGCCGTTGGCGGGCGAGAGACGAGAAGGGACCGTGGGACGCCGACAAGAAGGCAGCCGGGCTCAATGCAACCTGTGCAAGATGGATGAAGGACCGCGATATCGCCATGATGGGTAGCGACGCTGCCCTGGATGTCTTGCCTTCCGGTGTAGAGGGCAACTCGCACCCCATCCACCAATTGGTCTTGATCGCGATGGGCACTCCGATCTTCGACAATTGCGATCTCGAGGCCGTGGCCGAAGAGGCCGCCAAGCAGAACCGCTGGGAGTTTCTGCTGACGGCCGCGCCGCTTGCCGTGCCGGGAGCGACCGGCTCGCCGCTCAATCCGATCGCGACGTTTTAGTTTGTGATGCCGACGAAGCCAGCGCCGAGTGTACCCAGGGCACCACCAAGGCGGTCGTTGCCTTACGCTCGGACCTCCAACGTTGGGCTTCGGGTGACCGATGTTGTGGCGCAGACGCCTACGTCTGCCGCGTCGACACTTGTGTCGACGCCGGGGCGCGATTCGTTGTGCTGGCGTACCCGGATTTGAGCCTGAGCTGATTCTTTTACAGCTTCCTGCCCCGAGATCTTCAAGCGGGTTAGGTACCGGAATGACCCGCCTACCTATCGGCGTCGAGAGTTCTTCTATTTAAGAACCTGTCAACTTCCTCTCGCGACGGGATCGAGCTTTGGGCCCCCGGTTTGGTCACCGATAACCCCCCGGCTGCGTTCGCGAAACGTGCCGCCTCGATAACCGTGCGGCCTTCCGCCAGCGACGTCGCAAAGGCACCGTTGAACGTGTCACCAGCCGCGGTGGTGTCTACGGCCGTGACCTTGAACCCCGGCACCCACTGGCATCTATCCTTCGTGGTGACCAGGCAGCCGCGGGATCCCACTTTAAGCAGCACTGTCCGAGGCCCGAGCGCCACGAGCTGCCTAGCGGCTGCCTCCGCTTGAGCGTCGCTGCCAAACGGTGCGGGGGACTTGCCGAGAAGCATGAGGGCTTCGTTTTCGTTAGGCGTGAGAAAGTCAACGTTGCGCAGCAACTCCGGAGGGAGTCGGCGGGCTGGCGCCGGGTCGAGAATGGTCCTCGCTCTTTTCGCTTTCGCTAGCAAAAGGGCTCGCTCTACCGACTCGACGGGAGTTTCCAACTGACATAGCAGCAAACTGCCTGGCTTTAGGTTCGCTAGGCGGGACTCAGGCACATCGGCAGTGACGGTCGCATTCGCTCCCGGAGAAATCACGATGGAGTTTTCCCCATCCGGCAAAACGAGAATAACCGCGGTCCCGGTCGGCTTGTTCGATTTCCCGACCAGCTCGGTGTCGACGCCCGCGGACTGAAGGCTGTCCAACCGAAGCGCCGCAAGGCGGTCGTTGCCCACTTGTCCCACCATCGCCACTCGACCGCCCATGCGGCTCGCCGCACAAGCTTGATTCGCGCCTTTGCCTCCGCTGAAGGTTTTGAGACCCCCGCCAGCCAGCGTCTCTCCGGGTTTAGGAAGGCGGTCAACCGTCTGGACCAGGTCGGCGTTCAGGCTGCCGAAGACGACGATGTCGGAAGGTTCGCGCACTTGCTCACTCGCTGATGGGGATAGACGGTGGCGCCAGGTCGTGCTGACCCGCCGGGTCCTTCATTGATCCCGTAGCCTCCGGACCGCCCGGCGAAGCCGGGAAGGCAGATGGACCAGTTGCTTGGCCCAAAAACGCATCCAGAATCGAGCCCATTCGAGTACTAGTTCCGGCAGTTCTCTAAAGCTGGGATCATAGTGCTGCTCCTCATGGGCGAAGTACCTTATCTTCTCCCCATCCCAACTTACGGATATTGCCGGCTTGTACCGCAGAATCGAGAGCCTCGGCAGTGCGCTGCCCACCCAGGCTGCGAGTGGTTCAAGAAGGTAGTGTCTCTCCCCATCGGAAAAGGTCACCCACGCATGTCCCTCCCCGTAGAAGCCGGCTCTCCCACCGGCAAACCTCGCCTCGTATCCCATCAATAGGAGCTGCCGCCAGGTCCATAGGGCGAAGTCCTCGCAATCGCCTGTCCTCTTCTGCTCAAACTCCTCCGGCGGCATCCAATGTTCCTCCTTCCCAAACTGCTCTGGGTCCGACACATACCGGCAGCTTACGAGGAACCTGCGAACATCTTCCAGGTCTTCGCAGGGATGTGACACCGGGCGTGAGACGTAGCGACCCATGGGAGCCGTCGCGGGGAACTGCCGACGCAGTCTCCTGCTCAGCGACAACACCTGCCGCCCCGAAATGTCATAGGCTTTGGGATTGAGCTCTGCAATCATCGAACAGGGTAGAGGGGCGGCTAACAACTGTCGAACTCAGTGGCGGAGTCTGTTACGCCCTGAGCGCTTCCACGTGTTTGGCTGCCGCCAAGCCGAGCCCCTCTAGGTCGTAGCCGCCCTCGAGGACGGATACTAATCGTCCCCCCGAGTGTCTGTCGGCTAACTCGAGCAACAGCTCGGTCAAGTCGGCGAAGTCTTGATCCGTTAGGGTGAACTGGCCCAGTGGGTCTCCCAGACGCGAATCGAATCCGGCTGAGACGAGCATCAAGTCGGGCTTGAATTCGTTGGCGGCCGGCAACAGCTTGGTTTGGAACGCGCCCAGGAGCTCGCTGCGGCCCGCGCCCGCTGGGAACGGGGCATTTATGGTAGTCCCCTTACCGCCGCCTTCGCCCGTTTCCCATTCTTTGCCGGTGCCGGGATACCAAGGTGATTGGTGGGTGCTGAAGAACAGCACGGAGCCGTCCTGGTAGAAGATATCCTGCGTGCCGTTGCCGTGGTGCACGTCCCAATCGGCGATGAGCACCCTGTCAAGGCCGTGTTGTTGCCGCGCGTAGCGGGCGGCGATGGCGATGTTATTGAAGATGCAAAAGCCCATCCCACGATCGGGCGTAGCGTGATGCCCCGGTGGACGGACTACGCAGAAAGCGTTTGCGGCCCGACCCTCGACGACGGCGTCCACAGCTTGCAGCACCCCTCCCACAGCTTCCAGCGCGACCTCGTAGGATCTCTCGCCGATCACGGTGTCGCCCGTGCTAAGCGAGCGTGCCCCGTCGGCAACGTTGCGCTTCACGGTTTCCAAATAGTCAGGGGCATGGCAAAGAAGGATTTCGTCCTCGGTCGCGGTGCGGCGATCGATCTTTGGCAAATCCTCCAGCAGTCCCGCTTCCTCGAGCGCACGGACCACCGCGTCGTAGCGCCCTGGCTGCTCGGGGTGCCGCGCGCCCGTCAGGTGTTGTTTGTAAAACGGGTCGGCGAGCAGCGACGTCGTCCCCGGTCGTTTCCCTGGTCCCTCCGGGCTCTTACGCGCACGCTCATTCTCCGAGCTGTTACCGGGTGAAGCCATCGAATAGCCTACCGCCTGACAAAACACGGCCGTTGTCAGAGCAACGGGCAGCGACAGGATCTGACGCCGCTCCACCGCGTGCCCAGTTACGTCTTGTGTCATCTGTGAGTTGAACCGCATGGCGAAATCCTCGATCGAGTGGGTCGGCCAACAAGTGAACGCACTTCACAGTTTGCACAGCTATATTCTCTACGACCGCCCCTTGGCAGTGGCCACCTTCCAAGACTTGCTCGACAAACGTTGGGAAAGAATATCGCCTAGGGCGCTGAACACGAGCAGCCCGCCGATGGCCACTTGTTGGAGAAAAGGGGACACGCCTAAGAGATTGAGCGCGTTGCGGATGATTCGCAGAAAGATCGTCCCCAACAAAGTGCCTACCATCGTGCCCGCGCCGCCGTAGAGGCTCGTTCCACCGATCACCACGGCCGCGATGACGTTGAGCTCCGCTCCCGTGCCGGCGAGCGTATTAGAGCGGTGACGACGGGAAGGGAGAAAACTAACGGATTCCATAGGCGGCGAGCAGTTGTTCGGTACCCGGTCCCAGTAGCTCGGCTATCGCTCGAGTTCATGAGCACCCCGTCGTTGGATTTGTTGGCGTCGACCGACTTGTTTCGCAATTCTGAGGAGCTTGGGCGTTTTTCGACCTTGTCGCAGCTGGTGACTCGGCAGCTTGCCGCGTCGGGTGCTGATCTCCGCGGCGTCACCAAACCTTATGTTGTATGTGCCGATGGGTGGTCTGTCAAACTGGCGACGATCAGGTGAGCAGCCGACCTCAGAGGCCACAGCGAGACTCCAACAGTCTCGGCCGGTCGAGAAGCACTCCGCTCGGCAAAGTGGGACTTGCGATTGGACCAGAAGGCAAATACGAGATAATTTCTCGAGGGCGCTGCTAATCAGAGAGCTGACTTCCGCTGCTCGGCACAAAGCCACCTTCTTCCAAGTAGCGCACCATCTCGTCGGCCACCAGCCGCTGACCGTCCGGGTTGAGGTGGACCAGGTCTCTGAACAGCGACGTCCCTCCGTGGTCCGCCAAGAAGGAGTAGGGGTCGTGAAGTGGTATTTCCATTTCCTTGCAGAGTTCGCTCATCCTGCCCTGCGGGTAAAGGACCCGCTCGGGCTCGTCTTGAACGAGTTTCTTGTTGAACTGGGGCACGAAGGGGAACATGACGACCGCGAGGCGGCCCCCGACGCTTCTGACCGATCGATGGATCGCTGAAAGTTGGTCTCGGACGAACTCCCAGGAGTCCTCTTCCCACGCCCTGGCAAAACCGGCGTGGCGTTCCCAGGGATACTTCCGCCGATGTAGCCGAAATTGCAGCAGAGCGTATCGTAAGCGCAGTGCCAGGTAGCTGCTCTCAGGAAGCCAGGCTAGAGGGCCCCCTTCGTCCCGCACGAAGGCACGACGGGCCTCCTCGGTCAGCAACAGGCCGACTTCCTTGTTGAAGCGGTGAAGGAATCTCTCGTTGTCGTTGAGCGTATATTGTAGAACGACCAGATCAGGCTCGAGAGGGAGGAGCCGACCTTCCAGCAGCAATCTTTCCTGGTAGATCGTATAGGCGATGATGGCGGCATTGATCACCTCGGCCCTTGCTGCGAGATCTTCCCCGACCATAGTCACCCAGGCGTCCTTCGGTGGTTCAAGCGGCCTAGCCGCCACGGAGTCGCCGATTACGATGATGCGCATCGGTCCCGCCGGGTCTTTGGCGGTGATTTCCGGCGCTTGAATGCCGAGCGAGTTGACGTAGGGGAGTTCCGGGTTGTAGGTGAAGCTCAATTCCGGATCGGGCGCCAAGCCATGTTTTTCCGCGCCGAACGAAGTGGGAACCCGGCTGTCCTCCCAGATCGACGCCCATGCTCCTCGGAGACCGGCTTCCTCCCGCACGCGTACAATAAACTCTCCTATCAGCAGGCCGATTGACACGCTCATCAGCAGAGCAAGGACGTGTTTCATCGCTTTCTAGGTTCGTGAGCGGGGTTTCGGCCCTGGGCTAAGGTAGAAGCCCTTCCGGCTCCACGTCAGACGAACCACTCACCGGCACCGTACCGGTCCCCCAGCCTCTTGAGGCCGCGGTGTGGTTGCTAAGATCGGCGAAATCTCCGGTTTTGAGGCCGTCACTCCGCGCGCGGTAGCCAGATGGACGAGGGAGTCATGGCATTTACTCTTCCCGGCGCGATCAACGCCTCTAGCTCATCGACACCGGCCGCCCGTTTGGCGAGGTGGTTCCCTCTTCCCCCACTTAGTCTACTGCCTGCCATTCGAGAGGATTTCGGCAGATCGTCGTACTACCCCTGCGGCAAGTCATTTACGTGCAGGGCATTTTTCACCGGGAGGGGTTCGGAAGCGCACCTAGCATTCCGGGTACGGTATGAGACAGGTTATGAAGCCGCGAATTGGTTGGGGCCGCGGTCGCGTGGTTCCCTAACGCGTCGAGGAACTGCTATCACGTGGTCGTGGTCACCTTCGACTCGCCGGCTTTCCTGATCAACCGCTGTCCTGATTTCCATTAAAGAAACGGTCAACGAGTGATGATAAACTTTCCTTCAGACCCTTGTGGGGACGTTGTGGCGATCCATAGGAGGCTGCATCTAGGGGAACGGCGACGAACGACGTTTCCCCGAAATCGAGGTTCCGAGCCTGAGATTCGCAAATGGCGACTCGATCACCCTCAAGGACGCGAACAGCCTGAAGGCATGCGGTAGAGATGAAGATTTTCGGTCTCATGATGGTGCGCAATGAGGCGGACGTGCTTCGCGTAAACGTACTCCATCACCTTGATCAGGGCGTCGATTATTTCCTTATCGTCGACAATGGATCGTGGGACGGCACCGACGAGGTTCTTCAAGACCTGAGCCGGAACGGGCGCGTGGGCTGGATACGCGATCCGGGTCCGTATGACCAATCCGAGATCACGACTGAGTTAGCGAGGGAGGCCTTCCACAGAGGCGCGGACTGGGTCGTTCCTATCGACGCGGATGAGTTTTGGTGGGCGCCGGGCGGCACCTTGAAAAAGGTCCTAGAGGAATCGGAAGCCGGAGCGCTTGAGGTAGAAGTAGTGAACTTCATTCAGAGGCGCGCCCAGACGCAGGCCTCACCCGATGCTTTACTCCATATGACACGCCGGGCTCCGGACCCAGCGGGTCCGTTGAGGAAGGCTAAAGAATTGTTCGAATCCAGAAAGCATGCGTTTGTTGAGCTGATGACGTATCCCAAATGGATTAGCCGGGCCAGGGCTTCCACCGAAATCGCGATGGGCGACCACGGCGTCCAAGGGGTTCCGGAACCGCGGGTGAAAACTGACGAGATTATTTGTCTCCACGCACCCCTTCGCGCGCGCTCGACATGGTTTAGCAAGGCCGTGGACCAGGGAGCTCGTGTTCGTGAACTCGACTTGACTCCGGGCGACTGGTGGCAAGCACGCCGGTGGTACGAATTGGCGACGCTCGGGGAGCTTGAACCGGAGTGGCGGGCCAACAGCTACGCCGACGACCGCCTTGATGTTTATGGGGTTTCGCATGAAGTCGTGTTCGATCCCCGGCTGCGAGATTTGGTCAAACCGTGGATCAACGCTCAATCTTCCGGCAACCGAGAGGAAACAAAGGTCGCTTCTGACGCGAGCGAAGACCAAGAGACAAAGGGCACTGAGGGCGGTGACAGTTCGCTGGCCACACTTGCCGAAGCGGATATGTCAGGCGCGCAAAAAGCGACCGCAACGGTGCCGGGGCCGGCGGCCCAATTCACCCCGGCGGTTTCTGAGGAGCAGTTGGTCCTTGCCGCGGGCCTGACGAGCAGTGAGGACAGCATTGTACAGCTCATTGCCAGCGACAAACGCGTCCTGGTGGTGGGTCATGCGGTGAGTTCGCTGTCCCGGGCTATTCACGGTCGGGGATCTCAGGTAGTTGTGATCGAGACGGATCGTGGCGCCGCCTTGGGAGCGTGGGATTACGTGGAGCGCGTCGTGGTGGGAGACGTCGAGCGGCTCAACTTATTTCAAGAGCTAGACGAGCAGAGCTTCGAGTGTGTCGTACTCGCCGGGCTGCTCGAGTTTGTGAAAGAGCCACTCGTCGTCTTAGAAACGCTGAAGAAATATGTTCGGCCGGATGGCAGTTTCCTAACGTCGGTTTCCAACGTTGCGCACGGCGCGTTACGCATCAAGCTGCTACAGGAAGGTCGACTGCTAACTACTGAAGATGATCGGGCCACACCCAGACCACTGCACTCCTATACTCGCGAAACGCTGGAAGAGCTGCTGGAGCAAGCCGGCTTTGCCCTAGGAAGACTTGACCGCTGTGAACTTCCGATCGAGTGCTCGGACGTCAACGAGGACCACTCGGCTGTGCCGCCCAAGCTACTCGCGAATCTGTCCCAAGACGCGGACGCGCGTACCACCCACTTCGTAGCCCTTGCTTATCCCTTACCGCATCCCCACCTGGACCTACTTCAGAAACGTATGCGGGAGCTGGCCGAGCAGAACGAGGCTGCTCAAGGAGAGTTGGCCGCTCTTCGTCCGCTGCCGGAACGCGTGACAAAGATGGAGGGGGAGATCGCCCATCTTCGGGATTCACTGAAGTCCGAGAAGGCCGACCGCCAAGCCGCCCTTCAGGAATTGGCGGAGGCCTCGACAAGGGTCGAGACTCGCAACAAGAGTCTGTCCAAAGCAGTTCGCCGGAGCAAGAGCCAGGTAATTTCGTTGGAAGCTGAGTTGAACGAGACCTTGAACCGGTTGGACGGCGTACGAAGCGAGAATGCTAGCCTCACTGAGACGCTCGGCCGGGCGGAGAAGGATCGAGCGGCGTTGAAAGACCGGACAAAAGAGCTTAGCGAAGAATGCAAAGCCATCAGTCGGGATTTAGAGGCCGTCGTTACCAGCCCGGGCTGGAAATTGATCTCGTCATACCGTGACTGGCTACAAAATAGGGTCTGGACAAAGCCGTGGCTCAGAAAAGCCTATGAGACTGTGGTACAAGGAATGCTGGGCGGAGGTGACTCCCGTCGGAGCTAGGCCACGTCCACTCGTTCGGCGAGCTGGCCGGTTCCCCAGACTGCTGACCGCCCGCGAATAGTGAAGGGATGCCTCGTCCGCCGTTCCATCGATTCGTTCGGCCTGTGCTTGTGGTCCTTACACTGGGCCTGACGCTCGGATGCCAAACCGAATCCAGGCGCCCCAACGTGCTGCTCATTTCATTGGATACTCTTCGCGCAGACCACCTCAGTTGCTACGGGTACCATCGCCAAACGTCCCCATTCCTCGACGAGCTCGCCTCTCGGGGGGTGCTTTTTGAGAATGCATTCGTCAATACTCACGGCACACCCCAGTCACATGCTACGATTCTGTCCTCCCAGTACCAGGAAACTCACAAGGTGATGTTTCAGTTCCTGAAAGGAGGGAGGAGAGCCAGTGGCGTTCCTGCCAACCCAGTTCCTAGCCGCGTTGTTCAACTCCAAGAAATCCTGCGGGGACACGGCTACTTGACTCTGGGCGTAACGGGCGGGGGGTACATGGCGGAAAATTTCGGATTCGCGAGGGGCTTCGCTGAGTTCCATGATGACAGAGACGGAGTGCAAGCCGGTACAGGAAAACTGATCTTCATGGTGCAACGCCATGCTCAAGACGATCAACCGATTTTCGCGTTCTACCACACCTATGAGATTCATGAGATTCATATGCCATACACGCCCCCGGAGCAGTACAGAACTATCTTTGGGCAGTTCAAGAGTAAGTTTGTCCCGACCTATGAGAATGTCAAACCGCTCAAGAACGACGCTTCAGCACTAAGCAAGGATGATCTTGAAGCTATGGAGGGGATGTACGACGGAGGAATTCGCTTCGTCGATGACACCTTGAAGCGTATGTTCTCTGCTCTCGGGGAAGTTGGCTTTCTCGACAACTACATCGTGGTCATCACTTCCGATCATGGAGAAGAATTTGGTGAACATGGCGGCCTTCAACACTCTGTGACGCTTTACGATGAGCTATTGCACGTCCCTCTTGTTATCGTCGGCAGCGCCGTGCCCGGCGGAAGAGTTGATGAAAGAATGGCGAGCAGCATCGATATTGTTCCGACGATCCTCAGCTACGTGGGCATCGAAGTCGACATTCCCTTTGAAGGGATGGATCTGTTGGCGGCTCCTCCAGAGTCCAAGGACGAGGAGGCCATCTTTAGCCAGTTTGGGAACTTAAGGTATGCGATTCGAACTCGAAGTTGGAAGCTAATCCAGAACATGCATCCGGTATCAGTTGAACTCTACGATTTGCGCAAGGATCCAACGGAGCAGCAGAACGTAGCCGAAGCGTTTCCAGATGTCAAACGATCCCTGGAGGACCGGCTGTCGGGGTGGAGAGACCGACTGAAATCTTCTGCTGCGGATTCGGGTCGGGTAAAACTCAATCAGAAACAAGTTGAGAGGTTGAGGTCTTTGGGTTATGTAGAGGGTGTTCAGCAAGCGGGACCGGGCGACAAAGCGGCCGGAGGTACGGGATACTCACTCAGGGGAACTGGAAGCGACGAATCCATTGTTTCCTCCACGGGAGAAACAATCCGGATCGCTTTAGGTGCCATGCACGGCCACGTGGATGCATTGCGAGAACAAGGCGGCCAGGTGTCGATCCGAGGTTGGGCGTCAGATCGGTTCCACCTTCACCCGGCCGCGCGGGTGGAGGTTTTTGTCAATGGCGAGGCAAACCAAGCTGAAAGCACTCCATGGGTTCGGACCGATGTAGCCAAGCGCTTTGAGGCGCCTTCGCTGAAAAATGCCGGATTCACGATAGATCTGCCGAAGACCGTCCTCACTCAGATTCCCCCACCGGTGGTGAGGGTCTTCGCGATCTCGGCCACAGGGGTCGCTTCGGAGCTTAGATACCGGCCACACTATGAATGCGCTGGTCGCAAGTTCCGGCTGGGGGGGCGTTGAGCCGCGAGCCGCCCTCGGGGGGGCGTCACCGTTTGTCGGGCACTGCCGGGACCACCTCGAAGTAAACGGGCTTGAGCAAACCCGCCGCGCCGTTCCGACCTGTGCCGCGCGCGTCAAGCTGATATCTTCCGGGCTTTAGCTGACCCAGATTAACTTCAACTTTCCACCCAGACTGCGCAAAGTCTTTCCGGCTGAACCGCTGTGCCACGTCGGGCCTCGGGTTGAAGTGGGAAGTCTCGGCGACAATTCTTCCGCGAAACAAGACTTCAACCTTTTGAATCTGTGAGCCTGCCCCGGTCCCTGCCGCCCACCCTTTGACCGTGGCCGCTTTGCCGCTCATGACCGCGGCGTTTCCCGCGCTACTTATGGAGTCGATATACCCTACTATTCCCCAACCTGCGGTGGTTTGTTCTGTCGACGCTGGTCCATCTAGATAGCCCAACGACTTGAGTTTCTCAATTTCGTCTTTGCTGAGCGCAATCTCCTGCCCCGGTTGGTGTGGAGGACCAAGCCGTTTCCTCCAGCCGGCTAGCATCTCTTCAAGCTTCAACCTCTCGGGTGACGCTTCCGCTACTCGATTGTGCCCTTCATCGGGATCATTCCTCAGATCGTACAATTCGACGGCACCGGATTTCATATCCTGGATGAGTTTCCAGTCTCGGGATCGCACGCCGTACAACCAGTTCCCAAACTGGACGACGACCGCGGCCGGCCGCGTGGTTTCGCCAGCCGGGGCGAGAAGGTCATACCCTTCCAGCGGATAATCCACCTCCACACCGGCGTAGTTGAGAATGGTGGGTACGATATCCACGCTGCTGGCCATCAAGTCGTCCACTATCCCGGCATCAATTCCGTTACCAACAATAATGAGAGGCACATGGATGATTTCATCGTAAAGAGATGCAATTCCATGCATCAAGTGCCCGTGTTCACCGAGTGCTTCACCGTGGTCTGAAGTTACAATCACTATACAGTTGTCCAGGAAGTCAAGGTTCTTCAAAACCGAGAACAACTGTCTCAAAACGTCGTCCGTGTAGCGAATCCCACCGTCGTACATCGCTTTCAGGAATTCGAGGTCCGAGGGATCAAGTTCGTGAGCTCGATCCTGAAAGCGCCACAAGAACCGGCCGTGTGGGTCAATTTCGCTTCGGAACTTCCCGAAAATTGACCGATACTTCTTGGGAGGCATATAAGGCGTATGGACTTCGTAGGTGTGATAGAAGGCGAAAATCGGTTGGTCGCCTTGCAAATGCCTGCTCAACAGTTCCACCAACTTGAGAGCCCCCGAGACCGCACTCGGGGCACTATCAAAGAAGTCAGTGAATCCCCTGCTGAACCCTAGGCTACCCGACATGTAACCACCTTCGGTGACGCCCACCGTTACGTAGCCGTCCTCGGAAAGCATCTCCGGTAGCAACTTCAGGTCGTCGGGCAACCGATCACTGGAAGGTGCGGTATTCCTAAACACGGGACCAAATCTCCCGTGTGGGCGCGCAAGGGGTACCCGCTTCGAGGGTCTCCGCGTATCGGGCCTTGGCAAACGGATTCGCAAACGATTGTAACTGACCCTATGGGTTTCCTGATACTGCGACGACAGTATTGTGGCGTGGGACTGCCCGGTTGCGTAGGTGTTGACAAAAAAGTTGGCAAACCGTATTCCTTGTCCTGCGAGCTCGTCAAGAAAGGGGGAGGTGCGGCGGTGGTAACCGTAGCAGCTAAGATGGTCCGCTCGAAGCGTATCAATGGAAATCAGCAGTACAGTGCTGTCCGGGGAAAGTCGCGCCATCGGACGGTAAGTCTCGACCGTTCAATGTCTTATGGCCTGTTTTGCCCGGGAACGATTTGAAATCCCGAGGCCGCAAATGGTCGCCTGAACGGAGCATCCGGACGCGGCACAATGAGGGATGAACCTTGGCCGTACGGTTTTCTCCCAACTGATCGAGCACCTACCGAGCAAAGAGTTTCAGAAATGTGTATCGCGCTACCGCGGCGATTCCTATCTGAAAAGTTTCTCCTGCTGGGATCAGTTTCTTGCGATGGCATTCGCCCAGCTGACCTATCGGGCAAGCCTCCGCGACATCGAGACGTGCCTGCGTTCGATGCACGGCAAACTCTACCACATGGGATTCCGCGGCAGGGTAGCGCGCTCGACACTGGCCGACGCGAACGAGTCGCGCGACTGGCGGATCTACGCGGACTTCGCGCAGGTCTTGATTGGCATGGCACGGCCGTTATATGCCCACGACCCGATCGGTGTGGACTTGGACCAGACTCTGTACGCTCTCGACTCGACAACAATCGACCTCTGCCTGTCGCTGTTTCCGTGGGCGAGATTCCGCAAGCAAAAAGCCGCCGTGAAGATGCACACGCTGCTGGATCTGCACGGCAATATTCCCACGTTCATCCGCATTACTGGAGGCAAAGTGCACGACATCAACATCCTCGACGAGATCGGCCCGGAGGCCGGCGCGTTCTACGTCATGGATCGGGCCTACGTCGATTTCGAACGCCTCTTCGTGTTCACTCTCTGCTCGTCGTTCTTCGTCGTGCGAACCAAGAAGAACATCTTGCTCCAACGGCGCTACTCGCATCCCGTCGACAAATCCACGGGCTTGCGCTCGGATCAGACCGTCATACTGGCTGCCATCGAATCGGCCCAAGCCTATCCCGACCCGTTGCGGAGGGTCAGTTACTTCGACGCCCGGACGAACAAGCGGCTGAAGTTTCTGACCAACAACTTCGCGCTCCCGGCGCTGACCATCGCCCACATCTACAAGTCGCGTTGGCAGATTGAGTTGTTCTTCAAGTGGATCAAGCAACATCTGCGAATCAACTCGTTTTACGGCACCAGCGAGAACGCCGTCAAGACGCAGATCTGGATCGCTGTCTCGATTTACGTGCTCATCGCCATCGTCCGGAAACGCCTCGGGCTGGAAGCGAGTCTTTACCAGATTCTACAGATTCTCAGCGTTACGCAATTCGAAAAAATGCCCCTTTTACAGGCACTCCAGCCATCCGACTCCCCAAACGAATCCCCCTATGACCCCAACCAATTGATTCTATTCGACTTTTAACCGGACAGCAGTGTCAGCAGTACGTTAGGCCGTCCCCGATGTGTACTACAGGCACCGAAGCTCAGTAGCACAGCGAGAAAAAGGACGAACTTCATTGAACAACGGGAGGGTTTGGCTCGCACGAGGGAGTGTCTAGGGAACCGGACATGGCCTCAGACGCTCGATGTAACTAGAGTCTGCCCACATCAGGCACAGTATACTTGGGACAGCCGGGTCTTGCAACGTAAAGGAGTCGGCCACCCGGGACTGCGAGGACGCGTGGGCAACCTTTGCTTACCCGGCCGAGGGTATCAAGTTTAGTGGCAGACGCATGCCTTCTCCTGATTGATTTCGTGAGCGGGACGTGGAAGATGGTCGTATTATTGAAAGGAGCCAGACTACATCCTGATGAGGAGCAAAGACACGGTTGCGCTAATTCTGTTCTCAGCGACCATCGTAACTCTTACCATTGTCTCGGTGACTATGATTTCCCTCCCCGGGGCCCGCGGGGACCACTATCCTCACCTTACCGGACTGTTGAGGTTTGTGGACGGACTGCCTGGCGATCTATTTCTGAGGCCAGCAGATTTGCTTGCCAAGGCGTCTCATGGTGGTCGGCCCCCACTTTACCACGTCCTGGCAGCGCCGTTTGTTCTGCTGTTCGGACGCTCGGAAAGCGCGGCGCTTTTAGTCAATAGCGTTTTCTATCTGGTGTTGATTGTCTCGGTTTATAACATTGGCCTGCTTGTGAAAAACGAAAGGGTGGGCTTTCTCTCGGCATTCCTGGCGGCGACCTATCCCCCTGTGGTCCATCTGTCCCATACTTTTTTGCCCGTTTTCGCTCTAGTGGCTTGCGCAGCCCTAAGTGTCTGGCGCTTGTTTGTGCTCACTGCTGTCCGGTTAAAAGTCGAATAGAATCAATTGGTTGGGGTCATAGGGGGATTCGTTTGGGGAGTCGGATGGCTGGAGTGCCTGTAAAAGGGGCATTTTTTCGAATTGCGTAACGCTGAGAATCTGTAGAATCTGGTAAAGACTCGCTTCCAGCCCGAGGCGTTTCCGGACGATGGCGATGAGCACGTAAATCGAGACAGCGATCCAGATCTGCGTCTTGACGGCGTTCTCGCTGGTGCCGTAAAACGAGTTGATTCGCAGATGTTGCTTGATCCACTTGAAGAACAACTCAATCTGCCAACGCGACTTGTAGATGTGGGCGATGGTCAGCGCCGGGAGCGCGAAGTTGTTGGTCAGAAACTTCAGCCGCTTGTTCGTCCGGGCGTCGAAGTAACTGACCCTCCGCAACGGGTCGGGATAGGCTTGGGCCGATTCGATGGCAGCCAGTATGACGGTCTGATCGAGGCAAAGTCCCAATTGAGCCAAGTTGCTTTGGCCAGCTGTTTAGGCGCTCGAGTCGGGCTTGCCCGGACTCTGAAGTCCGAGGGCAAGAGGATGGAGGCTATTGCAGAGCTCAGGGCGGCCATACGACTAGCTCCGGAGAGTTCTTTACCTGTTCGCGCGCTGGCGGATTTGTACCGCGATCGTGGAGAAAACGATGAGGCGGTGAAGCTTTATCAAGAGGCTCTGCGAATCGACTCAAGGGACCTGGCTGCTCGGGTCCACCTGGCATTGGTCTACCGGGACCTCGGGAGATTCGAAAGGGCCATCGAAGAACTGAAAACGGCAAGCGACCTCGCCCCGGAGAATCCGCGTCCTGTTCGGCTGCTGGCTGATGTTTACCGGGAGATGGGAGACGAGAAACTGGCACTCGAGCACGGCAAGAAGGCGGTCCAGGTTGAGCCTGGGGACCTTCATGCGAGATTCTTGCTGGGTAGAATCTACGAGAGTTATGGGAAACGAGAAGAGGCGATGCGGGCCTACAGGGACCTTCTGGCAATAGACTCCGATCACAGGGCAGCACAGGACGCGTTGACTAGGCTCCTAAAGCCCGAGTGAAATCCTGTCTAGGAGGAATCGTGACTATCGATGAAAACAAAGATTGCTGGACGAACTATGGCTGGGAACGAGCAGCCACGAATGGTCTCGACCCTGCGGAAGGAGATCGGCGGGGCAAGATTTTGATGGGATTTTCGTGAAGTGGCTTGGCCCCCGCGTCGCGATTGACAGTGTCTAAATCGCCGCCTTACAATGGGTGGCTGCTGTTTGACTTCTGGAGGCAATTTGCCGACCATCGAGGAGAACATCAAAACTTGGGCTGGCTATCCCTGGAATCAGCAGGGAGATGAATGGTCACGCTCCTTCGGGGGAACAGACTACCTGTGGTGGGGAATTATTTACCCTAGAATCCTGGGATTCCTTCCGTCAAATACCGGCCTAGAAATCGGACCGGGATATGGAAGATTCACTCAATTTTTGAAAGACTTCTGCGAGCATCTCGTTATTGTAGACGTCACCCCCCACTGCATCGAAGCCTGTAAGAACAGATTCCAAAACTCCAGGAATATTGTTTCTTATGTGGTTCTTCCGGGTTTCTAGTGGGCGAGTGGGGCTCGGTGGTAGTCTCGCGGGATGCAAGACCGCGAGCTATACCGCCAGATTCTGGGCATCGAAAGTCCCTGGAAAGTCGTGCGAGTGGAG
Organism: Bryobacterales bacterium; assembly: GCA_965248205.1. Lineage (GTDB taxonomy): Bacteria > Acidobacteriota > Terriglobia > Bryobacterales > UBA6623. The sequence continues at coordinate 6,186,419 of CBDFIS010000006.1, forward strand.
CTGCGCCGAGCCGACGGCGAAGTCCACGTCTTCCTCGAACACGACGAGCAAGTCCGCTGGCCGTGCCGCCAATGCAGCGCCGTGTGCGCACTCCACGATCATCAGCCCGAACGCCGCTGGCGTCACCTCGACACCTGTCAGTACCGCACGATCCTGCACGCCCGGCCGCCGCGCAGCGACTGCTCCGAGCACGGGCCGCGCGTCGTGCGACTGCCCTGGGCCGAGGCTTCCAGCCGCTTCACCGCGCTGTTTGAAGCTCTCGCGATCTCGTGGCTGAAGGAAGCCAGCCAGCAAGGCATCGCCGAGTTGCTGGCGCTGAGCTGGGACGAGATTCACGGCATCCTGGAACGCGGCGTGCAACGTGGGCTCGAACGTCGCGCGGCAGAGCCGATTCCCTACCTGGGCGTCGACGAGAAGAGCTTCCGCAAGCGCCATCGCTATCTCACCGTCGTCAACGATCTCAACTGCTCGCGCGTGTTGTTCGTCGCCGAGGGACGCCGCCAGGCCAGCCTGGACGGCTTTTGGAAGACGTTGAGCGCAGAGCAACTCGCCCGAGTCGAGGCCGTCGCTATGGACATGTGGGATCCTTATGTCGCCTCGACCCGGGAGCATCTCGACGAATCGGAGAAAAAGATCGTTTACGACAAATATCACATCGCGGCGCATCTGGCGAAGGCGGTGGACCAGGTGCGGCGGGCGGAGAACAAGCGTTTATTGGCTCTCGGCGACGAGCGTTTGACAGGCACGAAGTACGCTTGGCTGCGGCATCCAGCGAACTTTTCCGAGGACGCCTGGCGCGAGTTCCGCGCGCTGCGCGAAAGCGACTTGAAGACGGCGCGGGCGTGGGCGTTGAAGGAAACGGCGATGCGGCTGTTCGACTATCGTCGCGAATCGGCGGCGCGAGCTTTCTTCGAGCAATGGCGCGGCTGGGCGAGTCGCAGCCGGCTGACGCCGATGGTCACCGTAGCGCGGATGTTGACGGCTCGCCTCGAAAACATACTCACGTATCTGAAACACCGCATTACGAACGCGGTCAGCGAGGGGTTGAACTCAAGGATTCAATGGGTCAAGGCCACGGCGCGCGGTTTCCGCAATCAACAGAACTTCATCAACGCCATCTACTTCCACTGTGGGAAACTCGATCTGGCTCCTTCGCCCACTTAAAACCCGGAAGAGCCTCTTATGTTAATGATGGCATGTCGCTCCCCATGGTGCATGATCATTCGATCGATTTTGTTTTCAGTTTTGACTCGTTGGTTCATGCGGAGTCCGACATAATGGACGCCTATCTTCACGAATTCTCTAAAAAGCTTGCTCCCGATGGTGTTGGATTCATTCATCACTCTAATCTCGCGCCGTTCATTGATCCCTCGACAACGAAACTACCGTTTGAAAACGTTCATTGGCGTGCCGAGAGCATGTCCGCAGAGCTTTTTCGCCGGTATTGTGATGAGTGCTCTCTAGATTGTATTTGCCAGGAGCTAGTCAACTGGGGAGGCGATCAACTTATTGATAGCCTATCAGTTCTTACCCCCAAAGGGTCTCGTTATTCCCGCCCGATTGTTGTACGCGAGAATCATTCTTTCATGGGCGAGGCACAGGCATTAGCGGACATAGCCAAGCTTTACGGAACGATTAAGTCTTCCAGCAGGGGTGAGTCGGGACGAGGATAATCTGACCGGCTGCTTCTCCGTTGTCACCAAGAAGGCATCGAGACTTGCCCGCCCGTTAAGACGGCATCTGAATCCCGAGTTTCGAATCGAGGGGAGATTTCTGAAGCGTATCGCGGAGTTGTGCCGACCTGTGTAAAGGAGGAATATCATTCGCCGCCTGGACCTCACGGCTTCCTGCGGGTGCAGGGTCTGGCTGGTTTATACTTCAATGTGACGTCGGTATGGGTCGATTCTCTTTCGTCTTACTCAAGAGCCTACTCCACGTACCCCAAGGATTTCAGTCTTTCCATTGAATCCGCATCCAGATCCGCCTGCACCTTCAAGCAACGACGGTCTAGCCCTCGGCATCCGAATCCGGGCGGCCAGGGTCCGTGCCATCTTCTGTTTTACTTCTGAGAAAGACGAATTCGAAAAGAGATTGACCTTTTCGTCAGCGTCATCCCGCAGATCGTAGAGCCTCTTAGGACCGTGTGGAAACTCCCAGATTAGTTTGTAGTCGCGATCCTGAATCGAGATCATCCGCGGGTTGTTGGCCACCGCTCCCGAAAAGGACCAGGCCGGAGCGTCGGTTGATGGTCGCCCCTCGGAATCCAGAAGCACGTGGCCTTCAAGTTCCTGCGGCATACTCCGCTGGCCGGCCAGGTGAAGCAAAGTGGGCATGATGTCCAGAAGACCTGTCATCCTATCGTCTCTTCGCCCCGCCCCCTTGCCCCCCGGCAGGCGGATGATGAGCGGGATCTTGATAGAGTGCTGAAACAAGCCGCGTCCAAGCCCGAACCAAGCGCTCCGCGACCGCTGCGGGCTCTGTAGAGAAGCTTCGCATTCTCGGTAGTCCTAAGGGCATGAATCGCTTCAATCCGGCAAGTGTCCCGTTGCGTGCTGAATCTCGGTGTCGCGTTCGGGTCCCGTCAGTGGGAAAGACCAGCAGCTTGGCCGCTTTACCCGAATCTCGCACAATACTATTCCGCAGATTATCTCACATGGGGGCTCGATCCCCGAACTTGACTCTCCCACGTCCCCACAGGTAGACTGCCACCGAAGTACGCCGTCCAGAACCTGCACGACGTGCCCACCTGATTACTCGCATGCGCAAGGTCCTCTATATCTGTCATGGTCACCCCGACCTAGTAGCCGGTGGCGCCGAAATCTTCGCCTATGAGTTGTTCAAGGCTGTTCGGGACGGGGGACGGTTGGAGCCTTTCTTCCTTGGGCGTACGGGCCCCCCGCGGAGCCGCCCCCATATTGGAACTCCTTTCCTAACGGTTACAGGCAACACTCAGGAGATCCTGTACTACACCGACCATTTCGACCATTTGCTTCAAAGTCAGCGCAACAAGCACCATCTCACGGTTTTCTTTGACGAGCTTCTCCGTGTCTTGCGGCCCGATGTAGTTCATTTTCAGCACACGGTTCATTTGGGAATGGAGTTCATCCGGCAGGTCCGGAATACGCTTCCTGACACGCGTATTGTCTACACTTGTCTACACTCTTCACGAGTACATCCCCATCTGTCATGCCAACGGTCAGATGGTACGGACGAAAGACCTCAGCCTTTGCGATCGTGCGTCGGCCCAGCGCTGCCACCAGTGCTTCCCTGATATTGCCCCGACCGAATTCAAGATGCGCGAGCTCTTCATCAAGTCCCACTTCGCTCTGGTCGACGTTTTCTTGACCCCGAGCCGCTTCCTTCGACAACGATACGTGGATTGGGGAATTCCCGAAGACAAGATCTTCTTCCTTCAAAACGGGCGCGTGCCACAGGTAGAAGCGGCTCCCAGAGCTGTCAGAAACGGTGAGTCGAGGACCCAATTCGGTTACTTTGGGCACATCAACCCTTACAAAGGCGTCCTGCAGTTGCTGCAAGCTATGAAGATGCTAGGGGACGACGCAATGGGAGAGATTCACCTTTTTCTGCACGGTGCCAATCTTGACATGCAGACCGACGAGTTCAAGAAGAGTTTCCAACGCCTGGTTGCCGAATGCGAGGATAACGTAACCCTGCTGCCCGAGTACAAGGCCCACGAGATTCCTTCTTTAATGGAGGCTGTCGATTGGGTCGTACTCCCTTCCATTTGGTGGGAAAACTCGCCCTTGGTGATTCAGGAAGCCTTTATGCATGGCTCTTCCGGGTTTTAAGTGGGCGAAGGAGCCAGATCGAGTTTCCCACAGTGGAAGTAGATGGCGTTGATGAAGTTCTGTTGATTGCGGAAACCGCGCGCCGTGGCCTTGACCCATTGAATCCTTGAGTTCCTTGAGTTCAACCCCTCGCTGACCGCGTTCGTAATGCGGTGTTTCAGATACGTGAGTATGTTTTCGAGGCGAGCCGTCAACATCCGCGCTACGGTGACCATCGGCGTCAGCCGGCTGCGACTCGCCCAGCCGCGCCATTGCTCGAAGAAAGCTCGCGCCGCCGATTCGCGACGATAGTCGAACAGCCGCATCGCCGTTTCCTTCAACGCCCACGCCCGCGCCGTCTTCAAGTCGCTTTCGCGCAGCGCGCGGAACTCGCGCCAGGCGTCCTCGGAAAAGTTCGCTGGATGCCGCAGCCAAGCGTACTTCGTGCCTGTCAAACGCTCGTCGCCGAGAGCCAATAAACGCTTGTTCTCCGCCCGCCGCACCTGGTCCACCGCCTTCGCCAGATGCGCCGCGATGTGATATTTGTCGTAAACGATCTTTTTCTCCGATTCGTCGAGATGCTCCCGGGTCGAGGCGACATAAGGATCCCACATGTCCATAGCGACGGCCTCGACTCGGGCGAGTTGCTCTGCGCTCAACGTCTTCCAAAAGCCGTCCAGGCTGGCCTGGCGGCGTCCCTCGGCGACGAACAACACGCGCGAGCAGTTGAGATCGTTGACGACGGTGAGATAGCGATGGCGCTTGCGGAAGCTCTTCTCGTCGACGCCCAGGTAGGGAATCGGCTCTGCCGCGCGACGTTCGAGCCCACGTTGCACGCCGCGTTCCAGGATGCCGTGAATCTCGTCCCAGCTCAGCGCCAGCAACTCGGCGATGCCTTGCTGGCTGGCTTCCTTCAGCCACGAGATCGCGAGAGCTTCAAACAGCGCGGTGAAGCGGCTGGAAGCCTCGGCCCAGGGCAGTCGCACGACGCGCGGCCCGTGCTCGGAGCAGTCGCTGCGCGGCGGCCGGGCGTGCAGGATCGTGCGGTACTGACAGGTGTCGAGGTGACGCCAGCGGCGTTCGGGCTGATGATCGTGGAGTGCGCACACGGCGCTGCATTGGCGGCACGGCCAGCGGACTTGCTCGTCGTGTTCGAGGAAGACGTGGACTTCGCCGTCGGCTCGGCGCAGCTCCACTCGCACGACTTTCCAGGGACTTTCGATGCCCAGAATCTGGCGGTATAGCTCGCGGTCTTGCATCCCGCGAGACTACCACCGAGCCCCACTCGCCCACTAGAAACCCGGAAGAACCTTATGCATAAACGGCCCGTCATCTGTGGCAACATCGGAGGAATGGCGGAAAAGGTCAGGGACGGAGTCGACGGTCTCCACTTTCGCGTCGGCGATCCGCGGGACCTTGCCTCGAAAATGGTGCTCGCCGCGAGGACGCCAGAACTTTGGGAGAAGCTGAGGAATGGTATCGAGCCGGTTTTTTCGATCGAAGAAGCGACTCGGACACATGTGGCTCTTTACACGGCGCTTCTGGAGAGACAGCCGCTGCCTTTTTAGGGCCAACAACGGACGGACATCGGAGGGCGACTTGAAAGCCCTAATCGTAGATGACCTGGAGATGCAAACGAATCGTCGCGCGTCGCGTGTGCCGCGCTCTTGAGAGTCTGTGAAAAAACCGGGGACTGTCCCAAGCGCCTCGCACGGGCGCAGCGTTTTATCAATGCCTTACGGAAAGCGCAGCGGACTGTCCCGCGGTTTTTTCACAGACCCCCACACTTGCGGGCGAGAGAAATAGATGGGTCGATTTCGAAGAAAAACGCCCGAGGTCCCAAACTCAGCGCCCGTTCTGCCCGACGGGAAGCTTCCCTGCTCAGTCTTGAGCAACCGAAACGCCTTTGCGCTGTCGTTTGACCATTTTTGGTGTGTCGCCAACAACGCTGCGTATATCGTTGGGTGGCTTTGGGATCCGCAACATCTATTGAAGGAACTGCTTGTTATCTCCCCAGACGGCGCCCGGCTCGACATTACGCAACTCATCGGACGGCTACCCCGCCCGGATGTGGCGGAACATCTGGCGGATTCCGGACACCGAAGTTGGGACAAGCATGGGGTCATCGGTTTTCTGGAGCTCCCGAGTTCGGAGTATTGGAGTGCTGGGGTTACGCTTCAGGCTCGTCTGAAGAACGGATCGGACTTCCAGCTGTCGGCGGCCTTGGATCCGTTCGATCCATTCGAAGTGCGCAAGGACATCCTAGAAAGGTTCCCCCGCGCGCCTTATTTTGACGATTCGCTATTTGACCGTCACCTCCACCCGGCGCTTTCTGCTTTGCAGAAGTCGTGCGGAGACGGGGCGGCCCCAAGGCGGGTTCTTACCATGGGAGCACCACCCGCCAACCCCCAAGTCTCAATCATCATCCCCGTCTATCGCCGCCTCGAACTCGTTGAGCGCCAAGTGGCTATGTTTTGCGACGACCGCTCCTTGGAGCAATGCGAGTTTATCTATGTTCTTGATTCGCCCGAGCAGGAAACGGACTTCGAAAACATCGCTTTCCAGTTGGAGCGGCTCTATCGTATTCCGCTGCGTTTGGTTATCGCGGACCGCAACCGTGGATTCGGCCCGTCAAATAACGCTGGGGCGAAGCACGCGAGGGGGCGCTTTTTGCTTTTCATGAACTCCGACGTGTTTCCCACCGAGCCCGGTTGGATCGAGAAAATGACGGGCTTTTTCTCGGGGCAGAGCGAAGCGGGAGTCGTGGGGCCAAAGCTGCTTTACGAAGACGACTCCATTCAGCACGCCGGTATGTATTTCCATCGCGATGCTTTCCCGAATCGCCTGTGGCTGAATCAACACTATTTCAAGGGATTTCCAAGACGGTACGCCCCCGCCAACATCAGCCGTCCCGTTCCAGCGGTAACGGGAGCCTGTCTGATGCTTCAGCGCGATCTGTTCGAACAACTAGGGGGTTGGGACGAAGCTTACGTGCAAGGAGACTACGAAGATTCCGACCTCTGCCTGCGGGCTTACCAGCGAGGTTGTCAGAATTGGTACTTGCCGGACGCTGAGCTATATCACTTGGAGGGGCAATCCCGTTCTCCTCAGCTAGAGGAGAATTGGTGGCCGAATGCGACCTACTACAATTGCTGGCTGCAAAGCCAACGATGGTCCGAGACAATCGAGGAATTAGCGGAGAAATACGCGGAGTTGCCGTCCCAAATCGAAAATTAGGAGTCACCCCACTTTTAGACAGGAGCTCCCCCCGGGCCAACGATTCTCTACTTGGGGAGCTGAGAGCCACTGTCCGACAAGTCGGCTGTCCGGCGAGATCGAACGAAGCCCCGTGGTATCATGAGAAAATCGAAGCTGCAGTGCCGCTGACGGTTACTCAGGCGGCTGCCGCGCACCATCCTGAATCCTACGGGGACAACCGGCAAGGAGATTCCATCCATGGCGAAAGTATGCGTGGTCACGGGGAAGAAGCCCATGGCGGGCAACAACGTCTCCCACGCGAATAATAAGACGAGGCGCCGGTTCGAGCCCAACCTTCAGGACAAGCGTTTTTGGGTGCCTAGCGAGAAACGCTGGGTGAAACTCCGGGTAAGCGCGAAAGCCATCAAGATCATCAATAAGGTTGGCATCGAGCGAGTCCTCGCCGATATGCGCAAGCGCGGCGACCCCGCTTGAACCTGATCTTCTAGGAAGTCTTTAAGTCCTAGATCGCTTGTTCGAAGCCGACCCTATAGCCAATAAAGCTCGGCTAGTTTCCAGCTCAGTCTGCATTTTTCTGTACTTCCTCCTCGTAGCCTTCCAGGGTGCAAATGTCGCGCAGATTGCGGTAACGTTCCCCGTAGTCGAGGCCATAGCCGACGACGAATTTGTTGGGAATCTGGAATCCCACGTAGTCCAGCTCGACCTCTTGAATTCTTCGGTCGGGTTTGTCGAGCAGCGCCGCCACACGCAGTGACCCAGGTTGGCGCTCGCTTAGCAGGCCGTGCAGGTGGGCAATCGTGCGTCCCGTGTCCACAATGTCTTCCACCAGCACAACGTCGAGGCCGCGGATACCGTGCTCGAGGTCCCTGGTGATCCCGACGACGCCGGAGCTGGCGGCGGCGTGCCCGTAGCTCTTGACGTCCAAGAAGTCGAAGGTAACAGGCCCTTCGATCGAGCGGGCCAGGTCGGAGAGGAACACGAACGCACCCTTGAGAACACCGATCAGGTGCAAGGACGAGTGATCAGGCCGCGGGAAGCAGTCTTTCGTGATCCGCTTTCCGATCTCCGACACTCGTGCTTGAATGTCAGCCGCGCAGATTAGGGTTCTGGGTAGGGGCGAGCGCGTTTTCTCCATTGGCCGGTAGGGTCGTTCATGCCATAGCGGCGCCTACCGAATCGACCGTCCGCCATCGATGGGTATCGCAACGCCGGTGATAAACGACGCCTCATCGCTGGCGAGGAACAGGATGGCATGAGCCACTTCCTCGGGCCGGCCCAAACGGCCGATTGGATGTTTGGCCAGCAGGTACTCGCGCATCTGCTGCTGGTCCTGCGAGGCCGCGATGTGGGAATCGAGCATGCGTGTGTCTTCGATCGACGCCGGGCAAACACAGTTCACCCGGATATTCTGTGGAGCATGGTCGAGAGCCATCGCCCGGGTCAGGGATACCACCGCGCCTTTCGAAGCGCCATACGCCGCCAGGCGGTGATTGCCCCGGAGTCCGTTGATCGAGCTGTTGTTGACGATGGATCCTCCGCCCCCCTTCAGCATCTGTTGGACCCCGTATTTGCAGCATAGAAACACACCTTTGAGATTCACGTCCAGCAAGCGTTGCAAGTCGTCCTCGGTTGCTTCGGCCACGGTTCCCGATATCACAATGCCGGCGTTATTGACGAGGATGTTTAGGCCGCCGAAACGTTCAACGGCCGTCCCGATGAGCCGCTGGGCATCCTCGTCCCGCGTAACGTCGATCTGAACGCCGGCTATTTGGCCAACAAGTCCCGCAGCTTCCTCCTCCAGCGGGGCGGCATCGTTGGACTTGTGAACACCTGCGACGACCGCGGCTCCTTCCCGTGCCAAGAGCAGGGCCGCCGCCCGGCCGATACCGCTACCGGCACCGGTTACTACCGCCACTTTGTTCTCGAACCTCAAGTTATTTGGCATTTGGTAGCCAATCTTTCTAGGCGAGACGTCGAACGGAGTAGCTCAACGAACCGTTCCTTCCCATCTGGTTAGCCGGTTTCGTCAAGCCACTCACTCGGTCCTCGCGCACCTGTCCAACAATTGTTGGCCGCTGGCCTCGCATTACCGTCACCGTGCGATGATAGCATCGATTCTTTCACCTGTTGTCAAGGCAGTTGACCCCCGTCGAAGGGACTGTCGAGAAAGCGGATCCGGCGTTGCCGGTTTGGCCCTTTCTAGACATGACTCGCGCGCACTCCTGAAACGCCGGCGGCAACTTAGACAGGAAGCATCGAACAGACAGAGGAGAAAGGGGAAATGGCAGACCAACCGAAAATCGTTTTCAGAAGGACGGACGTACCCTACCTGCAGTCTCCGGACAACACCATGCGAGACCAGGTCATGGTTACGGAAGAGACTTGCGGGTCCCAGCAGTACACGGCCGGCTTTTGGTGGCTCAAGCCCGGGACCGTGGGTCACGAGGACCGCCACGTGGGTCAGGAGGAGCTCTACTACGTCTTCGAAGGAAAGGGCAAGGTCTTTATCGACGGTGCGCCGCATGACATCGAGGCTGGCGACGTAGTCTTCATTCCTGATGGCGCCATGCACTATTTGACCAACGAAAACGAGGAGAGGCTCGGCCTCTTCTGGGCGATAGCCGTCAAGTGGAGTGAATTGCCCGGCATTCAGGCCGAACTGGGCAAGTGGGACGTCATCGAACTAGGCACCCCGTGGGAGTAGAGCGCCATCCGGATTCGGTCGAAGAGTAAAGCGCGGGATCGTACAACGGCGGCCGCGGGCAGGATCGCCTGTACTGCCTCGATTGCTGCAAACAGCTATCAGTTGAATTCAATCGTTACACAAGGGAAGGGGTACGCCAATGAGCAATCTTTTCAGCTTGGAAGGGCAAAACGCCGTCGTCACCGGCGGGGGCCGCGGTTTGGGGCGAGCGATGGCCCTCGGCATGGCCGAGCACGGCGCGAACATCGCAATTGTGGACATTGACCAAGAAACGGCCGAGGATGCGGCGCACGAAATAGAGGGTCTGGGAGTCCAGTCCATGGCGCTTCAAGCCGACATCACCGACGAGGACCAAGCCTTCCGCGCCATTGGCGCCATAGCGGACAAATGGAAGACCATCGACATCCTGCTCAATAACGCCGGCATGGCCGTGATCGGGCCCGCCGAGGATATGAGCCTGGCGGATTTTAAGAGCGTCTATGATCTCGACGTGTTCGCCATGTTCACGTGCTCCAAGGCCGCTTTTCGTCCCATGGCCGCGCAAAAAAAGGGCAACATCATCAATATCGCCAGCATGTGCGGGATGACGGTTCTGGTTCCCCAAGAGCATGCCACCTACAACTCGGCCAAGGCTGCGGTGATCATGCTCACCAAGTCTCTGGCTGTTGAGTGGGCGCCTTTCAATGTCAGGGTGAACGCCGTCTGTCCCGGATATATGGTGACGCCGCCCGTGGTCCAGCTACAGAAGGACGACCCCGATCGCTGGAACTTTTGGATGTCGAAGGTACCGATGGGACGGGCGGGCCAGCCCGAAGAGCTGAAGGGCACAGTCGTCTATCTGGCCAGCGAGGCTTCGGCTTACATGACGGGCAGTGCGATTGTCATCGACGGCGGCCATACTTGTATGTGAAGCTGCGGAGTGAAAGCCTTTACCGCCGTGCGGCTCCGGTCCCGGCATGCACTCCTACTTGCCGGTAGGACAAGCACTCTTGCTTGTCACCGCCCTAGGATAAAAATCCGGCGTATCATCGCAAGCGTGGGCGCAAGCCGTGGGCATAACCCGACACGAATATCATCGTGCACCGGCTCGCGGCAACAGTTTGTGTGCATCGCCCGGCGTATAGTATGTCGGCAAGCGGGCGCGATCAATCGCGTCCCTACATCTTGAACCGCGGCGCTTTACACCACTGCTGCTAGCCACGTGGTGAGAAAAGCGGGCTAACTCTCCTGTCGGCTTGCCGGCGGGTCGTCAAGCAGCATATAGCTGACAATCGCTACGGCCGTAGGGCGTTGTTCGGTGTCGAACATGTCGACACGTCCCACGCACAGGGTTCGGCCGACGTGGACCAGATAGGCCTTCGCCAAAACTTTGGCCCCAGTGATCGCCCGCAGGTAGTTGACCTTCAATTCAGTGGTGACCGAGGGGCGGCGCTCGCCGAAGTGGTTGATCATGGCGTGCCACACGGCTTCATCGGCGATTGAGGCCACCACCCCGCCGTGCAGCACGCCAGACTCATTCAACAGATCGTCGCGGACGTCGCATTCGACATCGACGCCGTCTTTGCGTCGCGCCACAACTCGGATAGGGAGACGATCTTCGAAAGCCATGACAGTCTATTATGCCGTGCCCGCTGCCGTCGCGGCCCCAAGAACTATCCGCTGATGCGGCCGATCGTGCAGAGATCCCCAATGTGCTGTTCTTCGTGCTGGCGGCCGGCTACGGCCAGCCCCAAGTCGAATCGCTAGCGCTGACTGCGACGGCGCGGGTAGGCTAAGCTAGTCAGCCAATAGAAACGTCTTCCGGCGTTTGGAAAAAAGTGGTACGGAGCCGCCTCTCCCATCCATGCACTCACAAGAAGCCGCCCAGCTCGTACTGACGCCGCTCGACATCGGCGTTTTTCTGGCCAGTGTCGTGTTGGTGATGGGGGTGGGGCTGTGGACTGGCCGCAAAGAGGAGGATACGAAGGACTTCTTCTTGGCCGGGCGTGGAGTGCCCTGGTGGGGTATCGCGGGCTCCATTTTTGGCACAAACGTCAGCGCCGCCCAATTGGTCGGGATGATGGGCATCGGGTACTCGATCGGCTTTGCCCAGTCGAACTTCGAGCTGGGAGCGGTATTCGCGCTCATGTTGCTCGCGTATGTCTTCTTCCCGCTCTACCGGCGCATGGGTGTCTACACGCTGTCGGAGTATCTCGGGCGCCGCTATGACGAACGCACCCGGGTAGCGTATTCCATCACTTCCTTGATCACGATTGGTTTGATCTATATGGTCATGGGTTTTTATATCGGTTCGCGCTCGATGCTCTTCCTGTTGCGTGGCACGCCCCTTGAAGTCAGCTACACCACGGGCATTCTGGTCTTCGCGCTAGTGACCACTTGTTACACAATTGCGGGCGGGCTGAAGGCGGTCATCTGGACCGATGTGATGCAGTCCGGGCTGTTGCTGCTGGCGGGGATTCTCGTGACCCTGCTCGTCTTCGCTGAGCCGGAAGTAGGCGGGATAACCGGCTTGATGGCCAAGGATGCCGCCTTGCCGCGAGCCGACCAAAAGTTCCATCTCTACTTGCCGATGAACCATCCCGAGATTCCGTGGACCGGTGTCTTCACGGGGATGATGATCAAGCATTTCTTCTATTGGGCGAATAATCAGGTCATCGTGCAGCGCGTACTCGCGGCGCGCAGCAGTCTCTCCGCTCGAACGGGCATCGTCGCGGCGGGCTATCTAAAGCTGTTGATCCCCTTCGTTTCCGTCGTCGGTGGGATGGCGGCCGGCCACCTATTCCAGGCTCGGGTCGACGCCGGTATCCTGGCGGCGCTGCCCCAGCCGGACGACGCGTTCCCTCTGCTGGTGCAGCTCATTGTGCCGGCGGGATATGGACTTATCGGCCTAGTCACGGCCGGTCTTATCGGCGCGATTCTTTCCAGCCTCGACTCGCTCATGAACTCAGGCGCCACCCTTCTTACGTTCGACTTTTACAAACGGTTCATTCGCCGAGACGCCGGTGAGCGTGAACTGCTACTCGCCGGCCGGATCTGCATTGTCCTGCTGGTCGTCGTTGCCGGATCACTGGCTGCACTGGCTTACACCGAGGACCAAAGCGACAACTTTTTCCTTCGGTTGGCCAACCAGACCGGACACCTCCAGCCGGGGATCGTCGTCGCGTTTCTCGCCGGCGTTCTCTGGCGGGGGGCGACTGCCGGCGGCGGGTTCTTAGCCATCGTGGTTTCACCGTTTTTCTCGGTGTTCGTCGAACGTGCTTACCCCCACTGGGCGAGCGGGTCTTCCGGCCTGGCCCAATGGCTTCAGCTTTCCTTCGGCCCGCAGCTGAACTTCTTGCATCGCGTCGCGCTAACCGGCCTGTTCGCGACCGCCTTGATGGTCGTAGTAAGCCGGTTCACTCAGCACACACGGGATCGAACGAAAGAGCGTTACACCTGGTGGGTGTATCGTTCGGACCGTGATCGTGAATCCGTTCGCCCCTTCTGGCGCAGTGAACGTCCCTGGGCATGGTTGCTCTGTGGGCTAACCGTTTGGATATTGATCTACTTCGCGTGACGAGTATGTTGCAACTGGGTGGCTGAAAGCAGGCCACAATCTGACGAGAGTGGTCCAACGTGAGACTCTTCCGGCGTCGTCGCAGTAGGCGGTCACGGAGCGGCTCAGAACAGCGACAGACCCAGAGGAAGCGCGCTTGCTAATCTGGGGGGGCTAAACCAATGATGGAGATTCTGCACCCAGTATTGGTCATAGTTGGTCTCGTCCTTCTCTCTCTTGTCGCATTGATCAGTGGGGCTCACTTTTGGTGGCCGTCAAGCTGGCGGAGAAGGAAATAGGGCGTGAAGCCTTGACGAACATCAGAGAAGTGTCCAGAGATTTCCGAGTCGATTGCACGACTGCCGGGTTCGTGAAGGGGAGATTAGCGATTTAGGAACCAGATTAGTGATTCTTGAGCAGACGCTTCAAAGGGGGGTTGGTGGGTCGCGCAATCCGCTGGGCAGCCGGCTTGATCCTGGCTTTTTACGCCTTCTGCACGCTGTCGCTGTGGATCTTGCGATCGATGAATCCCCTTTGGACGTCCGTACAGCTCCAGCACAGGGTCGAAGCCTTCGTCGCCGGCGAAGACTACGCGAAGCGGCAGACCTTCGTCCCGCTTGACCGGATTCCGCTCGAACTTCAACACGCTGTCATCGCGGCGGAAGACAGCGCTTTCTACCAACACCGGGGAATCGACTGGGCCGAGATCAGGCTGGTGGCGGACGAGATTCGCGGAGGAGGCCGCGTCCGAGGCGCCTCGACAATCAGCCAGCAACTAGTGAAGAACCTGTTCTTGACCACACACCGGTCTCTCGTTCGCAAAGTGTTCGAATTCACCCTGGTCCCCATCGCCGAGTTGATTCTTGAGAAGCCGCGCATCCTCGAGCTCTATCTGAATGTCATCGAATGGGGACCCGGCGTTTACGGAGTCCAAGAAGCGTCAGACCATCACTACGGCGTCCCTGCGTCCCAACTCAGTCGCGACCAGGCCACCCGTCTGGCCGCTTGCATCCCTTCGCCCCGCATTTGGAAGCCCCAGCGCCAGGATCGCTACAGCAGAGAAATTCTGAAGCGCATGGAGAACCGTGGCTGGTGAGTGCGCCACTAGCTAAGTGCATCGTTTCGTAAATACGGTGCGAATCGACCAGCTTGTCGAAGTATTGCGGGCTCATCAGCTCGGGCGCAATGAATTGCGCCCGTACGTTTGAACGCGAGATGATCAAGCCCATCAGAAGGGGCGCGATTCATCGCGTCCGCCATCGGCCACCTTTCGTAACCGTATTTGCGACTGGCTGCTCTGAAACGGCCTCCGGAAGGAAAACGATCCGGTCGGCTAGAATAACGATGGCCGACGAAGCGATTCCCCTCGCGCACCAGCTGCCCGGCAAATGCACGACGCAAATCCCACATGATCAAAGTTCGCGAATTGACGTTTACTTACCCCGGCTCACCAAAACCAACCTTGAAGCAACTCTCTTTCTCGGTTGAACGCGGCGAAATTCTAGGATTTCTGGGTCCCAGCGGCGCCGGCAAGAGCACTACTCAGAAGATTCTCATTGGGCTGCTGAAAGAGTTCCAGGGGGACGTTTCGGTCTTCGGGAAGGACCTGCGGTCTTGGCGCTCCGAATACTACGAACGGATCGGCGTCTCGTTCGAGTTGCCTAACCACTATCTGAAGTTGACCGCACTCGAAAACCTGAACTACTTCCGGTCTCTCTATGAGGGCGAAACGGAGGACCCGAACCACCTGCTTGACATGGTCGGGCTAGGTGACGACGGCGCGCTACGCGTGTCCCAGTTTTCCAAGGGTATGAAAAACCGGCTCAACTTCGCGCGGTCGTTGCTGAACAAGCCGGAGCTGGTTTTCTTCGACGAACCGACCACCGGACTCGATCCGGTCAGCGCCCGCCGCATCAAAGACATCATCCTCGAGAAGAAGCGCGATGGCCGCACAATCTTCCTCACCACCCACGACATGGTGGCTGCCACCGAGCTCTGTGACCGCGTGGCCTTCATGATCGAAGGCGAGGTCAAACTCATCGACTCGCCCCGCAACCTCATGCTCACCCACGGCGCGCGCAAAGTGCGGGTCGAGTACCAGGAAGACGATGGCATCGAGCAACGAGAGTTTCCGATGGAGGACTTGGGCCGAAACGAAGACTTCCTGCGCCTACTTCGAACGGACGCCGTTCAAACGATTCATACCGAGGAAGCAACTCTGGAGAAGGTATTCATCGAAGTCACCGGGAGGCGGCTGTCGTGACCCGATGGGGCGCCGTCTTGAGGCTCGACGTAAGACTCCAGTTCCGCTACGGCTTCTTCTACGCCGGTGTATTCGTGGCGGTTATTTGGCTTGCGATTCTGAGACTGATTCCCACCGAGAGTCTGAAGACCGTTCTGCCTGCGTTCTTGCTTGGACAGGCATTGACGACGACTTTTTACTTTGTTGCCGGACTCGTATCGCTCGAAAAGAGCGAAGGTACGCTGGAAGCACTCATCGTGACGCCGCTAGGAAGTGGTGAGTACTTGGCGTCCAAGGTCGTCACGCTGACTTTCCTTTCAGTCGCCGAAGGTCTCGTGATTGTTTTCGCGACCTACGGGTTCGGCGCTGACTTGTTGTTGTTGGCGCCGGCGATGATACTGCTGTCGATCTTCTACACGTTGGTCGGGTTTGTCATCATC
Source organism: Bryobacterales bacterium (assembly GCA_965248205.1). GTDB lineage: Bacteria > Acidobacteriota > Terriglobia > Bryobacterales > UBA6623. The sequence continues at coordinate 6,202,347 of CBDFIS010000006.1, forward strand.
TCTCGCTACGACTCGATCACCGAATACTTGCTCCCCTCCGTCCCCTACACGCTTGTGCTCAACTTGCCGCTGATCGATTACTTTGAACTGTGGCCGCATGCCGTGTGGTACCTGATCCCTACCCAGGCTCCGCTGCTGCTCATGAAAGCTGCCTTCCAACCAATTGAAAACTGGCAAATGGTATACGCTGTCTCCTACTCGTTGCTGACGGTCGCCATAGGCTATGGATGGGCGGTCAAAACCTTCCATCGCTTCGTTGTTCGCAGCATAGGATCTCACTGACATGCGTACGTTGACGCTGTGGGGAATATTCGGGCGAAACGACCTTCGTTTGGTCCGGCGCAACTCGATACTGGTTTTCATGGTGGTGTATCCCTTGGTGTGGTCCCTCGTTTCTCGCTGGGCCATTCCGGCCTTGGCCCAGTGGCTGCGGCCTACGTTCGAGCTCGAGCCCTACTATCCGCTCATCGCTTCGTTTCTCTTGGTGCTCGCGCCTCCCCTGGCCTACGGCTCGGTGATCGGTTTCCTGCTGCTCGACGAACGCGATGATGGGACGCTGACGGCTCTCCGCGTCGTTCCGGTGCCATTCGACGGCTATTTGGCCTACCGGTTCTTGATACCGATCGTGCTGGGGGTCGCCATCGTTTGGGTCGTGGTGCCTCTGGCGGGCATTGTTTCCATTTCCTTTCCCGCGCTCACCGCAGTGGCCTTTGTGGCCGCGATGGAGGGATCCATCATGGCCCTGTTTTTGGGGTCAATGGCGGGCAACAAAGTGGAGGGCTTCGCGCTGGCGAAAGCCGCGGGAGTCGTCCCGGCTGCCGCTGGTGTCGCCTATTTCGTCGAAATGCCCTGGCAGTGGCTTTTCGGAATTGTGCCTACGTATTGGCCGGCCAAGGCATTTTGGATCGCCACCGAAGGCGGCCAGGGTTTCGTGCCTTTTCTGATTGTCGGTTTGCTGTTTCACTTTGCGCTGCTTTGGGTGCTGCTGCGACGGTTTGACCGGGTGGTGTTGGCGTAACCGGTCAACGGCTAGCGGTGCTGTTCCAAACACACACGGATCTTGCCACTCCTGCATCCCTGTCGTTGATTTCCCTCGATTGCGGTTCGCAGCGGCTCGTGGTGTGATAGAAACCTCTGACGAAGGGGCTCTAGCCGCTCGGCATTGGGAGGATCGCTCGGAACAAGCGGCTGCGGGACTTCGTACTCCCACTAGGAGAGGAGATTCTTGCCTTACTGCACAGCATGCGGCCAGCAAGTCCGCGACACGGACGTATACTGCCGCCAGTGCGGCCGACGCCAGCCCACGGTAACTCCCCCTGGCTCGGCGCGCAGCGGGCCGGCCATCAGTCCGCGGGCGGCATCGATTCTGTGTTATATCCCGTGGCTGGGTTGGATCGCTAGCGTCTGTGTGCTCGCCACCGACACGTTCCGGCAAGCAAAGGACGTTCGCTTCCACGCCTACCAGGGCCTTTACCTGTTTGTCGCTTGGCTATTGGTGCACTGGGCGATCGGACTCTGGGTACACGTCATACCGGGTCCCTACATTCCTATCGATAAGTTTCTAGAATTGGCTCTGCTGGTCGTCTGGATCGTGATGCTTGTCAAGACGAGTAAAGGTGAACGCTACGCCTTGCCGATGCTGGGTGAGCTCGCCGAGCGGTCTTTATAGTTCGAACCGCGCCTGCCACATGCCATACCCGCGGCTACGACCTCCCGCTACCGTAAGTTACAATGTCATTGGTTCGGGCCGTAGCGCAGCCTGGTAGCGCGCTTCCTTGGGGTGGAAGAGGTCCCGAGTTCAAATCTCGGCGGCCCGACCAATCTTTTCAACAGTTTAGTCCTGCTTTGTGTGGTACGACATGGAAGATATCCACACAGATGTCCACATAGAGTGCCGTTTACTGGCGTTTTGCCGGCTCGGGGGCCAGCACTTTCGGCTGAGAGGCTTACGAGCAACGCTGCAACAGTCCCATCAAGATTGTCCCTGGGTAGCGGAAAAGCTGACGCCCGCCGCCGGGGAACACAGCGCTTGGTGAGCGAGAGATTGGGCTGCGGGCGTGGTTGAAGTGCGCCGGCGCCGCGTCGGCGATGATGACTCGCGCGCAGCACGATATGACTTCAAGGACCTATCGGCTTCGACTGCAAGCGGCGCGCACCCTCGCTTTGCTTTCGCTGTTAGGGGGAACGTGGACGGCGCGTTCCACGCAGGCCCAGGCGGCGGATGGCGCTTCAACGGCGCTCGAAACATCGTTCGAGCGGCACGTGAAGCCGTTCTTGAAACAGAACTGCGTTCCATGCCACAACGCGGATACGATGACTTCGGGCGTCCGCGTCGACCACCTAGAAGCAGCACTCGAGGATCGGTATTTTCCAGTGTGGGAAGTGATCCGGAAAAGGATTGGCGATGCGACCATGCCACCGAAAGGCTTGCCACAACCAGCTAGCGCCGAGCGTCAGCGTATGGTCGAGTGGATCACGCAAGCACTGGAGGTTGCTCGCTCGCGTCCGACCGAGAAGAACGGTATCATACGGCGCCTTACGGTCTCGCAGTATCGCAACACCCTCCGCGAGTTGTTGCTGCTGGACGACGATCTGACGGACGCTCTTCCCCCAGACGCCGTCTCCAAGGATGGATTCGTAAATAACACGGAAACGCTGCAACTTTCGCCATTGCTGATGGAAGCCTACTTTGAAATCGCCGAAGAGGCGCTCGGTCGATCCATCGTCAATCCGGACTCGAAGCCCTCGATCCAGAACTTTCGTGTCGATCTGGGCGCGTCGATCAATCCCGAACCGCTCCCCGGCAAGCTCATTCTCGGCGCGGACAGCCTCCTGCTAGACAACCAAGACTACGTTGTGAAGCAACTCACGCCCAGCAAGGCGTTCTCCTTCGAGCCGCTGCGAATGCGGACCAAGTATCGGTTCATCGAAGGCTACAAGGGGAACGCTACGGTCCGCGACTGGAGAGACTTTGACAGTATTTATCACGCGGTCTTTGCCTGCATGCGCGGCAGCCGCGGCTATCCCAAGGGGCTCGCTTATAGCACGGTCCCGGAGGGGCTTTTGCTGCGGCCGGCCATTACAAGCGATGAGATTTTCGAACTCGATGGCACCTACGGGCCAAGGGCGAACTTCAAGATCTCGCTTCGCGAACTGCCCGACCACGGGCGGTTTCGGGTCACCGTCATGGCGGCGAAGTACAACGACGGCCTGCTGCTCGATCCTGGAGATCCCGCCCGGGGGGCCAATGGCGTAGACGCCGTCGTTATCCGCGATCCCACATCGCGGCAGTCCGTCGCGATTGGGAAGGCCGGCATCTACCAAGTCGACATCCACCAGGCGGCACCCAAAGAGTCGCCGGCCGCGGACTCGGCGCGGCTCGGCGAAGGGCTGGGCGGGTTGTGGTCTTTCGACAGCGGTGCAAGCGGCAAGAACATCGAGGGCGACGCACAGCTAGTCGATTCACCCTTCGGCAAGGCTGTGTCGCTCGCCGGTGATTACGGCTCGCTGAGGATCCCTCGCGGCGATGCCATGAATGTCGCTGACGGCGACTTCACCGTGGCGGCTTGGATCCAACCGAAGCAGCTGAAACAAGCCGGCATCGTTGCTCTCGGAGATGATGATCCGACGCACGGCTGGTATTTGGAAATGGCCGGAAACAAAGGGGACTTTCGGATAGACACGACCGGACCGGACAACGAATCCAATGGGGTTGTGACTTCCCCACCGGGAGTCATTCGCACCGACGCCTGGCAGCATGTTGCCGCCGTTGTGAGACGGCAGGGCGAAACGCGACTCTACGTAAACGGCTATCCCGTCGCGAAAGGGGAGATTGGTCCGGCGAACCTGGACAATCCGGAGATCGATCTTTACCTGGGGAGCATAGCCCCCCCCGCCCCGCAGTTTCGGGGTGAACTGGATGAAGTGCGCCTCTACTCCCGGGCCCTCGACGAAGCCGAGCTCCGAGCCTTGGTAGAACCAGGACGGCAATTTGCGCAGCCGCCTCCCGAAAAGCCGCAAGAGGTGACGCTGACCCTTGGCGGCCGGCTGTTCCCAGGCGCGTTAGAGCAGCCCGCATTCCTAGCAGTGAGGCTCGAGGCTGGGACGCTGCAAGTCGACGCGCAGCACACCGGCGTGAAGGATTTGGACCGGGTCGTTTTTACTCCGCTCGCCGCCGAGCACGAAGTCTCGCGACGTTTTCTCGTGTTTGAGAAGCGTTTGCCGCGACTAGGCGTGCATTTGGGGCTTCGTCGCGATTGCGGCGGCACGTTGGCTCCAGTCGGGGCGCCGCGAACCGTGTCCAGCGACAAGCCCGCGCGCTTTGTGTTTGAAGGGGCTATCAGCGATTTCCCCAGCCCGGATGTTGAAAAGGACAATGTCAACTATCTAGCGGGCATTCGTGAAATCGGCGTCCGTAGCGAGTACACCGACGGTCGCGACATGCCGCGGTTGCTGGTGCGGTCGGTGGAATTCGAGGGACCGTTCTACGACACGTGGCCGCCGAAGTCACATCAGATCATCTTCGTCGACTTTGACCGCAAATACAAATCGCCGGCCTATGGCCGAGAGATCATCCGCGGATTTGCAACCCGCGCCTACCGCCGTCCCATCACCGCTAGGGAAGAGTCCGCCCTGATGGCGGTGTTCCAGCAATCACTCGACGAGGGAGACGGTTTTCAGAGCAGCGTCAGGGACGCGCTGCAAGTCGTGTTGACTTCGCCGCAGTTCTTGTTCCTGGTCGAGGCCAGCAGCACGCCCGAAGGCGAGCCAATCGACGACCAGGAGCTGGCTTCCAAGCTGTCGTACTTCCTGTGGAACGAGCCGCCGGATCGCACAACGTTGAAGTTGGCCGATCGCGGCGCGCTCCGGAAGCAATTGGACTCGGAAGTGGCGCGGATGATCGAGAATCCGCGTTTCTCCCAGTCCGTTGGGGAATTCACATCCCAATGGCTGAATCTGGACAAGTTCGATGTGCTCGAACCGGACCGTGACCAGTTTCCGAAGCTCACGCGCGACACTCGCACCCAGTTGCGTCGGGAGCCGGTCGAGTTTGTGCAGTACTTGATCCGGAACAACCTGCCCGTGCGGAATCTAATTGAGTCCGATTTCGTCGTTGCGAATGAAGTCGTCGCCGGCTACTACGACCTGGGGCGCAAGACCGAGAGCGGTTTCGAGTTTGTACCCATTCAGCACGGTCGACCTGAGCTCGGAGGCGTGCTCACTCAGGCGGCGATCATGGCGGGGCTGTCCGACGGCCGGGAATCGAACCCCGTCAAGCGGGGGGCGTGGCTGGCGCGCAAGATCATCGCCGAGCCGCCCGATGATCCTCCACCCAACGCGCCGGACCTAGAGGCGGATACAGAAGGGCTGTCGCTTCGCGAGCGGCTCGAGCAGCACCGCAATCAGCCGGGCTGCATGCAGTGTCACAAGAAAATCGACCCGTGGGGAGTGGCGCTCGAGGAGTTCGACGCCAGCGGCCGCCTGAAGCCGCAACCCGCGGACGCGCGATCCACGTTGCCCGACGGCACGGAGGTGTCAGGCATAAACGATTTGAAGCGGTATCTCGGTCAAGATCGCATCGATCAGGTGGCCTTCAGCGTTCTGAAGCATCTCCTGACGTACGCGAACGGCCGCAGTCTGACGTACAATGAGTTGAGTTATCTGAAAGAAGACGGGCTAAGGTTGAGGGCCGGCGACTACCCAATGCACGACATGATCCGCTACGTCGTCAATAGTAAACTGTTCCTCGAGAAGTAGCGGGAAGCAGAAAGTGATGAGAACTTCAGTAAAGATCGACCGCCGCGCTTTCCTTCAGGGTATGGGAGGAGTCGCGCTGGCCTTGCCGGTTCTCGACGCGATGGGCGCCGAAGTGACCGAGCAGGCTCCTCGCCGGTTCTGCGCGCTCTACACCGCGAACGGCATGTCGCTGCCGAGATCGCAGAACGACATCGACGAGTGGAGTTGGTTTCCCACCGCCGAGCGCGACGGCGAGTTCGTCTTCGGCAAGTCGACTGAGCCGCTGAGCCCCTTCCGGAAACAGCTCAGCTTTATGGGCGGACTCTACCACCCGAGCGGTCCTAAGGCCGACCCGCATACGTGCTCGGACATGTGGCTCACCGGCGCCCCTTTGTACAATCCGACGCGAGCGACCTACAACTCCGTCGGACTCGACCAGGTCGTGGCACAGCACACCAAGCAGCACTGCCGGCAACCGTCATTGGTGCTGTCGATCGATGCCGGCACGGGCTTTCAATCTCGGACGGGCACGATCTCTTATAGCCTCGAGGGCAGGCCAATGCCGGCGGAAAACAACCCGCGCCGCGTGTTCAATCGCTTGTTTCGCGGGGACCGCGCATCGCTCGAGTCGGAACGCAACAGGCTGCAACGCCGCATCAAGTTGGTGGACGCCGTGGCCGAGAGTGCGCATCTTCTCGATCAGCAGCTCGGCAAGTCCGACCGGGAACGGATGGATCAGTACCTAACCTCTTTGAATGAAGTCGAATCGCGGTTGATCGCATCCGAGCGTTGGATCGACATCCCGCTGAAAAAGCAGGACTACTCGCATTTGAACCTCGACGCAACATCCGAGGGAGAGCCTGCCAAGTTCTACCGCACCATGTTCGACCTGATCGCGTTGGCATTCGATGCCGATATCACTCGCTCGGTCGCGTTCATGCTCAACCGCGAAGACGGCATGGGCATCAGCGATACGTTCCCGCTCAAGCTGGGACTCTCGAAGACGCATCACAAGCTCTCGCATGTGACCGACAAGGACGGGCAGTTGGACTTTGCCAAGTACGATCTGTTCTTGAGCCGGCAGTTGGCGCACTTCTTCGAGAGGCTGGCCGGCTATCAGGATCGCAACGGCAGCGTGCTTGACAACACCATCGTGCTATTCGGAAGCGGCGCAAGCACAACGCACACCCCCCGCAACCTGCCAACTCTGATCGCCGGCGGAGCCAACATGGGCCTCGAACATGGGACCTACTGGCGAAATGGCGAGACGCGGATGTCGAATATGTACCTCAGTATGCTGCGATCTCTGGACATCGGGCAGGAATCGTTCGCTGACAGCACCAGCACGCTCAGTGGTTCGATCTTCAATCGTGTCTAGCACCCCGTGGTAGAAAGCAGGTTCGGCAAAAAATAGGGACTTTCATCCGATTTTCGTTTTCGCAACCGCTTTGCTCCAGTACGGGTTAGAGGGCGAAAATCGATGACTGTACCATTTTTTGCGACGAAGGACTTTCGCCACGGGCGTCTGGGCTCCTGCGGCCCTGAGCCTCGCCACTTGGTCGATTGTCGCCGACCGCCGTTAACTTGCCACGTCAGATTCACCTGGGTCCTGAACATGTTTGCTGAAGCCTAGATACTGGTCGGTCGTCACCCTCGGGGTTCTCTTCGACGATGTGCTTGGAGTCGCGAACATCAGCCGAGTTAGAAAACCAGGCTCGCCCACTGACGTTGGGGCCCGAAACGTTCTTCCGAGGTCGCCAGTCGCCAATGGTGAGGCCCTCGCGATTCTCAAAGGGGGACGCCCGCGGCCGGAACACGGACGCGCTGTTACGCATCGTACAATTCCGCCGGCGTATCCTGCAAAATGGCGTCGAGGCGGCGAATTTCATCATCGCTCAAGGCGACGTCGACGGCGCCAAGATGCTCCTCGATCTGTTCCACCGTTTTCGCTCCGACAAGCACGCAGCTAACGGCATTCAGCCGCAGGACCCAGGCAATGGACAATTGAACAAGGGTGATGCCTTTGTCCGACGCCAGTTGACTCAGTTGGTCGGCGACAGCAAGATAGCGTGCGAACGTCTCTCCCTGGAACCGTCGCAATTGAGACCGCTCGTCGTCTTGTGCAAATTGATGGCCCGCTCGGTATCGCCCGGTGAGCAATCCCTTTGCGAGCGGACTGTGAACAAGAACACCGATGCGGTTTTTTTCGCAGTAGGGAATTACGTCGTATTCCACAGGTCGGTAGAACATGCTGTAGCGGGGTTGGCACGTATGAAAGGGAGCTCCTCGCCATGCCTGCTGCATGTGATCAACGCGGTAGTTGGACACCCCGATGTAGCGCGTCTTGCCCGCCTCGCGCAACCGCGCCATGATTTCCATGGTCTCGTCGAAAGGAAAGTTCGGATCGGGGTGATGCACCTGGTAGAGGTCAACGTAGTCGACGTCCAATGCACGCAGGCTGGTTTCGAGCGCCGCGTTAATCGCGGCAGGCGTATAATTGCCCACGACCTTGGTGGCCAAAAAACAACGATCGCGGTAACCGTCCTTGAGAGCCTTACCCAAACGCCGCTCGCTTTCGAGGTAAACGCGCGCCGTATCGATCAGGTTGATGCCGTGATCGATGGCTCTACGGGTAACAGTAATGGCCGTCTTGTCATCCATCTGTCCCATAGCGCCGCCGAGCGGCCACGCGCCCAGGCCAAGCACGGAGACTTTAGTCCCATCGTGAATCAGCCGGCGGTATTTCATGTCTGTCCGTTGTTGACGCTTTAATGCTGCGGGCTAATGAAATACTCCATATCAGTAAGCCCGTAGAAGTTTTGGGCGTTACGACCAAAAATCTTGGCGAATACTTCAGGGGAGACGGGACGCAGCGCCTGAACCAAGACCTCATAGGCGTCGATGTATGTTCCAGCCGACAGGCAGGCCGGCCAGTCACTGCCGAACATGACGCGATCGTCGCCGAACAATTCGACCACGGTCTCGACCAAGGGCTTGAAATCCGCCGGCTTCCACTGGCCGGCCGGCGCCTCGGTAATGATTCCCGACAGCTTGCAATAGATGGACGGAACGCGTGCAACGGCCGCCAGATCTCTGGACCATTCTTCCATCGTCGCGGACTCGTGCGACGGTTTGGCGAGGTGGTCCACGACCATGCGCAAGTCGGGCACGCGGTCAGCCAACGCGACTGCATGTTTCAAGTGGCGTGGCCGGACCAGCAGGTCGTAGGTTAGACCTCGTCGGGATACATCGCGCAAACCACGGACCACATCCTCGCGAACGAGCCAATCCGGATCGGCCTCGGCTTCGACCGGATGACTCACTCCCCGCAGTCTGGAATCGGTCATCAGTTCGTCGAGAGTCTGCCCGACGTCCGGGCTGGTCAAATCCACCCAACCGACGACCCCCGCAATGTAGGCGCTCTTCTTAGCCAACTGGAGCAACCATCGCGTCTCGTCGAGGGACCCGGCCGCTTGGACCGCGACCGTTCTTTGAACGCCGCAGCTGTCCCGGACCGGTTTGATGTGTGCGGGGAGGAAATCCCGATTTAGGACCGAGCCGCCCTCGAATCTTGGCCCAAACGAGTGTCCCACTTTCCAAAAATGCTGGTGCGCGTCGATGACCAAGGTTCTCTACATTCCTTCCGCGTTCACTTCCTCGACGATCTTCCGTATCGGGGCCATTGCCGCTTTCACGTCACTCGTGGAGGGGATGCATTCTACGCCCAAATATCCCGCATAGCCGGCCCGTCTTGCGGCGCTAAGGACATTGCGGAAGTTGATTTCGCCCGTACCCGGCTCGTGACGTCCCGGCACATCGGCGAGATGGATGTGGCCGACCCAATCCATATGCTTAGTCAAGCTGCTGATTATGTTGCCCTCGTTGACCTGGTGGTGGTACACGTCAAACGTCAAGCGGACGGCGGGATGATCCACTTCCTTGATAATGGAGACCCCCTCCTCCCAGGAAGCAAGGTAGTGATCCGCGTGGTCGACCAGGGTATTCAGACACTCGACCACCAGCAGCATGCCCTCCCCCGCGGCCACCGGCGCCGCCTTTTTCAACGTATTGACAATGTTATGACGTTGACGCCGGCGAACCTCGCGTTGCCCCGACTCGCGTTGGTATTCGTACCAGGGCAGGCCCGGCGCCGCATTGACCTCGTCCACCACGATTCCCAATCGTTCGCATCCCAGCTGCCGGGCCATGTTGGCGGACTGCCGTACGCCCTCGATAAAGACATCGGTGTTTTCTTCGTCCGTCAGCCTGACGCGTGGATCAACGCTAAGGTTTGACTGGACCAGGCCGCATTTCCGGGCGCGCTCAATGATCGCCGGCATGTCTCGGGTTAACCACGCGCCAAACTCATAGGAGGTCAGTCCGATTTCGGCCACGGCATCGATGCGGTCTACAAAATCCCGATCCGCGAACATGAACTCGATGTTCGCGGAAAGTTTCAGCATGGCCCTACTTGGCTCGCGCCCACACCCTCTCGTCGGTGCAATCGCCCGGGAACCCTTGGACGGCCCCGTCGAGTCCTTTGTGCGGGCTGGGCCAGCACTGGCCGCCCATCACGGCGAACTCATCGTGTTTTCCACACAGCCAAAAGAACATCTCCGCGGCGTCATTACAATCACGGGTCGGCGGTCGCGTCGTGGGGCGATCGAAGAACTCGTAGTTCGCTGACCGGAGATCGAAATCCGGTTCGATAATCCAATCACGCGCCGGCGGAGTGGTTCGCCAATAGTTGTGACGGAATAGATGTCGGCGACCCTTCACTGTGGACGCGGTGCGGCGGTGCCACAGGTTGTACGACATGATCAAAACCGAACCCGCGGGAGCCTCGGGAGGTGCGAAGAGCACGGAGCCTTTCAGGCCGCCGTAATGGCCAACCGGCGCCGACGCCAGGTGATGGGATCCTGGCAGGACGGCTGTGGGGCCCTTTTCCGCGGGTACATCCTCGGGATGATACAACGCCTCCAAGTAGGTCAGCTTCTTGTCCAAGACGTAGTTGCCGTCGCGGTGCCATCCCCCCGGCTTGGGCATGGGGGTCTCCGCTCGATGGTCGCTGATAATAATCGGCAGGGTGAAGTCCCTGCCCAATAACGATCGAACGGCGCCGGCCGCCTGATCGTTCAGGACGACGCTGTCCACGAACCACTCCTCCTCCAGGAGGGGCAAGTGGAACTCGATTTCCCCGGAACGACGAGGCGCCCGCAGTTCCGGCCGCCGTTCAGCCGCCTCATTGGCGTAATTGACCGCGCGCCGGTTGATTTCTTCGGGAACGACGGCGGGTAAGATCAGGTACCCCTTCTTGCAGAAGTCGAGCACCTGGGAATCCGTCAAGCTTGGTCGAACGTCGCCTACTCGTTTCATCTCAGATTCCACCTTTCCAGCACGAACTCGCCGCCCACCTCGTAGGTGCGAGTTTCGTCCACCCACAGGGCTAGTTCGGGGAATTTAATGACTCGCCACCCGTCCTGAATGGCATCGATAACCGTTTGATAGGGCCAATCCCGCGGATCCGACGGCCCTTCTTCGAGCTCGCCGTCCTCGAGTAAAAGCATGCCGACGACTTCCGAGTTGACGGTGCCCGCACTCGTACGCAGAAACAGCAGGTCCTGTCGCGCCGAAACGTCTTCGACCGCATCGAGAATTGCGCGCAGGCCGTCTGCTGTGAGTTCCCCTCGAGCGAACTCATCCAGGCAGCGATCAACCTGCCGCTTGATTCTCATGTAGACCGACAAGCGAGTTTCTCCCATCTTTCATTCATGCCGAAATATTATGGCGGAAAGGAACGCGTAGCGTCTCGGACCGACTACGGCCCTTTTTGTCCGATTAGCCCGTCAGAACTCCCAACTGTTGCATGAACGCCGGCATGTCGAAGCAATGCCGGCTCGCCTTGACCTTGCCGAGCATTGACCTCCACGCTTCCGCGGCAAGCTGGTCTGCGCATTGGGTTCGCTCCCTTCATCAGTCCACAAACAGGAACTCGTTCAAGTTGAAAACAGCCAGGCAGAGTTCGGTGAGCGCTGCCGCCCGCGGCGCATCAATCGTCCGCAAGGCTTCGGGCAGCTCGCCGGGAGGCTCTTTCCAAGTGCCCTGCGCGGAAGCCGCTGCCAGCATGTCGAGATCGTCCTGCTTTTCCTCGCTGGTTGGCTCCCGGCCTAAAGCGATCCGCCAAGCGGTCTCTACCCAAGCTTCCGCGTCCTCCCCGTGGTTTTCGACAAGCCGGCCGGCGAAATGCAGAGCCTGCTGGAAGGACATCTCGTTGTTCAAGAGCCACAGCGACTGCGGTGCTACTGTCGTCACGTCCCGGCGCTCGCAAGCAACGGCGGAATTCGGTGTATCGAACTTCTCAAACATCGGGAAGTCGAAGTTGCGCCGCCTGAGAATATAGATCGCTCGGCGCGTGTGTTCTTTCGGGTCGGCGTTCACTGTCCAAGACCACTTCCTCCTCAGGGGCGACATTTCGCTTTGCGATATCGCCGGTAGCACAGGACGGCCCCACATCTTCGTGTTCAGCGTGCCCGCGACCGAGTGAATGTTATCCCATACGGCCTCGGCTTCCAGGCGCCTGCGGTTCATCCGCCAGAGGTAAGAGTTCTTCGGGTCCTTCCGCGTGTTCCCCTCGTGCTGGAACTCGCTGGACCTCTGGTAGGTCGACGAAAGCATGATGAGACGGTGCATCGATTTCAGACTCCAGCCGCCCCTCACAAACTCAGTCGCCAGCCAGTCAAGCAATTCGGGATGAGTCGGCGGCTGTCCCTGGCGGCCGAAGTCGTTCGATGTGCTGACGATTCCCGCACCAAAGTGCCACTGCCAGAGGCGGTTGACCATCACGCGAGCCGTCAGGGGATGATGGGGACTTGTCAGCCAGAGCGCCAACTCTTTCCGATAGCGGGGCCCGTAGCGTTCTTTCGGTTCGAAGTTCACCCCGTCGCCGAACACTCGGGGAATGGCGGGGCCCACCTTCTCCTTGAGCTGTCGGACGTCGCCGCGTTCACGGACGTGTACCGCCTGAATCAACTCCGGCTCGACGTGGCCCAGCACAGTCGCTGAAGGGGTGTCGAAGAAGGTGTCGTACTCAACGTTGTGCGAGGGCTCCAGCGTAGGGAAGCTGATGACGGCTTCCCCCATGCGACGGAGTAGAGTTTCGTACTCGTCCTTCTCCGCGGGGGTCATGTGCTTTCGCAGGTCGGGCCTCGTACGTTCCCCCCGATCGAAGTCAAGAAGGGCCTCGACGGCTTTCTCCAGCGGTGCGGCAAGCTCTTGCTGCTCTTGGGTCCGCTCCTCTTCCGGCGCCTCGTAGGCGGCGACGACTTCCGGCGAGAACTCGGCCTTCTTCTCTTCGGTGATCCTGTTTTTCACCCGGTCTTCGAACAGCCCGTAGGCGTCGCGTGCTTCATCGAGTTCGATATAGCGGGCGAAGTCATCTCTGCGATGCGACGCGGACAGCGCGGTAACCACGGGAATCGTGACCGGCTGACTCGTAGCAAAGATGGCCTGCATCGAGTAATAGTCGCGTTGCGAGAAGGGATCGAACTTATGATCGTGACAGCGGGCGCAGCCGAGCGACAGCCCCATGAACGCCGCGCCCGTCGTATCGACCCAATCGGTTAGCCTTTCGTAAAGAAGCCGGGGCGTGTCGAGGAAGGTTCCCGGAATGAAGGGGCCGAAAGCGTACATGCTGGTGCCGACGCGCGCCTCCAGGTGTTCCAATTTCTCCGGCGGGACCGCGTAGTTGCTGTCGAACAGATCGAGATTATCCGGCCACAACTCGTCGCCCGCGATCTGTTCCTGCACGAAACGGTCGTAGGGCTTGTCTTCGTTGAAGGATTTGATTACATAGTCCCGGTAGCGCCACGCGTTAGGGGCATAAAGGTCCGGCTCGAAGCCCTCGCTGTCGGCATAGCGCACGACATCGAGCCAATGCCGGGCCCATCGTTCGCCGTAGTGGTCGGAAGCCAGCAGCTTATCAATCAGTTTCTCGTAAGCCTCGGGCGAGCTGTCGTTGACGAACTCGTCGATTTGCTCGGGGGTTGGGGGTAATCCGATTAAGTCGAAATAGGCGCGGCGAACCAAAGTAAGCTTGCCGGCCGCCGGCGCCAACGCAAGGTCCTTCTCTTCGATCTTCGAAAGGATGAACGCGTCGATCGGATTCCGAACCAAGTTGCGGTGCTTCGCCGGCTCGGGGACGGCCGGACGCAACGGTTTCCGGAAGGCCCACCACTCCGGCTCAGCGCCCTGTTTCGCTTCCGCCGCGGACCCGGGCCAGGGAGCGCCTTGGTTGATCCATGTGGCGAGGGTTTCGAGGTCCGCGGCGGGCAGCGGCTCCTCGCTGCCGGGCGGCATCGCCAGTTCGCCGACGTGAGCCGCTGCCTGATACAGTAGGCTTTCAGCAGCGTTTCCCGGTGCGACTGCAGGGCCCCGACTTCCGCCTTTGAGAAGCGTCCCCCTCTCGCGCAGGTCCAAACCCGACATCCGGGCCGAGCCGTGACAGGCAAGGCAGTTCTTCTCGAGGACGGCTAGCGCGTCGTCGGCGAGGGACGAGCCGGCTGCTGCGGAGGTCCCGGGCGCGGCGACCCAGAAGCTCGCCGCCAGGGTTACCAAGCAAGCGCGAAAACTGGCCATGGCTCAGTGAAGCTGTCGAACAAGACGCCTGCCGGGCGAACCAACGCCCTAGCAGCCCGTCGTAAGAGTGGGTTCGGGCAAAAATCGGGGACCGCCATCCGATTTTCAGGGTCCGTCTCTATATTAGAACCTATCTCATAAATAGCCAGGATCTGTAAACAGAAGCCGACCAGGCCAGATTTCGTTGCCATGCTCCGTTCATCCGAGGCCGGGGCCAATGGACGAGAGGGGGACTTGGACAAACTGATGCCACCAAACGGCTGCCACCAGCCGCAGGCTGTGCCAGTGCCTGGAAAACGGGCTTTCCGTCCGTTGGCATCACGGTCGCTGAACGAACCGCGCCGCCGCTAAATCTCCACTTGTCGGCTAGGGTTGATCCAGCTACCTGGATCAAGACCTCGCGGTCGGGCTCGATTCATGTGGCATAATCTACGGGTCGCTGTCGGAAACATCAGGATCTTGGGCCAGATAGGCTAAACCACCATTGTCTCCGGGGCTGGCGTCGGCAACTTCATGCCCACGCTAGAATGTCGGGCGAAAGAACAGCAAAGTCGGATAGATACCGAGAAACAATTTCCCATTGACTGATCTAGGCGTCAGAGCTTCCTCAATTGGTCGCCGAGCGGGCCCAAATCGAGTCCCATCAGAGGGCTGGCGGTGTCCGGATCAGATTGTTGGTGGGTTGGGTTGTTCTTACCAGGCATCCTGCGACGGTAGAATTGGACCGTCGTGATTGGCCGAGCGATCAGCCGTTACAAGATCTCTGCAAGCTCGGCGAAGGCGAGATGGGTGTCGTCTGCAAGGCCGAGGACACCACTAGGCGGTAGTCCCGTGCGAGCGGGCTTCTCGTAGCCTTCACGCTCGGTTTGGAGTGAGGTGACCGATGGACAGAATCCTGCCGCAGATCGACCACATCGTCGTTCTCATGCTTGAGAACCGCTCGCTCGACAATATGCTCGGCTGGCTCTACGCCGACCAGGAAAACCGCCCTGCGCACAACGTACCGATGCCACCCGACAGCAGGCCGTACTACGACGGTCTGGTCGAGGGGAAGTGCTTTAATCCTGACCGCGGCGGCGTCATGCATCCCGTTGTTCAGGGCACCAGCTCTTGCAACGTGCCGAGCACCGATCCCTTCGAGAAGTTCAGCTACGTCAACGAGCAGCTCTTCTGGCCGAACATCACCCCCGGTAAGAAACCGGGCTCGGCCGAGAACCCGGTTCGCTTGCAGCCGCCGACCATGCAGGGCTTCCTCGTCAACTACGCCCAGCATCCCCACGTCCATCATTCGCACCAGCTCGACATCCTCGAGACCTATGCCCAGGGCCAGCTCTCGGTGCTTAATCACTTGGCCCGGGGGTTCGCGGTCTCGGACCGCTGGTTCAGCTCGGTACCGTCGCAGACCTTCTGTAACCGCGGCTTCATGGGTGCCGGCACCTCCTGCGGCCAAACCGACAACAGCCTCCTCGACCCATTCGACGCGCCGACAATCTGGAACGTCCTCTCGGCCAACGATGTCTCCTGGAAGATCTACTGGCAGGACGCCCTCTTGGGGTCCTTGTTCTTAACCCGTCACCTGTTCACGCAGATCCACCACGGCTTCGAAGACAACTTCGCCAACTTCAAGACCTTTTGCGACGAGGCCAGGGCCGGCCAGCTGCCGGCATTCACCTTTCTCGAGCCGGCCTGGAATTTCACCGTACTGGACTTCGACATCTTTAACGGCAACAGCTACCACCCGCCGGCGCACCTGGTGCCCGGTGAGGAGCTGGTTGCCAAGGTGTTCGACGTCCTCACCTGCAACCCGGACGCGTGGTCGAGGACGCTGCTGATCGTGACCTTCGACGAGCACGGCGGCACCTACGACCACGTGCCGCCACCCTGGGAGGCGAAGCCGCCGTGGGCGAACCCGAAGGCGTCGAAGAAGCCGGCGATTCTGGAGCACGGCTTCCAGTTCGACCGCTTCGGCGTCCGCGTGCCGACGCTCCTGGTCTCGCCCTGGATCGAAAAGGAGACGGTCTTCCGCTCCGCCACCGACGTTCCCTACGATCACACGTCGATCCTCGCCACAGTCCTTCGCTGGAAGGGCATCCTGCAGGCCAACGGCACCTGGGGGCTCGGCTCGCGCACAGACTGCGCGCCGACCTTTGAAGCGGTGTTCAACGCGACCGAGCTACGAACCAGCCTGCCGTCGCTCCGCGGTGGAAGCTGCAGCGGCAACGCGGCAACCGAGGCGCCGTCGGCCATCACCGCTGAGATCGCCGCCGCCCAGCCACTCACCGAGTTCCAGCAGAGCCTATTCGGTCTAGCCGTCCAAAACGCGACCGGTGGGCGCCTGGCGCCGGAAGACCCGGAGAACCAGAAGCTCGTCAGGAAGATGGGGCGCGAGCTGCGGACGCAGAAGGACCTGGCCGAGTTCCACGCCAATCTGTCGGCTCGCTAAGGAATGCGCTGCAGAACTTGACAGATTGCGGCCAATCTGGGGAGCCAACCCTCAGTCGAGCCTGAAATTTATCCCGCAGAATCCCGCACAATTCGCCGGACCCCGCTGATTTCCCGCAGTTTTCCCGCAAACACCAAACGTCTAAGTCCTTTGTTGCCAACAAAGAGGTCCCTAAGTGTTGGCATACGCTACCTTGACACGGTAGAGGTCTCGGGTTCGAGTCCCGACGGGCCTACCAGATTCCAAAGAACTTACCCCTCCCTCTCACTCCTCTGCGGTCCCAAAACGGGCCCAGAACTTACCTCGTTGCACGCATCCCCTCCCTGAAGCAAAACGGGCATTCTGTTTTGTGCGCTAGCTGCTGACTCTTCCGAACCAGTTTCCTGTCCCGATCCCGGCACAGCGCACAGAACGGTCCCTCTCTTTGGCCCTCGGGGAGCTTCTGAAAGTAAGCAAGTTCGTTGTCGTCAAAAATCAGACCTTCAGCGGTTTTCTGGGCGGTCTCCAACTCCCTCACCTTTTGTCGAAGCGCCTGGTTCTCCGCAACCAAATCCAAGGCCTCTTTTTGCAGATCGAGTACCTTGCGGTACAGGTCAATGTTATCGGCCTTCTGAACGACTTCCACCACTGTCTTGAATTGATCGAGTAACCCCATTGCTTTGCCCTCCTACTCGCGCCATCGAAGCGGGCATACAATCACGCCCCACCCTTGCTTACTCTCACCGTTTGTTGTGACTTTCGCTGCTGTTCTGACTCGTCACTAAACGTCAATTCGAGGTCGTGCGTTCCGAAGTAGCTTACTTGATCGCCGGTCGAGGACTCGAACTTTCCCAGTGCTGTCCGGGGAAAGTCGCGCCATCGGACGGTAAGTCTCGACCGTTCAATGTCTTATGGCCTGTTTTGCCCGGGAACGATTTGAAATCCCGAGGCCGCAAATGGTCGCCTGAACGGAGCATCCGGACGCGGCACAATGAGGGATGAACCTTGGCCGTACGGTTTTCTCCCAACTGATCGAGCACCTACCGAGCAAAGAGTTTCAGAAATGTGTATCGCGCTACCGCGGCGATTCCTATCTGAAAAGTTTCTCCTGCTGGGATCAGTTTCTTGCGATGGCATTCGCCCAGCTGACCTATCGGGCAAGCCTCCGCGACATCGAGACGTGCCTGCGTTCGATGCACGGCAAACTCTACCACATGGGATTCCGCGGCAGGGTAGCGCGCTCGACACTGGCCGACGCGAACGAGTCGCGCGACTGGCGGATCTACGCGGACTTCGCGCAGGTCTTGATTGGCATGGCACGGCCGTTATATGCCCACGACCCGATCGGTGTGGACTTGGACCAGACTCTGTACGCTCTCGACTCGACAACAATCGACCTCTGCCTGTCGCTGTTTCCGTGGGCGAGATTCCGCAAGCAAAAAGCCGCCGTGAAGATGCACACGCTGCTGGATCTGCACGGCAATATTCCCACGTTCATCCGCATTACTGGAGGCAAAGTGCACGACATCAACATCCTCGACGAGATCGGCCCGGAGGCCGGCGCGTTCTACGTCATGGATCGGGCCTACGTCGATTTCGAACGCCTCTTCGTGTTCACTCTCTGCTCGTCGTTCTTCGTCGTGCGAACCAAGAAGAACATCTTGCTCCAACGGCGCTACTCGCATCCCGTCGACAAATCCACGGGCTTGCGCTCGGATCAGACCGTCATACTGGCTGCCATCGAATCGGCCCAAGCCTATCCCGACCCGTTGCGGAGGGTCAGTTACTTCGACGCCCGGACGAACAAGCGGCTGAAGTTTCTGACCAACAACTTCGCGCTCCCGGCGCTGACCATCGCCCACATCTACAAGTCGCGTTGGCAGATTGAGTTGTTCTTCAAGTGGATCAAGCAACATCTGCGAATCAACTCGTTTTACGGCACCAGCGAGAACGCCGTCAAGACGCAGATCTGGATCGCTGTCTCGATTTACGTGCTCATCGCCATCGTCCGGAAACGCCTCGGGCTGGAAGCGAGTCTTTACCAGATTCTACAGATTCTCAGCGTTACGCAATTCGAAAAAATGCCCCTTTTACAGGCACTCCAGCCATCCGACTCCCCAAACGAATCCCCCTATGACCCCAACCAATTGATTCTATTCGACTTTTAACCGGACAGCAGTGAACTTTCCATTCGACACAAACAGCCCGTAACTGATCCCCGTGCTAGCTCTGATGAAGTGGATCTCTTTTTCGTTAAGGTCTTTCAGCATCGGATGATCGGTGAATCGCAGACCGTCCATCGTCAGGGCGAAATCTTCTGCGTCAGCTTTACCGATGTTTTCTATTCGCAGGTAGTATTGGCCGAAAACGCCGTTTGGCACCCACCTAATTTCGGCGATCAAATCGGCCTGCTTCTGAGCTAGCTTCCGATCGGTTTCCCTGCTTTGCTGGATTTCTAAGGCTCGACTCGCTCGTCTTTCTGCCCTGACCGCCAAGAATATGGCCACCAGAGAGCACAAAATCGGAAGACCGACAGTTGCAAATTTCCACAACAAATCGATCACGCCTGCTTCTCCTTAAACTCCACTACCCCTCCCGTCGCACTACTCCGCTCTTGCATACGCGTCACCAAGTCTTCCATCCGTTTCTTCTGCAAGAGTGTGTAGTGCCCCGTCATCTGAGGACGCGAGTGCCCGAAGTCAACTGCGCCTCGACAGCCGACGCGCCCGCTTCCTGGATCCTCCTCGCAACCTCGCGTCGACACGAGTGAAACGCCAGACCCGGGAAGTACAAACCCAACTCCCGCGCCGCTGGCAAACCCTCGGGGCGCTCCAGGGCAACACGCCTGGGGGGCATTAGCGTCGCAACGCCCGGCGACGGTCCACCATGGACTCGCCGAGCACTCTACTCGACGTAGAGCAACTCGTTGCTGGAAAGCAGCATTTGGCACATACTGGCGAGCGCCATCCGGGAAGCTTGCTCCGGGGAGACGTTCCCGAGTAAGTATAGTTTTTCTTGCTTTTCGAGATGGGCCCGGCTGATCTGCTTTTCGGTCTCGCCGGGTTTTCTCGAGAGCGCTAGCAGGTAGGCGGATTCGATCTTGGGAATCGCTTCGGCTCCAGGGGCCATTTGGCTGACCCGTTCGGCCATGTGTTGCGCTTGCTCCAACAGGAACGGGCCGTTCAACTGGGCCAGCGACTGCAGAGGCGTGGACGAATTGATCCGCCGGTTGCAATTGGTCTGAATGAGGGGATAGTCGAAAACCTCAAGAAAGCTCAACGGGTAGTTGCGCCTGGAAAGAACGTAGAGGCTGCGGCGCCACTTGTCGCCGGGGTTCTCGTCGGAAATTGTTTGCAAGCCGTCCGAGTCAGGTGTTAGGGGGATCGCCGGCCCACCCATGGTTTCTCGGTCCAGCTTGCCACTGGCTGCCAGAAGCGAGTCACGAATCGCTTCGGCCTCTAGACGCCGCAGGTTCATGCGCCAAAGCAAGCGGTTTTCCGGGTCCGCGGTTCTCGCCGCGGCGCCCTCCCCATCCGCTGGCCGGCGAGAAGATTGGCGGTATGCGGTCGAGGTCATAATCATTTTGTGAAGCTGCTTGATGCGCCAACCGTGTTCCATGAAGTCCACGGCCAGCCAATCCAGTAATTCAGGATGGGTTGGGCGAGCGCCTTGCCGGCCGAAATTCTCGACAGTTTCGACGATACCTTTGCCGAAGTGGTGGTACCAGATCCGATTGACCATTACGCGGGCGGTGAGCGGATGATCCCGGTTCGTCAACCAGTGGGCCAAAGCCAGCCGAAGTCCGCTGGTTTCGCCCTTGACGGGGCGAGGACGTACAAGAGCCGACTTTCCGGGGGGGCTGAGCACCGTCAAAAACCCTGGTTTCACCCTGGGGCCGGGCGACTCGACGGCGCCTCGCTGTAAAAGTCGAATGGGCGGCGGCGAGCCGACATCCCACAGCGCTTGGACCTTCTCAAACGAACGCCGGTAACCCTCCAGCGTTTTGATTTTCTCCTCGAGGTTCTCCCCAGCTCGTCTGTCTTCTTCGGTCAGAACCTTGTCCACTTCCTCGGATGTGACCTCCAGCTTCTCCCCGAATTTCTTGAAAAGGAACTCCTGGACCTCGTTTCGCTCCTCTTCCGATGTTTTCAGAGCCGCTTTGGTGTCCGCCCGAATCTCCGCGGGCAATTCTTGGAGCTTTGTATCGAGGAGACGTTCCTCGTAGGGGCGCCGCAAGCGGGCCCACTCCTCCTTCAACTTTTCCAGCGGGCGGTCAATCTCGGCGTTGTGACGAGCGATTTCTTCCTCGTCCGGCTTCGAGACGTTGGGTAAGAAACGGTTCTTGGGTTGCTTCCAGTCCGTCGGGTTGTAGGCGGCGGTGAACAAAGACAGGAATCGATAGTAGTCTCGCTGGGGAATGGGATCGTATTTGTGGCTATGGCAGCGAGCGCAGCCAAGGGTTAACCCCAGCAGATTGGTTGACACTTTCTCCATCAGGCCGAACAGGACGTCGTAGCGTTCTACAAGCAGGTTGACGATATCCGCGTCCGTGCGGTCATAAACGCTGCGCAGATACCCGGTGGCGGTCAACAGTTCCACGATTTCGGGCGTATACTTTTCGGCCGAGCGCCAGTCCACCAGCTCGTCGCCCGCAAGTTGTTCGGTGAGGAAGACATCATAAGGTTTATCGTTGTTGAACGAGCGCACCACGTAGTCGCGATAACGCCACATACCCTCGAGAAGTTCGTATTTTTCGGGCCCGGCATCAAAGCCTGTGACGTCGGTGTAACCGGCGGCGTCGAGCCAATGCCGGCCCCAGCGTTCGCCATAGTGGGGAGATGCAAGCAAGCGGTCGATCAATCGTTCGTACGCTTGTGGCTTCGTGTCGGCCAGGAAGTCGTCGATTTCTTCCGGGCCGGGAGGCAGTCCGATCAGGTCTAGGTAAGCGCGCCGCATAAGCGTCACTTTCGGCGCGTCCGGCGAGAAACTCAAGCCTTCAGCTTCGAGCTTGGACAGCACGAATTTATCAATAGAGGTGCGAACACGCCCCTTGTTCTTCACCTCGGGCACAGGTTGCGCGACCGGCTTGCGGAACGCCCAATACAGCCGATCCTCCTCTGTAATCGGCGGCGCCTCTGCTTCGGAGAACGTTTCTCGCTCGCTTCCGGCCTGCTCGGAGCGCACGTTGAAGCGAGCGGTATCAATCCAATTCCGCAGGGTCCGAATCTGTGTCTCGTCGAGCGGTTCCCCGGCCCCCGGAGGCGGCATGGCACGGCTTGAGACTTTGCGGATCAGGATGCTCTTGTCCGACCAGCCCTGTCGGATCACGGGACCGTTGGTACTTCCCTTCAGCAGAGACTCGAGCGTTTCGAGACCCAATCCGGCCATCGGCTCCCCGCTGCCGTGGCACGCCACGCAGCGGGACTGAAAAATGGGCAAAATCTCCCTTTCGAAACGCGCCAGCTCTTCCGAGGAGGCCACCGCGGCGAGAGCCGTTTCATCCGACAGCGCGCCGCCCTCGATCCACCGTCGGATCGTTTCGATTTCCGCGTCGCCGAGGTTTTGCTTGAACGCCGGAGGCGGCATTTCTCGCTTGGAGACACGCTGGTAAAGCAAGCTGTTTTCCGGGTCTTCTTTGACGATCACGGGCCCGTTGTGGCTGCCTTTAAGCGCTGAGCGCGCCGTGCGCAAATCGAGACCGGCCATCGAAGTGCCGCCGTGGCAACTGAGGCAGTTAGTGGTGAGGATGGGAAGTACATCCCGCTCGAAGCGCGGCGTCTGGCCCCAAGCCGCGATGGCCAAGCAGCCGGTCAGTCCGACCAGCACCCCGAGACGTCGGTGGAGTGTCGACATGGGATTCCTTTATCGCTCAGGCACCTTGCGGCGGCTTCTTCACCAGATCCCCGACAACCTTGGCGCCGGTTACACTCACGTCGCTTGCGGTTTGCTCTCGGCCTTCGAACGGATAGGTGAGGCGCTTGTGATCGAGGCCCAGCAGGTAAAGCAAGGTGGCTTGCAAACTCGGCACGCTCACCCGATTCAGCGTGGCCTTGTAAGCGAACTCGTCGGTCTCGCCGTAAACAAGCCCGTTCTTGAATCCTCCGCCCGCGAGCCAAAGGCTGAAGGCGTTGCGATTGTGATCCCGACCTTTGCCGTGCTGGCTGGTCGGCAGGCGGCCAAATTCGCCGGCCCACATGACGATTGTACTGTCGAGCAATCCGCGGCCTTTTAGATCCTGGATGAGAGCAGCAGAGCCCTGGTCCGTCTTGGCGCAGATGGGCGGCAGAGTTTCTTTGGTGTCCTGATGCGTGTCCCAGGGCTGGCCCTTGCCCGGGAAGATCTGCACGAAGCGCACACCGGCCTCGACGAGTCGCCGGGCCATCAAACAGCGCGTGCCATAGCCGGCCGTAACCGGATTGTCCAGCCCATAGAGCTTCTTCGTGGCCTCGGACTCGTCGGATAAGTCCAGCACTTCGGCGGCGGCAAGCTGCATCCGCGCCGCCAGCTCGTAGTTCTGAATCCGTGCTTCCAATTCAGACTCGCCCGGGTGATGGCGCAAATGTTCCGCATTGATTTTGGCCAGATAGTCCAGGCTCTCCCGCTGCACGCCCGGCGGCACGGGCACGGGTGGATTGAGATGGTGCACGGGCGTGCCGGTCGAGGCGAACTCGACGCCTTGGTAGAGCGCGGGCAGCCAGCCGCTGGACCAGAGGATCTTACCCAGGGTGTGGTAGCCCTCCGGGTCGCGAAGTACGACGTAAGCGGGAAGGTTCTGGTTTTCGGTTCCCAGAGCGTAGGTGATCCAGGAGCCGATCACAGGCCGTCCGGCGAAGATGTTGCTCGTGAGGAGCATGTTCAGCCCCTCGGGGTGATTGTTGTGCTCGGTGTACATCGACCGCACCAGACACATCTCGTCCACCATGGTGCTCTGATGGGGAAGAACCTCGGACATCTCCATGCCACATTCGCCGTGGCGCCGAAACTCGAAGGGCGTAGGCAGCAAGATATTCGCGTTGTTAGGTTGGTGGATTTCGACTCCGTCCGGATGGGGCTGGCCGGCGCGCTTCGTGAGTTCCGGCTTCGGGTCGAACAAGTCCATCTGGCTGGGGCCGCCGTTCTGGACCATTTGGATGACGGCCTTCGCGGGGCCGGGGAAATGCCCAGAGCGAGGCTGCAGATTGTTGTACAGCTGTCGATCAGAGCCCCGCTCCGCCCCTAACAATGAGTCGGAATGCAACAGGCTCTTTAACGCCAGGCTGCCGAGGCCCAGGCCGGACATCTCCAGTAACTTTCGCCGCGACACCAACGTGGCGGCTTGAGAGAAATCCTCTTTACCGGAGGGCATGATTGTCACCTCTTTTCGGCCACTCGTTTCGAGGCCGGTTCGACGGTAAGCATTATAGGCCGGGTTGGCGCCCAGCGGTTGCCCACTCGGGCCTCCACCGAAAACTCATAGGAACCCAATGGCGCGTCTTCGTCGGCGTCTGACTGTATTTTACTCCCATCTCCCACGGGCGGCGAGTTTGAAAGCAACCCCCGGGGGCAGAACTTTCGCAGACAGTATTCATGCCCTCGGGATAGTACTCGGCAGTGAGCTCAAAGGTGCCGAGCCGCCCTGCGACAAGCTCAGAGTTTGGGTCTCGGCCGGCGATCGCCTGAAGTGGGTAGGTCGCGCTTCGCGCTTAACGAGACCTAGTTACAATATGGCAGCGATCTATGGCTAAGGACGCACCAGACGGCGAAACGGAACAGCCGGTGCACCCGCGGGCGCTCGACCCGGGGTTCCATCAGTTGGTGGATGCAGGTGAGTCCATCGAGCACGTGGCCACTGTTGGCGGCAAGGGAACGGCCTTCCAAACGTCCACTGGCATTTATGAGCACTTGACGGAAGGCCCTGTATGGAATCCCAAGGGGTCCCTTCTCTTTAGTGATATTTTCGGGAACAAAATCTACGAGTGGTCGCCGACGGGCGGGCTGGCGGTGTTCCGTGAGCCCTCTGGCTATTCAAACGGCTTGACTTTTGACCACCAGGGACGCCTGGTGATTTGCAATCAAGAACTGCGTAGGCTGGAGCGGCTGGAAGCGGACGGTAAGATCACCGTTCTGGCCGATGAATGGGAAGGGCGGAAACTGAACTGCCCAAACGACGTAGTCATTCGCCAGGACGGCAATATCTACTTTAGTGACCCCTACTGGGGTTTTCCAACCGGATCCGTCCAAGAACTCTCTTTTAAGGCCGTCTTTCGAGTTGACCCCAGCGGGCAGCTCTTCGTGGAGGCCACGGACTTCGGCGTGCCCAACGGCGTTGCCCTGTCTCCCGATCAAAATACACTTTACGTCGCGGACACCCCTCGGAAGAAACTTCACGCCTTTGATGTCGGCAGCGATGGGAGTTTGACCGGCCAGCGCCTCTTCGCCGAACTGGAATCAGACGAAAAGGGGCCTGTCGACGGCATGAAGGTGGATGAGCAAGGCGATATTTGGACGACTGGGCCGGGCGGGATGTGGGTCTTTGACAGCGAAGGGAAACACCTTGGGAACATTCGGCCGCCTGACCTTCCGCGTAACTGTGCTTGGGGGGATGAGGACTATCGGTCCTTATATATGGCCACCCCGAAATCCGTTTATCGGCTGCGCACACGCGTCCGAGGGCTGATCACGTATCCGACCAATTCCGAAGCCAAGAATAACTACCCGTCCTACCGTTAGCAGGCAAAATCGTGCGGGAGCGAAAGATGGGGACTGCCACCAATTCGCTCCCCGTCATGGCCATCGAAACAAAGGACTCAGCCTGAACGAATTGGCTGGCTGTACCCGATTTTCGCGAAGTCTACTTTTACCACGGCTCCTAGGACATTAGGCGAGGCAAAGGCAGATCGACCTGGCCGGGGTGTACAATAGCGCTGCGTGAAATCTGAAAATGTAACTAAAGTATGTGCAGTCCCCATTTTTTCTGCGCTAAGAGTGGCTGCCTCGTCGCATAGTCATACCTCTAGTAAAGGACCGCAACATGTCAACAACCGCACTGAGTTTGGATCTTGAAAAGGAAGTTCTTCTTTCGCTCTATCACAAGATGCTCGTGATCCGCCGCTCCGAGCGACAGTTGGTGAAGGCGCATCAAATGGGCCTCTTGCACGGCGCCTGCCACACCTACATTGGGGAGGAAGCTGTCGCCACCGGCGTCTGCGCCCATCTTCGTCCCGAAGACACGATTTTCAGCACCCACCGGGGTCACGGGCACGCGCTGGCGAAAGGCGTGCCGATGCGCGAGCTGATCGCCGAGTTGTTTGGGCGCCAAACGGGCTGTTCGCGGGGGCGGGGAGGAAGTATGCATCTTTTCTCTCCGGAAGTCGGTTTGATGGGGACGAGCGGTATCGTTGGCCCCTCGATCCTGCAGGCGACGGGCGCCGCCTACGCCCTGAAGCTTCTGAAGACGGATCGCGTCAGCGCTGCCTTCTTCGGCGACGGCGCCGTCAGCAACGGCGCTTTCCACGAAGGTCTGAACCTGGCGGCGATCTACCAGCTACCGGTTCTACTCGTCTGTGAAAACAACCTGTATGCGACGGAGGTGGCCTTCAACTACGCGACCCGGAATCCGGAGGTTGGCAGCCGCGGAGAAACGTACGGAATGCCGGGTGTGGCCGTCGATGGAAACGACGTCCTCGCCGTTTATCAGGCCGCCGACGAGGCTGTCAAGCGGGCGCGTTCCGGGGGAGGCCCCACGCTGATCGAATGCAAGACCTATCGCACGCGAGCCCACAACGAAGGGATGAGCGATTACGGTCATCGAACGAGACAGGAGGTCGAAGAGTGGAGGGCCCGCGACCCTATCGAAACTTTTCAGAAAAAACTCGTGGATGACGGTGTGGCGACCGAAGACGAACTCCAGGGGATTGACCGGGAGATCCAGGCGGAAGCCGAAGAGGCGTTCGAGTTCGCCAAGCAAAGTCCTTGGCCGGACCCCGATACGGCCACCGCTTTCATTTTCAGCCAAGACGGCGTCGAAACCGAGGCGCCGCCGAGCGAGGCGGACGGCCCCGCGGCGCGCGAGATCACCTTCATGCAGGCCACCCTCGAGGCCCTCGCCGGTGAGATGGAAAGAGACCCCACCATCTTTGTCTTCGGTGAGGGGGTCGGCAAACGCGGGGGAAACTTCAATACGACAACAGGCCTCTACGACCTCTATGGACCCGAGCGTCTTTGCGATACACCGATCAGCGAGCGTGGCTTCACCGGGGTTTCCACCGGAGCCGCCATGGCGGGCGCCCGCCCCGTTGTCGACTTCATGTTTTGGGACTTTGCTCTGGACACCTTGGGCGAAATTCTCAATCAAATCGCCAAGATGCAGTACATGTCGAGCGGGCGGCTGAAGATGCCAATTCTGCTACGCGGCTGCATCGGCGTCGGGCACTCCGCCGCCACCCACCACTCGGGAAACTACTACCCGATATACGTTCACATTCCGGGCTTGAGGGTCGTGATGCCATCGAATCCGTACGACGCCAAAGGGCTTTTCGTTACGGCGCTTCGCTGTCACGACCCGGTACTCTTTCTCGAGCACCGCTCCCTGTTGGGCAGCAAGGGCAACGTTCCCGAGGAACCCTACACCATACCCTTCGGCAAAGCCGCGATTGCTCGCCAAGGGAGCGATGTGACCGTCGTGGCCATTTCCAATATGGTGGGACTAACTCTCACCGCCTGCGAGCAGCTCGAGAAACAAAACATCTCCGTCGAAGTCATTGACCCCAGGACTCTGGCGCCGCTCGATATCGACACCATTCTCGAGTCCGTCCACAAGACAGGCCGGCTTCTCATCGTGGACGAGACGTTTGCACCGTGCGCGATCGGCGCGGAGATCTCCTCCCAGGTGATGGAGCGTGCTTTCGCAGATCTCGACGCCCCCGTGCGCCGCCTGAACGGAGTGCATACGCCGATCCCATACAGTCCGGCGCTCGAAAAGGCTCTCGTTCCGCACGTCGAAGACATTGTTCGGTCGGTCCAGGAGTTGGTGGCGGAATAGAGACCGGGATGGCCTTTGAACTGTTCGTGCCACGACTCGGTTGGGACATGGAGGAGGGTACCTTCACGGGCTGGCTCAAAAAAGACGGAGAGACCGTCAAAGAGGGCGAGCCGGTCTTCCTTGTCGAGTCGGAGAAGGCGGAGCAGGAAGTGGAGTCGCTGGAATCCGGGATCCTGCGGATTCCCGCAGACGGTCCCCGGCCGGGAGACGTACTCCCGGTGGGAACATTGATCGGATACCTTGTCGAACCCGGCGAGGAAGCTCCTTCCAGCGTTAAGAGCGTCGCTGCTGCGCCGCCTATGCCTGAAAGTGCCGGCGCCAAGGCCGAGTCTGCGTCGACAGCTGCCGCAGCGCTTCCTACACCCGCGGCACAGCCTCGGGAAGCACGAGCCGCCCGCCCGTCGATCAGTCCACGCGCCAAGCGAATCGCCAAAGAACTGGGCGTCGACTGGAAGAAGGTTCAGGGGACGGGCCGCGAAGGGCGCATCGTCGAGGAGGACATTCGTGCAGCCGCCACCGGAGCTGCCGCCGCAGCCGGCAGGGGTGCGCCTGCGCCGGTAGGCCGATTGCGAAAACGTATCGCCGAGCGGGTGTCCGAAAGCGCCCACTCAACGGCCCCCGTGACTTTGACGGCCGAAGCCGACGCCACGAACCTGGTCAGCCGGCGCGACGAACTCAAGGCCGGTGCTTCGGGGGAACCGGTCCTTCCGACGTACACCGATCTCCTCGTAAAGCTCACGGCCGCGGCTCTCGAAAAGCACCCCCTGCTGAACGCTTACTGGGAAAACGAGCAGATCCGGGTCCTTGACGACATACACATCGCCATCGCCGTGGACACCGAGGAAGGTTTGTTGGCTCCGGTTCTACGGGATGCCAACAAGAAGAGCGTCACGCAAATCGCGGGAGAGTCCCGCTCGCTGGCCGAAAAGGCTCGCGCCCGTAAGCTTGATCGTGACAGCCTGCAAGGCGGCACGTTCACGATCACCAATCTCGGGACTTACGGCATCGACGCATTCACCCCAATTATCAACTTGCCGCAATGCGCGATCCTCGGCGTGGGAGCGATTCGCCTGAAGCCCGCCGTCCACGAGGGACAGCTTGCCGCGCGTCACATGGTTTCGCTGAGCTTGACATTCGACCACCGGATCGTGGACGGGGCCCCGGCCGCCGCGTTTCTGAAAACCGTCCGTGAGCTGATCGAGCAGCCCGGGCTCTAACGGGACGACCGATCCAAACCCCAATGACTGAAAACGCTTCCGACGCCCCTCCCCAAATCGACACCGTTCCTGCCGGACATCTGCCGCCGTGGCAGCTGGGGGAGATGCCCGCGCCGCCCGACGCGGGCTGGCGTCTGTGGGTTGGCTTGCTGGGGCCGGGAGTCGTGTTGGCGGGCACTTCCATCGGCTCGGGAGAGTGGTTGTTCGGCCCGGCGGTCAGCGCTCAGTATGGCGCCACGTTGATGTGGCTGGCATCGATCAGCATCGTCTTTCAAGTGTTCTGCAATCTCATGATGATGCGCTATGCGATCTATTGCGGTGAGCCGATCCACGTCGGAATCTTACGGACGAAGCCGGGCCCGAAGCTTTGGGTCACTTTTTTCGTGTGTATCGACATCGCAGGCATTTGGCCGTTCAACGCCTCGAATGCCGCCGTCCCGCTAGCGGCAGCGATCTTGGGACACTTGCCCGGCACGGCGGATGAAATTCAGTTCGTCCAATACCTCGGTGTCACGGTCTTTTTGTTTTCCTTCGTGCCCCTCATCTTCGGCGGCAAGGTTTACCGCATGCTCGAGTGGATCATGACCCTGAAGTTGGTCGTCGTACTCGGTTATCTGACCTTCATCGCTGTCTTCATGGTGTCAGGAGCCGTCATCTGGGACGTCGCCACGGCATTCTTTCGGTTCGGCAACATTCCCCTGAGAGCCGACACCACTGTCGTCGACCGCCACTTTACGATTGCGGAAAGAGATGGCGATACGACCTATACGCTCAAGGGAATCATGGAAAAGGGGACGCCGGTTATCGCCGAGTTCAGCGTGGAGCGAGCCGATAAGCTACAGAAATTCAAGATGGTTGATTGGGAGTCTCTCGACCAGCGAGGCCTGTCGCGCGCTGAGATGGCGGAACTGCGAAGCCGGCGTCAGACCCTCGTCGATCGCGCTGTTCAACTTGCCCGACCTAATGCCTTCTTTGTCGAGACGGAGAGTGAGGGTGAAAAGCTCACCGTCGCCGGGACGATCGGCGAAGACCGTTCCTGGCAAATCGAACGCATGACCGTTGTGGATGCGAACGGCGCCCAGAGCTATCGTGAGCTGAATGAAGTGCCCGATCCCTACCGCGAACGATTCGAACAGCTCACGGAGAATCGAGGGCTCGAGATTACAGGCCTTTTTGGTTACGTGAAGGAGTATGGCAAGCTGCCGCCCGTGGACTGGGCCATCCTGGCTGCTTTTATTGGCATCGCCGGTGCGGGTGGGATGACCAACACCCTGTTTTCCAATTATGCGCGGGACAAGGGTTGGGGTATGGGAAAACACGTCGGCGCCATCCCCAGTGCGATCGGCGGCAGAATGATCAAACTGTCGCACGTCGGTATGGTGGCCTTCAGAAACGCGGCCAATAGGTCCCGCTGGCTTGGCTGGATCCGGCACATCGTGCGCGATCAAGTGGCGGTATGGATGGTGTGCTCCTTCCTCGGTATGGCCCTGCCCTGCATGATGTCGGTGGAGTTTATCCGCAACCATACGGTCGAAGGGAGCCGCGTTGCCGCTATGGTGGCCAGCGGCATGGAGGAACGCTACACCGAGTTTGGCCCCCTTCTCTGGACCTTAACGCTATTGTGCGGCTTTCTTGTGCTGGCTCCGGGCCAGGTGAGCGTCAACGACCAGATCTCGCGCCGCTGGACGGACATCATCTGGACCGCCAGCGAACGGGCGAAGCAGCTAAAAGGCAACCAGGTCAAATACATCTACTACGGCATCATGTCCGTATACCTGGTGTGGGGATTGGTCATGTTGACGCTCTTTGACCCGCTGGATTTAGCCAAGTTCGGCGCCGTCATCGGCACTGTCGCGCTGGGATCGACGTCGCTGCTGGCGTTGTACGCCAATAGAACCCTTTTGCCGAAAGAAGCGCGGCCCGGCTGGTTCCTGCAACTTGGCGTCGTCTGCTGCGGACTCTTCTTCTTGAGTTTGAGCGTCGTGGTCTTTCTGACGTTTCGGGGGTGAGAAGCGAATTCACCTGTTTAGGGGCTGGTCGACTGTCGGTAAAGCGGCCTCTCAGCCGAGAAGGGCGACTGAGTCACGTCCCGGGATTTGGGGCGTTAGCGGCATCAACTTGCTCAGGATCTGCGCTGGTGATTTTCTGAGCGACGATCTCGATCTGTTGCGAGAAAGGGTGCTGCGGATGCCGAAGGGAGAAGATGCCGCTGCTGGCGAGCTGCACAACTTCGAAGTTCAGGGTAAAGATCCCTGCGATCGGTATCTTGTATGTTCTTTCCAGGTGTCCCCGAAGTGCGTGGGCCTCGATATCGGAGGGGACCTTGTTGACGAGCATCATCATGTTCCGAACCTTTAGCTGGCGGGCGAGTTCGACAGTTACGGCCGTCCCCTGAAAATCCTGATTGTCGGGCCGCATGACAACGAGGAGAAGATCACACACCACGATGGACAGCAGGGTCTCGTCGTTCACACCGGGGTGCGTATCAATGAAAAGATAGTCCAGCCCAAGTTGGCGTATGGCCTCTTGGAAGCCGCTGTTCAGCTTCTGTACGTCGTAGCCCTGGTCGACGATGCGGACGATATCTGTCTGCTTGGAGCTGGAGGGAATCAGGTGGAGAGAGGCGATTTCCAGTTGACCGCCCGCTTCTTCGCGGACTTTGGCCGTTACATCGCAGGCCGCCTGCTGGATCGAGCAACGTCCCCACAGGAAGTCGTTGAGGAAGTATTCAGTCTCGCCCTCTTTGAGGCCGAATATTATGTGGATGCCGGGTGACTGAATGTCAGTGTCGATGACACCGACACGATGACCCGCACGTGCCACCGCTACGGCAAGGTTCGCCGTGAGATTCGATTTGCCTGTTCCGCCTCGAAACGAATGGACCGAGATGATTTTGCCCACACCCTAGCTCCTAATCATTTGGTTACTTGACTTCAACGAAACTTTAACACGACTGGGTGCCGCGCTCGTCGACGGTTTACGACCGCAGCTTGGCCGGTGCCAGCGAGAAAGCACTCCAGCTAGAACTCCTTGGTGGGCTCCTCGGAAGTGGAATCGTCCTTACGAAGCTTGCGGGCAAGCTCCCGAACCCGCCGGAAGGAAGGAGTTTCTACAATCTCGCGGACCTGCTCGTCGGTCCGCTGTTCGTCAAGCTGCAAGATCTCGCGGATGGCGAGCCCCGGTCGCATCATCGTTATCGTCGATTCGTCCTGGCCCGCCAACCGTGACTGACGGAAACGGAGTTTCGGGCCGCTGGGGCCAAGCTGAAGTATAGTTCCGTCTTGCAATGGCCATTGCTCTACCAACTCGTCGGCGACGAGCGTTCCGTGCCTGCCATTGGAAACGAGTTCCCATCCTTTTGCGCGCAGATGCAATTCCACGTGAAGGCGAGAGACTTGAGGGTCGCCGAGCGTGATGTCGTTGTCATTGGAGCGGCCGATCCTTATGAGCGATTGCTTGCTGAATTGCCAGCTTTGGATCGCATGCCCCCGCATGGGGTCAAGCAACTCGAGGAACACGCTGCTGTCCGCCGGTGTCGATGGGATTTCTGCTTGCATGGACGAGCCCCCACACGTTGTGCCAAGGGTTGCCGCAGAATCTATGTGGGTACCAGCGTAACATCCTTAGCCGCGAAACGGGTACGGCTGGGTCGTAGGTCCTGAGCACCGAACTTCTCGGTTTGCTCGTCGTGAGATCGTGAGCACGCTAACGACCAGTTAGCCTACAAGCAGCCAGTTTTCCGTTGCCCCTGCTATTCGCCGGCCCGTACGTGACCAGCGTGGTTATTCGCGATCGTGTGCCGTCCGGTGATCCCGAACCCAGGGGTCTTTGTGAGCGACCAGGCCCCTCTGCTGATGTTGGTGCGATCGCCTAACCCTGCAACGCAGACTGACCGTTTAGATCTGCCTCGCAACGCGCTCCCTAGGAGCCATGGCGGGATCGATTCAACGCCGCGAGCAAGTCCTTCACCGTGC
The DNA here is from genome assembly GCA_965248205.1 of Bryobacterales bacterium. Taxonomy (GTDB): domain Bacteria; phylum Acidobacteriota; class Terriglobia; order Bryobacterales; family UBA6623. The sequence goes on from CBDFIS010000006.1 coordinate 6,235,350, forward strand.
CCGAAGATGCTACAATCCCGCACGTCCGATGAACTCAAGCAGAAAAGGGTTTGGCCGTCACCGCATCAGCCAATGCATGTTGGTCTTGATGGCACTGCTCTTCGTCCTCGCGAAGTTCTACTTTTTCCACGACATCTACACGCTGATTCTTTTTGTCGCTGCCATCGGTTTTGTCCTGGTTGGCGGGGGATGGAGTCGGTGGATAATTGCGACGTTGCTGATTTGCTCGGGGCTGTACTGGTCGAGGTTGGAGCGGGAGGGTTGTTCTTTGTCGTGGAGGATCTCCACTCTTGCATCCTTCACCGCTGGCTCTTTACCACAGCTCGGCTGGCGGGAGGCTGCCAAGATCGCAATCACCCGTGACCACTGCTTCTCGCCCGAAGGGAAGGATCGTTGGGTCGCGGACTCAATTGAACTACTGGGAGAGCAAGCGTGGGAGGGGCATGACTTACGCCAATATGGTACGCCGCTGGGAAGGTTCTGGATTCCGGGCGGCGAGACTCGCACCTTGGAATGGCTACTGTGGGAGATCCCTGTGTATCAAACCTACGATAGCGGAGAAAACAGGGTCAGCGCTGGAGACACGGTCATTGACTGCGGTGCTCACATTGGTGTGTTCACGCGCTACGCCCTGAACAAAGGTGCCGGCCGCGTCGTGGCGATCGAACCCAATCCGGTCAACATCGCCTGTCTTAAGCGCAACTTCGCCGAGGAGATTGAGAATGGAAGTGTGACTGTCGTTGAGGTGGGCTTGGGGAAAGAGATTTCTTCCCTCGAACTCGCTGTCCACGAACATGACACAGCCCGTTCTGTAATCACCCCACATGATCTACCCGGCACGCACAAGATTACCGTTCCGATCGTGCCGCTCGACAACGTAGTCGAAAACCTTGCTCTGGAGAGGATTGACTTCATCAAGATGGATATCGAGGGGTCGGAGAGGTGGGGTCTGGAAGGCGGTCAGGGGACCATTAAGCGTTTTCATCCCCAACTGGCCATTAGTACTTATCACCACGAAGACGATCCCGCAGCTGTAACCGAAGAAGTGTTGAAGGCCCACCCGGGCTACGGGATCCATGGGAAAGGGATCGGTGTCGCCAATGGAGTGGTTCAGCCGAAGATTCTTTTCTTCGACTAGAGGGGCGTAGCGAGGGCCAGGCCAGGGCCGCGAGGGTCGGAATCCGAAAATACGAGAGACTGCCCCTCGACACCACGCGGAGAATGTTACAATCCGACGGGGATAAATCAGGCGAGGGGAGGAATTGACATGAAGAGAACGTGGAAGGCCAACGGAAGCGCTGTTTGGGTTTTTCTACTGGCAACTCTACTCATAGCGGTCGGCTGCGAGGGCGGGGGAGAGTCGCCAACGGAGGCTGATGTTGCCGCCGAGCAGGCGAAAAAAGAGGCGATGGAGAAGAAGAAGAAGCCGGAGCCGCTAACCGGCAAGCACGTGGTGATCATGGAGACCACCAAAGGCACGGTGAAGATGGAACTCGACGCCGACAAGGCGCCGAAAACGGTCGAGAATTTCGTCGGCTACATGGACCGCAGGTTCTATGACGCCACGATCTTCCACCGCGTGGTCAAGCGGTTCATGGTGCAGGGTGGTGGCTTCACTTTCGATTTGAAACGAAAGATGAACCGGGGTTCCATTGAGAACGAATCTGACAACGGGCTGAAGAACTTGAAAGGCGCGGTGTCGATGGCTCGAGGAAAGGACCCCCAGAGTGCAACCACACAGTTCTTTATCAACCTCAAAAACAACTCGAGCTTGGACCGCGGCCATCCCAAGGGCGACGGAACGGGCTATTGCGTATTCGGCAAGGTCATTGAAGGGATGGAGGTCATCGAAGAGATCGGCAAGGTGAAGACCACCGAGCAGCGTTCAAGAAAGAACGTTCCGGTAGTGCCCGTTTTCATCAAGTCCATCCGGCGCGCTCCTCCCGCTGAGGCCGAGATGTCGGGATAGCGGTAGCCGCTTGACCGTCGAGGCTGCCCGGCATGAGCGCCGGCGCACGTGTACCCGGCGGGGCCTCGACTCGCAAGGACTTCCCTAACGAAGTGAGGTGCCGATCCCAACGAAGGAATGTACGGCATCGTGCTGCTAGTGGGTCATCGCGTAGACGATGTAGTTGATACCAAGCCGGTAGGACATGGCCGTGTAGCGCTCCGGGTATTCCGGCCAGTCGGCGTGTTCCCAGGCATCGCCTAGGTCCATGTTGAAGTTGATCAGCACCATCAAGCGGCCCTCATCGTCGTAGATGCCCCTCCAGTGCGGAGTAACGCCGTCTCGTTCGTAGGTGCGGCCCGTGTAGAGCATCTGCGCCCCAGGGATCTGCTCCTTGGGTGCGAGATCGTAGAGCACGTGAAAGACTTCGTCGCCGGGGTCAACCTCGACAACCGGGCGGTCGGGGAAGATCTTTCGCATACCCTGCATGAACAGGGCCCACTCGAAGGTGCCGTGGAAGTCGTCGAGGACCATGAATCCTCCACGCAGAAGGTACTCGCGGATCCGCTCAGCCTCTTCGTCGCTGAGTTGCCACCAGCCAGGTTCGACGACATAAAGCCACGGATAGTCAAAGAGGTCGTCGTCGGTGGCGCTGATCAAGACCTCCTTGGATCGGCAGTCGACGTTTGACAGCCGGCGCAGACCCTGGAGAAAGTGCCGTTCCGCGGCCGGGGCGTCGATCATACAGGGCCGGTCCCGCAGAGGGCGATCCCCGAAACCGTCGGAATAGATCAGTCGAGCGAAGTAAAACTCGGCCGGTACGTCGCCGTCGGGAGGTTCGGGCATGTCCATCCGAAAGAACGGAATCGGGACGCCTCGGTAAGTTCGCTGGGCGAACAGGACCCCGCCAACAAGCGTCAGGAGCAGCAGAATCGAGGCCCAGGGTTTAACGCTCAACGGGCTGCTCATGTGCTCAGGATAGCACGCGGTTTCCGAGCCTCCTGAGCCCGGGGAAACGCCCTTCTCCACAGGTTCAGTGTGTGACCTCGAGGGTGTAGTAGGTCGACTAGTCCAATGGTATCGACATGTGGCTTCGGCGCCTGGGATTTCACGTTTCCGTTGGTCCTAGCCTCCTCGCTCCCGGGGAACAAGTGCGGCGCGCCCCACGGATTCGGCCAACCCCTGAGCGCTCGATTGATTGTCTTTGAGGCGCTTTCGATATACGATTAAGGATCTGCCGAACCCTGTCGGTGGCGCTTCGCTATCGATCGCTGCGGTGAGATCAGAGTTGGGTTTCAGCGATGTGGTCGCTTCTTCGTTGTGAGGGATGCGGTGGCGGCGGCCTTTGTAGATGTCCATTGAGAGCCAAGCATCGTGTCCCCTAAGAGAATCGGCGTAATCCTGTTCCAGCTCGGCGGCCCGGACTCTCCCGAGGCCATTGAGCCCTTCCTCTACAATCTGTTCTCCGATCCCGAGATTATCGACTTCCCGTTGGCTAAGATCGGCCGGCCGGCTTTGGCAAAGCTGATTTCTAAAGGTCGCGCACGCAAGGTGCGGGACCACTATGCCGGCATTGGCGGGTCATCACCCATTCGGAAGTTTACGGAACAGCAAGCCGTAGCACTCGAAGAGGAGCTGCGCAAGCGTATCGATGCCCGGGTGTTTGTGGCCATGCGCTACTGGCACCCGATGACCGATGACGCGATTGAGAGAGCCCGCCGCGCGGGCTGCGACGAGTTGGTCTTGTTGCCTCTGTATCCGCAATACTCGTCGACGACTACCGGGAGCAGCCTCAACGAGTGGAAACGCAGGTGCGGGTCGCTGGCGTTCATGCGCCCGACGCACCTGATTCGCGAATTCTACGACTTCCCGCCTTACCTAGACTCGCTTGTCGATCGAATCAACCAGACCTTGAGGAAGTTCGATGATCCCGGGAGTGTGCACCTGGTGTTCAGTGCTCATAGCGTTCCGGTGAGCGTTATCGACGGGGGTGATCCTTATCGATCCCAAATTGAAGATACCGTACGCCTCGCGATGGAACGCGGCGGCTGGCCAAACACCACGACAACCTGCTATCAGAGCAAGGTCGGCAATCGCAAGTGGTTGCAGCCTTCCCTCCACGAGACGATAAGTGGCCTGGGAGATTGCGGTACCGAAAGTGTCCTTGTCGTGCCGATTGCCTTTGTGTCGGATCACGTCGAGACCCTGGCTGAGATCGATATCGAGGCTCGGGAGGAGGCTGCCGAGCACGGGATCCGCCAATTCGAGATGATGCCCGGACTGAACGATGGCCCGCGCTTCATCCAGGCCATGGCGGCTTTAGTTTTCAACGCCATGGGTAAGGACGATCGAAAGCTATTCGTTCAGGCCGAGGCGGCCGGCGCCGGACGGTCCCCCTGAGGTTGGCCAGGGCCGCCTCATCTTTCCGAACGTCGAGCCCCGAGCTGCTCAAATAACGTTCGTGCGACGCCGGCCATCAAACCGGTGTGGGAAAGCGGGCTGGGAAAGAGCCGGAGGACTGCACGGCCCGCCGGGTGGCTTCGACGGGCCGCGCGCAGTGGCAAAAACTAGAGGTCGTAGTAGAGGTAAAATTCGTACGGCACAGGCCGTAGGTTTACCTCGGCGAGTTCGTTTTCTCGCTTGTAGCTAATCCAAGTGTCGATAACGTCTTGGGTGAAGACGTCACCCCGCAGCAAGAACTCGTGGTCGTCCTCGAGCGCATCAAGCACCTCGCCCAATGAGCCGGGTGTACTCTTGAGATCGGCGGCTTCCTCGGGACCGAGATCGTAGAGATCCTTGTCCATTGGGTCGCCGGGATCAATCTTGTTGAGGACGCCATCCAGTCCCGCCATCAGCAGCGCTGAGAAGGCCAGGTACGGATTGCAGGACGGGTCAGGACAGCGGAACTCCATCCGCCTCGCGGCGGAGCTCGTCGAATACATAGGTATTCGGACGCAGGCCGAGCGGTTTCGCTGCGAATAGGCGATGTTGACCGGCGCCTCGTAGCCGGGGACCAACCGCCGGTAGGAGTTGGTCGTCGGAGCACAGAGGGCCAACAGAGCCGGCACGTGCTTGAGAATCCCCCCGATATAATGCATGGCGGTTTCGCTCAGCAGCCCGTATCCTGATTCGCTATAGAAAAGGTTGGCGCTGTCCTTCCACAGACTCTGGTGTACGTGCATACCCGAGCCGTTGTCACCGAAAATCGGCTTGGGCATGAAGGTCACCGTCTTGCCGTGCTGCTTAGCGACGTTGCGAAGAACATACTTGTAGTACATGAGGCTGTCGGCCATATGAGTCAGCGTGTTGTAGCGCAAGTCGATCTCGCCCTGGCCGGCGGTTCCCACCTCATGATGGTGAACTTCGACCCTTACGCCGAACTCTTTCAGGCGAAGGATCACTTCCGAGCGGAAGTCTTGCAATGAATCGGCCGGCGGAACTGGGAAGTAGCCTTCTTTGTGCCTCAGCTTGTAGCCGAGGTTGGGGCCCTCGGCTCTTCCCGTGTTCCAAGCGCCCTCGGCTGAATCGATGGAGTAAAAGGCTGTGTTGGCAGCCTGGTCATAGCGCACGTCATCGAAGACGTAGAACTCGGCTTCCGGTCCCCAGTAGCTGAGATCGGCCACGCCGGACCCTTTCAGGTACGTCTCGGCTTTCTGCGCGATGTAGCGCGGGTCACGGGTGTAGGGTTGGCGTGTGATGGGGTCCTGCACGTTGCAAATAAGGCTCAACGTCGGAACAGAGCGTAGCGGGTCGACACGGGCGGTTTCCGGGTCGGGGATAAGGAGCATGTCGCTTTCTTGGATCTCTTGGAATCCCCGGACGCTCGAGCCGTCAAATCCGAGACCGTCCTCGAAGATGTCGTCCGTTAGGTCTTCGACCGGGAACGAGAAGTGTTGCCATACCCCGGGCAAATCGATGAATTTCACATCGACGATCTTGACGTCGGCTTTCTCGGCTAGTTGCCTGACGTCGGTTGGCGTTTTAGGCATATTCGATTCTCTCCTGTCTGGCGGATAAGTTGGTGCTGTCTGTCGCCCCCCTCGGAACAAGCTGAGTCTTCGACCAGCCGCCGGACAGGGCGCGGAAACTGAGAATTATAAACTTCGCTCGGCCTGGCCGCAAGCAGTTGGGCCGAACCGAGCCATCTTCTTTCAAGCCGATGCACTCCGAATGGCTTGGGCACTGCTGGGCAGTTGCGCCCTCTGAGGCTCTACCGGCCGCAAAGTGCAGCCAGTCGTAGGTAGGGGCCGGCTGCCTCTAGATGTCGTAGTACAGCGAAAACTCATAAGGATGGGGCCTTTGCCGCACCTCTTCCACTTCCTTTTTCATCTTGTAGTCGATCCAGGTTTCGATGACCTCCTCGGTAAAGACGTCTTGCCGCGTCAGGAACTCGTGGTCATTTTCGAGAGCCTCCAGCGCGCCGTCAAGCGAAGTGGGCAGGGCGGGTACCTGCTGCAGCTCTTCCGGTGACAGGTCGTAGATATCCTTATCGAGTGGTTCGCCCGGATCAATCTTGTTCTGGATACCGTCAAGGCCGGCCATCAACATCGCCGCAAACGCCAAGTAGGGGTTGCAGGCCGGGTCCGGCGGTCGGAATTCCACCCGCTTCGCCTTCGGATCGGACGAATACATCGGGATACGGCACGCGGCCGAACGGTTACGCCGGGAATATGCCAAGTTCACAGGCGCCTCGAAGCCCGGGACCAGTCGTTTGAAGCTGTTGGTCGTTGGGGCTGCGAAGGCCACGACCGCCGGAGCATGCTTGAGCAGCCCCCCGATGTAGTAGAGAGCGGTTTCACTCAGCCCGGCATACTGGTCGCCCGCGAAGAGCGACTCGCTGTCCCTCCACAGGCTTTGATGCGTATGCATGCCGCTGCCGTTGTCGTTCCACAGGGGCTTGGGCATGAAAGTGACCGTGTGTCCGTAACGAAAGGCCACGTTGCGCACCACGTACTTGTAGATCATCATGTTGTCGGCGGAGCGGACCAAGGAGTCATACTTCTGGTCGATCTCGCCCTGTCCGCCTGTGGCCACTTCGTGGTGATGGCATTCGACGGTCAGTCCGCAACGCTCCATAGTGGTGACCATCTCCGTGCGGATGTTTTGATGGTGATCGGTCGGGGGTACGGGAAAGTAACCTTCTTTGTAGCGGGGCCGGTAGCCCAGATTGTCCTTCCTGCGACTCGAGTTCCAGCGGCCTTCCTCCGCATCAATGTAATAGAAGCCGTATTGATGGGACTGATCGAAACTGATGTTGTCGAAGATGAAGAATTCTGCCTCGGCGCCGAAATAAGCCACGTCACCGATACCGGTGTAGCGCAGGTGCTGCTCGGCTTTCCGGGCAATCCAGCGCGGGTCCCGCGCATAATGCTGCTTGGTTATCGGATCGACTACGTCGGTAACCATCACCAGCGTTGGCACATCGGTAAACGGATCCATCATCGCGGTGCTGGGATCGGGGACGATCAGCATGTCGCTTTCACTGATCGCTTGCCACCCGCGGATACTAGAGCCGTCGAAGCCAAACCCGTCCACAAAGGTGCTCTCGGATAGCTGTGAGATGGGAAAAGTGACGTGCTGCCACAGCCCGGGCAGGTCGGCGAAGCGTAGGTCCAACATGCGGGCTTCGTTTTCGTCCGCAAATGCCAGGACCTCTTCCGGAGTTTTCGTCCGTTTCATTCGCTTCTCTGGTGCGGTGGGCCCCTTACTGTTGAGTCCAATTATCCAGTGTCGAAAAACGTCAATCCTACCACAGTGGCTAGCGCCGGCCCATGGGTTATTTATCCCGATAGAAACTTTTGATGGAGGTCCGCCGACGAAGCTCGGGTCTGCGGCACTTTCTCCCATGTCATGAACACGTTGCGACTCTTTCCGGACCCCAGCTAGACCGGCGAGAGCTGACGACTCAGCGCCCCTTGGAGCCGTAGGGGGAATTACCCAAAGCCTTAGTGCGAATCGCTGATACCTCGACCCAGCGGTGTTGCCTACATTGAAAGTGAGTGGCTCCCTGCGGACGCCGTGCATCCTTCTGGCTCCACCGGATTTGCGGATCCTTACAGAACAGCTTGGGCTGACGATAAGTAGGCTACCAGCCTGGACTTAAGCTCTGCCCGTTTGCCCCCCGGGTGTAGGGTTTCGCCGAACAGTCTGTCAGAATGAGACGGAGCGGCGAGCTGCAGGTCGTTTTCGGGGCGAGGAATGTATGCAGAAAAAACTACTGATCGTCATCGGGGTGGGGTTAGTTGCGGCTACAGCGTCGACGTACCTTTTCTATCAGTTTCTTTCGGACAGCGCCGAAAGCAGGACTGGCGGCGTTGAAATCCGCCACTCCATTGTCGTGGCCGCGCGAGATCTCGATCGCGGTGCCCAACTTAAGCCCTCCGATCTAACCGTGGCGCCGTGGGCGAGCGAGAACCTCCCCGCCGGGGTTTTTACCGAACAGGCGGAGCTGGTCGGTAAGATCCTCGCGCACGACGTTCGTCAATACGAGCCGCTCATGGACTCGCGGCTTTCGATGGGCAGTGGAGGAAGCGCGGCAGGGCGAGTCCCACCGGGAATGCGAGCTGTCTCTGTTGACTTGGTGGAGTATGCCGGCGTCAACTTTCTACTAGGGCCGGGTGACCGGGTAGACGTGATGGTTTCCAACGGTCCGCCCTCCAACGGAAACCAAAAGCTGCACATCAAGACCGTTCTGCAAAACATCGAAGTGTTGGCCACGGGACGTGAGCCGGTCGATGACGGCCGGCGAAGTCAACGCCCTGTTGCGACGCTGTTGGTGCATGCCGAAGACGCCGAGGCCCTTAGCATTGCCGATCATGCGGGCTTTATCCGGCTTGCGTTGCGCAATCCCTTGGACGGAGAGCACCAAATAACCTCAGGTGGTCGTCTTTCAGACGTCACCGCACGGTCGCCGGCGCGTTCAAGACGCAGCGGCGAGAAACGCACAGCTGGCGGGGGGACCCGGACGGTGCCTCGCGATCCATCCGCACAGCGCAGCCTGAGCGAGGCGGACGTCGCCGTTCTGCGCAAGAAATAGCGGCGGGTTATGGCCGACTCTCCAACCAGACCCGACATCGAGCCGAGCCCTACCACGGAACCAACTCACTCGGAGAGTTCCCAGCCGTCCCCTGAATATCTCGACTTAAAGCATCGCGTCCATCGCCGGCTGGTGGAGCGTATCAACCTCGAGCGATTGGCTGAAATTGACGCCCCCCGGGTACGGCGCGAGGTTCGAGAAGCCGTGGCGGCGCTGGTCGCCGAGGAGGATGCCGGCCTTGATGGCGACGTTGCGGAGCAGCTGGTTGAAGAAGTACTGAACGAGGTCTTTGGGTTGGGACCGCTCGAGCCGCTGATGGCTGATCCCACCATTTCCGACATCTTGGTGACAACCCCGAAACTGGTGCACGTCGAGCGTGACGGCAAGCTCGTCAAAACCTCCGTCCGTTTCAAGGATAACGCTCACTTGCAGCGAATCATTCAGAAAATCGTCTCCTACACCGGACGGCGCATCGATGAATCTTCGCCCATGGTCGATGCCCGCCTGCCCGATGGCTCGCGGGTCAATGCAGTCATCCCGCCAGTTGCCGTTGAAGGTCCCCTTCTGTCGATCCGTCGCTTCTCCAAGGACACCTTGCATCCGATCGACTTGATCCGTACCGGGACGCTAAGCGCCGAGATGCTCGAGCTACTGGCCGCGTGTGTGCGTTCACGCCTCAACATCCTCATCGTTGGGGGCACGGGAACCGGGAAAACGACGCTGCTGAACGTGCTTTCCGAATACGTCGGGCAAGATGAACGGATCGTCACGATCGAAGACACCGCGGAACTGCGTCTTCGCCAAGAGCATGTAGCGGCGATGGAAACTCGCCCGGCGAATATCGAGGGAGAAGGGGCGATCAAACAGCGGCATCTGCTGATCAACAGTCTGCGCATGAGGCCGGACCGAATCATTGTCGGCGAGGTGCGAGGCGACGAAGTTCTCGACATGCTGCAGGCTATGAACACCGGGCACGACGGGTCGCTGGCCACGATTCACGCCAACAGTTGCGAAGATGCCGTGAGCCGACTGGAATTGATGGTCGGGCTGGCTAGCTCCAGCATGTCCACCAACGCCATCCGAAAGCAGATTGCGGCCGGCATTCAAGTTTATGTCCAGATCTCGAGACTCAGTGATGGGACGCGCAAAGTCACCCAAATCGCCGAATCCGTTGGTGTCCATGGTGGAGAGGTAGACCTTCAGGAGCTCTTCGTTTTCGAGCACCTTGGAATTTCCACTCAGGGAAAAGTCGACGGACGTTTCCGGGCCACGGGTATCAAGCCGATGTTTCTGCCACGGCTGCAGCGCGGTGAGGAACCTGTGGCCGAGGGAATTTTCAGCGCGCTGGTTGAGGCTTGATGGTGCTAGAGCTACCGACGTATTCAATTGTGTTCGTCGGGACGTTTCTCATCGGGGCGGCTGCGGCGGCGGCGGCCTGGAAGATTCTAGACCGGCAAACCGATCCCCCAGAACCCGCGACTCCGGAGGAGGAGCCTGGCCTCCTTCGTCGCGAGGTGTTGAGCACCCTGTCGGTCCTCTCCACACTTCTCGCTCGATTCCCCTATGTGGAAAAACTGCGAACTTTGCTCGCCGAAGCGGATATGAGTTGGTCAGTGGGGCGAACTGTTCTGATGATGCTGGTAGCGGGCGCGGTCACGCTGAATGTCGTCTTACGCCTCGACTTCTTCCCGGTGCTGGGTTCTTGGGTGCTCGCCGCGGTCGGAGCAGCGACGCCGGTTTTCTATATTCGGCGCCGCCGCCGGAAGAGGTTCCAAGAAATCGAAGAACAGCTTCCGGAAGCTCTCGACTTCGTCTCCCGTTCGACAGTGGCCGGTCACTCGTTACCCATGTCGCTGGAGCTGTTGTCCGATGAAACTGGCCCGCCATTGTCGTCCGAAATGCGTAAAACGGTTGACGAATACAACCTCGGCCTGCCGATGTCGGACGCTCTGCTAAACCTCGCAAGGCGTTTGCCAACCGTGGATATCCAGTTTTTCGTTTCGGCGGTGGTCGCCCAGTCGAGAACCGGCGGCAATCTTCATGAGCTACTCGACAATCTCTCGGAGACGATTCGCGAACGGGGCATGCTCAAGGGCCAAGTCCGATCGATGACCGCTCACGGACGTCTCACCGCCGTCGTGCTGAGTTTGCTTCCGATGGCGGTCGCTGTCGCCATGATGCTTGTCAATCCGGATTACTTCATGCTGCTGGTGAATCACCCAGTTGGAAAAACCTTGTTGCTGATGGCGATGTGTGGGCAGTTGCTGGCGTATCTAGTGATCAAAAAGATCGTTGATATCAAAGTGTAGTGGCCATGCTGATCACCGCGACAATCACATTTTTCATCCTGATGCTGTCCCTCGTGGCGGTGATCGCCTACCGCATGTGAGACCGTGAGGGTCTACTGACTCCATCGGGCGAGGCCGCGGAACCGAACCCACCGTCCGCGGGCGAACCTTCCAGGGGGTTGGCCTCCGATCCGCTTGACAGGCTAATCGATATCGGGAAAGCGATGCCGGCTTCCGACCAGGACCGTAGCGCCACCCGACGAAGCTTGATCTCCGCCGGCTTTCGGGATGAAGCAGCCGTGTCGGTTTTTTACGGCGCGAAGGCGGTCTTATTAGTCTTGTTTCCCATCGTATGTCTGGTCTTCTTGTTCTCCGTGAACCCTGACATCTTCGCTCTTCTGCCTGCTGTGGCCGGGTCGGTCTATGTCGCCATCCGTATCCCGGAATGGTATGTGCAGCGTCGCTTGACGAAGCGCAAGCAGCAGGTCAACGGCGGCTTGCCTGACTTTCTTGACCTGCTTGTCATTTCGGTTGAAAGCGGTTTCTCACTCGAACAGGCTCTGGTGCAGACGGCTCACGACCTCCAGCAGGTTCATCCTGTCTTCCACGATGAGATTTCCATCTTTCAGGGCGAGGTTCAAGCCGGTGCCACTCGGGCCGACGCCTTGCGCAACCTCGCTCAGCGAACCGGCGAACCTGAGATGCGCCGGCTTACCGCCTTGCTCATTCAGGCTGACCGCTTCGGAACCAGCATTTCGAAGGTCCTTCGCTCCCAGGCGCGTTACATGCGTATCCGACGCCGCCAGAGGGCCGAGGAGTTGGCCCACAAAGTCGGCGTTAAACTTGTCTTTCCGATCTTCTTCCTCATCATGCCTTCGATGTTTCTCGTTACGGCCGGACCCGCCGTGATCATGCTGATGGGAGGCATCGGCCGCTCTCTTTTCGAGTGAGCGGCGCCACGCTCTCGGTCCAAGGCGTTCCCCCTCTCGACGGGTTTCTCACAGTGCATGCGACGAGCTGGGGCTAGAGAAGACCTGAGCGCCCCTCCCCGCGATCCCGCCGTCGGGTAGAATCTTGCTATTGGACCGTTTCACAACTACGCCCTCGCCTCGCCGGATTGGACGCGCGGGATGTTGGCCTCTACGGGTTGTGAGGCGCGCTTCGCATCACGTGAAGGGTCCGGTAGGCATCCAGGAGGAATGTAAAGGTTGACGGACCTCGCTGCAACCTTCCGGCAACACGAGATCCTCCTGACGGGAGCCAACGGTTTTGTGGGGAAGGTCCTGCTGGGCATGTTGCTGGACCGCTATCCCGAATTGAAGGGCCTGCATGTAGTGATCCGGCCCCGCAAGAACCTCAGCGCCGAGGCCCGCTTTGAAAAAGAGATCCTCCAGTCGCCGGCACTAAGGACCCTGGTTGAAAAGCGCGGCGTCGATTTCGTGCATCAGAAAGTCGTCGTGTGGTCGGCTGACCTAAGTCAGGCCGGGTGCGCCATTGAACCCACGTACATCGAGGCGTGGAGGGGAAGAGTTGCGCTGATCGTGCACTGCGCGGGGCTGGTCGAGTTTTTCCCTCCTCTGGACGAATCCTTACGGGCCAACGTCGACTCAACCGAGCAGATGTTGGGGCTGGCTCGGCGGATCGGCGCCAAACTGCTCCACGTTTCCACCTGCTACGTTGCTGGAAAGACGGAGGGCTTGGTTGAGGAGCCAAAATCGATCCTAGGATTCTACCCCTACCGCCGGGGGACGGCCGACCGCGGCTTCGACTCCACAGCCGAGTTGAGTTCCTGCCGAGAGCGCATTCGGAGCCTGAAGGAGTCGAACGGCACGAGCGACGAGGAATCGGACCGCTCCCGCGACGTCACTCGCCAACTCACGGATCTGGGTAGGCAGCGCGCACAGCGCTGGGGGTGGGTAAACACCTACACTTACACGAAATCGTTGGCCGAACAAATCGTTGCCGCGCAAGGTGACGTCGAGTACGCCATTGTTCGGCCCGCGATCGTCGAAAGCGCCTTGCGCTTTCCTTTCCCAGGCTGGGTCGAGGGGGGCCGCACGGCGGCTCCACTTGTTTTAATGGTGTTGGGCGGAATGAAAACCTGGCCCGCCCGTAAGGACATTCCACTCGAGGTCGTCCCGGTCGACCTCGTCGCAGCTGCCATCTGGACGGTCGGGGCGCTTCTACTGCGTGGTGAAAGCGAGCCGGTCTATCAGCTCGGGTCGGCGGACCGAAATCTCCTTCTACTGGGACCGTTGATCGAATCGCTGGAAGAGGAATCGCGGCGCCGCTCGAACGGCGCCGGAGCGCTCCGGTGGGTGGAACCGCTTCGCCGCTTGCAATTCGTGTCGGAGGCCCAAGCTCGACGGCGGCACGCGAATCTTGAGCGTAGAGTCCGCCAAGCTGAGCGATGGATCGGTTTGGCAAAGAACGTGGCGGAGAAGACCAGCCTGCCGGGAAGGAAGACTCTTACACGATGGGCCTCGTTGCTGCGTACCGTCGGACTTCAGACAGGCTTTCGGGAACAGACGATGGAGCAGTACCTACCGTTCATCCTGCACCATCGCTACGTTTTCGAGTCGCACAACATCCGGCAGGCCTACGAGACTATTAGCGACCAAGATCGCGCGCGCTTGCCCTGGGACCCTGAGAGCATTGACTGGAACACCTACTGGCGGCGGAACCAGATCGAAGGAATCAAGAAGTGGGTAGAGCCGGAGGCGGTGCGGCGATGGGCGTTCAAGATATGAGGTGGCTCATGGCGGTTCAAACCCGGGGCCACGGCGGAGGCTTCGGCGCCCCCCCGCTACGGCCTGACCCTACACCCGCGGCTTACCGAATCCTTTGACCGACCAGCTTGACGTTCAAAATATGGCAACTCCCGACCCAGCTTTGGACAGCAAGGCGTCCCAGGTGCTCGACACCGTCCGAGAATTGCTGCTCGAGATCGGCTCGGAACAAGCAGCGGCAAACGTATCGCTGAACTCCTCCCTGGATCGAGAGCTCGGTTTGGGCAGCTTGGAGCGGGTGGAACTCCTTGTCCGGATGGAGAGGCGCTTTCAGTGCCGTGTGGGCGACGACGTCGCCCAATCGGCGGAAACGCCGGCTGATTGGTTAACGGCGATTAACGGAGATCGTGGCCCAACTCAGCCGGAAGACCGCTACCGAATCGTGCAACCTTCCCAGGAGGCTCCACCCGCCCTTCAGTCGGCCAAGAGCCTTGTCGAAGTTCTCCGGCAGCACGCAGACCGGGACCCCGGCCGCGTACAGGTCCATCTTCTCGATGGAGACTCTGGCCAGGATATCAGCTACGGCAATCTGCTCGAGGCTTCCTCGGAAGTGGCAGCCGGTTTGACGGGAGCAGGGCTGCGGCGAAACGAAACCGTCGCGATTATGTTGCCGACTTCGGACGACTTCTTTTACGCTTTCTTCGGGGTAGCGCTGGCGGGCGGCATTGCCGTTCCTATCTATCCGCCGGCACGACCCGATCAGATCGAAGAGTATGTGCGTCGGCAGGTGAAGATTCTCCGCAATGCAGAGGTTCGTTTCCTGATTGCATTCGAGCGCGTGAAGGCAGTGTCGCAGGTGATGCGGCTGGGCCTGCCTAGTTTAGAGGAAGCAACCACGGTTGCCACGCTGCGAGAACGGGGCGCTGGTCGAGCCGCACCCTCGGTCAAGCCTGCCGATATCTTCTTCGTCCAATACACGTCCGGCAGCACGGGCAGCCCGAAGGGAGTAACTCTCAGTCATGCCAACGTCCTGGCCAACGTAAAGGCGATCGGCCGGGCGGTGGAGGCCCGGCCCGACGACGCCGTCGTCAGCTGGCTGCCCCTCTACCACGACATGGGACTGATCGGCTCCTGGCTGTTCAGCGTGTTTCATGCCTTCCCGATCACCATCTTCTCGCCGCTGGCTTTTCTCTCCCGCCCCGAACGATGGCTATGGGCGCTGAGTGATTCCGGCGGAACGCTCTGCCCGGCGCCGAACTTCGCCTATGAGCTCTGCGCGCGCAAGATTACCGACGACCTGATCCAGGGTGTTAATCTAAGCCGCTGGCGGGTTGCCATCAACGGAGCCGAGGCCATCCTGCCGGAAACCTTGGAGCGCTTTGCCGAACGCTTCGCCCCCTACGGCTTTCGAGCCGAGAGCTACCTGCCTTGCTACGGGCTGGCCGAGTCGTCCGTTGCACTCACCATTCCCCCGATCAACCGGCGGCCCGTGATCGATTCGATCCGCCGCGATATCTTCGAGCGCAAAGGGCGGGCCGTCCCAGTGTCTCAGGGTGATGCGAAGGCCATTCGGTTCGTGGCGAACGGTAAGCCGCTGCCGGAGCACGAAGTTCGGATCGTCGACGATCACCGCCGGCCGCTGGGTGAGCGGGTGCAAGGACGGCTGCTTTTTCGAGGGCCATCGAGAACAGCAGGCTACTTCCGCAACCAAGAGGCGACGGCGGCCGCCATCGGCGAAGATGGCTGGATGGAGTCCGGAGACCTTGCCTACTGGGCTGACGGCGAGGTCTACATCACCGGGCGCAAGAAGGACACGATCATCAAGGCGGGTCATAACATCGTGCCGCAGGAGGTCGAGGCAGCGGCTGCCGAGGTGGCCGGTGTTCGGCGCGGTTGCGTTTCGGCATTCGGGACGCTCGACCGCGATACCGGGACCGAGAAACTGGTCGTGGTCGCTGAAATACGGGCGGTCGATCAGCACGAAATGGCTCGCATCCGAGCCGATGTTGTCAAAAACGTGGAAGCGGCGCTGGGACAGCCTCCGGACCACGTCGAGCTTGTCCCTCCGCAGACCGTCCCGAAGACCTCCAGCGGAAAGATTCGGCGGGCAGATACTCGAGCACTCTACGAAGGCGGCAAGCTGATAGCACAACAACGTCCGGTTTGGTGGCAGCTGGTTCGCTTGTGGTCGGGACATGTGGGCAGCTGGACGAAATTCGTCGGCCGGGAAGCGGAGAGCCGGCTGGACCGCGCATATGACGCCGCCGTCGGTCTCATAGTAGGGAGCGGATTCGGTATGCTGGCCCGATTGGTTCCCAGTCGGAGCTCGGCTGCAGCCGTGGTCCGAGCCGGTGTGCGGCTTCTTTTCCGGCTGCAAGGGCGTCCCGTCAGTGCTCAACACGACGGTTTGCCCAAAAACGGCTCGGGAGCCGTCTTGATGGCGAATCGATCCGGGCATCTGGATTCCCTTGTAGTTGTAGCTGCCCTTCCGGGGACCATCTTGATATCGGAGCCTGCGATTTTGACGACACTCCCGCTGGGCATGACTTTTCTGCTGGAGCCGCTCGTCGCCCCTCCCGTGGACGGCGAGGTCGCGCCGCCCGGGGGCACCCTGAAGGATCGAGTGCAGCAAGGCCTGGTAGATGGCCACCTGATGCTTGTTTTTGCGGACAATCCTACCGATACAGCGCCGGCGGAAAGCCGGTTTCGGATCGAGCCGATTCAGGCAGCTGTCGAGGTCGGATTGCCGCTGAAACCCGTGCTGATCAGCAGTGACCAACAAGCCGTGAACCAGACCAACGGAGTCAGTGGGCAGAACACGACCTCGGTCACCGTCGGCCAGGAGGTGAACCTGGACAGCGCCTCTCCGAACGAACTCACGAAACTGCGTGATCGAGTTCGGAAAGCTCTTGGAGAGATCGCCAGGTAAACAGAGACGCGGTACCGTGCGACCGAACAGGGCCGCACCCAAAGGGTGCGGTCGAGCCTGCGTGGGACACAGGACCCCAGTGAGCACGTCGGGTCGCGGGACCAGGTGACGCAAGGCGCTATCCCAGCAACCCAGTTGATTCGCGACCTTGACCACAGGCTTGCGCCCTGCGGCTCCGTTTGACCTCGGTCGGGCCCGAAAAGGTTCGGTTTGAGGCAGGAGATGTGTAAACAGAGGTGAAAGAATTCATGGCCGGATTGGATCGTCGACGAGCAAAGCTGAGCCGCGAGCGCAAGCGAGCGGTCATCGGACCAAGGCCGACCCAAGGGGATGCACGTGGGGTGGGTCTTCGACCGGGCGCCTAGGAACTGTCCATCTGTCGATCGCGAATTCATGCAACCAAACACTCGCCATCGAAACCTTCGTAGGCCGAACTAGGACACGCTAATGATCGACCCCTTGGCTCTTAAGGCGATCGCGTGCTTTGCGATCGGGGCGATCCCCTTCGCGGTTGTCGCCATGTGGGGCACCGGC
Organism: Bryobacterales bacterium; assembly: GCA_965248205.1. Classification (GTDB taxonomy): domain Bacteria; phylum Acidobacteriota; class Terriglobia; order Bryobacterales; family UBA6623. Next base: position 6,252,814 of record CBDFIS010000006.1, read on the forward strand.
GTGGATATCCGCAAGGTTGGCTCGGGTAATCCTGGATTCAACAATGTCTTGCGCGTGAGCAAGCCACGCGCTGTCTTGGCGCTGATAGGCGATGTAGGCAAAGGTTACCTACCGGTCTGGCTATTCCTCGAGGCCGACCCCTTGTTTTTCGGCTGGCTCTATGGGTTTGCTGCCGTCTTTGGGCATTGTTATTCCCCGTTTCTGAAGTTCCGAGGAGGCAAAGGGGTTGCCACGTCGGCGGGTGTGATGCTCGTCTTGTTCCCCAAGTGGGCAGCGTTGTCGATGGTGGCTTTTGTCTTTGTTCGCCTACTCGGAAGCCGGCTGCGATGGCGCGAAGCCGGCATGATCGCTTCGTTAGTTGCGTGGGGTTTGTTCACACTGCTAATCATTGGGGTCGCGGGGGGCCTGCATGCCCGGAACGCTGCTTTGATGACTCTCTTCCTGGCTTGGCGCCACAAGCAAAACTTCCGCAACCTCTTTGGGAACCGGAACTAATCGTGCACGCCGCGTTTTGTCTCTCCGGCTGCGCTTCGCACCCAAGCGCGGAGCTGTAGGGAGGCCGCGCCGGGCACGATGCAGCGGTCCCACCCGACAGCGTCGTCGTGAGAAATCCAGGCTAATGCATTTCATTAAGCTAAGATGCTCTTCGGCAATGTGGCTTTCGATAGCTCTAGCTGTTGCGACGCTACTGGCTACACCCCAGGGTTCTTTACGGGCACAGCCAGTCGTGAATGCGGTCGTCAGCGGTGCATCATTTGATGCTTGGATCTCGCCCGGATGCATCATCTCAATCTTTGGCTCAAATCTTTCGGAGTCCACAGCCAGCGCGACCGGGGTGCCCCTGCCTACTACCATCCGAGACGTGACAGTGACGGTTGGGGAAATCGATGCCCCCCTTTACTTCGTTTCGCCGGAGCAGATTAATGCACAGGTACCTTTCGAACTAGGTACAGGAAGTGTGTCTCTTTTGGTTAGTACATTCGGTGGAGCCAGCGCTCCCTATGTGCTGAGATTGACTGAGGCTGCGCCAGCCCTTTTCTCTAAGAATGCGACAGGTGAGGGTCCGGCACTTTATTTCGACGCCGGTTTCCAACTGCTCGACAAAGTGACGCCTGGTGACACAATCATCGCCTACGCCACTGGCCTCGGGGCCACAAACCCTCCGACAATCACTGGTGCGGGCGGGGCAATCGCAGAGCCACTTAACCGAGTTGTCCATTTGCCTGAAGTATTCATTGGGGAACAGCCTGCCCAGGTTGTTTTCGCTGGATTGGCGCCTGGGTTCGTAGCCGTCTATCAACTCAATCTAATTGTTCCCTCAATGCTGGGATCAGACCGGCTGTTCATCAGGACGCTGAATCAACAAAGCAACATCGTTGAAGTCGGAGTCCGTCCCGGAGAAAATGTCCAGAACGTCCGCGCGGCAATCCGAGCAGTCAATCCGCAGAGCGAGACGAAGGCCGCGCCGTCACCCTTTCTACTTGTCGGAGAGTTTTCGCTCAGTCTTGAGATCAAGCCCTTTGCCGAGCTCTTCTTGGTCGCCGCTGTAAGCGAAGCTGGACGCTCTCTAATTCAAATCGATCCAGCCGCAAAGACCTTTGTCGCCAGCGCAACGGTTCCGACGGCAGAGACTAGATTATTTGACTTTTCTCAAACCAACCTTAAGCCTGTAGACCTTCTCAATGGTGGGGAGCCCATAACGGGCGGCCGAGTGCCATTGGCCCGGCTAGATCCGGAGACAACCGGCTCTCTGGACCTGTTACCGTTTCCAAACGCTTCCGAGCCGGGAGGGGCAACCGCCTTATTTCAAGTGGCAGATTCGCTGTCCGGTAGTAGTTTCACTCACTGCTGTCCGGTTAAAAGTCGAATAGAATCAATTGGTTGGGGTCATAGGGGGATTCGTTTGGGGAGTCGGATGGCTGGAGTGCCTGTAAAAGGGGCATTTTTTCGAATTGCGTAACGCTGAGAATCTGTAGAATCTGGTAAAGACTCGCTTCCAGCCCGAGGCGTTTCCGGACGATGGCGATGAGCACGTAAATCGAGACAGCGATCCAGATCTGCGTCTTGACGGCGTTCTCGCTGGTGCCGTAAAACGAGTTGATTCGCAGATGTTGCTTGATCCACTTGAAGAACAACTCAATCTGCCAACGCGACTTGTAGATGTGGGCGATGGTCAGCGCCGGGAGCGCGAAGTTGTTGGTCAGAAACTTCAGCCGCTTGTTCGTCCGGGCGTCGAAGTAACTGACCCTCCGCAACGGGTCGGGATAGGCTTGGGCCGATTCGATGGCAGCCAGTATGACGGTCTGATCCGAGCGCAAGCCCGTGGATTTGTCGACGGGATGCGAGTAGCGCCGTTGGAGCAAGATGTTCTTCTTGGTTCGCACGACGAAGAACGACGAGCAGAGAGTGAACACGAAGAGGCGTTCGAAATCGACGTAGGCCCGATCCATGACGTAGAACGCGCCGGCCTCCGGGCCGATCTCGTCGAGGATGTTGATGTCGTGCACTTTGCCTCCAGTAATGCGGATGAACGTGGGAATATTGCCGTGCAGATCCAGCAGCGTGTGCATCTTCACGGCGGCTTTTTGCTTGCGGAATCTCGCCCACGGAAACAGCGACAGGCAGAGGTCGATTGTTGTCGAGTCGAGAGCGTACAGAGTCTGGTCCAAGTCCACACCGATCGGGTCGTGGGCATATAACGGCCGTGCCATGCCAATCAAGACCTGCGCGAAGTCCGCGTAGATCCGCCAGTCGCGCGACTCGTTCGCGTCGGCCAGTGTCGAGCGCGCTACCCTGCCGCGGAATCCCATGTGGTAGAGTTTGCCGTGCATCGAACGCAGGCACGTCTCGATGTCGCGGAGGCTTGCCCGATAGGTCAGCTGGGCGAATGCCATCGCAAGAAACTGATCCCAGCAGGAGAAACTTTTCAGATAGGAATCGCCGCGGTAGCGCGATACACATTTCTGAAACTCTTTGCTCGGTAGGTGCTCGATCAGTTGGGAGAAAACCGTACGGCCAAGGTTCATCCCTCATTGTGCCGCGTCCGGATGCTCCGTTCAGGCGACCATTTGCGGCCTCGGGATTTCAAATCGTTCCCGGGCAAAACAGGCCATAAGACATTGAACGGTCGAGACTTACCGTCCGATGGCGCGACTTTCCCCGGACAGCACTGTTTCACTATAGATGCCGAAAATAACTCTGGCCTCTCAACTTTCGCTGGCTTTCTTCAGATCCCATTCGCTCCATTCCAGAACAAGAGGATGACGAAGTTCAGGCTGTTTGTCGACGGCAGGCTAGTGGCCTCAGCAGACCAGCCACTTCATACGGTGTCAGTTGAGAAAGGTGATGGCGCGAGCACTTCGTGGATCGACCAAGGAGACGGCGCCGGTGCAGCTATGATTTTCGATAGCGGAATTCGCCAAGACTACCGCAAGTGGCTCAGAGAGGGCATTGTAATGGCCGCGCGCTTTTTCAGGATGAACAATCTTGGCAACGCCGGAAGGGTCCTGATCTTTAATTACACTTCCGTCGAGAAACTCGCAGAGGTCGCGGCCTCCTGGCTTAACCTTTCACCCGAGGCTGCCCTGGGCTTCTGGACCGCCGGCTGCCCAGGGGGCTTCGCGGTGCCTGAGGCATGGTTCAGTCTCGTATGCAACAACCAGCCACCCCCCAGTGATCCCTTTATTGTTGCTCATGAATACTTCCACACGCTGCAGGGGAGGCTAGGAGGAAAGTACCTGATTCGCAGACCGTTTGACGAGACTCCGAGCGACGGCCCCCGGTGGTTCAGTGAAGGAAGTGCAGATTACGTAGGGGATCTCGTGATTTCGGACAACGGCTTTACACCACTGCTGTCCGGTTAAAAGTCGAATAGAATCAATTGGTTGGGGTCATAGGGGGATTCGTTTGGGGAGTCGGATGGCTGGAGTGCCTGTAAAAGGGGCATTTTTTCGAATTGCGTAACGCTGAGAATCTGTAGAATCTGGTAAAGACTCGCTTCCAGCCCGAGGCGTTTCCGGACGATGGCGATGAGCACGTAAATCGAGACAGCGATCCAGATCTGCGTCTTGACGGCGTTCTCGCTGGTGCCGTAAAACGAGTTGATTCGCAGATGTTGCTTGATCCACTTGAAGAACAACTCAATCTGCCAACGCGACTTGTAGATGTGGGCGATGGTCAGCGCCGGGAGCGCGAAGTTGTTGGTCAGAAACTTCAGCCGCTTGTTCGTCCGGGCGTCGAAGTAACTGACCCTCCGCAACGGGTCGGGATAGGCTTGGGCCGATTCGATGGCAGCCAGTATGACGGTCTGATCCGAGCGCAAGCCCGTGGATTTGTCGACGGGATGCGAGTAGCGCCGTTGGAGCAAGATGTTCTTCTTGGTTCGCACGACGAAGAACGACGAGCAGAGAGTGAACACGAAGAGGCGTTCGAAATCGACGTAGGCCCGATCCATGACGTAGAACGCGCCGGCCTCCGGGCCGATCTCGTCGAGGATGTTGATGTCGTGCACTTTGCCTCCAGTAATGCGGATGAACGTGGGAATATTGCCGTGCAGATCCAGCAGCGTGTGCATCTTCACGGCGGCTTTTTGCTTGCGGAATCTCGCCCACGGAAACAGCGACAGGCAGAGGTCGATTGTTGTCGAGTCGAGAGCGTACAGAGTCTGGTCCAAGTCCACACCGATCGGGTCGTGGGCATATAACGGCCGTGCCATGCCAATCAAGACCTGCGCGAAGTCCGCGTAGATCCGCCAGTCGCGCGACTCGTTCGCGTCGGCCAGTGTCGAGCGCGCTACCCTGCCGCGGAATCCCATGTGGTAGAGTTTGCCGTGCATCGAACGCAGGCACGTCTCGATGTCGCGGAGGCTTGCCCGATAGGTCAGCTGGGCGAATGCCATCGCAAGAAACTGATCCCAGCAGGAGAAACTTTTCAGATAGGAATCGCCGCGGTAGCGCGATACACATTTCTGAAACTCTTTGCTCGGTAGGTGCTCGATCAGTTGGGAGAAAACCGTACGGCCAAGGTTCATCCCTCATTGTGCCGCGTCCGGATGCTCCGTTCAGGCGACCATTTGCGGCCTCGGGATTTCAAATCGTTCCCGGGCAAAACAGGCCATAAGACATTGAACGGTCGAGACTTACCGTCCGATGGCGCGACTTTCCCCGGACAGCACTGGCTTTACACCATTCCCAGATATCAGGTCGGCTTACACGGCTGACGCCAGGAAGGCAACAGCACCTCTTAAATCTATGGAGAACGGCCCTGGTTACTACTCAGCGGGCCACGCGGGTTCTTTGGGCTTAGTTGCCGTTGATTGGCTCGTTGAAAGGGCTGGGCTTACGGCCTTGTCAAGATTCTATGAAGGAATTGGCCAGGGAGCCACGTGGGAAGCAGCCTTTGGAAATGTCTTCGCGATCGGTGTGGATGAGTTTTACAGGGAGTTTGAGGAGTGGCGGGCTCAGAACCTTCAGCCTTTCCCAAAGATAAATGGCCAGGTGACGAACGTGGACGGTCTGCCATTTCCGGGGATCCACGTCTACGCATGTCAGATCCCTGTAGGAGGCTGTGCCCACACGACAACAAATGAAGACGGTAGGTACTCGGCGGACGTGCCCGATGGAGACTACCGAGTACAATTCGGGCGAGTTCAGGACGGCACCCGACCGGATGGTTTCTACAGTATAGACGGGTTCACCACTGATCCAGGTGAAGCGACAATCATTACCGTAAGCGGCGAAGACGTGGACGGCATCGACGTGCAACTACCGTTTTAAGACAATCGACAACCGGCTCACGGCTTTGCGCTTCAGATGCAGCGCTCTGGCAGCGGGTCGGGTGTAGGATTGGATCTAGTATCACCTCGAACCGATGAGCGACCCCATTCGCGCTGCCTTCTACGACTTCGACGGAACACTGGTTTCCAGCAACGTCGTAACTCGCTGCGCGTTTTTCGCCAAGAATCATCCTTCCCGGGCTCAAGCGTTCCTGCGATATGGAAAGTTGCTCGTCGCCGTCCCCCTCTGGATAGCCCTCGATCTTTACTCCCGCCGCCTGTTTAATGAGGTTTTCTATCGCCAGTACCGCGGTATGAGCAAGGGCTGGCTAGCCGCGAAAGCGGAAGAGCTTTTTGAGCGAGAGATCCGGCCAAAGATCTACCCGGGAGCGCAAGCGTTGCTAGACAGTGACCGCCAAGAAGGTTTTCGGCTGGTTCTACTGAGCGGCGGACTGGATTTCGCGCTTGCCCCGGCGGTGCGTCACTTCGGCTTTGATGACCTGATCTGCAACCGGCTGGTCTACGAAGACGGGGTCGCAAATGGGGAGGTCGTCACGCCGCTGCTGGCCGAGCAGGAAAAGGTTGCCGCCGTCCATCGATTCTGCCGCGAGTATAATGTGGACACGGCACGCTCGAAGGCCTATTCCGACAGCCTTTCCGATCTTCCCATGCTGGAAGCGGTGGGGCTGCCCAGCGCCGTAAACCCCGACCGTCGCCTTCGCCGGGTGGCGAACGATCGTGGTTGGCCCGTTCTGAACCTTTGAACCGAAAGTCATGGCTACAGCTGCCGAGGGTGTACAAGTTGTCCCCGACTTTGACTTTGGGGACCCCAAGCCGAATGCGGTGGGGCGCAACGCCCTCGTGCCGACTGACGGCTGCGTGGTACACCTCGAAGCCAATTCGGCCAAACGATTACTGTGGTCCGGCGAAGACCTGCTCGATGTGACTCTGCCTGCGGGTACGCGGGTGATCTATCCAAAGCCGACGATCCCTGGGCTACCTGACCGCGGCGCGGCGATCCGGCATGCTCTGGGGCACTGCGCTGGGATGGATGCTTTCGGCGCGCTGCTCCAGCCCGGCATGAAGGTTACCATCGCGATCGACGACATTTCCCTGCCACTGCCGAAAATGCCCCGGCCCGACGTGCGGGAGTCTGTGTTGACGATCCTGCTTGACGTTCTCGCTGCGAAGGGGGTCACCGACGTCCACATCATCATCGCCACCTCGTTCCACCGCCGCATGGAGGCCTTCGAGATTCGTCGCATCGTGGGTGGCCGAATCTTTGACGCCTATTATCCGCACAATCTTTACAATCACGACGGCGAAGATCCGGACGGCATGGTCGAGTTGGGACAGACCGAGCTGGGCGAGCGCGTGCGCATCAATCGCCGGGCCGCGGAATCCGGCCTGCTCGTCTACGTCAATATCAACCTCGTTCCCATGGATGGCGGACATAAGTCCGTAGCCGTGGGGCTGTGTGATTACCCCTCGTTGCAGGCACACCACACACCGCAGGCGATTCTCGAAAGCGACTCCTATTTCGACCACACCCGATCGCCGCTGACCGATTCCTGTAACCGCATGGGCAAGGTTGTCAACGACAATCTGAACGTTTTCCACATCGAGACCGTCCTCAACAACGCCATGTTTCACCCGGCGATGGACTTCTTCGTCAAAAACGAGGACAGCTACACGGGCCTTGATACGGCCCTTTTCAAAGGTTCTCAGTGGGCTCTACGTCAGCTGTCGCGGTCGGCGAAGCGAAAGGTTCTGTTTGCCGTCCCTGCATCGTATGAACCCATCGCCATTCACGCAGGCGCGACGGATCCTACCCACCTCAAGACGCTGGCGTATACGTATCAACAATATTGTGTTCCCATCGAAGGCCAAAGCGACGTTGTAATATTCGGGATCCCTTTTATTTCGCCCTACAACGTCAACTCAATCTTAAATCCGTTGTTGGTGCAGGTGCTGGCCTTGGGATACTTCTTCAACATGTATCGCGGGATGCCCGTGGTGAAGAAGAACGGCGTTATGATCCTGACGCACCCGCTGTATGACGAATTTGACTCCCGGCACCACCCTTCGTACATCGAGTTTTTCCACCGCGTTCTTCCCGAGACCAACGACTCGTCCACGCTGCAACATAAATACGAAGCAGAGTTTGCTCACAACCCCGAGTACATCGAGATGTACCGCACCGGCAACGCCTACCATGGCGTGCATCCGTTTTACATGTGGTATTGGGGTGAAAACGGGCGGGCGCATGTGGGCAAGGTGATTGTCGTCGGAGCCGAGAACCCCCAGACGGCAGAAGTGATGGGCTGGGAATGTGCCGCAAGCATCCAACAGGCCCTCGAGATGGCGCATTCTCATGTGGGACATCCGCCCTCGGTCACCCACATGCACATTCCTCCGATCAATATGGCGGACGTCAGCGGTACTCCCGAAACCGTCTGAGCGCAGATGAAGACCATTCTCGTGACCGGGGGAACGGGTTTCCTCGGTAGACACCTGATGGAAGAACTGAAGCGCCAGGAGCCGGATTCGCGGTTGCGGCTGTTCCGCCGAAGGGCTTCGGTTGGGGAATCGGATCCCTCGGCCGAGGTCGTTCGAGGCGACATTACCTCTCCGGAAGACGTTTCCGCCGCCGCGGATGGCGTTGCGGAGATCTACCACTTGGCCGGCTCAGTGGAGCGTGAGCCGAAGGATCCTACCCTGCTTTACCGGACCCATATCGAGGGCGTGCGCAATGTCTGCGAAGCGGTTCGCGAACATAAGGTCAAGAAAGCCGTGCTGGTATCTTCCTCGGGTACCGTCGCCGTCAGTCGAGATCCCGTCAAGCGCAACGAAGACTCGGGATATACCAACGAAGTCACCAGCCGCTGGCCCTACTATGCCGGCAAAATCTTCGCCGAGAAACTGGCCATTCGCTATTTCGAGCAAGAGCAATTGCCTGTCGTCCTGGTGAACCCGAGTCTGTTGCTGGGTCCGGGCGATGAGCGCGGGTCTTCGACAAAGGACATCGCGCTCTTCTTGGGCGGGCAGGTAATGGCGGTCCCTCGCGGAGGCTTAAGTCTCGTCGACGTGCGAGACGCGGCGGCCGGCCTGATTCTTGCAATGCAGCTCGGCAGGGCGGGGGAGCGCTACATCCTCTCAGGCCCGAACTGGACCTTCCGCGAGTGGATGGAGAAGACCGCGCAGCTTGCCGGAGCCAAGGCGCCGAAGCTTCAACTGCCTCTATGGCTGTCGCTATGGTGCGCTCGGCGAATGCGTTCGTTGCTACCGTGGGTTGGCAAGACGTTTGAGCTGGATGACACGTCGATTGAGATGGCGGACTTGTTTTGGTATTGCGATGCAGGGAAGGCCCGCCGCGAGCTGGGCTTCAAGACTCGGGATCCGATGGCGACGCTGCGCGATACGATCGAGGACATCCGCAAGCGAAAACCGGAGCGCTAACTGCTGATGGCGCTGTGGCGCAAACCCGTTGCGATCTTCAACCCGCGAGCCGCGGGCGGCAAAGCGGAAAAGCGGCTGCCTGAAGTTTCTCGGTGCTTGAGAGAACGACTTGGGCCGGTGGAAGTACGAAGGACCGAGCACAGTGGTCACGCCACCCAGCTTGCGTATGATGCGCTGAAAGCGGGCGCCGACCTGGTCATCGCCGTCGGTGGGGACGGTACGGCAAACGAGGTTGTCAACGGTTTCTTCGAAAACGGCCAAGGGCTTCGGCCCGAAGCCTGTCTGGGCTTCATTCCATTCGGTACCGGCGGAGACCTTCAGCGCACCCTTGAGATCCCGTCCGATGTGGGAAAAGCCGTTGATATTCTTGCCGCGGGCGCTCAGGCTCCGATCGATGTCGGTAAGGCGGCGTTCGTCGCCCACGACGGCGCGCCCCTGGAGCGATACTTCGTAAACTTGCTTAGCCTGGGCATAGGCGGGGATGTGGCTGTCCGTGCTAAGAACCTATTGAGCCCGCTGCTGGGCGGTAAGGTCGCCTTTCTTTATGCTACGTTTGCGACTTTTGTCCGTTTTCGGGGGAAACGAGTTCGACTGACGCTCGACGGAGCCTCGGAACCGACTGAATTCTTCATCTCGAATGTTGCTATTGGGAACGGTCAGTACCACGGCGGCGGGATGCACCCCTGCCCGCGAGCCGTCATGGATGACGGCTTGCTCGAAGTGACGACCATCGACTACCTCACGATGTTTGAGTTCTTGCGAGACCTCAACTATCTCTACTCCGACGACATCTATCGCCACCCCAAGGCTCGTCACTTCCGCGCCCGCAAGATCGTCGCCGAGTCGGTCGAAACCACCCACATCGAAATCGACGGCGAAGCGCTGGGCCGCCTGCCGCTCGAGGTCAAACTACTGCCACGCAGCCTACGTGTCGTGGTCCCCTCTACGAGTAAGTTGGTGGGTCAGTAGCTGCGGCGGGCGGTAGCACGGACGTGCCGCCAAGTTCCGTAGCGCAGCCATCCGCGAGGTTGTAGAAGCCGCGCAGCAGTGAAGAACCGGTGCCCCGCAGGGGATCCGGTAGTTCCGGCAGAGTCGGATAGTTTGGGATCTAGGCGACCGGCCCCCCCTTTCCCGCTATCGGTTCGCCACCCGCCAGATCCGCGGCCCTTTTTCCAGGGCTACCCAGGCTACCGCGCGCGAGAGCGGTGCACATGCCTCGACAAGGGCGTTGGAGCGCCCGACGGCGCGGTGCTCGCCTCCGACTGCAGAAACGGGGCGGGGACGATCGCAAGGTCGACGAAGTCTGAAATGGCGGTGCCCGTAAAGATGGTGACCGGAACGGCAGGGCCAGGGATCACTCGGCTCGGAATCGTGACGTTGATTTGGTAGAGACCCACGCAGCAAGGGGACCCGCCCGAGAAGAAAATGGCGCCGTCAACACCTCCGAATGTCACGGCGATATTCGGGTCAGTGGTACGGGCGAAGGGTTCGGCGCTGGGAGGCGCGTCGCCATCCGCGAAGGGAGGGTTTACCGGTCCCAGGCCGGTCAAAAAGACAACTACCGTCTCACCTATTACGGCGGGATCTTCGGCGGTGATCGGCAAACCGTCGGCGTGCGTGATGGCCCCGGGCCCAAGCCCATTTTGCGGCGTCGAAAATACTCCTGGGCTACTGAGGGCCGCGGGGACGGTGACGGCGTTCGAAAGCTGACCGTTATTGTTCACGACGATAGACGCCGTGGTCCCCCCGGTCGCAAAGGGTACCTGCAGGTTGATTTGTCCCGCCGAAACAAACAACACGGGGGCCGGCACCCCATCAATCGTGACACTCACACCGTTCAGGACCGTAGGAAGAGGAATGCCGAGGGCCTTTAAGTTTACTTTATCGTTCTGGATGGGTACGGGCGCAGCGACGTTCTGAAGGAATTCTATGAATATGACAACTCCGACTTTCTTCGAGGCCTCAAAGAGAAGGGGTTTTACGTCGCCCAGGGCAGCCTGGCGAATTATTCTCTTACCGCTCTCTCGGTAACGGCCACTCTAAACGCCGAATACATAGACAGCCTCGTGGCCGCCGATTTGAAGGACAAGGCTGACTGGCGCCCGGTGAGGCGATTGCTGCGGAAGAACCGGTTGACGGAATTCCTACAGCGGTGGGGCTACTCGATCGTTAGTTTTTCGACGGTGTATTACAACGCGGACCTCACTCAGGCGGATTTCTACTTCTCGAAATGGTGGTACTTGAATCTGTTTGATTAAGTCCGAAGGTGCCAGGCCGGAGCCGAAGAGTGATACGAGGGTGCCGCCCGAGATGGGATACGTCGTCGGAGCGAAAGACGCGGCATTAAGGACCCCGAGCGGTGAAAGAAACACCCCGTTGGCCGTGAATCCGGGCATCCGTACGCCGAAGAAGATGCCATGGGAGGGAGAAAACTGGCCGGGCGCACCTACCCGGGCGCCTACAAAAGCTTGGGGCTCCGGTCCATTCTGCCCGGCGGGCGGGGGCTGCGAACCCAACGCCGCGATGGCGGGCGACACTGTGTTGCTCGAAGCGCCGATCGCCATGTTCACCACACCGGGGTCGAGCAGCCCTCCCAAAAAGCCGCTGCTGTCGGCATTGATCGCGTAGGCATTGACGCCGCTGAAATCGATCAGAAGCTGGTCAAAGTTCACCCGCTGGGAGATGGCCGCTTGGCCGGCGCCGGTACTCCGCAACCCGCCGCTCGCGGACGTGTAGAGGTTAACACCGGGAACGAGATCGGTATCGACGACGATCTCCGCCATCCAGAAAGTGTTTTGCCAGCTCGCATCGTCCGCCGAAGTGCTGAAGTTCCTTATGGCCAGGAAGATTTCCCGGCCGCCCGCTTCCGTCGAATAGCCGATCACGTAGTTCCCGTCGACCGAACTGAAGATTCTTCGATTGCCCGAAAAAAGTGTGGAACTCGATCCAAAAGCGGCGGTTCCCGAGCCATCACCAGTCAGCGAGTATGTGGCATCGGTGATTGGCTGCTGGACGTTGCTATCTAGGTCATCGGCGGCGTGACCGGTCGCCGAGGCGGAGCTGAAGCTGCCGTTCCCATCGGCGGTCAGCGACAGAAGCGCGGTTTTGAGCCCCGCCGCCCCTCCGTCGGGAAATATCAACGTGGCCCCTGTGTAGGCCCCGCTGAAGACACCGTCGCTGACACCGCCCGCGGGAGATCGGATCGCGACAAACAAGTCATAGGACCCGTCGGACGCTTCTGTTGAGGCGCCCAGCAATACCTCGCTGTTGGCTCCCAGGCGAGCGTTGATCTCCAGCGTGTTTGCAATCGGATTGGTGAGGGTAACGAAGGCGTTCGCGTCCACCGAATAAGTCCCCACCCCGCTTACGCTCTGGGGAGCGCCGCTGCCGGTGCCGAGCTCAGCGTCGAACGTGTATCCTCCGTTTCCGTCGAAGTTTATGCAGCCACCTAGATTCTGGGCACTCGCGTCGCCCGTGACTCCGTTGACGAGAGCGAGGAGATGCACAAAGTAGTACTTGCCGGTGAGCGAGGCGTTGTCGGGAATCTGCGCACCGCCGACAACAGGCAACAGGCAAGCTAGGAGCAGTGCGGGAAGAGTTCTCATCCGAGGTTATCCTTGAGTTTTTCCGGGATGGTTAACAGACGTGCTAACCGGGATCTAGTAACGATGAACGGGCCTGGGCTCACACCGCGGGCGTGACGTCGACGCACACGAGTAGCGCTGCGCAGCCATCTACAAGATAGCTGAACCCGGCTTGGGCCGACAAGTTGCATGTGAGGCTGGATGCGGCTCCACAGTGGGCGACGTCTGGCAACAAGATCCCTTGCCGACATTTGGCGGGAATCAGAAATCGGAAACTTTATCTAACTCTGTACGCTCATATAGGAAACAAGTCAGGACCGCTCCGAGCGCCACCACAGATTTCCCAACCTGAAGTCGATGGCACCAAGACCGCAACTTTCCCGTCACCGCCGGGTTTTTGGTGGGAATAGAAGCTAGAAAGACGAAGCCAGCGAGACACCCTATACCTCTCTTAGGAAAGCATTTATGACCGGCAGAGCAAACAATCAGCAAACCGGCTTTAATGAAAATATGAACAATCGGACGGTGGTGCTGAGCTTGCTCATTGCCATGGCCGCTTTACTCGTTTCGCTGCCTTGGTTGCGTGGGGAGGAGCCCGCTGAACCATCGTTCGACACGGCTGATGTCGGGGTGCCGCACGCGGAGTGCACCTTTTTCACCGCCAAGCGGGAACACTTCCTGCGGGCCGGACTAGGCGCGGACTTGCTGGAGATGACCCGCCGCGCTGAGGTAACCTCTTCCGTTTCCGCGGCGCTACCGCCGGCGTCGTTTCCCAGCCGCAGCCGCTCCGGCGCCTTCTGGTACGCCAGCCAAGGTGGAGACTCCATTGATGAGATTATCTTCAACGCGCTGAAGATCCGGGGAGTCCCGCCGGCCGGGAGCACCACCGATACCGAATTCCTACGCCGCGTCACTCTCGATCTCACCGGACGCATTCCCATCATCGACGAAGTGGCGGACTTTCTAAACGATTCGTCGGCGGACAAGCGAACGCAGGCAATCGAGCGGCTCTTAGCTACGCCGCAATGGGCCAATCGTTGGGCAATGTTCTTGGGCGACCTTTATCGGAACACGCTGTTTACTTCCCAAGTGATCCGCTATCTCGACGGGCGCGACGCGTTCCATCTGTTCCTGCTTGAATCGCTCCAACAGAACAAACCTTATGACGAAATGGTGCGCGAGATTCTGACGGCGAACGGCACGGGCGACGGCCGTAAATATCCGGAGACCTATTCGAGTTTCGACGAGTACGAGCAGATCACCGGGGACTACGCCGGCAACCCCGTGACTCCTACTCCCGTCAGCTACATCGTCGGCGGGCTGACGCTGGGCGGCCCGATTCACGATACGTATGACGCGCTCGCTACCCGCGTTGCTCTCGACTTTCTTGGGTTGGCCCACATGGACTGCATCCTTTGTCACGACGGCTATGGGCACCTGGACTCGCTCAGCGTCTGGGGAGCGCAGGCCAAGAGGAGCGAGGGCTGGGGACTAGCCGCCTCGTTTGCCGGCACCATCATCCGCCGGGGGCGGCCGCCCCCACCACCCTCCGACGAGGAGTACGTTCCGCCGCCGCGCTACTGGATCGTGGGGGAGATCAAAAGGCCGCGGTTCGCGTACGTACTGAACACGACCACCGGCAATCGACCCGCTCGCTTGCCCGACGACAATGGCGGCGAGGAGATCGCCGCGGCTACCTATCCTTTCGGTGGCGGGACGGCGCAGGCCGGTGAATCCGACCGCGAAGCTCTGGCACGCCTGTTGATCGCCGATATGCAATTTTCTCGTGCGATCGTCAACTACATCTGGAAAGAGTTTTTTTCACGAGGCATTGTCGAACCGCCGGACCAATTCGACCCGCTGCGCCTCGACTCCCAGAACCCGCCCCCGGCGCCCTGGCAGATTCAACCGTCGCACTCCGAATTGCTGGATCTACTGGCCGAGGGTTTTGTCGATAACGGCTTCGACCTGAAGTGGCTCATGCGACAGATCACGAACTCCGGGGCCTATCAGCTCTCGTCGCGTTACGAAGGCACGTGGAGCCCATCCTACGAACCGCTTTTTGCCCGTCACCAGGCGCGCCGGCTGACCGCCGAGCAATTGCATGACGCCATGGTGACCTCGAGCGGGCTGCCGATCCCCTATCCGGTGTCGCGAGCACTCGGCTTCCTGCCGTTGGCGATGCAGTTCCCTGACGTGCAGTTCGTTCCCCTGGGCGAGCGGCGCCGCGGGGACGAGGTAGGGGACGACTTTGCGGCGGCGGCCACGCGCTTTCTGGATAACTTCCTTCGGGGAAACCGCGAGGAGACCCGGCGGAGCAGCGAGGGAAGCATTTTACAGGCGTTGGAGCTGATGAACAGTCCCCTGGTGGTTGACCGCGTAAGCGCTGCCGGCGAGGGCGGAACAATGGCGGTGCTACTCCAGCAACCTGACGACGTGCTTGTACAGGGACTCTACTTGGCCGTGCTGGGGCGGCTGCCCACCACGGACGAGCTGGCTGTAGGCGTGGCCACCCTGGGGGACGGCGACCGCGTGGAAAGTGCCGAAGACCTGATGTGGAGCCTCTTCAACTCGTTGGAATTCATCTTTAACCATTGAGAGCGATTATGAGTGAGCAGAAAAGATTCGCCAAACACGTCGAAAGATACAACAAGCCGCGACTCGGGTTTCACTCGCGGTCTCACTGGAGCCGGCGTCAGTTCTTCCAAGTTCTTGGAACCGGCGTTTCGGGCTACTTTCTGGCGAACCAAATCGGAGCCAGTGAGGCTTGGGCAGCCGGGCCGGTTGAGCCGAAGAACACAGCCAAGCAGGTAATCTTTATCTTTCTTGAAGGCGCTCCCAGCACGATCGACACGTACGATTTCAAGGAGATCGCCGGTGTGACGCCGGCCGACTTCAACCCCGATACCATCAACGGGATTCAAATCCCGACAGGTCTGTTTCCGAATACAGCTCAAGTCCTCGACAAGGTCGCCATCATTCGGTCCGGCTTGTCGTGGGCGCTGGCGCACAACTTAGCGCAGACGTGGTTTCAGATCGGACGCAACCCCACTTCCCCCTTGGGAGCCATGGCGCCTCACATTGGATGTGTTGCCGCCATTGAATTGGACCCCGAGCGACGACCTGATCAGCTTTTCCCGACCTTCATCGCTCTCAACTCGGGTAACGCGCCGGGATCAGGCTACTTTCCGATCGAGTACGGCCCCTTCAAAACTATCCCGGACGCGAACGGGCTGGCGAGCACGATGCATGAAGCTGGGCAGGTGCGGTTTGACAAGCGTTGGGATCTACTGCAAACCCTCGATGCGCCCTTGCGCGGCGCCGATTCCCCACTAGGATCTGCTGTAGCGGGCATGTCGGACTTCTACCAGAGCGCCCGGGGTTTGATGTTCAACCCGGTGGTCGACGAGGCGTTCAGCTTCACAACCGAAGAGAGCCTGGCCTACGGCGATACCGACTTTGGCGATGCCTGTCTGATGGCCAAGAAGATAGTTGCGGCCGATCAGGGCACACGCTTCCTGCAAATCACCCAGCGTGGCTGGGACCACCACTCAGGTATTTACGACCGCAACGAGATCAACGGTCGGCAGGTGGGCCAAAACATCTACGCCCAGACGGCCGAGTTCGACCCGGCCTTTGCTGCTCTTTTGACGGACCTTGAAGCCGAGGGCTTGCTGGACGAAACGCTGGTCCTCGTCTCCGGCGAATTCGGTCGAACGATAGGCCCGGTAACGAACGACCGCGCCGGACGAGATCACTACTTGCAGATGTTCTATCTGTTTGCCGGTGGCGGCGTCCAGGGTGGCAACGTCATCGGCGCCACCGATCCCACCGGCGCCTTCACGATCGACCCGGGCTGGTCCCGCCAGCGAAGTATCCGTCCCGAGGACATCGAAGCCACAATTTACTCGGCCTTGGGTATCGATTGGACCACGATCCGCAACGATGATCCGTTAGGCCGCGGTTTCGAATACGTACCCGAAGCCGCCGAGGATATCTACGGGCCGGTGGACGAGTTGTGGGGTTAGGGGCCTTTTCTCGCGAGAGTTTGGATAGCCAGCGTTGAACGATCTCGTGACCGGTAGCGACCGCCACTCTTGGCGGTCCTAGTTTCGAGTAGCGGGCGGCAATCTTGCCGGCCGGACGCGGGAATTTCTGTAGGGGCGGACGACCGTGTCTGCCCACTACCTATCTGTACACCTTTGTTCAGTCCGCCCTTGTGCAAAGACCGTACATCGATAACTGTTGGGGCAACAGTGGCCCGACCCCTACGCGCCCTACGAAACGCGGGTCAGGCAAACCGCGCGCTGACCGACGAGAGCGGTCCTTGCGACACCCAGAAGCCTGCGTCATGCGAAAACCTCGCAACCCCGCAAAACAGAGCCGCGAACGCGAGTGAGCGGCCACACCCCGCGGCAAGCAAGTTAGAGCCGCGGATGGAAATCCGCGGTAGGGGCACGGCATGCCGTGCCTATCAGCCCCACCGCAATCGGACCGACTCTCACCCCCTCCGAGCCGCGCGCGTCACCCAGCGGTCCAGTGACGGGTGGGACACTCGCAGCACGCCGTGACCCTGCGGATTGGAAGTGACGCGTTGCCAAGTCGGTCACGGCGGCGCGACCGGGTTTGCGTAGCCCGTATGCTCAACGGGGGCCGACGTCAGCCGCGTTCACGCGGCTTGCTTCCGGATAGGCCAGCCGTTCTACGGCTGGTAGAATGGGCCCACGAAAACGACAGGCCGCTTCAGCGGCCTTTCGACGATGGCTTCAGCCATGCCAATTCCATGCCACGGAACGTTTATTCGGAAATCAATCTGCACATCACCTGGCACACGAAACAGCGTGCCGCGGTGATCGTCGATGGCATCGAACGACAACTCTACCAATACTTGCAGCAGAGGGTACGACAGGCGCCGGGTGTCATCTGTCAGGCGCTGGGTGGAACTACGGATCACCTGCACCTCGCTGTGACCGTTCCGCCAACCCTGCTGGTCAGCCACTGGGTCGGTCAGCTAAAAGGCGCCAGCGCGCATTACGTCAATCACCAGATTGCCAATCGCAAGATCTTGGAGTGGCAGTCCGGTTACGGGATCGTGAGCTTCGGAACAAGAGATCTCCCCTGGGTAGTGAGCTACGTTCGTAAGCAAAAGCAGCACCATGGTCGCGGCACGATCCACCTACGGACCGGATACGGATGAAAGCTCGTTGAAACGAGCTGCCGGAAGGGATGGGTGATTGGAGTCTCACCCAGCCGTAAAACGGCTCTTCTAGCAACGGCTCAACGAAGCCGCGTGAACGCGGCTCAAACATCAGGCGAGGCGATAATGCGGCGGGTTTGTCGCATGGACGAGGTCAAGGTTGGCCCGTTTGAGGTTGGCAAGCTCGGAGACCCGGAGTCCTGTGTTCAGACAACGAGTTTCTCTTCGTGGGGGTTGCAGGCGTTAGCCAAGCGCGTTTCTTCATCTGAAGTGAGAGGTTCGCGTTTGTACTGGTAGCGCATACACGTTAGACGCACGACAGCGTGGTTAGAGGCGCCACGGTTCGGCGGTCCGCTGCGGCTGTCGTGAATTCTCGACAATTGCGACAGCCTGTCGCAATCCAGCAAAGGTTTGGTGCAGAAAATCAACACCCTGGGGAAGGGCTCGGCTGTCACAGACCTTTCAAATTTTTTCTCCTCGCCATCTCAACGACTTACGCCACGGGGGCCCTTCTAGCCCCCCATCCGTCCCCTATTCTGGTACGGGGCCCAGAAACCGGAATTTCGGAGGAATGACCCTGGTATTTCCGCCATTTTCTGCCAACGGCATTTCTGTCGACGCTCGGGGCCGTTCCCAACCGAAAAAACCAAACAAACCCAATTCCACCGAACTCCAGTTAAATCAACGCGTTCGAAGGATAACACCCGCAGCGCGAATGTCGATTCTGGTTTCCCTGGCCCTTCGCTGCGGGAACCGGTCTCGGAATCGACTTGGCGCACGCTCTCAGTATGCCGCGGCGAGACTTTTCTCGACGCCAGACCGGATCAGGCCGGCGAAATACTCTAAACTAGGGAATGTCCCGCCTCTTAACTACCTGAAAAAGGAGACGGAACAGACCCATGAGATACCAGATTACCTTCGCGTCCGCGATTATTGCGTTCGCCCTGCTGGCCTCGGCGCCTCTCTCGGGCCAAACCGAGGATCTCCGAGCTGAGATCGAGGCTCTCAGGAAGGGACGGGACGCGATTCAGAAAGACGTCGGCGCGATCAAGAAGATGCTCGAGGCGATGCAGCCCAAGAAGCCCAAGCCGTTCGCACCGATTGACGTCACCCTAAAAGGTGCTCCGTCTCTGGGCAGTGCCGACGCCAAGGTGACGGCGGTCGAATTTACGGACTACCAATGCCCCTTTTGCCGGCGGCACAGTAACAACACGGTGCCGGCGCTCACGAAGGACTACATTGACACCGGCAAGATCAAGTATGTGATGCGCCAGTTTCCGCTGAAGAGCATTCACAAGCAAGCGGACAAGGCGTCCGAAGCCGCTCTGTGCGGTGGGGATCAAGGCAAGTACTGGGAGATTCACGAAAAGATCTTCGCCAACCAGCGGAAACTCTCCGATGACGAGCTGATGGGCTACGCCGAGCAGGCGGGCGTGGACCAAGACCAGTTCAAAGATTGCTTCACGGGTGGCAAATACACGGCGCAGGTCGACCAAGATGTTGCCGACGGTTCAAAAGGCGGGGTTCGCGGCACCCCAGCTTCTTCCTGGGGCTGACGGATGCCGACGACGACACGAAGTTCCGGGCGACCAAGTTCCTGCGTGGCGCCCAGCCTTACTCGGCCTTCAAAAAGACCATCGACGAGTTGTTGGCCGGCAAAGAGGAAGATAAGAAAAAGGCCGCCGGCTCCGGCTGAATAACGCAGGGGCCGGGATCGTATCCCTGCCCCGCCATTTCTCTGATGCACCGCGCGCGCGAGTCCTATTCGCTTTCTGACTCATCCTCAGCGCGTGAATCCGCATGAAGCTTTACCAGTTTATTCTGGCCGGTCTCGCAGGAGCCGGCTTGTTGGTGGCCGCACTGTATTGGATCGCCAGTGGCAAGACGGCTCGGGTGGAGGGTTCGATCACCGAAGTCCGAACGCTCGGGATGGACGAGAACAGTTCGGTCGCCGTCGTCGATTTCGAGTTTACGAACCATTCCGAGGCCTTGGTGATGATCGGCGACCGTGACTTGGTCGTCGTCGATCAAAACGACGGGGTCCATGAAAGTTACACGCTCAAGACGTATGATCTGCGGCAGCTTTTTCGCTACTTCCCGGCGCTGGGCGAGATCAAACACGAACCTGTGGTCCACCGCACCGAGATACCCTCGGGCGAATCGTTGCATGGAATGATAGCCGCGCGGTTTGAAATCCCCAAGCATGAGCTCGATCTGCGGCGAGAAATCATCTTTCGGCTGACCGACGTGGACGGCGCGGTCTCCGAGTTGAGTTTGAAGTCCGATCAACCCAGTTCCGCGGAATAGGCCCATACATTTTGAAAAGCAGATCGGGCCGCTACGCCCCCGCAAAACGTCCGTTCAGCGCTGGTGCCATCCGACCCCACGGTAGAAGCGCGTTGCGTCCGCTACACGGGACCAAGGCCGTACAGCCTCTTCTTTCTAAGTATCGAATCGGAAGGTATCTCCGATTCAAGCTGCTTGATGCCCACAACACCTTCGCGGTAGACGGGTGAAGCCGTGTCCATAGGGATTCGGACGGCTCTGCCTGTTGCCGCAAGGGATCTTCCCATTTCAGGTCGCAGGCTAGCCTAACGGACTGCTGGAGAACGCCGTGGGACAAGCAATCTTGCTTGTCTGACCGCCCGTGTTAGAGGTAGGCTCTGTGAAAATCGGTCGAAGCTGCTAAGGAACGCCTGTGCCGAAGATGAGAGTGCTGAACAAAGCCCTAACTCTGGCCGAGAGTTTCCTTTCAGTCAAGTAGGGGCGCAATTCATTGCGCCCGCGTACGCGAATCTGAAGCGGATGGGAACCTTGCTCCACAGCACGCGGGTGCCCGCCAAGCCACTGTCACAATGTGATCTTCAACTTCCCCTGTTCTACTTTCAGCGGGTACGTCTGAAGGCGTAGTCCCTTTCGGGAAATAGCTTCCCCTGTCGTGATGTCAAAGTCGGAACCATGCCAAGGGCCACTGCTGTCCGGTTAAAAGTCGAATAGAATCAATTGGTTGGGGTCATAGGGGGATTCGTTTGGGGAGTCGGATGGCTGGAGTGCCTGTAAAAGGGGCATTTTTTCGAATTGCGTAACGCTGAGAATCTGTAGAATCTGGTAAAGACTCGCTTCCAGCCCGAGGCGTTTCCGGACGATGGCGATGAGCACGTAAATCGAGACAGCGATCCAGATCTGCGTCTTGACGGCGTTCTCGCTGGTGCCGTAAAACGAGTTGATTCGCAGATGTTGCTTGATCCACTTGAAGAACAACTCAATCTGCCAACGCGACTTGTAGATGTGGGCGATGGTCAGCGCCGGGAGCGCGAAGTTGTTGGTCAGAAACTTCAGCCGCTTGTTCGTCCGGGCGTCGAAGTAACTGACCCTCCGCAACGGGTCGGGATAGGCTTGGGCCGATTCGATGGCAGCCAGTATGACGGTCTGATCCGAGCGCAAGCCCGTGGATTTGTCGACGGGATGCGAGTAGCGCCGTTGGAGCAAGATGTTCTTCTTGGTTCGCACGACGAAGAACGACGAGCAGAGAGTGAACACGAAGAGGCGTTCGAAATCGACGTAGGCCCGATCCATGACGTAGAACGCGCCGGCCTCCGGGCCGATCTCGTCGAGGATGTTGATGTCGTGCACTTTGCCTCCAGTAATGCGGATGAACGTGGGAATATTGCCGTGCAGATCCAGCAGCGTGTGCATCTTCACGGCGGCTTTTTGCTTGCGGAATCTCGCCCACGGAAACAGCGACAGGCAGAGGTCGATTGTTGTCGAGTCGAGAGCGTACAGAGTCTGGTCCAAGTCCACACCGATCGGGTCGTGGGCATATAACGGCCGTGCCATGCCAATCAAGACCTGCGCGAAGTCCGCGTAGATCCGCCAGTCGCGCGACTCGTTCGCGTCGGCCAGTGTCGAGCGCGCTACCCTGCCGCGGAATCCCATGTGGTAGAGTTTGCCGTGCATCGAACGCAGGCACGTCTCGATGTCGCGGAGGCTTGCCCGATAGGTCAGCTGGGCGAATGCCATCGCAAGAAACTGATCCCAGCAGGAGCCAAGGGCAATAAAGGATTTCCCCTTCTCTCTCCCAGATGAGCTTCCATTCCGTCTCGGGGCCTTGTGCAAGGGCACCGGTAATCGTGCCGGTACAGACCCGGTCCGCCTTCGTGAGGACATTGGTTTCTGAAGGCGTAGCAGCGGCCATTGGACTTGATGATCCCAATCTCGATTCCATCGAGTGTCAGGAGTTTGCTCGCCCCCTCAGGGATCTCAGATTCGTCTATCAGTTCATGGTCGGCCATCGCACTCTAGCTCCCGGTGGCAAGAGTAGTTCGGGAGAGAAAAACGCGGACTGCCTCCAATTCGCTCCCCGTCATGGCCCTCGAAACAACCGGCTCAGCCTGAAGCGACCTGGCTGGCTGTACCCGATTTTTCGCGAAGTTTACTCTTACCACGGGCTCCTACCTGCTGGGGATATCGAAGAACTGCGCCGCGTTCTCACCCATGATCTGTCGCTTGACTTCTTCCGGCATCGGATAGTTGAGGATCCTGGATGGGTGATCGAAGTCGTGATGAGGCCAGTCGGAGGCGTAAATGATGTTCTCGAAATCACCAATGAGCTCGAGGAGCTTTAAGTAGTCCTCCGGTTTCTCCGGCTCCTCGGCAGGCTGGGTGGAAAAGCGAAAGTTCTTCAAATAGTGGCTCGGGCGCTCTTTGAAGAAAGGGAGCAGGCGTCCCCGCCATTCATGGTACTCGTTGTTAAGCCTCATCATCACCCAGGGAACCCAGGCCAATCCTCCTTCATTGAAACTGACCTTGAGATCTGGAAACCTTACGGGAATTCCGTTGCACATCATATGAAAGAAGTTCACGGCCATTTCCAAGGAATGGCCGAACCCATGGCGGCCCACCTCGTCAAACTGCTCCATCTGACAGGGAAACGTCGGATAGCAGATCGCTAGGCCGTGTACCGCCACCGGCAAACCGACTTCTTGTGCCGCTTCGTAGATGGGATGGTATTTCTTGTTTCCGTAAAGCGGATTGATCCCGGCCGCTGGAAGGTAGGCGCACACCATTTTGTGTTTTTTCCCTAGCTCCCTGATCTCCTCCGCGGAGCCTTCGGGGTCTTGAGGGGCTAGACAAAGCGCCCCGTAGAATCCCTCCGTGTTGCTCAACCATTTGTCGATCAACCACCTGTTGTAGGCTCTTGCCACAGCCATCGCGTAGTCGACGTTTACCTGGAGAGCCAGTTTCAGGAGATGATCAGGAAAGAGAATCGCCGAATCGATCCCCAAGGAGTCCAAGTCCTGCCGGCACTGCGCGGGTGACGTGACGAACATGGGGCGATTCTGACCGCCCGGCCATAGAGGATCCGACCCGTCCCCTGATCCCTGCGCCAAACCCGGCACGACGTAGTCACCCACGGAGCCGAAGCGGGACGAGACAGCAGAGTCCGGTGCTATCGCCTCGACAGCCTTGCGCCACGGCATCTCGCAATGCTCGGCGAGCTCCTCCGGCAGTTCGTGTACGTGGACGTCACAGTCAACAATGCGCATGTTCTTCATCGCCACCGGCTTCGTGAATTCGGAATCCTTTCCGCGTAACGGGCGCCGTCCGCCCACCGCCCCCCTCTTCTTGAGACAGCCCCTCTGAGAGAGGAGCAGCCAATGATAACACAACACGTTTGGCTGAGCCGAAAGCCGTCCCAAGGAGAGGGGTCCTAAGGAATCGTTGTTCAACCTGAAGCTTGAGTGCTGATAACCTATTGAGATGCCGTTAGTTTGCCCGGGTGGCGGAACTGGTAGACGCAAAGGACTTAAAATCCTTTGGTGCTATGCACCGTGTGGGTTCGACTCCCACCCCGGGCACCACAACAAACCCGCCTTGATGGGTACTCACTTGACTCAGGTAGCTCGAAATGGCCACTACATGTTGTGGTTGCCCTTCGGGCTTTTGGGGACGCCTCCGAGCATCGATTTGTAGGGCGTTGGTTCTACGGCAACGGCCTGCTGAACTAGGCAGTAGAAGAGCTTGCCACGACTCCTTGACTTGCGGCGATTGCAGCGCAAGGTGAATTCGTCGAGATAGTAATCGAGATGCTCGTGGCTGACGGCTCCTTGAATGCGTCCTGAGCAGCCAGCGCTTCAATAACGACACCACCCCGTGCACCCGGGGCAGCAGCTCCGACGTACGGGCCGGTTGTCCGTCCAGGTAGCTCACTTGGTGGCGATCCCATGGCGTTCGAGCGGCTCGTAGCCCAGCCATCCGTCGGTATGGACCACACTGCCGGGTTCGATCGACTCGCCGACGAAGGCCATCAGGCTGTCCCCGGAAGCGTCCGCAATCGTGCGCATCCGAATCCGCCCGATGGCGGCGCCATCTTCCTCGGTGGCTAAATCCTTTTGGGCCTCCTCGCGGCGATAGTGTACTCGGGAGGTCGGCTCCATCGCGATGTTTTCTCCTCCGGTCACATTTCGGACCAATGCCGGTCGAGCCCCGCCGAAAAGTGATAGACTCAGGCAATCTTAAAGCGGAGACCTCGCTGGCGTGCCCCTCGAACGAGAAATAACGCAAACCCCAGTCTGTAAGGATGAGCTGCTGGAAAAACTTGGTCAAGTCCTTGACCCGGAGCTCGATGAATCCATTCTCGAGAGGGGGTTCATTGAGTCGCTCCAAATCCAGGAGGGGTCGGTCACCGTGGAGCTAAGGTTACCCACATTCTGGTGTGCGGCCGCTTTTGCCTATCTGATGGCGGAAGATATTCGCCAGAGGCTCCTTGCTATTCACGGCGTCACAGCCGTCACCGTCCGCTTGAAAGATCATTTCGAGTCGCAGGCGATTGAAGCGGCGGTGAACGCGGGCAAACGATTCTCCCAAGCCTTTCCCGGAGAAGCGGGCGAGGGCCTTGACGATTTGCGGCTCTTGTTCCTCCGCAAAGGGTTCATCAAACGCCAGGAGCAGTTCGTACGGAGCTTGACGGACGCCGGTTTATCGCTGCAGGAGATCTCGGGTCTTCGTGTCGAGCACCTGACCATCGAAGGGAGATTCTGCCGCGTCCGGCGGCCAAGTGGTGACGCGCTTTCCGTCGAGGCGGGTCAGGCTGCGCAACGTTATCTTGAGCGTCGGGCCGAACTGGGCTTGAATTGCTCACCCACTGCGTCCTTGATTACGGATTCTGAAGACAGACCGATTCCCGCCCACCGTCTTAAGCGGCATCTTAGGGAGGCCCGGACGGTTCGGCTCTCGCTCGAAGCAAACGCTGCTGTCTGCTCGGCTCTGCTCGACGCGCGCAAAGCCGAAGCGCCTGGAGCTTTCGTACAAATTGGAGGTCAGCATGTATCAGGCTGATGGTGAGGAAGTTTTTGTCATTGATGGGCACACTCACTTTTGGGATGCCAGCCCGGAAAACTGGCGCAACAAGTACGGTGAAGGTTGGATCCGCTGCTTCTACGACTATCACAACGCACTGAGTCCGGAGGAATATAAGTGGCCGTTTGAAAAGTATTGCAAATACGATGAGCAGACCATGATTCAGGATCTGTTCTTCAAAGGCCACGTGGACATGAGTATCATGACCTCCACGTATCTGTACGAGTTCTTCAAGAACGGATTCAATTCGCACATCCAGAACAACATCTTGAAGGAAAAGTATCCCCATCGGTTCATCCTCTGCGGATCGTTCGACCCGCGGGCCGAACAGAAGGGTCTCGACGAATTCCATCAGATGATCGAGGAATATCCGATACAAGGCCTCAAGCTCTATACCGCGGAGTGGCGAAACGGATCGCGGGGCTGGTCGTTGAAAAGCCCCTGGGCCTACAAGCACTTTGAGGCTTGCATGGAACTCGGGATCAAGAACATTCACGTTCACAAGGGACCGACGATCTACCCGCTCGACAGAGACAGCTTCGACGTTGCGGATGTGGACCAGGTTGCCACCGACTTTCCGGACCTTAACTTCATCGTCGAACACGTTGGCCTGCCGCGATTGGAGGACTTCTGCTGGATCGCCACACAGGAAAAGAACGTGTACGCCGGCCTGGCGGTTGCCACCGCGTTCGTTCACAGTCGCCCGAGGTATTTCGCCGAGATGATGGCCAACCTGCTCTTCTGGCTTGACGAAGACCGGCTGCTTTTCTCGAGCGACTATGCCATCTGGTCGCCGAAATGGATCGTCGAGAAACTCTGGTCGTTCGAGATCCCCGACGACATTAAGCAGGAATACGGAGTGGATTTGACTCCCCAGGTGAAGCGCAAGATCTTGGGAGAGAACGCGGCCCGCCTTTACGGGATCGACATTGCCGCCCAACGGGAGACACTGAGTCGGGATCCGATTGGCGTCGAACTAACCAACGGCTCGGGCGCCTGATGCGGTCTCGAACCGTGGCAGACGCGATTCCGTGAGACCTTAGTAGAAGGGATAGCCCCATGCAAGCCGCTCGACTTCACGAATTTGACGAAACCCTCAAGCGAACCGAGCTTCTGCGAGTGGAAGATCTCGCCGAGCCGAAAGTCCAGGAACCCGATGACGTGATCGTGCGCATCGGAGGAGCGGGGCTTTGCAGAACCGATTTACACATCGTCGAGGGAATCTGGCGCGAAAAGGTCGACCGCCCGCTG
Organism: Bryobacterales bacterium; assembly: GCA_965248205.1. Lineage (GTDB taxonomy): Bacteria > Acidobacteriota > Terriglobia > Bryobacterales > UBA6623. The sequence goes on from CBDFIS010000006.1 coordinate 6,279,437, forward strand.
CCCTATGTCCTCGGTCATGAGAACGCGGGCTGGGTTGATGAAGTAGGTTCCTCGGTCCGCACCGTGAAAACTAGCGACCCGGTGATCGTGCATCCGCTCGTCACAGACGGCACTTGCCCGGCGTGCCGGCGGGGCGAAGACATGCATTGCGAGGACAGTCACTTCCCGGGGATCACCCGAGATGGCGGCTTTGCGCAACTTCTCCATACCAAAGAACGCTGTCTCATCAAACTGCCTCCTCAGCTCGATCCCAAGGATGTGGCGCCATACGCGGACGCTGGGCTGACGGCCTACCGCGCGGCCCGCAAAGCGTCGGAAATCTTGCGGCCCGGCATGACGGCGGTCATTCTCGGTTTCGGCGGTCTGGGGCACATCGCCGCGCAGGTTCTTCGCACCCTTTGTGCCGCCACGATCATAGTAGTCGACACCTCGACACAAGCCTTGGCGCTGGCTGAGGAAATGCACTTCGAGCACCGCGTGCTCGGCGACCAAGGCGCCGTAGACGAGATCCAGCGCCTCACCGACGGTGGGGCCAACGCCGTCATCGACTTCGTCGGTGAGAAGGGGACGCCTGAGTTGGCAATGAAAATGCTGCGCAAGGGCGGCACCTACTTCGTGATTGGCTATGGCGGCGTGATTCAGCTCCCGACCATCGACATGATCGTCGACGAGTTCAACATCGTCGGCAATCTGGTGGGCAACTTCACGGAACTCGCGGAACTGATGATTCTGGCCGGTCAGGGCAAGGTGAAGCTGGCCACCCGAATATACCCTCTCGATCAGGTGAACGAAGCAATGCACGACCTGATCGACGGTCAAATCCCTGGACGCGGGGTTTTGGTTCCGGTGTAACCTGTCGAAGCGGGCGAATCGCCTTCCCATCACGAACGCTTGACTCATATACACAGTTACACATAAACTGTGTATGTGAAGAACATCACCCTCAGCGCGGACGAGAACGTTCTGGCAGAGGTTCGGCGCTACGCGGCTGAGCGCAACTCCTCGATCAATGCCCTCGTCCGCGAGTTCTTGACTAGTATTGCGGAACGTCAGGACCGGGCACGAAATGCGCGGACACGACTTCGCAGTCTAAGCAACCGATCGCGGGCGCGCATCGGGCGGAAGTCATGGAACCGCGGCGAGCTACATGAGCGCTGACTGTTTTCTCGATACGAACATCCTGGTTTACGCCGCAGCCGGGCGCGGTGCCGAAGAGGCGAAGCGCAAACGAGCCCTGGAGCTAATCGAGAGCCAGGACTTCTGCCTCTCCGCGCAAGTCCTGCAAGAGTTCTATGTGACCGTCACTCGAAAGATCGAGAGCCCGTTGTCGGCGGAACGTGCATTGGAGTGGATCGAGCACCTAGAGGCGTTTCCCTGCCTGGCCATCGACAACGCGCTCGTCAAAGTGGCTGTCGAGATCAGTGAACGCCATCGCATTTCCTATTGGGACGGCGCCATCATTGCCGCTGCCGAAGGCTTAGGAGCGCGAACGGTCTACAGCGAGGACCTGAACCACGAGCAGCGATACGGTTCGGTCGAGGTCCGCGATCCCTTTCGCGTCACTTCAATGTAAGGGCGGTCGGCGATCTTGCCGATGCGGCGGGATGCTTTCATCAGGAAAACAAGACTGTAGAGGACTTAGCCTTCGAGGTCCGCGAAAACCCTATCCACGGGGATGTTCAAGCCCGGCAGTAGCTCGGGATCGGAGACATGTTGACCTAGCGCAAACTCCTGTCGCTCGCCGTTCTTGCGGTACACCATGATGGTTTTTGTCACGGGATAGACCACCCACACCAGGGGCGCTCCCGCGGCGAGGTACTGATGGACCTTGCGGTCAAGGTCGCTGGCCGAGTCCGACGGCGAGACGACCTCCACTGCCAGGTCAGGGGCGACGGCTAGAGCGCCGCCTCGAATCACCGGCGCGTCGCGGGCCGCCGGCTTGCGGATCAGAAACACGTCCGGGATCCGCATCGTATCCGCGGCCAAAGCGAATCCGGATCCCTGGGCCACGATGAATTCGGCCCCGGTCTTTTCAACGAAGACCCTGAGTAAATAGCTGATCGTCGCCACGATCACCGCATGCGGAAAGCTCGGTGCGGACATTTCGATAATTCGGCCCTCATCAAGTTCTCGGATCACGCCCTCCTGATCGGGTAGCTCCAAGAACTTTTCGACGGTCAACAGAGTTTGCGTTGCCATGTCCTTACCCATCCACCTTATCAGCGCGTGAATACCTACACACTCGGTCGGAACGATCGCAGGCGCAAACTGTTTGTCACCACGGAAACGCTCGAAAAAGCCATCGCCGCGGAAGCCAGGATCGGTGACAGCAGCCACCCTGTCCAAGGATAGAGAACCCCGGCGGCGATAGGGATGCCGATGACGTTGTAGGCAAACGCCCAAAACAGGTTCTGTTTAATCGTAGCCACAGCCTTGCGGGAGATCTCGATCGCGGCGGCGACGCCTCGCAACTCGTTGCCCACCAGGACAATGTCCGCGGTTTCAATCGCCACATCGGTTCCCGCGCCAATCGCAATGCCGAGGTCGGCTTGGGCCAATGCGGGCGCATCGTTGATGCCGTCGCCGACCATGGCCACGAGCCGGCTTTGAGACTGCAGTTTCTCCACCTCTTGTGCCTTGCGGTCCGGCAGGACTTCGGCCAGCACGTCGTCGATGCCGACTTGAAACGCTACCGCCTCAGCCGTCTGGCGATAGTCGCCGCTCATCATCGCCACTTTCAGACCAGTTTGTTTGAGTTTGAGGATCGTTTCCCTGGCCCCCGGTTTGGGCGTGTCGGCTACGGCGATTGCTCCTGCTAAAGTGTCGTCCCGCGCGGCGAGGATGACCGTTTTGCCATCCTCTGCCGCCTGCTGTCCAACCTTCTCAGCGGCTACCGTGTCCACCCCTCGGTGGCGCAAGAACGCGGCGCTCCCCACCAGCCAGCTCACCCCTTTTAGCCGGGCTTCGACCCCCTGCCCGGGAATCGCTTGAAACGCCTCGGGTTTCTCCGCCTTTAAGCCGCGGTTCTCGAGCTCCCGAACGATCGCCTCGCCCAGCGGGTGCTCGGACTGACGTTCAATCGAGGCAACCGCGACAAGAACGCCGGCTTCCGAAACGCCGTTCAAGGGGATGACCTCCGTCACCTTGGGCCGGCCCGTCGTGATGGTTCCCGTCTTGTCGAAAACGATGGTGCCGATCTTGTGGGAAACCTCGAGAGCCGCCCCATTTCTAATCAGAATGCCGTTTTCGGCAGCGCGTCCGATGCCCACCATGACCGCAGTCGGAGCGGCCAAGCCCATCGCGCAGGGACAGGCGATGATCAGCACGGCTACCGCGTTCAACACGGCCAGCCGCAAACGCTCGTCCGGCGGCGACAGCAAGAACCAGGCAGCGAACGTAATCACTGCAATCCCAATAACGATGGGAGTGAAGTAGCCGCTGATCACATCAGCCAACCGCGCGATGGGCGCCTTCGACTGCTGCGCTTTTCGGACTAGCTCGACAATCTGGGCCAGGATCGTCTGGCTACCGACCTTGCGTGCTTCGAACCGAAAGCTGCCGGCCCCGTTTAGTGTTCCGCCGAAGACTTGATCGCCCCCTGCTTTTTCAGTTGGAATACCTTCGCCCGTCAGCATCGACTCGTTGATACTCGAGCGACCTTCGAGCACAGCGCCGTCCACCGGGATTTTCTCGCCCGGCCGGACGACGACAACGTCTCCGACCCGAACTTGCTCGATCGGCAGGTCTGCTTCGACGTTATCTCGAACAACGCGGGCGGTTTTTGCCTGCAAACCAACCAAGCTGCGAATAGCAGACGACGTTCGGCCTCGTGCGCGGGCTTCGAGCATGCGGCCGAGAAGGATCAACGTGATGATAGCCGCCGCCGTCTCAAAGTAGACCGGAGCGGGTCGGCCCGCGGTGCTGGGCCCCAGAACGAGCCCAGGTGCAATCGTCGCAACCGTTGAGTAGAGAAACGCCGAGCCGGTACCCACGGCGATCAGCGTATTCATGTCGGAAGTCCGGTGGCGTGCCGCTGCCCAAGCGGCGCGGTAGAACTGGCTGCCTCCGTAGAAGACCACCGGCAGCGTCAATAGCAACTGCACCCAGTTGATGCCCGAGAAGCCAATCGACCCGTGAGACATCGCCAGCACCAGCAAGGGCACCGTGAATAGGCTGGAGACAGCGAGTTTTCGCCTCCACCTACGGGACTCGGATTCTTCGTCGCTTCCGTCCGGAGGGTGGGCGGAAGTCTCCCGGGCTGCGTACCCAGCTTCCTTGACAGCTTGGCGAAGCCGGGCGACGCTCGTCGTGTGGGGATCGAACTCAACGGCTGCCGTGCCAGTGGCCAGGTTGACCTCAGCACCGGACACGCCGGAAACAGACTTCAGCCGCTTTTCGATGGTGTGAACGCAGCCGGCACACGTCATCCCGGTGATCGTGAGTTCAACCTTTTCGGTCGTGGACGCAGTTAGCGCCGCTGCGGCGATGCCGGCAAGGCCCGTGGGCGGTACAGTCTGTGGGGAATGGGCAACTAACTGTGGGGAAACAATGTTGGAAGCCGATCCCGATGAATCGCCAGCTGAGGGATCGCGAGCCCCGTTCCCTGAGACGACGGTGTCAACCTCGTAACCAGCGGCTTTCACCGCCTCTTCGAGGTCCGGCACTTGAACTTTGGCCGGGTCGACCGTGACGTTCGCTCGGCCGGTCACTAGATCAACGTCGACGTCCTTGACGCCTGGCACGGATGCTAGACGACCCTTCACGGCTCGCACGCAACCGTCGCAAGTCATGCCCTTGACCTTGAGGAAGATCGTTTCGAGACTAGGCTTGTCCATCGTCATAGGGGGGTCATAGCAAGCTGCGGTGCGATCTCTTTCCTCTGTCCTTCCCTGCCCTGTGGGGCGGATGGAGCGACGCCGGCTTCAGTGATTCGATGAGCCCGCAGACGATACCCTCTTTTTCGCCTTCCCGCTCCCACGCCTCCAACGTCTTTCGAAGTTCTTTCCGATACCTCTTGAGCTCGGTTATCCTTTGCTCCAGCTCTTCGAGACGGCCGGCAGCCAAGCGCCGCACCTCCGCGCAAGGTCGCTTGCCGGTCCGTGCTTCGGCGATGATTCGTCCGATTTCGTCGAGACTGAACCCGACCGCCTGCGCTTTCTTAATGAAAGAGAGTCGCGCAAAGATGGACGGATCGTAGAGCCGGTACCCGGAGGGCGTGCGCGCAACCGGCTGGATCAGACCACGGTTCTCGTAAAACCGGAGTGACTCGACGGCCATCCCGGATTGGCGGGCAACCTCTCCAATCCTAAGATGCTCGAGTGACCCCTCAGGATTCGCTTCTGGCATGACACTCTCAGTATAATCTTTATAGTCCACTATAGAGTCAAGACCTAGGCGAAGCCCGGCCCGATTTGTGGGGGCGCGTGCGTCGATGTGATTGGCTTACGCATGCAAGAACACCATAAGCTCCCGGTCCGTCACATCTTACAAAGGACTAGACTTAGCTAATCGACCTTAGCTAAGATAAGGTCGTGAAAGTAAACATACATTTAGCCAAGACTCAGCTTTCTAAGCTGATCGAAAGAGCACAGACCGGAGAGGAGGTCATTATCGCCAAAGCGGGCAAGCCAGTCGTCAAGCTCGTTCCCGTCGAAGAGCGATCGCAGAGGGAATTCGGGAGCGCCGCCGGTCTGATCACCTTCGAGGAAGGCTGGGACGCTCCGATGACCGACGGGGAGATTGAACGATTCCTGGGCGATGGACCTTCTGATTGACACTAGTGTGTTCCTCTGGGCCATTAGTGGCCAGCAGGCGAAACTGTCCCCGGCAGCTCTGCAGGCCGTGAGAGACGAAGACAACCGGCTACTGCTCAGCGCCGCCAGCCTTTGGGAGATCGCTTTGAAAGTGCGGACTGGAAAACTCAGGCTTCCGGAGACACGCGAGTTTTTTAAGGAACATCTGAGGAGACTGGGCATCGACCGTGTTCTCGCGGTCGAGGCGGTTCACGTGTTTCGCGTCTTCGAACTGCCCGATCATCACCGTGATCCATTTGACCGCTTGCTTGTAGCGCAATGCCAGGTTGAGAACGTGCCACTCGTGACGTCCGATTCCGCGCTCACCAAGTATGCGATCGATGTCATTTGGTAGCGAAACAGTTTGCTGACCTGATCCCTTGTTTGCCACCGTAGGTTGCGTGACTCGGTCCGCCCCCCCCATGATGGACAGACTAGGGCGCGCGTCCCCAGAAGCTCAGATCAGCAGACGATGGTCACAGCGTGAAGCCGGTTACTCAACGATTTTCGATCGCGCGCAGTGCTGCCTTGACTTGCGGATCACGGCGTACTTCGACCTCGTCTCCCTTGGCAACTCCCAAGGCGAAATTGAGAATCTCCTGCTTCAGACGCCCGCGAATGAAATCAAGCGAGGCCGACCAATCCGACAGCCCCGGACTTATCTGGCGTTCCGACAGGAAAAGCTGGAACTCGTCGAGTAGCTGGGGAGACACTTCAAAGTCAATGGTTATGTCGGGCTCCTTGCTCGAATACTGTTGGGCGAAATCCAGGAAGTAGCCGCTGGCGCCGATTACCATCTCCAAGTGGCTAAGGTTTCGAGGATAGACAATCGTATCCGGGCGGATTCCCCCCGCCTCTGCCGGCAGAGGCGAAGCAGTCTCTGATCCTGCACCGCCTTGTTGTGGTTCGTCGCATGGCGTCAGGATGAACAGGCGGCAATCACCTAAAGGCCGCTGGATCGACCGCCCGTTGGGTGTTAGGTAGACGGCCGTCGTCAGAGCCAGTCCTGCTCCTTCTGAGAGCTCGAAGACGCTCTGCACCAGACCCTTTCCGAAGGTCCGCTCACCGACGATCGTTGCGCGCTTGTGGTCTTGGAGAGCGCCGGCGACCAACTCCGCGGCACTCGCGGTCCGCGCGTCAGTCAGAACCGCGATCGGAAACTCGTAGGGCTCAAAGCCGTCGGGAACTCGCACCACTTCGTCCTCGCCCTCGCGACCGCTGATCCATAGAATCTCTCGTCCGCTCTCAAGAAAGAACGCTGCCGTTTGTAACGCCGCTTCGACCAGGCCGCCGGGATTGCCTCGCAAATCGAGCACCAGCCCCTGTAAAGCGGCCCCGCCTGCGCTGTCGATGGCTTCCATGAGATCTTTGGCCGTTTCACGCTCGAAATTAGCGAGTTTGATGTAAGCAATCCCCGGTTTCAAGGTGAGCTTTAGACTGACGCTGGGGTCCGCCACCTCGGCGGGCACAAGTGTCATAGGCAGCAGCCTTGGCAAGGTCGGACGTTTCACCATCAGATGCACTTTGGTCTGCCGCGACTGACCGAGCAGCGAAGCGAGCTGCGGGATGCTCAAGTGTGCCAGCGGGTGTCCGTTGACGGCGGCGAATTCGTCTCCCGCCGACAGTCCCGATCGGGCGGACGGACTCCCGGGTAACGTCTGCAAGACAATCACTCGTCCCGGGCTAAGCGCCAACACGCTACCAAAGCCTTTTTCCGTCGAGCGCTGCATTTCTTTCAGCGATTCAAATTGATCGCGGTCCAGAAAAGCCGAGTGCGGATCGAGCGTGCGCACCATGGAGGGGATTGCGCCCTGATAGAACGCCTGCTCAGGGTCAATCGCGTCGGCGAGGTTCCGCTCGACAACCCGGTAGACGTCCAGGAATCGTCTCACCTGGAGCTGAAGATCATCTTCCGCCGAGGCGATGATGGGGAGGCAACAAAGGAGGAAGGCGAGAAAAAGTCGCATGCGGCCCGCCGTGGGGTGCTATGACTGATTATAGCTTCGGTAATACGCGCTGCTCAGGCATCAATAGATCTGTCCCGTACACAAGCTCGCCGTGGGTTCGCGTGTCTGGGTCGAAAGCCCGCCACGGCTTTTCGACGCGCAGGAGGGAAGGTGTCCGACAAGCCCAGCGCTAGGGAATCGCTACCCGTTGCAATCTGAGTTTGGAAATCGGTAAGGCGTCGTCGAGAGGCGTCGCCACGGGTAGCTCCAGCGTATTGCTGCGGCGGCCTTCGACCAACAGTGAGACGGAAAGTGGCTTGGCCGGAAGCTGATCGGGAACGGCCATCCCGAGTGCATAAAGGCCGGGGAAGCCGGCGACCCGACGGAGCGACAAGGGTTCCACCCGTTCCCGGTTGATCTCCAGCTGAACAGCTCCGGAATCGCCAGCCGAACCGAGCAGGTCGCGTGCACCTAGCCCAGTTGCCAATACCAGCAATTCCTCGCCTGGCTGCACTGGGTTGTCCGCCCCAGCCGTGCTGCCATCATTCCTTACCGCGCGAAACAGACCGGGGGATACTGGAGCAATCCTGATCAGCATCGGCTCGCTGACGACCGACCCTCGCTGGACTCGAAGCTCGGCGACTCCCGGTTCGACCGTGACCGGAATCTGCAGATTGATCTGATCAGGAGTCACCGCCAGGACCGTCGCTTCCTGACCGTTGACCGTGACGTTGGGCAGAACGGAGGGAACCGGCGTACCCACACCCCCAGCACTCAGATTTGAGCCGAATAAGGTCGCCAGGACCCCCGGCGACAAGTCCGTTGTCATGGTGGCGCTGTTGACCAGCCCGCCGAATCTGAGCTTGGGCCGTGAGTCGTCGGGGTTAGGCGGGTCTACTCGGAAGCGCTGGGCCGCCTCGACCAATTGCAGGCCGCTCGTCACGGTGACCAAATACGGGCCGGGTGCCGTCTCAGGGCGAATGGTGATCACAACCCGCAGCCGCTCGGGACCCAGGACTTCGAGGTCCCGTGTGACGATGTCGCTGGTGCCGAATCCAACGACAGTTTGGCCCGGTGTGAAGTCCGTCCCGAGACCGTCGATTTCGACCACGACATCAGAGTCGGCTTCGGCAGAGTCACGCGACAGAACGAGCGAAGGAGGAATACCGTCCGGGTAGGGCAACACGACGTTGCCGTCAGGGAGCGTGAGCGCTGAGCTCTGGCCGTCAGGGTTGTACACCGTCACGACAGCTCGGTGCCCCGGCGGTCCCGGGGGCGGCCGGACGCGGACCCCGCCTCCGAATTCATCAAAATCGACAACCGTTCCCGGCAGTCCGTCAAAGTAAACCAACGCCCTAGGATCGAAGTCCGACCCCCGTACGCTCCAGACCTCGTCTTCCTGGAAGCGAAAGTCGGGTTCAATCCAGTGGATCACCGGCGCTCGCTGCGAGGTGAGCCGTACTGCGCTGGGCAGAACATAGATGTCGTCTTTCAAGCGAAACAAAAGCGGCTTGGGCCCCGAGCCACTGAAGGGAGAGATCGCAAGATCTATCCGAGCGAAGCGTGGGTCGAAGGCGTAAACGGTCGGTCGCGCCGGTCTCAGGTCGGACCCCACAACTTCGAGGGAGACCTGCGCCAGATTCTGAATCAATCCCGGCCCGGTCGCCAACACGAACGCCGTCTGCTCGCGGTTATCGACGAAAGCAGGGTGAGCGCCCGGAGCGCCGTTCCCAGGGAAGCTAAAGGTCGTCACGCTGTGCAGCGCGAGGTCGGCCAGCGCCGTAACCGTAAAGCCAACGTCCTCGGTTGGCGCGCCGGCATTTACCCACACCGGTGGAGAATCCACGGGGCGATTAGACCCCCCGTAAAAGACGGTTTTGAAGGCTCCACCTGTCCCAATAGTTTCGCCCGAGTCCGTTGTCGGCAGTACCAGATTGGCGGGGCCCAGCCCGGTTTGTGTTGCCGGGGGCAGGGGATGCACGTAGACCCGGTACGGCCCCGGAAGCAGCCCTTGGATCTGATACCGGCCGTCGGGATCCGTCAAGGAGCTGACCACGACGCCCCCGCCAGCTCCGATCGCCACCACCGATGCCAGATGAATAGGGAGTCCCCTCGCGGAAACGACTCGTCCCCTGATGCTGCCGAAAGTGCGCAGAAAGCTTGCTGTCGGATACGCTACTGACAGCCCTGCCACATCATCGGCCGCGAGCGGCAACGCTCGTGTAGTCGCTCGGGTGACGTCAGTGCTCATGACGGACCCGGTCAACGAGTGCTGCAGCCCGAGAGCATGTCCGATCTCATGAACGAGGCTATTGAAGAATTGCTCGGAGAAACTCGGCCTCGGCCGACCGCCACTCGCTAGATCGTTGGAGAGGATGACTTGGGCCCGGACAATCGGAATGAAGCCATCGCGTTGCTCCGCTCGAGCGACGGGACCGCCCAACCCGATCACCCCCGGCGGCAGTTCGGCGAAGAGTATTTCTCCGCCCGGAGAAGCCGTTTCAGGAAGCCCCTCGCTGATCCCCCCGTAGGCCACCCGCAACTCCGAGCTCGGCACGGAATCCCACACCGACAACGCCTGCCGCACCTGGCTGACGAGAGCCTCATAGCTGTCATTCGTCCCCAATTGTGGGCCGCCTCGGCTGACGTAGAAATAGGCCGTCCCGTCGATTAGGGAGCCGAGGTCGAACTTCTCGATGGCCCTCGTGAAGGGTGGCGACGCCGAGGGATAGTGGACGAAGTGGTAGTAGCCGGAGGAACCACCGGGAAGGGCCACGAGAAGTACCAGCAGAAGCCAGACGTATTTCGCCGGCACCGAACCCACTTTTCTCATTGCTTCCCGTTGGCCAATTCCGACTGGATCCTTGCCACTAGCTCACGCAAGGGCATCTCGATGGCGCGATCCTGAACACGAACTCCCGTCTTCGGAGCCAGCATCAAGTCCCCACTGGGCTTACGGGTTACGCGGAGATCTCCTGCTGCGGCTTGGGTAACCCCGAACAGCCCCTGGCTCAGGCCGGTGATTTGGATGCGACCGCTCGGCCCCTTCCAGAGAAAGAACACGAACTCCCTCCCCGGCTCGAGCCGCGGCACGCCCCCGAAACGCTGCGTCAGGCTGCCCACGGACCCCCCAGGCAGCGCCACCTCGACTTCGTTCACTGGCTCGCCCTTCCATTGGTCGATCACCCGCAGACGAGTTAGGGTGTAGATCAAGGGCCCGTCCCGCACGCTGCGGCTGTCCGCCGTCCGGGCATAAACGACTGCCGTCGAGTGCTCGATCATCTCGCCGAGTGAGATCTGCTCCAGAGTTGCACCCATCAAGGGCACTAAACCCAGGCACAAAGCGTAAGCAATCATGCGAACGACGCACATAGCCACTATTCGAAAGGCAGGTCCGCTACCAAACTCAAGTCATTTTATCATAACAACTTAGGTCAGAAATACGGGCTTGCTCTTACGCACATTGACACGCCAGCGTGACCTTGCGCCACGGCCGGCGGACGAGCGCAGCGGCGAGCACTTTTTGCGACCGCCGCCTGAGTGCATCCAGCGTCGGCAAGGACCGTCCCGCCCCGAACCAACTTTCGCCGCTCGACCAGGAGCAGGGCGTCGAAGACGGTATGGGTCCCGAATGGGAGCCTTGCTACAATGGCGACGAGCGTCGACGAGCTGCGAAAAGATGCTCGTTGGCGACCTATTTCGGAGCGAGAAGGCCGATGCCGTTTTGCAGGAATTGCGGTGCTGACGTCGCAGGCGCGAAGTTCTGCGGCCAATGTGGATCGCCGACTGGCGAGCAGAGCAGCGGAGCTAGCGGCGGGTCAGCACCCACGAGCCCCCAGGGCCCGGGCCCTAGCGGGGAGGGGCCGATTGGGGACTTGGGCCTCACCGAAAACGCCGCGGCGGCCATCTCTTACCTTCTTCTCCCGGCAGCCATTTTTCTCGTCATCGAGCCCTATCGGGACAGCCGCTTCATTCGCTTTCACTGCTTCCAAGCGATCTTCTGCACCGCAGCCATCTTGATTGCCTTGGCAATCATGACCACCATCGTCTCCGCGATTATTGGCTTCATAGCCTACGTCTTCGCCTGGCTGATTGTCGTGGCGACCTTCGTCTACGGGATTAAGATGATTATCAGAATCTACGGAGGCGAGAACGTCAAGATCCCTATCATCGGCGACTTCGCGGAGCGATACGTCTAAGCGGCATTCGCCGAGGCCCGGCCCGAGCCGGATTGTAACCCTGGTTTCCCCTAGTCAAGAGCACCCTGGCCCGGCTTTCGCAGCTCGGCGTGAACCACTAGCGTCTTGCCCGGCTCGACAGTGAGGGTCTTCACCCATTCCTCGAAGCCCCTCTTTCGCAGCTTCACCTCGTACTCGCCGGCCTTGACCTCTTTCGCCCTGGGGGTAAGCCCGTTGAAGTTGCGATTCAGCTCGACCTCGGCTCCCGCCGGCTCCGACGTGATCTTGAGTAGACCGAGGAGGTCTTTGTCACGGCTGGTCGCTCCGAGGGTGTCCGGCGTTCGGTCGGACTTGGCTGAGAGGCGGGCAGTTTCGGCCATCAACGAGTACTTCTTGAGGGCCGTAGTGAGATCTTTCGTGGTTTCCGGCGGCGCAACCTCGTGAGCAAGAATTTGCCTAGGGGATACGTACTCACCGTAGATCCGCCAGTTAGCTTCCTTATCGGGACGCAGCGTGGCACCCTCCAGCGAGACCCCCGCAAACAGACCCCGCGAGCGCGAATACGACAGGATCTTTGCCCGCATCTGAGCATCAGTCTGGGCCTGCGCCGAGCGCCCTACCGGACCGCCGGCTACGGCGGCGTCCGCACCCAACGTGAACTTGCTGGATTGCAGCTTCTCCACGCCTTGCTCGTTCATGACGAGTAAGACAACGTCTGTCGAGCTGCCCCCCAACTGAAGTCCGAAGCTGCCACCCTCGATCCGAACGGTCGAAGGCCCGCTCCACTCCTTGCTCTCCTTGTCGCGGCACAGCAGGACTCCCTTGCCGTATTTGCCTCCAAACACAAAGCCCACCTTCTTGACTCCAGGAATCAGCGCAATGCAGTGAGCTCTGTCGAGCAATCCAAGTGGAATGGATTTCTCGGGCGTGCCCATGATTTCTTCCAGCAAACGGGCTGCCTCGGTACACCGCTCGACAGCCTTGTTCGACGCTCCAAGACTACCTACCGCCAGAATTAGCAGGACGACGATTCGATTTCTCATCGTTTTTCCTCCGAGTGTTGTCGCCGTGAGGCGCGAAGTTCTAGCCCGTATTCCTCACGAAAGCACCGTAGGGGCGGGCCACTGTGCCTGCCTAGAGAGAGATTTTTGAGGCGGTTAGTCACATAATCGAATGGGACGATGTGTGAACGTCGGGCATGAGGCCGACACGGTGGTCCACCCATACAACTAGCTCGTTCAACGCTGGCCATCCAAAAACCCTCGTGAGAAAAGCGGGCTTTTGGTTTTCGGCCTCGCGGCTGGCGGCACTGATCGCTGGTCGTGACGTGCCCCCCGCTGTCAGGCAGTGTAGGTGCAGACGGGCAGAGAGTCAATCCGGCCAAGACCCTAGGACTGTTGTATTCGGTGCCGCCGCGTACGATGGTGTGGGACTACGAGTATGCCGGGCCCTACAGACGTCGGGTCGCTGCTAGCCCGGATTTCTCACTGCAGACGCCGGGGATGACACGAAAAGCCCGGTGGCCACGACGCGCGGCGACCGCTTGTAGTACATCGCCCAGCGTACATTGTGTCGGCAAGCGGGCGCGATGAATCGCGCCCCTACATTTCTCAAGGCAGGCATTTGCTTCCGCCCTTGGTAACCGCTGGTGAGAAAAACGGGCTAGCCCCTACTCCGTTTTTCATTGTGTAATGACCGCTCGGTCGAAAATCACGCCTGTGCGGGGGCGGAGGCGACGGCATCGGAGGGTTCCGCCTTGTAGCCCAGGCTGTGCAGCGTTCATATCATTCCGCGGACGCGACGCTGCTGTGCCTTGGGGTTGACGCAGATCAGCCGGCACAGCCGGGGCGACCCGTGAGGGGCGCCCCGGGCCCGGCTTGATGAGGTGCGGCTCCTGGTATATCGCGCGGAGCCGCCAAAACGGTTTGGGATCGATCCCGTTGTTCTGTGTGACGCGGTCGGTTGATCGGCTCACCGACGGAGGCCATGGGGGAGGACTTACGTCCCGGCCGGGGTGCGCCAGTCTGTCGCTCCCTGAAGGGCTGGCGCTCTTACGGGCCCAGAGTAACATGGCTGAGGGAGAGTCAGATGGTCAGGGCAAGACGATCTTGTTGATGGCGCCCGGGTTAGAAATTTCAAACTCGTGTGACGCGGTTTCGGGAGTGGTGGTAGGAGTGCAGGCGGGTGGTCAGAAAGAGGGGCATCGGCCGTTGGCACGGCTGATTTTTGCCCCACCCCAAGCCCCGCTCGGCCGCTAGGAGCGGCCGAGCGCCGAAAGGAACGACCAGTGCGGGTAGGCGACGAGCTGTGAAAACGCTGGCCTAGCAACAGCTCAGAAAAGCCGCTTGAACGCCGGCTCGGACGTCGTGAGAGCCGCCTGGCGGCGGCTAGGACAAACAGGAGTGTTCATCCCTACCGGGAGCGGTCGAGCGCCAACGGCCAAGGGGTCCCCGCTGGGGGAAGGATGCTAGGCGAAGATAGATGAGTTGTACGCGGTCCCCGCTCGTCGAGAAGAGCGAGTGTGTCCCAATGTCCTGGGTGATGACCGATTGCGCGTTGACTCTGGCCATGAATCAGAATGTCCCCCTTCGCCAATCTTACCCGCGGCGCTCAGAACCAACCGTAACTCATTGATTACAATTGGTTTGCGAGAAATTGGGTTTGTTTGTATTTTTTCTCCTGTGCCTCAGTGTGAATGCCGGTCTTCGCGGTTTCCCTCACAATGGTGGGTGGGTCAAATACTTTCGCTTCGAGCCGGATCCATGCCGATCCGGCGGGCCCGTGCCCTGACGGGCACGGCTCTTTCCGGTGCTTGACGCCAGCCTCCCTTCGCGATTCTTACGCCGTGCAATCGGCTGAAAACAGCCGCGCGCAGGCCATAAGGCAACCCAGCGCGCGCTACGCATCTGGCCAAGAATCACAATGCCTGCGAGACCAATTTGACCCCGAATGTGAGCAGAAAAAGCCGCCTCGCGGGCAAAAAAGAGCGCCTAGCAGTGGGCTAGCGCGCCACAAAAGAATTGGACGGTTCCCAATCACGTGAGGTCCGGAAGCCGATGCGGTTGGCCGTAGGGCTTGGAGGGTCGATTGGAGGTGGTGCCTGGGCCGGCACGTATCGGGCCGCGGTAGGGGTCTGGATCGACGGGGGCATAGGAGCCGGCAGAGGAGCGGGCTTCGTGCGCCTCACGCTCGTCGCGGCGCAGGTCTCGGAGTTGCTTGATGGCGCGGAAAAAGCGGCGGCTGAGATGTCCGTCGTAGCGGGCTAGGTGAACTAGGGTCTGAGTCTTATCGATCATCCCTGAGCCTAACAGCAAGGTCTCGCCGTCGTAGCCGGGCTGCAAGCTTTCGGGATGAAGCCGTTCCATCAGGCGGCGCTTGGCGGCGAGGGAAGCGGCCAGGAAGCCAGTTTCCAAGCGCGTGAGGCGGCGCATACGCCATTGGGCGTCGGCGATTTGGCGGACCAGTTCGAATTCCAGCGAGTTGGCAGGCTGGATGTCGGCTTCGAGGGCCGAGAGTTGACTGTCGAAGTCGGCCGGGTCCTCACCGGGCAGGACGGCATCGCGGGCGAGGAGTCCGTGTTTGAGGGCGTTCGTCGCGACCCGGGTCTTACCTTCCTCGGTGCGTGGACCGGTGGATTTCTTGGAGTTGTTACGATTAGCTGTCATTTGAGCTTTTGTCGTCATGATTATTATTCCTTTCGTTGGGGCGAGCCCGCGGGGACAGGCACCGGGGAACGATCGACGACAAGAGCAACAGCCACCGTGTCGTAGCGAAGGCTTGGCCGGCGAGAAGGTTTCCACCGTTGCCTGTCCCCTGCGAGCGGCAGCCGGTCTAAGTGACCGGAGTCTCCGATTCCAGGGTAAGCTAGAGTGGCGGGGTTCGAAGAGGGTCAAGCGTGGTAAGTGCTGTGGAATGAGGGAGATGAGATTTTGGAAGCAGCGTGACTGGTGGGGGTTTTGTGCGGCCCCGAACGCGGCTAACAGGCGCGGCGCTGACTGGTCCTGCGCCCTTTCAGGGCTGGCCTAAGGCCTTGCCAACCCAGGGTTTCGCTTCGCTTCACCCTGGGCTACAATGCGCGCGGCGCTTCGCGCCTTGTCGTCACAACAGAGACAACGGCCGCACGTCTCGGCAAAACGATCGCCGAGCCATGCGTTACTGAATCTTCGCGCGAAGAGCAGTAAGAGCGGTACGATGACTAGCCGTGCCGCGCCGTCGCGGCAGGTTGAAGGACCGACAAGAGTGTCGGTAGTGCCGCGACCCGGTCGGCTGACTCCAAGCGGCCTGATCGCGGCAACAAGTCGTATGGACATGCTCTTGCCGGCGAGACGACTGGAATTGAAAGTACCGTAACGGCCAGATCGAACGGTATCCCCTAGCAGCCCACGGTAGATGTCGCGCAGGAGCGAAAAATGGGGACTGCCGGGACTGTTCATTCCGATTCGCTCTCCATCATGGGCCTCGAAACGAAGCACTTGGCCTGAAGCGAATCGGCCGGCTGGAAGGCGTGAAAAAATGCTGGGACAGTCAGCCCGCGGCGGAAGCTGCGATTGATTCTACGCGACTTTTAGGACGCCGCTTGTGACAGTCCCTGATTTTTTCACACCTTCCTGTACCCCGGTTTTTCGCGACGTTCGCTTTCACCACGGGCTGCTGGCCCGCTTTTCTCACCACCTGACGGTCGAAGCACGCAATAGGCCCGCCATTACTGCGTTGCGCTTGCTCGCCGTGCTCAACGTACTGTTCGAGTACGCCTCCGCGCGCCGAGCGTCGCGCGCCTTGTACTGACGGGCCTCTCACGCACTTCGTCTCGCCACGTGGTGAGAAAAGCGGGCTAGGGGGCTATAAATATTCTGTAAAGACTGGGCTAAGGTTTCGTGGCAGGAGTAGTATTCCCCTGGAGGGGCGACGGCTTGAGACGAACCTTATTATACTATCGGCGCTCGCGTGACTCGACGATGTTTTCGTAGCGCGCTTTCAGCCGAGAAAAAGGAAGTGGGAAGGGGAATCAGCGGCCGTCTAGTTCTCGGTCGCCAACTCGTCGACGATTTCCCGGGCGGTCTCGCGCGCGCGGTCGATCTCGCCGGGGCCGTAACTGATAGCGCCGACGCGCGAGTGGCCACCTCCGCCGTAACGCTCGCAGATGGTGGCTAGATTCCGCTCAGGCTGGTGAGGGGCCCAGGGATTGGATCCGACCGAAATCTTGGTCCGAAACCCCGCTTCAGAAACCGAAATCGTATAGGTGCAGTCAGGGAACAAGTAATACGGAACGAACTTGTTGTAACCTTCCAGTTCCGTGTCAGAGAGATCGAAGTACACGACGGAACCCACCCGCACCGAGCGCTTGCGGATCACCTCGATCGATTCCAGATGACGCTGGTAGTTCTCTTCGAAGACAGTCCGAATCTCAGGCAGCACGGCTATTTCCGCCAACGTGTGAGACGCTATAAGCGGGATGACCTTGGCAGTGACATTCTCCTTCGCTGCTTCAAAGACCAGCGCAAGCCGCGTCGCCGGCTCCGCCATCTCCACCGCGACGTTGGCGTTCTCGTACCTCGCCCCGTCGATGATATCCGCCCACCTGATTAGTTCGCTCAAGTGCGATGAGTCGTAGCCGAATCTTTTTTCCGCAATGTGGGCGATGAACTTGGTGCAAGACTTATAGGCCGGGTCGTAGAATTTCTTGCCCGAGCGAACTCGGGAAAAATGCTCCTCGTCTTCAGCGGAAAGAAAAGCACTCTGATGATGATCGAACCACCAGGTCAGCCGGGGAGAAGGGCAGTACTTGAAGTCGACAATCGCGTTCTCGTCGCCGTCGAAGAGATCCAGGTCGAAAAGCTGCTCGGCGCGGTGAAACAGTCCGGTGAGGACAAATTCGGCGGAAGGATCCTGCTTGGCGCGGTAGAAATCCGAGAAAATGGCAGCCGAGCAAGCACCATCGAAGCAGCGGTCGTGATAAAAGAGACGTACCCTCATGGAAAACCAACTAGCATGGCCCATTTAACCCAAAAGATCAAGCAGCGCCAGAGGGGGGGGGATTGGAGGGGAGTGGCCGGGTTACGGTCCTCGCTTGCCCGGACCGATTTCGGCCATCTCATGTCCCACCATGTTCCGCTACTGTGTCTCATCAGCAGAGAACCTGACTGGGTGTTGCAAAGCGCAGGTCGGATTCGACCCCATGCGACGCGGGGGGTGCGGGCGAGAAGGCGACTTCATCGATTTGCGGGCTGCCGCAAGCGGTGACATAATTGAGAAAAGTATTCTGCCGAAGCCCTGGGAGGGGCTTTCTCCATGCGTTCCGAATGGGTAGCTAAACGCCAACACGATGCGATCCGCACGCAGCTTCACTACGCCCGTCAGGGCATAGTCACCGAGGAGATGGGATACGTGGCCCGGCGGGAAAACCTGTCTCCCGATCTGATCCGGGAAGAAGTGGCCCGGGGGCGTTTGATTATCCCAGCGAACATTCGTCACACAAACCTCGAGCCGATGTGCATCGGGGTGGCATCCAAGTGCAAGGTCAACTCGAATATCGGCAATTCGGCGGTCACGTCCGAGGTCGAACAAGAGCTGGAGAAACTGCGCTACTCGGTCAAGTACGGCGCCGACACGGTGATGGACCTCTCGACGGGTGGGGACATTCCGCGCATCCGAGAGGCAATCATCAACCACTCACCCGTGCCGATCGGGACGGTCCCGATCTACGAAGCTTTGACGCGAGTTGACGGACGAATCGCCGACCTGACCTGGCCCGTGATGCGGGATGTCATCGTGGAACAGGCCGAGCAGGGCGTCGATTACATGACGATCCATGCCGGCGTGCTCATCCAATATGTGCCGATGGCCGTCAAACGCGTCACAGGCATCGTCAGCCGTGGAGGCTCGCTGCTCGCCGAGTGGATGGTCACCCAACACCGGCAGAACATGCTCTACGAAAACTTCGACGAGATCTGCAAGATCTTCCAGAAATACGATGTCAGCTTCTCGTTGGGTGACGGTTTGCGACCCGGATCGATCGCCGATGCCAGTGACGAGGCCCAATTCGCCGAGCTCAAGACGCTGGGCGAGCTGACGAAAAAGGCCTGGGAATACGACGTCCAAGTCATGATCGAAGGCCCTGGGCACATCCCCATGGACCAGATCAAGATGCAGGTCGACATGGAAAAGGAGATGTGCTACGAGGCGCCCTTCTATACCCTCGGACCGCTGGTTACCGATTTCGCTCCCGGCTACGACCACATCACCTCGGCCATCGGCGCCGCCATGATCGGCTGGCACGGCGCGGCCATGCTGTGTTACGTCACACCCAAAGAACACCTCGGCCTACCCAACCGCGAGGACGTGAAAGAGGGTTTAATCGCTTACAAGATCGCCGCCCACGCCGCCGATATCGCCCGTCATCGACCCGGTGCGCGGCAGCGAGACGATGAGCTTTCCAAAGCCCGATTCGAATTCGACTGGAACCGCCAGTTTGAACTGTCGCTTGATCCGGAAACGGCCCGCTCCATGCACGACGAGACTCTCCCGGAAGAGGGGTACAAAGAGGCGCGATTCTGCTCCATGTGCGGACCCAGCTTCTGTTCGATGAACATCTCCTCCCGGGTCAGCGAATTCACCGCCGAGGACGCCCAGGCCGTGCTCGAAGGCGGCCTCGTCAGTATCGAGGGCGATTAGCTCCCACAAAACCTGGGTGCGCCAAGGTCACAGCAATCTACTGCTTGGTTACGTGAATACCCGATCGATTGTGGCCGAGTATCCCTGGGCCGCTCGGTCGAAAACCCGCGGGGTTTTGATCCCCTTGGGTGGGCCTGAGGCTGGTGCCAGGACCGGACTCTTCAGGGGGGACTGACCGCTCCCTGACGGTCGCGGCTTCGTGTATCTGGGCGAAGACCCATGGGCACTCCCTTCCGGTCACGGCTCGGAAGACGGGCCCTAGGATACCATCTAAGGATTGAACGTTCCGCCCCACCTGCGCGCCCGTCTCCAAAAAGAAGAACAGATCCGCGATCTCTTTAACCGCTGGGCCATCGACGGCCGCGCCGAGCGGATGGAGCGCCAACACCGCTCGGTCACAGAGCAGGCCATCAGCCGGATGAAGCTGGGACCGAGTGAGCGGATTCTCGATATCGGCTGCGGCGAGGGGTGGACCTGCCGTCTTCTGTCTTCCCGCTGCCCCGAGGGCGCGATCGTCGGTATCGACGTCTCGGACGAGATGATCCGTCTTGCGCGGCGAAAATCCCCAGAGCAGGGCAATGTGCTTTTCACGCCGGGGTCGGCCGAGGAGATCCCCTGGGCAGAAGGCTACTTTACGTGTGTCATCTGTGTCGAGGCGGCCTACTATTGGCACTCCGTCGAGGCCGCAATTCAGGAGATCTTCCGGGTGACAGAGTTTGGCGGCCGTGTGTGTCTCGTCAATAGCTATCACAAGGAAAACCTTTATTTACAGCATTTACCGGAGCAACTTGGCGTTTCACTTCAACTGTACAGTGCTGTCGAGTGGCATGAGCTGTTCGAGAGTTTCGGGTTCGAGAAAGTCGAAGTCCGCTTGATTCCGGACGAGGCCCCCATGCCACACGACTTCGAGTCAGATCTCTACTTCCGGTCTCGTGAAGAGAGAGATCAGTTCCAGCGGGCCGGGGTGCTGCTGTTAACGGCTAGGAAACCGGACGTACCGCCACCGGGACCCATCGAGCCTCTCTCGGAGCCGTTTCCCGTTGTAAGTTAGTAGTGTCAGCAACCCGAGAAACGGGCAGTACGCAAAAAGATGTTCAAGATCGGAAACAAGCGAGCGGCAACGAAGGCGTTTCTGGCGTCGTTTCTGGTCCACTTGGCGCCCCTGATTCTGCCCCATGCCGTGGCCCCGTTCGGCCTGCTGTGGATCGGGGCCCTCACGGAGGGTGGTGATCCTCTCTGGTTGGCGGGCAACCTTGTGACGGGGCTGCTGCTACAGGCGGTGGCGGGGTTGCTTTGGTACTGGTTCTTCCTCCACCGGGGCGGGAAAAGGTTTGTCGGGGTCGCTGTCATCGCACCGCTGTTTGTCATTGGCACGGAGATCCTGTATTTGGTCGTTCTGCCTCGGCTGACGTTGATCGAGGGCGACGACGCGCCGGAGCAAGCCGACTGGGCGGTCGAGTGCGAAGTGGAAAACCTGAGGCTGTCGGTAGTGCGAACGCCCGGGGATTTGTCAGTCCAAAGGGCCGGCCAAGCGTGGGTCATGCGTTACGGCCACGAGATTCAACGCCTGGGCCTTCTGAGAATGCCAGGCTGTGAGGTCACGGATCTCGAGTTGGATGCCGGCCGGCACACGCACGTCCGGTTCGCGGTGCGGGACGGCAAGGCTCTCTATACAACCTATGAAGGCCCGTCGAATCTCCCCACGTCACAAAGGGAGCGCTGGTGGTTTTACCCGGGTCCCGGTGCGGAGTCTATCCCACTGGAAGGCGTCCGGTCAGACGGGATTCTCTCGAACGATGGCGAATGGCTGGCCTGGATCGAACGCAGCAAGGAACGTTCCGACGAGGTGTCCGCCGAGTTCGAGAAATGGAGGCAGGAGGCGGGGACGACGGGAGACGCTATCCACCACGATGCATTGCTTTTGGAACTACACCTGCGCAAAGTTCTTACCGCTGAAACGAGGGTCGTCAGCCTGGCGAAGTTGCGCTCTTTTGGGGCTTCGCCAATCAGCCTGGATATGTCAAAGGGTGAGCTGACGGTCCACGCAAATCGCCGCGGTTTCGCGGTAGTCGGGCTGGACGGTTCACTGAAATGGGGGCCAATACAACCCGACGGCCTGGAAGTTTGGAGCCGCAATTTTCTACGGGTTGGCGAGGAGGGCTGGGTCGCCTGGAAGAACCCGGAGAAAATGGGGGCCGCTAGGATTGCCTGGTCGCTGCCTCACGGCTCTGGCAGCCATAGGGTCGCTAAGGGCCGCAGGATTTCCTCCCTTTCGGTTGACGCCGCCGGTAGGTACATCGGCTTGAGTGTTGGCGGGAGATACTCGTTTGGCACCGTTCGAGACTCGATTTACGTGCTGCGGGCCGCCGACGGCTCGGAAGCCTTCCGGCGGTACTTCCCGCAGTACACGAGACCGAACGTGAAGTTTATTGGCAGCGACTATTTCGTGGTGACCGAGGTCTCGGGAGGACTAAGGGTGCTCCGGGTGCCGGAGGCGTAGCGGAGCGACTCGAAAAACCGAGGGAATGAAAGCGGCCTCCCCACGGTCACGGACTACGGCGCGGTCTTCTTCGTAATCGACAAACGGCGTGGGTTTTCAGCGAAAGTCTCGGCAAGAACAAGATGTGGCACCCCGACACTTGGTAGCGCTGGTGCTATAGGCCACGGCATACCGCCCTCTCTCCGCTTCGAGCCTTGCCGGCGTCGGCCCTTCAATCTTTTATAATGGATACTCTGAGAACCCACGATGCCCTTCCTGCAAAACCAGTTCGAAAAGAACTTCCTCACAACCTCCGTTGATTACGTCTTCAATTGGGCAAGGAAGTCGGCCATCTGGCCGCTCACTTTCGGGCTTGCCTGTTGCGCCATTGAAATGATTGCCTCCTCGACGTCGCGATTCGATATCGCGCGTTTCGGCTCGGAAGTTTTTCGCCCCAGCCCACGCCAGGCGGATCTCATGATCGTAGCCGGCACGGTGACGCTGAAAATGGCGCCCGTACTGAAGCGCATCTGGGATCAGATGCCTGAGCCGAAATGGTGCATCTCGATGGGGGCCTGCTCGAGCGTAGGAGGTCCTTTTAACACCTACGCCGTTTTGCAGGGGGTCGACAGGATTGTCCCGGTCGATGTTTATGTCGTCGGTTGCCCGCCGCGCCCCGAAAACCTCTTCTATGCCCTACTCAAACTGCAGGACAAGATCGACCGCATGACAACCCTCGAGAAGCGCCCCACGCACGTTCGCCTCGATCAGACCATGCTCGAAGATTTCAAGCGGCGAACGATGATCGCCCAGACGCAGCAGCCGGTGTAGCCTCCGGAAGCGGAGCGTTAGATCCCCTCGCCACCTCGAACGTGCGCCTCTAGGATGGGGAGAATCTTGGTCCGAACTTCCGCCGCTACTTCCACAGCCTCTTTCGCCTCGTCGGCCGAGACGTCAGGCTGATCACCGGGATAGCGAATGTCGACCCCGTATTTGGTCAAAGTGTGAGCGCCACGGAGCGATTCGGCAAGAACGACATCCACTGTTGCCACTAGATCAAGCAGCTCGTTGATGTCGTGGGTCTTCGGGAACTCAACTTGATGGAGCGTAAGGAACCCTTTCAACAGTTTTTCCGCAGCCTGTTGGGCGTGAAAGGCTGCCGCAAACGGATACAGTACGTCGCCCGTCACGAGATGCCTGCACACCCCGAAGTCCTGCTCCGCCTTATCGAGCCAGCGTTCAACGAGATCCCTTTTCACGGCCTCAACCGCCCTCATAGATAACCCTTCCGTATTTGTTCGCCGGATAGGCGATACCGCCGATGACATTCTTTTCTTCTTCAAAGCGTTGGGTGGCCATCACAATCACATCCAGGGAAAAGCCCACCTTGCCGATGGCTTCGTGAATACGCCAAGCTTCATCCCGCGTGTTTCCGGGATCGGGTTCCATGACCAGAAGGTCAACGTCGCTGTCGCGGTTCATGTTGCCCGAGGCGGCAGAGCCGAAAAGAATGATCCGGTCAGCGGGGCAAGCTGCCCGAATCCGCCGCACGATTTCCTGGATGACACCCTCGTCGACACTCATTTCCTCCCATAATAGTGGATTCCCGGCGTGCCGATGCCAAGCTTCGGTATCAAGCAATCGCGCTGCTCTCGCACTCGCCGATGTGCTCGAGAAAGCGTTTGAAATCCCAAAGCTCGAATTGGAACCCAAGCGCCTTGATGCGGCTGCGCTTGAAATGTTTAGTGTTCTCGGTAACAAGGACATCAGCTCTCGCTGCGGCCGTGGCGGCAATCAGCGCATCGTTGGTGCGTTTGATTTTGCCTTGTCTGAACCTATCAATCGACTCCCCATCGCCAAACGCCGCGAGACCCAGTCGGGAACGGCCAAGAACGAATCCCAGTGCTGTCCGGGGAAAGTCGCGCCATCGGACGGTAAGTCTCGACCGTTCAATGTCTTATGGCCTGTTTTGCCCGGGAACGATTTGAAATCCCGAGGCCGCAAATGGTCGCCTGAACGGAGCATCCGGACGCGGCACAATGAGGGATGAACCTTGGCCGTACGGTTTTCTCCCAACTGATCGAGCACCTACCGAGCAAAGAGTTTCAGAAATGTGTATCGCGCTACCGCGGCGATTCCTATCTGAAAAGTTTCTCCTGCTGGGATCAGTTTCTTGCGATGGCATTCGCCCAGCTGACCTATCGGGCAAGCCTCCGCGACATCGAGACGTGCCTGCGTTCGATGCACGGCAAACTCTACCACATGGGATTCCGCGGCAGGGTAGCGCGCTCGACACTGGCCGACGCGAACGAGTCGCGCGACTGGCGGATCTACGCGGACTTCGCGCAGGTCTTGATTGGCATGGCACGGCCGTTATATGCCCACGACCCGATCGGTGTGGACTTGGACCAGACTCTGTACGCTCTCGACTCGACAACAATCGACCTCTGCCTGTCGCTGTTTCCGTGGGCGAGATTCCGCAAGCAAAAAGCCGCCGTGAAGATGCACACGCTGCTGGATCTGCACGGCAATATTCCCACGTTCATCCGCATTACTGGAGGCAAAGTGCACGACATCAACATCCTCGACGAGATCGGCCCGGAGGCCGGCGCGTTCTACGTCATGGATCGGGCCTACGTCGATTTCGAACGCCTCTTCGTGTTCACTCTCTGCTCGTCGTTCTTCGTCGTGCGAACCAAGAAGAACATCTTGCTCCAACGGCGCTACTCGCATCCCGTCGACAAATCCACGGGCTTGCGCTCGGATCAGACCGTCATACTGGCTGCCATCGAATCGGCCCAAGCCTATCCCGACCCGTTGCGGAGGGTCAGTTACTTCGACGCCCGGACGAACAAGCGGCTGAAGTTTCTGACCAACAACTTCGCGCTCCCGGCGCTGACCATCGCCCACATCTACAAGTCGCGTTGGCAGATTGAGTTGTTCTTCAAGTGGATCAAGCAACATCTGCGAATCAACTCGTTTTACGGCACCAGCGAGAACGCCGTCAAGACGCAGATCTGGATCGCTGTCTCGATTTACGTGCTCATCGCCATCGTCCGGAAACGCCTCGGGCTGGAAGCGAGTCTTTACCAGATTCTACAGATTCTCAGCGTTACGCAATTCGAAAAAATGCCCCTTTTACAGGCACTCCAGCCATCCGACTCCCCAAACGAATCCCCCTATGACCCCAACCAATTGATTCTATTCGACTTTTAACCGGACAGCAGTGAACGAATCCATCTGTAGGAACGACCTGTGGCTCAATCTTGGCTATCGTCTCCTCTAGCCTCTTTCGGCGCTCCCGCTTCGCATCCGGCGTCTCTCCGATCTCATCCTGTTGAATGTGGGTTATGAGTATAGTCAGCCGCCCACTGTGATGTAGATTCTGTAGCCGGCCCGACAGACCCTCTACGACGACGATGCGGTCAACGATATTGGTATCGATCATGATCCTCACGGTGGTTGTTCCCAGGTCATCTAAGATCCCTCGACCTTGTCACCGTCGGCGACAACCTTGTACAAGCAAACCTATCTAGAGCAAAGCACGGTTGAACCGCGGTCTAGGACTTATCAGCCGTTACGCGAACCCCGTACTTCTTCAGCGCCGCGATTGCTGACTTTCGCGCGGAATCGCTCAGCGGGTTGCCCGACAAATACACTCGCAGATAGGGCGCAAACCGCTTTTCTCCCTCGGCGTCCGCCTTCACCATTTCGACGAGTGATCTGAGGTCACGAATCTGGTTGCCATCCAGGATCAAATAGCGCAGCTCGGTCAAGGGCTTGAGGGCGGAAAGGTCAGAGATCTCGTTACCCCTAGCATCTAGCGAGGAAAGGTTTTTCAAAGTGCCGAGCGGGGTGAGATCCGAGACTTGGTTGCCGTCAACATAGAGCGACCAGAGTTTTTTGAGCTTGCCGATTGGGGTCAGGTCGGTGATCTTATTCTGCGACAAGTACAGCGAATTCAAAGTTGTCAGGTCGGCGAGGGGGGTAGCGTCTTCGATCTGGTTGCCGGCAAGGTGTAGGTACTGCAGTTTGCCGAGCTCGCGAAGCGGGTTCAGATCCGCAATCTTGTTTTTGGAGAGGTCCAAGGACTGAATGTTGGTTAGCCCTTTCAGATTGGTGATGTCGCTGATCTCGTTATCGGCTAGATCGAGCAGCGCAAGACGCCGGCACTTTTCGATGCCGGTAAGATCCCGAATACCTTTGCCCTTGGCTACGATGGTGGAAAGGTTGCGAACGTCCTCTTCGACCAGCGGCTCGGTGGTCTGCTTCTTACTGAAGACGTACTTGCGTACAGCGGCTTCGAGATTCTTGTCGGGAAACAGGTCTTCGGCGAGCGCGGACAGCGGAGCCAGCAGGAGAAAGCCACTCAGCAACCAGACCCAGGATTTCCCGTCTAGACTGTTCCTCATCGCTACACCTCTTGTCGGGCGGCCGTGGCTCGCGGCAACAGTTTGTGTACATTGCCCAGCGCACAGTGGTGTCGGCAAGCGGGCGCGATGAATCGCGCCCCTACATGCCTGGTGCCGGGCCGGTGCCTCGACTCTTGCCAACCGCTGGTTGAACAAGGGCCTGGCTGCTTCACGTGATGATTCTCTCGATCACCTTACCCTCGACGTCGGTGAGGCGGAAATCGCGGCCGCTGTGACGGTAGGTGAGCCGTTTATGGTCAAAGCCCATTAGCCGGAGGATGGTGGCGTGTAAATCATTCGGGTGAACAGGGTCCTCCGCGGCTTTGAAGCCGAAATCGTCTGTGTTGCCGTAGGTCATGCCGCCCCTGACGCCACCGCCGGCCAACAGTACGGAGAAGCCGTGATTGTTGTGGTCGCGGCCTGCTTGAACTTTCACCAGCCCTCCGACCTCGACGGTCGGCGTGCGGCCGAACTCGCCGCCAATGACGACCAACGTCTGATCCAAAAGTCCCCTGGCTTTCAGATCTTTGATCAGCTCAGCCATCGGCCCATCTGATTTCTGGGCCAGGCGGCGCATCGCCCCTCGGATGTCCTGATGAGTGTCCCAGGGCTGCTGATTTCCGAAGTAGATTTGCACCATGCGGACGCCGCGCTCAACCAAACGCCGGGCAAGCAGGCATCCGCGGGCGAAATCACCGTCGCCGTATCGCTCACGAGTTGCTTCGCTTTCGCGGTTGACGTCGAAGGCATCGAGACCCTCGCTTTGCATGCGATAGGCGAGTTCCATTGAGTGAATTGCCGCCTCCAGTTGAGGAGTGGACCCGGTTCTTTCAAGGTGCGCCCGGTTCAACTTCGACAGTAGGGCAAGCTGCCTGGCCTGCTCGGACTTCCCGTGATGAGGGTTCTGAAGGTTCGGCACCAGTTCTTCGGGATCCGTTTCGGTTGTCCGGATGTAAGTACCCTGAAAAACTCCCGGCAAGAAGGCTGACGACCACAGTTGAGGTCCGATGACGGGTATGCCCGGACACATCACCACGTAGCCCGGCAAGTTCTGGTTTACGGTCCCCAACCCGTAGGTCAGCCAGGAACCCATGGAGGGATATCCCGGCAGCCTTTGGCCACAGTTCAACATGAATAGCGAAGGCTCGTGAAAAGGCAGGTCGGTGTGCATCGACTTGATGACACAGATGTCGTCGATCGTTGCACCCAGATGGGGGAAGATCTCGCTGACTTCAATGCCGCTTTGTCCGTATTTTTTGAATTCGAAAGGCGAGCCCATCAGGTTGCCGGTCTTGCGCTCGGTTTCGAAATTACCTCCGGGAAACGGCTGGCCGTCATATTTGGCCAACATGGGCTTGTGATCGAACGAATCGACTTGCGAGGGTCCGCCGTTCAAGAACAAGAAAATGACGTTTTTCGCCTTGGCCGGGAAATGTGGAGCCCTCACCGCTAGCGGACCGCCGGCTGGCCGGTCTTCGGCCAGCAACTGAGAAAGGGCCACCATGCCGAAGCCTGTCCCCGCGGTCCGAAGAAGGTCGCGCCGGGTTATGTCGTTAGCTTGTGGCTTCTTCATGGCTTCCGTTCGCCTAGCCGCCCCTGGAGAAAGTGCATGACCTAAGGATTGAGTACGGCCAGGTCTCCGGGCCGCTGTGGATTCTTCGTGTAAGTCGCTGGGTTAAAGGGAGGTTGTGAGAGATTGGCTTTGTTTGGTCATTTCGCTGTTCCGATAGTTCTTTGTCGCCCTGTTTGCCGTTCCACGGTACTGCGGGCCACGGCTTGCGGCAACAGCTTGTGTACATCGCCCTGCGTACAGTATGTCGGCAAGCGGGCGCGATGAATCGCGCCCCTACATTCCCGACGGCGGGCATTGGTTCCGCTCCTGCCGGTCGCTGGTGAGAAATGCGGATTAGGTCGATGACTCCTGGTATCCGGTGGAGCGATCGCTCAGGTTTTGCTGAGCCGAGATCGTCCAACCGCACTGGAAACCAGCCGCAACCGGTTGATTCCCCGAGGGTTGTGCGAAATTGGGTTTGTTTCGTCATTTTTTTCTTGCTCGCGGTGCGTGGCCCCGCGGCCCCTCTTCAGGATAGAGCGAGTCAGCGCCAGCGACCGCAGGTCGAAAGGCAGTCCGCAGTGTGGACCTCCTACGCCCAGTGTAACCCGCAGTGTCAACTTTTTAGACCAACGGCCGCAGGCCTCGGCAAAACGACCGCCGAGGCCTGCGCTACGGGACTCGCTCGCCGAGCGCGGTGCCGGTTGTTGCGGTCCTCCCACCCTGAGGATATCGCGTGTGTCAAGTGTCTCCGTCGGGCGATGAGTATCCCATCCCGGCCAGGGAATCGGAAGCTGTCAAAGGTTCCCCGGTTTCCCTCCCTCAAAAAGTCGTAGCCTGTCCCCGACTTCACCCCGACTTCACGACTTTTCCCAGGCCCCGCTCGACCGTCGGGAGCGGCCGAGCGCCGAAAAAAAACCGGCTGCGGGTCCCACAACCGGCCGTAAAACGGCCGGCCTTGCAACGGCTCAGAAAAGCCGCGTGAACATGGCTCGGCGTAGGTAGCTTGCAGTTCCATCGCCGCTAGGCAGCGAAGTCAAGGGCCGCACGTCTCGGCAAAACGACCGCCGAGGTCTGCACTACGGGATCTGTGGGGCGGATTGGTCCTGCGCCCTTTCAGGGCTGGTCTGGGGATCTTGCCGACTCAGGGTTCGCTTCGCTTCACCCTGGGCTATGATCCTTTCGGCGCTTCGCGCCTTTTCATGACAACGGCCTACGGGATCTGGACCTATCGCTTGATCAAGCCCATTGCCCGCTATCGTCATCAGTTCACATGCAGAAACTCGTTCGAACTCAAGAGAACCTGTGCGTATTGCCGCCAACCTTTCGGATCGGCCTTCACAAAAGCACGCCCCATCCGCAGCTCCTCTTTTGTGGGATGACGGCCGAAAAGCAAACGATACATACGGCGGATCTTCGCGGTATCATCGTCGCCTCGTTCTCTTGTGAGCCGCCAGGCCAGCGATCTGGCCTGTTCCATCACGAACTCGCTGTTCAGAAAAAAGAGTCCCTGAAGCGGGGTGCTGGTTGGAATCCTTCGCGGGCTCGTCGCGTTGGGATTGGGAAAATCGAAGAGCCCCAACGTCGTATCCAACCGCCTGCGGCTCACATAACCGTACACCGTCCGCCGCGTGTTACATAAATCCTCGAGTGCGTCCGGCGGCCCGCCGGGAGTCAGGTCCAGCGCACCCGAGACGTACAGCATGGAATCCCGCACCGCCTCGACATCCAGGCGTCTCGGATCGTACCGCCACAACCAACGATTCTCGGGGTCCACGGCAGTGTTTTCGGGGATGTCCTCCGAGCTGAGAGCATAGGTACCCGATAACATGATCTCGCGGTGGAGCGCCTTGAGCGACCAGTTTTTCTCGATCAACTGGGCCGCCAAATAGTCCAACAACTCAGGGTGGCTCGGACGGTCACCCATCTGGCCGAAATTGCTGGGCGTTCGCACGATCCCTTGCCCGAAATGGTGGAGCCAGACGCGATTGGCGATCACACGCGCCGTGAGCGGATTCTCCGCGCTAGCGATAGCCTGAGCTAATTCCAGCCGGCCGCTTCCGGTCGAGAAGGGCCTCGGATCGCCGCGTGAGAGAATCGACAGAAAGTGCCGCGGCACCTCGCTCCCTAGATTGTCCTTGTTGCCGCGAATCCGCACGTGTTCGTTTTGCGGCTCCGCGACATCGGAGATGATGTGAAAGAAAGGGTACTTGGCGGGCAACTGGGCTTCCAGCACTTCGATCTTCTCACGCATCGATTCCAAGTGCTGTTTCCAGGCGCCGTCCAGGAAACGATCGATCTCTTCGCCGCCGTAATACAGTATGCCGCTCTCAAACTTGACCGGGAGCTCGAATTCATCCGCCGAGGCCAAATCCCTCCAGAGAAAATAGCGGTCTCTTTCCAACGAGAGTAGTTCGGTTTTGCCCAGCTCAACTCTTGTGATCGTGCCGCCGCGAGTCCGAACGTTGTTTTCCTCGTCGACTTGTTTCTTTTCACGGATGACGGAGACAATTAGGTCTTCGATCTGCCCGGCCAAGCGTCGGAAATCAGATTCGGGGGCGCGCTTCGCGAGCAACTCGTCCCAGGGATCGAGCAGAGGGTGGTTCCGCGGAGAATGGCTCAGGTATTTTACCCAGCGCTCCAGCGTTTCCTGATCCAGCGAATCCTGCTTTGCCACCGCCGCGGGGACGCCCTGGAGCGGGCCTAGCACCTTCCACGCTCCCATCACGTAAGCCGACGTCTGCGCGGCCAGGACATCTAGAAGCTGTTGGCTCTGCGTGTCGATGAATTCCTCCAGCGCCTCGACCTCGTCTTCTACCTTTTCTTCTTCGTCTTCGTAATCCTCGACAACTTGTAGTGGCGCCAGCGGAAACTCGTCCGGCTCCGTGCTGTTAAAGACACCTAAGAGCGCGTAATAATCCGTGGTTGGAATCGGGTCGAACTTATGGTCGTGGCACTGGGCACAGGCAACCGTTAAGGCCAGAAAGCCTCGTGTTGTCGCATCGATCCGGTCATCCTGGTGTAGGGGACTCAGAGCATAGAAACCAAGTCCCCCGACGATCTCCTCTCGATCGGGGTGCTCCAGCAGGTCGCCGGCGAGGTGCGCCTTCACGAAGAGATCGTAAGGCATATCCTTGTTGAGCGCCTCGATGACCCAGTCTCGAAATCGAAAGCCGTTGGGGTAGGGCTCCATTTCGGTTGAATTCAGCTGGTCATCCGAGTATCGAGCGACATCGAGCCAATGGCGTCCCCAGCGCTCGCCATAGCGCTCGGATGCCAACAGCCGGTCGACAACCTTCGCGAACGCCTCAGAAGAGGTGTCGCCTAGAAACGCGTCGACTTCCCGGGGCGTCGGCGGGAGACCGATGAGGTCGAAATAGGCTCGCCTAAGCAGTGTCAGCTTGTCCGCCGCCCGGGCCGGCCGCAGCCCCTCGGCCTCAAGTTTTGCCAGCACAAAGCGGTCAATCGCGGACCTGGCCCTGCCTTCGCTCTTGATTTTGGGCGGTGAGGGTTTACGGACCGCCCGAAACGCCCAGAACTCGCGCTGTTCCGGGGTAATGCCATGCTCACCGACCTTTTGTGCCACTGGTCCCGCAGCTCCCGCGTCAGGCCAATACGCCCCGTCGGCGATCCACATCTCCAAATCCTCGATCTCGTAGGGGTCAAGCTTCTCCTGCGGGGGCATTTTCAGCCGCTCGTGGGTTTGGCGAACCGCCTGAATCAGTAGACTTCGATCGGGGTGCCCTGGGACGACTGCAGGTCCCGAATTCCCGCCCGCAAGCATCGATTCGTGTGACGTCATCTCGAGCCCGCCCATCTTCGAAGATGTGTGGCAAGCGAAACAGTTGTCCGCCAGCACGGGCCGTACGCGCTCTTCAAAAAACTCCGAGCGATCGAGTTGTTGAGCGCTTGCCGGGGCTACTAGAGCGAGCCAAAACGTCGCAAACAAAGGGAACGTGCGGGTCCGACGAGAAAATACCTTTTCAGACACAGTACTCTACCCGAGTAAGTGGAGGGCTGGTGGGTCGGCTCTCTACCCCCAACTCTTCGTTCATGGTAACCCAAAGTGAAAACGATCCGAGGATTCTTCTCGACCCTCAGTGTCCCGTCGCCGAAGGGTACGCTCATTTGCAGAGTCGTGCCCATTGTAATCCAGCGCCGGCGACGAAGCTTGCGTTATCATCCACCAAGAGGTGTGCCATGCCGAACGGTAAAGTTGCTCCTATTATGGTGCGAGTTCACGACGGAACACGAGAATTAATGCCCGAAGGCACGCGGCTACTCTATCGCGTGATCGATGGAAACAAGAAATCGAGACACGAAGATTTTCATGAAAACCCATTGCTGCGGGTGGAGGTTCCGTTCTTTGACAACTTCGGGGACAAGTACACGGTCATCGCCTCGGCCGACAACTACGTTCAGTCCGGGTTTTATCCTGTCCCAGTGAAGCCCGGCGTACTCTCAACCGTTGACCTCATGCTGCTGCCCCGAAACAACCAATTCAATTTCCGAGACGCCTTGTGGAACAATCTAAAACAAACGCACCCCGGCCTTACCCGAATTCTCGGACAGGGGGTCGGGGAGTCAGAAGCCGAGGATCGGTACACGCAGTTGATGGAGCAAAAGCCGGCGAGCTTGGCGGCGTTCCTGAACATCACAACGGCCCTAGAGCAGATCCTGTTTCCCAGCGGTACGGCGCTCGACCTTTTCAAGACGCTCATCTGGGACGATCCTGACGCGGCCCTCGCTTCCGACCGGTTCTATGCATTCGCGGACAGTGCACTAGTCGAGCAGCTCAAAATTGCCGAGCTAGCAGGCATCGTCGAAGAAGCTCCCAGCGCGTTGCACCCTGGGGCGACAAGCAGCTACAAGCAGGTGGAGTTTGGAGAAGCGAACGTACAGTTGACGCTTTACGAGACGGACCGAAAGTCTATCGACGGAGTCGACTGCATAAAAGTTGAAGCCGACATGGACTACTACAAGGACACCGGCAGCCACCTGATTCTCGAGGTGCTTGTCAACTAGTTCGGGGGACAAACCGACCCCCGCGTTATTTATGTGCTGCGATGGACCGCTGGACGACGCGCCGGTCGGCCCGAGTTCAACCCTCCGTTCACGATCCAGGCAGCCTGAGTTGTTTGTTTCATGAGTACACGCGAGTGCAGGGGGCACAGCGTGCCCTGCCGGTGCCGATCTGTTCTCGCCCAGCCTTCCCATGCACGCACCGGAGCCGCGCGCGAGGGTCGTTGCGAGGGTCGGCCCCGTCACTGACGTTCCAGGCTCCGTTCGCTGTTCTCGCGCAGCCGTGCGCCGGCGAGGATCGTCCGCGGGCCGCTGGGCGTGCGGTTTCGAAGCTCCCCGGCTTGGCAGTCACGTCGATTTAGGATATTTATCCCCTGCGTTAACAATCATTTAATGAAACGCGCGGGTGTTCTTCTCCCAAGCACCGGGGAGAATAGAAGGTAGGAAACTTTCTTCGAATGGCCGGCAAGCAGACTCCCCCTGCTGTTTATCGTGAGAAGGTCGAAAAGACCGTTGCGCAAAGAGTCGAAGCCGGCTTCGTCACGGACGTGATCGTACTCTTCCGTCCCCAATATAGGAAGGCTGAGCAGCGGATCCTGGAGGCCCTAGAGCCGGAAGCACGTGAAGAAAAGATCCAGGTGCTCGAATCAGCCGTTATGAAGAGTCTCGATGTCGTGGCGGGAGCGCTGTTGCGTCGCAACGCAAGGCAGTCGATTCCGGGAGTGCCCGTCACGCTCGACACCTCGGAGGAACACCCCCCGACATCCACGGTAGGAAGCGGATTATTGGTTTCTTCCTGGCTGGCCAACTCAGTTTCGTTTCTAGCGTCTCCGGACTGGATCAAGAAGCTCGCTTCGAACAAACAAGTCGCCCGCATCACGACCAATAAGGCAGAAGGTCACCCCGAGCCCTTTCGCACCGCGGTCGGCGCGCCGCTTTCGCGGTCCGAAGGGACAGCGTGGGGACTCTCCCATCTTGCGATCCCTGAGTTGTGGCGGCAAGGGCTGAAGGGCAAAGGCATCCGAATCGGTCACCTCGATACCGGGATCGACCCCAATCATCCCGATCTCAGAAACCGCATCGTGGGTTGGGAAGCCTTCGACCAGTTCGGACACTGCCTGACCGGTACTCCGCAGTATGACTCCGGATTCCATGGCACACACACCGCAGGCACGATCGTAGGAGGCAACAAGAGTGGAGTAGCGATCGGTATTGCCCCGCGAGCAAAACTCGTTTCCGCCCTGGTACTGCCCCAAGGCAGCGGCACAACAAAACAAATCGTCACGGGGATGGAATGGTGCGTGCGCCAAGGTGTCCGAATCCTAAACCTCTCACTGGGAGGGTCAGGATACAACCAGGCTTATGAACCGGCCATACACAATCTAGGGCTGCTTGGCGTTTTCCCGTCTTTCTCAGTCGGAAACTCCGGTCTCGGCGTCACCGGCAGCCCGGCCAATCATCGTGACGCTTGCGCGGTAGGGGCCGTTAATGCCGGCAACGAGGTCGCAGACTTCAGTGGGGGCGGCGCTTTCGTTTGGGATTTGGGATGAGGAGGACGTCTACGTGAAACCGGACCTGTGCGCCCCGGGCGTTTCCGTGTTCTCGGCCATACCGACTCCCTATGTCCGCGAAACGGGGGCGGATCCCTACGATCGGCTTGACGGAACGTCTATGGCGGCGCCGCACGTCTCCGGGACGGCGGCCTTGTTGTGGGAAGCCTTCCCCGAAGCTTCGGTCACTCAGATCAAGCAGGCCCTCTACTCAACTTCGCTGGCGCTGGGGTCGACCTTCCATAACATGCATAGCGGACACGGGTTGATTCAACCCCTGCCCGCTTTGCGAAAGCTGGAGCAAATCGTTTCACCGTCTCGCTCGAAGCCGGCGAAGCAACGTTCATCCCGCATTTCCAATTTGATTTCGGCATCCCGACCTTGCAGCGGCCTTCAGCGTCTTTATTTATAGGGGTTCAAGCCCTGTCAGGACGCACGGAGGCCAACACCCAATGGGTGAAAAAGAAAACAAGCCGTTTCAGCTCACCTTCAACGGATTTCTGAAAGTCGATTTCCAAGGATCGCGCGTCACCTCGGATGGTGGCCTGATTCTCATTCGGGAACTGGACGAGCGGCTCGGACTGGGCAAGCTGATCGACGAGCATCTGACGGATTCGCGGCAAGGCACAAACAAGAAGTTCCCACTGGCCGACCTGGTGCGGCAATCGGTCTACAGCCGCCTCGCCGGCTACGAGGATCTCAACGATGCTGCCCGTGTCTCGGCTGACCCGACTTTTCGTCTGATCGGCTCGAAGAAGAACTGGGATCGCGGCGGGGCGCTTACGTCGCGTCTACAAAGCTTTGAGGCAGAGCTGCTGGCCAGTGAAGAGAACCTGCTTGGGCTGATGGCGGTGAACCGCGAGTTGGTCGCTCAAGCCCAAGCGCAGGACGAGTCCGAGCGTGTCGTGCTCGATATGGACTCCACGGAAAGCCCGGTCCACGGTCAGCAGGAAGGCAGCGCTTACAACGGCCATTTCGAGTCCACCTGCTACCACCCGCTGTTGCTGTTCAACCAGCACGGTGATTGTCTGGCGGCGAAGCTGCGAGCGGGTAACGTGTCCAGCGCCGAGGACTGGGACGAACTGCTGCTGCCCGAGATCGAGCGCCAACAGGGAGAAGGCAAGCAAGTGACGTTCCGCGCCGACGCCGCCTTCGCCAAGCCGGAGATCTACGAGGCGTTGGAGGATCGCGGAGTGGACTACGTCATTCGCATCCCAGCAAACAAGAACCTGGAGTTGGAGATCGAAGAGATTCTGTTCCGTCCGCCGGGCAGGCCGAGCCTGAAGCCACTAGTGCGCTACAAGAGCTTCCGCTATCAGGCCGCGAGTTGGTCGAAGCCTCGGCGGGTTGTGGCCAAGGTTGAGCACCACCAAGGCGAGTTGTTTCCTCGCGTCGGGTTCATCGTCACGAGCATGAGCTTGCCCAGTCGGTCGCTGGTGCGCTTCTACAACAAGCGCGGCACGGCCGAGCAATGGATCAAGGAAGGCAAGCAGGCAACCCACTGGACACGGCTGTCCTGTCATCGTTTCCGGGCAAACGAGGTGCGTTTGCAGTTGAGCGTGTTGGCCTACAACCTGGGGAACCTGTGGCGGCGGCTGGGGCTGGCGCAGAGGATCAAGAACTGGTCGCTGACGAGCTTGCAGCATCGGTTGATGAAAACCGGAGGGCGGCTGGTCAAGCATGCCCGCTATTACTGGCTGCTGTTGGCCGAGGGGCATCTCAACCGCAAGCTGTTCGCTGAGATGCTGGGGCGGATCTGGGCGCTGCCTGTGCCAGGCGGGTAACGGGCGACGGCTGCGACGGAGAAGAGACGCTGGGTTGCTGAAGAGGGAACTACTCGGAGCCGTGTCGGCGAAAAGCCCTCCAGCGAGCTGGAACGCGGCGATCGAGCGGCATTCAGCGACCCAAACGGGAGCGAACGGAGCATCGATCGTGAGAGGAAGACGAAGACCTTGCACCCGAGCCGCGGATCGGAGTATCCTGACCATCGCGGGATGGCCAAAACGGAAATTCCAGTTCATCAGTCGTTATGAACAAAAGAGAGGTTATAGGGCTTCCGGGCGAGATTCCCAGTAAGGTCGCTATTCACCAGTAATCGCGGTGCCAGTGCGCGGTTTCGCCGTCAGAGTTTTTCCAATGAGGGTGTAGGACTCCCCTCATGCAGCCAAGCAGTTTGCAGGGTCCTCTCCTTTAATTTGGGCATTGATGGGGCAGGCATCCAGCCTGTCCCATCTTTTTTTCGATACCCTGGCTCTGCGCGCAGGAACCCGACGGCAAGGAATTTCGCTTGCCGCTAAACGCCCAGTCGATGCTCTCACTGTCGAAAACAGCAGGAGTGGCCGCCGCGCCGCAGGCGGTTACCGTCGCAAAGCACACGATTCTCGGTCTGCCCGGAAAAGAAACTCCGCAATCGATAGTCTTGCCTGCCGCTGGGCCTCGACTTGACTTTCAGTTTGGGAGAAATCTAAGGATCCGCGGAAGGCTGCCTGGACCTATGTAGAAGTCGGTTCGGGATCTCTTGTCTCGGAGGCAGGGCGGCCCTCTTCGAGCAGTTTAGGGGCATCGCGCGGGTCCCACAGCCCATTTTGTTCGGCGAAGCCAACCCCTTTAGCTGTGATTGTATAGCGGCCATACTCCTCCAGCCGGATGAGTTCTTGCTCGCGTAGATACCATGCGCTGAACACCAAATGTTCGCGCGCACAACCGATGAGCTCCTCGCAGTCTCTCAGCTTCATCAGCGGCTGTTCCGGGTCTTCCATTCTCTTGGTGTAGAGGATGGAAAGCAGCGCCTGACGCTTTCTCTTCTCGGCCTCCACTCCAATCGCCGCCTTTGGCTGGTCGAAAATCTTCCACCGAGTCGCCCGCTCAGCGTAGTACGCGACATCGTAGGCCGCACGCCTCTCAGCATCATTCAGGGTCTGATATGCGCGCAGCAATAGCTGGAAGACTTCGTGATTGCCCGTGTCGGGGTTGTCGGGATGATAGGTCTGGGCCATCATGCGATAGACACGTTGGATCGTTTCGGGAGACGCATTCGGACTGACTTGCAGAACCTCGTAGTAGTCGACGAAGCCGTGTGCCGCGCTACGCGAGCTGTCCGCAGTTTCCTTGGCCGGCTCAGCGAAAACGCACCCGGCGCGGTAAGCAACTCCCTGTTGCCGACAATAGATGATCCGAGCAGACTTCTTTTCTTCTGTCTCAGCCTGATCAGTCAACGCCCCCCCCCAGACGGTGACGAATCTGCCTACCTCCAGGGGCGCCCGTGTTCGGATACCGAGACCACCTTCACTGAAGTCAATCAGAGCTGCGTCAACAACTTGGACTCCAGCGGCCGTCTGGTGGACGCCGATCTGAAGGCTGTCAGTCTCGGCCTTGGTCTCACGCGGGTGCTGGCGACGTTCTGTCTCGGGCTGCATTCTCTCCCACCGAACGTTAGGGCGAGCATGACTCACCCCTGCGCGGTTGCGCCCCTGACTATAGCACGAAAATTCTATTCGCACTACATGAAGTAAGTTTTGGCGACTCGTCCGTTTCAAGCTCAAGATGGCCGTCCCTGAAACGGTCGACTTTGGTTGCCATCTCCACCATCCTTAGCCAAATCGGAACCAAACACTGACAGTCAACAGGATCGAGGGGTGGTCTGGAACGATTTCAGAGGGAGAGTAATACAAACACGCGGACTCTAGCTTTCATGACGCTCAGAGTGAAAATCGTGCCCCGCCGTGCTTCAACGACCCAGCGCGAAATTGGATTCCAAGAGACCTCGGCAAAGGAGTTTCCCGAGATTGAAACAGTGGCCAACTAGCCAAGGGCCGCGCCCTTGAGATCCCGGAAAAACGAGGTACCGCAAGCCATGAGCAGGCAGCACAACGAGAACAAAATCCTCAGACCGGCTGGGCTAGCATCTAATGTCAGACCGCGCCAGGGCTCTAGCGGTTGCGGAAAACATGCTCACCGCGCACCCGAAGTTGGACGCCCTGTTTGCTTCCGCTGAACCTGCCACGTAGGAGCAGCATTGGCCCTTCCAGCACGTAGCCTCGGCCATGTGGGGCAGTTGGTTGGCTCCGATTTCAGTGACGCGATCGAAAAGGATCCAGGGCCGGCGTGATACAAGCCGCCGTCGTTCAGAACCTTTTCCCCATTGGTTACACCGCGGCCTACGTTCACTAGAACCTCGGAACTATAGAACCCCGAAACCATTAGTTCCATTACTGGGTGCCCGGCTCAAAAGGGGAGGAAACGCTTATTCAACTTCAATATATGAATTCCCACCTGTCTTCCGGGAAAGAGGTTGTCAGATTGGCGGCGTTATCCAGCCTCCAAGATCTTCCAAGATGCCCTAGAACGAGCAGTACTTTAGCTACATTGACAGCCTCCATCAAAGAAGGCATAATCGATCCGGGTCTAATTCGATAAATTTGACACGTATATTCGAGAAAAATCCGTACGCTGGTCCGGTTCCAGCTTGCGACACTACGTTCTCCTGCTCTGCTCGTACTGAGAATTCGGTTCTTCCCCACGGGTCGATCGAGTGAAAGCCGGTCAACAAGGCGGGCCGCGGCCCCGGAATCAGGTCTGACCTCTGTTCCGGAAAGGAGCCTTCAGCTACGGAACCTGCGGTCCCCGTTACAGAGGTACGCCCCCGGACTAGGCAGTTTCAGTGTCACGGCAAGCGCTGTGGGAACTCCTCAAGAACTCACCAAGATCCTCGTCATCGACGACGACCCGGCGATCTTGCGTCTGGTGGAAACCGTTCTTGAAAAGGCGGGCTTCCGTGTCCTTCTAGCGAAGGACGGTGGCGAGGGACTTGACCGGGTGATCGAACATTCCCCTCAACTGATCATTCTTGATGTGTCGCTGCCCGAAGGGTCGGGTCTGGACATGTGCCGTGAGTTGCGAACTTGGTATAAGGCCCCCATTCTGATGCTCTCCGCTCACGGTGAGGAGGAGCTCATGGTCTCGGCGCTTGATCTGGGGGCAGACGACTATGTCACCAAACCTTTTCGGGCGGGTGAGTTATCGGCGCGCGTCCGGATGTTGTTAAGACGTGCCGCGAACCAACCTGTGCCAGGATCGGTGAGTAGGATCGGTGCATTAGAACTGGATCGGGCACGGCGTCGACTTTTGCGAAAAGGGGTCGAGGTCCCCCTAACCCGTACTGAGTTCGACATCCTCGCCTGTTTGATTGAAAACCTCGACTGCGTAGTAACTACGAAGACGATTCTAGAAACCGTTTGGGGGCCGCACCACGGGGAATACAGCCAAACGCTGCGAGTCCATATCGGGCATATTCGGAAGAAGATCGAGGGCGACCCTTCCCGGCCGCGGTACGTCCTGACCGAGCCTGGTGTCGGATATCGATTCTCGATCCCCGACCAACGGGCAGCCGCCCGTTAAGGATCCGAATCCGCGGGCGTCTGTTGCCTTCACCGTTAGATCACGGCTTCCAGGGGCGGGAAACTGTGTTGATCCCGGTGGGTGGGGGCATCGTAGAATTGGGTGCTTTTGAACCACTCGTGGCGCCCAGCGACGGAGACCGGAACAAACGTCGTAGAGTGTATGCACCGGAGGAGTTTCATGAGAATTCACAGCCCCATCGCCATCCTGTTGCTCTGCTTTCTACTGGGTCCGCGCGGCCAAGCTGAGGATGCCGCCGACTGGGCCGCTTGGGTGGGCGAGTCCTACCGCGTCACGACGGACCTGGTCTATTCGACAGCAAGCGGGTACGAGAACAAGCTGGACCTCTACTTGCCGCGAGAAGAGTCGGACCCAAGGCCTACCCCGGTCTACATTCACGGCGGCGGTTGGGTCGGCGGCAGCAAGGAGAGCAGCGTGCTCTGTCTGTTGCCCTATTTGCAGCTCGGCATGAATGTGGTCAATGTCGAGTACCGCCTTGCGCGGTATTCGCTTGCGCCGGCCGCCGTGGCGGACTGCCGGTGTGCCCTGCGCTGGGTGATTGCGAACGCCGAGGAGCATGGTTTCGATACCGACAGGATCGTCGTGACCGGACAATCGGCGGGGGGGCATCTTTCGCTGATGACGGGCATGCTAAACGAGGCGGCCGGCTTCGACTACGAATGTGTAACGGGAGATCTGGCGGGTCCGGTGGAGCTCGATCTTGACGTCGCCGCCGTGGTGAACTGGTTTGGGATTACGGATGTTGGTGATCTGCTGGAAGGAAAGAACCAGCAGGGTTACGCCGTGCGTTGGATGGGAAGCTTCGCTAATCGTTTCGACATTGCCAAGCGCGTTTCTCCCCTGACCTACATTCGCGAAAACCTGCCGCCGATCTTTACCGTCCACGGCAACGCCGATAAGATCGTTCCCTACCAGCATGCCGTCCGGCCTCACAAAGGACTCGACGGGGCAGATGTGCCCAACCACCTACATACGGTGGAAGGCGGCAAGCATGGCGGCTTCAGCAAGGAGCAAATGGTCGAGATCCACGGCAAGATCAAGGCGTTTCTGCGGGAACACGGGGTGCTATAGGACGCCCTCACCTTTGTACAGAGGTGGTTTTTGACCGATCGGCCATGGGCGCCACAGTCGCTCAGACACCCGCCCTGCCGATAGCGTTCCGGATTAGTTCCGCGCGATTCCACACGCGCGACAAGCGGGTCAGAGCCGCGAACGCGTGAACAAGCCCTGGGGGTCCCATTTTCGCCAAGACTTCTTTCGGCAGTTCGTCGAGCGCTTTCGTCACATGCCCGGCTTTCGTGAAGCGCCGAAAGTCTCGCAGCGCATTCTCAATGTCGTCGTAGCGGGTGAGCAGCTAGCCTAACCAAGCGTCGCTCTGGTGAACCGGCTCCTCGGCGCGAAGCCGATGAAAAGCGGGATAGGGATCGCGATAGAAGTCGGGAGACGTCAGCAGCGTGTCGAGGTTGGTGCGCTGTGCAGCAGACATTAGGTGAACCCGAATTTTCAGGGTGTGCCCCTGCCCTCTTTCGGATTCTCACGGTCGCCGGAGACAGAAGCTAACAAGTTCTCCGACAATTGCTTTAACTGATCTTCTTTGAAGAATAGGGCCGGACCCGGAATTTTCTGGCCTTTTAAGGCCTTCTTAATTTGAAATCGAGTACTACGTTCAGAGAGCAGGTCCCGCCAATGCGAGTGATATTCCCCTAGGGCTTCTCGAGCTGGACCGTCGCCCAAAAGAGCTTTCACATAGTTATATTCCAGAGCTTCCATGGCTCTTGCGTCACTAACACAACTATCGAACCTGCTGGTTGCTATGTTGTTGTACCGTTCGGCGCGCGCGAGCCTCGCCACGCTGTCACAGGTGGCATACGCGAACATGGTTTCTTTCACGTAGTCTTTGACGTGGGAAGGAGTGTCGCTACAGGCTGGAACCAACAACAACGAGAAAACTGCAATCAGAGTTTTCGTGGAACCCCTCATGACAATGGCCTTCCCACCGCTACCCAAGCATGCTAGACGTTTCATGGTGACCCGATTGTAGAAAATCCCGTTCGTCCGACTTTTCACAGTCAGTCTTGACTGTTTTCGGAGGCCAATTCCTTGGCTTTTTGGTTCAACGAGGACGCCGACACTAATCCGTATACGATTACGCCGACCGATATAACGAGCCATGTCATGCTGGCTATGCTCATGATGTATCTCGCTTCGATAGGCATGGTGCCACTGAAGGAGCGAACAACCAAGCTCAAGAGCAAGAATAC
The DNA here is from genome assembly GCA_965248205.1 of Bryobacterales bacterium. Lineage (GTDB taxonomy): Bacteria > Acidobacteriota > Terriglobia > Bryobacterales > UBA6623. Next base: position 6,321,718 of record CBDFIS010000006.1, read on the forward strand.
AGTGCCAAGAACTGCAAGGAAAATCCTCCCTTTCACGGACTCCCGTAGAGCGCTCACTTCATGTTCAACGGAGTAGGGAGTTTCTGCTGCGTCTCCTGAGTTAAGTTTTAGATCAATCACAATTCTCTCCCTCAAGTAGCCCGTCTGGGTTGAGTAAAGTCCCCAGCCTGTGATCGGTCGCCGAGGGATTACAGCTCCTCGCCGCGATCAGCGGCAGGGGTGATCCTCCTGCGCCCACCGGCAGCCCGTCGGCCCCGCGCCACACTCACCGCACCGCGACCGGATTCCCCGGCGAGCCAGTTGCTCCCTTGAACGGCAGGGGCGCGAAAACGAAAGCGAACTCGTAGGCCTTGTCGGCCGCGAGCTCTTCGAGGTTCATGTTCTCGAGATGGTAAATCCCGTGGCGCGTGATCGTCCACTGATGGACTGGGACCTCCCGGTCCGGGTCCTCGCCGGGCATCTTCTCGATGGCCCAGGTGTCCGCGCCGATCAGGCTCACCTTGCGATCAGTGATCCAGCGCGCTGCCTCCATACCGATACCGGGTTCGCTCGCGTTGTAGGTGTCGTTATCTTTCATCCACAGTTGCGCGTGTCCGGTACGGATCAAGACCACGTCTCCGGTGCCGATTTTCAGCTCTGCCGCATCGAGAGCGTCCTGCAGGTCGGCAGCCGTGATTAGGTAGTCCGGGTCTAGCCGCTCGACGCCTTTCAAGCCAGCCACGTCGAGCAGAACTCCGCGTGTAAAGAATATGCCGATGTTTTCGACGCCAAGCTTCTTCAAGCCGTAGGCCGAGCCGAACTCAGACAGCTTGAACCCGTTATAGAAATAGTTGTCGCCCTTCATGTGGACACCGACGTGCCCCAGGCCGTCCATCTGCGTGCCGACCTGTCCGATTTCACCGCTGAACATCTCATCGTTGCCGACTATTTGGTTCTTCCCGACCGGATCTGAAGAGGGCAGACCCGGGATCGTCAGCTTGAAATGCCGTTCGCCGACCAGCGGCATGCCCTTCTCATAGACCTGGCCGACGTGGTAGACCTTGCCCGTTTTGATCAGCTGTGCCGCTTCGATCACCTTCTCGGGCGTGAGACGGTTGGCCGCCCCCCGCTGGTCGTCCGGCCCCCACTCGGAAGGCCACCATTTGGGTCCAATCGGCGTTTGGCCGTTCCCAATGGTCATGCAGGCAAGAACCAGAACGCTGCACGCAAGCAAAGCAAGAATCGAGCGCTGTTTGTTCATAATGAATCTCCCCTATCAACTGAAATAGTCAGCGGTGCTATCGTCACAAGCCCTGCCCGGTGAATGGTACAGTCACCGATTTTCGTCCTCTAACCCATACTGGAAACAAGGCGGTTGCAGAACCGAAACTCGGATGAAAGTCCCTATTTTTTGCCAAACCGCGCTTCACCGCGGGCCGCTAAACCGTGACTCCCACGGAGTTAGCCGTCTCCACCAGCCGCTCCCAGACGTCGTCCAGGATCGGAATCCCATCGCGCTGGCGCGCCGCGCGCGCCGCGGATTCCATATCACCCGGCACGAGCACCGACTTGAATCCGGGCGCGGGGGGAACAGCCCGCACCCGCTCCTGCATTTGCTCCGCTCGGCTGGTGTATTCCTCGAACGGCTGAAACAGGTCGCCTCGAAGCGCCAGGAGCGAAACTCCCTGGTGCCGCATGATCGGACCGCCTCGCTCGGTTTCGCTGTAGCCATCCGAACCCGTAAGAATGCGGCCGAAAAACTCGGCTGCCATCATGATCCCGTAACCTTTGTGGGCGCCGAAGGGCAGGTGGGCTCCACCATCGAAGTATTCGGCCGTGTCCGTGGTGGGATTACCGTTCTTGTCGACAGCCGAGTTCGGCGGAAGTTCTTGCCCTCGGATACGCGCCAAATCGATCTTGGTGCCGGCAATCTCGGTCGTCGCGTAGTCGAACATCATGGGCGAATCCTTCGCCGCCGGAAAGCCGATCGAGATGGGGTTTGTGGAAAGCACTGCCGCACGACCCCCGTAGGGGACCGCGACCGGCTCCTCCACGCCGTATCCGCCTGCCCAGACCATCCCGATCATCTGCCGCGCGGCCGCCATCTCCACGTAGTAGCCGAGTCTGCCAATATGCGTGGTTTCGACAATAGCCGCCACGGCCACCCCGTGTTCCTCCGCCTTGTTGATCGCCACTTCCATGGCGTCCCGGGCCGTGACGTGGCCGAACCCCCAGTTGCCTCGAAGCAACGCGCTCGTGGGACCCTCTTTGACAACCTCCGGATCCGCGGTCGCTACAAGCACGCCGTCGTTGATCATCTTGACGTATCCGCTCAGCTGATGAATGCCGTGTGTGTCAACGCCGGCGAGGTTTGCCGCTACGAGATGATCCGCAACGCCGCCCGCGTTGCGCTCACTGGCTCCCGCGGCGAGCAGAATCCGGTTGACGAGTGCTCGTAGGTCTTCGGCTGTCTTGGTTACCATCTACGGTGTCCTTTCGTAGGTGATACTGGTGAAATAGCTCATGACAGCTTCCGTATCGCTGGGCCAAACCCGGTCCACGCTAGACGACCTTGTAGACCTTCTTCACGGCCTTGAACGTCTTGGCCAGCCTCTTGTACACGTCGTGCGGTGCCGACCGATGAAAGACGCCGGCATCCAGATCGATATCCGCGGCAGAGTTGTCCTTGCGCAGGGTGACCTGTAGCTTCGGACTGCCTTTGCGTTGGCGGAAGCTCTTCACATAGCCGAACCGGCTGTGGGTCGGATGCGCTTTGCCGGCATCTTTCTTGAAGCCGCTTTCTGAAAGATCCTGCTCGAGATTGTTCCAATGCTTGGCAAAGAAATCCACATGGATGCGCCAGCCTACGACCCGTTACCTTCTTGTTGGGCTTCTTCGGATGCGTCCCGATCATCTCTGATCCGCCGAGGCGCACGACCCGGCGTATGTACTCCGATAGCATCGTACCGTTCTTTAGTTGATACTTACCCAATGCGTAGGTCACCTGGAAGAACGTCGCGCGTTGATTGTCCGACAGGCGCGCCCAGATCTGGCTCCCCTTCTTCGCACGTCCGATCGTGCGTAGCAGCCGCCGCTGCCACGTCTCCAACTGGCCGTACGTCGGAAGCTTCGTGCAGCGACTCGGAATCAGAATCTTCTGGTCGGACGCCTTCTTGCCAACGGTGAACTTGGCTTTCGAACGCTTGAACTCCGGAATCTCAATCCGAAGCTCATAAGTGTCGGGAATCGCGTTCCACCGCAGCCGGCCCGGCGTCCAGGTGACTTCGCCCCCTGGCACCTTGCCCGACAGACGCCCCCTGAGGCCGTAGCCATCAGGTCGATCGGGAATCCGGACTTTTCGTTGAGCGCTGTGCAGGTTTAAAAGCGTGTTCGGCATCTCAGACCTCCAACAAGGTAGAAGCACCATCCGCGCGTCCGGGATATAGGCGGGCCGCGGGAAACGTGGTCATGGCACGACACGTCGTACCCTGCCGTAGCGCGTTTGCCAAGGTTACCACTTCTGTATCGATGGAGCTAGCGCAGTGGCCCATCCGCTTCAAGGCTGAGTCCAGGTCGAATTCCGGGCTGCGGATAAAGCTGAGAGCGTCGCGCTCCTGCGCCCGGATCTTTTCCACCTCGACGGGCAACTTGTGTGCGATCTTTGTCGGCACCGATATGACACCGTTGACGTCGCCGTGGATCAGGTCTCCCGGCTCGACGCGTAGACCGTCAACGACGACCGGGATGTCCCGCTGCACTCCCCGGCACGCCCCAACTACTCCGCGATCCGGCCACCATCGATTACGATATCCGTTCCGGTGATGAATCCCGCTTCCTCTCTGCATAGGTAAGCGGCAAGAGGACCTATCTCTTCGGGCCTGCCCCAGCGCTTGAGGGGAATACCTGCCATGAAGGTTTCGTTGAGCGCCGGGTCGTCGAGGATCTCCCTATTCATGTCGGTCGCGAACGGTCCCGGGCTTATGGCGTTCACTGTGACGTTGTGGGGCGCAAGCTCTAGCGCCAACCCTTTCGTCATACCCAGCAAACCGGCCTTCGTCGCGGAATAGCCGGCCAGTTTCGGCTTCGAGATATGGCTGGCAATCGACGCTACATTTATCACTCGCCCGAACCCCTTCTTCTTCATGGCGGGAACGAAAACGTTGCACATCAGGAAGGGCCCCGTGAGGTTGGTCGTAATCAGGTGGTTCCACTCTTCCAGCGTGAACTCATCGATAGCTTTCCGAGTATTGATCCCCGCGTTGTTGACCAGGATGTCGCACTCGCCGAGCTTTTCATCGACTCGCAGGGCCAGCGCGCCAACGGCAGCGTGGTCACAAACGTCGGTCACAATGACTTCGGCGACGCCACCATTGGCGCGGATGCCCGAGGCCACCGATTCAAGCAGCTCTCGATTTCTAGCGACCAGTGCTACCGAGGCCCCGGCCGCCGCCAAAGACTCCGCAATTGGTTTGCCTAGACCCCGGCTCGCGCCAGTGACGACTGCTACTCGACCCTGTAAGAAGCCATCGCTCAAAATAGTCCTCGTCGGGAAACAAAGGTAGTATCATATCACCGGCTGGGAGGGCTCCTCCGCGCGGAGAGCGCGACGCTTCGCGAGTCATTGCTCGAAAAGGCCGTCCCCTACATTTGCTTACTGAATCCCGCATAATATTCTGACACCTTTTGGTTCCTGGGAGCATCTATAGATGTATGGGCAACCCGAAAGGCGTGAAGCGGGATTTCAAGGCGCTGGAGAAGCGCCGTTTCGAAGCGATGCGGCTGCTTGACCAAGGCCACAATCAGTCCGAGACGGCGAGACGGCTGAAAGTCGCTCGGCAAACCGTCAGTAAGTGGCGGCGGCAATACCTCGAGCATGGTCCGGCCGGGCTGCGTCGAGCCGGGCGCGCCGGACGCAAGCCGCTGCTAGACGCCGCACAACGCGAACGCCTGACGTCGCTGTTGTTGGAAGGCCCCGAAGCCCACGGTTTCCGAACGCCCCTGTGGACCTGCCCGCGGGTAGCTCGTCTGGTCGCCGATGAGTTCGGCGTCAACTACCACGAAGGCCACGTCTGGAAGATCCTGCAAGCCCTCAACTGGAGCCCGCAACGTCCCGTCGGAAAGGCGCGCGAGCGCAACGAAGAGGCGATCCGCACCTGGAAGCGCAAGACCTGGCGGCGTATTAAAAAAAAGCCCAAACCGAAGGCCGCACGCTCATCTTCATCGACGAAAGTGGATTGAGCGAGAAGCCGCACCGTTGCCGTACCTGGGCACCGCGGGGTCAGACGCCCGTGCTGCAGTTTAACTTCAACTGGGAGAAGCTTTCGGTGTCGGCGGGGCTGACGCTGCGCAACTTCTACTTCCGGCTCTATCCCGGCGCCATCGGCGAACAGGAGGTGATCCACTTTCTCAAAGCGCTGCTGCGCCACATCGACCGGCCGCTGCTGATCCTCTGGGATCGACTGCCGGCGCATCGCAGCCGCCTGGTGCGGGAGTTCATCGAGCTCTCCGAGGGCCACATCGAAACCGAGTACCTCCCGCCCTATGCGCCGGAGCTGAACCCGGTGGAGTACCTCTGGGCTTACTGGAAGCAGCACGAGTTGCCGAACGTCTGCCCGAAAGACTACGGGGAGCTGAGCGAGGCGGGCCCGCAAAGCACTGCGCCGCATGCGCCGCAAACCGCGCTTGATTACTGCCTTCTGGAAGCAGTCTTCTCTTTGCTTCGATTGACGGGGTATTAGGCGGGACTCAATAGGATCGGTGGAAGACGGTCTTCGGGACAACGTGTCGACCCGGCTTCTTGGCTTTCTAGGGAACAAGTGGCCAGCGACAGCTTCTAAGTTCCTGGCGGCGCAGGATGTACCCCATGATATAGTGGGTGAAAGCTCAGCTTGGGAGCAACATTCTAGGGCCGAGAGATGGTTTCCATGTTGTCCTTCTTACTGTCCGTTTCGCTGCCGAAACACCGAAAAATGGGTGGATAGACTCGATAGACAGTAGCCGGCGGAGCAAGTGTTGTTATTTCAGCCAAGGATTCCATGGCGGGCGGGAGTAGTTCAGTGGTAGAACGGTAGCTTCCCAAGCTGCATGTCGCGGGTTCGATCCCCGTCTCCCGCTCCAGTTTTCAATAATTTAGAGACGACCGAGAAAGCGGTTTCGCCCTCTCTTCGGTCGATTCTGCCTACCATTCATTGGTGGACTCCTATTAGGAGGAGTGGTCCACTGGGCCCAAGACCTAGACCGACCACGGACCTCCAGATCGAAGCCGCCCGTCTGCAAGAGGATCAAGACGAGGTTGTCATTGTACCTTCAGGCACGGCTGGTTCCAGTCTCTCGCCTTCTGAACGGGCGATAAACGCGGAGCAAGAAAGGTCGCCCGTCACATTGACCGAGGTGCGGAGCATGTCCAGGATGCGGTCGACACCAAGGATCAGGGCGATCCCCGCTTCGACTTTGTCGCCGAGGCCCACGGACTGCAAAACGACAATCAACATGATGATGCCCGCGCTGGGTACGCCGGCTGTCCCAATGGACGCCAGCGTTGCGGTCAACACGATGGTCAACTGGGCGCTGAGATCGAGCGGGATGTTGTAGATTTGGGCGATGAACATAACGGCTACAGCCTGATACAAGGCCGTGCCATCCATGTTGATGGTAGCCCCGAGCGGCAGCACGAAACTGCTTACTTGCTTGGAGACGCCTAGCTTTTCTTCCGCGGTCCTCATGGTGACGGGCAGCGTTGCGCTGGAGGAAGAAGTCGAAAACCCGAAAATCGGGGCGGCGACAATGCGGCGGAAAAACGAGATGGGATTGAGGCCCGCTGCCAGACGCACCATCAGCGAAACGGTCCCGAACATGTGAAGGAGCAGTCCCAGGATTACGACCAGAGAGTAAATGAGCAAACTGCGAAGGAGGTCGAGTCCAAACTGCGCGACGATTGAACCAATCAGGGCAAACACGGCGTAGGGAGCCAGTTTCATCACCCAGCCGATAACGATCATGGAGGCCCCGTTGACGCCGTCGAAAAAAGACATGACGGCGCCCTTTTTCTCCCGGGGTAGCAAGCTAACGGCGGCTCCGAAAACCACGGAAAAGAAAATCAGCGGCAGAAGGTCGAATTCAGCCGCGGCTTGGACTGGGTTGCGCGGAATCAAGTTCAACAGGACGTCTTTGAGAGAGGGAGACTCGGCGGCCATCTGCATCTTCCCCGCCGCTTCGGTTTCGAACTGTGCAGCCAGCTGATCGCGTGTTGCGGGGTCCACGCTGCTACCGGGTTGGAAGAGGTTTGAAACCCCGAGTCCGATGCTGACTGCGATCGCAGTCGTCAACAGGTAGTAAATGAGAGTCTTTGAGCCGATGCGTCCCAACTTGCGAATGTCTCCGAGGGAGGCTGTTCCCACCATAAGGCTCGCGATCACGAGCGGAATGACGATCATCGTGATCAGCCGGATGAAGGCGGTACCTACTAGTTCGAGCGAAGCCAAGGTTTGCCGCAGCCAGCCGATATCGGCGAGGTTCGCGAGCAGTCCGACGACCGCGCCGGCAACGAGCCCGATCAGGATTTTTGTATAAAGCTGCACTGTTTGGGGTTACGGTGTGTCGGTGGCGGGAGACCGCCAGTGCATGTCGAAGGGTAGCAGGCAGACTCGGGCGGTGCCAAATCGGATAGACGGGAAGGAGACCAGAGGCGTTGCGGGCGGCGGGTCGAGTTTACGCGTCGGTCAGCTGTTGCCTATAGGCCTCGGCAGTTTTGCCGCAGTCTGGAAGTTGCCGAGGCTGGGTAATCGGAACTGCAGGGCGTCGAGATGAGTCTCGACGCGGCACGCTGAGAGCGTGCGCCACAAAACAAGACAATGCGCCACTTAGCCACTGACTCCGGGTGCTATCGATACCCGAAGCACAGGGGCTGGGCGAGCTAAGGCCGGCAGGAGTGCCGGCCGAACTTGAAACTAGGACCGCCAAGAGTGGCGGTCGCTACCACGAAACTAGGACACCAAAGTGGCGGTCGCTGACGGTCTGCCTTTGCTGGCCGTTCAGGCGGTTTTCGCGGAGGCCGTTTCCTCGAACACCTCGGCAAACACGTAGAACTTGAACATCGGCGTGAGGGAGCCAACCCCCCAGCGATTTACCGTCCAGTTGGCCCGCAGGTATTTGACGTCCGGGTGGGCGCTGAGATCCACCAGGATTGAATAGGTACCGGCGTAGAATTTTTGCGCGAACGCGCGGACTGGCGCCTCGTCCCACTCGCCGCCATCGCTAGAACCTTGGAACGAGACGTCCAAGCTTTCCTGCTCGACAACATCGAGGATGCCTAGGGTCAGGACGAGCACTTGGCCGGCTGCTTGCCCCAGCTCAAGGGCGGGCCCGGCGCCATTCTCATTCACGGTGGTTTCTGGAAGAACGAAGGCGGGCAGCATGGGCGAACGCCGGGTGATTCGGGATTCGGGAAAGGGCCATTGTAACAAGTTGGGCTGCGTCGGAGGCCGGACGATCTGGGGCTGTGGGGACAGGCACCTCGGCAGCACCTCGCTAGTTTGGTGTTACCCAGTCCATGGTTGCGGGTTCGTCATGCGCAAGAAGTTGCTCCGGGTGCCTGTCTCAGGTAAATGGCCCTCGCAAGCCGACATCAGCCCCAGGCAAGCGGAACAGGAAGGTACTGGTTTCGGAGGACGCTATTCGGGAGGTGGCGGAGGCGGTTGTGGTGCGGGAGTGTCACCGGGCAGAGGGGGACTGGGGGCGGAAGTATCTCCGGGAAGGCCGCCCCCACCGGCGGAAGGAGCGGAACCGCCCGCGGTGCGGCGCGAGCGTGCCCAGATATACCCCAGCGTGCGAGCGACGTCGCCCGCGGCCCGTACAACTTTGACTTTGTTGACTCCTGCCTTGGCCAGTGGGGCCTCGCGATAAATGGTAAGGCTCTGTCCCTGGGCGACCGGGATCTCTTTGTTGGACGGCAGCAGCCGGTGTCGAACTCCTACGACTCCTTCTTCGACCGAAACAACCGTCGTCTCGTTCTCGTCGACGCTGACGTCGAACGTCGTTCCGCGCACGGAGATAACCGCCGTCGGAGTGAAGATTCGATGGCGACTGGGACCACCGCCTAGGCCTTGGATGTAAATCTTGATGCGCCCCAGAAAAATGTCGACCAGATCACCGAGGCTGCCGGGATTCTTCCGAAAAACAACGTGAGAGTTGGGGTAGACGACAAAGGAGCTGCCGTCACTGACTTCTAGGTGGGCAAAGCCGTCGTCGCCGGTGACGATTGTCTCGCCGACCGCGACGGTCTGGTTAGGGAAGAGGGCCCAGAGAGAGTCGTGCCGGATGAGGGAGACGTTGCCGCCGGCGTTAATCACTTTGGCCGCCGTAACATCGGCCGCCTGAGTCGAGCCGACGAACAAACACGCCAAGACGGTGGCTGCGGCCCACGGTGTGACGTTTTTCCTGAGCGGAATCAAGCCTACTACCTCGGTCTTCAGGGAAGCAAGTCGCCGACCGTTGCCCCTAGCCAAGTTTACCTGAGAGTTATCAACGATTTCATCCCGTTTGGCAGTTTCCCGGGAGACAATTGGTAGCCCTTCGGGACATGGAGTTGTGTCGCTTTGACACGGGCCATGCCGAGCTGGCTCCCAGGCTAATGTCAAGGGTTGAGTGGCGAAGGGCCGGAGATCCCGCGGTCCGGGAAAGCGGTGAGCCACCCGCGGTTGACAGCCGCTGAACCCAAGGTATACGCTACTAGCGTTGAAGCTGCGGTGAATGTTGGCCGTCGCTTCGCCCGCTGCAGGTGCCCTTGGGGCATAACAGGGAAGTCCGGTGAAAAGCCGGCGCGGTCCCGCCACTGTATGTGGGAAGCAACCGGGAATTAGCCACTCGAACTTCGGTTCGGGGAAGGCTGAGGGTTGCGGTAAAGGTCGTCGGACCTTTTGAACCCACGAGCCAGGAGACCTACCTGCCAGCGGGAAAGACTTAGTTTCCGCGAGGGACGGAATGGTCTGGCCACAACTAGGTAGAACGACGGTCCCTCACCTCCACCCAGGAGTGAGGGATTTTTTGTGTCGCTAATACCTGCCGGGCGGGTTGCTGACTTGGGCCCCCGGACGCGGGTGCTCCCCGGTTCGCCTTATTGTGATTGGCTGGCCTCTCTACCACAGGTTTCGCTTAGAGTTACTGGCCGCGCGTTTCGTTGTTGCAGCGGTCATTGCTCTGCTCCGCGCGATGCGGGCGGTCGCACGAACTGCAACCTATGGCTTAGACACGCTGTTCCCTCGGGTCAGGGGGTCAGAGGATGAAACGCGCGATCGTGCCTATCTTGGCAGGAGTCTCCTGCTGCGTCATGCAGGGAATGGCCCAGGACTCGGCGGGTATTGCCGGATCGATAACGGACCCGTCGGGCGCGGCGGTGCCAAACGCTGTTGTGACGTTGTTTGCACGAGACAACAGCCTGCGGTTTACGGCGCGCACCGACCCGCGAGGGGAGTATCGGTTTGCCTCAGTAGCGCCGGGGGAATATTTGATCGAGGTTGAGGCTCGCGATTTCGCCCCTGCTGCCGCCGAGTCGGTTCGAGTTCAGAGGGGGACGACGTCAGTTCTCGATATCCGAATAGAGCTGGCGAGGGTACGCACAAAAGTTGTGATCACATCGTCAAGCACAGCGCGAACCGTGGAGGAAGTTTCCAAGGCGCTCGACACGCTAGACGCGGAACAGATTGAAAGGCGCGCCGACTTTTCCCTGGCCGAGGCGTTGCGAAGTGTACCCGGCCTGCGCGTGCAGCAGCAGCGTGGCCCGGGAAGTTTGACGACGATCCAGATTCGGGGGCTTCGATCGCAGGACACCGCTCTTCTGGTCGACGGGGTCCGCCTGCGCGATGCGGCCGACCTCCAGGGGTCCGCTACCCCATTGATGCAGGATTTGATGGATGTGAACACGGAGCGGATCGAAGTCCTGCGGGGATCGGGTTCATCGCTGTACGGTTCCAACGCGACTGGCGGCGTCGTCAACATTGTGACCGACCGGGGCGGCGGACCTCCTCATGGCGATTTGCTGGCTGAAGGTGGAGGACTCGGGTTGCTGCGGGGGCGCGCCAGGGTTGGGGGAGGGGCGCTCGACCAGCGCCTGAACTACAGCGGGGGCATCGCCCATCTGAACGTTCGCGACGGGATCGACGGATCCGACGCCTTCCGGAACAGTAGCGGGCATGCCTTCGTCGGCTACCACTTCACACCGTCGGTGTCGCTGGGCGGACGCGTTTTTGCCGCCGACGGCTTCGTGCAACTCAATGACAGCCCTTTCGTCCCTTTCGACGCTACATCGAACCTTCCGGCGGCAGGTGCCATTCGAGCCACACCGTTGGCCGTCGAGGAACAGCGAAAGCTGGCGGCCGGCGAGGCGTTTAACGTGGGCCGAGCGAATTTCGCCTCTGACCCTAACGATCCCGATAGCCGGAGCTCCACGTCGTACTTTACGGGCGCTGTCGATCTGTCGCAAAGAATCAGCGAACGGGCTTCCTATCGACTCGGCTATCAAGGGGTCATCACAGGCCGGAACTTCCGGGACGGGCCCGGTGGAGTTCGATTCGAACCCCTGTTTAACAACTCGAGTGACTTCGAAGGACGCATTGACACGGTCGAGGCGCGGACGGACCTAACGCTTGGCCGGCACAACCTTCTTTCTCTGGGATACGAATTTGAGCGGGAGCGTTACGACAGTCCGACGCGGGATGAGAATCCCGACCCGGCGCAACACGTCGATGTGCGACTCGAGATTGAGCAGCGCAGCCATGGCGCTTTCTTCCAGGACCAGTTGAGGCTGCAGGACTCTCGCCTGCAGATTTCGCTGTCTGGGCGTGTTCAGGGCTTTAGCCTCACAGAACCGCAGTTCAGCGGTGGTCGATCACCCTACGCCGGCATTGGTTTTGAAGATCCCAAGTCGGCCTACACGGGTGACGGCGCGCTGTCCTATTTCTTTACCGGCGCGAGAACTAAGCTCCGCGCGCATGTCGGGAACGCTTACCGGGCGCCCTCGCTGTTTGAACGGTTTGGTTCGTCGTTCTTTTTTGGTTCGTTCAGCCCGTTTGGGGATCCCGCGCTGCGACCCGAGCGGACGATCGCCTTTGACACGGGAATTGACCAGTGGCTGGCGAAGGATCGCCTAAAAGTGAGCGCGACATACTTCTATACGGGCTTACAGGAGATCATCTTTTTCGATGCCGGCGGGGGTATTGATTTCACGACCGATCCGTTCGGCCGCTTCATCGGCTATCGCAATATAGGTGGCGGCCTGGCTCGGGGCGTGGAATTGAGCGTGGATGCCAGCCCTACTTCGCTACTCGAATTGACGGCTTCCTACACCTATACGAACTCGGCTCAACGAACTTCGCCGGTCGCAGGCGGAGACTTCTTCAAGACCTTCGGCATTTCAGACCACATGTTTACGCTCACGGCGGCGCAACGCTTCGGCCGGCGCTTGAGCCTGGTGTTCGACCTTTTCGCGGCTAGCGAGTACGCAGCGCCGCTGTTCACGGCGGGTGGAAGTCGCGCCTTCCTGTTCGACGGACCGGTCAAGGCGGATCTTGTCGTCAGCTACACGGTCCCCGTGTCGGAAAACAAGAGTTTACGTTTGTACGGAAAGGTGGAGAACGTTTTTGACCGCGCGTATTTCGAAGATGGTTTTCGCACACCGGGCGCTTGGGGAATCGCCGGCTTGGCTTTCGGGTTTTAGGCGGCTCTCCGTGCTCGCGTTGGTTCGCAGCCAGGAGATTTGCTTGCTGCGATCAAGGAGGGACAGCCTGTGGGTGTAGTTCTGATCGGGGGAGGCGCGCGCAGCGGCAAGAGCCGGTTCGCGCTGGATTACGCTCAGAAGCGTTTCCGCCGCCCGGCGCTGATTGCCACGGCACAAGCGCTTGATCGCGACATGAAAGAACGCATTCGGCGGCACCAAGCGGAACGCGACCCAACTTGGAGCACCATCGAGGAGCCCATCGAAATCACTGCGGCCATGGCCCGCGAAGCCGGGCGATTCGATGTGTTCGTTGTGGATTGCCTGACCCTTTGGCTGAGCAACATCCTGCACCAACCAAATGGCGATGCCCGGGCCGAGATCGAAAAGCTAAGAGGCTACCTGGAGTGCCCGAGCGAGACAGCGACCGTGCTGGTCACCAACGAAGTCGGTTGCGGGATTGTCCCTGATAATGCGTTGGCCCGTGACTATCGGGACCTGTTGGGCGAGTGCAATCAAACTGCCGGTCGCATCGCCGACGAGGTCTATTGGATGGTTTTTGGCATGCCGGTTCCGGTTAAGGGATCAGCAGTGGATTCGCTGGACCGTGCTTCGGTGAGCCGCTGATGGCTGAACCGCAGGCGAAGTCGTCTCGGTAGACCCGGGCGCTGTCAACGGGATCGTCGCCCGAGAGCGCACCGCCCAAAGCCCGGCGAAGTGCTCCCTTTCGTAAGTTCGGTAACATTTGTTTTTCTTGACGGCTGATGGCAATGCAGCGGCCCGCCGGCAGCGGGGCGGCCTCAACGGATCCTCCACCGCTCAACAAACATGCTTTCCGCCTTTCTCACTGCAATCCAGACACTGACGAGGATTCCCGTCCCGTCCCCGAAACGGGCTCCCGACAGCGTGACGGTGGGGTGGTCGGCCGTTTTCTACCCGGTCGTCGGGCTGGTGATGGGTGCCGCGGCGATTGGCATCTACAGGTTGCTCGGTCCGGTCTTTCCTCAGGGCTTTGTCATGCTGCTGATTCTCGCGGTGTGGGCCCTTCTGACCGGTGCTTTACACGAAGACGGGCTGGCCGATACCTTCGATGCTTTTGGAAGCCAGCGGGCGCGAGCGGATATCCTCAGGGTACTCAAGGACAGCCAGATCGGTGCCTACGGGGTCCTCGCTGTGGCCTTTACCGTGCTGTTGCGCTGGCAAGGCCTGGCGCTACAGCCGGAAGGTCTGGTCGAGTTCGCGCTCGTCGCCACGCAGGTAATGCCTCGCGCCGGCATGATCGCTCTGGCTTACCTGGCGGGAGCGGCAACCGGCGGCACGGGAGGGGCCCTGGCGGGGGGTCTCCGGTTCGGGCGGGTTGGCATTACTGTGTTGCTGGCCATTGGGATCGTTTTCCTGTTCGAGGGATGGATGTCGTTTGCAGTGGCAGGTGCCTGCCTGCTGGTTGTGCTTCCCCTGAGCGTCTACTTCCATCGCAAGATCGGCGGCGTGACCGGTGACTGCCTGGGCGCGGCGAACCAGTTGCAGGAGATTGCAATTCTGTTGTCCCTGCTAGTGGTTTCCCAAGTCTGAACCCAGCGTAAGCAGACGAGGTGTAGACAGCGTGGCCCGGGAGCTTTACCTTGCTCGACACGGCAAATGTCAACTCGAGGGAGTTCTGCTCGGTCAGTACGACACGTCCCTGTCGGCGGAAGGCCGGCGGCAGGCACAAGCCTTGGCCGATCGTCTGACACACAGCGGAATCGAACGTGTTGTCTCGAGTGGCCTGCGGCGGGCAGTTCAGACTGCCGAGGCGATCGCCGAGAGGCTAGACATCGGGCTGGAGCAGGACGCCCGCCTGAACGAGATCTCCTACGGCTCATGGGACGGTCTGAGCTGGGAGGAAATCAACCGCGGAGACCCGCTTACAGCCCGGCGCAAGCTGGACGACTGGTGGAGCGTGGCGCCAGCCGGTGGGGAAGCGCACGCCGACTTCTACGAACGCGTGCTCCGCGCTTGGGATTCGATACGGGACCATCCCGCGCGAGTGACCGTCGTTGTCGCCCATTGTGCGGTCAATGCGGTATTGATTGAGCTGGCCCGGCGATCTGAAGTGGCACAGCAGGGAACGTATACAGAAACCGGGGTCCGTCCCGAGCGCCCTGAAACGAAGCGTCAACAAGCAGACAGCTCAAGAGAGCCGCGGCGGACTGTCCCCAAGATTCCTTTACACCCGGAAGGACCCGATGATCTAGACTGGAGCCGAATCAGCGCTTTCGAGCAAGAGTGCGGGAGTTTTGAGAAGGTGAATTTGTAACGGGACAAGGGACCGCGGACAAGACCGAGTGCTCCGCTGGAACCTTCATCGCCGGCCTTTTTATGGTTTCGCGCATAGGAACCATCGTCAACCGCCCATCACGATGGACCTGCTAGACAAGACCATCCGTCAGATTGCGGCCGCCGAAGGTCCGCGGCTTGCCGGGGAGATCCAGCATCGGCTCGATCATCTCACGAAGCCGCGCGGCAGCCTCGGCCGTTTGGAAGACATCGTGGTTCAATACGGGCTGGCGCGCGGCCGCTCACAGCTTGATCCGCCGCGCAAGGCGCTCTTTGTTTTTTGTGGTGATCATGGCATCGCCGAGGAAGGCGTTAGCGCCTATCCCAGCGAAGTGACGCATCAGATGGTCCGCAACTTCGTTTCCGGGGGGGCGGCGATCAACGTCCTGTGCCGGCAATACGATATCGATCCCGTCGTCGTGGACATGGGGGTCAACCACGACTTCGCGGCTGGGCTGGCAATCGTGAACTGCAAGGTGGCGCGGGGCACGCGGAACTTTCTCCACGAGCCGGCCATGGCCAAAGAGCAGGCGGTCTTAGCGGTTGAAACCGGCATTCGACTGGCACAGGTCGCTCTAGAGAGCGGTTACACCCTGCTGGGAGTCGGCGAGATGGGGATTGCGAACACGACTGCTTCGAGCGCGATCCTGGCGGCCATTTCGGGCCGCGATCCCCGCGAAGTGGTCGGCGCAGGGACGGGGGTCGGCAAACAGGGAATCAAACACAAAGCCGCGGTGATCAAGCAGGCGCTCGAGCGCCACGAGCCTGACGCCTCCAAACCCCTCGACATCCTGGCCGCGGTCGGCGGCTTTGAAATCGGGGGCATCGCGGGCTTTCTGCTGGGCGCGGCGGCTTTACGACTACCCGTGGCGGTGGATGGGTACATTGCATCTACGGGCGCTCTGCTGGCGGTGCGGATGGCACCGCCGCTGCGCGACTATCTCTTTTTCTCGCACCTGTCGGCCGAGCCCGGACACAGCGTACTACTGGATCTGGTCCATGCCAGGCCCCTCCTGTCCCTCGACATGCGCTTGGGAGAAGGCACGGGTGCCGCGTTAGGCATGGCCCTGATCGATTCGGCGGTCCAGCTCTACCGCGAGATGGCTACTTTCGAGTCGGCGAGCGTTTCTGATAAAGCAACGCGTGCCCGGTGACGCGGATGGTTTTCGCACACCAGGCGCGTGGGGCATCGGCGGGTTGGCTTTTGGTTTTTAGGACGTTCGCCTGACTTCTGTCCAACTCCGGTTCGGTTGGCTGGAGACCGGAAACCGCAAATTAGGATCGCCCGCTCGCGCCAATGTGCAGGAAAGTGCCCGGATATCTGGCGGGCGGCGAAGGGGTAAATAACCGTTGCTTAAGAGCCCTTGGCAGAGTTGCCCTAATTGCGCAGGAATTAGAGATCGGATTCCCTCGCGGTTTCTTGAAGGAGGTAGCTATGGCAGGCATTGTTTCCGGCCGAAAGGTAAGGAAAAGTCTCACGGGCAAGCGAAAGCTCAAGCCGGACTTCTGCATTGTGGGTTCAGGCGCCGGCGGCGGGGTGTGTGCGCTGAAGTTGGCTCAAGCAGGGTTTAGCGTCGTCGTCCTCGAAGAGGGGCCCGACATACCGAAGGGCAAAGGGGCCGGTGGGGACTGCCATGTAAGGCCCACGCTGGTAGAGCGTGAGTCCAAGATGTACCGCTTGCTTTACCAGCAGGCCGCGGCGCGCCTGACCAAAGACAACAGCATCCAGGTGCTTCAGGGGAGGTGCTTGGGGGGTGGCACGGCTGTGAATTGGTCGGCCTGCCTGCCGCCTCCCGACTTCACGCTGCGGCACTGGCACGACGAGTACGGCCTGCCGTTCACCTCAGACAACCTGCGTCCCTATGTCCAGGAGGTTGTCAACTACCTTCATGTTCATCGCAACCTCCGCTACAACACGTCGGCTTGCCGCATGATCAAGGGCTGCGAAAAGCTCGGCTACGCATACCAGAATCTCCCCAATAATACGCGCGAGTGCCGCGAGTGCGGATCATGCGGAACGGGTTGTCCCTACGACCGGAAGCAGAGCGGCTTTGTCACCTGGCTGCCGGAGGCGGCGGGGCTCAGCGATCAGGTTCCCGCGGCCCCGGCCACTATCTATACCGACGCGCATGTGTGGGACTTGATCGTGCAAGGAGGAAAGGTGCGCCGCGTAGTCGGGCATTTCTTGGACGGAACGCGCAAACGAACCGGCAAGAAGATTCATGTGGAGCCCAAGCACGGTGTCATCATGGCGGCTGGAGCGATCGGGACTCCCGCGTTGCTATTGCGCGCCAAGCACCTGGCGGATATTCGCCCCGAACCGCTGCAGCTTAGCGACGAGTTGGGGAAGCGCACTCACATCCATCCGATTACGATTTGTTTCGGCATCTATGAGGGTAGGACGCATTCCGCCTACGGCGTGCCCGACAACATGATGACCGACAGATTCACGGACCAACCCAATCCCAAGCGAGGTTACCTTATTGAGACGGGATCCTCATTCCCCGTCATGACGGCGACCCTGTCGCTCGACTATGGGGATGCGTTGACGTCGCTGATGCGAAACGGGTATCAGTCTCAAACGGTTCTCTACGCGCACCACACGACAGGCTTTAATCGCAACCGCAACTACGGGCGCGTCTCCGTTGTGGGAACGGGGTTCAGGCCCGAATTCGAGTACGAGTTGGATCGGGACAACATCAAGCCGATGCGCCAGAGCCTGGAAGAAATGACGAAGATCCACCTAGCGGCGGGAGCCAAAGAGGTCTATCACGTCACGAACCCGGCGATTCGCATTACGTCGGAGAGTGAACTCCACAAGCTCAAGAAAGTGGAGTTCGCGTTGGGCAAGACCTCCATGCTGACGGTCCATGTGATGGGCGGGTGCGCCATGGGTACGGACGCGAATACTTCGGTGGTAGACACGGACTTTCGGCTCCGCGGCCTGGACAACGTTTGGGTTGTGGACGGGTCGTTGTTCCCGACCGCGCTGGGCGCGAACCCTCAGGTGACGATCTACTCGCTGGCCCTTTGGGCATCTAAGGCGATCTGCGAACAGAACGGGCGGCCGAGCGGTTTCCAACTGCTCCAGCAGCAGGCAAACTGGCCGTGGGACCCAGCGGATCCTGGTGGGCAGCATTGCCTACAGCCGGTATCAGGCGGGCAGGGGGTGGCGGCATGAACCCCAGACGATTCGTCGTTCTCAAGAAGGGTGAGGTGAAGCAGCTAGGTCGGCAGCGTTCCCAGGTTCAGTGCTGTCCGGGGAAAGTCGCGCCATCGGACGGTAAGTCTCGACCGTTCAATGTCTTATGGCCTGTTTTGCCCGGGAACGATTTGAAATCCCGAGGCCGCAAATGGTCGCCTGAACGGAGCATCCGGACGCGGCACAATGAGGGATGAACCTTGGCCGTACGGTTTTCTCCCAACTGATCGAGCACCTACCGAGCAAAGAGTTTCAGAAATGTGTATCGCGCTACCGCGGCGATTCCTATCTGAAAAGTTTCTCCTGCTGGGATCAGTTTCTTGCGATGGCATTCGCCCAGCTGACCTATCGGGCAAGCCTCCGCGACATCGAGACGTGCCTGCGTTCGATGCACGGCAAACTCTACCACATGGGATTCCGCGGCAGGGTAGCGCGCTCGACACTGGCCGACGCGAACGAGTCGCGCGACTGGCGGATCTACGCGGACTTCGCGCAGGTCTTGATTGGCATGGCACGGCCGTTATATGCCCACGACCCGATCGGTGTGGACTTGGACCAGACTCTGTACGCTCTCGACTCGACAACAATCGACCTCTGCCTGTCGCTGTTTCCGTGGGCGAGATTCCGCAAGCAAAAAGCCGCCGTGAAGATGCACACGCTGCTGGATCTGCACGGCAATATTCCCACGTTCATCCGCATTACTGGAGGCAAAGTGCACGACATCAACATCCTCGACGAGATCGGCCCGGAGGCCGGCGCGTTCTACGTCATGGATCGGGCCTACGTCGATTTCGAACGCCTCTTCGTGTTCACTCTCTGCTCGTCGTTCTTCGTCGTGCGAACCAAGAAGAACATCTTGCTCCAACGGCGCTACTCGCATCCCGTCGACAAATCCACGGGCTTGCGCTCGGATCAGACCGTCATACTGGCTGCCATCGAATCGGCCCAAGCCTATCCCGACCCGTTGCGGAGGGTCAGTTACTTCGACGCCCGGACGAACAAGCGGCTGAAGTTTCTGACCAACAACTTCGCGCTCCCGGCGCTGACCATCGCCCACATCTACAAGTCGCGTTGGCAGATTGAGTTGTTCTTCAAGTGGATCAAGCAACATCTGCGAATCAACTCGTTTTACGGCACCAGCGAGAACGCCGTCAAGACGCAGATCTGGATCGCTGTCTCGATTTACGTGCTCATCGCCATCGTCCGGAAACGCCTCGGGCTGGAAGCGAGTCTTTACCAGATTCTACAGATTCTCAGCGTTACGCAATTCGAAAAAATGCCCCTTTTACAGGCACTCCAGCCATCCGACTCCCCAAACGAATCCCCCTATGACCCCAACCAATTGATTCTATTCGACTTTTAACCGGACAGCAGTGTCCCAGGTTATGTGCGCTCTAGCGGAGGCCGTGATTGACGAAAAGTTCGCCGAGACGATCGGCGGCGGGCCGAGCCAACAACAGAAACAGAAGGGCTTTCACGACTTCGTGACTGACCTGGATGACTTCTTGAGCCACCTGGCGCAGGGCACGGTGAGCCAGATGAAGCTCGCCCTGAAGTTCCTGGAAGTCAGGACCCTTAGACATCTCCTTCTCGTGAAAGTCGGTGACCGTGACTTCTCGAAGCTCGATCTACCGGGGCGTCGCGCCGTATTGGAGGCGCTCAAGAGCGGGAAGAACAGGCAATTGCAGCTCTACACCGGCGTCGTTCGTCTGGTATCCGCCTTTTATTTTGGCCACAAAAGGGTGGGTACGGAAATCGCGTATGAGGGCGCCAGCGTGGAAGATCAGCAAGTCCTATGCGACCATCGCTGGCGGCCAAACGATCCGACACCTGTCGAGCCCTGCAACGGCGTTGATCCTTGTGATGGGTGACAGTCCCGGGGCGGCTGGGCCTGGGGTTTGTTGCTGCCCTCAAAACATACACAAACGGCTGCAGGTCTGGCGGACGAGTGCTGAGCTAGAGGAAGAGAGACTGCATGGCGCTTGTCTAGATCCGAGCTGCTGAGACGACAGATCTCTCGATAGAGGGGCAACCTGTTACGAACCGCTGCTCGCACCCGGCCTCTCTAACCTAACCGTCTCTCCCGTTTTTGCACTTTCGTACCCGGCGAAGACCAAGCGAAGAATTTCTCGAGCCTCGTGGGCTCCCGCCAGCGGGGGCGGGGACTGCCGCATCTCTTCCAGGAAAAACTTGAGGTGTTCAGCCGTTGCTGAGGCAAACTCCCTTTTCCTCGATGAGAAGTAGGTGCGTGAGTGCCCGTCCCGTTCCGCGCGGGCCTGACCTCCTTTGAGCAGACCGGCTTTTACAATCGGGCGGCCTGCGTTCCGCGACCACTCGACGCTGAAGCGTGCCACGCCACCGAGCGATAGTCTGAGTGAGGCGTTCTCGCAATCCAAGCGCATCTCCAGGTATTTTTCCGGCGCATGGCTGACGCGGTTGAACGAGAACGTGGCCAGTCGCTGGTCGGGGAACGTCAAGCTCGCTTGGACGAGTACATCGGCGTCGTACTCGGGGCGACAGCGGGGAATGTTGGCATGAAGTGACGCGGGCAGGGAATCGAAGAAGAAGCAGGCCAAATCGAGCGCGTGGGTACCGAATTCGTAGAGCACGCATTCTTTCAATTCGCTGCGCCAATTGGTCTCTCGCTCAGGCGGATGAAACATCTGCTGCCAGCACTGGATGTAGTAGAGTCTCCCGAACTCACCTCGCTCGAGCCGACGCTTCGTTTCCCGGTAGAAGCTCATGAAGCGATATTGGTTGTTGACGCGCAGCAGGCGCTGCTTTTCTCGGGCTAGTTCAATGGCTCGGTCCGCTTCTTCGAGGGTCCGCATGAACGGCTTTTCGCAGAAGACATGCGCCCCGGCGTCGAAGGCCACGCGACAGATTTCGAAGTGCGAATTCGGCGGAGTGCCGACGATGATGGCCTCGGGAGTTGTCGCCGCCAGCATTCGCTCGACGGTCTCGAACGTCTGGGGGATTCCGTACCCGCGGGCCATCTTGTCCCGGGCTTCCGAGTCGAGGTCGCAGCCGGCGACGACATCGATTTCGGGAACCGCGCGGCAAGCCGGCAGATGGATGCGATCGGCCACGCCCCCTAAACCCGCGATTCCAACGCGAACACTCATTGGTTGATGATCTTATCACGGGTCTCCGGCACATCAGGGCCCTTCGTGCACAGCTGAGTTTTTCGTGCGCTAAGCTGGTGCTCTTCGTTGCTCCGAGATGAACTTCGCTTGTCCGCGGTGTAAGAGTGCGCTGTCGTTTTCGAACGACCTATACTCTTGTCTCAGCTGCAACCGAAACTACCCCGTCGTGTGTGGAATCCCGGACTTCCGTCTGGACCCGGATCCCTACATTCGACCCGCGGAAGATCGTAAGAGGGGGAAGTTGTTGGCCGAGTGGGGGCGGGACCGTACCTACGCCGAGCTTCTGGATTGCTACTTCTCCTTGGCGCCCGATGTCCCCCCGGACCTGGTGAGACGTTGGACGGATCACAAGCTCGCCGACATCGAGATCGCAAGGCTTTATCTGCAGGACACACTTGCCGAGCGCGGCTCGGCATCAGACGGCGCGTTGCTCGACGTAGGCTGCTCATCAGGGGGCTTGCTTGCGGCGGCGCACGGCGATTTCCAAACGCTTGTTGGGGTGGACGTCGCTCTTCGCTGGTTGGTGATTGCGCAACTACGGTTGCGGGAAGTGGGTGTCCAGGCACAACTGGTGTGCGCGAACGCGGAGTATTTGCCTTTCCCCGACCGAGTCTTCGGAATCGTGACATCAGTCGACGTGCTGGAACATGTGCGCGACCCACAGGCCGCGGTCAACGAAGCCTTTCGCGTCTCGGCTTCGGGCGCGAAGGCTCTCTGCCTTACCAACAACCGGTACGCGCCGATTCCTGATCCACAGATTGGCGTTTGGGGCGTCGGGTTTCTTCCTCGGCCATTGCAGAGAAGGTACGCCGTCGGGCGCAGACCGGACATCGGTTCCTACCGGGTCGCTATGCGGAGCGGCCGAGAGCTACAGCGGCTCTTCCGACAGGCCGGGTACCAGGACATTCGAGTGGCGGTCGCCGGCCTCCACGCGCCTCACGTAAGGAACCGCGTCGTGGGCGTCGCCATGAAAGCGTACAATCGGCTGCGTAACCTGCCTGGCCTACGATCACTCTTGACGTGGCTGGGGCCACGTCTGTCGGCGACGGCGGTGCGGTAGGGGGATTGGCGGCGTGGTGGTGCAGGTGAGCCGGCAAGATTGCCGGCCTAACTCGAAGCTAGGACCGCCAAGAGTGGCGGTCGCTACCGAACCGGTCGGGTCGGTGGCGACAAACACTCGTGTTTGTCCTGGTTGTCAGTCGAGACAAGCTTCAGCTTGTCGTTTTTCTGGCCGGCAGGAGTGCCGGCCGCTACTCGAAACTAGGACCGCCAAGAGTGGCGGTCGCTACCTGCGGTCCGGCTCCGGGGTCGAGCTTCCTACCGCGCGACCGTGTTATGCTCTTGACGCTCTCTTGGGGTGCGAATCCGCTGCCTACCGAACTGAACGTGACGTTGATTCATAGAGCAACTCATGACGACCGAACGAAATCCGGACCCCTCGACGATTGAGGCGGGCGCTGACCACGGCAGCCTGCCCCGCTGGGGACAGGATGACCTGCCGGAGCCGCCGGTGTTTTCGGGCCGCAACCTTTTTCGGGTCATCGGCCCCGGGGCGATCTTGTTGGTCGGCTCGACGGGTGGAGGGGAGTGGCTGGTTGGCCCTGCCGTCGGCGTGCGATATGGCGTCTCGGTGTTTTGGGTGGTCACGATTGCTGTTGTCCTTCAAGTCGTCCTCAACCTTGAATTACTGCGCTACACGCTCTACACCGGAGAGCCGATGATCACCGGCATCATGCGCCTCAGTCCGGGGTCGCGGATCTGGGCGACCGTCTATTCGATCTTCGGTGTCGCGACGTTGGGGTTGCCGTCGCTGGCGGCCGCGAGTGCCGCGGTACTGTTCGCTGCTTTCGCGGGCCATATGCCGTTGGGCTCTGATGCCAACGTGCTGGCTTATGTCAGCTATGGGATCATCGCGCTCGGCGTCGGCATCCTGCTTTTCGGCAAGACGATCGAGCGAATGCTGGAGCACGTGTCGTGGTTCATGCTCGTCTTCATCTTCCTGTTCCTCGGCATCGTCAACGTTTTCTTCGTCCCACTTTCGAACTGGAGCGAGACGTTCTGGGGCTTCTTCCAGTTCGGCCAAGTTCCCGAGGGAATTGACATCGTCCTGTTGGGTGCGTTGGCGTCGTCGGCCGGGGCCGGGGGCATCGGCAACTTGGTCATCTCGAATTGGGCTCGCGACAAGGGTTTCGGCATGGGAGCGAAGGTGGGAGCTATCGGAAGCGCCTTCGGCCGCCAGCAGATTGCCCTTTCAGGAACCGGAAAGATCTTTCCGGTCACGACGGAGAATCTGCGTCGCTGGAAAGTCTGGTGGAAGTACGTCAAAGCCGATCAGGTGTGGTTGTGGGGTACGGGCGCTTTTCTGGGAATGTTCCTCAACGTCAACCTAACCACCGCCATCATCCCGCCAGGGTCGGACCTCGCCGGACCCGCCGCGGGCGCCTATCAGGCCGAGTATATGGCGCGGAACCTGTGGTCAGGATTTTGGTCGCTGGCCTTGCTGAACGGGTTTTGGGTGCTCTTCTCGACACATTTGGCGAACACCGACGTCCTAATCCGTACCGTGACTGACATGATCTGGGCCGGCAGCCCTCGGGTGCGGACTTGGCGGCGCGGTAACGTAAGCTCTGTCTACTACACCGCGCTGTTCGTTTTCACGGCCTGGGGTCTTTCGGCCGTTAACTGGGGCACGGCCATGGCCTTGTTCAAGGTGGGCGCCAATATTGGTGGCCTGATTCTTGGCTTGGCGGGTTTTCAAGTCCTCAGGGTGAACACTCGGTTCCTGCCGAAGGAGATCCAGCCGCCGCTGTGGAGAAAGCTGGCGCTGGCGGCCTGTAGTGTCTTCTACGGGACGATGTTTTCGATCGTTGTTTGGAGCCAGCTGTTTTGATGACGGAATTGGGAATCGTGAGAACTCCTCCCTGACAAGGGTAGATCTCTTCCTAGGGCTCTGCCGCCAGTCTAGGAGAAGCGCGTAACACGGAGCTCACAGCATGTCTCGGGTGACTGAGATACTCATCAATGCATTGCGCCCAGAAGTCGTTGGCCACAGCATTTGGGTGTATCTCCCCTTTGACTATCAAATCAGGCGTCAGGTCGAGTGCACAATCCACAAAATCTATCCGTTGTGTCCGAAGGAATTTCGCGTAGTCCAGGATTTCCCCTTTTTTGAAAGCCCCTAGCATAACCACTAGGAGCCGTGCCTGAACCGACTGACACAGGTCATTCATTTCACGTAGCAGCTTTTTGGTAACGGCCCGTTTTTGCCTCCTCCTCGTGGAAGTTCTCCAATCCATGTACTCTCTCTCGAGGAAGTTAGTGGTCGCCAGATATTCTTTTAAAGGCCATGCCGGATATCGGGTCCTGGGATGTCTTTGAAGCTCTCCCTCTGAACCGAGCGTGCAGTAAGGCAGATCCAAGTGTCCCCGGGTTGAATGATGGACTAGACTCCTCAGAAACTGCGCCTCGCCCACGTTGCGGCGCTCATGAACAACGTGCAGCCCGTAGACAACCAAAGCGGGCCGAATTGATTGTGACAACAGTCTTTCAAAAAGCAGAATTGATTGATAGGTGCCGTACCCAGTTGTGCCATAGTTCAGCACTTCAACGTAGGGGTACTTGCGCTGGAGCTTCCACGCAAAAGTCGCTTCGTCGGAGATAGCCCAACCCTGAGTAATTGATCCCCCGAAGACGAGAAACGTGTGGGGGCGGGGGTTAGGGTGTTCGGCGGTCGCTCGCCGCCCATCAGCCAAGAACGTTACTTTGATCGCTTCCGCGTCGGATGAATAAGGTGGAATCAGATAGGACCCCGGCTTGTTTTTCCAGCCCAATACGGGATCAGGCTCATGTATGGTTGGTCGCTCCAGGTCCGGTTGGTACCTCCATGTCCTGTGGCCCTTTAGCCTGAATATGATCTCCGACAGCCCCAAACACACTGTGAGACCTAAACTAACTGCGATGACCGAAAAGACAAGCCTCCTCTGGGTTCTCATGGCTCCTGGTTGATTTCCCTGCGCCTACGAGTCCCACCATCCCGGCAACTTCGCCACCGAGTCAAATACTACATCGGGTGCGACCGGGCCTTCAAGGTCCGCAGGCTTGAACTTGCCGGTCTTGACCAAAGCGCCTTTGAGGCTGGCCGCCTGAGCGCCCCCGACGTCGGTTTCGACATCGTCGCCAATCATTAGCACTTCGGGGGGTGCCAGTCCAAGCTCGGCGGCGGCTGCATGGTAGAAGGGCTTGGCCGGTTTGCCAAGGACGATTGCTTCACGGCCGGTGGCGTGCTCCAGCGCCGCGACAAACGGCGCAACGTCGAGCGAAATGCCGTCGGACGCTAGCCAATAGCGCGTCATCCCGAGTGCTATCAGGCGGGCTTCGGAATTGCTGTGAAGCAAGCGGAACGCTCGATTGAGGGTGCGGTAGTCCCATCTATCGGCGAGGTCGCCGATTACCACATAGGACGCGCCATTCTCGGCGTCGTCAGGTAACAACGGCAACCCTTCGAACTCGCTCCGGGTGGCGGCGGGAACGAAGAGCGCGATCTGTCCCTCGGGTTGAGACCGCAACCAGGCGGCGGCCGCCGCCGGCGGAGTGAAGATCCGCGACTTGTCGGTCGTCACGCCAAAGCGAGCGAGCTTTTCGACAAGCGCGTCTCGTCCCCGCGACGTCGTGTTGGTGACAAACAGATGCGGGATCTCTTGGCGCTTGACCCAAGCTACCGCCTCGGCGGCGCTCAGGATCGGCTCTTCGGCGTTATAGAGAACGCCATCGAGATCGAAGAGTATGCCGTGGATGCCTAGGCGTTCCATGTAGGGTTAGAGAGCCTCTGTCCAGCATTAGACTCGTGGTGAAAGTCGTCAGTTTCCGAGGTGCGGATTGGCGGAGCTAGCCGCAGGGAACAAGCACAGCAGGGGCGGTAGAATGGGTTGTGATGAGAACCCCCGGGGTTTGCAGTAGTCCTCATTCTTATTGTAACGGCGGCGTCCGAGCTCTCTGTTGGCAAGACACCCTAAGTTGTTCCTACCCGTGCACAGAACTGTCGATGCCCTGGTCGGACCCGCGAAATGGAGAGAGACATTGATGCGTTCCGGTGAAGAAAGTGATTCGCCGGCGATCACCCAACCGCCGAGTCTCTACGAGCGCCTCGACAGTTTGTATGAATTCGAGCGGGCGCCCGTCCCTCGGGACCGACTCGAAAGCGGTCGGCATTTCGCAGCCGTTTTCGCGGGCGAACACGTCGCCGGCACGGAATTCGTGATCGGCGCCCTGTTTGTCTCCTGGGGCGTCGGAACGCGGGATCTCATTCTCGGTTTGCTGCTCGGCAATCTGTTGGCGGTTCTCGCCTGGACGTTCATCTGTGCCCCCATTGCGGTTGAGACCCGCCTGACACTTTATTGGTATTTGCGCCGCATCGCCGGACCGGTGGTGACCACGATCTACAACGTGGTGAACGCCATTTTGTTCTGCGGTCTGGCGGGAGCGATGATCACGGTTTCGGCATCGGCCGTTCGAATCCCCTTCGGCATCCCGCCGCAAACCCTGTGGTACCCGACCGACCTGCGCTTTGTGTTGGTTGTGGTGGCCGTCGGCGCGGTGGTTGTCGCCATCGCGATCCTGGGTTTCAGACGGCTGGCGCAGTTCTCGACGATCTGCGTGCCCTGGATCTTCGTCATGTTCTTTGCCGGCGCCTTGGCCGTCCTGCCGCAATTGACGGCCGGCGCTCCCGGGGTTGGCTCCATCGGAGGCTTTGACGACCTGTGGCGCCTTGCCGACGAGAGCATTTGGATCGGACGCGAGGACTCAGAGTTTGGCCTCTGGCATGTGGCTGCGTTCGCCTTGCTGGCCAATCTGGCGTTCCACGTTGGACTTTCGGACATGGCCCTGCTCCGCTACGCGCCGCGCGCCAGCTACGGCTTGTTTTCCGCGTGTGGAATGTACATGGGTCATTTTTTGGTTTGGCTATGCTCGGGCGTTATGGGAGCCGGGGCGGCGTTGATGGTCGGCACCGACCTCAGCAGTCTGGACTCCGGCGAGGTGGCCCATCAGGCATTGGGCGTCGGAGGTGCGCTGTGTGTGATCGTCTCCGGTTGGGCAACCTCGAATCCGACCCTGTATCGTGCCGGCCTCGCTCTGCAGGTGGTCACACCGGGATGGCCCCGGTGGCTGGTCACATTGCTGGCCGGAACGGCGACGGTCATCATGGCATGCTTTCCCTACATCTTCCAATACCTGCTCGAGTACGCGGGAACCTTCGGCATTCTGATGGCGCCGATCGCGGCGGTCGTCTTCGTCGAGCATTGGATCTTTCCGCGGATCGGCCTCCGCCGCTACTGGTTCGGCCAGTCCCGCAGGGTTGTCAACTGGGCGGCGCTGGTTGCCTGGGCAATCGCCGTCGTCTTCTGCTTTGCAGCTTGGAGATGGGAGCTGATGCATGTGGTGTTCATCGCCATCCCGGGCTGGGGGCTCACCGCGGTTTTGTACACCGCGTTTGCGGCCGTTGCCGGCGCGCGCAAGGAGGCCTCAAGAGAGATCCGCCCATTCGAGCCGCAAAGCACTCCCTCTCCGTCGGCGGCTGCATCCCCTGCTCACGATCGAGCCGGCAACTCACCACGCTCTGCTTTGCAGATCGCGTCCGGAGTAATCGGTGGTTTGTCGTTAGCAATATGCTTGGCGCTCGCCCTCTGGGTTGGCTTGGCGGGCGAGGAGGGATACCTGCAGAACCTGGCAAACTTCAAGGCCTACCTGGCAGTAGCCAGTGTCGTGCATCTGACCGCGGCGGCGATTTGGGTCTTGCGCGCCGAACAAACGAAAAAAGAATAACGACGATCGCGACCAACTCACGATCAGCGAACCACGTGAATGCCGCGAGGAGTGCCCCGGGCAACGGCCGCTCTCGCGTTCGCGGCTCCGATTCGCCGTCCCAAAGGGGGATGCGCGCCAGGCTCGTCCCGGCCCGCCGATGTTGTTGAAACCCTAGCTCCGAGCTATCCCACTACGACGCGCCTGTGTTATCTTGGGCGGTTTCGTATTCGAGGTTTGATTCTTGGCAGATCGAGGTCACTGGGGCTCCCGAGTCGGGTTTATACTGGCTGCCGCCGGTTCCGCTGTTGGGCTGGGGAACATCTGGAAGTTTCCCTACATTACAGGGGCGAATGGCGGGGGCATCTTCGTTTTGGTCTATTTGGCGTGCGTGTTGTTCGTTGGTTTGCCGGTCATGACCGCCGAAATCCTCATAGGACGCGCCACCCAGAAATCTCCGGTCGGCGCCATGCGGCTAATGGCCGGACGCCGTAGCCCGTGGATAGCGTTTGGTTGGCTGGGAATCGCGGCCTCTTTTGTGATTCTCTCCTATTACAGTATCGTGGCGGGCTGGGCTCTCGACTATACCTACCTGTCGCTGACCGGAAAGATCGTAGGTCTCGGGCCGGAAGGTGTTCAGTCGGTTTTTGGAAGGCTCTATGCGTCCCCGGCGCGGAACCTTTTCTGGCACGCCATATTCATGGGCCTGACGATTGCCGTGGTGTTGGGCGGGGTGGCCCGAGGAGTCGAGCGCTGGTCGAGAATCTTGATGCCGACGCTGCTTGTAATGCTGTTAGTGCTTCTTATTCATTCGTTTACGCTAAGTGGGTTCAAGCAAGGGTTTGACTTTGTTTTCGGTCTTCACACGGATAGGTTTACTGCCGCCGGTGCCCTGGAAGCCCTGGGGCACGCGTTCTTTACTCTCAGCCTCGGGATGGGGGCCATGCTGACCTATGGAAGCTATCTGCGGCGCGACGATGACATCGTGGCGGCCTCCATTACGATCTCCGCGCTTGACACCCTGATCGCACTAGTGGCCTCGCTGGTGCTGTTTCCGATTATTTTCAGCTTTGGGATGGAGCCGGGGGCGGGGCCGGGCTTGGTCTTCATTAGCATTCCGATCGCCCTAAGCCAAATGCCGGGGGGAACTTTTCTGTCCATCCTATTTTTTGGCCTGCTCGTGTTTGCCGCTTTGACGAGCGCCATTTCGATGCTCGAAGTAACGACCTCCTATTTGATCGATGAGCGGAACTGGATTCGACGCCGCGCCACCCTTGTATCGGGGGGACTCATCGCCTTGGTCGGCATTCCTTCCGCGCTGAGCGGAGGCACATACATCTTCGGCTCCGGCTTCGCTTCGATCTTTGGCGAGAACTGGTTTGACTCGTTCGACTACCTGGCGTCGAACTGGATGCTCCCGCTAGGCGGACTCGGCATCTCGGTTTTCACGGCCTGGCGAATGAACGAAGCGCTGCGGCACGACGATTTTCTTTCCGGAACCAAACTGGCGGTTTTCTATAAAGGATGGCTGCTGCTGCTGAAGTACGTGGTGCCGGTTGCGATCGTGCTCGTGTTTTTGCACGCCGTGGGGTTGATCTAACCGTAGTCACGAACAAGAACCGTGTCTGGACGATGGGGTGCGCCCTGGCTGGCCAAGCAACTTCTCACACCAGTCGGCGAATGCATTGACCATCCATTCTGTCAAGGCAGCGAAGAAGAGCAGGTTTCCTTGGCTCATGCGTCCTGCCTTCAGAACCGCAGTGGTGCCCGGGTATACGTACGTTATTGTTTTTTCGGCGATCCCGTTGTTATGCACAAGCGAATTCCGAACCTCCGTTGCGCCTCGCCACAACGTGTCCGTCTGAGCACTAATCAGGCCGACCTTGGCAGAAGCCCGCATAATGCCACTCAAGTACACGCGCCCACGGCGGAGAGGAAGCCGACCGGGGTCAGTAGCCAGCGCCTGTTTGGCCGAGTACTCAAAACCAGACATGCTCAACACAAACATGCTCTTCGTGACCAGCGTCACACGCTCCGCATTCTGCTGACGCGTTTGCTCTGGGTCCGGAAACTCGGCTGCAGAAAGCTTGGCCCACAGCTTGTGATAGTAGCTGAGCAATTCCAGGCAGAGGGTGGCGTTGTTGAAACACATGCCGAGACCACCAAGCGGCGGGTCTGTAGCTGGCGTGAGATAGTGCTGTGAAAGGGCATCCTGACGCTGACGCGCTTTTTGGCGAACGCGATCGACGGCTTGCAGAACGTCAAGCATGTTCGATCCAATTCCTATATGCGCGGCCTAACTCTTGTTTAGGATGATCTGACAAAACTGGTCCTGGTCGGCCCAACGGCCACGGCATCACCTGCCGCCCGGTTTTCGGGCGGTCGGGTGCAGGCCCTGATCAGACGGTGACCTTCAAGAGCGCGTCAATCTCCGACAGCTCGCTTGAGCCGCCTTGCGACAGGCGATCTAGCCACTCGGCCAGCCGGTAGCTACCGACGCCTCGCAGTTGTTGCACTAGCTCTGGTCTCGAAGCGGGATAAACTCCTCTGTCCAATAGTTCCGCCCGCGCCAGATGTGTCAAGTACGAGAGCGCTTGCTCGTGCGCAGCGTCTGCATCGCCCAACTGCAAGAGGTGGATCAGGTGACGATGCGCGGCTGCGGCTCTCTCCCTCGCGAGTTTAGGTGACGGCAAGGGTAGGCGATCGTGCCAGGAGTGGACGATCTTTTCCCAGAAGCGGTTACGCTGAAAAAGAATGCGGCCAAACCGCACTGCCCAGCCAAGCATGTCGTGGCCGCTCCTGAGCTGAACATCAACGTCACCCGCAGAATAAGCGCGCAAATCCACTTCCATCGGTGGACGATCCTCATTGAGGCCGTGCGGATCTCTACAGATAACGACGAGGTCGACATCGGCGCTGGGAACGTGGGGCCGCACAGCCGAGCCAATGGCCACCACAGCGATGATGTTCGGGTTACTCTTTGCAGAGTGCAGAAAGCGCTCTGTCCAATCCTTCGATCGACGGGTCGGCCATCGAAGAACTTGGGCGGATGCGCCCTCGGTCGGACTGGGAGGCTTATCCAACATCGTCAGCGTGTCCCTTCGAGAAGCTCTGCTACTGCATCCACATACTGCTCAATCTGAGAGGCGACCTGCTCCGCATCTAGGTCTGGGGCAGGAACGTCACCGTATGCCGCGGCCTTCCGAGCGTCGTTGAGGTTATGAAGCAGTAGCAAAACGTCGGGAAGGCCGTGTTCGTTGTGTAATTTGTCGGCGGTCTCGGCCTTCTCCCAATGCTTTCTGGAAGTCGATAATCCAACATGCGTGGCAGCCGCCTCTACCGCTGCCTCAAGACAATAGAAGCCGTAAAGCGATAGGTTATCCCAGTCTGTCGGGGTGCCCCAGGCAGCGAGGACGCGTTCCAAATGCCGCCGCGCCAGGTTCAACTTGTCCTCTGGATTAGGCATACGGCTCACGTGACTTCATCAATTCTGAGGATAACCTGCCTATCACTTCTCGGTCCAACCATGTGCTGTCCTGACTCTTGCTTAGGCTGACTTCGATAAAACTGGTCCCGATCGGCCTGAGACGAGACCGTCGCAATTCGACAGTCAAGCTCTCTGGCCCGTGTCCGAGTGCATGGCTTTGTCATCCGTCGAACTAGCGCCGGTTTCAGGTGCCGGGGGCAGTCGGCATGCTCGCGAAAAGACGTGCCGGTGGTTGGCGAAGGTGCGATAGCCCCAGTCAAAGACGTTCCGCAGCAACGGCGCTGACGATAGCAGGAAAATCGGATACGCCCACCAGATCCGCCGCATCAGGTAGCGGTAGACGTCCGCACCCCGCACCTGCCTCCCGTCCGTGAGCAACAGTCGCAAATCAAAAATCAAATCCTCCTGCGAAGCCTTCAGGCGCTCAACCACCCACTTCGACTGGAGAGGTGCGATCGCAAACCCTCGCTTGCGAAGAGTGGTTTCCCAAAACGGAACCCATCGACGGCAGAATCCGCAAGAGTCATCGTAGAGGACAAAGCCGATCGGTTCACTCATTTTTCCGCTCAAGTAGGCAACAATGTCCCCTTGTGTACTGTGACCTCTGACCCGTCTGCGAGAAACGCGGAGGCTGGTTTTTGGAGGAACTCGACGAACTGATCCCCGTAGATCCCGGCGACGTCGCAATCGAGTCGTGCCGCTCCCGCTTCGAAGACTCTCCACCGCGGATGCTCGACCCGGTACTCGGTCGTGCGTCCGCCCCGCCGCCGAGCGTAGCCCCAATAGTGCTCGGTAATGAACTCTTCGGCACTGCCCGCGGCGGCAAGTTCGCCATTGCCGCGAGCAGTGAGCCGCATCTTGTTCTCGACGCCACGAAACCACCAGGAGTAGGATACGGTTCGCGCGCCAGAGCCCCGCTCTTCTTCGATGCTGTGGTTCATTGGGAGGGTGACGTAGTTCTCCCCATAGAGAGCTCTCGCCACCCAAGCGATCGCAACGCGCGGCACGATTTCCTTAATGAAGACTACAGCACGCCGCCATCCATCACTCGCCTTCCGGCGCACGTAAAAGCGCAGATTCACTTCTTCGAAGTTGAGGTGATAAGGGATAGGCACACCTAGCACGCGCGTATCGAGAAACAGGAATCCGACGACACTCGCGAAGGTTCGGCCGCGCCAGTCATCTAGCTCGGTTCCGGCGGGTACGAGCGGCTTGAGGACCTGAGGGTCAATCTCGTAGTTGAGCATCGCCAAATGACGCCACTGGGCCGTCAAAAACGGGGGCGACTGCGAGTTCACTTCGCCGTTCCAATGATCGCCCGATAAATCATCGAGGGGATGCATATGTCCGTGGTGCTGACGAGCACGGCCACCGCCGTGAGCAATCCGCCGAGTAGGGACCCTGCTACGTGGTACCCGGCCTCAAACGCCCAGATTACTGAGAGTAGCCAGACCACACCCACACCGCAGGCGAAGCGCGATGGGGCTGCACGTTTGGGTAGTGCCTCAGTTCCGGTTACGTGACGGATGCCGTAATTGTAAATAAGGTCAGATGGGTGCACAGGAAAAAGGGCAGCCAACGCGGCGATCACGACGAGCGTTCCCAAGACGGCGGACGAGGCGGTGATGGTCCCGATGGCCGCTAGTACCGCGCATAACGCGAACGCCAGTCGCAACCACGGAGCGACTGGGGCAAGTCTTTGATCCGGGATGGCATTGAATCCCTGGACATTTAGGCGATGCCGCGTCTAGGCGATGCCGCGTCGTCGCCGAGAGCTGGTCTTTAATTAGTATTCTCCTGATGTTTTCGTTTACCCTCAGTGCTGTCCGGGGAAAGTCGCGCCATCGGACGGTAAGTCTCGACCGTTCAATGTCTTATGGCCTGTTTTGCCCGGGAACGATTTGAAATCCCGAGGCCGCAAATGGTCGCCTGAACGGAGCATCCGGACGCGGCACAATGAGGGATGAACCTTGGCCGTACGGTTTTCTCCCAACTGATCGAGCACCTACCGAGCAAAGAGTTTCAGAAATGTGTATCGCGCTACCGCGGCGATTCCTATCTGAAAAGTTTCTCCTGCTGGGATCAGTTTCTTGCGATGGCATTCGCCCAGCTGACCTATCGGGCAAGCCTCCGCGACATCGAGACGTGCCTGCGTTCGATGCACGGCAAACTCTACCACATGGGATTCCGCGGCAGGGTAGCGCGCTCGACACTGGCCGACGCGAACGAGTCGCGCGACTGGCGGATCTACGCGGACTTCGCGCAGGTCTTGATTGGCATGGCACGGCCGTTATATGCCCACGACCCGATCGGTGTGGACTTGGACCAGACTCTGTACGCTCTCGACTCGACAACAATCGACCTCTGCCTGTCGCTGTTTCCGTGGGCGAGATTCCGCAAGCAAAAAGCCGCCGTGAAGATGCACACGCTGCTGGATCTGCACGGCAATATTCCCACGTTCATCCGCATTACTGGAGGCAAAGTGCACGACATCAACATCCTCGACGAGATCGGCCCGGAGGCCGGCGCGTTCTACGTCATGGATCGGGCCTACGTCGATTTCGAACGCCTCTTCGTGTTCACTCTCTGCTCGTCGTTCTTCGTCGTGCGAACCAAGAAGAACATCTTGCTCCAACGGCGCTACTCGCATCCCGTCGACAAATCCACGGGCTTGCGCTCGGATCAGACCGTCATACTGGCTGCCATCGAATCGGCCCAAGCCTATCCCGACCCGTTGCGGAGGGTCAGTTACTTCGACGCCCGGACGAACAAGCGGCTGAAGTTTCTGACCAACAACTTCGCGCTCCCGGCGCTGACCATCGCCCACATCTACAAGTCGCGTTGGCAGATTGAGTTGTTCTTCAAGTGGATCAAGCAACATCTGCGAATCAACTCGTTTTACGGCACCAGCGAGAACGCCGTCAAGACGCAGATCTGGATCGCTGTCTCGATTTACGTGCTCATCGCCATCGTCCGGAAACGCCTCGGGCTGGAAGCGAGTCTTTACCAGATTCTACAGATTCTCAGCGTTACGCAATTCGAAAAAATGCCCCTTTTACAGGCACTCCAGCCATCCGACTCCCCAAACGAATCCCCCTATGACCCCAACCAATTGATTCTATTCGACTTTTAACCGGACAGCAGTGGTTTACCCTTGTGCGGTCAACTCTTGTTTAGTCGAACCTCAACACTTTCCCGGCGCCGAGGGTTTCGAAGTTTTCTCCGTACGCTTCTTGAAACAGGCGTTTTGCCAGGTCGCCGCTGCAGTGTGCCGGCATGACTCTGCGCACGTTGAGCTGCTTTAGCTTCGCGATTTGAGAATTGATCTCGTCCTCGCTCTGCCGCAACATGTGAAAGCCACCGAGCAAGAGTCGGATTGAGTCTTTCCCACGTTGCGCTTGCACTGTCTCGACGATGTTGACAACCCCGGGGTGGCCGCATCCGACCAGCAGGACGATTCCCTTCGAGGTTTCGACAACCAGGGACTGCTCCGGTGGGTCACCCGGGATCATGCCCGTGGAATGCACGCCCGGCTCGACTTCAAAGGGACCAGTAACACGGTTCGGCGTCATTCCGACAGCAGTGGCCTCGTCGTAAGCTTTCTCATAGAAAGCCTTCAGAAAATGTATTCGGATCGAGGGATGACGAGGGAAGAGTTTGTAAATGCCGTTGCGGTGGTCAGGATGTTGGTGAGAGATGACCGCTTGCGTAATCGAGGACGGGTCGACCTCCATCTTCTCGAGGTTTGTCAGGAACAGCTCCGGCTTTGTTCCAGAGTCGAACAGTACTCGCCGCCCCCGAAACGTGACGGCCGCCGCAAAACCCCAATCAGCCTGAACGTCAGGTCGCGCGGACGTGTTGTCGTAGATGACACGAATCTCGAGTTCGGGTTCCGGCGGCGCGGCGGGCAAGTTGGCCACGGGGCCTATTGCGAGGGCGAGAAGCCACGCGCCAGCCAAGAGACTGAACCTACTTGGGCTGCGGAGGGAAAGGCAGCATGGCAGGGTCTCCCTAGTTTGGAGTTGCCCGGCCCACGGTTGGGGCTTCGTCTTACGGAACGAGTTGCTCCGGGTCCCTATCCCGGTGAATGCGCTCATGTCTGCATCCCTGAACCGGCATGTTTCTGATCTGGGTGCGGCATTCTACGTCCTCAAGATAGCAGCCCGAGGTAAACGCCCTTGATCCGAATGGGTGGGGCGTCTGTGATATGCAACTGCCAGCGGGTAGGGCTCGTTCTGCTCGCCGATATGTGGGAGATCTACTTCCCCACTCAGGGAACTACCCGGAGCGGCAGAGATCGCTGGGTGCCCCCAGGGCAGGTCGTGGAGATCATCTAGCAGGGGCCAAGTTCAATGGCTCAAGATGGGAGGCTGATTGTGAAAAGCTACTAGGTTCAGTTCCCGCGAGGCCGTGAGGCGCCATTCGTGACGGCGAATCGGTAATTGCCGTATGAGCCGGTCCAGCGCGCCCATCGTTTGATCAACCCATGGCCGAACTATAATGATGGCGTTAGACGGCTGGGGACGCGATAATATTGTATAGAGAGGCAGCGATACGTTGTCCGTGCGGATTCCAGGAATCCTTGACCTTCGTTTGCTCGGGCGCTATCAATGCCGGAAGTCGTTGATCCAAGTTGGCCGCGCGAGCCTGACCGGATTCGACGATTTCAGGTCGTTGACGTGCTTAGTCGATTGCCGCTAGATTCTTGGTTTGGAGGGCAGGTACATGTGTAAGGTTCGTTTTCATCGTCACGGTTTAATCACGTGCTTGGCGCTGGGGTTGTTGTTGGCGGGTGCTCCGTCCCCGGCGGCATCGATAGACCCCGTCGATTTCCAACGCCAGGTACGGCCGATTCTGTCCGATAATTGTTTCGCTTGCCACGGACCGGACGCGGAAACCCGCATGGCCGACTTGCGTCTCGATACGCGCGAGGGAGCTTTCGCTCAGCGTCAAAACGGAAGCCCCGTCATTCCCGGTGATTTCAATACCAGCCTGCTCTACAAACGCATCACCCACCAAAACGAAGTGCTGCGCATGCCGCCGTCGCACTCTAAGAAGGAGCTGACCGAGGATCAGATCGAGATTCTCAAGAGTTGGATAGAGCAGGGCGCGTCGTGGGATCAGCACTGGTCATTCAAAGCCGTCAAGCGGCCCGAGCCTCCCGGGGTGGAGAACGAAGGGTGGGCTAGTAGCCCGCTCGACCGGTTTGTCCTCGCGCGACTCGAGAAGGAAGGTCTCACGCCCGCTCCCGAAGCCGATAAACGCACCCTAGCCCGCCGCGTGGCGCTGGACATAACGGGGTTGCCTCCCGACCCCGGCACCCTCGAAAGCTTCTTGACCGACACCTCGGAACGCGCCTATGAAAAGCTGGTCGACCGGCTGCTCGAGTCGAAACACTGGGGCGAGCACCGCGGCCGCTATTGGCTCGACGCCGCGCGTTACGGAGACACCCACGGCATCCACATCGACAACTATCGAGAGATGTGGCCCTATCGCGACTGGGTAATTCAGGCTTTCAACGACAACAAACCGTTCGACGAGTTTACGGTCGAGCAGATCGCCGGCGACTTGTTGCCCAACCCGACGCTCGATCAACTTGTTGCGACCGGTTTTCATCGCTGCAATATCACGACCAACGAGGGGGGTGTCATCCCTGAGGAATACGAAGCGATCTACGCCAAGGACCGAGCCGATACCACGGGCACCGTCTTTCTCGGTCTTACGGTCGGATGCGCCACCTGCCACGATCACAAGTTCGACCCGATTCGACAGCGGGAGTTCTATTCCCTGACAGCGTTTTTTAGGAACACGACGCAGTATGTGATGGACGGCAACCTATCGGATCCGCCGCCCATCCTGGTTGTACCCAGTGACAATGATCGCGACCGCTGGCATGAGATTCGCCGGGAAGCGGTGGAAACCGAAGCGCAGTTGGAAAACCGCGCGGCGTCGGTCGACAAGACGTTCTCGGAATGGCTGGCAAGCGGTGAACACCGTTCTCTTGATGCACCGCTCGAAAAGTCCGCGGAGCTGCTGGCGCTGAACGTTGACGATGCGCCCTCGATCGACCTGCAAGGAGACCGGAAGAACATTGCACTTCATCAAGGACTTGTAGTCGGGAAGGGGCCGGCCGAGAACCAACCGGCGCTTCGGTTCGGGAAAGAATCGTGGACCGAGCTTCCTCCCTTGAGTCTCGACAATGGCACGCCCTTTTCGATTGCCCTGTGGGTTTACCAACCCAAGGTCGTGGGGGCGGTCGTGATTGCCGGCCAGTACGATCCCGACGACCACTTCCGCGGATGGTCGATTGCCGTTAGCGAGCGGCAAGTCACCTTTAAGATGACCGGCGAAAAACCGGCGGGACAAAAAAGTCCGTCCGAGGTCAGAATTACCCCCTCGAAGCGGCTGTCTGCGGGTGTATGGACCCACATTGCGGTGACCTACGACGGCTCCGGCGAGTGGGCCGGCCTGCGTATGTACACGAACGGTGATCTCGTAGAGGAGCAGGGCAGCGAGTTTTTCACGAAGGTAGAGGGGAGTATCCAAACCAACGAGCCTCTCTATTTGGGTCGGGGAGTCACGAAGGGCAGAGCAGGCCGCGACGAGCCCAAAGTTCGCTACTTCGCGGGCGGGGGCATAGCGGATCTTCGAGTCTTTAATCGCCCGATCACCCTCCAGGAGGCCAAGGTTGTTTCGTTGTGGTCCGCGCTCCAAAGCGCACGAGATAAGGAACCCGAAAAACTAAGCGCGGAGGAGCGGGAAGCACTGCGTCTCTACTACCTCTGCGTCGAGGACAACGATTACCGCAATCTCGCGGCGCGCAGGCAGGAAATCGATCGGGAGTGGCGCGAGATCCGCCGGCGCGGGGGTGTCACACACGTGATGCAGGAGATACCGGACAAAGAGCCCGCGGCTCACGTTCTTTACCGCGGCATGTATGATCAAACTCGTGATCGCGTGGCGGCAGATACTCCCTCGGCGTTGCATCCAATGCTTGCGTCGTGGCCGCGCAACCGCATGGGGCTGGCTAAGTGGTTGGTCGACGAAGCGAACCCGCTGACCGGCCGCGTGATCGTGAATCGTTATTGGCAGGAGGTCTTCGGTACCGGCCTGGTAAGAACCAGCGACGATTTCGGCTCGCAAGGCGAGCCGCCGTCCCACCCTGAGCTTCTCGATTGGCTGACAGTCGAGTTCCGCGAATCGGGCTGGGACATCAAGCAGTTTTTCCGCACGCTCGTGACGTCTTCCACGTACCGCCAGTCGGCGCAGGCGACAGCCGAAAAGATCGAGAAAGACCCGCAGAGTCGGCTGCTTTCGCGCGGTCCCACTTTCCGCATGGATGGTGAAATGATTCGCGACTACGCCCTGGCGGCGAGCGGCCTGCTGGTCCGCAAGATCGGCGGCCCGAGTGTGAAGCCCTACCAGCCGCCAGGAGTCTGGGAAAGCGTGGCGATGCCCCAGAGCAACACTTATTCCTATAAACAGGAGTCCGGCGCGAAACTCTATCGGCGCAGTCTCTATACTTTCTGGAAGCGCGCCGCGCCGCCCGCCTCCATGGACATCTTCAATGCACCCACGCGGGAGCACACCACGGTGCATCGCGAGAGAACGAACACCCCGCTGCAAGCGCTCGTCACGATGAACGATACGCAATTCGTCGAGGCGTCACGCCATCTCGCGCAGAGAGCCATGCGCGAGGCCGGAGGCAACTTCGACCGGCGGCTGGATTACGTGACAACGCGTCTTCTGGCGCGCGACCTCAGTGAAAAAGAACGCGCGGTAGCGAAACGGACCTACGACGGGTTCATCGGTTTCTACAATTCAAACGCCGAAGAGGCCAAGAAGCTTCTTGCCGTCGGCGAGTCGCCGCCCGATGAGGCGCTGCCCGCAACGGAGTCCGCGGCGTGGACCATGCTGGCGAGCCAGATGATGAATCTGGACGAGGTGTTGAACAAGTAGCATCGGAGTAAGTTCACTCGGGCACGCCGCGGCGTGCCCGCTTAGGGAGATTTCAAATGCATCCACACAAAGAAGCAATCCTAGCGGAAACCAGACGACAGTTCTTCGCGCGAGGGGCAAGGGGTATCGGCGGAATCGCCTTGGCCAACCTTCTGGCCGAGAGCGGTTTCGGTGCACCCAAGGGTGACGAATCCTTCGGCGGCTTGCCGTACTTGCCTCACTTCGCCCCGAAGGCCAAGCGCTGCATCTACCTGCACATGATGGGCGCGCCGCCGCAGATGGATCTGCTCGACTACAAGCCCAAGATGAAGGACTGGTACGACAAGGATCTTCCCGAATCGGTGCGCCAAGGGCAGCGTCTGACGACCATGACATCCGGGCAGGCGCGCTTCCCGATCGCGCCGTCTGTCTTTCAATTCAAGCAACACGGCCAAAGCGGCGCGTGGATTTCCGAGATCCTGCCAAACACCGCGAAGATGGCCGACGACATAGCCGTTATCCGCTCGATGCACACCGAAGCGATCAACCACGAACCTGCGATTACCTTCATCCAAACCGGCCGGCAGGTGGTTGGGCGGCCGTGCATCGGATCGTGGCTTGCTTATGGGCTGGGCAGTATGAACCAAGACCTGCCGACATTCGTTGTCATGAACGCGGAGAAGAGCCACCCCAAGTCCGGCGTGCAGGCGATTTCCGCAAAGCTGTGGAGCTCAGGGTTCCTTTCTCCGAAGTACGCCGGCGTAGGATTGCGCGGAGGCGCCGAGCCGGTGCTCTACATCAAGGATCCGGATGGTGTTTCCAAGCAGGTCCGAAGGCAGATGCTCGACGGCCTCAGCGAGCTGAATCAGATCCGCCACCAGAAGATCGGCGACCCGGAAACACTGGCGCGAATCGAGCAGTTCGAAATGGCTTTCCGGATGCAGTCGTCGGTGCCGGAGATGGGTGACCTCTCGAGTGAGCCGGAAAGCACCTTCAAGCGCTGGGGCGAGGAAGCGAAGCAGCCCGGCAAGTTCCAGAACGCGGCGCTGATGGCACGCCGGCTCGTCGAGCGTGGTGTGCGCTTCGTCCAGATCTATCACCGCGGCTGGGACGTACACGCCTTCGCGCCCGAAGTGCTCCCCGCGCAGGCCAGGGACGTCGACCGCGCTGCCTGGGCCCTCATCCAAGATCTGAAGGAGCGCGGCCTCTTCGAAGATACGCTCG
Organism: Bryobacterales bacterium; assembly: GCA_965248205.1. GTDB lineage: Bacteria > Acidobacteriota > Terriglobia > Bryobacterales > UBA6623. Next base: position 6,362,514 of record CBDFIS010000006.1, read on the forward strand.
TCATTTGGGGCGGCGAGTTCGGACGGACCATCTACTCCCAAGGCAAACTGACGCCCACCAATTACGGTCGCGACCACCATCCGCGCTGCTACAGCCTGTGGATGGCCGGCGGCGGCATCAAGGGCGGCGTTGTTCACGGCGAAACCGACGATTTCTCCTACAACATCGTCAAGGACCCCGTGCACATCCGCGACTTTCAGGCGACGATCCTGCACCTGTTTGGGATCGACCACGACCGCTTTACTCACAAGCATCAGGGCCTCGACGCGAAGCTGACGGGAGTCGAGGAAGCCCATGTGGTGAAGCCGATTCTGGCGTAGATATCTGGCTGCGGGGAGCGCCGGAAAGAGCCGTGCCCGGCAGGGCGCGGGCCCGGTCGCTGTGGACACCCGGCCCGTCACTAACGCTCCGGGCTCGGTTTCCTCCTCGCGCACCGAGCAACCGCGAACGAAACGAACACCTCCCTGTGTTCGAAGACATATCATCTGCTAAACTCTATAAATTAAGTCAGTGCTGTCCGGGGAAAGTCGCGCCATCGGACGGTAAGTCTCGACCGTTCAATGTCTTATGGCCTGTTTTGCCCGGGAACGATTTGAAATCCCGAGGCCGCAAATGGTCGCCTGAACGGAGCATCCGGACGCGGCACAATGAGGGATGAACCTTGGCCGTACGGTTTTCTCCCAACTGATCGAGCACCTACCGAGCAAAGAGTTTCAGAAATGTGTATCGCGCTACCGCGGCGATTCCTATCTGAAAAGTTTCTCCTGCTGGGATCAGTTTCTTGCGATGGCATTCGCCCAGCTGACCTATCGGGCAAGCCTCCGCGACATCGAGACGTGCCTGCGTTCGATGCACGGCAAACTCTACCACATGGGATTCCGCGGCAGGGTAGCGCGCTCGACACTGGCCGACGCGAACGAGTCGCGCGACTGGCGGATCTACGCGGACTTCGCGCAGGTCTTGATTGGCATGGCACGGCCGTTATATGCCCACGACCCGATCGGTGTGGACTTGGACCAGACTCTGTACGCTCTCGACTCGACAACAATCGACCTCTGCCTGTCGCTGTTTCCGTGGGCGAGATTCCGCAAGCAAAAAGCCGCCGTGAAGATGCACACGCTGCTGGATCTGCACGGCAATATTCCCACGTTCATCCGCATTACTGGAGGCAAAGTGCACGACATCAACATCCTCGACGAGATCGGCCCGGAGGCCGGCGCGTTCTACGTCATGGATCGGGCCTACGTCGATTTCGAACGCCTCTTCGTGTTCACTCTCTGCTCGTCGTTCTTCGTCGTGCGAACCAAGAAGAACATCTTGCTCCAACGGCGCTACTCGCATCCCGTCGACAAATCCACGGGCTTGCGCTCGGATCAGACCGTCATACTGGCTGCCATCGAATCGGCCCAAGCCTATCCCGACCCGTTGCGGAGGGTCAGTTACTTCGACGCCCGGACGAACAAGCGGCTGAAGTTTCTGACCAACAACTTCGCGCTCCCGGCGCTGACCATCGCCCACATCTACAAGTCGCGTTGGCAGATTGAGTTGTTCTTCAAGTGGATCAAGCAACATCTGCGAATCAACTCGTTTTACGGCACCAGCGAGAACGCCGTCAAGACGCAGATCTGGATCGCTGTCTCGATTTACGTGCTCATCGCCATCGTCCGGAAACGCCTCGGGCTGGAAGCGAGTCTTTACCAGATTCTACAGATTCTCAGCGTTACGCAATTCGAAAAAATGCCCCTTTTACAGGCACTCCAGCCATCCGACTCCCCAAACGAATCCCCCTATGACCCCAACCAATTGATTCTATTCGACTTTTAACCGGACAGCAGTGAAATTAAGTACTTACCCTTCACGCTGCAGTACGTCCGCCCTTCTGGTCTAGCGCCTCCTCTGAATATGGTAGTATCATATGTGCTAACCCGGACCTAACTCTCATGAAACCAATCCGACGTGAACGGCTTCACGATACCATCAGCAAACATCTTGCGATTGCCATTCTGCGTGGTGAGGCCGATACCTGGACGTCGGAGAACGACTTGTGCCGCAAACTCGAAGTCAGCCGGTCGGTGCTGCGAGAATCGATCAAAGTATTGGCCTCGAAGGGCCTCCTCGAAGTTCGTCCTAAAATCGGGATAACCGTCCGTCCGCGGTCGGACTGGAATCTGCTGGACCCGGAGTTGCTGGTGTGGCAATTCGAGGCACGGATGGACGACCAACTGCTTCGACACTTGGTGGAGGTTCGCTTGATCGTCGAGCCGGCGGCCGCCGGGCTGGCGGCGGTGCGCGCGACGTCCGAAGAAATAGCGTTGCTCCGGGACTGCTATCGAAAGATGGAAGAGAGTGTTGACGACCGGGACGCGTACAACGCCGCCGACCTTCGTTTCCACGTTGCTGTTTTCGCCGCTTGCCACAACCCCCTACTGGAACGCGTGACCGCGACGCTGCGGACAGGGCTCGCCGCAACCCAAAAGGTCATTTCGAAGCTACACGCCGACGTTGGTTTGCCTCTTCACGAAGCGGTCGTCAACGCTGTTTCCCAGCGCGACCCCGCAGCGGCTCGAGCTGCCGCGGAGAAGCTGATCCTACAAGCGGCCCACGAGGTTTACGACGTTCTCCATCCTGACAACCCCGACGGCTGGGACGCGATCAGTTGGAGTAGATTCGACCGGGACCCATCCGCCGAATTGGTTCCGTCGTAGTCTCAGGGGGGCCGAGTGAAAGATCGTGGCGGTCTTCCTGGCCCGAGACTCTGAGAGGCCCCCACCCACTAGCCCGCTTTTCTCACAAAGGTTCGGATGGCCCGCGCTGAACGAACGTTATGTGTAGGGCGCGGACCGCCGTGTCCGCCCATGCGCGAGATTCACACCGTGTCGCATTCGATCACGCGACCAAACCGGGCAAAAACCTCTCTCGGCGGGCACAGTGGCCTGCTCCTAAAGTTTTGTCGTGAGAAATGCGGGATAGCTTCATCGGCGAATAGAGACGCGGTGTCTGGCCGCTAGCGGGAGGGTGAGTGAAAAAACCCGGGACTGTCCCAAGCGCCATGCACGGACGGGGCGCTTTATCAATGACTTGCGAGAGGCGCGGGGACTGTACCCAGGGTTTTTTCACTCACCCGGGATCGAGCGACACGCGGCTGGTCGCCGTTGGAGTATTCCAACAACATCCGCGCGGCACGCAGGCGGCAACTGGCGGGAGCTGAGTCGTTAGCCATGATTCCCTGCAACGTCTTGATCGCCTTCGGACGGAGCTGTCGCAAACGGGCCGCGATATCCTCCATACGGTCCCGCCTGGCGGCCTCCAACATCTCCTGAAAGCTTTCCTGCCGAAGCCAGCGGCGCAAGGTTGCTTCCGAGACACCGGCTGCCTTCGCCGCACTGCTGTTGGTGGGCTGCGAGAAGATGGCGTTTACAGCTCGCTCTCGCTTCAAGGTTCGAGTTGTTATGCGAGGTTTTGACATTTACCTGATCCTTTCAGACGGACGCCACTGGGGGAGGCGCTTCTATCCCAAGTTTACAATCCAGCCGCTGGGCTTCAGCGGACTCAAACAAGCAAACCATTGAAAACAAAGCAGCTTTTTCTGCCAAACGGTCGTGACTCGATTTCACACGCACGGCGATCGAACCCAGATTTCCTGTTACCGGATCGCTTCCGGCCGCATCTAAATCAACAGGAGGCAGTTTTTTTAGGAGGCTTCTGGTGGTCATTGGAGTTCCCAAAGAAATCAAAGATCATGAAACCCGCGTCGCTCTCGTGCCCAGCGGCGTTTCTTCTTTGCACGAGGCCGGGCACGAAGTACTGGTCGAGGCGGGTGCCGGCAAAGAAAGCGCCATTAGTGACCAGGAGTATCAACAGGCCGGGGCAATCGTAGTTGACGCGGCCAAAGACGTTTGGGATCAGGCGGAACTAGTTGTCAAGGTCAAGGAACCACAGTCTTCCGAGACTGTTTACTTTCGACCCGGACTGACGCTTTTTGCGTATCTCCATCTGGCTCCATTGCCTGAGCTGACCGAAAGACTCCTTCGGTCCCGGGTTATCGCCGTGGCCTATGAGACGATCCGCACCGGAAACGACTCTCTTCCGCTACTTGAGCCCATGAGCGAAGTTGCGGGCCGACTCTCGGTCCAACTAGGCGCTCAGTACCTCGAGAGATATAATCGCGGGCGCGGTGTGCTGCTCGGAGGTGTTCCCGGTGTCCCGCCGGCCGAAGTTGTGATCCTGGGAGGGGGCATCGTCGGTTCGAACGCCGCCAAAGTCGCTTTGGGAACGGGAGCGAAAGTCACGGTAGTCGATAAGAGCTTGCCCAGACTGCGGCAACTCGACGACATGTTTCTAGGACGATTAACAACTCTGGCATCGAATCCCACAACCGTGGCCCAAGCTATCCAGACGGCCGACCTCGTCATTGGGGCCGTGCTCGTTCCCGGCGCGTCCGCACCCAAGCTGATTCAAGCCAAAACCATACCGGGGATGAGAAAGGGAGCGGTCATCGTCGACGTCGCCATTGACCAGGGTGGATCTGCCGAGACCTCACGGCCCACCTCGCTCAGCGATCCCGTATTCGAAGTCGCCGGCGTGCTGCACTATTGCGTACCCAATATCCCGGCGCTAGTCCCTCACACCTCCACGCTGGCTCTCACCAACGCAACCCTGCCTTATGTGCACCAACTGGCCGACCAGGGCGTCGAACGTGCATTGGCCGAGAGCACGGTACTCCAATCCGGCGTCAATACGTACCGCGGCGAGCTGACGTGTGCCGCGGTTGCTAAATCGCAGAAGCGGCAATAGCCCCAACATCCGCGCGCTTGGCCGGGGTGCTCCGTTAGGTTTAGACTACGGTTAGCGGCAAGAAGCGCCTGCCCGCGCCTAATCAAACCGTTTCTCATGAGTATCTTTGACGACGAGCCGTTCTATCGCATCGGCAAACTACCGCCCTACGTTTTTTCCGTCATCAACGAAATGAGGGCCAAGGCTCGTGCCGCTCAACTCGACGTCATCGACTTAGGCATGGGAAACCCCGACGGCGCCACTCCGCGCGTCGTAGTCCAGAAGATGGCGGAGGCGGCTCGGCTGAAGCGTAACCACCGTTATTCTCTTTCGCGCGGCATCCCGCGGCTCCGCGAGGCTATCACCAAGCGTTACAAGGCCAACTACGATGTGGATCTCGATCCGGAGACCGAGGCGATCGTTACCATGGGCGCTAAAGACGCGCTGGCGCACCTCGCGTTTGCCGCGCTCGGACCGAGCGATCCGGTCGTCGTGCCGGACCCGTCCTATCCCATCCACCAGTGGGGTGTCGTGATGGCCGACGGTCACAAGTGCGCTTTGCCCATGCCGACCGCCGACGAGTTTCTCAACCGTCTCGAGGATCTCTATCGCAACGCGAGCCGGCCGCCTAAGATGGTTCTCGTGTCGTTTCCGCATAACCCGACAACGATCTGTGTCGAGCGGCCTTTCTTTGAACGGCTCATCGAATTGGCTCACCGGCACGGGACCATGATCGTCCACGATTTCGCGTACGCCGACCTGTGCTTCGACGGCTATCACGCCCCGAGTATTTTGCAGGTCCCCGGTGCGAAGGAAGTCGCGGTGGAAATCTTCTCGATGTCGAAGAGCTATAACATGGCCGGCTGGCGGGTCGGTTTTTGTCTCGGGAATCGAAAGATGATTAGCGCCCTGGGGCGCATCAAAAGCTATCTCGACTACGGTGTTTTTCAGCCTCTCCAGATCGCCGCTATCATTGCCCTCCGGGAGTGCGAAGAAGAAACGACAAAGATCCGCGACGTCTATCAGAAACGCCGAGATGTATTGGTGGCCGGATTGCACCGCGCCGGCTGGATGGTCGAGCCACCCAGGGCGACTATGTTCTTATGGGGGAGGATCCCCGAGAAGTTCCAGGAGGCCGGCTCGCTCGAGTTTTCGAAAATGATGCTGCAAAAAGCTCTCGTCGCTGTCTCCCCGGGAGTCGGTTTTGGTCCGCGGGGTGAAGGTCACGTCCGCTTCGCCATGGTCGAAAACGAACACCGGACCCGCCAAGCAACAAGGGGAATCAAGAAGCTGCTAATGGATTGAAGCCGCCTGGAACTACAACCAGGCCTGGCTGAGGCGGCCGCCTCGCGAAGTAGGTGAGAGGTCTTCAGGGCTTCTGCCAAGCGCAGGCTTTAACCGTCTCCGGACAGTCGGCGGCGTATTCCTGAAACTCTTCTTTTGTGAGAGGATACCACTCGTTGTAGGCGTAACGTCGGAAAAAGTGAGCTATGCTCTCACGGAAATGGTCATTGGCCGTCTGGTTCAATCGAACTAAACGGTATCGCTTCAAGTTCTCTAGCAATTCACGAGGAACCCGAAGAGTTACTCGGAAGTCTACGGCCATCCGCCGCTCAAAATCCGCCTCTGGCGCCGCAGGCAGGTAGAAGCACCTGGGCGTCGTCCGGGCAGTGTGCATAATGAGCGACTGCCACTTCTTCGAGTTCGCCGGCCCCTTCTGACCTACAGAAAGGAATTCTTCGACCTGGCAAAGCGACAGGAACTCTCCACGTACGGCGTCGCAGTTCTGCGTTATCACGACACCTGTAACAGAACTGACGGGGAGCACAGCTTTGACGACTTTATCGAATCCGGGGACGGATTCGGGCCAGTTTATCTCGTTCGTTTTATCATCCTCGTCCAGAATCACCATCTTTAAGGCGGGATAGTCCGCACGTGGGATATACCTAAAAATGTCCCCTTGCTTGATCGGTTCACCGACGCCCACAGTGTCGTAAATCATACGCTGGGAGAATCTTCGTCCTCCCACCCTTCCAAAAGAAACTCAGCCTCGGCCCTTCGTTCCTCCTGAAGCCTGTGCTCCGTCAGGTAGTAAACTTGGCTAGCTAGCTCTCTTGCTCTGCGTAGGGAGATTTTGCCTTCGGGCGGAGTCTCCCTGGACTCGAATCGTTGTGCTACCGTCATCTGCCGCAAAGAGTCGTGGAATGAAGTTATCGTGCTCGTCGACTGGTAATCCATCTGTTCGCCAACGCCTTCCACTTGCCGCATGGAGTCTCTGATGACGCCATCTTTCCTACCTAGCTCCCATAGGTCTGGATAAACTTTTGTCATCAGGACTGGGGCGTCGAGTGGGTGCTTGCAGTAGTCTTTGATTTCTGAAACAACATCCTTGTCTTTAGAAGTTGCAGCAGTCTCTTCAAAGAGGCTAGTCACGGAATCGGAGATACTGCCGGTGAATGGGTAAAATCAGTGCTGTCCGGGGAAAGTCGCGCCATCGGACGGTAAGTCTCGACCGTTCAATGTCTTATGGCCTGTTTTGCCCGGGAACGATTTGAAATCCCGAGGCCGCAAATGGTCGCCTGAACGGAGCATCCGGACGCGGCACAATGAGGGATGAACCTTGGCCGTACGGTTTTCTCCCAACTGATCGAGCACCTACCGAGCAAAGAGTTTCAGAAATGTGTATCGCGCTACCGCGGCGATTCCTATCTGAAAAGTTTCTCCTGCTGGGATCAGTTTCTTGCGATGGCATTCGCCCAGCTGACCTATCGGGCAAGCCTCCGCGACATCGAGACGTGCCTGCGTTCGATGCACGGCAAACTCTACCACATGGGATTCCGCGGCAGGGTAGCGCGCTCGACACTGGCCGACGCGAACGAGTCGCGCGACTGGCGGATCTACGCGGACTTCGCGCAGGTCTTGATTGGCATGGCACGGCCGTTATATGCCCACGACCCGATCGGTGTGGACTTGGACCAGACTCTGTACGCTCTCGACTCGACAACAATCGACCTCTGCCTGTCGCTGTTTCCGTGGGCGAGATTCCGCAAGCAAAAAGCCGCCGTGAAGATGCACACGCTGCTGGATCTGCACGGCAATATTCCCACGTTCATCCGCATTACTGGAGGCAAAGTGCACGACATCAACATCCTCGACGAGATCGGCCCGGAGGCCGGCGCGTTCTACGTCATGGATCGGGCCTACGTCGATTTCGAACGCCTCTTCGTGTTCACTCTCTGCTCGTCGTTCTTCGTCGTGCGAACCAAGAAGAACATCTTGCTCCAACGGCGCTACTCGCATCCCGTCGACAAATCCACGGGCTTGCGCTCGGATCAGACCGTCATACTGGCTGCCATCGAATCGGCCCAAGCCTATCCCGACCCGTTGCGGAGGGTCAGTTACTTCGACGCCCGGACGAACAAGCGGCTGAAGTTTCTGACCAACAACTTCGCGCTCCCGGCGCTGACCATCGCCCACATCTACAAGTCGCGTTGGCAGATTGAGTTGTTCTTCAAGTGGATCAAGCAACATCTGCGAATCAACTCGTTTTACGGCACCAGCGAGAACGCCGTCAAGACGCAGATCTGGATCGCTGTCTCGATTTACGTGCTCATCGCCATCGTCCGGAAACGCCTCGGGCTGGAAGCGAGTCTTTACCAGATTCTACAGATTCTCAGCGTTACGCAATTCGAAAAAATGCCCCTTTTACAGGCACTCCAGCCATCCGACTCCCCAAACGAATCCCCCTATGACCCCAACCAATTGATTCTATTCGACTTTTAACCGGACAGCAGTGGGGTAAAATGAAGGGCTTAGTCGTTTCCAGGCCACATGAGGAGACATCTGATCTAGACTTTGTAAGAGCTTTTCAAAGAACTGTCGTATTGTGTTTAGTTCCAGACAGTGCTGTCCGGGGAAAGTCGCGCCATCGGACGGTAAGTCTCGACCGTTCAATGTCTTATGGCCTGTTTTGCCCGGGAACGATTTGAAATCCCGAGGCCGCAAATGGTCGCCTGAACGGAGCATCCGGACGCGGCACAATGAGGGATGAACCTTGGCCGTACGGTTTTCTCCCAACTGATCGAGCACCTACCGAGCAAAGAGTTTCAGAAATGTGTATCGCGCTACCGCGGCGATTCCTATCTGAAAAGTTTCTCCTGCTGGGATCAGTTTCTTGCGATGGCATTCGCCCAGCTGACCTATCGGGCAAGCCTCCGCGACATCGAGACGTGCCTGCGTTCGATGCACGGCAAACTCTACCACATGGGATTCCGCGGCAGGGTAGCGCGCTCGACACTGGCCGACGCGAACGAGTCGCGCGACTGGCGGATCTACGCGGACTTCGCGCAGGTCTTGATTGGCATGGCACGGTCGTTATATGCCCACGACCCGATCGGTGTGGACTTGGACCAGACTCTGTACGCTCTCGACTCGACAACAATCGACCTCTGCCTGTCGCTGTTTCCGTGGGCGAGATTCCGCAAGCAAAAAGCCGCCGTGAAGATGCACACGCTGCTGGATCTGCACGGCAATATTCCCACGTTCATCCGCATTACTGGAGGCAAAGTGCACGACATCAACATCCTCGACGAGATCGGCCCGGAGGCCGGCGCGTTCTACGTCATGGATCGGGCCTACGTCGATTTCGAACGCCTCTTCGTGTTCACTCTCTGCTCGTCGTTCTTCGTCGTGCGAACCAAGAAGAACATCTTGCTCCAACGGCGCTACTCGCATCCCGTCGACAAATCCACGGGCTTGCGCTCGGATCAGACCGTCATACTGGCTGCCATCGAATCGGCCCAAGCCTATCCCGACCCGTTGCGGAGGGTCAGTTACTTCGACGCCCGGACGAACAAGCGGCTGAAGTTTCTGACCAACAACTTCGCGCTCCCGGCGCTGACCATCGCCCACATCTACAAGTCGCGTTGGCAGATTGAGTTGTTCTTCAAGTGGATCAAGCAACATCTGCGAATCAACTCGTTTTACGGCACCAGCGAGAACGCCGTCAAGACGCAGATCTGGATCGCTGTCTCGATTTACGTGCTCATCGCCATCGTCCGGAAACGCCTCGGGCTGGAAGCGAGTCTTTACCAGATTCTACAGATTCTCAGCGTTACGCAATTCGAAAAAATGCCCCTTTTACAGGCACTCCAGCCATCCGACTCCCCAAACGAATCCCCCTATGACCCCAACCAATTGATTCTATTCGACTTTTAACCGGACAGCAGTGAGTTCCAGAAGGTGTGTTCCCAATTCCGCCGAGGCTATTGTGCGTTCGTAGTCGAAACCTTTTATGCTCACCTTGACACCCTCGGGTATCGGCTGCAGCCGCGAGGCAGAGTGAGCCTTGTTCGGGGGGTCTCCGTAGTCCTCAATCCGGACTTGGAAGGAAACCGGCGGGAGATCGACATCCACCTCGTGTTCGTCTTGAGTCTTGCGTGTACTCATGAGGAAGAGGTCATACAGCCTGGGGCCACTTGTTGGATCGCTGCCCCGACCGTAGCTAAAAGCTGCGAAATCACGGGGTGGTCGTCTGTCTAGAGAGAATTCCTCAAATGCCAGTTCGAAAGGGCACCACTGCGCCAAGCCGCTGGGTCCGCCCAATATATCGCAAAGTGTCTTATCGTCAGATTTGCGACTGAGGTCCTCTGTTGCTCTCGGCAGAAAGTAGTCTCGCGCTGCCTCATTTGCGCCGTTGTTAGTTAAGTAGCACCCGGGCATTCTCAGCCGCACCGTCGGAAGTGTTTTGCTGATTTCCATTCAACCTAACCTGGTGTGCCGATCTGCGGTAATCTGTGTTGAGGCATAAACCATTTGTACTTTGTGGCGGCTTCCTTAAGCCGGCCAACCGTGTCATGATTGACCTTCCAGTCCCAAGAATTATGGGGGCACGCGTACGTCTTGTAAATACTACCCCTTAGGCCATGATGGTAACACTCGCCCAGAAAGAGGCTAGTGTGCCGAGAACCGGGACGCGGAGAGGGAGACCGCTCCGCCGTGGCGCGCCCGGCGTCTTCGTGCTCTGTCATTGGTGTAGGAAGCCTGGATGCCGCTATCTATAGGACGTCTTAATTCGGTTCTTTTTCCGCCGTCAACGCCTAACTCATCGACAATCACGCAAGCAATCTTCAGATCTTACGCCGTCGAGTTCTTGACGTCAAGAACTTGCGCTGCAGCATAAAATTGTTTAGACTTGGGGACTTCAAGGATCAAGGCTTCAAGATCGATCTTGATTCGCAGCGCCAAGCGGGTCTGAGATCCGTGACGGCTGTGACCGGAGGACATTTTGGCAGAAACGCGAGTGTTGAAAACAAAACTACGAGATCTCTTAAGCGAGGAAGGTCAGCAAACGGTGAGTTTCACCGCAGCGAGTATCGGGATTGCTCCGAATACATTACGCACGTTGCTTCGTGACGATTGGGACCAGATCTCTCGGGATGCCATAGAGCGAGTGTGCGACCGATTCCAATGCGGGGTTCAAGAACTATTTGAGCTGACTCCCGACAACTTCTGGGCCCCATTTGTGAGAGAAGGTAGGTGCACAATTTTCAGAGGGAGTAGCGAGGAGTGGATTTGGGACGACACTGCTGCTGAGAGGGTGGCGCGGTTTCTGGATAGTAACCTGCCTTCGGTGCGTGTGAGTACCAGGCCCGTGCCCGAAGACCCGAGCGAACTTGTCGAGTATGTTCAAAGTCATAATTGCGTAGTGGTCGGGTCACCCCGGAGCAACCCAGGCACTGAAGTACTGTTGAGTAGGCATTTCGCTGCTGAACCTTTCGTGCCAAGCCGAGAGAACCGGGCGAAGATTCCTGTCCGATTTGTATTCCAAAAAGACGACGAGGCCCTCAAAAAGTATGCGAGCGTCGAACCTTGGTCAGAGCGGCGGGGCAAAAAATCGGGGTGCGGTATCTGTGATAAGAAGGGCACGACGCTGATTGTGGAAGCAGATTGGTTGCCCAAGGCGGAGTACTACAGCAGAACGGTTAACAAAGGTAGAGATTGTGGTTTGGTGCTTGCCATCAAGAAACCTTTCGGCACAACACGGGATGTCAAAACGATAATTCTTGGAGGGTTCAGTGGTTCAGGAACTGAGGGGGCGGCCAAGGCCCTGGTGCGGGACTTCAGACACCTTGAGCCGGTCGATGGTGCTCGACACGTGCTCGGGATAGTGGAGGCAATCTATGACAAAACGATACCGAACCAAGACAACCGGGTCCTGGTAGGAGTCCGGTGGAAGTTGCTGAGCGGCGGGAGGAAAAGGATCGACCGATCTTAGAGCTTGGGAAGATGCCCCTTATTCGTGTAGATTGTATGGTGACGATCAGCTGTGCTAGACTCCTTCCTTTTGGAAGCTCTAAGGGTTCCAGGCAGAGGCGAAAACGTGGCTAATGAGCCGGTCGCAGGACTCGACCGGCACATCACTTCAGAGTCGGCCCCCTTGACCTTGGCGTTGCCTGCCTGCCAAAGGGGAATTGGAGCCGTGATCGCCTCCGCGGACTCCGACCAACTGATTACGGGAGTCCAGGTCAGACCCCATTCCGTGTGGGCGGACGATCGGGGCCACTTCCTCGAAGTGCTACGCATGGGACAAGGTCTACCCTCTGAGTTTCCCGCCGAAACGACCCAGGTTTCCGCCGCCCTGGGTTATCCCGGAACCATCAAGGCTTTCCACTATCATCTGCACCAAACCGACCTGTGGGTGCCGGCCCAGGGCATGTTCCAAGTCGCGCTTGTTGACCTTCGAAAAGTCTCGGAGACATTCGGCCGCCGCAACACGCTCTATGTGGGGACGCTGCGTCCCTGGCAAATCTTGATCCCGCCAGGCGTGGGTCACGGCTACAAAGTAATCGGAACCCAGCCTGGAATGCTTATCTACGTCACCGACCGTTTCTACAACCCCAAAGACGAAGGCCGCATCCCCTACGACGAATCAGACATCGCCTACGACTGGGAGACTCAACACAAATGAAGCTTTTCGTGACCGGGGGCGCCGGATTCATGGGCTCCGCGTACGTTCGACTAACGCTCGAAAGCAATCCCGACGCCGAAATACTCAACTTCGACGCTCTTACCTACGCGGGTAATCTCGAGAATCTGGCAACGATCGCGGAGGATCCCAGGTACCAGTTCGTCCGCGGGGACATCTGTGACGCCAAGAAAGTCGATGAAGCGATCGCCGAGTTCGCCCCCGACGCGATCGTTCACTTTGCCGCGGAGTCCCACGTGGACCGCAGTATCCTGTGGCCCAAGCCGGTAGTCGATACAAACCTCATGGGGACACTGAACCTTTTGGGGGCAGCGCGGACGCATGGAATCGAACGCTTTCTCCAAATCTCGACGGACGAAGTCTACGGCAGCCTTGACGCACCGGCCTGCGCCGACGAGGCGTACCCTCTGCGGACGAGCAGTCCTTACTCGGCGTCGAAGGCAGGCGCCGATTTGCTGGCCTTGTCGTACTTCACCACCTACCGGCTGCCCGTCATGGTCACGCGAGCGTCCAACAATTACGGGCCTTACCAGTTCCCCGAGAAACTCATCCCGCTGATGATCTCGAACGCTCTCGAAGACCGTTCGCTACCAATTTATGGAGACGGCATGCAAGTCCGTGACTGGCTGCACGTCGACGATCACTGCCGTGCTACCAACGCGGTGCTCGAAAAAGGACGGCCAGGCGAAATCTACAACATAGGAGGCAGCCGCGCATTGCCGAATCTCGAAGTAGTGCGAAAGATTCTATCCGCGACCGGCAAACCCGAAAGCCTCATGCAGCGCGTTGAAGACCGTCCCGGGCACGATCGCCGTTACGCTATCACAAGCGAAAAGCTGATGATCGAATCCGGCTGGGGTCCTCAAGTCGAGTTCGAAAAGGGCCTCGCCGAAACCATCGAGTGGTACAGAGCCAACGGCGAATGGGTCAAGCGAGTCCGCTCCGGTGAGTATCAGACTTACTACGAAAGTAACTACGGCCGCCGCGAGGCCGAAATCCGCCGCTTGGTGAAGTAAGCACGCCGCGCCAACGTTCGTGCGCGGCGCGGGGACCCTAGTAGGACGAGCACTCGTGCTTGTTAGGACAGCGCTGCCACAGGGACTCTTGCTTGCGGCGTCCGCCAGTTCCTTAATTTAGATCGAGGAGGCCGCCCGAAAACTTGATGAGGTGTCAATCTTGCTACACCGTCAGGAGAATAAGTCTTCGAGGGCCTTCACCGCCTCGAGTGCGCCATACAACGTCAGGCCCCAAAAGTCTGAATTGCTGTCGACGGCCACGTAGCGGATCAGAGACGCCTCGCCCCTGTTGGCTAGAAACCCGATTCCCCCTGGCTGCAAATCGGGTACGATCCAATTGTCGACGCTCCAGCCGTTGATGAAGGTCTTGATCTGGCGGTCTCCCACTCGAACGGAGATGCGATTGAAACTGTCTTCCTTCCATTCCACTTCCACATCCCGCTCCACCGATTCCGACGTTTTGGCTTCACCGTTCACGACCGGATAGCGTATCAGCCGATATCCATCTTCGGATCTACGTCGCCGTTGCTGGACCAACTTGCACACGTGGTAGTTCTCGGCATCCGAAGCGCGAACCACCCACCCAACTGCCCGCGAGGTGATCTTAGCGTCAAAGTCCCAGCGGTAGCCATCGAGGTCCATCGTGTCACGGTGGATGGCCAAGCCTGCCACCCGAGCGACACCGGACTGATGCTCAACCAGACCCTGGGGGTCCCACTTGCCCACGACGCCTGATTCGAAGTAGTCGACTACTTGAAACGCAGCCCGGGGCTCAATTCGCGCGGCAGCACCGTTCAGCGTCGCGAAACCTGCTGTGGTAATCGGTACCCAGAATACCCAGAGACCCAGGGCGGTGGCGAGCGTTGCGCTGATTCGGCGCCGGCTTTGGCTAGCGAAAAACGACCACCGCTTAGACACAGATGTGTCAGGGCCGAGTTTGACCGAGCCTCCACCGGTGCCAGAACCGGACGGTGGTTCGGCATTGCCCTGAAGTGCCACTCGGCGGGTTCGATAGCGTTGGACTGGACTAGAAAGAGTTCTGACCAGCGTCGAGCCCCAATCCATCAGCTCTTTCGCATCGATTCCAGATAGTATCAGTGGTGATGCCCGTCTGGTGCCTTTGGCGCGCCGCGTCCTTAACGGTCGTTCCTTGACGGTACCCCGATCGCGCGTTGGTCGAGGATTGTCCTTGGCTCTCAGTTTGAGCAGCTTGGCCGGCTTTAGGCGTATGTCAGGAAGATGACTTGTGATGCCCCGAGGGCGCTGCAAATCGGAAACGACGTTTGCCTCCGGCATTCCGACGGATGCATCCGCCCACGGGTGTCCGGTGTTAACGTTAACGAGATTCGGAATGGGCAGGAAGTGGCGAGTTGCCTTTGAGTGGTAGCCGGCAGCATCACTGGCCTTGCTGCTGGCGTGGATCTGGCTTGCTCCAGGATGAGTCGAAGACGGAACTCGAGTCGGAGGCGCCATTAGAGCCGAGCCAATCAATCGTCTGCCGTCAGAAACCTGCAAGTCATCCCCACTGTTAGGTTACGGGACCAACCCTGATCTCCTACTTCCGCCCCGTACTTAAGTCAGGGGATCACACCTCATCTTCCTACGACAAACGCTCGGTGCTCAATGAGAAGCCAGTACTCTTCTGTGGCCGTGGTGACCCTCTTTTCGGTCGGCTTCAGACCCTACTCCTACTAGACCTAACGCCCTATGTCCTTCCAGATCGGGTTAGAATGTTGTTGCGCAACGTTTGAAGTCGCGACCTGGCCCACTTTGTCGCGTATCTCAGAACCGCAGCGCCGGGGCGTCCCGAGCTGGCGAAAAGTCTGGACGGGGTTAGTGCTCGGCTGCGGCAAAAGCCACCTGCTAACAATGTCTGTGGTGTGGCTTCCGTCTCAAGTCGTGGACGGAACGCGCGTCTGAGATCTTAGGAGAGAGCGGATGAAAGCTGAGCTTTTCGCCGGCACCTCAGGCTTTGCCTACCCGCAGTGGAAACCGGACTTTTACCCACCCAAGCTGCCCGCCAAGCAGTTCTTGCAGCACTATGCCGGCCGCCTCAACAGCGTCGAGATTAACTACACCTTTCGCCGCACGCCTTCGCCGACGACGGTCGAAAACTGGGTGAACGCCACGCCCGCGGGCTTCAGATTTTCTCTCAAGGCCCCGATGCGCATCACCCATATCCATCGCCTACGCAACGCTAAAGAATCGACGGATTTTTTCCTTCGTGCCGTCGATCCTTTGCGCGTGAACAAGAGGCTCGGGGTGGTTCTGTTTCAACTGCCTCCCCAGTTTCGATGTGACTTGGACGTCCTGAAGGACTTCCTGGCCGAGCTGCCTCACAATCTCCGCTATGCATTCGAGTTTCGACATGTGTCTTGGCACGATGAGGGGGTATATCAGCTGCTCCGCGAGCATGGTGCGTGCTTGTGTCTCGCCGAATCCGAAAAACTGGAAGCGCCCGAAGTCATCACCGCTGATTTCGTCTACTTCCGGCTCCGCAAGCCGGACTACACGGCGGAGGACCGCGCCGCCGTCTGGCAAAAGGTTCAACGCTTCCTTTCAGAAGACCGGACTATCTTCCTGTTTTTTAAGCACGAGGATACCCCCGAGGGCGCTGTTTACGCGGAAGAAATGCTTCAGCGAGCCCGGAGCTAGAGCGCCCTTTCTCGGAGACCTACCCGGCTACTAATTGGCCAAGCCTTCCCCTGGCGTCATCGTGACAGCTCAAGTCCTGCGGTCACGCTCCCAGCTCCCCTGTCGGGTACTCAATGAGACGCGTCCCCCTTCGCATCCACAACCAAACCCCGACGGGGATGGTATACTCCAGCGCCACGATCCAGAGGTTCTCCTCGAACCGCAGGTAGGCGTGATAGGAGAGGAAGGATGATCCTGAGAGCGCAAGCCAGAACCAGGCGCGCCTGATCGCCGCGAACGGCAGGATCCACGTCAGGTACCAGGGGGCCAGCATTGGCGTGGTCAACAAGAACGCCCCTAAGACCCAAAGCCCGTGGGCGGTCAGGTCTTCCAGAGAACCATTGTCTTTGCGGTAGCGAATCAGGGCGACTACACCCACTGCCGCGGCGGGGAGCAACAACTGCAAAACTCGGTTCGAAGGCAACAGCCTCGAGAGAGCAGGGTTGAAGACCCAGTGTTGCGCGTAAGCCTTCATGCCTTCGGGTGTATCGACCACGATCAGGGCCAGCGCGGCGGCGGGAACCAACACCGCTGCCCAGCCGAATCTCTTGTACAACGCTGGGATGAACATCAGGGGTACCGGCTTGACGAGCGCGGCGGCCGCCAGCCAGAAGCTCGATGTCCACCGAACGGTGCATACTGCCGCCAAAAGCAAGAACACCAAAACGGCGTCGAGATGGGCCGACCCCGCGAATTCCTTGATCACCAACGGATTCCAGGCGTAAGCCACAAGCGGGAATGCGCCGGTGTTCAAGCGGCGGCACAGCAAACCCAACAGCCATAGATTTCCCAAATCGAAAGCGACGATCAGCAGCTTGAAGAAAAGAACGCTGCCCGGGCCTGCGGCGTGCGCCAGCCGGAAGACTGCCTGCGCAATATGAGGGTAGGGGGAAGGGAACTGGCGGTAGCCGATGTTGTCGTACACGTCACTCCACGGTGGCGAGCCGTACAGCTTCTCGTGTAGGGCGGGGTTGTCGATCTCAAGTTCGTATTCTTCGAGCTGTTCGGGGGGTACATGAAGCGGATTGACTCCTGCCGACCACACATGGCCTTCCCACAGGTACCGCCAGATGTCATCGTCATACAGGATCTGTGTACGATACGCACCTGTCTCCCAGTCCCAGCCAGCCGGCAGGAGCAGCAGCCGAAAGGCAACAGCCGCGCCGAAAATCAGCTTCCGAGTGGGCGGAGATCTGCCGGCCAGGGCGAGCGCGACCGCCCAAAGCAGCGAGAGTGACCCGAAAACGGAGAGGAAAATGAGAAAGTCGCCCCGCGAATAGTCGGAGCGCACCAGAGTGCCGGCAGCGATGTATCCCGCGGCCGAAGCCAGGCACAGAACCCAGTAGGCCCTACGCCTAGACTCGGGCGCTCTCATCCCTTCTTCTTTTTCAGTTTCTTGACCTTGACCTCGAGTACGTCGCCGCTGTCGACGCAATAGCGAATTTTGGCTTGCCTTTCGACCGGAAGTTTCCCGAGCCCGTCGGCTTTGAGATCGTTCTTCTTGTAGCCGGGGATTCTGTACCTAGTTTTCTCGTTGACAACCACTCCAAAGGCATCGTCCTTGCGGTCGACGAGGATGAACTTCTGATTGTCCACATCAATGCTCGAAACCGTACCCTCCAGGATGGCCGTCGGGCAACCCTGGGCACCTGACCCATACGCTCCCCCGGCTCCTATTCCTCCTCCGATGGGCAGGGTTCCCGATGCCATCCCTACTGCGAGGCAAACGGTGAAAAACGCCAACGGCGCAAGGTGTAGAGTTCGCTTCATAGTATCCCCCTTAGAGTCTTGATTTTCGCAGATGTCGCAGCCCGTTGGAGGTTACCGCGGGGCAGCATGTCCTGTTTGAAACGTCGCCGCAATCAAGGAAAACCCCCTCTGCGGCGCAGGAGGCTTCCGCCTGGTCGAGGGGTCCTAGCTTGCGACCGAGCTTTCTCCTTGCTTCTAGTACGGTTCGCCCTCGTTGCCCGCTGCGCCCTTGGGAATGCATCATGGCAACCGGCGCAATCCTGTGGGCTTTGCTTCGGAACGAGAACCCACGCCATTGAGATCCCAGTTGTAGGGATAGTATTTGATCTTCGGCTTTTTAACCGCGTCGAGCACCTTCAGCTTGTCCTCCTGCAAGTAGCGTCTCAGGTAGTCCAGCAAGGTTTGTTTACCGCGCCCGGATTCATTCGGCTCTTCAAAGTCCTTCTTATACCAATCGAAGATCTTGTTGAGCCACACCTCCCGGCTGCCCGGTCGGATGTTTACATTCCTTTGGTTATTGATGAATTGCCGCGCCAAGCGTTCGAGCTGCTCGTCGAGGAGTTCATTCGTGAAGGCCTCGCGAGGAAGCAAGGGACAACTGATGGAAGCGCACACCAGACCGAAGTGGATACGCGGGTCGCCGTACTGTTGCCGAATGATCTTGTCTTCGATGTACTTCAAGCTCAACCTTGTTCCACCGGCGATGTAGTCTTTGCGGCGGAAGAAACCGTAGAGATATCCGAGGTGAGTTACGCTACGCGTCGGATAGTTGTCTACCACCCCGCGGATCACAAGCGCGTTGTATGCGTTCAGCCAGTAGGCCAGCTCCGCAGCCTTGTCCGGGAATAGCTCCGGCCGGTTGGTCGGACTGCTCTCGCCAAGTCGGCTTACGTATTCATCCAGGTCCGCGCGGTCTGCTTTAAGGGCCGCGTAGTCAACCTCGCTGCTCTCGCTGACGTAGGCTTTGAGCAGCCTGTCCCAGACTGAATGGTCGAACGGGGCACTCTGAAGTGGTTGTAAGGCGAACGACGCTAGCGCGAGGAATAGACACAGTTTCCGCAAGCTCATTCGTCGCAGCCTAGATTGGGCGAAACACAGCATTCGTGATGCCCCTTCTTCATGTGTCAGACCGCCATGACAGCCCCGACCGGTGCCCCATACCCAGCTCCTTCCTTTCGCGCGCGGGAAGGGATCTGAAAGAATTGGACCCGGAACGCCGGTGGGCGCGGTGGCGAGCCCGCATTTCTCACGTAGGTTTGGATGGCCGGCGTTGAACGAACCCGCAACCGGTAGTGACCGCCAGTCCTGGCGGTCCTCGATTCCAGACCGGCCGGCAATCGTGCCAGCTGGCCACGGGGATTTGTAGGGGCGGACCGCCACATCCGCCCAGGCGTGAGATTCACACCGCGTCCCATTCGACTACGCGCCCAAACCCACAAGAACCTTTTTGTGCGGGCACAATGACCTGCCGCTACAGTTCCGTTGTGAGAATGCGGCTGGCCGTCGCCCTATTGTTTCACAGCCCTCGCGTGCTAGAAGAATGGGAATCACTCGCTCAAGTTGACGCGATAGAGGACGAACGTCGTTCCTGTTTCGATCTTACTGAGAAACGGCGGCACTGGTACGGTTTCCGGGTCCTGAGCGAATAACAAAACATAGTCATAGCCGGCTATCTGATTCTTTTGTAGCGGGTGAGCGGGGTTGCTCATGGGCCGGAAAAAGACCGCCTTCGGCAGGTCCGGCCGGACCTTGTCTTTGGCAAGCGCCTGGTAGGCCTCCGTAAGTACGAGGGGCTGTTTGCCGGGGTCCGCGAACAGCGTAGGCAAAAAGACAGACCGCTCGATGACTGCCAGAGACGCCAGGTGCTGTTTCGGCGGCCTGACGAGGAACTCGTAGGAGTCCTCGGCCACTACGTACGGCAGAACACGGCTGCCAACGGGCACCGACTCGATCGCCTGCAGGAACTCGGTTTGATACCCATGGTAGAGTCGCCACTCGTTCGCGATCGCTCCCATCCGGACTGCCAGCAGGAGAGACACCAGAGCCACACCCACCTTAGGCCGCCAGCGGGGACCGGGACGCCAGTTCGAGGCAGCGATCAGGAACCACACAATGACGATCGGCAGCCGATATCCGGCGACCCCCCCGAAAAGGACCGCCGGCATCAGTAGGAAACTTGTCGTCAGCAGCCAGAATGGAGCCGCGGCACGACCGTCGAGGGTGAAGCTCTTGAGCACCGTTCCAGTCAGGAGTGCGCCGACCATGACCCCGAAGGTAATGAAGTCGATATCGGGATGCCCCGTGTCGAGTACGAGATAGATCCCGGCTATTTTTTCGATAACGTTCCCGGCCTGAAGCACCGTCAAGTTCAAATGAAACGTCGGACTGAAGGCGAAGAACAAAATCCCCGGCAGAACGAATTGCGCGCCCCCCGCGACCCATGTTCTCTCGGGACTCGAAACTTCTTCCCTCCGTCGTTCCGAATAGTAATAGATCTCCAACCCCAAGACAATGAGCCCATACACTCCCAGAGCATAGATGTGAGTGAAATAAAGAATAGTTGAAAGCGCCGTAAATAAAGGGAGGGACCTGCGGACCGGCCATTGACGAAGTCTTATCCAGAGGGCCGCGAAAATCAAGGCTAGGTTTACTCCCAACAACACTGCTGTCCGGTTAAAAGTCGAATAGAATCAATTGGTTGGGGTCATAGGGGGATTCGTTTGGGGAGTCGGATGGCTGGAGTGCCTGTAAAAGGGGCATTTTTTCGAATTGCGTAACGCTGAGAATCTGTAGAATCTGGTAAAGACTCGCTTCCAGCCCGAGGCGTTTCCGGACGATGGCGATGAGCACGTAAATCGAGACAGCGATCCAGATCTGCGTCTTGACGGCGTTCTCGCTGGTGCCGTAAAACGAGTTGATTCGCAGATGTTGCTTGATCCACTTGAAGAACAACTCAATCTGCCAACGCGACTTGTAGATGTGGGCGATGGTCAGCGCCGGGAGCGCGAAGTTGTTGGTCAGAAACTTCAGCCGCTTGTTCGTCCGGGCGTCGAAGTAACTGACCCTCCGCAACGGGTCGGGATAGGCTTGGGCCGATTCGATGGCAGCCAGTATGACGGTCTGATCCGAGCGCAAGCCCGTGGATTTGTCGACGGGATGCGAGTAGCGCCGTTGGAGCAAGATGTTCTTCTTGGTTCGCACGACGAAGAACGACGAGCAGAGAGTGAACACGAAGAGGCGTTCGAAATCGACGTAGGCCCGATCCATGACGTAGAACGCGCCGGCCTCCGGGCCGATCTCGTCGAGGATGTTGATGTCGTGCACTTTGCCTCCAGTAATGCGGATGAACGTGGGAATATTGCCGTGCAGATCCAGCAGCGTGTGCATCTTCACGGCGGCTTTTTGCTTGCGGAATCTCGCCCACGGAAACAGCGACAGGCAGAGGTCGATTGTTGTCGAGTCGAGAGCGTACAGAGTCTGGTCCAAGTCCACACCGATCGGGTCGTGGGCATATAACGGCCGTGCCATGCCAATCAAGACCTGCGCGAAGTCCGCGTAGATCCGCCAGTCGCGCGACTCGTTCGCGTCGGCCAGTGTCGAGCGCGCTACCCTGCCGCGGAATCCCATGTGGTAGAGTTTGCCGTGCATCGAACGCAGGCACGTCTCGATGTCGCGGAGGCTTGCCCGATAGGTCAGCTGGGCGAATGCCATCGCAAGAAACTGATCCCAGCAGGAGAAACTTTTCAGATAGGAATCGCCGCGGTAGCGCGATACACATTTCTGAAACTCTTTGCTCGGTAGGTGCTCGATCAGTTGGGAGAAAACCGTACGGCCAAGGTTCATCCCTCATTGTGCCGCGTCCGGATGCTCCGTTCAGGCGACCATTTGCGGCCTCGGGATTTCAAATCGTTCCCGGGCAAAACAGGCCATAAGACATTGAACGGTCGAGACTTACCGTCCGATGGCGCGACTTTCCCCGGACAGCACTGTCCCAACAAGTAATTCAGCCATCCCATGATGAAAACGTAGTTGTAGGTGAACAGCACGCATACGAAGGGCCATAACGACAACTTCCGGTGGAGGGTGTAGTGAAGCAGCGAAACGGCCGGCGCTGTCGAGAGCAAGACAAGCGCGCAGAAGATTGCGCCTGCTACTTCGAGCGGGAATAGCTGCGCCAGCAGCGGAACGATGACGTCCATGGCCAAGTTGGGCACCAGCGTCCATGACGCCTGGTAGTATTGCTGCAGGATGGGTGAGTTCTCGAGATGACTGAGGATGTGTATACGAGCCAGGTGATTGGGATAGTCCTGAAGCGGCAGAACGTCAATGACAAAGAAAGGCGCCAGCAGAGCTACGCTTGCCACGATGAGCAGTGCGAAATAGGTTCGGCGCGTCGACATAAGAACCTAGCGGTCAAACCCTGGTCAAACCGGGGGGAATCGTCAGGGGCGCAAGGCATGCCCAGCCCGGCGGAAGCTCCTCGCGCAGTAGCAGACGATCCGCGTGTCGCATCCACGGTTCGTACAGATCCGGGAGATTTTCGGGAAACAACGGCTCGAACAAGCAGCGTTGGCGGTACCGCAAGTTGTCATCTCCTATTCTCTCACGAACCAGAACATCCCAATCATAGAATGTTTTGGCCTTTTCGCTCTCTTTGAGCGTTCCGCCATACCACCCGCAGACCACCCCCTGTCAATACGATCTCCGAAGCCCCTTTTTTGCGCCGCAAAGTAACTAGCGGTTTCTTCGAGGGCCACAGGCCCACGTTACGAGCGCAGCAGGGTGTCAAAAAAGCCGCTTAGCGTGGAGGGAAACTAATCAGCTAGGAACTCCGGTCCCGAGATGTTCTTGCCGGGAAGCCCGTGCTCGTGCTGCCGGTGATGCGACGCGAGGACATCAAACCCAAAGTCTCCTTCGAAATCCCGCCAGACGGAGTGACTGTGGTTGTTTTCGTTCTGCGTATTGTCGTACTCGATCAAGAAGGTCGGCGCCTGAACCCGGTAGTAGTCTCCCACTCCCGGTTCGATGCTGCCGGCCCAAGCAAAGTACAGTTTTTCTCGGGGTGTTTCGAGGGCCGCCTTCATGCGCTTCGCCGCGATCTCACCCGGCATGTTATGGGCGTACTCAGCAATTAGATCCGTGAGGACGTCGAACTGTTTCTCGGTCATCTCGGAAGCCGGCAGCCCCTGAGGTTGTCCTTCGAGTTTCGCCCGTGTTTCCGCAACCGTCAGGATATCTTCGTAGGCCACATCAGCCACGATCGCCTGCTTCTGCTGGTCCTCGCTCAGCGACCTCACCAGCTTCCGCGCCAGGTCTTCCTCGCGTTCGAGTGTGCGCAGACCCTTGCGGTCGCCGTCACGCACTTCGTGCGGGTTACCCCCAAAGAAAGTCGGGCTCGCCGAGACCAATCGCCCGTCCTTGATCGTGTAGTTCAGCGACAGATGGTGTCCCTCGGTGCTCCATCCCCAGGTGCCCGTGGGCGACGGCGATCCGAAAACCGTGAAGTAGTAGAGTTCGGTATCCCGGCGACCCTTGGTGTCTTCTTCGAGGACCCGCAGGATCTCCTCCAAACTCATCACCGTCATCGCTTTGACGAAGCCCTGGCGGCTTAGGCCGGTACCGAGCAAGCTGTCGGCTAAGCGTTCCTGCTCGGCCGACATCTGTTTATAGCTGACGCCCTCCCGGTCGTGGCCATAGGTCTGCGGGAAGACGAAGTCTGGAAAGAAGTGCCATTCCGCTCGGTAGGGATTGTCAAAACCGAACACGGCTTGTGCCTTCTGCTCGGGGCTCAAAGAGTTGAGGAATCGCTGCGCGGTTTCAGCCATAACGGCTTCGACTTTCGAATGGTGGTCCGCAAAGATAAGAACGGCGGACGAGACAATCAAAGCCACCAGTCGGACTCTAAGGTGTCTGCGCATGGGGGTCTCCTTGAGCTGGTTTGAGGTACGTCGCGGGGTTGTCAATACGGCCTTTGCCAGACCGCCGCCACACGGAGATTGCTGGTTTTGCTGCGCGCGCCGTTAGGTCCGCGGTTACGCTCAGCTGCCGCTTGCGACGGGATCATCAGTCTGCCGCCAATTATACGGGAAAAGCGTCCCAGAGCGAATGCGGCATGGGAATGTTGGCTTTCTCCCATGCGTGATTCCAGCCGAAGGTCTCTCCGATTACAATGAGGGCATGCTTCGGCGGTTGCTGCTCTCGCTGGTGGCGGGAGTCCTTATTTCGCTCGCTCAGCAGCCACTCAGCTTCGATCAGCTGCGGGACATCGTGCGGTCCTCCATCAGCCAGGGGCTGAGTGATAAGGAAGTCTCCAAATACCTCAGGAAACAGACCCTGAATTTCGCCTTGACCGATCCTCTGATCGAGGAGTTCGTCGGTTGGGGCATCGGACCGAAGACGCTCAACGTTCTGCGCCAGCTCAAGCCCGCCACGGAAGGCCTGCCCGTCCCCAAGACTAGTGAGTCTTCCGGCCCTGTCCTCCGCCAGCCTCCCCCGCCCTCTGAGGAAGAGCAACGGCGAATCATCGAAGAAGCCCGCCGCAACGCCCTCGAGTACACCGACGGATTGCCCGACTTCGTGTGCTTGCAGATTACTCGCCGGTTCGTCGACCCCAGCGGTCTCGAGATGGACTGGTTGAAATACGATGAAATCAAGACGCGCGTCGGCTATTTCGAAGGCCACGAGGATTACGACGTCATCAGCGTCAACAACAAGCTGACGAGCCGTACCATGCACGAACTCGGTGGCGCCACCAGTACCGGGGAGTTCGGCAGCATGCTGGCGGAGCTGTTCGCACCCTCCACCGAGGCCGAATTCCGCTGGGCGCGCCATTCTCTGCTGCGAGGGCATGGGGTCTACGTGTTCCACCTTTATGTGCCGCGGCGCCGTTCACGTTGGCAGATCGGTATTCAGGGTGGTCGGAAGCTGATTGCCGGCTTCCGTGGACTGGTCTACATCGACAAGGAAACCGAGCGTGTCCTGCGCATCGTCACGAAGGCCCACGACATGCCACCGGACTTCCCGATTCAGGAAGCACAGCAGCGCTTGGACTACGATCTTACCGACATCAGCGGCCGCGAGTTTCTGTTGCCGCTCAAGGCCCAAATGCGCATGCGCCGGGGTCGA
This sequence comes from Bryobacterales bacterium, assembly GCA_965248205.1. Classification (GTDB taxonomy): domain Bacteria; phylum Acidobacteriota; class Terriglobia; order Bryobacterales; family UBA6623. Next base: position 6,387,858 of record CBDFIS010000006.1, read on the forward strand.
ACGCTCACGCGTAACAACACGGAGTTCCGTCTCTATCGCAAGTTCACCGCTGAGGCAACCATTACGTTCGATGAGATTGACGATCTAGAGCCGCTGACCGAAGAAGAGCCTTCGGCCGAACCCTAGCCCGCTTTTCTCACCACCTGACGGTCGAAGCAGGCGATAAACCCGCCATTACTGCGTTGCGCTTGCTCGCCGTGCTCAAAGTAATGTTCAAGTACGCTCGCATCGTTCAGGGATTTGGGCGCCGAGCGGCGCGCGCCTTGTACTGACGGGCTTCTCACGCACTTCGCCGCGCCACCTGGCGACAGAAGCGGGCTAAAAGCTCGAGGAACGTATCTGTCTCGGATCGCCACGAATTCAAGCGACTCCAGCCTGAAGGACGGCTTTGGTTGGGCCGGACGGCTAGCAAGTGCTCGGATTCGTGGGAGGACTACCTTGTCGCCGCCAACTCGGCGTCGATGGCTCGCGTGAACTCTTCAATTGGTTTGGCGCCGGAGAGAAGGATTCCGTTGATGATGAAGGCGGGTGTCCCTCTGATTCCGAGCTTCTGGGCTTCGAGGCTGTCGGCTTCGACGGCGCCTCGATGCCGGCCCGAAGAAGCGCACTCTTCGAACGACTCCTGGTCCAATTCGAGAGACTCCACGATCCCGGGATGCACCTCGTCCGTTACGCGGGGCACCTCGAAAAGGGCATCACGGTATTCCCAGAATTTTCCTTGTTCCCCCGCGCAGCGGGCAGCTTCAGCCGCGTAGACCGCTCCGGGGTGGATGCGTGTGAGCGGTAGATCCTTGAAGACCCAGCTAAGCTCACCTTCGTATTTCGCCATTAGCTCCTGCATCACCGGCTGCATTCTCTTGCAGTACGGGCACTGGAAGTCGGAATACTCCACGATCGTCACGGGAGCATCGGCTGGGCCTCTTCGGCGGACGTCTTCTAGGTCGACCGGGAGACGAGGTGGGTTGAGAAAGATTTCGACGCTTGCTTCCGCGACGAGCGCTGCGACGTAGCGTTGTCGAGCACTCTGTCGTTTACGGCGTTTCAACGCCTCTCCTACCTGGTCACGCATCTCTTCAAGGGGCTTGCGGAAGCTTCGCCGGTTGCGGGTATAAAAGCTCTCCACCTCTTCCGGAGTTGGATCGGCAACGCTACCCACTTCCTGCTCCAGTAGCTCTTCCGCGCTGAGAGACTGTTTCCGAGCTTCCGCTTCGAGTACGCGCTGAGCAATGGCTTCCTGCAGAGCTTGGAGGCGGACCTGATAAGCCTGCTGCTCGAGCCGAGTAAGCTCACCCTCGATGTCGAGGTCGTCTTCGGTAATGGCATCGCCGTTGACAATGGCGACCGCCGACTTATCGCCGGCTGAAGTTGACTGGGAACATGACGCGCCAAGCGAGAGTACCAAGCCGATTAGCACCAAAAATCGAAAACTAGTGTTTAGGTCTCTCATAAATCGTCCTGACTCCATTGTACGTGGAAACATCCTGTTTCATGAGGCCCGGTGGGCCGCTGGACTGTTTCCGTATTGTCTAGTCTCTACAGCGCAAGGCACCCTTGTATCGGCCGGATGCTCAGGCTCGGGGGCGCGATTCATCGCGTCCGGACTCCGTCACCTTCATAACCCTATTCTCAGAATGACCGAGCAAGCCTGGTACCTCGCAAGCCGACTCGTCGTCAGCCGGTCCCCAGACCGTCCAGAGCGTCCCGGATGCCTTGAGCCAACTCAACGGTAGATCCGCGGCCCCAATAGTGCAAAAAGATGTACCGTGGCTGATCGTGGACCATGTGATTGTGAATAGCCACGATATTGATGTCGGCACGGCGAAGGGCCCTGAGAACCCTCTGCAACTCGGATTCGAGCACGGCGAAATCTCCGTCCACCGAGGCACTTTCGTCGGAACCGGCAAAGGCCGCCCAAGTATTGACGCCCATCTGCTTACCCACTTCGCGGCCGTGCATATTGGCCCGGCGCCCGATCACGGCCTTGTACATGCCCCCTTTCGTGGCGCCCTTCAGCCCAAGAACGCCGTCGATCTTCTCTGGTGTGATCGAACTCTCCTCGGGAATGGCCGTGCCTAGGAATCCCGAAGCCGGCCGTGCCAAGCTCCGGCGAATCTCCGCTACCTTCGCGATCGCCTCGGCCACAGCCGTTGCTAAGGCCTCGGCACTGCCGCGGCCCCCGATATGCATGAACATCACTTTGGGGCGGTCATAGAAGAAATGGTTGTGAAGAGCGGTGACTTCCAGCCCGTGGTCAAGGGCGACCGACATCACCGGGTTGACCTCATCTTCAAATAGAGTTAGGTCACCCATTACCATCAGCCCACCGGTTTCTACGGGCGTGAACGAAGCCCACGAAGTCAAACCCAGGAAGGGATCGAAGTCCCGTCCGTCTATCTGGACCTCCACGTCGGTTCGCGGGAACGTGACTTTATAGACGCCTTCTTCGGCGAAGAACGTTCCTTGTGCGCCCGTGACCTCATCGATCTTGTCTCTTTGGGCCGAGGTAAGGGCAGGCGGAGGGGCCGGCTTCTCCGCTTGACTCTCCCTTGATTCGGGGAAGGAACAGCTTACGCTTAGGGCTAGCGTGCCGAGGACAAACTCGGCAAGGCGACGTCTGTTATTGGTTGGGTTTTCCATGACGGGACTATTGTATCGTCCTGATTCCACCGGGGTTCGGCGGAATTGGGTTTGTTTGGTTTTTTGTGATGGAAGCGCTCTCAGGCGTCGAGATGAGTCTCGACGCGGCACGCTAAGAGCGTGCGCCACAGAAGGGTCGGACTCTTTCACTTGGCGGGAATGTTGGTTCCCGGCGCGGTGCGGAGAAGCGGCTCCCGAGAGACTGGTGCTAGCGGTTAGGGGCGGGACGGAGCAAAGGCCGCGGATCTCAACGGCGAGATCCGCGCTACGGGTTTCATCGCTAGAAGCCATTGATTCCATAGCGGTTCCACGAGATTGGGTTTGTTTGGTCATTTGCGTGGGGGCGGCCCGCTTGTGACCCACCCCAGGCCCCGCGCGGCCGCTGGGAGCGGCCGAGCGCCAAAAAGAACCACCGGCGTGCAGGACGCAGTACCAGCCGTAAAACCACTGGCCTAGCAGCGGCCCGACGAAAGCCGCCCTCGCTGGGGGAAGATGAGTCTTTCGCTGTCCCCGCTCTTCGAGAGGAGCGAGTGTATCCAAGTGTCCTAGGGGCTGACCGATTCAAGTTTGACTATGTTCCTTCCGCCCTTTCAGGGCTCGATTCTGTTTAACCCTACCCTAGGGTTCCGCCGTTCCGGCTCCACCCTAGGCTACATTCCGGCGCCGCTTCGCGGCTCGAACATCAATGCGGGCCACCTGGCGGCGGTTTGGCAGACTAGCGGAGCTGTGATGGGAGTGTTGTGCTTGATGGTTAACTTTTCTGAATTGTGAGACATAATAGCGTTTCCAGGATCCCGGAGAATGCCGGTGGCAGAAAGTGGCAAAAATACGAGGGTCATCCCGCCGAGAATTCGGTTTCTGGGCCCCGTACCAGAATAGAGGGCGGGTGGGGAGTTAGGAGGCCCCCAGGGGCCTAAGTCGTTGAGATGGTGAGGAGAAAAAATGTGAAAAGTCGGTGACAGGGTGCATTTCAGGACTCTGCTACCGGCACACCCCGAGCCATTTTTGTTGGCCGCAACCTTAAGATAGCCGCCTCGGAGAGCCGTCGAAATTCGTAGTCTGCCCCGACCTGCCCGAGGCCCGGTCCCGTCAACCGAGGTCAATCGGGATCCTGACCGCAGCCAACGAGATCAAGCAAGGGGTCCGAGAGGGTTGCTCGAAATCTCTACACGGCCACGGGCTGAGGGACGTTCGACTCAACCTGGTCCCATGTGACGAGTTCGTAACAGGAAGCGTCTTTGAGGATCTGGGTTACGAGCGCCGTATGCATGGCGTGCCCAGCGTACTCGGCGATCACGTGTCCCAGCAGGGGGCGCCCGATCAGTGCCAGATCACCAATGAGATCGAGCACTTTGTGGCGGCAGCATTCGTCCGGGAAGCGGAGTCCTTGGCGGTTGAGGATTCCGTCAGGCGTGAAACAAACCGCATTCTCCAGCGATGCACCTCGGATCAGCCCCATATCGCGCATCCGGTCCAGATCTTTCTCGAAGCCGAACGTTCGCGCCGGGGCGATTTCCCGGGCGTAGTTCTCGGGCGTCACCTCCAGCTCCACCCGCTGATGTCCGACCGAGGGGTGATCGTAGTTGGTGATGCAAGTGATTCGAAAGCAATCATCGGGCAGGATCACGATTCGCTTGCCGTTTTCGCGTACCTCAACAGGTCGGCGAATCTGAAGATAACGTCGCTTGCGCCGCAGCACTTTACGGCCGGCCGTGTTTAGGTGTTCGGCAAAGGACTGTCCACTACCATCAAGTATGGGGACCTCCAGGTTGTCGATCTCGACCTGGGCGTTGTCAATGCCCAAGCTGTAGAGGACACTTAAGAGATGCTCGGTGGTCGAGATCAGCACGCCCTGGCGCATCAAGCTGGTGGCGTAACTGACCCGGGCAACGTATTTGCCGTTGGCCGGGATGCGAAACCCATCGAGGTCGGTGCGGCAGAACAGAACTCCTGTAGAAGAGGGAGCCGGACGAATCCGCACGGTAGCAGGCAAGCCGCCGTGTAGGCCCACACCGCTCAGTTCGACCGTCCGGAGGGTCGTGGTCTCGAACTGCAAAGTCTAGGATCTCCGACTTAACTCGCCTAAGCGGTTTAGTGTATGCAACTGGAGAACCATTCTAAACTTGTTGATTCTAAACAACGACAACAAAGTCATGTGTGTCTATTATGCCACAACGAGTAGTTTGTGAGCCCCTAATCTTGCGAAGAATCGGCGGAGCATTGTCCGCCGGGCGAACCTTTCCTCAACGTGTGCGACGGAAGGGCGGGTTTCTAGCGGGTATTTCGGCTTTGAAAATCGGCCCTGTCTAAAACGAGAATTACCTTACTGTCCTGGAGGGGTGGACTCGGTGGCCCGACACGATGTCGGCACGAATGGCGACACGGCACGCAAGAATGCGTGCGCCACGGCCCGCGCCACGCGCGTGTCGAGTTCCCGGCATGCCGTGCCCTACCTGGAGAGGCGGTCCACGATATTTCGGGTGATGCGCTCGACGGCTTTGTCTGAGCCGCGCAGGCCATCCGACCAGTTCGTAGAGCCGACGGTAACTACCGTGCCGCCACGGGTGTAGGTACCAACCATTGCCGCCCCGGGTTGGCGATGCGGGGCCGACCTGTCACCGTGGAGTGCCTCGACAATCATGCCCAGCGAGTCGTCGGCGGCGCTTAAGGCGGCGGGGCAGCTGGCGAGGATCTCGAAGTTCTCGGGTGTGCCGTCGCGATGCGTCGGTACGGGAAGCCCGTCTTCGAGCACATAGTCGCAGCCGTCGCATTCGTAACTGACAATCTTGTCCGCAGCGCCCAGAAGATCTCCTCGCTTTAAACCAGTGCCTTCAAAGATCCAGTGGTCGGGACGGTGGACGGTGTAGGCGCCCGCCCCGTCCTGGAACTGATCGAAAAAGCGATGGTAGCCGGCGTAGGCAAAACTCACCCCCGTCAACTGGTTCTCCGGTCGGCCAACCAGACGACTGCACCACAGGGTGGTTAGCTGCCTGTGGTCGCCAGTTTGGTAGTGTGGATCGTTTTTGTAGCCCTGCTTCCACCCGACCAGGGCGCGACCGTTATCTTCAGAGCGAACTTGCCAATAGACGTTGTTGCCGCTGAAGAACGCCACGTTCCCTCCCCTCGCGATAAACTTTTCCAGGTGATCTCGCATTGGTGAAGACCAATACTCATCGTGCCCGACACTTAAGACGAGCCTGTAGTGATCGAGGATCTCAGGGTGAAACTCGAGATCGGAATTGACGGCATAGTCAATCTCGTATCCCGCCCGCTCGGCCCACTCTACAAAGGGATGCTCCCAGTTGCGCCAGCCGCCCTGATACGTCGTGAACCCGTCATAGACGTTGAGCTCCTCTCCTTGTTTCTCGATCCTGATGCACTTTTCGGCGTCGGGAATGTGCCATTGATCTGGGACTCGCTCATCAGGGTCCACACCGGGACCGGCGTGGCCGCTGTTCGTCGTGATGCCGGCGAATCTTGTGAGCGGCGTACCGTGATCTGAGAATTCTCTGTTTAGCGCCGGGGTGACCTTTCCTTGAGCCAGGTCATCTTCCACCGCGGCACTCATGCTAAACAGAAACCGGCCCTTGTAACCCACAGAGCCGGCAAACGGGCGGTCGAAGGAAACCCGCCGCGCTTGCCCGTTCGTGCCGCGGTAAAGATCCGCGCCGCCCCAGGTGTTGTAGGCGTTGTCGGTATTGGTGCCCCGCTGCAGCAGGATCTTCGTATCACGACCTGGGTGGACCGATCGGACGACGAAGGACATTTCGCCTTTGGCGGTGGGGCCGCTGCGATCACTGCCCGTTAAGATCACTTCGTAATAGCCTGATCGCCAGTCTTCGGGAACAGTCACCTTCAGGGCGACCGGCCACCTACAGCCGTGGGAGAACGAATTTTCCGGAACCGGGTGCTCGACGCCCGGCAGAGCGTGCTTGGTCCAGACCACCTGCCGCGCGGCGCCTATCCGCGCAATCTCGATCGAGTATTCCGGAGTGTTGGCAGAAATATGGAATCCTATCTCATCACCCGGTTTGACGCTCAGTTGGTTCGTATAGCCTTCGATGCTTGGTTTGTGTTGCTGGTTCATAGTGACCGCCCCGCGCGGTTGCAATACGACTAGGGAATCCTATGTCCGGTACGGACTCATTCTCCCGCAGAAGCATACACCCACTGACTAGGCAATGCCAAGCCCACAGCTTTGTTTAGGTTGCGAGCTCTACGGGGGCCCCATCCCTAAGGCGGCGGTAGCCATACGCTAGAATGTCCTGGGTCGGAGGAGTTCAACCTTGGGCGTGACGGTGTGGGTCCCTATCTTGTTGACGCTGGGCGTGGTTGGCGCCGCACATTCGAAAGAGCCCGACCTGCCTGAAACGGTTGAACTCGATGGGAAGATCCTGGTGCTCAATGGGGTAGCCGAAGGAAGAGTTGGGCCGGGCGCCGTTTACGTTGGCGGCCTGTACATTCCGAAAAAGACAACCGACTCAATGCAAATACTCTCCTCAAATAGTCTCCGAGAGGCTCGGGCTGTGATGAGAAGAGATCTCAGCACGGACTGCATTTGTCGCGGCTGTCCAGGTTTGAGTAGGAATCGCCGCGGTAGCGCGATACACATTTCTGAAACTCTTTGCTCGGTAGGTGCTCGATCAGTTGGGAGAAAACCGTACGGCCAAGGTTCATCCCTCATTGTGCCGCGTCCGGATGCTCCGTTCAGGCGACCATTTGCGGCCTCGGGATTTCAAATCGTTCCCGGGCAAAACAGGCCATAAGACATTGAACGGTCGAGACTTACCGTCCGATGGCGCGACTTTCCCCGGACAGCACTGCTCCTGCTTATACCGGGAGACGGTCCCAAAGACTAACGTTGGGCCTTCGGTGTCTCATGTTGTGGCGCAGACGCCTACGTCTGCCGCGTCGACACTCGTGTCGACGCCTGGGCGCAACGCATGGCGCCCGCCAACGCAAATCTGTTCACAGCTTCCTTAGTCGGACCCTTGATCACCACCGCCTAACCCTCGGAATCCTCTTCCGATTCTGCTTCCTCGCCTTCCGATTCGTCTTCCTCGCGCGGCAACTCCTGAATCGCCCGCTCGATCTCCTCCGCGGCGCTCTTCTCCACCTCGTAAGTGGTAGCCTGACCCTCGCGAGCCGCGTAGACCCGGTCATTCGCGACCTTGCTGATAAGAACCTTTTCGGACGACTCTCCGTCGGCGACCCTCACCTCGGCCTCAATCGCCGGCTGGTCGAGTCCGTACTTCGCCTGATCCGCCGCCTCGTCAGACGGAAAACTGGTCGCCGCAAGGCTGCGAAGGCTGTCAATCACGGTCTGCACCTTTTCCGAATCAAGCTCCCGATCGCCTTCGGAAGAAAGTACCCACTTATCGTCTTTCTTCTCGACGCGTAAGCGAGTGTCGCCGTCCCGCAAATCGAGGGCCGCGATCTCCTTGAATCCGAAATCGAATAGCTTCTTGTTGCGGAAATCCTCGAGCGGCTTGTCGAGGCCCGCCGCCATCGTCGAGGAAACCTCGTAGACGCCACTGAGGTCCGAACTTTTCGCGTAATAGCTGTCGTCCTTTGATTTCGCGATCGTCAAAGTATGAGCTCCGGCTTCATCGACGACTTCAGCGATCGCAAACGGTCGCCGAAAAGAGTGGTCCCCGGAAGGCTCTTCGCCTTCCTCGAGCACGGAAACCATCTGGGCTGTCCGCACCGAGCGCACCAAATCCCCGACCGTGTAGTTGTCCGCCCGCAGGGGCTTGGGCTTCAGAACTTGCCAGCTATCGTCGCCGCTCTTGCCGAATTCGATGGACCGCCGACCAACGTTCACGGTAACCCGCGAAATCTTATCCTCATCCACCTGCAGGAGTTTCTTGTCCCGCAGATCAAAGACCTCCTTGTCAAAACCGTTTTTGACATAACTGAAGACTGTGAAGAGTCGTGGGTCGCCGGCCAGGCGAGCGTAGACCCCGGCACCCGTGGGCGTGTCATCTCCGAAAACAACTCGGTAGGTTTTCGGATCAACTTTTCCTTTTTCCGTTTCCTTCTCGCCCTCCTCGTCTTCGCCCGCCTGCTCCTGTTCGACCTCGGCACGCACTTCCAGCGTGCCCTCCCCGTCAAGCCCGTAGCGGCCCCAATTGCGGACTTGCTCCTCGACAACGCGGTCGGCGTTCATGGACGCCAGGTTGGAAACCATCATCTTGACCGTTGACTCGTCGGCTGGGAAGGTATACACCTCGCCAAACTGCCATTCGTCGTCTTCATCGCGCCGGAGAGTAATGGGATCCTTGTCGGGCCGAGAAATCGTCACTTCGACGATATCGTCTTCTTCGAGCGAAACGATCTCCGGCTTCTCTTCTCCGGTTTCGGGAGGATTCTCCTCCGTGTACCAAACCAGTCCGCCCAGTATGGCAAGAATCCCGACGGCGATGAGGAGGGGTACCGGTTTCACGATCGTCGCTCCCTAGCGGGAAAGGCAATGTTGCTTGTCAACGGCTCTCGGGACCACATGGGAAAGACTTGTCGGCAGACGCAGGCGGGATGCGTGCCCCGGCCACAGCTTGGGTGCAAAGGTTCGCGAGAGTCCTTTCCCGAAGGCCCATTACGATCGTCGGCCTCCGGAAGCGGTTTGCGTCTTCCGAGCCGCGACCGTGAGGGAGTCCCCATGGGCCGAAACCGCCGGCTTTGCGACGAGGGACCATGGCGCGCATGCCCGGCCTGTCACTAGCGTTCCAGGCTCAGTTTCGTGTTCTCGTACACCCCTACGATGAACGAATCGGAGCCGCGAACGCCAGTGAGCGGTCATGCGTCTGCGGTCCTCCCAAGGACATGAAACCGATGGCTCCAGGGTTTGTCCGCCGATAGTCTGTCGTGATTCAAGCAACCAAGCGCTACCCCCTCAGCGGCGCCTCCACCAGACACGAATTCCGAAGATGATGACAACGAGAGGAATGCCCACGACCGTGCCAAAAAACAGACGGCTCATGTCCGCCCCGGTCAAGCTCAGCGGTGTGCTGTCGCGATCCCTTGGTCGAATGGAAATCAGATCCTCGTCGGAGCTGAGCCAGTTGAGCATATTCAGGAATAGATCCGCATTCCCGCCGCGACCGATGAAATTGTTGCGGACAAACATCGACGTCCCGACGACCACGATGCGGCCCTCCTTCTTTTCGTCTTCCGAATCGGTTTCGTCCTCGCTGCTCTCTGGGTCAGCTTCGACTTCTCCACCTTCCTCTTCATTCTCCTCGGCAGCCGGAACGTCGTAAGTCGCCGCGACCGCCAGGGAAATCGGACCCTCCCTTTCCTTGTCAGGGTTCCGCGTGACCTCGCCGTCTTCGAGGGAGAAATCCTCCGACGCGAAGCTGCCGGCGGTCGTGCTGAACAGTTTCTCTGCCGTCCAACCTTCAGGTGTATCTCCCGCTTCGACACTTCGGACCAGCGGGAAGAACGATGCGACGTTACCCATTGCTTCCGATATCGGGTGGGATTCGTAATCGCCGACGAGCGGAGACAGCGGTCCCATACCGAAAAACTGACCAACACCCGAAAGGTCGATCACTGTGTCGCTGTTGACCTTGGCCCCCCATGAACCGAGCATCTCCACCAGCCTCGGGCTCTTATCGTGGTCCACGAGAAACAGCGTTCGTCCGCCACCCTCGATATAGGACCGCAGAACATCAATCTCTGGCTCTAGGTATTCCTTATCCGGACCGGCAACTAGGAGCAAAGTGCAATCGTCCGGCACCTCGGGGTTCTCCAACAGCGACACGGTCTTGGTTTGGTAGTTCGCATCTTCGATTTGCTCCTTCGCGGAAGAGAAACCCTCGCGCTCGGAATCGTCTCCGTCCGCTTCGCCATGACCCGTCAGGAAACAGGTCGTCTTTTCCTCTCCCTTGATGACCCGAATGACAGCGTTCGTGATGTCTTCCTCGTCCGTCGAGTCGGCTTCTTCGCGGTTGCCTGCCATCTCGACGAAAACCGTCCCGTACGTCCGCACGTTCATCGCCTGGGCCAGGTCAGGCTTGCTGTCCGGATCGATGTAGTCAACGGACACGCGGTGCGAAGCGTTCTCGTAGCGCACCAACTGATCCCTCGGCGCCATGCCGCCCGGTGAAGGTTGATCAAACCGCTCAGCTTGATCAAAGTAATAGATTTTCAGATCTTGGTCGAGGTTCCCAAGGATCTTCGTCGTCTGATCGGACAGGCTATAGATTCTGTTTTCTGTCGCATCGAAGGTCTTGTTGTAGCGATCCCCCAAGTAGTTAGCCGCTGCCACGCTGGCCAATACCACAGCCGAATACACCACCATATAGGTGCCGTATTTGGTTTGCCTTGTTCTTAGCGAGCTGAGCGACATAGCCGCCTTCCCTGAACTACGATCTCCAACGTAGCGACTCCAAAGACCGCTTAGTCAGAAAGAGGCCGAATCCAATGGCCGAAACGTAATAGATCGCGTCTTTCAATTCAATCACGCCTTTGGAAAACTGCTGGAAATGGGGAGCAATCGCTAGGTACTTGCAAATCTTACCTACCGTGGATGTGCTGTACGCGTTCACCCAGTCGAGTACATAAAGCATCAGAAACAGCCCAAACGCGACCGCGCCCGCCACGATCTGGTTACGCGTCAACGACGAAATAAAGGCCCCCAAGGCGAGGAAGGTACCGCCCATAAGAAGCAGACCCAGGTACGCCACCAGCAGCGCCCGCCAGTCCGGCTCGCTGTAAACGAAAAGGATGGACAGGTTCAGAAGCGACAAGCCCAGCATGGCGCCATACAGCAACATGGCGGCCAACCACTTCCCGAAAATGATCTCGTAGTCCCGAACGGGCGACGTCAAGAGCAGTTCCATCGTACCGCTGCGCTTTTCCTCCGCGAAAAGCCGCATGGTGATCATAGGAGATAGAAACAACAAAATAATGCTGAAATTACCGAACGTCGGCTGGATGACAAACTGGTCGATGTTCATCGCCCCCATCCCCGGCTGGCTCCGCCCGCTGAACTGGACGAAAATTGCGACCGCGGTGAAAAAGAAGTAACCAAAGATCACGGCGAACATCGCCAGCAGGATATAGGCGATTGGTGAAACGAAATAGGAGTTGAGCTCTCGTCGAGCAAGAGTCCAAACGTTTCTCACGGGTTGCTGTCCCCCTCTTTCGGTGCGGCATCGCCGCTTCCGCCTTCAGCTTCGGCTTCCTCCGCCGCCTCACCGCTTGCTTCTTGCGTCGGTTCTTGGTCCGAACCGGTCAACTTCAAGAAGACTTCTTCCAAACTCAACCCGACCGATTTCATCTCAAACAGGCCCCAGCCCGATTCCACCACGGCGCGCGACAGGGATGTACGAATCGCGGGGTCTTGACCCGTTTCGACTTCCCACGACGTCCGCCCCCCGTGCCCGTTGGCCCGAGCGACGCGAGTGACTCCCTCGACCGATTCCAGCTTCTCCTGCACCTGGTCAGCGGGTCCATCGACCTCCACTAGCACCGTGTCGTGCCCTTGCAAGCGCGCGGTCAGGTTCTCGGGGGTATCACTGGCCTCCAGTTTACCTTCGTTAATGATGATGACCCGGCTGCAGGTCGTCGAAACTTCGGGCAGAATATGAGTGCTCAAGATGATCGTGTGTTCGCCGCTCAATTCATGGATAAGCCCGCGGACGTCGATGATCTGCTTTGGATCGAGCCCAGCCGTCGGCTCATCGAGAATCAACACATCAGGATCGTGGATCAGCGCTTGCGCCAGACCGACGCGTTGCCGATAGCCCTTCGAAAGTTGACCGTTGAGCTTTTGCCGAACTTCGCCGATAGCGCAACGCTCGACCACTGAATTCACTCGCGAAGCAATCTCGTTGCGCGGAATGCCCTTCAGTCTTGCGACGAATCGCAGGTAGTCGAGCACTTCCATTTCGGGGTAGAGAGGCGGCGTCTCCGGCAGATAGCCGATCCGCTTCTTTACCTCGAGCGGATTCTCGAGAACGTCATAGCCGGCCACGCTCGCCGTTCCTTCGGTCGGCGGTAGGAAGCACGTTAGGATCCGCATAGTTGTGGTCTTGCCGGCGCCGTTGGGACCTAGGAATCCCACAATCTCGCCCTTGTCAACTTCGAAGCTGATGTTGCGGACGGCTACGGTGGGACCGTAGCGCTTCGTTAGACTTTCGACCTTGATCATGGCCAAACGGGGTTGGTTACGACGGGTTACCGCACTCTATGCCCAGGTCGGCAAGAGATGCCTGGTAAGAAGAGGCAAAGAATCCTGTGTACCATTGAGCTTACGGCGTTGTCAACGCCGCACCCCGGAGCTTCTAGCTGGAATTTCCGTTTTGGCCATCCCGCGATGGTCAGGATACTCCGATCCGCGGCTCGGGTGCAAGGTCTTCGTCTTCCTCTCACGATCGATGCTCCGTTCGCTCCCGTTTGGGTCGCTGAATGCCGCTCGATCGCCGCGTTCCAGCTCGCTGGAGGGCTTTTCGCCGACACGGCTCCGAGTAGTTCCCTCTTCAGCAACCCAGCGTCTCTTCTCCGTCGCAGCCGTCGCCCGTTACCCGCCTGGCACAGGCAGCGCCCAGATCCGCCCCAGCATCTCAGCGAACAGCTTGCGGTTGAGATGCCCCTCGGCCAACAGCAGCCAGTAATAGCGGGCATGCTTGACCAGCCGCCCTCCGGTTTTCATCAACCGATGCTGCAAGCTCGTCAGCGACCAGTTCTTGATCCTCTGCGCCAGCCCCAGCCGCCGCCACAGGTTCCCCAGGTTGTAGGCCAACACGCTCAACTGCAAACGCACCTCGTTTGCCCGGAAACGATGACAGGACAGCCGTGTCCAGTGGGTTGCCTGCTTGCCTTCCTTGATCCATTGCTCGGCCGTGCCGCGCTTGTTGTAGAAGCGCACCAGCGACCGACTGGGCAAGCTCATGCTCGTGACGATGAACCCGACGCGAGGAAACAACTCGCCTTGGTGGTGCTCAACCTTGGCCACAACCCGCCGAGGCTTCGACCAACTCGCGGCCTGATAGCGGAAGCTCTTGTAGCGCACTAGTGGCTTCAGGCTCGGCCTGCCCGGCGGACGGAACAGAATCTCTTCGATCTCCAACTCCAGGTTCTTGTTTGCTGGGATGCGAATGACGTAGTCCACTCCGCGATCCTCCAACGCCTCGTAGATCTCCGGCTTGGCGAAGGCGGCGTCGGCGCGGAACGTCACTTGCTTGCCTTCTCCCTGTTGGCGCTCGATCTCGGGCAGCAGCAGTTCGTCCCAGTCCTCGGCGCTGGACACGTTACCCGCTCGCAGCTTCGCCGCCAGACAATCACCGTGCTGGTTGAACAGCAACAGCGGGTGGTAGCAGGTGGACTCGAAATGGCCGTTGTAAGCGCTGCCTTCCTGCTGACCGTGGACCGGGCTTTCCGTGGAGTCCATATCGAGCACGACACGCTCGGACTCGTCCTGCGCTTGGGCTTGAGCGACCAACTCGCGGTTCACCGCCATCAGCCCAAGCAGGTTCTCTTCACTGGCCAGCAGCTCTGCCTCAAAGCTTTGTAGACGCGACGTAAGCGCCCCGCCGCGATCCCAGTTCTTCTTCGAGCCGATCAGACGAAAAGTCGGGTCAGCCGAGACACGGGCAGCATCGTTGAGATCCTCGTAGCCGGCGAGGCGGCTGTAGACCGATTGCCGCACCAGGTCGGCCAGTGGGAACTTCTTGTTTGTGCCTTGCCGCGAATCCGTCAGATGCTCGTCGATCAGCTTGCCCAGTCCGAGCCGCTCGTCCAGTTCCCGAATGAGAATCAGGCCACCATCCGAGGTGACGCGCGATCCTTGGAAATCGACTTTCAGAAATCCGTTGAAGGTGAGCTGAAACGGCTTGTTTTCTTTTTCACCCATTGGGTGTTGGCCTCCGTGCGTCCTGACAGGGCTTGAACCCCTATAAATAAAGACGCTGAAGGCCGCTGCAAGGTCGGGATGCCGAAATCAAATTGGAAATGCGGGTTGAGGGGCTTGTTAGGGAGGATTTTCGGACTGCAGCCCTGGCAGAAGAACTTTGAGAGAAACCTGTCGTCGACGATGGGTGCCTTGCGTGGGGGAACTCTGGCTGCCGGCGTCCGCATTGAGTTACTGGATCAGTTCGAAACATTCTGCGACTTACTGGAGACAGAGGCCGAAGAGCGAGGTGGTAGGCTCACGACGGACGATGTTTTCGTCTTCTCGTACGTTCCAAGCCGTGGGACAGAGTTCCGGATGAACGGAGTTTATCTGGGTCGCATCGACGGCAAAGGTTTTAATGATGCGCTACTCGCTACATGGATCGGGACTGATCCCCTTTTCGGCAAAAGTTTCAGGCGTGGCGTTTTGGAAGGCGGTGCCCAGCCGCCCTAAGCAGGCCAGCAACGCCGACGTTCTTTGAGGACGTCGCCGTGAGTCTCCTTAGTGGATCTACACGCCCTGCTGGTAACAGCACACCAAGACGCTCACCAGCAGTCGAGCCGGCCGGCACGGCCAGCCCGCCCCCCCCTCGCGGCCGGCGATCTGCTCCTCGAAGCGGCTCAGGTCGAGTCCTGTGACCACGGCCCAGATCTTGCGGGCTGCATGGTCGGCGGCGATGAGCCTTTCGATGTCGAGCGGCTGCAGAACCTGCTGGTCGCGGTTGATCGGAATGTAGCGGGTGGGCGATGTTTCGTTCATGTCCTAGTCTAAATCGGCTACGACAATTCTTAACCAAAGGGAACCTAAGTTTTCGCACACCCCCCTTCCGGTGCGAGCCTCTGTTTGGATTCGCTTCGTGCCGGTTTGGGAGCGGCCTTGATTATCCCGCGAACCTTTTAGAACCTCGGTGCCAAACCCTGGAGTAGACCGGTCTGGTACCGCAGGCACAATCTCGATTGACGCGACCTGGACCAGGTGATAGGGTATTCCTTCTGACTCGCGCGCCTCACGTAACTCCAAGGCGCGGTACTTTTCAGGGGCATCTTACGACGAAACAGTTCTCATCGGTCGTATAGCGTCGCCGCAACCACCACCTTCGATAATGAACTGGCACGTGCCACAAGGGTGATTAGCTTCTTATGACTGACTCACCGTCTCACCAAGAGAACGAAGCGAAGTCGGAAACCGTAGCGGCCGGTGTCCTTTCCCCTTGGACCGTAGACGAGTTGCCGCGCCCTCTAAAGCGAGGTTGGCGCGAGTGGAGGACGTTCATCGGGCCGGGGATGTTGCTTGCCGGCGCGTCGATCGGGGCCGGCGAGTGGCTGTTCGGTCCAGCGGTCAGCGCGCAATTCGGGGCTATGGTGATGTGGCTGGCCACCATCAGCATCCTTTGCCAAGTGTTCTTGAACTTGGAGGTGATGCGTTACGCGCTCTATTGCGGCGAGCCGATTGTGGTCGGCTTTTTTCGCACCTGGCCGGGGGCGCGACTCTGGACGGTGGTATATCTACTCACGGAGTTTTCCAACGTCTTCCCGTTTATGGCCTTGAATTCTGCCGTGCCGCTGAGTGCAGCCATACTGGGACATCTTCCTGGGGACGCCATGACGACCTTTTTGGGGCTGTCGTTATCGGAAAGCCAACTGGTGAGCGTCTTAGGGTATGTGGTTTTCTTCCTGAGTTTTGTCCCCCTGTTTTTCGGCCGAGCGATCTACCGCATGATTGAACGGGTCATGACTTTTAAGATTGTCTTGGTTTTGGGCTATCTGAGCTTTGTCGTCGTGTTCATGGTTTCCGCTCGCAACGTCGGGGAGGTGGTGACCGGATTCTTTCGCTTTGGGTCGGTTCCTTTTCGGGCCGACTCGGTGATCGACGGGCGCCACTTCACCTGGACCGAGCGGGAAGGGTCGGTCGTTTATACCGTCAAGGGAACCGTCGAGAATGGCCAGACCATTGTTACGGAGTTCGGCGTCGGCGGGAGCGGCGAAGCGCGGAAGTATGCCCTAGGTGAAGCTGTACCGGCTGAGCTTCAAAGTCAGCTGCGAAGCCAGGTTGCCACGGCTCAGAGCCTGGCCGGTCCGGGACGGTTTCTTGTCGAGCACACCGACGGTGATCTAACCATGAGAGCGGAGGGCCGGAAGGCTCCCGACGGCGCTTGGCAGCCTACCGGTTTCTTAGTGACGGAGTCGGGGGTAGCCAGCCGCTACGACCGGCTCGAGGAGGTTCCCGAGCCAGCGGCCTCCCGTTTTAGGGGCCTGATCAAGAACCGCGGATCAGAAACCGGCAACCTGTTGACCTACTTCTTCGAGCATGGTCAGCTTCCGGACCTGGATTGGAGTCTGCTGGCCGCCTTCTTTGCGATTGCCGGGGCTGGCGGCATGGCCAACAGCATGTTCTCGAACTACACCCGCGACAAAGGCTGGGGCATGGGCGGAAAGACCGGCGCCATCCCTAGCGCGATCGGTGGACGTACAATCACGCTTTCTCACGTTGGCAAGGTTTTCAGGATAAGTCCGGAGAGCGTGGCTCGTTGGCGCGGCTGGATCCGTTATATCGTTACCGATCAGACCGCCGTTTGGATAACCGCTTGTTTTATAGGGATGGCCCTTCCTTGCATGATTTCCATCGAGTTTATCCGCAATGCCCCCGTCGCCGGCGACCGCGTGGCAGCCATGACGGCCGATGGAATCTCCAGTGCCTACCCCGCCTACGGTGCGGTCTTGTGGCCCTTGACGCTTTTGTGCGGCTTTCTGGTGCTTGCTCCCGGTTCCACGTTCTCCGCCGATTCGCTGGCACGCCGCTGGACGGACATCATTTGGGTCGTCAACCCTCAAGTCAAAAAGATGAAGGGAAACCAAGTCAAATACATCTACTACGGAATCTTGATAGCGTACATCATATGGGGCACGTTTGCCCTTTCGCTGTTCGATCCACTGACCCTAGCCAAGTACGGCGCCGGCATTGGCAACCTCGCGCTCGGTGTCAGCGCCGTCCATACGCTGTACGTCAATCGCAAGTTCTTGCCTCCTGAAATGCGACCGGGCTGGTTCATGCAGCTGGGTCTCGCTCTGTGCGCTATCTGTTTCCTCGGGATTGCCGCTCTCGGTTTGCCTCACCTGTTCGAAACTTGGTTCGGGGGGGCGTAGGGGCTGTTCACAAGGTTGGCTGAAAGAGTGAAAACCAATCCATTCAAAGTGGCGCTTGTCGGGTCCGAAAGGCACTCGGTACCCGAGTGGGTGCGCCGGGAATTGGCCGATGCCGGGATCGAGTTCGTTGCTCACGAATGTCGGAGCGAGCAAGAATTTGAGGAATACGGCGGCGATGCGGATCTCGTCTGGGTGTTCGGCGGCAAGCGGGTCAAGGCGGAGGTGCTGCGGCTGTTTGCCCGTTGCGGCGCCATCATACGCTCGGGCAGCGGCACTGACAACATTCCGGTAGAGGCGGCGACCGAGCTAGGCATCATCGTCGCCAACACGCCCGAAGCGGTCGCCGACCCTGTATCGAACCATACCATCGGGTTGCTCCTGGCGGTCACCCACCGAATCGCTGTCCAAGATCGTGCCGTGCGACAGGGACGGTGGGACCAGCAGAGAGACGAACACCGCTGGCACTTGCGGGGCCAAACTCTGGGACTGGTGGGCTTCGGGCACATAGGCCGGCTCGTGGCCAGGAAATTGATCGCGTTCGAGATGAAGATTCTGGCGTTCGATCCGGTGGTGAGCGCCGAAGAGATGGCTGACGTCTCCGTCGAGGCTGCGTCGTTTGAAGACGTGCTTTCGCGGTCCGACTTCATATCGATCCATTGCCCGCTGACATCCAAGACACGTCATCTCATCGGCGAGCCGCAATTTCGGTTGATGAGACCCGATGCGGTCTTGATTAACACTTCCCGCGGCCCAGTGGTTGACGAGAAAGCCCTGGTCGCGGCGCTTCAGCAGGGCCAAATTGCGGCGGCTGGTCTTGATGTGACCGAACAGGAACCGACTCCGCCCGATAACCCTCTGCTGAAGCTCGACAATGTGGTCATCACGCCCCATATTGCGGGCTACACGGATCAGTTCGTGGAGGACTTTTGGCGTCATTCAGTCAAGGCGGTACACGCGCTGGCGGAACACCGCTGGCCGCCGTCCTATGTCAACCGCGACGTCAAGCCGCGGTGGGAAATGCACTAGAGAGGAAACCGAATCGATGCTTCCAGAACTCGAAAAAGCTCGTAAGTTGAAAGAAAGACTCAAGGCCGGAGAGACCTGCTTCGGGGCACAGTTAGCGCTGACCGACCCGGCGGTCGTCGAGATTTTCGGTAACGCCGGCTTCGATTGGCTGCTGATTGATGGCGAGCACACGGGTACCAGCCTGCCGCAGGTAAGGGCCATGCTCCAGGCAGGAGTCGGTACCCCCGCCGTCGTTCTCGCCCGGCCCTTGGTTTTCGACGCCGACGAGATTCGGCGGTTCCTCGACAACGGGTCGCCGGGGTTGATTTGTCCGTTCATCAATAACGGGGAAGAGGCCAAGCGCCTGGTCGAAGCCTGCCGCTACCCGCCGGCGGGGATTCGCGGCTGGGGTCCGCGCCGAGCGGGCATGTATTTTCACGATGTCGACGAATACTTTGAAACCGCGAACGAGTCACTCCTCATCAGCCCAATCATCGAATCGCAGGAAGCCATCGACAAGATCGATGACATTATGAGTGTTGACGGCATCGACGCCGCCGCGATGGGTCCCATGGACCTCTCGATTTCACTCGGCATCTACATGAAGTACGATGACCCGAAGTACGTCGCTGCCGAGCAGAAGGTTCGCGAAGCCTGCCGCAAGCACGGCAAGGCCATGGGAGGGGGCTGCACCAGCATGGACCACGCCGCGGCGTGCGTAGAAAAAGGCGACGAGTTCCTGCTCGTTACGGGCGACGATGCGACGCTTATCGGAGGGTCCCGCCGCGTTCTCGAGTCGTTGAAGAAGTAGGCGGGAGTGACGGTGCGGCCGCGGACAAGGTCGTCCGGGCTATACGCGCAAGGCCAGCAAGGGCTCGACCTTGCCACGCTGCCGTCCATTCTGGGGCACAATTCCATCCGGATCGGGCAGCGCTACGTTCACATGGATGAGCACAAGCGGGCGGCGATTGAGCGGTAAGGCAGCTAGGTATCGGTACCCGAGCATGGGGAGAAGGTGTAGCGATTCCGTGTCCGCTTTGCCCCCCGATTCGGCCCAAAAGGGGAACGATTGGGGACGAACAGGAGCGAAGATCGGAAGTGAGGTTAAGTCTTTGGGAATGAGTTAGGTACAAGAAAACAAATGGAGGCGCGGGTGGGAATCGAACCCACGAATAAAGGTTTTGCAGACCTTTAGAGAAAGATTCGTAAGACCTCTGCCTTCACGCACTTAGCTCGCTAGATTCTACCTGCCGGGCCAAAACCAGGCCAAAATAAATTGGGGGGGGTAGCCGGGTATCACCTGGCACCTTGGAGGGTGTCGGCGTGAATTATCGACAGAGCCTCGAAGATCTCGTCGAACAACGAGCCGCGTACTTATAATGAAATTCAATGGCCGCAAGTGTCCCAAATGTCCCACCTAAAAAAAGGGGCGGTCGGCACGCCGAATTTACACAGGCACAAGTGTCGCGTGCGCTCGACGCGGCCGGCGGGCTTGTTACGTCTACGGCCAAGCATTTAGGCTGCGCCCCCAAGACGGTTTATCGGTACATCGAGCGGTTTCCGGCGCTCAAAGACGTGCTGAGGGAGGCCCGTGAAAGCTCGGTTGACTTGGCCGAATCGAAACTCATCGAGGCTATCAAAAACGGCAACCTCACCGCGATTATCTTTTTTCTCAAGACCCAGGGGAAATCGCGGGGTTACACTGAGCGCCGCGAACCCCACCTGACTACGGACGGCGAGCCCGTCAAATTCACGCTCGAGATAAACGGTAAGGAGCATAAGGGCCGAGGAAGTCAGTGAGGGTGTCGGGCGAATTGTGCAGGGCGTCGCAGAGGGCGCAACTACACCCGGCGAGGCGATTGGAGTAGATTGAGGCTGCGGAGAGAGAGATCGGCGAGCGCGGCCTAGCAGTCGCCTAAGCGGTTTAGTTATAGTAACATAACGTCCTTTATGTTACCCCAATTGTAGCAGCAGGGCAGAGGGTGTCAAGGGCCGATCCGATCGTCTCGCGATTGGAGCGGAACCCTCTCCCAAAATGCCAGAGGGTCGGTTTTGCACTGTAATGTTTACTTTGGGTCGGGGGAGTGGGATGATCCGCCGCCGAGGAGGACAGCTGATTCGTTAACCGGCGCGAACCTTCCGTGTTGCCGGGAAAGTCTCGGTGCGGATGGGTTTCTTGGGCGGCGGACCGAACCGTTTCAGCTGGTCACTAACGCAGACCAGAAACATCGGCTGTTTGGCATCCTTGAGGAGGTCGATGACGCGCCCTGGACGATCCTCCAGGTAGATCGATCTCCCGTCGGTGAGAAGGTGCAGCTTCGGGTGCCCGCTCAAGACCTGACTCAGGCGGTGGCCCCCTTCGCGTTTGAGGAAGCGCGCGACGCGCCGGATACCGTGCAGTGAGAATCCCTTCCGGCGAAGTTCGGCGATGACGATAACTTCGAGAACTTCTGCGGGAAGGTACACCCGTTTGCGGCCTTCACGGGCCGGGGAGACTATCTTGCGCTCGTCCCACCATTGCAGCTGGCGGAGGCTCACCTGGGCAATCCGAGAGACCTCGCTGGTGGTGAACGTCCGGTCGGTGAGCAAATGAGGACGGGTCTGCTTTGCTTTGAACATAAGGCACCGTTTCTGTTTTGAAATTGGGTCTCTCAGAGATTGTACACCCCGTCGGACTGCCGTCTCTTTCATGGAGCGGAATCGCGGGTGTGGGTAGAAGCCAATCAAAAAACCGCCCCAGAAGGGCGGCTCCCATGGACCTCTTTAAGTAGTTGAATTGGGACTGAGCAGATTGCTGTAGAAATGTACGCTAAGGGGAGCTGTTCTCAAGCTAGTCGTCTTCAGGTTCTTGCCGGCAAGTCCAATAGATTGAGCGATTTCTAGATCAAGCTGACCTCAAAACCACCCCGGCGACAAAGGAAAAAAAACCGAGCGCCAAATGAGGTTGGAAGGCCTGGCTCCGACACTCCACAAGCCCTTCTATTTAAAGCACTTGCCGACCGACACTGATGGCTTAGCGTACAAAATTACACGAATCTGCTCGGTACCCTTATAGGGGCGATCCGATCGCGGTTGCGTTTGACTTGCTCCCAAGGCAAGGTATCGGGGTCGACGTCGGTCTTGTCGGAAAGCAGGTGCAAGGTGGCGGGGTTGTCGAGATAGTAGATCATCTCCCCAGTGCCGCCGAGTAAGGCGGTGGAAAAGCGGTTGAGGAAACCGTGGTGGTAAAGGCTTTGCAGGTGGCGGTAGGTCAGTTTGTGGTGGCGGGGCAGAAGGTGAAGGATGAGAGAGGTCGAAATCAAGCCGTAGCGAGCAATGAGAGAGAGGACATCGAGGGTTGGGGGGGTGAGGATTGGGTTGATGCGGTCGGGCTGGCGGCGGAATTTGCGTAAGCGTTGTTGGGTTTGGGTTTGCATTTTTGTGTCTATATAACTTCTTCAGTTTTTCTTTAGCCCTTTTAGTCTTAGTGGAGCGTTTCGCAGTACTTGACGGCTATCCGAGAAACCCCTTAATCCGCCCGCGGTGCCGTCATCAAAGGATGGCCCAGCGTATCGCCATTGGCCTGGAAACCGTTGTGGTCTACATCGACGTAGATCGGATTCGTGTACGCCACCGGGTGCATTTCCCCGTAGGGGTTCAGCCCCCAGCCTTTCTCGATGGTCGAGCCCTCGCCTGTCGCTACCACGATCAAGTGCTCGTCGCGCTGCAGCATCACTCGGACCGTCTCGTCGAAGTTCACAACACCATCCCGAAACAGGCCCGGATTCACGTCCTTGCGAAAGTTGTACTGTTCCGGCTGCCGCCCGCTTACGAGGACCTGAACACGGTCGATCTCCATCCAATTCGGCGTTTGGACCCGGATCTTGAGATCGATATATCCGGCGCTTACAACGCTGGAGCCGATGGGGAACCCGTCCGCCGTTGTCACTGTGAGGAAGGGGCCGTTCGTGATCATCATTCGGCCCGCTTTGGAGTTTCGGATGATCTCCGCGTGGTCGATATCGCCCGGGATATCGGTGGAACTGGGCACGTACGTTCTCCAGCCGCCGACCCCGTTACCGAAGACGCGATGCGCGTCGCTCACTGCTACGCACCAGACGTGTCGTCCTTGATTGAGCATTTGCAACCAGCCGAAGGTGCGGTTCGCACCGCTGCGAGTGTTGTAGTTTGGGCTGAGGTTGAGAATCTCAGCACTCCAGACTTCCGCTCCGTCGATCAACTCTTCGAAACCGGTGAAGCCGCCATCGCGAACCCCGTCCTGATCCCGGTCGAAGAACACGAGACCGACATTCGGATGATTCGCTTGCACCCAGCGGTCGGGTCCGCCTCCAAAAGGCTCTATGCGCTTCCGCGCGTTCGCTGACGTGTCGAAACGTGAGCCTTCGGCTAGGGACGGCGTACCCCAGTTTCGTAGCACGATGGCGTTGATCCGTGGATCGTACGTCCAAAGCGGCGCCCCACCGTTCTGCGACAGCGGGTCGGGCACAAACGGGAACGAGTTAAAGTGCTGTCCGCTGCCGGTCAGTTCGATACCGGGAACGGTCTTGACCCGCCTGCTTAGCCCCAAACGGTCGATATACGGTTCCCAATCGTAGAGCCGCTGGTGCTCGGTCGTCGGAGCGAACTCGACGTGCTCCGCCGCCAGGTTGATAATTCGGTCATTGGTGTTGCAGTAGTTGTCTCCGCTCGGCGTCGAGTGCGCATGGTAGTCGGTGCTGATCCAGCCGGTGGTATCGACCGTGCGTCTCAGCGTGGCATCGACCGAGACCGTCTGTCCCTTGGCGACTTCGATGTGCTCTTCCACAAGGTCGTATTCCGGCCCGAGGCTGACCCGGAGCAGGTACTTGCCCGGCGGCACCTGCTGCGTGACTTGACCGTCGTGCGTCTGGTACTGGTGGTTGCCGCCGTGGGCGCGGTAGTCGGTCCCGAAGTTGGGGGTCTCGGTACCATCTACGCCGATGAACTGTACCTTGCCCGGTGATGGCCGCCCGCCCGCATCCTTGATGGCCACCTTGACCGTTGAGGCTTTGGCCACGGCGAAGTCCAGTTCCGCCGTGGCGTTGCGTTTCACCGAGACCTGTTTCTCCAGCGGGTCGCGGCCGATGTCCTCGAACCGGACAGTGTGATTGCCCGCGGGAAGCCGAAATGAGAAGCGGCCGTCCGCGTCGGGGTAGTGGGGGACCGTTTCGCCCGCAACATCCACGAGCAGCGAAGAGTGAATCGCGGGCCGGCCATCCGGGTCCTTCACGGTCCCCGACACCTCCCCGGTCGGACCGTCGACTGCGGCCAAGATCCCGTAGGCGGCGAGGGGCGAATCGGCCACCGCCACGCGAACCTGGAATGTCTTCTCTTCGCCGGGTTGTAGCTCTATCTCATCTGCTAGCGTCGTGTCCTTCGCCGGTCCAACGGCATAGCCTCGCTTGTCAAACGGATCGATGCTGTCACCGACCCGGATGTCGCCAACGGCCTGCTCACTGTCGAGACCTTTCCAGGTCGGGGAGGGTGTAATCGTCTTTGCTTCTCGCGACTCGTTGCGATAGGTGGACGAAACAAGCAGATACTGCCAATCGTGCTCCAGACGATACTCGTGCCGGGTGTAGAGGCCGTCGCCCTTCGCGGCCGTTCGCACCGCCTCGACGACAGCCGGCCCGGTCTCCGAGCCGTCATCCGCGATCTTCACCCACGACAAGTAGCCGCCTTCATCACCCGGCCGAAAAGCGGTGAGTTGGTCGTTGTCCTCCCCGCGCAAGTCGAGGTCATACAGGGAACCCTGCAAGACACGCGTGTAATCGGTCGTCATGTTGGCGCGGCGGAAGGGTTGAGCGCCTGAGACGAGCGCATGGATTTTGTTGTTGCGCAGGATAAAGTCGTTCGGCAGGCCGTCGGCCTCTTTGCCCTTTGGCAGCAGCTCTAGGTTGTGGCGGCCGATCTCGACCGCCTCTACGCGGTCACGCTGGGCCGTGAGGCCCCAGACGAACATCAGACAGAAAGTGATAGCGAGGGCAGTGCGGGTTTTCATTTAGGATTTCCTTTTTGACGGTCCTGGCACGCACAGGGTAGCCGATCCACGGCCACGATGCAACGGTTTTCGCATTGCTTGCATGTTCGATCCTCCATTCGGCGGCGGTTCGACGTACTAATCGGCTTCGCTCAGGGCGTTCCGGCCACTCTAGCGACCACTCTGCCGACAGCGCTCCGGCTTTGCCCTCTTGGCAACTCTCCGCTCCGGCTGCTCCGACGCTCGCCGCGTCACCCTCCCGGCACAGGCAGTGCCGCGAGGCGGTTGAGCATCTCGCCGAACAGCTTGCGGTTCAGATGCCCTTAGGGTACCGAGCAAATCGGTGTAAAAATGTACGCTAAGGGGAGCTGTTCTCAAGCTAGTCGTCTTCAGGTTCTCGCCGGCAAGTCCAATAGATTGAGCGATTTCTAGGTCAAGCTGATCTCAAAACCATCCCGGCGGTAAGGGGGAAAAAACCTGAGCACCAAATGGCGTTCGAGAGCTTGGCGCGGACACCCCGCGAGCCCTTCTATTTAAAGCACTTGGCGACCTTTGCTGGTGGCTTAGCGTACGATTTTCCCCGTTTCGTGAACTGACCCCTTTTAAGGATGTACACACCACCACACAGTGGTGGTGTGGTATAGTGTTGAGCAGCAAAGGCTGCTATATATGTCATCGCACCAATAGTGTTCTCTCCTGCTTAGCTGTCAGCACCGTTCCTAGCCCTTAATTTCGTCGCAGCGTACCGGGGGGTAGTAGAGAAGCCGGGTGGAAAATCACGCGGCTCACTTGCCCCTGGTGAAGCGAATGGCTAAGGAGCTGTAACTTGAACAACCAAAGGCATGTTGAACTGCAAGATTTGATCGGAGCTTGGTTGTTTGGGTTTGGTGACAGCTCTGCCCCGCTTTGATCCAAAACGAAAAGTTCAGATTCAGTACTTACGCGAAAGGCCTGAGCTAGGTAACTGCAATAAGCCCTGGCAAACCACACAGGCCCCAAAGGAAGGGAGTCCGCGCATGTTGAATGGATCCGATGGAAGTGATTACGGTCGTGCGTACACACGAGGCTATGTTGATGCCCAGCTAGGCCGTCCTTACTGGGACGGCTATGGGCAGCCTTACAGAGGAACCGTTGTTGGGCCTAGCAACATATTCATGAGGCCCTCCCAAATCGGCTACCGCGAAGGGTGGCATGACGGGACAGGGGTCCTTTACGGTGTGTAGACCAACTTTCTAGGCGGTGGTTTCAAAGCCACCGCCTCCCCCCTAAGTGACTGAAAAAACAGGCCTGTGGCGCTGCAACACCACAGGCCCCAAAGGAAGGGAGTCCGCGATTAGAATCTACCCTTCCGAGGGAATTATACACGATGAGCCTGCCATGACAGGTGATACATTTTTGATGAAAGGATCTCTGATGTCCTGCCCATCCTGACGGCTCACTGCTTCGAGTGTCATGGATTGAATTCGCCTTGTTTCGCGTTGACTAAGGGTCCGCTCACGAAACGGAAAAAATCGTACGCTAACGGAGCTGTGCTCAAGCTGGTCGTCTTCAGGTTCTCGCCAGCAAGTCCAATAGATTGAGAGATCTCTACCACTTCTGCTGAAACTCTTCGACCACATGCTCGGGCGAGAGGTTGAGGTAGATCTCGGTCGTCAGCAGCGTGTCATGGCCTAGCAGGCGCTGAAGCGCCGGCAGGGAGATCCCTTTCTGGATTGCCGTGACGGCAAAGGTGTGCCTCAGCACGTGAGGGGAGACGGGGCGGCTGATACGGGCGCGGTTAGCAACGCGCTTGAGCATGCGCTGGATGGTGCGAACAGTGAAGCCCAAGGTTTCGTGTAATGCAAAATACCCCTCGATGAGGGGCTGGATACGGGCAGCTAAAGGAATGACCCGGCGCTTGGATTTGGTGCCGAAGGGTCCGCCCTTGCCGTAGATCATCAGGCGGTGGGTTTGCCAGTCGAGATTGGCTCGTTTGAGGTTGGCAAGCTCGGAGACGCGGAGTCCCGTGTCGAGAAGGACCCAGACAACGAGTTTCTCTTCGTGGGGGTTGCAGGCGTTGGCCAAGCGGGTTGCTTCATCTCCGGTAAGAGGTTCGCGTTTGTACTGGTAGCGCACTATGGCCCAGAGAATACGTTGTTGAGCATTTTCTCGAATCTATTTACCAGGTCGTCGAACGTGCTGAAGGTGCGATTCGAAGCACTTGAGAACTCCGTCTCTAGCATTTCACGGCGCTTGGAATCAAGTTCAGCCGCTCGACCGTAGATCAAGTGGAACTCTGGCTTGAGGAGCCCCTCAAAGCGGTTCGCGAAGAACGAGTGTTCTTTAGTTATCAAGCCATCCCACTGCAGCAACTGTCCTTTGGCTTGGGTAAATTCGTGAGAGAACTGAAAACTGTCACTCTTAGTAAACATCGGCTTATCAGGCCGTTCAATCTCTACAAACACCCATCGCGATCCAGACGCTGAACCGATCGAAAATGCAAAATCAGGCTGTCTTTCTCCGCCCAAGGATGGCTTTCGAACGACTTCATCGTAATCCGAATAGATCAACTCAGGGTGTGTCTCAAGGAATGTCTGTAATTCGGCTTCGTTTACAGCGCTGTCCAGTAGCTTTCGATACTCTTCCAGAAGCTTCCTTGCTGCTGATGGCGATCGAAGATTCGAAACTCCGTAGGAGGTCGCCAAACTTCCCCTTGCTGTCTCCTGAGCCTTCGCCTGCAAGTCGACCTGCTCGAGGAACTTCCATCCGATCAAAAACACCTTGCTAGCCGGAGGCAGCCAAAGCCGATCTTCTCGGTCCACAATAACTACGCCGGAAAGAATGCCCTCCCATACGGGAGCATCTTCAAACGTCGCTTTGTGTCCCTTCGAAGTGAGCTTGGAAATCGGATCCATAAACGTAAAGAACCGTTCCGCGGCCGAGTTAAAATACTCGACCATCGTCATGCTGAGCTCTTCTGGGACCTTGACCTCGACCGTGAGATCTGTCGACTCCAAACCGTTCTGGATCGCCGCGACCACACCATTGGTACAGACGACAACTTCTGTTGGGCCCGTCGCTAGGTGTGGATTCGGAGTCCGGCAGAGATCGAGTTGCGATTCGTCCGGCAGATCTGAAAACAGATCTCGAAGAGTGTGCTGATAGCTTCCGAGAAACTCAACCGCCTTTTCGATTCGAGGGTCCTTGAGTTTCGGCGTACCTTCGGGGTATTCGAATCGCATCGCAAGTGGTGAGTAGCCTATTGTAGGTGAACAACACCCCCATTGGCTCCACGCCGGCTCCCAATTAGCCGAAGCCGAGCTGAGGGCGGGCGTGGGGACCGCCCGGCGGGCGTCAATTATATGCGGGCGGGGTGATCGGCAGGCGCTCTTTGGCGACGCGGAGGAGGTCGTCGAAGCGCAGGAAGTAGACGCGCGCCGTGTTGTCCTCGCTGGCGGTGACGATGCGGGCGCCGTCGGGCGAAAACGCCGCGCGGCGAACTGCCCAGTCCGGCGGCGTAGCGGTGATGGTTTCAACGATGTCTGCAGCAAACCGCCAGCGATCTAGTTCATCCTCGCCGCGGGTTCTCGCTGGCGCATCGTACCCTGGTCTGTCGTGGGCCATGAGAATCGTTCTTTGTACTATAGGCCGTTCTAGATGCGTTAATTGAACACAGGAAGGCTCAGGACGAGTTAAGGGCGCTTCTTGGAGACGAATACCAGGACAACGACCTTGGTGTGTCCCCCGACAAATGGTCGGCTGGCCGCCTCACCCTGTGCTCTAGAATGTTAATGAGTCGGGACTTCCACGCTGAAGCTCTTGCTTTAAGTTATCGTGATCTCGCCCGATTCTGGATGAGTTGGCACACCAAGCGCACACCAGACAGTTGTGGTATCGACCGCGAGACGCGGGGAACTCCCGAAAGATGTCGGCTCGGTGGGCGTTTCTTTGGAGAATTGAGCAACAACCACCGGCCAAAAGCAGCGTACTTGCTGACCTCCAAGAAAGTTTGTGGCCCGTGTACCGCGGGGAATGGCCGTACGATGCCGGACCGGGCTGGTACCCGATGTCGCTAGCTCAGCTAAAGGCGCATGGAGACTATGAAGAAATCTATCAAGCGCTCCTCAAGTGGGGAGACCGCTGGAACCTTTGCCGAGACGGTCTTGGCGAATGGACACTTCAGACAGCCCTAGACACGCTTCATTACTGGAGCAAATGGCCGAGCAAGACTGAGCCCCCCCGGTTCTGTCAGCCAAGCGCGGGCGGGGTTGGTCTCCTGACAGATCAGGAGCAGTCGTTTACGTTCAAGCACCCCGGCTGGGATCCCGAGGACGTCTCCTGGACAGAGTTCAAAACACATATCACAACGAAGTTCGAAGAAGATCTAGACGGGTACCGTGACCGCGTTCAAGAACTCGCTGTTCAGAGAGGTTCCAAGCCAGCTTCCCGAAGACGAGAGGGCGTCATGCACATGGATTGGCTTGTCCGAAACCAAATCGACCGGGAGCCGATCTCAGATATCGCGAAATCGTCACACCACTCACGGGAAGCGGTCAAGACCGCAGTCTATCCGCTTCGCGACCTTATCGAACTACCACGAGGTAAGCGAGGCCGCCCACGCAAAAAAGGGTAGCTCCAGCACCCGACGAAGAAACAACTTTTTCTGAAATCGTCCTTAGGGGTATTGTTTCTGTTGAGGTGTTAAGCGTGCTGCTGACCGTTTCTCAAGTGCAGAAATCCTTTTTCTCCGACCTAGCCGAAGCGGGACTCTATTGCCGCATCCGGGAGGGTATTTTCCCTGCGGGCGTGATCTGCCGGGTCGGACGGCGGATCTATTTCAACGAGAAAATTCTGGTGATGTGGATCGAAGCTGGCGGCTCCGCACTACCAGGCGGTTGGCGGCGTGAGCCCGTCGCCCAAGACCAAGCCCCGCCCGGCGGCGGGGCGGACACGAGAGCGGAAATTATTACGCGATGAACCTAGTCGGCGAGACCCTAACCCCTCTCGTCTGTCTGACATCGAGCGTGAACACGTTCAGCCGCGACAGGAAGAGTTGGTCCCGACTGAAGGGCACTCTCGATGAACTGATCGCGGCACGTCAGAAGGTGGCCGCCGTCGCGGAGGCGGTCGGGTATCCGCTGTGACAACAAATAGCAAAGCCGCCGGTGGGCAACCAAGCGGCTTTGCGAATGTTCTTCTCAAAAAGGTGACGACAAGTGAAGAATACCAACTTAGAAAGCCGTAATGCAAATCAGGTAGTTCCCTTTCCCCGACGCGGCAAAAGGCCGCCTAAGCCTGCAAAGAGCCAACCGCGGCCGTATCGCATTGTCGAGCAAGCTTGGAACGCGGTACGAACCCTAAGAGGTGCTGAGCGCTGTGCCTTAGCCGACGATCCCAACTCTGTCGGCGTTCTGCTTCTCGGTCAGTGGCGAATCAACCTCGAAAAGATTGCTCGCGGCCGATCGGTTGAACCTGATTCCTGGAAACGTTTGGCCGCTCGAATGGTCGCCTCGGCCAGCGGCGACATCGGAGGTGGAGATTGGTGAGTGCCAGCCACACGACCGAGACCTACGTGCCCCTCAGTCGTGGATTGGATGGGCACCTTGCCGGCGTGTCGGGAACCGCTCTGAAGGTCTACATTCACCTGCTGATCAACGCTGTTCACGCCGGTCCCGACAAGGGGAAGTGCGCCAAGGGTCTCAGTGAGATTTCCGCCCATCTCGGTCTCAGCTACGAAGCGGTTCGGCGGGCTGTGAAGGAACTCAAACCTCGCTATCTGACCTACAAGCCCGCCAAGAATCAGCACAGCGTCACCGTGTTCGAGATCATCAAATACAAGGTTGCTTCGGACTTTGCCCCCCTCAGATCTGCTGCCATCAAGAATGAGGGGAGCACCGACGCAGCAGACGAGTTGCTCCCCTCACCAGCGACGGAGCGGCGACGGAGCAACCCTCGTAGCCCACTGAAAGCTAAAGGGTTACGCGCCCCTAAGAAGGATAAGAAGTTAAAGAAGGGGGATGGCGGCGCGAAAACCGCGCCGCCCACTTTTGAATGTTCTCACGGAGACTGCCCCCACGAGACCTACCACAGCGGCCGGATCGTCGCTAGGGCGCAGGGTCTCAACTTCCCCGACGACGTCGGTTCATTGCCGCGGTGGTTGAAGGAGTCGAAGGCTCTCACGAAGTACGCTGACAATGATATTACTGAGTTCGTTGAGTTCAAGATCAAGCGTGAGTGTCCGAAGTGGGATAGCCAGCCGCTGCGGCCGGCCTACGTGGCGGAGGACATCAGCGTCTATTTGCGAAAGCGCGAGTCCGATGTCGGAACGAAGCCAAACGGTCACGACGAGGCCGGTTTTTGGATCTCCGATCGGGAGCGCGACCGCCACCGGCGGGCAAGCGAGGAGGGTCAAACCGCATGAGCGCCGCGCCCGTCGTACGCATCGAGTCAGCCGCGTTGCAGAAGGGCATGCCCGCCAACATCGAGGCGGAACAGTTCGTTCTGGGTTCGATTCTGCTCGACAAAGAGGGCACTGTGTTCCCGCAGGTGGCTGGGTCTCTGACCGACAGCGACTTCAACATCGAAAAGCACAGGCGGATTTTCCTGCGAATGGGAGAGCTTCACGGCCGCGGCGAGCGTATCGAGTACCTGACCGTCTTCAACGAGCTTGAGAAGCACAGCCAGCTTGAATCCTGTGACGGCATCGCCTATATCGCATCGCTCACCGACGGCCTCCCACGGCTTGCAAGTATCGACAGCTATATCCGGATCGTCAAAGACAAAGCCCGCCTTCGGGAGTTGATCGTGACCTGCCACGGGGTAGCCTGCCGAGCACTTGACGGCAGCGAAGAACCGGATCAGCTCATCGCGGATGCGCAGTCCCGGTTTCTGCGACTCACCGACGGTTCCGGGACAAAGATTGCCGTGGCGACGCGCGAGATTGCCGAGAGATATCCCGGTGGCGTCTCAGCGCTGCTCGACCCAAGCAAAGGCGAGAAGGGTTTATCAACTCCGTTCGCTCGATTCGATCAAATGACCTCCGGTCTTCATCCAGGGGAGTTGATCATCATCGCCGCCCGCCCGTCGATGGGGAAGACCGCGCTGGCGCTGAACATCGCCGAGTACGTGGCTAGTAACAGACCCGGCCGGACGGGGCAGCCTGTTGCGCTCTTCTCTCTTGAAATGTCGCGACAGTCACTGATGCAGAGGCTTTTATGTGCCGCTGCTCGCGTCGATAGCCACAGGTATCGCGACGGCTACCTAAACCAAGAAGAGCACCGCCGACTGAGCGCCGCGCTTACGTCGATATCGAGCAGCCGTCTCTTCATTGACGACAAGGCGGACACGAACGTGATGGAGGTCGGCGCCAAATGCCGGCGCATCCAAGGGGAGCATGGGTTGGCACTCGCGATATTGGACTACCTGCAACTGCTGTCGTCGGCAGTGCGGAGAGAAAACCGGACACAAGAAATGACGACGATCTCCCGGAGCCTGAAGTTGTTGGCGCGGGACTTAGACGTTCCGCTCATCGCCTTATCGCAACTTAACCGCAGCCCCGAGCTTCGGTCGAATAATCGACCACAACTCAGCGACCTTCGGGAGAGCGGCTCAATCGAGCAGGACGCCGACCTGGTGGCATTCATCTTCCGCGAGGAGGTTTACAAGCCCGACCGAGAGGACTTACGAGGGCGGGCGGAGCTGATGATCGCGAAACAGCGGAACGGACCAATCGGGCGCATCCCGTTGACGTTTATCAACCGATTTATGCGGTTCGAGGACCTTGAGGACCGGGAGGCGGAATAGGGGCTTTGATGACGTTTCAGACCGAAACCGCCAAGCCGGAGCGAACGACGAGGAGTCGCCGTGGCAAAACCACATAGCTGAAAGGCGCATTCGCCTGCAGCGGGCTGTCGGTGAGCTAGTAATGTCTGGCAACTCTAACAACTTGAACAAACAACGACGGAGGTAAACAACATGGGAATGGATCTGAGTAACCGTCACGGAGACGGGTTTCGTTTCACCATTTTTTCCTGGGCGGACATGCTGGACCTTGCGATGACTCATGGTTGGAAGCCCCAAGGGACACAGCCCTGGGAGCCCGAGGATGAATACGATTGTAGCTGGAGCGGGGGTGATCCGCCCACGTGGGATGGCGGCTATTCTTCGAACGACGGCCAGGTTGTCACCGCAAGCGACAGCCGCAACTTGGCAGATGCGTTACAGAAGGCTCAACCCGAGAAATTCGAAGAGTTCATACAGTTCTGCCGTCAAGGAGAATTTCGGATCTTGTGATAACCGTGCAACTCTAACGATGCAGAACGGCTTCAATATCGACGGGCTGATGGAAGCTTCGGCTGAACGCGCGGCCACCACGACCCGTTCAGATGACAGCCTGTTAACTCCGCATGAGGTAGCAAGCAAGCTCGGCGTGACCGTCAGCCTGCTTGGTCGCTGGCGGACAAATGGGAAGGGTCCTCCATGGATTGCACTGGGGACCCGTAGGGTGGTGTACAGTGAGGCTGGACTCTCTACCTGGCTTGAGAGGGGATTCCGTGAAACGCAAGAAAAAATACCCAGGTCTGCGGGAGAAAAACGGGAAGTGGGAATACCGCTTCATGGCGGACGGCAGACCGTACCAAAAGCTGACCGACTTAGAGGCCACCGCACGAAACGCAAGCGTGGCCCTGAAGCTCAGAGAAGATCACCGGCAAATCGTTCTGCTGGGAGAGGTCGTCAAGCAACGGGCTCGGTTCAATGAGGCGACTGAGCGATTTATCGCATGGTCAAGGCAAGCACACCGCGACCACCCTAACACATGGGGGCGTCAGCAAACGAGTCTGGCGAGCCTGAAAGAGATGCTCGGGCACTTGTATGTGGATGCCTTAAAGCCCGGAAATCTGGACGATTACATGACGTGGCGGCGTGAGAACGGCATCTCAGAAGTCACGTTGCGACACGACCTTCACGCGCTGAGTCAGCTCTGCCAGTACGCAATGCGTCAGGGATGGATGGATACGAACCCAGTCCGCGCGGTGGACATGCCAAGTGACCGCGACTCGCGGAACGAGCGGGTGCTGACCAACGAGGAAGAGCGCCTATACTTCGAGACCGCACAGAAACACCCAGCGGCGTTCGACATAGGGCGGCTGCTCATCTTGCAGGGCATGCGTCCCGAAGAGGTTCTCTCACTTCGGAAGGAGCATGTGGACCTTGAGCATCCGACGTTGCGAGTCGTCAAAGGCAAGAGCCGTTCAGCACAGAGGACGCTAAACCTGACAGCCGAGTCGCTCACAACTCTTGGTCGCCGGATGCCGTGGGATTCGCCGTTCGTTTTCCCAGGCATGATAGCTCGTGACCAGGCGGGCAAGGGGAATTACCAGCCCGTGAAGGGCCGTCCTGGGTTCGTGTTCGGGTCGCACGAGCGTCCATATACGTACTCGGCCTATATCAAAGCCCACAACGCGATCTGTGAGGAATGTGGTGTGCTATTCGACCCGTACAGCCTGCGCCATACGTTCGCGACTCGGTTCTACACCGAGACGAAGGATATATTCGCCCTGCAAAAGGTGCTCGGCCATGCAGATCTGAAGACCCTACAACGATACGTCCACGTCGATGAAGAACACGTTCGCGAAGCAATGCGGAAGTTCGAGGAGGGGTTGCAGCCGGTCATTGAGCTGCTGCAGTGAGGCCGTAAATCTAGGCCAAATCTAGGCCAAAATTGTCTGTCAGAAGGGGTGTCAAGGTGTCAGAAGTCGGCAAGAGACGTGAGAAGTTGCACTCCGCAGCGCAGACCCTAAGTTTATTAGAATCAGCTAAGTGGTACGGTTTTGAGTGAGATAGGTGTGGAGGCGCGGGTGGGAATCGAACCCACGAATAAAGGTTTTGCAGACCTCTGCCTTACCACTTGGCTACCGCGCCAAGACACCAAAGAGGCAGGGTCGCACCGGAACCCGTTTTGTCCGTGAAACGGGTGGCAAAACCGCCGCCTGAGAAGTGGAGCGGGAGACGGGGCTCGAACCCGCGACATCGACCTTGGCAAGGTCGCACTCTACCAGCTGAGTTACTCCCGCCTGTAACCACTCTGATTCTAGGTGTGCCGCTGAGCGGCTGTCAACACAGCGTCGCGAGCTTGCCGTTGGGACGCCTCGCACCTGTTAGCCTCCAAAGAATATAGCTAGCCAAGCGCTCCGCCCTTAATATCCCAGAGCACCGAGCCGCGCGCGTCAGGGTCTGTGAAAAACCTCGGATCGTCGAAGCGACAGTCTAGAAACCTTTTTGCTATCAACGTCGTTGGACCGTGACGAGTGGCGGTACCGGGGTTTTTCACAGACACGTGAACAAGCGGTCCAGAGATGACGCGGCTCGGCACCGTTGAATCCGCGTCTACCCCGACGCCGCCACATGAAACGAGAACAAGATTCTCGTTCCGTCCCACATAAGCAGCTAGCGCGAGCATACCTGGGCGCCGCGGTCCAGGCATTGCTCGCAGTCATCTCAACTTACGATAAGCGCTGCGACTCGGCCTTGTACTCCAAATGACTTTCGCCGGGGCTTCGGGATGCAGTAGCCGGATCACTCACTCGCGGCCTATTGCGCAGACCGGGACAAAACGTAGCGCTTTTTCACCCGGGAGCGGGCCGGGCGGAACGAGACCGGATCGCGACCACAGGCGGCATCCCTCCCCGGACAAATGGGCGTTACGGGAACGCTAACGCCGCACTTGGTGTCGTCCGTGGCGCGGCGTTTTTTAGACTGACTAGCGCACAACGCGGTCTCCGCCAGCACTCGGCCGGCGTCGAGCTGCGTGGCGCTCCGTCCCCATGGACGTTTCCCTCGCCCACCCGATGGAGGTATAGTCGTCTAGACCGGAGGTGCGGCGTGAACTTTCCCTTTCCCGCTTTGGCGCTTTTTTTGACTGGATGGTTTTGCTCTCTGAGCCTCTCAGCCTCTGAGTGGACGCGGTTCCGCGGGCCGAATGGCTCGGGTGTTTCCGACGGGGCCGCGCTTCCCTCAGAATTCGGCCCTGGCAGAAATCTGGTCTGGAGGACGCCTTTGCCGCCGGGCCATTCATCTCCAGCTTTCGGCACAAGCAGCATCTTCCTCACGGCGTTCGAACACGACAAGCTGCTGACAATCGCGCTTGATCGTGGAACGGGTGAGCTTCGTTGGCAGCGCGAGATTCGCCGCGAACGCCAAGGAAAGCTCCACGAGGACAACACGCCGGCTTCCCCCAGTCCGGCGACCGATGGAGAAAACGCCTATGTCTTTTTCCAGGATCTGGGGCTCGTCTCCTATGGGCCGGATGGCGGCGAGAGGTGGCGCATGCCCTTGGGCCCGTTCAACAACTTGATGGGCCTGGGAGCATCACCGATTCTGGCGGATGGCAAAGTGATTCAGGTGTGCGACTCCGAAAGCGACGCGTTCATGCTGGCGGTACACAAAGACACAGGAGAGGTTGCCTGGCGCGACGAGCGTCCCTTTGTCCGCCGGGGTTTCTCGACGCCGCTGCTTTACGATCCGCCGGAGGGCGGTGGGCTGCAAGTTCTCGTCACGGGATCCTACCAGCTTATCGCCTATTCGGTGGCGTCCGGCGAGAAGGTGTGGTGGACTCGCGGACTTACCTGGCAGCAGAAACCTACGCCCGTCAAAGACCGGGATACGATTTACGTGCAGAACTGGGCGGGTGGCGCGGACTTGGGCAATCAGAAACAGGTGCCGTCATTCCAGGTGGCTCTCAAGGAGCACGACAAAGATCAGGACGGCAAGCTCTCTCGTGAAGAGGCGCCCGATCCAGCCATGACCGGCAATTGGCCGCACTTCGATCTCGATCAGGACGGCTACCTCGCCGCCCGCGATTGGGAGCAATATCGAACCCGCAGCGCCTCCGTCAACTCTGTCATGGCGATTCGCCTAGGAGGAAAGGGTGACATGAGCGAAAGCGCCATCAAGTGGCAATATCACAAGACCCTTCCAAACGTGCCATCACCGCTCCTCTACAAAGGCGTCCTCTACATGATGAAAGAGGGCGGCATTGTCAGCAGCATGGACCCGGAAACGGGGAAGATCTTGAAGCAGGCACGTCTGCAAGATGCGCTTGGCAGATACTTCGCGTCGCCCGTCGCCGCCGACAACAAGGTTTTCATGGTCAGCGAGGAAGGGAAAATCTCTGTGCTCAAGCCGGGAGCCGACTGGGAGGTCATGGCAACTAATGACCTGGGCGAGTCCTGCTACGCCACACCTGCCATTGTGGGCGACCGGATTTACGTGCGGACAACGAAAGCGCTGTACTGCTTTTCGAAACTGAGTAAATAGAGGGCACCTATCCCGGTCGCGAATAGGCGACGAATCCCGTAGGCGACCAGGTGAACCAGGAACGGGGATGGGCGCAATTTGAGTCGCTGCTTTCTCAGATCCCTGCGCGCTTGCTGATTAGCGACGAGCCTGGCATGGCTACTCCTTTTGCACAGCAACAATCCTAGACCTACCTCAGTCGTTCCACTACAGTTCCCACCGTATCTTATTGGTATTGAATGATATAAGGGACAAGAAAAGGGGTTCATAACATAAGGTATACTTATGTATAAGCCCCCTCATTTTTGTTTGCAATAATATTGATCCAAGTGTTATGCTATGTCAATCGGGAGGGGTGTCCCCGGCTTCGGGGACAAGTGTTCCTGTATCCGTTCGAATCACGGCCTCCGCAACCGGCGATCTTTCCGATGGGGGCGGCCGTCAACTGGAAATAGCTGGACTAAGCACGATCGATGCTCAACTACGGTCTACCGAAAAAGCAGGGACTCTACGATCCCGCTCATGAGCATGATGCTTGTGGCATCGGGTTCGTGGCCGATATCAAGGGCCGCAAGTCCCACGGCATCGTCGAAAAAGGGCTTGAGGTCCTCGTCAACCTGACCCACCGCGGCGCCTGCGGGTGCGATCCGGAAACGGGCGATGGCGCCGGCCTGATACTACAAACTCCTCACGAGTTCTTCGCGCGCGAATGCGATGCCCTCGGAATCCCGCTCCCCGGACCGGGTGAGTACGGCGTCGGCATGCTGTTTTTTTCCAAGAAGGCCGACGAACAGGTGGCCGTTCACCAGATGGTCGAACGCGTGGTTGAAGAGGAAGGGCAACGCGTACTGGGATGGCGTGTTGTTCCCACGGACGCGAACGCCATCGGTTGGTTGGCCCGAGAATCGGAACCACAGGTCGAGCAAGTCTTCATTGGCCACGGTCCGGGCTTCGAAGGCCTGACCGGTCCGGACTTCGAGCGCAAACTCTACGTCATTTGCAAAAGGACGGAGGCGGAGGCCAGAAGACTTGAGTTTTCCCGGTTCTACCCCTGCAGCATGTCGGCGATCACGGTCTGCTACAAGGGCCTGCTGATTGCGCCCCAGATCCCCAACTATTACGCCGATCTGAGCGATCCGCTCCTCACATCGGCTATCGCGCTTATCCATCAGCGCTTCTCAACCAATACTTTTCCGACTTGGGAGCGTGCGCAACCCTTCCGCTACCTGGCGCACAACGGCGAGATCAACACCCTGCGAGGCAATATCAACTGGATGCGGTCGCGGGAGGCGACATTTTCGTCCCCTCTATTCGGGGACGACGTCAAGAAGCTTGCCCCCATCATTGACGAAACGGGCAGCGACTCGGCCATGATCGACAACGCTCTCGAGCTCCTGATCAAAGGTGGCCGCGAAACACCGCACGCCATGATGATGCTCATCCCCGAGGCGTGGAGCTCTCACGAGCACATGGAGGACTACAAGAAAGCCTTCTACGAGTTTCATGCCACGTTGATGGAGCCTTGGGACGGTCCCGCTTCGATTGTGTTCACCGATGGCCGCTACGTGGGAGGTGTCCTCGATCGCAACGGGCTTCGTCCTTCGCGCTACTACGTAACTCACGACGACCTGGTCGTGATGGCGTCCGAGGCCGGCGTGCTCATGGTGGCCCCGGAGAACGTCCGATACAAGGGGCGGCTACAACCCGGTCGCATGTTCCTCGTGGACACAAAAGAGGCCCGCATCGTCGAGGACGAGGAAATCAAGAAGACGTATTCGACGCGGCAGCCCTATCGCGAATGGCTTGATGAGCAACTGATCCACGCCAAGGATCTGCCGGAGCCAAAGCAAATCAAGGGCACGGATTTCGACACCTTGCTCGAGCGCCAGCGGATGTTCGGCTACACCATGGAAGACCAGCGCATGATTCTGGGTCCCATGGCAGCCGTGGGCCAAGAGCCGGTCGGTTCTATGGGCGTCGATATCCCGCTGGCTTGTCTCTCGGACCGGCCACAGCTCTTGTTCAACTACTTCAAGCAACTTTTCGCGCAAGTCACCAACCCCGCCATTGACTCGATTCGCGAGCAGTTGGTCATGTCTACGATCACCTACGTAGGCCCGCAGGGGAATCTGCTCGATGAGCGGCCCGAGCACGCCCACGTGTTGCGGGTTGAGCTCCCGATTCTCACAAACCGCGAACTGGAAAAGCTTCGGGGAGTTGGCGAGCCCGGCTCGGTGGAATACGGAAATGGAAACAGCGTTTCGGGCCGCATCCGCTTTGGCGCCAAGACGCTACCGACGTTGTTCAAGCCTTCCGAGGGCGGCCGGGGCTTAGAGAATGCCTTGGATGAGCTTTGTCGCCGTGCGGAAGAGGCTGCCAACGGCGGCTACAGCGTCCTCATCCTATCGGACCGCGGAGCGAACGGCGACTGTGCGCCCATGCCCAGCTTGCTCGCGCTCGGCGCTGTTCACCATCACCTGATTCGGAGCGCCGCTCGCGGCAAGGTCGGCTTGATTGTCGAGTCGGGTGAGCCGCGCGAGGTCATGCATTTTTGTTTGCTGATCGGCTACGGCGCCAACGCGATCAATCCTTATCTGGCGTTCGAGACGCTGGCGCACATGCACGGCCGCGACACGCTAGCCAAGGGACTCTCCCTCGACAAAGCGCTTGCCAATTATGTGCTCGCCATTAAGAAAGGCGTCCTCAAAGTGATGTCGAAGATGGGCATCTCGACGGTTCAGAGCTACCAGGGGGCGCAAATCTTTGAGGCGGTTGGACTCAACCAAAACATTGTTGAACGTTACTTTACGGGGACAGCTTCGCAAATCGAGGGTGTTGGGCTCGATGTGCTGGCGCAGGAGGGGAAGCGGCGTCACGATTTCGCCCAGCAGGATGTCACCGAAGCGGTTACGGAGCTTGACGTCGGCGGCGAATATCAGTTCCGCATGCGTGGTGAACGGCATTTGCTCAATCCCACGACGGTTTCCAAGCTGCAGCACGCGGTCCGCCGGCAGAGCCATAAGACTTTCCAAGAATTCACCGACACCGTCAACGACTTGAACAAGACCATGTGTACGCTGCGGGGCTTGTTCGAGTTCAAGAAGTCGGACCAACCAGTGCCGCTCGAAGAGGTCGAGCCGGCCAAGCAAATCGTCAAGCGTTTCTGTACCGGCGCGATGTCGTTCGGTTCGATCAGCAAGGAAGCTCACGAGACGCTCGCGATTGCGATGAACCGCATCGGCGGACGAAGCAACACCG
Source organism: Bryobacterales bacterium (assembly GCA_965248205.1). Classification (GTDB taxonomy): domain Bacteria; phylum Acidobacteriota; class Terriglobia; order Bryobacterales; family UBA6623. Next base: position 6,428,068 of record CBDFIS010000006.1, read on the forward strand.
GCGAGGGCGGGGAAGACGAGCGGCGGTTCAAGAAGGATCCCAACGGCGACTGGCGTCGCAGCGCCATCAAACAGGTAGCTTCGGCGCGCTTCGGAGTGAGCGCCAACTACCTGGTCAACGCCGACGAGTTGCAAATCAAGATCGCCCAAGGCGCTAAGCCCGGCGAGGGCGGCCAGTTGCCCGGGCACAAAGTGGACGAGTTTATCGCCAAGCTGCGCCATTCGACTCCGGGCGTGGGGCTGATTTCACCGCCGCCTCACCACGACATCTATTCGATCGAAGACCTGGCGCAGTTGATCTTCGACCTCAAGAACGGTAATACGCAAGCGAATGTTTCCGTCAAGTTGGTTTCCGAAGTCGGCGTGGGAACCGTCGCGGCGGGCGTTTCTAAAGCGCATGCGGATCTCGTCCTGATCAGCGGCCACGACGGCGGCACCGGAGCTTCGCCGATGAGCTCTATCCGTCACGCCGGCACGCCTTGGGAGCTTGGCCTGTCCGAGACTCAGCAAGTACTCGTGATGAACGACCTGCGTAGCCGCATCAAAGTTCAGGTGGACGGCAAGCTGATGTCCGGCCGCGACGTCGTGATCGGTGCTTTGCTCGGCGCCGAGGAGTTTGGTTTCTCGACGATGCCGCTGATCTCGATGGGCTGCATCATGATGCGCAAGTGCCACCTCAATACTTGCCCGGTCGGTGTGGCGACGCAAGATCCCGAATTGCGCAAGAAGTTCGAAGGGCAACCGGAGCACGTCATCAATTTCTTTTTCTTCATCGCCGAGCAGGCGCGCGAAATCATGGCCTCACTCGGTTTCCGTACTGTTGACGAGATGGTCGGGCGAGTGGATAAGCTCGACGTCAAAAAGGCCATCGACCACTGGAAAGCTAAGGGTCTCGATTTCAGCCGGGTGTTCTACGACCCGCCCGTCGACAAAAGCATTCCTCGCCACTGCACGCGCAAACAGGACCACGGCATCGATCTCCAGCTCGACAACCAATTGGTCGAAAAGGCCTTGGACGCGCTCGAGCACAAGAAACCGGTGCGGATCGAGATGCCGATCGTGAACATAAACCGTACCGTCGGCGCCATTCTCAGCAGCGAGATCGCCCGCCGCTACGGTACCGCGGGCCTTCCCGAAGACACGATCAAGATTTCCTTCAAGGGATCCGCCGGTCAGAGCTTCGGCTGCTGGGGCGCTCGGGGACTGACTATGACGCTCGAGGGCGACGCGAACGATTACTTCGCGAAGGGTCTTTCCGGTGCTCGGCTGGTGATTTTCCCGCCGAAAGGCTCTAATTTTGTCTTCGAGGAAAACATCATCATCGGCAACGTGTCATTTTACGGCGCCACCGAGGGCGAGGCTTTCATCAACGGCATGGCCGGCGAGCGCTTCTGCATTCGCAACAGCGGTGTAACGGTGGTCGTCGAAGGCGTGGGCGACCACGGCTGCGAGTATATGACCAACGGCCGCGTGGTGATCCTAGGCCGGGCCGGACGAAACTTCGGTGCTGGCATGAGCGGCGGCTTCGCCTATGTCCTCGATGAGGCCGGTGATTTTGCCGAAAAATCGTGCAACCACTCCATGGTCGATGTCGACCCGCTCGAGCCCGAAGACTTCGAGTTCGTGAAACGGCTCGTTGAGCGCCACGTCGCCTACACGAACAGCCCAAAAGGCCAGTGGGTGTTGGAGAATTGGGAGAACATGTTGCCCAAGTTCATCAAGGTCTTCCCCAAGGAATTGAAGAAGGCGATGAGCGACCGTATGGCTGAGGAGAAGGCGCTGGTCTCAGCGTAACGACGGGGTGAGAACTCCGGCGGCGAGACACGCTCCGCTTCAGGCCCGTCGAAAGTAGAGTCGTCCACCGGAACCGTCATAGGGACAGGCACGGTGCCGGCATCCGGCTAATTCGCTGTCGCCCGCCCTACGATGGCTGGTTGGTCGTCACGGCAGCGAGTTGATCCAGGTGCCTGTCCTCGGGAAGGGTCGCATCCGTTTTTCAAGGCGAAGGACCTTCGCTACGGGCTGTTAGAAGAGTATGGGCAAGACCACCGGATTCATGGAGTACGAGCGTCAGGCCCCCGCGGGTCGGGACGTTCTCGTGCGCATCAAGGACTCCAAAGAGGTCTACCGGCCGATGTCGGAACCGGACCTCAAGATCCAGGGTGCGCGCTGCATGGATTGCGGCATTCCCTTTTGCCATACTGGCTGCCCGCTCAACAACATCATTCCCGACTTCAACGACCTCGTTTATCGCGGCCGCTGGAAAGACGCCCTGCGCGAATTGCACTCGACCAACAACTTTCCGGAGTTCACCGGCCGCATTTGTCCCGCCCCGTGTGAAGCCGCCTGCGTTCTCGGCATCAACGAAGACCCGGTTTCGATCAAGGCCATCGAGAAGTCGATCGTCGACCGCGGGTGGGCGGAAGGCTGGATTGTTCCTGAACCTCCCGACAAGCGCACGGAGAAGAAGGTGGCGGTCGTGGGCTCCGGGCCCGCTGGTTTGGCGGCCGCGCAGCAACTTAACCGCGCCGGCCACTGGGTGACACTCTTCGAAAAAAACGAGGTCGCCGGCGGATTGATGGTGCTCGGCATTCCCGACTTCAAGATGGAAAAGTACCGTGTCGCGCGCCGCGTGGAGCAGATGCAGGCGGAAGGCGTAGAATTCAGATGCGGTGTCCACGTCGGAATCGACGTAACGGGCAAGCAACTGCTCGACGATTTCGACGCCATCCTGCTCTCCACGGGCGCCGAGAACCCCCGTGATCTGAACATTCCCGGTCGCGACCTCGATGGCATCTACTTTGCGATGCAGTTCCTGCCGCAGCAGAACCGCCGCACCGGCAACCGGCCGGTAGACCCCGAGTTCGACATCACGGCCGAGGGCAAGCACGTCATCATCATCGGCGGAGGCGACACGGGTGCCGACTGCCTAGGCACCAGTCGCCGTCAGGGCGCCAAATCGATCCGCCAGTTTGAGTTGCTTCCCAAGCCCCCGATGACGCGCGACGATCCCGGTGGGCAGCCTTGGCCCCTTTGGCCCTTCACTTTCAAGAAGGAGAGCTCACACGACGAAGGCGACGTCCGCGATTGGGCTGTCAACACGAAGCGTTTCGTCAGCGGCGGCAACGGCAGCGTAAAGACTCTAGAGGGCGTGCGCCTTGCATGGCCGGAACCGGATCCCGAGACGGGAAAACGGCCGTTCAAGTTCGAGGACATTCCCGGGTCCAATTTCGAATTCCCTGCTGATCTGGTGCTGCTCGCGATGGGTTTTCTTGGCCCCGTACACAATGGCCTTGTCGATCAGTTAGGCGTCGAGAAAGATCAGCGCAGTAACGTAAAAGCCAACTATTCCGACTTTCAAACTTCCGTCGAAAAAGTCTTTGCCGCGGGTGATACCCGCCGCGGCCAATCCCTCGTTGTTTGGGCCCTCGCCGAAGGCCGCAAAGCCGCTCGCGCCGTCGACGAATACTTGATGGGATCAAGCGACCTGCCTGCACACTAGCCCGCCACTCTCAGCCCGTACTTTCTGCTTCTTTTCGCTGCTGCTGCGCGTAACAGCCACACCGAAATCGAATGATCTGGCATACTACATGCAGCCATGTTTTTGACGCCCTGGCCAGGTCTTGTTCGCCTCGTGCTCGTTGGCGTTTCCCCGTGCCTGATGGCGCTGCTGGAAGGTGCGCCGGACGTCGATTTCCGTCGTGACATTGAGCCGCTCTTCCGGTCTCGCTGTTACGTGTGCCACGGCCCCCAGCAGCAGATGAACGGGCTGCGGCTCGACCGTCGCGAGGACGCGCTACGCGGCGGCAACTCGGGCCCACTAGTCCAAGCCGGCAAAAGCCATGCCAGCGAGCTAATCCTCAGAGTTACCGGAAAGGCCGACAGGTCGCCCATGCCGCCGATGGGCGAGCGCCTAAGCGCGGATCAGATTGCCACTCTCCGGTCGTGGATTGACCAAGGAGCGGCCTGGCCCCAACAGGAAATCACGGCGGCGACCGACCAGAAATCCGATGACGGTCGGTTGACGCCCTGGTCGTTGCAGCCAATTCGCCGGCCCCCTGTTCCCGCCACCCGAAGCCCTGAACAGGTTCACAACCCGATCGACGCGTTTATTCTTGCCAGGCTCGAGGATGAGGGAATCGAGCCATCGCCCGAAGCCGACAATCGAACCCTCATTCGGCGCCTTAGCCTGGATCTGATCGGGCTGCCGCCCTCGCCCGACGGCGTAGGAGAGTTCCTGGCCGACGAAGGCCTAGATGCATACGACCGTCTCGCGGAGGATCTTCTGCGGTCGCCGCACTTCGGAGAAAAGTGGGCCCGGCACTGGCTCGATCAAGCACACTACGCCGACAGCGACGGCTACGATCGCGACCTGCCTCGGCCATATGCTTGGCGCTGGCGACACTGGGTAATCGAGGCGCTGAATCGCGACATGCCGTTCGACAAGTTCACCGTCGAACAGATCGCCGGGGACTTGCTGCCCAACGCCACCCCCGATCAAAAAGCGGCTACCGGTTTCTTTCGCAACACCCTCTCCAATCGTGAGAGTGGGGCGAAGTTGGAGGAGTTTCGCTTCGAGAAGATTGTCGATCGCACGAACACTCTGGGGACGGTTTGGCTTGGACTGACGGTCGGCTGCGCTCAGTGCCACGACCACAAGTACGATCCGATCAGCCAGGAAGAGTATTACCAGCTCTTTGCCTTCTTCAATTCGGCGGAAGAGCGCAATCTCGAAGCTCCCTTGCCGGGTGAGCTGGGTCCCTACTTAAAACATCGGGACGAGTACTACCGGAAGCGCCAAGAACTGCTCGAGCAGTACTGTGTGACCGACATCCAGCCGGGGTTTGAGCGGCGCATGCTTGCCGCGTACGAGACACCCGGTAAGTGGACCGACTGGGACACCATTTATGAGAATTTTGAGAAAAAGGTCGACCACGGCCTGAGAATCCTCCGCACGCCTCCTGCGCAGCGCACCCGCTACCAACGGGACACGGCAACCAATCACCTCCTCACCTGGTACCACATGTTGATTGGAAAGGAGCTTTATAAGGAGCGAGGGTTTCCCGAATTGAACAAAGAGTTGCGCGAGCTGCGAGCTTCCTTCCCGAATGTCAGCATGGCGCAAACGATCACCCAAAGCCCAGATCCCCGCAGAACTCACATTCACTTGCGTGGAGACTACCGCGCTAAGGGGATCGAGGTGAACCCCGGCGCCCCTAGCGCGTTGCCTCCGTTTTCCCCGGCAGGTCGCGACGCTTCGCGCCTGGATCTTGCCCGCTGGATCGTCTCGCGGGAAAACCCGCTGACAGCTCGGGTCATCGTGAACCGTCTCTGGCAGGAGTATTTTGGGCAGGGCCTGGTGACGACCTCGGACAACTTTGGCACCCAGGGAGAGGAGCCTTCGCATCCCGAGTTGCTCGACTGGCTGGCATCAGAGCTTGTGGATAACGGCTGGAGCCTGAAGAGAATACACAGGTTGGTGGTGACGTCGGCCACGTACCGGCGATCGTCGAAATCGCGACCCGACCTGGCGGAGCGGGACCCCGGCAACCGCTTGCTCGCCCGGCAGACTACTTTTCGCCTTCCGGCTGAACTCCTGCGGGACTCCACCCTGGCAGCGAGTGGCTTGTTGTACCCGGCGGTTGGTGGCCGGAGCGTTTTCCCGCCGCAGCCCGAATCCGTACTCGAGCTGAAGCTTGACTATGATCCGGTTTGGGACGAGAGTCCGGGCAAAGATTCCTACAAGCGCGGCCTCTACATTCAGTTCCAGCGCACGACGCCGTATCCTTTCCTTCAGAATTTTGACGCACCCGACGCGTCAACCTCCGCTTGCCGCCGGGGACGTTCGAATACCCCCTTACAGGCGCTGAACCTGCTGAACGATCCCGTGTTTTTCGAAGCCGCACAGTTTCTGGCGCTTCGCATTCTGAAGAAGCTGCCCACCGCTTCGTTTGACGACCGGCTGGACTATGGCTTCCAGTTGTGCCTGGGCCGACCGCCGTCCGCCAATGAGTCGGAAGTGATGCTGTCTTATCTCGCTCGACAGAAAACAATACTCGAAAAGGAACCCGAATCAGTAACCGAGTTGCTGCCTGTGGGTATGGATGGCGCAGATCGAGCAGAAGCAGCGGCCTGGGTCGGCCTCAGCCGGGTGCTGCTTAATCTGGACGAATTCTTGACCAGGGAGTAGCCATGACGTTCGAAGATTTTTCGCGAATAGACACGCGCCGCCGTTTTCTTCGAGATTGCGGCGGTGGCCTGGGTATGATTGCCCTCGGAAATCTACTGTCCGCCCATGGGCTGACTGCGGAAAGCGAGGCGCCGCGCCTTGACCACTTGGTCCCAAAGTCGCCGCATTTTCCCGGTACGGCAAAGAATGTCATCTTCTTTTTCATGGCCGGTGCACCCAGCCAGGTTGATCTGTTCGATCCCAAGCCCGCATTGCAAAAGTGGCACGGAAAACCCCTTCCGCCATCGATGACGAAAGACTTGAAGCTGGCCTTCATCAAGCCCAGTGCCAAGATCATGGCCAGCCCGCGGACATTCAAACGTTATGGCCAGTCCGGAATGCAATTCTCCGATTGGCTGCCGCAGCTTGCCACTCACGCGGACGACCTTTGCATGGTCCGATCCATGCACACCGAGGCGTTCAATCATCACCCGGGTCAGTCGCTGCTCATGACCGGATCTCCGCTCTCGGGCCGGCCCAGCGTCGGCTCGTGGTCGGTCTACGGCCTGGGCAGTGAGTCGCGAGATCTGCCTGCGTTCGTGGTTCTTGGCTCGGGGACACAAGTGAGCGCCGGCGCAACCGTCTGGTCCAGCGGATTTATGCCCTCGGCGTATCAGGGCGTGCCTTTCCGCCGCAGCGGCGATCCGATCCTCTACCTTTCGAACCCGCCCGGAGTTACGGCCCAGACACAACGCGCCGGGCTGGATGCTCTCCGCAATCTCAACCAAATCCACCAGGAGGAAACCGGCAACGTCGAAATTGCCTCGCGGATCGCGTCCTATGAACTAGCCTTTCGCATGCAGACTTCCGCTCCCGAGCTGATGGATTTTTCCGACGAGCCGCGGCACATTCTCGATATGTACGGAGTCAACGAGGAGGTCACGAAAACGTACGCTACCAACTGCCTAATGGCGAGACGGATGGTCGAGCGAGGGGTTCGCTTCGTGATGCTGGTTCACAGCAGCTGGGATGATCACGCTGACTTGACCAAGAATCTGAGCAAGAATTGCCGTATTACCGACCAGCCGGCGGCAGCCCTGATCAAGGATCTCAAGCAGCGAGGGCTGTTCGACAGCACTCTCATCGTTTGGGGCGGTGAGTTCGGCCGCACGCCGATGACTCAAATCAACCGACCGAACGATCCCGGGAGCGAAGGCCGCGATCACCACCCGGACTGCTTCACCATCTTGCTTGGCGGCGGAGGTATCCGGGGCGGCCAGATCATCGGCAAAGGCGACGAACTAGGCCTGAACATCGTCGAGGAGCCGATTCACATCAACGATCTGCACGCCACCATGCTCCACTGCCTGGGCTTCGACCACACCAAACTCACCTATCGCCATATGGGCCGCGACTTCCGCCTCACCGATGTCGGCGGCACCGTGATGCGAAAAATGTTGATCTGAACAAAAGGTTAATCATCTCGCCTTCACGCCGAAGGAAAGACACTGACGGCACCAAACCTCTGAGCGGCCTCGCTCCAATCGGCGGCTAGAACGCTCCGCGGCGGGCCTACTGGGTCTCGCAAATTTTGGTGACATGGTTCGTGGTTAGACTGTAGGGGCACAGCATGCTGTGCCCGTGGGAAGGCGGCGAAGAGGGGAATTCCGTTCGCCAATTCGTCACCGACGCCGTGGGAGAAAAGCTGCGGGCGAAGCCGGACAGGGGAGAGCGTCCTTGGCTCAAGATGGCCGGAAAACTGCGGCATTTGCGTAAGGAAACGGCCCGCATCAACGCTCTGATCGACCAGGAGTTCGAAGTGATCGAGCCGGAGGACCGGGCTTGATTCTCGACACCAACGCGGTGTCAGCACTGGCTGATGGAGAAGCGGGAATAGTCGCGCAATGCGCCCAGGCGAGTCAAGCTGCGATTCCGGTCATTGTTCTCGTTAGGGTACACATTTCGTTTTTCCCTTGTGTTTATGCAAAACACGTTGACTCAACCACGAAGCACGAGTATACTTGTCTGCACATAGAACCCATCTTCGAGGCAAATCGGGAAAGAATAAGCGGAACATTCTCATGGCGAGCATCCTCCCGCAGGTCAAGCATATCGTTGTCCTCATGCTCGAAAACCGGTCCCTCGATAACCTCCTCGGTTGGACTTATTCCGGGCGCGATCAACCCGATCGCATTATCGACAGACCCAACAGCGGCCTTCCGGGTGTCTACGACGGCGTCGATAGGGGAATGCCGCACTACCAGGATCTAGACGGTGAACGTTACCCGATTGTGAAGGGCGCTCCCACCCAAAACACACCGATTCCGGACCCCCACGAGGAGTATGAATACGTAAACGTTCAAATCTTTGGCACGAAAACACCGCCGAAGACTGAGCCGAAGCCCGGAGACCAGATGGTCGGGTTCCTGAAGGACTACGCCAGCAAAGCACCGCTTCCGGCGGCGCTGCAAATCCTGGCGACCTATTACAGCCCGCAACAAGTTCCCATCATCAACCGGCTGGCCCGTTCCTACGCCGTTTCGGACCGCTGGTTTTCGTCCGTTCCTACTCAGACGAATCCCAATCGCGCGTTCTTTTACTGCGGAACTTCACTCGGAGCGGAAAGCAATACCTATAACCAGAAGTTCGACGCTCCAACGCTATGGAACGTTTTGGCGAACCACGGCGACATGAATTGGGGGATCTATTACGACCCGAGGACACTTCCGTATTATCTTGGAAAATGTTACACGCAATACACTTTTCCTCGTCTTGACAAGGTGCCGAATGCCCGTGCGCAATTCTGCGAAATCGAAACTTTCTACAAGAAAGCGAAGGCGGGCTCTCTGCCCGCGTTCTCCTTTTTGGAGCCAGCATGGGTGGCGATCAGTGGGGGCAACGGAAACGACTATCACCCGCCCGCCAACGTCGACCCTGGCGAAACCCTCGTTGAGAACGTATACCGAGCCTTGACCGCGAACACCGCGGCCTGGAACCAAACTTTGTTCGTGATCACGTTTGACGAACATGGAGGCACTTGGGACCATGTTGCTCCACCCTGGAACGCGTTGAACCCCGATGGCCGTACAGGACCCACGGGCTTTGACTTCAAGAGATTCGGGGTCAGAGTCCCGACGCTGTTGGTTTCACCTCTTGTCCAGCAGAAAACCGTGTTTCGTTCGAAAACCACGACGCCATACGATCACACCTCTCTTACGGCGACGATTCTGAAGTGGCGAGGCATTGATCCAGCCACGGCCGGGCTCGGCAAGAGAGTGCCCAACGCACCGACGTTTGAGAACGTCTTGAGCGCCACACCGAGGAGCGACCGGCCGCGGCTGACGCGCACGCGAAGACCCGGATTAGAAGAGAGCTACCCCGATGTGCCGCTCAACGATTTGCAGAAGCAACTGTTGCCGATGGTCGTGTACAACCTGATCGGGGACAAGGCAAGCGCCGCGCTCCAAAAGCGCTTGGTCACGGATATCCTGAAGCGCTGTGAGACGCAGAGGGATCTCCGGCAATACATTGAAGACTACAAACGAACTCACGGGCCGCCGCACTTCGATTTTGTCTCGACTGCCCCGCTGAGCATCCAGAACAGTACTCCGTCTCCCCTCTATATACATTGGGGCTGGGACAAGGGAGCCCCTCCTTACTCGAAGGCGTTCTACCTGAACCCCAACGAGCCGTTTAGCCACGATGCTTCAAAGGACGTCTTGAATCAGTACTACACGGTCAAAGTGCAGTACTGGGCAAAAAGGGTAAACAGTTGGAACTATTTGTGGGGAAATGTCTGGAAGCCACTCGGCCACCACCAGAAGCTGACGTTGTCGCAACCCGCTCCGAAACCTGCGTGGTCAAGTTCCAGACTCTTGACCATAAGAAACAGCACTCCGTCCCCGATTTACGTTTACTGGGGATGGGACAAGGGGCTGCCACCGTTCTCGAAAGAGTTTTACCTGGACCCAGGCCAGGCTTTCACTCACGACGCCTCGAAGGACACCCTCAACCAAAACTACACAGTGAAAGTACAGTACTGGGTCAAGCGCCCTAGAGGCTGGAAATACCTGTGGAATGGCTGGAAGGCAATCGGGCACAAGCAAACGCTGACTGTCAGGCAGGGCCCGATCACATGGGAGGTCACCGGGCCACCTGATCCCTGCGCGTAAAGAGGAACCGAAGCCTCGACCTGTTTGCCAGGTTAGAATCCACTGCGGTTAAGTCTCTTTAGCTGGATCGTACGCTGCTGATCCGGATAGATAACGAAATGACGGACGCCCTCTACCACGAGGGGTTCAAGCTTGGTGTTCTGGGTGCGTGCAGCCAATGAGCTCCGCCTGCGGCGTGTTGCATTTGTATCGAAGTTCCTGATGGATTCCGATTTCGCAGGTATAGTAGCCGTTGATCGTCATTCGTTTGAGGCGAACGAAGAAGTGTTCTAGCTTTGCACTTGAGGTGCGATTCGCCGGCGGCCATCATCTTTACAACCCCGAAAACCGAAAACCGGAAAAGCGAATCTAGGAGAGTTTCGCTACGGAATTGCACAATCGCGGCGCCGGAGGCAGTACGAACGATGGCTTTCCGAGCTGCTTGACGTCGTGCGGGTCCTTGAGCTCAACGAGGAAACGGCCGTCCGCTACGCAGAGCTCCGGCTAGAGCTCAAGAAGTCCGGCAGCCCTTTGCCGGCGAACGACGTGTGGGTCGCCGCCTTGTGCCAGGCAGTACGCCCAACCGATCTTAAGTCGAGACCGGCACTTTGACGTGGTTAGGCGGCTGAAGCGGTTCAGCTGGTGAATCCGTCGCGAGGGCGGCTGCTAGTCTCTCCTGGGTGGCACACCGAGCTAGGTGCACTTGAGCCGTTTGCGATGGACTGGCCGTCACACAGCAGTCAACTCATCCGAAAAGTTCCCGAAACCGGTCTAGAGCTTGCACGTCGTCACTTTCGGGCCAAGCTTCCAATCCAACCGCACCTTTGTAGTTGATGTCGCGAAGTGCCTGGACCACCCGGGGATAGTTGATCTCGCCTGTTCCCGGCTCATGGCGGCCCGGGACATCGGCCACGTGGACGTGGGCAATAAAATCGCCGTAATCACGGAGGTTCTGGATGACGTTACCTTCCTCTACCTGTACGTGATAGATATCGCACAGCATCTTGATCCGCGGACTGCCGACCGCCTCCACCAATCGAGCACCATCCTCCACTCGCGGAATCGGGTATCCGGCGTGATCGACCTTCGTGTTCAGGCTTTCCAAGCAAATTGTCAAATCGAATCGTTCGGCAATCTCAGCGGCCTTGCAAAGAGTCTTGTAGGCAGTGGCCCACAGGGTAGCTGGGTGTTCCGCGATAGGGTGGATGACCTCCCCTTTGGGGCCGTGGTAGCCGGTCGTGATGCTCAATTTGTCACACCGCAATTTCTTGGCGACCGCGGCGCTCTTCTCCAGGCCGTCGACGTAGGCTTCGGCGTGGTCCGGGTGCACCATGCTGCCGTCGGTGGAACCGCCGAAGATGCTGATCCGGGAATCAGGATCAGCCGCGATCGCATCGATCGCCTCGGCGGGGTAATTCCTCCACTGCCAAAACTCAGCCAGAAAGCCTCGTCGGTTGACCTCTTTCACCCGCTGATCCAAAGACAGGTTCTCGAACATCGGTTCTACACAGATGGAAAGGTCGAACATAGCTAATCCGTAGCCTCCTCCAGAGTTTTCTCGCGCTAGGAGCCGGTGATGGAAGTATACGTTGCGAAAAATCGAGTACAGCCAGCCAATTCGCTTCAGGCTAAGTGCATTGTTTCTTGGGGCGTGACGGGAAGCGAATTGGTGGCAGTCCCCATTTTTCGCTCCTGCACGACTTTTGCCACGGGCTGCTGAGCAATTGTCTCGTCGACGTCAGTCCGTCCAAGTGGGCTGGGCCGTCAAAATACCGCCGTCAACAGCGTAGGTTGCGCCCGTTACGGCAGAAGCCTTGGACCCGGCCAAGAACAGAATAACCTCGACCACCTCCTCCGGCTTCGTCAACCGCTGCATGGGGATGCGGCTGCTCCATTTCTTGATCGTTCCCTCCGCATCCCCGGTCTCTTCCGCAAAGCCCCGTAGTAGGGGAGTATCGATATAGCCGGGAGCGACCGCGTTGACGCGGATGCCTTGCCCGGCGAAATCCAGCGCCATCGCTCTGGTCAAAGAAACGATCCCTCCCTTGCTGGCTGCGTAGGCCGAGGACCCGGGAACGTTGAAGTAGCTTTGCATCGACGCCACGTTGACGATCGATCCTCCACCGTTTTCGAGCATCACTCGGATGCAATGCTTGGAGCAAAGATACGTGCCCGTGAGATTAGTGGCTACGACCCGTTCCCACTCCTCCTCCGGCAAATCAACCACGGTCGCAACCATGCCCTGAACACCCGCTACGTTGGCCACTACGTCGATCCGCCCGAACTGGGCGAGTGCCTGCTGCGTCATCCGGTCGACCTCGGCCGAGCTTCTAACATCTGTCTTCACAAAGAGGGATCGTCCGCCGTTGCTCTCAATCGCCTGAGCGGTCTTAGGGCCGCCAGTGTCTTCCATGTCGGCAACGACAACGCTCGCTCCTTCACGAGCAAAGCCATGACAGGTCGCCTCCCCGATTCCCCGGCCCCCTCCGGTAACGATGCGACTTTGTTTTCGAATTCCATGATTCGTCGGTCGTATTGAAGTTTGGTTCGACCAGAGTACCACGTTCCGAGTCGCAGCCATGGAGGGCTTGGATGGCCCGCGCTGAACGAACGTTATGTTGAGCAGACCGGGACATAGGTAACACTTTAGTCCAGGCATGTCCCGGTCTGCTCATACTGAGCGTCTGGGTGTACGGCTACCAACAGGGCGTGGGATCGGCGCGGGCGCTGGAAAAGATGATGGGCTATGAGCCGGGGCTGCGTTGGCTGTGCGCGGGGCACGACATCAACCATCACACGCTGTCGGACTTCCGGGTGAGCCATCGGGAAGCGCTGGATGGTTTGCTGAGCGAGCTGCTGGCGGTGCTGGAGGAGGAAGGGTTGGCGGATTTCACGACGGTGATGCAAGACGGCACGAAGATCCGCAGTGTGGCGTCGAAGAGGTCGTTTCAGCGGCGGGGGCGGGTGGAGGAGCAACGGCAGCGGGCTCGGGAGTACGTCAAGAAGGTGGCGGCACAAAGCGAGGAGGAAAACGAGCCAGGGAGGCGGCAAGCGGCGCGGGGGCGAGCAGCGCGAGAGAAGCAAGAGCGGCTGGAAGCGGCGCTGGAACAGATCCAAGGATGGGAAGAGAAGGCGTCGCGGGGCCGCCGGCCGCGGCGGGTGAGCACGACGGAGGCCGAGGCGCGGGTGATGAAGCAACCTGCGGGGGCGGCTGGGCGCCGAGCTACAACGTGCAGGTCGCCAGCGAGCCACGGAACCGCTTTGTCTGCGGGGTGATGGTGAGCACGGCAGGAAACGACCAACACCAGCTGGCGGCGGGGGTCGCGGCGGTGGAGCGAGCGACGGGGCAAAGGCCGCAGCGCGTGGTCACCGACAGCGGCTATGCCACGCGCGACAACGTGGCCTGGAGCTAGGAGCAGAAGATCGAACTGTTGGCGCCCTGGCCCGAGGAGGCGGGGCGGCGAGCGGGGGCGGACAAGCGGCAGGGGCGCGAGCGGCGGTTTAGCGGCGCGGCGTTTGAAGTGCTCGACGAGCAGGGCTTGCGGTGTCCGGCGGGCCGGCGGCTGGAGAAACGCAGCCAGAGAGTCCATCATGGTCAGCTGTGTGCGGTGTATGAGGCGCGGGCCAGCGACTGCGCCGGCTGCCGCTGGCGCCCAGCCGTGTTGTGCGGGGCACGAGCCGCGGCGGGTGGAAGGGTGATCGAGAGCGCTGTGATGCGGCGCTACCTAGAGCGGATCGAGAGGGAGGAGACACAGAGTTGGCTCCAGCGGCGCAGCGAGGTGGCGGAGTTTCCGCATCTGTGGATCAAGGGGCTGTGGGGCCGTAGGAGATTCCTGGTGCGGGGTCTGGCCAAGGTGACGCAAGAAGCGAAGTGGTGGGCCCTGAGCTACAACTTCGCGCAATGGATACGCCTGCGTAGCCCGACGCCGTCGGTAGCAGCGGCCTAAGGCGGGAAACCGGCCGCGGGCGGCATCGCTGCTGAGCCAGAACAACCCTTCCGCCGGCGTCCGCTCTCGCCCCGATCGCATCGCTCCAAAGCTCTTTCGCAGACCATGCAAGCGGTAAGTTCCAAATCCCTTCTCGGTTCCTAAAAGAAGAGGTTTTTTCACAGACCCTGGCGTTCGCGGCTCCGTTTAGCTTCGCGAAGGCTCCTGGCGCTCCCTGACGGTCGCGGCTGGGTTTGGTTTTTAGACGCCGGAAGCGCCCATGGTTGCGGGAGCCTTGACCGCACCCTTCCGGGTGCGGCTCCGCCTGTCGTTGAAGCCGGCGTCTACTTTCCTGCGGCCAGACCGTTGTATTCCGACGCGCCGCGGGGTACAATCCCGTCGGGCCCCCCCGGGGCTCAGACCCGAAACCCGAGCCGGGCCTGGACGGACAAAGAAAACGCAAGCGGAGACCACGCCATGCGCCCGAACAAACTCAGAGAACTCCTCGACGCCGATCAGCCGAGCATCGGCACGCACATCCATAGCAGTTGGCCTTCGATCGCCGAACTCGTCGGCCATACCGGCATGTTCGATTACATTGAGTTCGTCGCTCAGTACGCGCCCTTCGACCTGAACTCGATGGACAATTTTTGCCGCGCGACCGAGCTGCAAGGGTTGTCTTCGATGATCAAGATCGATCAGGAACCTCGTCGCTTTCTCGCCGAGCGGGCTATCGGCGCCGGTTTTCAGAGCGTCCTATTTGCAGACTGCCGAACCGTCGAAGATTTCGAGGAATGCGTACGCGCGGTCCGGCCGGAGACTCCGGAGGATGGCGGCGTCCACGGCGTGGCGATACGTCGCGTGAGTTACATGAGCGGTATCGGCACCCCCGAGTACGCCGAATACTTGCGCAACGTTGTCGTGGCGATAATGATCGAGAAGAAAGGGGCCGTTGAGAACCTGGAAGAGGCCCTTTCGATCAAGGGCATCGACATGGTGCAATGGGGACCTGGAGACTACGCCATGAGTATCGGGCGCGCGGGTGAGTGGTCCGACCCGGCGATCAAAGAGGTCGAGCGCCGCGTTATCCAAACCGCTCTCGAAAAAGGAGTCGCGCCTCGCGCTGAGATCGACTCGGTAGACCAGGCAAAATATTATCTTGACCTGGGTGTGCGCCACTTCTGTATCGGGACCGAGGTCTTGATTCTGTACCACTGGCTTAAGGAAAACGGTGAGCAACTCAGAAAGGTTGTTTCCGATTACAAGTAGCTTCCTCGATCGAAAGCCGCTTTATGCAACTAGCGTTGTGCGCCAGTAATGCCGCAACTTAGTGCTGTCCTGCTGTCCCGGTTTTCAGGAGAAGCCCGTTGAAAACGGGCTGCCGGCCAGGGCCGGCATGGCTCGCCTACCAGCCGTAAAACGGCTGGCCCAGGAGGACAAAGCCGCGTGAACGCGACTTAAATGTTCCGTTTCATGGCCGAAACATGTGTATTCGGACCGCCAAGGTATCCTCTGCACGACCGACAGGCAAGGAGCGACTCATGATAAGTTGCAGTCTGGTTAACGCACTACACTAGGTTTGGGACCAAGCGATGAGAATCTCCGCTCTTTCCACGTTGCTACTGCTTGCTGCGATCCCCGCTCATTCCGCTGGTCCGCGGCTGAGTGAGCTGCAGCCGCGCGGCGCGCAGCGGGGATCTGTTTTTGCGTTGACGCTCGTGGGCACGGGGCTGTCGGAAGAAGCTCAGGTCTTGACCAACCTCCCAGGCACGCTGACCCGCCTCACGCCCCCCAAAGATCCGATGCGTCGTGGCCTCGAGTTGCCTTTCATTGTTGAGTTGGATCCCGATGCCCCAATCGACGTCTATCCCATCAGGGTTCAAACGCGGGATGGGCTGACCAACCTGCTTTTCTTTAGTGTCGGTGCGTTTCCGCACGTGACGGAAGAAGAGTCGGACAATGACTCGCGCGAGACAGCCCAAACGGTTGAGGTCCCGGTGACGGTCAACGGCACCCTCGATGGCGCCGATCGGGACTGGTATCGCTTTCACGGTGAGGCCGGTCAACAACTGGTTTTCGAAGCAGAGGCCCGCCGCGCCGGGTCGGGTGTAGACTCAGTAATCCGAGTCGTGGACACAGCCGGCAAAACAATCGCGCGGAACGACGACGCCCCAGGTCTGGGCGTGGACTCTCGGTTGGAGATCACCCTGCCGAAGCAGGCGGACTACTACGTTGAGCTTCACGATTCCAAGTTCAGCGAGCAGGAAGAGAACTTCTACCGCCTAAAGATCGGTACGTTCACTTACGCGGAGGGCATCTTCCCGCTGGGCTGGAAACGAGGGGCTGAAGTGGAGGTCGAACTGTCGGGCGGCAATTTGCCACAGCCGGTCAAGGTGCGGCCGGATCTGGCCACGCTGGCGGAGTCCGCGAATTTCACAAGCATTGCGGCACCGGGCAAAGCAGGAAGTTTGCCGTTTCGGTTCGCGGTCAGTGACGAGACCGAGAAGCTGGAGCCACGCGGCTCTGCGCTGAAGACTCTGGAGCCCTCAACCATAATGAACGGTCGCCTATCGGAGCCCGGGGAGATTGACCGCTATCGGCTGGCGGTCAGCCCCGGAGACTACTGGCAGTTTGAACTCACCGCGGCATCGCTGGGTACTTCGCAGCTCTACGCCTTGTTGACCGTATATGACTCAAGCGGCAAGAAACTGGTGGCGGCCGGGGCCACTAAGCCCGAACAGAGCCCTTTTGCCGTCGTCTTCAGTACAACGACCGGCGAAGACCCCTCGCTTTCGTTAACGGTTCCTGAGCAGATTCATGACATTCAGCTCAGCGTAGAGGATCTCTTGGGCCGGGGCGGCTCCAGCTACGGCTATCGCCTACTCGCCAAGAAGGGAGAGCCGGATTTCACGCTCCGTCTGACCACACCGTACGTCAACATTCCGCTTTCCGGAAGCGCCTCGGCGACCGTCATCGCGAACCGCCGTGGTTATAGCGGACCCATTCAGCTGAGTATTCCCAACCTGCCTGACGACCTTGTATTCGATGGAGGAAACATTGCCGTCCGGCCCAATGTATCGGGCGCGGTGCAGAGCCTCAGCTTCCGGAAGGCGTCGTTTACCCTCACGCCGAAGCCCGGCGCAACGCCCAGGGCTCTGGATCTTACTGTCTGGGGCGAAGGGGTAACAGAAAGCGGTGAAATCATTCGCCGACCCGCCCGCGGCCCTGGTCTAGTGACAGCTATTGAAGGTGCCAACCAAGAGCCTTTCGTCGCCCCCTGGCTCAATATGGATCTGCCGGCCATAGTGGTCAAAGAGCAACCCACGGCTTTGGAGATTTTGACTCCCAGGTATGTGCGGCTGATTCTCGGTATGGAACACGATCTCGAATGGAAATTCATCTCACGTCAACCGGGCGTTTCACCCCCGCAGGAGATTGACCAGGATTTCGCGCCCTCGAGCTTTGGGCTCAACCAAACGGTCACGGAAAAGGGCCTGGACCACGGCGTGTTCACCGTGTTGACGACGGAGAGAACACGGCCGGGAAGGTTCGACACCGTCCTGAGCGGTGAGATATCCGTTGACGGGCGCAAGGAAATCGTCACAGCTTCGGCGGTTACGTTTGAGGTTATGCGTGGATTTCAAATCCATGTGCCTACTGAAGTTACTGTCCGTCTCGGCGCCTCGACACAACTTGCCGGCAGGGTGCAGCGGGAACCCGAGTTTTTCTCGCCGGTGACGATCAGAGTCGATAACCTGCCGCTTCGCGTATCCTGTCCAACCGTCGAAGTTCCTGGTGATGTCGAAAAGTTTCAGCTGATGTGTCAGGCTGAGTCCACGGCTGAACCGGGAGAATACGAGATCGAAATAGCATCGTCTTCGGAACTGGCCACGCGAAGAGCCAAACGCGTCCCCCTGCGGATGCCTCCCATCAAAGCCCGCTTGATCGTATCGGAATAGACCGCCCCCAAGCAGGACGCGCAGTAAGAAAAGTGGGTCCGAGGGTCCGGACGACAACGCCGCACAGGCCCGGCCCTTCTCTTTCTTCGCAAAACAGACTGTTTTGACCTCCTGTTGCCCTTTGGCGCGGCCTCGGGTCGCCGTCAGAATCAGGATTCAGCCATAAGCCAAGGGAGCGCTACCGGGCCGCTTGAGGGCTTGGGGAACGCTCCCCACCCTTCCCAAACACTCGCGGCCGAGAGCCTGGTGGGAGAACACACCATCTAGCCGGCCGCTCCGGCCCTAAGCGAACCAAGGTGTGATACTTTCAAAGAGATCACTTCGCATGGCCGATCACAAGTCGTCAACATCTGCATTCCGGGCGTATGAGAAGTGGGCCGCGCCCGTGTTATTGGGATGGCTGCTTCCCGGCGGCGGACACTTTTACCTGAAGCGCTGGAGCCGGGGGGGACTTCTGCTTTTCGCCATTGGAGGCATGTTTGCCTTCGGCCTTCTCACTCGAGGCAGAATGTTCGACCCGATCACCGGAGACCTGTTCACAACCATCGTCAACTGGGGAGGCTACTTCAGTGATATGGCTACCGGGGCGCTCTACTTTTTGGCTACCTGGCTAGGCTATGAGCAACCGCGTTACGCGTCTGCGGTAGCGGACTACGGAACGAAATTCCTGGTGTGCGCCGGCTTGCTCAACGTGCTGGCCATCATCGACGCCTTCGAGATCGCTGTCGAAAACAAGTCCTGATGCACATATCCTTAACGCATCTTCAAGCCGCCCTTCTGTTCGCCTTCTTCACAGCGATCGTTCTCGGTGTGGTCGGGCGCAGCACGGACAATGCACGCTTGCGGTACGGGCTGCAGGTCTTTGGCTACTTTGTAGCGGCCATCTTCGGCTTCGGCTGGCTGATGTATCTTGGCCACGGTTGAGAGTTACAAGCTCGCACTGCCGCACCGGACCACGACCAAGCAGCGGTTCCGAGTTCTTCGCGAATCTTTGACACACGACACTGAGCTGCCTACGCACCGCCATCGCGATTTCCCCGCCGCCGGGCTAGTAAGCGAACCGCCTCATTCCGATCGGATCGCTCTAGACCGAAACCAACTCACGCTGAGCTTCGTACCTTCTAGCGAAACGATTCTGCGATACTGTTTGGCGAAATGGACTCACGCTTCCCTGCGATAGCGTTGTTGATGCTGGCTCTGGCTCCGGCCGCAGCCCAGCAGCCGGTCCGTAATGAGTTGCAATCACCGCCTTCGACGGCCTCAACCAAGCGTTTTCCTCTCCGCGCAATCGTCGTCGAAGGGAACGAACACTTTGCTACCGACGCGATTGTCAACGCCACCGGCTTGGAACTGGGCCAACCAGTCGCAGACGTGGACTTCCGGCGTGCGATAGGCAAACTCCGGGATACCGGTGCCTTCGAGGTTTACGAGTACCGCTTTCGACCCCATGAGGGTGGTTACCTAATAACTTTCAAGCTGCAGGAAGCTTCCCCTTTGTATCCGCTCCGGATGGAAGGCTTCGAGGCAACCGACGAAGAGCTTCGATCCCTGCTCGAGCAGAAGGTCCCTCTGGTTGGCGAGATGGTGCCCCCCACCGGCCCTATGATCGATCGAATCGGAGCCGTTCTCGAGCATTTCTGGCGCAAGGCCGGTAACCGTTCCAAGGTGGTCGGCGGCCTGGCTCCGTTCGGTGAGGGTGAGTTTGAAATGCTTTTCAGCCCGCGGTCAGCGATCAAAACCATCGCCTTCGCCACTTTCATAAACGCCGGCGACCTCTCGCCGCTCGATCTTCAGCGAGTGTTCAATCAAATAGCCATGGGCGTTCCCTACTCGGAATCACGGTTGAAAGAGATGTTGCACTACAACATCCGTCCTCTCTACGAGGAGAAAGGACGCCTCGAAGTCACCTTTTGCCCCTGCCGGGCCGAGCCCGACCCGGACTCGGAGGGTCTATTGGTCAGCATCGAAGTGCAGCAAGGAGATCTCTATACCTTCAACTCCGTGGAACTCGAAGAAACCTCAGCTGTCCATCACGAGCTACTGGAATCTTTGGTCGAGATCAACCACGGGGAAAAGGCCGACCTAGCTCGCGTTCGCAAGGCCATCGCAAGTATCGAGCGACTACTCAAGGCCAACGGGTTCATGAACGCCGTCGGTAGCTTCGATCGAACACTCGAGACCGAGGCCAAGACGGTAGACGTGACGATCCAGGTCGAGCGAGGCGACCGTTATACCTTCAATAAACTCATCATCCAGGGACTCGACATCATTGGAGAAGACGCTGTGCGAAAAAGATGGGCCATCAACTTGGGGGATCCCTTCAACGCCAGCTACCCACAAAAGTTCTTGAGCCGAATCACCCGCGAAGGCATGTTCGACAAGCTTTCCAAAACGGACTGGAAAATGAAGATCCACCCGGCCACCAGAACCGTTGACATCACCCTCATCTTCAACTAGCCCGGCAGAGGTTCCGTGTCATAGGTCCGTTGACAGGCTCTGTACCTGCTCGGGACGACTCGCCCTAAGACCCGCCCGGCTTTCATAGCGGTGGCCTGGGCGGCTTCGCAGAACTGACCTCGAAGCCAGGTCGAGTTCTCACCCTCACCCCAGGTCTGCCCAGCGCTGGCAAGAAATGTAACCTATGTTACAACGAGGCCGTCTATTCCCTTATGTGTGCGCACATGAAGCGAGGTAAACGTTTTAGGCTGCTCAGAAGTATTGATTTGAGACTCCCACTGGTTGTATAGTATTAGAGTACTAGTAATGGGATAACCATTAGTACAGAACTGGTTCTGGATTGACCTAGTGCTCGAGGAGATAGTGTCTAAGTAGCTGTTAAAAATATCATTAGGCGTGTTCCCCCAAACGAAGGATCGTCCCCCCCGCTGGCAACAGCGGTCTTCGCGCCGCGCATAGTCAAGAGTATCTGAGAATACAGGTGGTTGGATTCGGCCTCAAAGAAGAGAACGTACTAGCGGGCTGAAGATCCATAGGCTAGCACCGTATTCTTCAGGAAGCCGAGCACACAAGATCGAACGTGATTGTTCGCGCGATTTGAAGGCGCAGCGGCAGAGTTGTACGAACACAGTTGTGACGAGGGTGACCCTGAGATGGGGGATTGGCGGAAAACGCTGACAGGGGCAAAGCGGTTCGACGGTGCCGTCATCCTTTTGGGCCTGGCGGCATTGATCCTGCTGTTTCTAGAATCCAGCAGCCCATTGGTAGCGCCGACCAGCGTTCTGCTGATCGTATTCGGCTTGGCGACACAGATCAAGCTGGCGTTTCCCACGGGTAAACTGTCGTCCCTGATGCTCGTGCCGATCGCGGTTTGCTTCGCCTACTCGTGGCCCGTCGGCGCTGTGCTCGTCTCTGCTTGGACTGTGTTGCTCGGAGCGCTTGTGGAACGCAAAGAGCCCGGTGTTTGGCGCCAATTGACTTTCGACGCCGGACGAGAAACCACAGCCGTCGTGTGTGCCTGGACGGTCTACAACCTCGTGAGCGACGGACTGCACTGGGATTGGGTTGCGGGAGCCCTTGCTGGTTCCATAGTCTACTTGGCTTGCAAGACCGGTGTGGAATCAGTGGGAGACTCGCTCCGGAAAAACCGCTCACCCTGGATGACCTGGAAGCAGGTTTCCCTGCCGGCCGCCCCGTTCTGCTTGTTGGCCCCGGTGGGCGTGGGAGTGGTCAAGCTCACGGTGGAAGGTCCCGGTTTTCTCGAGCGGACTTTCGGGGGTTTGCTGTTCGTTGCCGGCTATCTGTACTTCAGAAGCTACCGCGCCCTGGAGCGTGATTGCCAAAGGTCGGAACTGCAACGGCCACGCTGTCCCCAGCAAGCAGTCGAAGCGATGGCGCTGGCCATCGAAGCAAGGGACGGGCGCCGGCCATTCCACGTGCGGCGGCTTCAGTTCCTGACCGTCCGTCTAGCGCAAGAGTTGGGCTATTCCGATGATGACATCCGAGCGCTCGAGATGGCAGCTGTCTTGCGGGACGTCGGAAAAATTGGCGTTCCCGACGAAATCCTCAACAAACCAGCGCGGCTCACGGAGCAGGAGTTCGGGCAGGTTGAAGGGCACGTTGCGCTCGGTGTCGCGATCGTCCGCGCAGCGCACTTCCCCGAAAAAGTGATTCATGCCGTTCTTCACCATCATGAACACTGGGATGGCTCAGGCTATCCGGTTGGCTTGAGCGGTCAACAAATCCCACCTCTCGCGCGAGTCCTGACCGTCCTCGATTGTTTTAACGCCCTCGTCTCCGAGCGTCCGTACCGGCAGGCCTTATCGATGCCGCAGGCACTCGAACTCATGCTTAACCAGCAGGGTAAGATGTTTGATCCTCAGATAGTGGCCACGTTCGTCGCAAAGGCGCCGGACTTTCTGGCCCAATGGCAGCAAGAGTCCGATTCCCAGGCGTCGGATCAAGAGGAACTAGGTAGCCAACTGGCGCCCAAAGCAACTCGGTTGGAGGCGGCAAAGCCTACGGCCTCCGACCGTAGACAGAACTTGCAGAAACTAACGTCGGCCCCCGACCAGCTTCTTGCCTTTTACGACATCCTGGAAATCCTAGGGGCGGATCTCGACTTTGACCAGAGCCTTAAGAAGTGCCTGGAGATCCTCCACAAAGTCATGCCCGCAGGCAAGGCGGGCATCTTCGTTCTGGAACGCGACCGCTGCGTGCTGTTGCAGGGGATAGGATTCCCCGATCAATGCGTTTCCCGGCTCACATTGTCCACCCAGGAGGGATTCCTCGCGCGAGCGCTGCGATCCGGCGGGCCAACTGTGGCCAACGCAGCCCCCAAAGAGATCTCGTCTCTCGAAGCACCTACCTATTTCGATGACGTTCGCTCCACCTTGGCAGCCCCGTTGACCGTAGACAACCGGGCGGTCGGCATGATTGTTCTATGTTCCACCGCTCGCGACGCTTTCGACCAAGAACAGGGTCACTCGCTGAGCCTCATTACCGGCAAGATGGCTTCTACCGTACGGTCGTCTCGCAGGCTTCGCAGGATCTATATGGAGGCCGAAACTGACGAAATCACGAACCTCCCCAACGCTCGGGCGGCCTTCCGCAAACTAGCGTCCGAGCTGGAGCGGGCTCGCCGCCAAGGTGAAACCGTAGCGGTGCTGTTTATGGATATGGACCGCTTGAAACCCGTCAACGACTCCTACGGCCACGGTGCCGGAGACCGACTGCTCGCCGAAACCGGTCAGATGCTGACCAGCTGTCTCCGTTCTTATGACTTTCTCGGTCGGCTGGGCGGCGACGAGTTTCTGGCCGTTCTGCCGGGAATCCCACGAGATGAGGTGCCGGCGAAAGTCGCCACCTTGAAGAAAGCCGTGTCCGAGCACTCAGTCGAGATTGCTAGTGGCACCACCGTGCGTGTCAGTATGAGCATCGGTGCCGCCCTGTTTCCCGAAGACGCCACAAGCCTGGAGGATTTAGTCTACTTGAGCGACCAGCAGATGTATCGCGACAAGCAGCAGGGTCGGGCGCCGTCGGACATTCAGTCGATTACACGCTAAGAACAAACCCTCCAAGGCAGCTCCGCTCGTCCGCGGCGGGTCACCTCTCCGCGTTTCCTTTTCCGCCGTGGTAACATGCCGTCACAGAGCGGACGCTGCTCTCCGGGGAAGTGTCCCGCCAACACCTGATTCGTTCCGCACGCCTCGACTAGCACCTCCGTTGGAATGCATTCCCCGACTGCCTACAACAAGCGCTTGCTACTCAAAACGCTACTCCGCTTGGGCATCGCGGCCCTTCTGCTGTTCACTGGATTGCCGACGGCAAGGCCCCAGAAAGCAGCAACTCCTGACGTCACAGAGCACCAACTGTTCGAACGGCTTGACGAGATGGTCGCGAGCGTCCACGAGATTTCGGGCCTTCGACCCTTGAAGCCCATCCGGCATAGGTCGATATCTCGGAAGGACATTCGCGAGCTGGTGACAACCCGGCTCGACGAAGGTATGAGCGCCGAACAGATCCGGCACGAGGAACTGTTCCTGAAAAAGTTCGGGTTCATCGAAGAGAACTTCGATCTAGCCAAGCAGCTCGTCGAAGTTCTGACCGAACAGGCCGCTGCTCTCTACGACTTCAAGACAAAGACCTTGTACCTGGGGACGTGGGCCGCCGAGGAGCTTCAGGAACCCGCCCTGGTCCACGAACTAGTCCACGCCCTCGAAGATCAGCATTTCAACCTCACCAAGTTCTCGAAGAAGTCGAAAGGGGCAGACCAGGATCTTGCACGTTCCGCGGTGATTGAAGGACAGGCATCGTGGGTAATGATCGAACACTCTCTCCGCCGAAGTGGACGGTCACTGATGGAAAACTCCCTCCTGGCGGCAGCAGCCGCCGGATCGTCGCGCTTTGAAGCCGAGCGCTACCCAGTCTATTCAGGCTCCCCCTTGTACATCAGGGAAGTTCTGCTTTTCCCCTACACCGAGGGCCTCATTTTCCACCAGGCGGTGATGGAAAAATATGGCAGAGAGGGGTTTACCCGTGTGTTCCGCCGGCCACCGATATCTTCTCAGCAAATCCTACTGCCCGCAGCTTACTTCGAGCAGCGAAAACCCACAAGACCGAGTCTTCCCACGATCAACCTTTCGCGTCGGTTCAAGAAGACCTCCCAAGGTGAGGTGGGCCAGCTCGATCATTTCATACTCCTCAAGCAGTACGTCGGCGAAGAGCAAGCAGAATCGCTGGCGCCAAGGTGGCGAGGCGGCGTTTATCGAATTCGCGAAACGAAATCGCGCGACCGCGGCGTCCTATTCTATGCGGCGGAATGGGAGAAGCCGTCCGACGCGGCACGCTACTTCGACCTCTACCAACAGATCTGCCGCAAGAAGTGGACTCAAACACATATTGAAAAGAAACTCACAGACGAGGTTCTCGGTCGTAGTGAAACGGGAGGGTTCGTGATCTCACGACGTGGTTCGGTCGTTACTAGCATCGAAGGCTTGCCGAATGATACATTGAGAGCATATTTGAGCAAAGCCTTCTGACTAGCCAAGGAAAAACATGAACCACGCGATACGCACGAAAGTGTTGACACTTCTCGTGTTAACGGGCGCTACGGCATTCACTCTCCTCGCCGGCGAATTACCGCGACCGGCGGACCCACTGAAGTTGACGACGCTCGACGGAAAGACCGTTTCGCTCGAACAATACCGGGGCAAAGTGGTGACCGTCATGTTCTTCCTAACCACCTGTCCTCACTGTCAGGAGACAACTAAAGTTCTGGGTCCGATCTACGACGAATGGAAATCTCGCGGCCTCGAGATCATCGGTCTGGCCATCGATCGAAACAAACCTGGCTCGTCCGACCCATCGCCTCGCCAGAAACTCGCGGCTTTCGCCGGCAAGTACAACGTAAGATACCCGCTGGGTCTGTCAAGTACGACCGCCGTCAAACGTTTTGCCAAAATGTCGGTTGTAGAGCGGTTCTATGTACCGTTCATGTTCTTCATTGACCGCAACGGCAAGGTGCGCGCCCAGCACCACGGCAAAGACCGCGTTTTTTACCACGACCAAGCTGCCAACATTCGGGCAATCCTCGACACGCTTCTCAAGGAACCGGCTACCTAGACTCCAGCCGGATGCAAGTTTCGAATGGCAAGGCGCGGAGTCCCGCTCCGCGCACCCCCAGTCCAGTGCGCGTTGAGAGTCCGCCGGAATGCGGAAGGGAAGCCCACCCTCACGATTTCAGCCCGCGACCGGGGGGCCGACCCGTCTTGCAAGCCGGGACCACATAAGATAGACTGGTCTTAGACTAGTCTTAAGGAGGTCAGATCAAATGATCACCGTCGGCTCCTATGAAGCAAAGACCCATCTCCCCGCCCTTTTGAAGCGCGTGGGCAGAGGGGAACGAATCCGCATCACCAAGCACGGAGTTCCCGTTGCCATGCTCGTTCCCGCAAACGAGCTCCAGGAGACGGATTTGGACTCCGTGATCGAGGAAATCCACGACCTGCGCAAGGGAAACAAGGTGAGCCCTCTAACGATCGGTCGGTTGATTGACGAGGGGCGGCGCTCGTGAACCGCTTTGTCGTCGATTGCTCGGTCACCATGGCCTGGCACTTCGAGGACGAAAACAGCAGCTACGCCGACAAGGTCCTTGGGACCCTTGGTCCCTCGGAAGCGCTGGCGCCCTCCGTCTGGGCGCTCGAGGTTTCGAACGTCTTGCTCGTCGGGGAAAAACATGGCCGAACGACCGGTACGAAGTCTCGGAGATTCGTTGCGCTAATTCGGTCGCTGCCTATCCGCGTCGTGGACCACTCCCCGGCCAGAGTCTTTGACGAAGTTCTTGGTCTGGCGCGCGATCAAAATCTTACGTCCTACGACGCTGCGTATCTCGATCTCGCGAGGCGATTAGAGATGCCCATCGCTAGCATAGACCGCAGAATAAACGGTGCCGCTAGACGGCTGGGTGTTCCTCGCCTGAGCTTCTAGTGAGTTTCGCAAAATATCATGATGAGCTCGGCCTTCGGCAGAGCAGTGCGCATTCACAACGCCGATCAACGAGCGTGTCTGTTTGTACGGGCGTGACATGTCGCGCCCTTTCCAGCATCGCGAGTTTCAGACCGCTGTCGCTCACTATACTTTGCGAACAGTAAGGGGACTTCCCCCAGCTTCGGTCAGCGATGCGGGCAACCCAAACGGCCTCGATGAATAGACCGACACCCGAAACTGGCCCTGAGTGGTTACAGCCCTTTGAACCGCTTTTCCGGAACCGGCACTTAGAGACAATCGTCGGCCGATTCTGGAGAAGCCCGCTCGACGACTCCAGGTGGCCGACCACGGAGAAACTGTTCGCCACCGAACCGGGAGTCAGGGTAAAGGCTCACATCAACCGGCAGCCCGATGGCCTCCGCTGCGGCACCATTCTCGCTGTTCACGGCTTGACCTCTTCGGGCCAAGCGCCCTACATGCGAAACTTGGCCCACGTTGCGCTCCGAACTGGCTTCAACGTAATTCGTCTGAATGTGCGGAACTGTGGCGGAACCGAGCACCTGGCACCAACCCTTTACCACTCCGGCCTGACGGCCGACCTTAGAAGCGTCGTCGAACAGTTAACTCCAGCCCCGGTCTTTCTTGTTGGATTCTCCATGGGTGGCAATATGGTGTTGAAGCTAGCCGGCGAATGGGGAGCGTCACACCCTGCCCACGTCAAAGCCGTCTGCGGCATCTCAGTACCCATCGACCTTTCCTCCTGTGCTCGCCGGCTCGGCCTGCGTAGCAACCGGCTCTACGAGCGGCACTTCTTGCGAGACCTACTTCGCACGGTCGCCAGGAAACAGAACCTCATGCCCGAGCGATTCGATTCTCTGCACCTCGGTGGCATCAGCACGATTTGGGAGTTTGATGACGCCGTAACCGCGCCGTCCTTCGGCTTCCGCGACGCCGCGGACTACTACGCCCACGCGTCCTCGGCTTCATTCCTACCGGCAGTTCGAGTGCCCGCTCTCGTGATTCAGGCCAAGGACGACCCGTTCATCCCTTTCGAGGTTTTCAACCTTTCGACTTTCTCAACGAACGCCAATCTGCGTCTCGTCGCTACTGAGTTCGGGGGACACGTGGCATTTCTCGCTCGCAAACAGCCTCGCTTCTGGGCGATCGAACAAGCCGTCCGATTCTTTCAAACGCTTCTAAACGCTTCTATAGGCCGCGCCGCGATCCGACAAAACATTGGCAGTTGTTAACCTAGGAACGGCTCCACCATCCCCCGCCGCGGCTTGAGGCTTAGCCTCGCACAGGCAGAGTAGTAAGAGAATACGAAGTTCGCCATGACTCAGAGATCCTTATCCCCTGGACGGTCTCTTGGCCTCCTGGCCGATCTCTACCAACTAACCATGGCTTTCGGTTATTGGAAGTCGGGCATGGCCGATCACGAAGCCGTCTTCCATCTCAGTTTCCGCAAGCACCCCTTTGGAAGCGGGTTCACGGTTGCTTGTGGCCTGCAGCCGGCCGTTGATTTCCTGGAAGAGTTCCGCTTTGACCAAACTGACCGCCAGTACCTTCAAACACTCCAAGGCAATGACGGAAAGCCCCTTTTTGAAAAAGCGTTCCTCGAACGTCTGGGCAAACTGAAGTTATCTTGCGACGTTGACGCGATCCCGGAAGGAACCGTGGTCTTTCCCCACGAACCGCTGCTGCGTGTCCGTGGACCCCTGATCGAGTGCCAACTTCTCGAAACGGCGCTGCTGAACATCGTCAATTTTCAAACCCTGATTGCCACCAAGGCCGCCAGAGTTGTCATCGCGGCCGGAGAAAAGCCTGTTCTCGAATTTGGCCTTCGTCGCGCTCAGGGCATTGACGGCGGACTCGCCGCGACGCGTGCCGCCTACGTCGGCGGTTGCGAGGGTACGTCGAACGCTCTGGCCGGCAAGCTGTTGGGCATTCCCGTCCGCGGCACCCACGCCCATAGTTGGGTAATGTCGTTTTCCGCGGAGGACGAAGCTTTCCAGACTTATGCCGGCGCTATGCCCAACAACTGCGTGTTTTTGGTGGACACCTACGACACGATCAACGGCGTTCGACGAGCCATTCGCGCCGGCAAGTGGTTGCGCGAGCATGGGCACGAAATGGTCGGGATTCGTCTGGACTCGGGCGACCTCGCGTCTCTGAGCGCCAAAGCCCGTCAAATGCTGGACGACGAGGGTTTCCCCAAGGCAGTGATCGTTGCCTCGAGCGACCTGGACGAACACGTGATCGCCATGCTAAACAAACAAGGCGCACGTGTTGATGTTTGGGGGGTGGGCACGAGGCTCGCTACTGCCTACGACGAGCCAGCGTTGGGCGGCGTCTACAAACTATCGGCTCTGCGAAAAGCTGGGGGTGCTTGGCAGTACAGGCTAAAGCTGTCGGAGGAGCCGGCCAAAGTCTCGAACCCAGGCATCCTCCAGGTGCGACGTTTTACCAAGCACGGCCGCTTCGTAGCGGACGCCATCTACAACGAAGCGGAAACCCCAACCGGTTCGTGGACTATCGTGGACCCTGCTAACCCAGATTCTCGCTACGCGGTCAGTTCCGATTTCGAATCCGAGGAAATCCTCAAACCGGTCTTCCGTCGAGGAACTCGCGTGTACCAATCCCCACCCATCGAGGAGATTCAAGCATACTGCCGGCAACAACTCTCCCAACTCGACGACGAGACCAAGAAGCTTGATCGGCCAAGCCGCTACCGTGTCGGCTTGGAAGAGGGATTATACAACCTGAGGTCGTCGCTGGTGGCCAAAGCTCGCCTACCGACTCAAAAAGGTGACGCGCTCTGAGCAATCAACGGAGTCGACTAGGCCCAGGTGAAAGCTGTCGGGCGGGGCGATTAGGAGGAAACCTGACCCAACACTTCGCGCCTCGCCATCGTCACCCATTCCAAATGCCCATGATCGGAATTCGCATTTTCCTAGCATTCCTCTTCTTCGCCTTGGCATCTGGTAGGCCACAGGACCTCGAGTCAGAGGCTCGGGCGCTGCGTCCGGCAGACACTTCCCCCCTGCGTGAGGCGGTGCTCGATGACCTCGAAAGCCGTGCGCGTGCAGCCCTTGATGCTATTCCCCGCGCCCACAGACGTCGGGAGATCGAAGCGCAACGTGACCACCTACGACAGCGCCTCGAGGAATCGCTCGGCTCCCGCCGGCTGCCATGGCCGCCGGACCTGAGGGCCACGACGTCTGGGGATCTCGAGCGGGAGGGCTATCGGATCGAGAAGATCGTGTTTCAAACGCTACCTGGCACGTGGGTTCCGGCCCACCTTTACCTGCCTAGTGACCTATCGGCGCCCGCGCCGGCGGTGTTGCTCGCGGGTGGTCACTGGTGGGAGGAAGGCAAGTCCCACCCGGACGTTCAGGCGTTCTCGATCAACATGGCCCGAATGGGCTTCGTCGTGCTCGGCTTCGACCCAATGGGCCACGGCGAACGAGGCGTTTCGCCGAGCGATCACCGTCTTGCGGAAACACTTCTTGTCGGCGTGTCGCAGCAGGGGCTCGTGCAGTACGAGGCGCGTTGCGCGCTGGAGTATTTGCGTTCGCGCGAAGAGGTGGACCCAGAACGGATTGGCATGACGGGGGCCAATGGAGGCGGCTTTACCACTTGGATCACGGCGGCCCTTGATGACGAAGTAAAGGTCATCGTTACTGTTGACGACACGAGCGACTTCTACGAGCAGATTCAATACCTGCGGTCCGTTGACGAATATGAAGCGGATGACCACTGTTCTCTCGTGCAGGGGATCATCCAGTACGCGAACAATCACGAGTTGCTGGCAATGGTCGCCTCAAGGCCGCTACTCATCGTGAAGGGGTCGCATGACGAGTTGTATCCGCTTGCGGGAGCACGTTCTGTCCACGAGTATGGCGAGGAAGTATACGCCGCGCTTGGCGAGTCCAAGCGGATCGCGTTTGTGGAAGACGAGAATCATGGCCGGGGATACCAGAAAACCAAGCGTGAGGCGGCGTATGGATGGTTCCTGCGTTGGCTCATGCAGCGTGGCAAAGGGAAGCCGGTGTCGGAACCTGATACTGAAGCAGAGCCATCGGATTCGTTGGAACTCGCCTGCTTCCCGAAAGGGCACATAGAGCCCGCCGGGCCGGGCATCCTCTCCCTGGTGGGCCGCCTAGCGAACGACACTGCGGTGGAGGGGAAGGCTCTTCACTCCGGACTGCTCGGGGAGCCAGTCCAGAAAGGCAAGTTCGGGATCGGACTACAGCCCAACCCGGTCCATCGAATCTTTTTCCTCCCCCAACCGGGGATCTACATTCCTGCGTTGGTGTTGCGGCCGGGTCCGACCGGGGTCGCGCCAGCGAACGGTGTCCTGGTAGCGGTTGATGATCGCGGAAAGGAAGAGCTCGTTTCAGATCCGATTATCCGAGAAGCCGTAGCAAGAAGACATTGGATGGTCTGGGCGATCGATCCGCGTGGAATCGGGGAACTAGAGAGCCCAAAGATGGGTTGGATCTTCGGAACAAGCGTGCTCCTGGGAGAAAACTTCGTCTGGCGGCAGGCCTGGGATATCCAGCGCATTCTCGAACGGGCGGTTGACTTCCCATCGCATCGCGTCGGGCTCTACACTCGCGGCCCGAATGCTTCTCTCGCGGGAGCCTACGCGCTTGCAATGGCCCGACCCCAGCCAGAGTTTGCCGTCTTCAGAGAAAATTTTACGAGCTTTGGTGAGATCCGGCAAAGAAAGCTGTCGCAGGAGCGTTCGTCTTCCGACCCCGGTCAGAGTGCAGCGGGGTTTGGGGAAGAAATTCTACCACACTACTTCCCCTTCGACGTACTGGAAGCAGGCGACCTGCGCCGATTCTTGGCGGCTGGACGCGTTTCACAATTCATCATCGATCCGATCAACAGCGATCTGAACGCTATGAGTCCTGAACGGCTACGCTCGATCTTGCCGCCCTCAGCCAAGATTTTCACGGTTGACCAGTTCTTGGCCGCAGAGTGGTAGAAGAGGATGTATATCAAGCTATAGTGAAGCAAGAAGGAGATCAAGAATGTACGCACGATACTTGATTCCGGGCGTTGTCGCTTTCGTGCTCGCTGTCACCGGCTCCGCGGGCGACCTGAGTTGGAATCTAGCCGAGGCCGTCAAGAAGGGTGACGCTGCCAGAGTACAGGCCCTCCTCCAGAGTGGCGTCGACGTCAACACCAGGGACGACAGAGGACGGACCGCTCTGATGTTGTCTGCGCTTGGAGGGAATATCGACGTTGTGCGAGTGCTACTGGACGGCGGCGCCGACGTGAACGCGATCGATGACCAGGGGGTAACCGCACTCATCTTGTCCGCCCTCGGAGGCCATGCGGAGGTCCTCCAGGCCCTGCTTGAAAAAGACGCCGACGTGAACGCACGAACCGTGTATGGCGGCACCGCATTGACGATGGCTGTGCTGGGTGGTCACACCGACGTTGTGCGCTTTCTGCTTTCCGCCGGAGCCAAGGTCAATGCAGGAACCGACGAGGGTGGCACCGCCCTGTTGGCGGCCGCGTCACGAGGTCATGACGACATCGTGAAGCTGCTGCTGGCAAAGGACGCCCAGGTGAACGCCACTACGAGCAGCGGGGGTACACCCTTGATGCTGGCGGCGCAAGGCGGCCACCTTGACGCTGTTCATCTGTTGCTGGCCAACGACGCGGACGTGCACATCAGAGATTCAACCGATATGACCGCTTTACATCTGGCAGCCCTGGGAGGACATGTTGCCGTCGTGGAAACTCTCCTGCGTAGCGGTGCCGACGTTGATGCGGCAACCAAGGCTGGACTTACCGCACTGATGGGCGCTGCCGTAGGCGTCCACAGAGACGTTGTGCGGGCCTTGCTGGCAGCGGGCGCCGACGTAAACGCGAAAGACCTAGGCGGCACGACAGCCCTAATGCTTGCGTCTGAAGTGAATGATCCCGACTTGGTCCGCCTACTCGAAGAAACAGGGGCTACGAAATAGGCGAATTCCTTCCGAGAATCACCTGGGATCTCGGACACCTTTGGCACTGGCCTGCTTTTTGAGCTGCCTGTCAACCCTCTGTTCGCAGTCGGTCGGTTACATGCGATGCTGCGCTGTCGGCCTAACGCGCTTCAAACTTATTCAGGACGAATACACCAGCTTTCCTTTCATTTAAGCTGTTGATATCTGCCGTTGCCAAGCCTCAAACGCCGTGTGAGAAACTCTGTCAAGTAGGGTCGCTGTAGAGTAAGGTGAGGGAATGGATAACCCGCCAGAACACCGCGAGAGGCAACGTCCCTGATGGAAGAAGCAGTCATCGTCAACGCTCTAAGGACGCCGGTCGGCAAGGCGCCCCGCGGCACCCTGCGCACCACCCGGCCCGATGACATGGCCGCCACCGTCATCCGGGAGCTAGTCGAGAGGACTCCCGAAATCGCTTCCGCCGAGGTCGACGATGTGATCTTGGGCTGTGCCATGCCGGAAGCGGAACAAGGGATGAATATAGGTCGCATCGCGGCCTTACGGGCGGGCCTGCCGGATTCCGTCCCGGGCATGACGGTCAATCGCTTCTGCAGCTCGGGCCTGCAATCCATCGCCCTCGCCGCCGAGCGGATTCGCGCCGGCGGTGCGGACGTCATCATCGCGGGTGGCGCCGAATCGATGAGCCTGATCCCGAAGGCCGGTCACAAGATGGCTCCCAACCCGACCCTCATGGAGACCCTCCCTCAGGTCTACATCAACATGGGGTTGACGGCGGAAAATGTCGTCGCGAGATACAAGGTTCCGCGGGAGCAACAAGACGAGTTTGCTTACGGCAGCCACATGAAGGCACTCGCGGCCCAACAGGAAGGTCGATTCGACAACGAATTGGTCCCGCTCGATGTGAACTTTACGTCGATCGATAATAGCAGCGCCAAGACCCAAACCGTGCGCTTCGAGCGCGACGAGGGAGTTCGTCCCGACACCAGTCTGGAGAAACTGGCGACGTTAAGGCCCGTGTTTCACGCTCGGGGATCCGTGACGGCGGGCAACTCGTCGCAGACCAGCGACGGAGCCGCCGCGGCACTGGTTATGTCAGCCGGGAAAGCCCGCCAACTTGGCCTCAAACCGATGGCTCGTTTTGTCAGCTTCGCCACCGGCGGCGTTCCCCCGGAGATCATGGGCGTCGGTCCGGTTGTGGCCATCCCGAAGGCACTGGCTTTGGCTGGGCTCAAGTTGGATGACATCGATCTCATCGAATTGAACGAAGCGTTCGCCGGGCAGGCGCTGGCCGTAATCCGCCTCGCTGGACTCAATCCGGAGATCACGAACGTTAACGGAGGTGCGGTTGCCCTCGGCCATCCTTTGGGAGCGACCGGCGCCAAACTTACCGCGACCATCTTGCACGAGATGCAGCGCCGCGACGCGCGGTACGGTTTGGTCACGATGTGTGTTGGCGGCGGCCAAGGCGCGGCGGGAGTCTTCGAGAAAATCTAACACCCCGCGCGTCAGGCCACGTTGCCTCAGGCACCCCTCACCGGGATCGTCCGGCGCACCTCGCTGATAGAACCATTAAAGTTTGGCGAAGATGGGTCGGAGCGCTTCAGGATCGCCCGGTCAGCGAGTCGTCGCCGTCGGTCGCCATCTGGCAGGAGGTTGGCCGCGTCGTAAGGCGAAGTGTTGCGATCGTCGGCTCTGTCTGTGCCGAGCGCTTGGAGGCTGGTCTCGGCGTTGGAGTGACTCTTGAATGTGTAGTTATGGCTTCCAGGTGTTGGCAAGCGTCCGGTACTCGCGAGCTTGGCCCGCTATGTCGACTCCCACTTCCTCACTCCAGGCGGCCAGTAGCTGACGGTAGATGCCGCCCGGCTTGCCTTCGCCGACGGCCCGGAAATTAAAGCGGGTGACCGGGATCATACTGAACGGGGTACTCGTAATCCAGGCTTCGTCCGCTTCACGCACATCGTAGGGACTGATGTCAGTTTCTTGTAGGGGGATCCCGAGTTTTCCTGCCAGCTCAATGCAGGCCTGGCGGGAAACGCCGCGCAGAATGTCGTTTGGTTTTGGGGTAAAGATTTCGCCCTCCCGCGCGATGAAAAAGTTGCTGCCGCTGCCCTCGGTGATGAATCCGCGTTCGTCCGTGAGCAGAGGCATGGCTCTTTGTTCCAGCCGCGCCGCTTGAAGTTCAGCCAGCTTGTAGAAAATGCGGCTGCGGTTCTTCACCTTGGGATCGATGTAGCGCGCCGGCACCGACTGTTGTGGCGTAATTACCAAATGGGCGCCCGTCTCGTATTTCTCCGCTAGGTGGCCGGTGTGGCGGACAAGAGGAATAACGTTGATCGAGACGATGGGATCTAGCCCTTCCTTGACAACGCCTTCATACAGTGGCAGCGCTCCTCGCGTCACATCATGCATGATTTGTATGTCCAAGCCGTCCAGCGCCGGCAAATTGCGCTCGATCGTCTCGTGGGTGGCGGTCTCCATCTGGTCGATGGTCAGGCCGCAATCGATTTCCGCGTAACGCATGGATGCGTAGAGGCGGTCTAGGTGCTCGCGCAGGCGGAAAGGCTTCTGGTTGAAGGTGCGAGTCGCCTCGAACACCATGTCGCCGAACATCAAGGCAGAGTCGAAAATCGAAATACGGGCTTCACGCTCGGGAATGAATTCACCGTTGAAATAGACTACGCGGTTTGCCATGGGAGGACCCTCTCTGGATAGGAGGCGATCAGATTCGGAAGGCCTCTTTGGGTGTGTATCACTCGATCGTTCTCGATTCCTTTCGGGGCCGGGCTCACGTCACATCCGTCGAGCTCTCCCGCTCGCGCCTGGTGAAGATCGTAAGTCCCTCGAGAGGTCTGGCGTCTGGGGGGAACATCAAGCTCGCCAAATACCCCACGATCGTGCAGGTCACGATTCCCACCGCGGCGTACATAAAGAAGTGAACTTCTGTGTAACTCTGTACCAGGTAGAGCACAACGGCACCGGTGACGGCGCCGATCAGGGCTCCCGGGGCGTTAGCGCGGCGGGTAAAGATCCCCAGCACGAATAGGCCGGCCATACTGCCACCCAACAGCCCGATCAACTTTTGGAAAAGATCCCAGAGCGACTCGATCTCATACGTGGCCATCAAGATTGCACTAACCGTCGCGAGTAGACCCAGTGCTACTGTCAGCCAGCGGGCAAGCTTTAGGCAGGCCTGATCAGACACGTTGAGCTTGAACCGGCGGTAAAAATCGGTAACGACCGCCGTGGCCACGCTGTTCAGGCTGCTGTCGACTGTGGACATCGCCGCGGCAAACAAGGCTGCTATCACCAGACCGGTGACACCCGCGGGAAGCTGTTGCGCGATGAAGAAGGGGAAAATCGTGTCCGTGGGGATCGTAGGACTGACCAGAGCCGGCTGACTTTTGTAGAAGACGTATAGGGCTGTTCCGAGCCCAAACCACAGGATACTCTCCGGGATGATGAGGGCGGCATTGGCCCAGATCGCCTTTGCCGCTTCCTTTTCGTCTTTAGTGGTGAAATAGCGCTGAACCACGGCTTGGTCGGATGTGTAAGGCACGAGATTGACGAAAATGTTGCCGATCACCATCACCCAGATGGCCGTCGTGGTCATGTCCCAAGTCCAGTTGACGGCGTGAAACTTAGAGTCGGCCATGCCGACGGAAACAATGCCGCTGAATCCTCCCTCCACATTGGCGGCTATGATCACCAAGCTAATGAGAGCGCCGCCAATGAGAACGATGACCTGAAGAAAGTCCGTCCAAATGACGGCTTCGATTCCGCCCAGCACGGTGTAGACGGTACAGAGAATCCCCATGACTAAGATGCAGGCGTAGACGTCGATGCCGGTCACTGCGGAGAGAGCAATGGCCGGCAAGAAGAGGACAATAGCCATCCGGCCAAGGTGAAATAGAACAAACGCCGCGCTTGCAAAAAGCCGCACCGTGACATGGAATCGTCTTTCGAGGTATTCATAAGCAGTCGTCAGATTCAGCCGGCGGAAGAACGGCAAATAGACGTAAACCACAAGGGGCGCGATCAGACCGGCCGCTAGCGGGTTCCACAGGTACACCCAGTCCGTTGCGTATACCTTCGCCGGAATGGCCATGAAGCTGATTGCGCTGGTCTGTGTCCCGACGATACTTACGCCCGCGGCCCACCAGGGAATGCGACGACCCGCTACGAAGAAGTCCTCGGTAGTTTTTTCGCGACGGGAAAAATAGATCCCCATTCCAACCAGAGACAGCAGGTAAGCTCCCAAGCAGGCGTAGTCCCACGTCCCGAACCCTGAGACTGCGGGCCGTACCTGGGCGGCGAGCACGCCGGCGGAGGACTGCCCGAGGACCATTTCTCCGCCGGGGATAACAATCTGGTCTTGCCAATGGACCGCGGTCGTGGAGGCTAGTCCAGTCGGCAGCGTTCCTACGGTCGCCCAGGTATCGGTAATGGTGTGATAGGCGAGGACGTCTTGACGCAAACCCC
The DNA here is from genome assembly GCA_965248205.1 of Bryobacterales bacterium. Taxonomy (GTDB): domain Bacteria; phylum Acidobacteriota; class Terriglobia; order Bryobacterales; family UBA6623. The sequence goes on from CBDFIS010000006.1 coordinate 6,465,165, forward strand.
CGGGCTTGGTTTCCGGCTCATCCCGAGGCTCGGCGGACGTACCGGCCCCGCCGAAGACAAGAACATGAGACTGTCCGACAGATATGCCTGGCGCCGCGACCGCTGCTCTCGGAACATCGGCCACAGCCGCCCACCCCTCTCCGGGCCGATACCTATAGGCATCGGTGAGAACGCGGCGAGTCAGTTGACCCTGCTCCCCAACTACAAGCTCAGCTCCACCAAAAAGGTAAAGCGCCCCGTCTTGAGCCGCGTTGACCGAGGAAATGCGCGCCGGACCCGGCCACGGCTCGAGCACTTCCCATCGGGGGCTGGAACTCGATAGATCAAGCGCCCAGAAGTTTTTCATGGCCTGATCTGCGCTCGGCGTCTCCCGTCCCCCGGCGATATAGATCGTGTTCCCAAGCAAAGCGGCATTGGTCATGGCACAGCTCTTTGGCAAATCTGGGAGGAAACTCTGCTCGATCTTTCCGTTGCGCCAGCGGAGGCGGTACACGGTCTTGTAATGCCGATCTGCATCTCGCCCCCCAATCACAATGAGCGAATCGCCAGTCGCAACGCCGGCACCGTAGGCCAACGGGTGTTCCAACTGGAAGCCGGTCTTCCACGAGCCGCCACCCTCTTCGAGCACATAAATCTCTCGCCGCCAAACTTTGTGGCGATCCTCCAGGCTCGAATCGGGAGAACTTACGCCACCGGCCACGATGAGTGCGCCGCTGCTCGTACCTGCAAACGGGCCGCTAAGACCCAGGGCATCGGGCAAGTCAGGCAGATCGCTCCACCGGAGGAGGTCCGTCCGTCCACCAACCTCCGTGCAAATCACCACGGATGAACTCGCTAGTAGAAGAGCGAGCAGCCGAAGTAGAGGTCTCATGTTCTATCTACGGAGTTGGACATGAATGGTTCTTTATTATGGGATCCTTCTCATCGCCGCTACGAGTTGACGAAATGCTTTGTCCGGGGATGACCTTTTCGTGAAGCTCATCCTTCAGTCCGATCGCACTGTGGGCTGCCGACGAACCCGAAACGTGGGCTGGATTTCGTCCGGGACCGGCTGCCCGGGCAACATACCATCGCAACGCTCCGCGTAGTAGGGTTCAAAGTCAGGTACGGCCCCGATGATTCGCCCTGGGGCACGCTGCATGCCTACGTCTTCCACAGCCACAGCCGATAGGCTTTGAAACGGTCGGAACTCGAACCATGGCGTCGGTCTATCCCGCCAGCCGGGTGCAGTCTCGGTAGGGAGATCCAAGACGAACGAACCGGGATCGATCCGCAGGTAGCGGCCCTGGTAATGCCACTGCTGCTGAACGAGGTAAGCAGCGGGCGGCTGGTCGCGCCCAAAGGGTTCTGCCCGCAAGCTGACGGTGCTGAGTTGGCTCAGGGAGATTCCGGCCGGGGAGCCGCGGAGCCGGCCTTCCGCATAGACGAACTCTCGACCCAAGCGACGGCCGCGCAAACTGAAGTGCTCGGGGGTGACGACGACATTGACCTCTCCGGTCACGGAGGGGTAGCCAAAGGTTTCCCGACCGTCGAGAACGTCGCCGCCCGGCGTCACGACGTGCGACAACGAGTACCACAACAGCTGAGATCCCACCCGGCATGAGGCGAGCAACCATACTTCTTGAAACGGCTCGGGCGAGCTGTCACTTGCCTCGACGCGCGTCCCAATGATTCGCAACACCGAACGCGGCGCGGGGCGGCAAGAAGGCGGAAGAACCTCCGCATGATTCGCCCGATCGATCGCCAGCCGAATATCGACAATCGCCATCGGGCTGAGATTGATCTCCTTGCGGCTCTTGTATCGCTTGATTTCGGCAGTTGTCAGTTTGAATACAGTTCGAGAATCGGGCCAGCCGCTTAGCCTCCAGGGCTCCCGGTTCTGAACAGGCCGGTCGTAGTTCAACAGCGCCCAAGGCTGGAACGACCTTTTGCGAACTTCTTGCAAGAAGACCGACCGTGTACTTTCGAGCCGCTTCCGCAAATCGAGGAGGTCCCTCCCACTCGCTTCGTGAAATGAAGCGCCCAGGAACTCGCGGACGGGGAACTCGAAATAGGGGTCCAAGGCGGAAGGCTCGACCCACTCGAACTCGGTCCGGCTGATATCGCACTCGACGGGACGGCGGTTGCCGGTTGGTTGTTGTGCCGGATACCCGTCGTCGCTACCCTCCACCCGCCAGAGTTCAACAGGTTGTTCGTAGAGGATGCCTTTCGTCCAGGAAGGATTCAGTCGATATCGAAAGACGAACGCGCCGTAACCGGTCTCTCGCCAGGAGTAAAGCGGGTCGGCGGGGCGGTCCGTTACAACAGTCTCAACTCGATGCGCCAGACGGCCTCGGCGACTAAATGATGCCTTGACGCGGTTACCCTCTCGTCTAAGTTTTATGACGCCGTCTTTGGCATTGATTCCTGCGAACTCTCGGCTTGTGATCCGATACCAGTCTTGGTTGACGGCTGTCCCAGCCTGTAGCATTCCTCTCTGACCTTTGTACTTCGCGGTTACGTGAACGCCGAAACATGATAAGCCTCCCGGGCGGACGATGGTCTTTTCGCCGGCGGGTTGGGTGAGTGACAGGTAGTCCACCAAGACCTCGGCCACGTCGTCAGGCTCGAGCGGGGGCGGAAGCATGCGCGCGATTCTTTTGAGATCGGTGCGGTAGCGGAGCGCCAGCCACGCGATTCGGCCCCCGTTTGCGGCGAAGACGGGCGCCGCGCAAACAGCCGCAAGGCCGAGGCTGCCTGCCGACGCTTGAAGAAGCTTTCGGCGTGTGATTCCTCGGTTTGCGCCTCTCAATTGTGGCCTCGTTTGGTTGGTCGCGCAGTCTCGCAGCCGCGCGCCGCCATCGCTGGCACTTTTAGAAATCGTGCCGACCTGTTACTATACTTGCCATGCTGACATATAATCGGGCTATGCAAAAGTCTAAGCTGATGCTTCTGATCTTGTGCCTCGCCGCCGTCGTGGCGATCCTGCCCGGCCAGCAGTTTATCATCGACCTACAGGTGGAAGTGGTCTCGGTGGACGCTGAGAACCAAAAGATGACCTTCGAGGACGAGGACGGGACGCCCTACGTTGGCGCGGTGGACGAAAAGACGAAGCTGAAGGCTAAAAAGAAAGTATTCAAAGGCAAGCTGACGCTTAAGGATATCAAGAAGGGCGACCAGGTCAAGGTAAAGTTGAATCCCACGGATAGCCGGCTCATGGAAGTCCATTTGCTGAAGCGGGCGGAGCCTTCTTAACAGTTCGACGGGCGTGCAGGATGGCGCCTCGGCTTGACGTGGTTGATAGCGGGCTCCTTTGGTCCCCGCGAAAAATCGGGTACAGCCACCCAATTCGCTTCAAGCTGATTGCTTGTTTCGAAAGCTACGACGGGGGCGCGAATTGGCGACAGCCCCCATTCTTCGCTCCTGCAAGACTTTAGCGACAAGCTGTTAGGCGCTCATCCTGCTTTTCGGCGCGCGGGACCCGGCGCTGTTATCGCCAAAACCTATTGTGTGCGGTGGGTGGTTCCATTACCGGCGGTCCCGTTACTTCGCCCGAGCGTGAAGGTTCTCGCACACCTTGCCGTCTTCCCCGATGCGCACGATGCGGGTGAAGCCTTCTTCGAGGGTAGGCGGTTCGAGCTTGGCGGCCATCTCCTGCATCGCGTTTTCGGGCACCCGACGAACCCGAGTCCGGTTGCGTTCGAGACAAACCGCAAGGGGCGCATCGAAGAAGAGTGCCTCGATGGAACAGTTGCGACGCTGGGCGATTTCGATGAAGTCGCGCCGGTGCTCGCGGGCAAGATTGGTCGCATCAATGTAGGTAACGGGGCGATTCAAGTCGAGCCGGACTTCAACCAAGTAGAGCAGTACCCGAAAGATGTCGGCTTGAAAGCGCTGCTCAGTCTCGTCGTCCGCCAGGATGATCCGAAGCCCGTCGCTGGACAGAGGCACAATCGATTGCTTTTTGAACCAAGCAGACTTGCCTGATCCAGGTAGGCCGATGGCCATGACGATTCGGGGTGGCTGCTCGGGGGCCGACCGTTGCGATTGGTCCGGCGGAACGGGCTGGCCGGGCCTGGGGCGCGACTTGCCAGAGGGTGTGTTGTCTGGGTTTGGGTCGCTCACACGACGAACTTTTCCGCGGCCAAAAGTCGCTTGGCAATGACCTGCCGCTTTCTGATTGAGTTGATAGCGACCGATTGAGTGAGCTGCTGAAGAAGCGACGAGTATTGGACAAGACCTTCACCCGAACAGCAGGCGGCCAGGACCGGCTTGGCGGTGTCCCCGATCTGAGCCATCCCGTCCCGGATGAGAAGGCGCGTCATTTCGAGAGCCTGCTCGCCGCGCCCCGCGGCCAGGAGTTTCTCGCTCCGCAACAGTGCCGATTCCATACCGTAGATGGCAGCGACCATATCGCTGGCAGCCGCCGTCAGCTCCTGCTCGTTTCGCAAGTCGTCTCCGAAGTGCTGGTGCATCAAGCCGGCGCAAACCAACGCAACTCGCTTGGCTCGTGAAAGGAGTTGCTTTTCCTCGCCCAGAGGTTCGCCAGGGGAAGTCGCGGGGGCCGGCCCCACCTCGCGCTGCTGATGCATGGCTTGCTCAATTGCCGGGGTGAGGGCGAGCCGACCGTGCGTGGCGCGCTTAAAGAGCATGCCTGCCGTCAGCAGACGATTGATTTCGTTCGTCCCTTCGAAGATTCGGTTGATGCGCGAGTCTCGGTAGGCCCGCTCGACAGCGTAGTCTTGATGGAAGCCGTAGCCGCCGTGGATCTGTACGCCCTCGTCGACGATGTAATCGAGCGCTTCGGAGGCATTCACCTTCGCGATTGAGCATTCGACGGCGTATTCTTCGACGCACATCAGGGCTTTCTGCTGAGCTTGATCTTCTTGCCATGAGACGTGGGCAAGTCGCGAGTCGATCAGGCCGCAGGTGCGGTAGACAATGGACTCCATTTCGTAGAGCCGGATCGACATCTGGGCGAGCTTGTGTTGGATGAGTCCGAAATCCGCGATGGGTTGGCCGAAAGCCTTGCGTTGTTTGGCATAGCGAAGCGACTCGGCGAGAACGTCCTTGCCGCCGCCTACGCAGGCTGCCGCGAGCTTGAGCCGGCCGAGGTTGAGGATGTTGAAGGCTATGATGTGGCCGTGGCCAATCTCGCCCAGAACATTCTCAGCTGGGACGGCAGCGTTGGTAACGACCAAGGGTGTCGTCGAGCTGCCCTTGATTCCCATCTTTTTTTCTTCCGCGCCCGGCTCCACGCCCTTCGTGCTGCGTTCAATGAGAAAGGCGGTGAACTTTTCTCCATCGACCTTGGCGAAAACAGTATAGAAGCCAGCGATGCCGCCGTTCGAAATCCACATCTTCTCGCCGTTGAGGACGTAGTGTTTGCCGTCGGGCGAAAGATCCGCTCTCGTTCGTGCCGCGAGAGCGTCGCTGCCGGCATGGGATTCGCTTAGGCAATAGGCCGCTACCCACTCGCCTGTCACGAGTCGCGGCAGGTATCGCTTCTTCTGTTCTTCGGTCCCGAAGAGAACCAAAGGCAGAGTTCCGATTCCCGAGTGAGCGCCGTGGGTAGTTGAAAAAGAGGCATAGCGACCCATGCGCTCGTCAACGATGATCGAAGTCGTAAGGTCCATCTCCGAACCGCCGTATTCCTCGGGGACCAGAACGCCCAAGAGCCCCAGCTGCCCCGACTTCGCAATCAGGCTGCGAGCTAGGCCGGGCTTTTGATTTTCGTATTCTTCGGCGCAGGGGAAGACCTCTTCGTCCATGAAGCGGTCGGCGGTCGCGGCGATTTGGCGCTGCTCTTCAGTGAGATCCTCAGGCGTGGACACAGCGGACGGGGCAACGTCTTCGAGGAGGAAACCACCGCCGTCAGGTGGCGCCAGATCGGCTGGGTTGGTTTTGGTGGCGGACACGGACTTACTGATTCTTTTGAAGGCGCTTGTTACGTTTCCCCGCTCGCGAACTCCGGGACGATTAGCGCCACTCGTTGGCCCAGAAGCTCTGTCGAATCGAACACCTGTCCGGGTGCGTGGGGAAAGCGGGCCGACGTCGAGGGTCCGAGAGGAGTCGCGACGCGAGTCGGCGCCCGACTTCTTCATAGTCTTCGCTCCAGATGTCCCAGTCCCTCAGCGAGGCAAGGGAGCCAGAGTAACTGTCGCCCTCCAAATTTCTAGACAGAACATTGCTGAGACCGATGATTTCCAGACCACGTGACGGAAGATCAAAAACCAGGCTGTGAATAGGCACCCTCTCATAGTAGAGGTCATCGTATTCGGAGATGCTGATTTCCCGTTGACGGCGCCAGTTCAAGCAGTCTGGTTTGGACACTAGCCTCACGACGGATCCTACACTCTATCTGCGGTGAACTCTCTTGAACAGCTCGCTACCCAGTTCCACATCCCCTTCCATCGTAGTCGAGTCGCTTGAAGCGTGCTGATTGCGGCGGACCCTGAGGTAAGTTGTCCCGACAAGACTTTGCGCTCGCCCTGGAGACGTGGCGCACTCTTTAGCGTGCGGTGTCGGGCTTTCGATCCAGACATTTCCTAATCTATGGCCATCAATGTCGCCGTCTCTTGTCGTGGCAAACCGAAATTGCGAATTCAGGGTAGAATGTTCGCAAATTCTTCGGCGGCCCAGAGGAGTAGATGTCTTCTCGGTGGCCGACGGAAGCCAATACGGGTCGTCTAGGGATCCGATAGATTAGAGCGGCTCTTTATAAAGAATTCGCGACCGATGAAGCACAGATGGAAAACCGCGTTCCTCACAATTCTTGATTACAGGGCTGACGTTGGAAGAGGGTCCCCGATTGGGAACAAAGGGGTTAAGTGGTACGCCCGGCGCGATTCGAACGCGCGACCTTTTGCTCCGGAGGCAAACGCTCTATCCAGCTGAGCTACGGGCGCAGTGACAAACTGTTGGACATAGTCTATCAGAGGGCGGGGTCTTCCTTCGCAGCACGCTCAACCTAGGGACAAACAATCCTGTTTGTCCACAATCGTCTGCTCACTGGAGTCTGGGCCAAACGGCGCGCGCTGACGGCCTTGCGCGGCGTGGACTGGCTGGCGGCGATGACGCTGTTGGCGGGTTGGGCGACATTGGCCGCTTCACCAACCCACGTCAGCTGATGAGTTACGTCGGGCTGACGGGTGTCGGAGCACACCAGCGGCCCCAAGCGGCGTCAAGCCGGGGTTTCCGCTGACCCGCGAGGCCGTGATGACCGCTTTGAAGATCGATGCCTGCCGGCCCGGCCGCACCCTTGCCGCTGCGGCTCCGTTTCGTGGCGGGCCGCTCTGAATTCAGGCATCAGGCGTTCGGGTTTCGTCCCCGGCGGACGGCCGCGGGAAACGTCAAACAGCTATCCTGGAGTTTCGCTCATGTTCGTTGATGAGGCTCAGATTGCTGTCAAGGCGGGCGATGGCGGCAGCGGCTGCGTGGCCTTTCGCCGCGAGAAGTTCGTGCCCCGCGGCGGTCCCAGTGGCGGCGACGGCGGACGCGGCGGGAGCATCGTCTTGCGGTCCAGCGAACGGCATAATACGCTGGTCCACTTCCGGTTCCGGCCGGAACACAAGGCGCCGCAAGGGCGACACGGAGAGGGCAGCAACAAGACTGGTAAGAGCGGTGAGGACTTAGTTCTCGAGGTTCCCGCCGGCACAGTAGTCTACGACGCTGATACGGGAGAAAAGCTGTTTGACTTTGAAGCTCCGGACCAAGAGTTCGTGGCCGCGCGTGGCGGGGATGGAGGCCGCGGCAATGCTCGGTTTGCGAGTGCGACCAACCAGGCGCCTCGCCGCTTTGAGCCCGGCATGCCGGGGGAGGAGCGCCGCCTGAGGTTGGAGCTGAAACTGCTGGCCGACGTCGGGTTGATTGGGTTCCCCAACGCGGGCAAATCCACACTGATTTCCCGGATCTCAGCTGCTCACCCCAAGATTGCTGACTATCCGTTCACAACGTTGCAGCCGAACCTCGGCGTAGTTGCGATCGATGAATTCGACAGCTTCATGGTGGCCGACATTCCCGGACTGATCGAGGGTGCGCACCTTGGTCATGGTCTTGGTACACGCTTCCTACGCCACATAGAGCGGACGCGCCTGCTGGTTCACTTGATCGACATGAGCGACCCCACGCCGAGTGATCCGGTGGATGACTACCGGGTGATTGTCGAGGAGCTGGCCAGCTTTTCTGCCGCACTGCCTCAAAAACCGATGGTTGTTGCCGCTTCGAAAGTCGATGCGCTGCAAGATACGGATAGAGCCGATCGCTTGCAGAACTTTTGCCTGCAACGGGGACTGCCGTTCTTCCGTATCTCGGCTGTGACGGGCGAGGGCGTCGAGAAGCTGAAATACTACCTGGGATCGAGGGTGCGTGAATCCCGTGGATCGGCGGTCGGAGCAAAGTGAACATCGGCATCTTTGGCGGCACGTTTGATCCCATCCACCGGGGACACGGGGAAGTAGCGAAGGCGGCGGCGGACGAATTCCAGCTCTCCAAAGTGCTGTTCATCCCAGCCGGCCGTCCGCCCCACCGAAGTAGTCCCACCGAAGCAGAGTACGAAGATCGCTACCGAATGGTTGAGCTGGCGTCGAAGCAAGACGCTCGCTTCGTCGCTTCGCGGTTAGAGGATCCAAGAGTGACGAGCGGCCCCCACTATTCGATCGATACGTTTCAGCGGGTGAGGGAGACGTCGGGGCCAGAAGACCGGCTCTTCTTCGTCCTCGGCACCGACGCCTTCGCTGAGATCAAGCAGTGGTATCGCTGGCGTGAGGTCTTCGAGATGGTGGAGTTCATTGTGGTCAGCCGAGCCGGGAAAGCGAACAGCCGGCCCGAAGTTGCTAAAGGCGGGCGAGTTCACTGGCTCGACAGCGTCGATGTTCCTACTTCATCCACCGAGCTGCGTGAGCAGCTTAGGCAGGGGATGCCTGTCGACGACTGGCTCGCCCCCGCAGTGGACGCCTATATTCGCCGGAACGAGTTGTATGGAGCTTAGTTGCGATGGCGCAAACGCTGCCCAAATTCCAAATGCAACCTATGGACGGTTGAGGACGTTGTGGGTTCCGATGCGACGCAACAGAACGCCCTCCTGTCCGAACTGGAAGGTAAGCCGGTAGTTTTGGCTTACCCGTAGCTCCCAGATGCTCGGAGTGCCCTCCATTCTCTTGACGCGTAGAGATGGATGCCTCGGGTTCGACAGGAACAGCTCTAAAACCTTCGCAGTACGGGTTTGTATTTCGCGCGGCAGCCGCTTGAAATCCCTCTTGAACCGCTCGGTTCGAAGCAATGCTATCAACGCCGAAGCTCTCGCATTAGGGCGTTGACATTCTTAAATCGCTTTACCCGGCCTTGCTGAATGTCCTCTTCCGCTTCCCCCTCGCCCGATTGCCACTCTTTGGTCCAAAAATAGGCCTGCGAGGGGTCTACTAGTTTCGCCGGCTTAAGCAGGACTCCATTCTCAGTTTCTTGAAGCAAGAGGTAATCGCCGGCCTCCACGCGAAAGCGCCGTATCAGCCAGGCGGGCAGCGTGATGTTCTTATTTTTTTGAACTTTGACGACACCGTCTGGCACAGCTTTCTCCCGAAATACGTGTTACTAGATATTCTAGCAGATGCACGGAGGACCAATGAGGCGTCAACTAGGTTTGGGTTCTATCAAAACTCCCCTAAGAGCCTTCGCTCCAGTCCGGGAGCCAAAGAAATGAATCCTCGTCTCTGGCGAAGTGGCGGGCTTTCTCCAGCCAATGCAACACTCCCTCGTAGTCACGACCTTCCAGTTCCCAAGGATGCCGCTCAACAAACTCTTGGGCGTCGCGAGTTAAGGAAGAGGTGGTGGCCATAATGGCCTTCGACGCGCCCTCATCCACCTTCACCCCAAAGAGTGCGCGAACCAGCGACACCTCGACCTTCCTTGATGGATCGTATCGCTTGCATTCGATCAGGAACTTCACTGCTGCCTCAGCTTTCCGGACGGCAACGATGTCTCGGCCGCCGTCTCTCGTCTGAGCTGTGAGCTCAACGTCGTAACCGAATCTTCCCCAAACTTCAGCAACTAGTTCCTCAAACTGTCGAGGGTTCAACAGTAACAGATCTTCGTGGTTCTTCTTGTTGGCTAGATTTTCAATTAGGTCCGCGAACCGGCGGGTGTCGTCGACTACCAAGTCGGCGGGCGGATGGGCAACGGCCATGAGTTCCTGGAGTTCTCGGTTGACCACCCGCTCCCGAACGGCAGAGATCGTTCCTAGAGCGTGAACTCCCGGGGCAATACGTTGCCGCAACATTACCTTGATCCCCTCGATGTCCCTCTTTTTCGCCAGTGCAAGAAGTTGCGGATCCCACTCCTTGCTCATAGTCGGTCCCTGCTAACAGTCAAATCCGATGGAACGCCTTCAGGATGTCCTTCAGGCCGTACTTCAACGCGATGGGGCGGCCGTGGGGGCAGGACATCGGGCAGTCGGTCTTGGCCAGCTCGTCCAGCAGCCAGCGCATCTTGGCGTGGTCGAGCGGCATGTTCACTTTGATGGCGGCGTGGCAGGCGATCGTCGCCGACATTCTGCGTTGTAGATCCTCGAGCGAAAGCGCTCGCAGTTCCTTTTCCGGAGTGTCAAGAATATCTTGGATGAGCGCCTCGACCTGCGGGGCGGATAGTGCTGCCGGAGCCGCTTTGACGGCAATCGTGCGGTTACCGAAGGGTTCAAGGTCGAAACCGCCGGCACGGAACTCCTCTTCAATTTGCGCGAACTTTAACTGCTGGTCGGCCCGCAGGGTGATGATGATGGGCATCAGCAAGCGTTGGCTTTCCACCGTGCCCTGAGAGCGCTCGCGGAGCACTTTTTCGAACAAGATCCGCTCGTGTGCGACGTGCTGATCGATGATCCATAGACCGTCTCCGCCGCCGGCTACGATGAAGCTTTCTTTGATCTGACCGAGCGGATGCAGGTCGCCCAGCTTGGCCATCGTTTCGGCCGGCACCTCTCGGAGCGGGGCGCGGCTGTGAAGTTGCGGCCGGACGTCCAGATTCTCGTCCAGCTTCAGGGTGACCTCGGCGCTGGGTCGAACCGGCTGCGGTGCTGCCTCGGATGCAGGGATTTCAATGGCTGGCGAGGCGGAGTCTGAGCCCCGGCTGGAGGGGAACTCGATTGGTGGCGCGACCTTGAAGTCGAAGCGTCCGGCGGGAGCCGAAGGTGGGTTCAGCTCAAAACTCGACGCTTCTGATGCCTGTTGGACGAGCGTGGTGGACTCCGAGTAGGGAAGCGAAGCCGCAGGCTGTGGGCCGGACGGGGTAATTTCCGGGGGGACGGGGATGGCAAAGGTCGATACGGGCTTCGATTCCATCAACCGTTCGCGAATCGAGTCGCGAACGAAATCGTGAACGACTGATTGATGCCGGAAGCGGACCTCGGTCTTGGAGGGGTGGACGTTGACGTCCACTTCTTCGCAAGCCATGTCGAGAAACAGCAATGCGAACGGGAAGCTGCCGGGCGGAATGATGTTGTGGTAGGCGCTCGAGATGGCATGCAGCAGCAGACGGTCTCGGATCAACCGTCGGTTGACGAAGGTATAGATGGAGTTTCGGTTTAGCTTCTGGACCTGGGGGCTGGATACGAACCCAGTGACCTGAAATGTCTGGTGTTTGAGCTGGGATTCAGCCGCCCGGGCAGCGGCAACGGCCTGGGTGCGCGGAACTGGGCTGGGCGGCACCTCTAACTCGCGCGTGGCGGGTGACAGCTCCACGAGTTGATCCAGAGTCTCGGCGCCGAACACTTGAAAGACGCGCTCCCGCAGGCTCTTCACCGGAGTGACGTTGAACAACGATCCCTTCTCGTGGGAGAGCTGAAAGGACTTATCCAGGTGCGCGAGACTGTAGTGCGTAAGCAGCGAAGCGATATGAGCCAACTCGGTTTTCTCGGTGCGTAGGAATTTCCGGCGGGCCGGTACGTTGTAAAAGAGGTCCCGCACTGTGATCGTGGTTCCCCGGGGGAGAGCGGTTTCGGCGACATCGAGCATCTTGCCGCCGGCCACTTCTACACGTGTGCCGGTCCGCTCCTCTTCGCTGCGTGTTTCTAGCGTCAAGCGGGAAACGCTCGCGATCGAGGGTATCGCTTCGCCACGAAACCCCAGCGTCGAGATGGACAACAGGTCTTTGACCTCCCTTAGCTTGCTGGTTGCGTGCCGCTCAAACGCCAGCATGGCGTCGTCGCGACCCATACCGGAGCCGTCGTCTCTGACCTGAATCAGCCGCTTGCCTCCCCGTTCGACTTCGACACGTAGCCTCTTCGAGCCTGCGTCGAGCGAGTTTTCGAGGAGTTCTTTGGCGACCGAGGCAGGGCGCTCGACGACCTCACCGGCGGCGATCTTGTTCGCCACCACGTCGGGAAGAATACGGATTCGGCCCATGAGTGAAGCGGCTTGGTAGAACCAGCTTACGCGGGCGGTTGGTGCGGGGGCAACCTAAGGAGGAAGCAAGTCCCTGCGTGGGGCTTGCCTCGTGGCGACTTACGAAACGAGGATCTTACCCTGGTTGGGTGTGGCCCGTTCTCAGGAACTGCGCATGGGTTTACGAGGCTCGCCTATGGTCCGGTTGGAGCCTGGGCGATACCCTCATCCTCGCCGTCGTCCACATCGTTCCAAAAGGGCGGTAGGAAATCTAGATCCATCCAGGGATGCCTGACCGGCGCGTCAGGGGGGTCGGGAGCGTCGGAGTTTAGAAACGATCGGTCGGCCGTATTACGTAGCTCCGTCCGAATGGCTTCAACCTCTGCTAGGTCGCCGGTACCACCGCCGATACCGAGCTGTTTCATGCGAGCCACGATTCCAGTCACCAGCGGCGCCGCGAAACTCGTTCCTCGCGCCTCGAACGCTCCCGACGGAGTAGGAATCTTCCGCGTTGCGCCGACAGGATCGGTGGGATCAGCGCCCTGCGCGCCACCGAGCGTAGTGGACAAGACTCCATAGGAAAACAGGCTGCAACCGGCGGAAAGTAGGACGGTATCGTTCCATCCCTCACCGGGTGCTGAAACGGTCATACCGGTGCCGATGTTTGTGAAGCCCGACGCGCTGTCGGCCGGAACCGCGTAGTAGCCGTTTGGATTGAAAATGTCAGGTGGGCACTGATTGATCCCGTCCGCCGCCGTTGTGGAGCCAACGGCAAAGACCGCCGCACAACCCGCCGGTGTGACCGTATCTATGTTCTGGCTGTAGCCGTTGCCTGCTGAGACGACAACCACGATACCCGCGTTGCGAGCTGCTGTCGCCGCCAGACACAACGGGGTGTCCTCCATCAACTCGCCAAGGAGGTCTCGGCCAGAGCTGATGTTGATGACTTCGACCGATGGGTTGAACAGGCCAGGGTTGTTGAGGATATGGTTGATCGCGGCTACAAAGAGGGACTCATCGCCTGTACCGTCGCTGGCCAAGGTCTTGTAAGAATAGACTGTCGCCCCGGACGCAACGCCAACAGTGTCGTAGTTGTTGTTTGGGGCGTTGACCAGGCCGATGACGGCGGTGCCGTGCCCTCTGTCGTCCTGACCGGTGATCGTGTGGTAGTCCTCCATGGGGGTGCATGCCTGGTCGCGATGGTTGAGGTCACACCCGGAGTCCAGCACGGCCACGCCCACACCCGTGCCGTCGGATAGAGCGTCTGGCGGTCCGACCCTTTTGACGACAAATGAGATCAACTGCCGCGTGCCTCCGTAGGTGATTGCAGGGGGCGGATCGTCCAGCGTTGTGGCGTTGTCGGTGTTGGACGGACCCGACGGGCCGGCGACGTTCGACGCCAGCACGCGATAGGTGTAGTTGGTTAGCGCCGTCAAACCGGTATCACTATAGTTCGTGATATCAGCTCCCACCGAATCGATCTGCGCGAAAGTCGGACAGGGCGAGAGTTCGCCGCACCGCTCGATCAGGAATTCGTCCTCGTCACCCGAGTTGTCAACCCAGGTAAGATCGATCTGGCTCGAGGAAACGGCCGAGGCGGATAGATTCGAAGGCGCGGCCGGTGGTGTCGGAGGCGGAGATTGTGTCGTGGCCTCATCCTCGTTGGAGTAACCTGAAGGACCAGCTCCGTTCAGGGCATAGAGCCGATAGCGGTACATCGTATTGGGAGAAAGCCCTGCGGAGTCGCTGTGAACAAACGTGTTCGCCGGGACAGAAGTTAGAAACGAAAACGTGCACCCACCGTTCACCTCGCAGCGTTCAATTTCGAAACTGTCTTCGTCGGGCGGCGAGACGTGCGACCAGGTCAAGTCGATCTGGTCGTGGGAAAAGTCGGTTGCCACTAGTCCACTGGGGTCGTTGGGCGCTGAACCGGCGGGGAGGGTGGTGGCGTCATGTTCAATAGAGGGGGCGGAATCTCTCTCGCTAGGCTTACCACTAAGCGTAAAAGCGATGACCCTATAGGCGAATGTCGTGTCGGCTGGGAGGCCGGCGTCGCTGTGGAAGAGAACGTTCGCACCCACAGTTGCTAGGGTGCCAAAATCGCCATCGTTACAATTGACCGCGGTGTCCGTACAACGCTCGATACGGAAGCCGTCTTCGGGATTTCCAGCGCCTTCGATCCAGGCGAGGTTAATCTGGCTTGAGGAAAAGGCGGTAGCTGTTAAGAGCACCGGTGCGGGCGGCGTCTTGGGCGCTGCTTCATATCAGTGCTGTCCGGGGAAAGTCGCGCCATCGGACGGTAAGTCTCGACCGTTCAATGTCTTATGGCCTGTTTTGCCCGGGAACGATTTGAAATCCCGAGGCCGCAAATGGTCGCCTGAACGGAGCATCCGGACGCGGCACAATGAGGGATGAACCTTGGCCGTACGGTTTTCTCCCAACTGATCGAGCACCTACCGAGCAAAGAGTTTCAGAAATGTGTATCGCGCTACCGCGGCGATTCCTATCTGAAAAGTTTCTCCTGCTGGGATCAGTTTCTTGCGATGGCATTCGCCCAGCTGACCTATCGGGCAAGCCTCCGCGACATCGAGACGTGCCTGCGTTCGATGCACGGCAAACTCTACCACATGGGATTCCGCGGCAGGGTAGCGCGCTCGACACTGGCCGACGCGAACGAGTCGCGCGACTGGCGGATCTACGCGGACTTCGCGCAGGTCTTGATTGGCATGGCACGGCCGTTATATGCCCACGACCCGATCGGTGTGGACTTGGACCAGACTCTGTACGCTCTCGACTCGACAACAATCGACCTCTGCCTGTCGCTGTTTCCGTGGGCGAGATTCCGCAAGCAAAAAGCCGCCGTGAAGATGCACACGCTGCTGGATCTGCACGGCAATATTCCCACGTTCATCCGCATTACTGGAGGCAAAGTGCACGACATCAACATCCTCGACGAGATCGGCCCGGAGGCCGGCGCGTTCTACGTCATGGATCGGGCCTACGTCGATTTCGAACGCCTCTTCGTGTTCACTCTCTGCTCGTCGTTCTTCGTCGTGCGAACCAAGAAGAACATCTTGCTCCAACGGCGCTACTCGCATCCCGTCGACAAATCCACGGGCTTGCGCTCGGATCAGACCGTCATACTGGCTGCCATCGAATCGGCCCAAGCCTATCCCGACCCGTTGCGGAGGGTCAGTTACTTCGACGCCCGGACGAACAAGCGGCTGAAGTTTCTGACCAACAACTTCGCGCTCCCGGCGCTGACCATCGCCCACATCTACAAGTCGCGTTGGCAGATTGAGTTGTTCTTCAAGTGGATCAAGCAACATCTGCGAATCAACTCGTTTTACGGCACCAGCGAGAACGCCGTCAAGACGCAGATCTGGATCGCTGTCTCGATTTACGTGCTCATCGCCATCGTCCGGAAACGCCTCGGGCTGGAAGCGAGTCTTTACCAGATTCTACAGATTCTCAGCGTTACGCAATTCGAAAAAATGCCCCTTTTACAGGCACTCCAGCCATCCGACTCCCCAAACGAATCCCCCTATGACCCCAACCAATTGATTCTATTCGACTTTTAACCGGACAGCAGTGGCTTCATATAAGGGATGGTCGGGAACCACTCGCCGCACGGATTGGTTGTTCATCAGTCCTTTCAGCACGTTCTGGTTCGGCACGGTAACGGCCAGGGCATCGATGACACCGAGGTCATGCCGTATCGCCGCCCCAGCCTGTTGCACGACTTGCGCCCGTGCGGACCGTGGTGTTTCCGGTGTGAACTGAACGATATACTTCGAGCCGTGGGCGCTACCGCTAGCCCCCGGACTCCCCGTGTCAGGTGCACCCTCGCCGGCAGGCACGATCACCTGCGCGACACCCATTGTTGGCGCAACGAGCAACGCAGCGGCCAAACATACGACGGCGAAGCAGCTGGTGCTCCTATGGCTTAACACGACCCGATCAGCGGTGCTAAGCATTCTGGTAGCTGACACAGTCCCCTCCTACATCGGCCCCGGTATACGCTGGGACCGCTAGTCTAGGCAAAGATAGGAAACTAGGAATAATGATAATGTTGCTCCAATTTCGGATGTAAGTCAACCCTCCTTTGGTACCTTCTGGTAATAGGAAGAAAGTCCCAACTCGACATAGGGCCTAGGGTGTAACCTCAAGCAACACAGTTATTTGCACCCTGGCCTTGTGGGTAGCGGTAGTCGCGCGCGGCGGCTAGCAGTCAGAGAGCGGGCGAGTTTTTGACCCGAACCAGAGGGTGCACAGAGGTATCGGGCTATGAATCGATGAATCCGATGCGCTTAAGGCGAGCAGCAAGATGCGATCCCTCCTGCGATCGCCGTAGCTTGAGAATCAGTCCGTGATGCAAAGTAACCGCGGTCGGCCAGTTGACGGTAGACGTCACCGGCGATCTCAGCCGCCCGGGGGCCATACATCATCGGACCACCCCGCAACATGACCACGACCGCCAGTTTCTTTTCCGGCCCTTCGTTATAGGAGGCGAACCAGCCCAGGTGGGCACGGTAGGGGCGGCGACGCTGAGTGCAGGTCCCCGTTTTGCCGCGAATGACGTGCCTGGTTGAGCGAGCCTTTTTTCCTGTACCGCGCTTGACGGCTTCTTGGAGTCCGGCCTCGATTTCAGCCAGCCACGGCCGGATCGGGAGTTGGCGCTTAACCTTGGGAGAAAAACTGGCGATCTGCTCCGCGGTACGGGGAGCCTGCAGGTAGTAGAGGGTCCCGCCATTGGCCAAGGCAGCCGTCAGAGCGGCCAACTGCAAGGGTGTTACTGAGATCCCGTCCCCGAAGGTGCTCATTCGCCCGATACTCCAGCGGCTCTCGGCGTCAGGAAATCTCCCCAACTGCTCGCCGGCGATTCGCCAGCCGGCCTTTTCACCCAGCCCGAAAAGGTTCGCGTAGCGTTTCAGCCGTCCGAAGCCGAGTTTCTCTCCTAGGTATTCGAAGTACACATTATTGGAGATGGCGAGGCCCTCAACCATCGTCATGAACCAATAGCCCTCGAACCAAACCCTCATTCCCGGCTTGACGATGCCTTCGTTTAGGGCGGCCAGCCCTACGATGATCTTGATCGTTGAGCACGGAATGTAGCCGCTGGCAAGGGCGAGCTTCTGGTTAACCATGGCCAGGATACGGCCGTTGCTCGTATCGGCTACTACTACAGTCCCGTTGAACTCACCGAGAGCCTCGGCGGCGGCTTCCCGGACGACCGCGTCCTCACCCCTCGAAAAATCGCCCGCGGTCGGATCAGTATAGGTTCGCTCGTTGTACCAATATGTTCTCCGCCGGGACCGGCGCGGCTTCTTGGCGGATTTGGGTGCCGAGCCAGACAGCGTCGATTGGCTCGCAGCGGATGGCTGTTGCTTCTCAGCCGCTTTGGCCGAGGGTGAGAGGATCCATGAAAGAACCGCGATGATTGCGAATACCCTGAGTGGTTTCACGATTCTGGAGTAGAGAAGAAAGAATTAACTCGGGCTCTTGGTTGCTTCAGTGGCCAGCCAGGGCTGAACCAGAGAAATATTGTATCGGGTTCGCGCTCTAGCACCCAACGTCATGGCGGCCGGACGTCTGTTTGCGCGGCCGCCCTGAGCGGGCCCGTCTCGAGTGTTCCGCAAACGACGGCGGGATCTTGGCGCGGGGTGCCCAACCAGATACCGTTTTTGATGGGAACAAATCGCCTGCTCGTGGTGTCTATAACTACGGGACGAGGTGCGGGCGATTTGTCGGGTAGTGGCTTGACTGCTACCCTAAGGGAAGCTGGCCGCAGTGGAAGGCGTTCCGGTGGACAACTCTGCGCCAAGATCGAACGAGGCGGAGCTTATCCGTAGGCTCCAGTGCCGCTACCCGGGAGCGTTCGAGGAGTTGCTCGACTCCTACGAGCAGCCAGTTTATCGTTTTGTCTACCGGCTGCTCGATGATCCGTCCGACGCCCCCGACGTCACCCAGGATGTGTTTGTAAAGATCTTTCTCAAAGTCGGCGATTTTCGAGGAGATAGCAGTCTCAAAACCTGGATCTACCGCATTGCCCTCCATGAAGCTTCGAATCGCCGCCGTTGGTTCTCGCGTCATCGGGGGAGGGAGTTGTCGCTGGATTTCAGCTCCGACGGACACGGCTTGAACGGCCACTGGTTTGTGGACCCCCAGGAGACCCCCTTCGATGCGCTCAGCCGGCAGGAGCAATTGGAGCTTGTCGAAAACGCACTGCGCATGATCGATAGCCGGCTTCGTTATGCGGTAGTTATGCGCGACATCGAGGGCATGAGTTATCAGGAAATCGCCGATACGCTGAAAGTGTCGCTCGGTACCGTCAAGTCGCGCATCTTGAGGGGTCGGGAGACGTTGAAGAAGAGGCTACAGCGTGAGGTACGGGATACCGTCCCGGAATCCTGCGCCCTTCAGCCGGAGTGAATCATGAGTTGCCGTTTCGCGCACAGCCAGATCGCAGCCTACGTTGAAGGCCAGCTCGACCCAGCCCGTCGCTGGCTGGTGCGGCGGCATCTGCTCGCCTGCACGGCCTGCTACGAGGACTACGAGCACTCGGAGGCAGTAGGTGATCTCGTCGAACGAGTAGGGCCGCGGGTCGTGCCTCCCAATCTTCGCGTACAGATACTGTCTGCCCTATCGCACCGATTGAACCCCGATCACTGGCCGCGGTGGAAGACGAGTTTCCGCAACTTGATGCGGCCGGTCGCCGTTCCGGCTGCGGGCGGTTTGGTGTCGGCCGTGGTTCTTTTCGGGATACTCATGTCGGGGCTAGCGGGATCGGGCCCCGGGCTCACCTCCGATATACCGATCACCTACTTCGATACAACCTGGGTGACCGATCCCAGTTTGCGTTCACCTTCGCCCTTCGGGATCGACGAGAACGTAGTAGTCGAAGCGTTCGTTGACGGCCGCGGCAGCGTTTATGATTTCCGCGTGATTCGCTTGGCCGTGACGCACCCCGCGGACTACACCAAGTTGAAGTCAGAATTGGCAAATGTTCTTCTAACGGCGACCTTCGTCCCGGCAACCAACTGGGGACAGCCCGTCCCCGGCAGGATGCTCATTTCCTTCCAGGCCCCGACACAGGTAATCGTCAGGGGTTAGCCGGCTGGTGGTCTGATTCAAAAACAACGCCATAAACGACGAGTCCGGCATGCCACGCATGAAGACATGCCAGCCAGCCTTGCCTTTCCGAGCCTTGTAGGAGCTTAACCCCTGGAACTGAAGCGAAACCTCCGGTCCCGAACGGCCCCCGGCGACCTTCGGCACCGAAGTGAACTGATTGGCTTTGATCGGCGGCACCTCCAGGCCAGCGACCTGCCCGGCCGAATCCTGAAGATGTGTCACTGTTTCCACCCCAGAAGAACCGACACCAACCTCGACGGCTATACCCCGAACCGAAGGGAATGGGCGTGGAAGAAGAAGTCCGCACGCACCACTACTTCGCCCGACCAAAACTGGTGGCAACAGCCCACCGACCCTGAAACGAGAATTCTAAGTGACTTTCTAGATGATCGAATTAGTTGGTGCGGAGAGGGGGACTCGAACCCCCATGAGATTGCTCTCACTAGCACCTCAAGCTAGCGCGTCTACCAAATTCCGCCACCTCCGCACAGCCAGGTGAGTGCTACCTAAATAGGGCGCCCGGGCCTTCTGGTTCTTGTCTGCGGCGGACTACTCCGTATCGCTGTCGGGATCGCCTTCTCCCGTCGCGGCGTCATCTCCGGGAGGAATGACCTCAACCTCCGTTTGGACACCCGGCGGCTGCCCACTGGGCTCAGTGCCAGCCGGGTCAACAGTCTCCTCGGTACCGGTCCGCTCGATCACCGACTCCCCTGTGCCGCGGGTACGCACCTTTTCTATCCCCAGCCAAATTGAGGTCAGCATGAAGATTACGGCCGCCGCTGTGGTGGCTTTCGAGAGTAGCGTGGCCGCTCCTCGAGGGCCGAAGGCCGTCTGCGATCCCATACCCCCGAAGGCTCCCGCAAGATCCGCCGCTTTCCCGCTCTGTAACAGCACAACGATGATCAGGAAGAAGCATACAAACACGTGAACGATGGTTAGCAGAAGCTCCATGTTTGCTGAGTTCCCTTCGCTGCCGGCAGCGGGCTAGGTGTAGTTGACTATGGCCGCCATCGATTCCGGCTGCAAGCTGGCTCCCCCGACCAAGGCGCCGTCAATCTCAGGTCTAGCCATCAACTCTTGTACGTTTGCCGGCTTGACGCTTCCTCCGTATAGGATACGCAAACGCTCGGAGGCATCTTCGCCGAACTGTTGCGCGGATCTCTCGCGAAGAAAACCGTGCGTGTCGCCGGCGATATCCGGTGTCGCAGTGCGACCGGTTCCAATGGCCCACACCGGCTCGTACGCTAAGATTATACGAGAGAAGTCTCGTTCGGTCAACGAAGCCATGGCACCGTCGAACTGCCCCGCTAAGACGCTTTCTGTGCGTTCTCCTTCCCGGTCCTGCAGGCTTTCTCCGACACAAACGATCGGCGTCAAACCCGCGCCCAGTGCGGAGGAAACGCGCTTGTTGACGGTCTCGTCGATTTCACCGAAATATTGACGGCGTTCGCTATGTCCTACGATGACGTGAGTGCAGCCGATGGCGGCGATCATGGGACCGGATACTTCAGCCGTGAACGCGCCCTCGTCTTCCCAGTAAAGGTTCTGGGCGCCGATTTTGATGTTGGTTCCCTGCGCGGCGTCGACAGCGGCCGACAAGGCCGGGAAAGGCGGAGCAATGACAATCTCACAATGAGTGACATTTTCGACCAGAGCCTTGAATCCGCCGAAGAACTGGACCGTCTCGGCGGCCGTTTTGAACATCTTCCAGTTACCCGCAAGCACCGGTTGTCGCGGAGGTTCCACGTTGCCTGACCATGCCCCTTCTTGAGATAGAAATAGGTTTGATAGGTCCGGGAGCGGCCGCCCCCTTTGAGCCACGGGATTCGGCAACCGTGAACGCCAAACTGAGGTTGGTCACGGCCCCAGCGTGCTGACGCGAAGCTCAATCACCCTCAGCCCGGGTCTCGTGATCTTCCAGTAAAGACTTTAGGTCGCTTAATTGTTGCCGCAGTCTCTTCTCACGGATGGAAAGCGACCAAAGATAGAGAATGTGAAGTATCCACGCGGCGCTGAACGCGTACCAAAGCCACTCCAAGTTTTCTTCCATATCGCCGTTCTATTTGCCTTAAAGGGCGTAAACTTCTCGCCGCAAGGCCTCCGCCTCCCGGCGTGTCTGTTCTAAACCTCTCCGAGCCCGAACCAAACTCCACAGAAGGACGAACATAGCTACCGTTACGACGATCAGAGCCGTTCTCATATCAGGGTGGAGCCCCGAGCCGTCACCGCCCAGTATGACGGGCTGAGGATGCTGCATACGCCACCAGCGGTTCGCCATGTAAACAATAGGAATGTCCACCATCCCGAAAATCGAAACAACGGCGCAGGCGACAGCCCGCTGGCCAGGTTCGCTGATGGACTGCCGCAAGATCAAATAGCCGGCGTAGATGAGCGCCAGCAAAAGCATGGTTGTAAGGCGCGCATCCCAGGCCCACGCAACTCCCCACACCGGCTTGGCCCACAGCGACCCCGTAATTAGATTCACCACCGCAAAGATCAGGCCTGACTCGTTACAAGCCACTGATAGATCGTCATAGCGATGATCGCGCTTGACGAGATACAGAATGCTCGTGACCCCACCGATCACGAATGCCAAGAAGGCTGTGAACGCAGACGGAACGTGGAAATAGAAAATCCGTTGAACGATACCCATCGAGCGCTCTGTCGGCACCCAGACAAAAATCAAGTAGAGCGAAACCAACAGCATCACCAAGGAGGCGATCAGCAGCGGCGGGGTCGATCTGTCCGGATTGATGCCGCTTGAAGGCTGTGGCATGCTGGTCGAAAGCCCTTTCCGGTAAACAGTGTAGCAACTGGGCCGGAGCGAGCGGCGACGACGATGGAAGGCGAGATCCAGTGCGAAGTCAACAAGTGGCGGCGTTTGAAACGCGAGCGGCCGGAGAGAATCGACACCCCCGGACCGAGTCAGGAAAGCGTTTGGGACTACCCGCGTCCGCCACGTGTTGAGCGAGTTGGCCAGCGCGTCCGAGTTGAGCTGGCCGGAATTGTGTTGGCAGACAGTGGCGAGGCCTACCGCGTGCTCGAAACCGCGAGCCCACCTGCGTATTACGTCCCGCCAGCGCACGTTCAGCGCGAATACCTGGAGCCAAGCGAGCATTCCACTCTCTGCGAATGGAAGGGGACTGCGCGGTATTGGTCGATCCGAGTGGGCGACCGACTTGTTGAGAATGGAGGGTGGAGCTATCGAGATCCGTTTGATGGCTACGAGATTATTCAGGACTTCCTCTCATTCTTCGCCGGCAAGGTGGACGCCTGTTACGTCGGAGAGCAGCGAGTCGTCCCTCAAGCCGGTGGTTACTACGGAGGTTGGGTGACCTCCAACATCGTGGGGCCGTTCAAGGGCGATCCGGGCACGGAATCGTGGTAGGCGAGTCCACCATAAAGATGAGTTTGGGCAAAGAATGGTAGCGGTCGCCACTCTTGGCGGTCCTAGTTTCGGGTTCGACCGGCAACCTTGCCGCCTTCATACCCATCTTTCGGACGAATTCGAACCGACCTGGGCGCTCGCACTGTGAGACAAGCAAGATTGCTCGTCCCGCTGAGCCTTTCGGCGGACTGCTCGACTAGCCTGCGCAATGACCTTCGACGAACTGAAAGACCGTAAGATCGCCCATATGGCTCAATCGCGCCCGTAGTATACTCCTCGAAGAACAGGAAGACCCATGGCTGAGCCGAAGACTAGGCGAACGACGGCAAGCGTCAAGAAGTTCATCGATTCCATCGAGGACGAAAAGAAGCGCAAGGACAGCCGCTCCATCCTGACAATGATGAGACAGATCACGGGAGAGCGGCCCCAAATGTGGGGGCCCAACATCGTCGGGTTCGGTACATATCACTACAAGTACGCGACCGGCCGCGAAGGGGACTGGCCCGTGACCGGTTTTTCTCCGCGGAAGCAGGCGTTGACCCTCTACATCATGTCTGGCTTCCCGAAGGATGACGCGTTGTTGAAAAAACTGGGCAAGTACAAAACGGGGAAGTCATGCCTCTACATCAAGAGGCTCGAGGACGTCGACGAGGCGATCCTTCGCAAACTGATAGCGCGGTCGATCAGGAAGATGGCTCGCTGCTAGCCGCCGTTTCTGGCTTAGGTCGAGCAGGGACCGATTCTGTCCAGGTCAGCGTAAACATGTGTCAGCCGGGCAGAGGTGCAACGAAAATTGGGGCCACGGAGTATGGCCTGTGCGGCGCACTAGCCCAGGACTACTTTGGCAAGTTGATCTCTTGGCTGAGACCGTCGGGTCTCGACATAGCGTGTGGCAGGCGTATTGTGGGGTTTGTCCTTTCACTTGTTTTTGTCAGTACATTGCTATCTTGCCGCGTCAGCCCTGAGGAAGTTCTTGAAGAGATCGACCGGCCGGCACAGATCCAAGGCCTGACTGAAGAGCCTGGCCGGGGACAGCGCCCCTTGTCCCCACGAGCGCCTTGCGAGGGTCCAGACGCAGATCCCTGGGTTACGGGGCTCCGCGACCGCGTGATATCCCTCAACCCGCTGGTCGACTACACGGTCGATCTGTACGGGCTACCTCTCACCTGCGAAGGGACGGTGACATCGGAATTCGACGGCTCGAAATTTGGCGCGGTGCGCCTGGGCTTTGCGGAAGGCGTGACTTTCGAGGTCGAGACCATGCCGCCAGAGACGAGCGTCGTCACGCTGCGGGATCCCTTGGGGTTCGATGATGAAGCCTCGGCCCGCCAGATACTTGGGGCGTACTCGTCCGACTTCGGGCTCCAAATCGACTGGACGGCCCCAACCGTTACCGCGGAGGGCGACGAACGTGTTCAAAGCTTTTGGGACCCCGACGCAGGCCTGAACGGTTCGGCATCTTTCTTCTTCCTGGAGGACACGCTGGTCGCCCTGCGCTTCAGCGTCGCGCTGTGAACCCGCTGCTTCGGCAACCTGGGTTGTCGATTTAGGGGGGCGGCCACGAGCATTTCGGGTAAGGGCTATCGCACCCATGCCAGTGAGCGTTTCAGCAGAACGCTAGGGTAGGCCGACGGCAATGACTTTCGGCGAACTGAAAGACCGCTGGGGTTGGAAGCCTATGCGAGGCTGCCCGGGGCGGTACATGCTGCCCGGCACAGAGTTCAACGGATCGCCTCTCGATCTCTTCGACACACAAACCAAACTCCACGAGTTTCGGGTGGACGCCGCAAGGGACCCGGTCGTCGTCGCACGCCTGGCCCAAGGCGGCGGCTTGATTTCTTACCAACGAGAGGACGGAAAATATGTCCACACCCTCAATACAGAAGAAGGGTTCCGGCGCAAGCTCGATCAACTTGGCATCCGGCTCGAGCGGACGTCAGAAGGCCACGAACCAACGGGCTTGCCTGAGTCACAATCGGGGAAGACTTGACTGTCGATTCATTGCACTAGAATAAACTTAGTCCACATCCATGAAATCGAGCACATTCAACGTCCACGAGGCCAAGACACATCTCTCCCGACTCCTTGAGCGAGTCGCGGCGGGCGAGGAGATCATCATTGCAAGGGACGGAAAGCCTGTCGCTCGCCTGGCGCCCCTCAAACCCGAGCGTCAACCACGTCAGCCCGGCGCCCTCGCGGGAAGAATCTGGATCGCAGACGACTTCGACGAGCCACTGCCTGAAACCATTGCTGCCGGCTTTCGAGGAGAAAAGGCTTGAGGCTGCTCCTCAACACCCACGCGCTTTTGTGGTGGCTCACTGGCGACCCAAGACTGAAGCCAGAGGTTCAGTCGCTGATCAGCGACCGGGAAAACGAGATCCAGCTTCGCGCAGCTAGTTTGTGGCAAGCCTCGATCAAGCGGGCGCTCGGAAGGCTGCGATTCGAGACTGCCGAAATAACCTCTGCCCTAGTTTCGGGTGGCTTCCGCGAGCTGCCGGTAAAAGCGCTCCACGTGACTGCCGCCGGAGACCTATCCCGCTACCACGACGATCCGTTCGACCGAATGCTCGCGGCACAGGCAGCGGCGGAAGGGCTCACCCTAATCACTCACGACAAAGCGTTCGCGCCCTACGGGGTCAGCGTGGTTTGGACCTGATATGGCCGTAAAGACATCCGTGCTCTGTT
Source organism: Bryobacterales bacterium (assembly GCA_965248205.1). GTDB lineage: Bacteria > Acidobacteriota > Terriglobia > Bryobacterales > UBA6623. The sequence continues at coordinate 6,490,719 of CBDFIS010000006.1, forward strand.
CCCTCTCCCGTCAATGATTATGGTTACACGCTACACCGCCGGGACGATCGCCGGATATTACCGGCAATATCGACATCGCACTACTGAACTGCTTTTCCGACCTCCAAGGACGGTCTCAAAGATTGGCGGAATTTGTTAATGGGCTTTTCAAAGAAATGCCAAGACAAGGCAGCCAGCGTGATTGTTATTGCGATCGCTAATGCCGCCATCCAAACCGGCGTCAAGAAACCTGCAAAACGAAATAGAGATCGATAAGAGTTTAGAATGTGGAAGACAAAAAGATGTAGAACATAGATGCCATAACTAATTTTCCCCATATAGGCTACTGGCCGCAATTCCAATAACCGGCCCATTAGGCCTTGATGCCCTTCGGAGGCTCGCAGTATTAACCACGCGAACGACATGGATAGCCCCGTCTTCGCAAATTCCGACATTTGCAATATTTCAGGCCAGTGCTGTCCGGGGAAAGTCGCGCCATCGGACGGTAAGTCTCGACCGTTCAATGTCTTATGGCCTGTTTTGCCCGGGAACGATTTGAAATCCCGAGGCCGCAAATGGTCGCCTGAACGGAGCATCCGGACGCGGCACAATGAGGGATGAACCTTGGCCGTACGGTTTTCTCCCAACTGATCGAGCACCTACCGAGCAAAGAGTTTCAGAAATGTGTATCGCGCTACCGCGGCGATTCCTATCTGAAAAGTTTCTCCTGCTGGGATCAGTTTCTTGCGATGGCATTCGCCCAGCTGACCTATCGGGCAAGCCTCCGCGACATCGAGACGTGCCTGCGTTCGATGCACGGCAAACTCTACCACATGGGATTCCGCGGCAGGGTAGCGCGCTCGACACTGGCCGACGCGAACGAGTCGCGCGACTGGCGGATCTACGCGGACTTCGCGCAGGTCTTGATTGGCATGGCACGGCCGTTATATGCCCACGACCCGATCGGTGTGGACTTGGACCAGACTCTGTACGCTCTCGACTCGACAACAATCGACCTCTGCCTGTCGCTGTTTCCGTGGGCGAGATTCCGCAAGCAAAAAGCCGCCGTGAAGATGCACACGCTGCTGGATCTGCACGGCAATATTCCCACGTTCATCCGCATTACTGGAGGCAAAGTGCACGACATCAACATCCTCGACGAGATCGGCCCGGAGGCCGGCGCGTTCTACGTCATGGATCGGGCCTACGTCGATTTCGAACGCCTCTTCGTGTTCACTCTCTGCTCGTCGTTCTTCGTCGTGCGAACCAAGAAGAACATCTTGCTCCAACGGCGCTACTCGCATCCCGTCGACAAATCCACGGGCTTGCGCTCGGATCAGACCGTCATACTGGCTGCCATCGAATCGGCCCAAGCCTATCCCGACCCGTTGCGGAGGGTCAGTTACTTCGACGCCCGGACGAACAAGCGGCTGAAGTTTCTGACCAACAACTTCGCGCTCCCGGCGCTGACCATCGCCCACATCTACAAGTCGCGTTGGCAGATTGAGTTGTTCTTCAAGTGGATCAAGCAACATCTGCGAATCAACTCGTTTTACGGCACCAGCGAGAACGCCGTCAAGACGCAGATCTGGATCGCTGTCTCGATTTACGTGCTCATCGCCATCGTCCGGAAACGCCTCGGGCTGGAAGCGAGTCTTTACCAGATTCTACAGATTCTCAGCGTTACGCAATTCGAAAAAATGCCCCTTTTACAGGCACTCCAGCCATCCGACTCCCCAAACGAATCCCCCTATGACCCCAACCAATTGATTCTATTCGACTTTTAACCGGACAGCAGTGATTTCAGGCATATGAAGGATCCGATCGGAAAGCCAAAGGAGCAAACCGATTCCGGCCAGCAAGCACGGCAACCGTCTACTGGAGGTCCAACCGAAGAATTTCGTTAAAACAGCAACCAGTGAGCCCAGGCAGAGAGCATCCATTGAATCAGGAAGCAACACCCAAATGGGAATGTCTTCGATCCCTGATAGCCGTGCCGCAATTCTGTACACCAGTACCAATGGTACAGCCAAATAGATTAATCGCATTAATTTCCTATAATGCAGGAAACTCACGACGAGGGGCCAGATCAAATAAAATTGTTCCTCAACGGAGAGAGTCCAGAAATGTGCCACCGACCCTTGCCATGAGTTGCTAAGGGCGAACTTCACATTTGAGACGTAAAAGGCATGCCACCAGAAGGTTTCCCGAGTGTTTGGTATATCGAGGATAGCGGCCATGACAACGGTAGCAAGAAAGACTGGTGTGAGCCGGAGATACCTACGGATGTAGAAGTTCGTGATCAACGTAATTCTGGTTCCTGGGTTATTATCAGTGCTGTCCGGGGAAAGTCGCGCCATCGGACGGTAAGTCTCGACCGTTCAATGTCTTATGGCCTGTTTTGCCCGGGAACGATTTGAAATCCCGAGGCCGCAAATGGTCGCCTGAACGGAGCATCCGGACGCGGCACAATGAGGGATGAACCTTGGCCGTACGGTTTTCTCCCAACTGATCGAGCACCTACCGAGCAAAGAGTTTCAGAAATGTGTATCGCGCTACCGCGGCGATTCCTATCTGAAAAGTTTCTCCTGCTGGGATCAGTTTCTTGCGATGGCATTCGCCCAGCTGACCTATCGGGCAAGCCTCCGCGACATCGAGACGTGCCTGCGTTCGATGCACGGCAAACTCTACCACATGGGATTCCGCGGCAGGGTAGCGCGCTCGACACTGGCCGACGCGAACGAGTCGCGCGACTGGCGGATCTACGCGGACTTCGCGCAGGTCTTGATTGGCATGGCACGGCCGTTATATGCCCACGACCCGATCGGTGTGGACTTGGACCAGACTCTGTACGCTCTCGACTCGACAACAATCGACCTCTGCCTGTCGCTGTTTCCGTGGGCGAGATTCCGCAAGCAAAAAGCCGCCGTGAAGATGCACACGCTGCTGGATCTGCACGGCAATATTCCCACGTTCATCCGCATTACTGGAGGCAAAGTGCACGACATCAACATCCTCGACGAGATCGGCCCGGAGGCCGGCGCGTTCTACGTCATGGATCGGGCCTACGTCGATTTCGAACGCCTCTTCGTGTTCACTCTCTGCTCGTCGTTCTTCGTCGTGCGAACCAAGAAGAACATCTTGCTCCAACGGCGCTACTCGCATCCCGTCGACAAATCCACGGGCTTGCGCTCGGATCAGACCGTCATACTGGCTGCCATCGAATCGGCCCAAGCCTATCCCGACCCGTTGCGGAGGGTCAGTTACTTCGACGCCCGGACGAACAAGCGGCTGAAGTTTCTGACCAACAACTTCGCGCTCCCGGCGCTGACCATCGCCCACATCTACAAGTCGCGTTGGCAGATTGAGTTGTTCTTCAAGTGGATCAAGCAACATCTGCGAATCAACTCGTTTTACGGCACCAGCGAGAACGCCGTCAAGACGCAGATCTGGATCGCTGTCTCGATTTACGTGCTCATCGCCATCGTCCGGAAACGCCTCGGGCTGGAAGCGAGTCTTTACCAGATTCTACAGATTCTCAGCGTTACGCAATTCGAAAAAATGCCCCTTTTACAGGCACTCCAGCCATCCGACTCCCCAAACGAATCCCCCTATGACCCCAACCAATTGATTCTATTCGACTTTTAACCGGACAGCAGTGCTTCCTTTTGGGCAGTGAACCCTCGTTCTTTCGGCTTTCCGTCGACTCGATTCCACTTCGGGAGCTGAAACCTTAATGTTTGATGTGAGGTTCGTCGGGCGATAGCCAGAAGTGACGTGCGACCCCCTAAGATTTACCTCTGTATCGTTTCACCGCGAGTTCCGATTAGGGCCACGCACTGCTCGACCGGGCTGATAGACAAGCCAAGCCGCTCCCGACATTGCATTTCAGCAGATCTGCCCGGACAGCGAAGTCGATGTTTGGGCTGCGGTGCGCCGCGGGCGCACAATGGCGAGTCAGTTTTTACACAGATCATCCATAACCCGTTCGTTCCAACCCCGAACTAACAAATAGAGGATTCGGCCGAACTGGCCCAGAATGCGTGCCGGAAGACCAGTTGGAATTCAGCCGGCAGGTGGAGTGCCAGTGCTGGCGGGATACATGAACAACATGAGACTTGAACGCTTACTTTTGATCTTGGGCGGTGGTCTCCCGTTGTGGCTGATCATCTTCGGAATCGTTTACGCCTTCGCCTTCGCTTAATTCACTCACTGAGAGAAACGGAGCGTAGGCATTATTCTTGCTGCGTACAGAGGTCTTAGTTCACCACCACGGTCACCTATGATCCGATCGTTAGTCTCTTACCAGTGCTGTCCGGGGAAAGTCGCGCCATCGGACGGTAAGTCTCGACCGTTCAATGTCTTATGGCCTGTTTTGCCCGGGAACGATTTGAAATCCCGAGGCCGCAAATGGTCGCCTGAACGGAGCATCCGGACGCGGCACAATGAGGGATGAACCTTGGCCGTACGGTTTTCTCCCAACTGATCGAGCACCTACCGAGCAAAGAGTTTCAGAAATGTGTATCGCGCTACCGCGGCGATTCCTATCTGAAAAGTTTCTCCTGCTGGGATCAGTTTCTTGCGATGGCATTCGCCCAGCTGACCTATCGGGCAAGCCTCCGCGACATCGAGACGTGCCTGCGTTCGATGCACGGCAAACTCTACCACATGGGATTCCGCGGCAGGGTAGCGCGCTCGACACTGGCCGACGCGAACGAGTCGCGCGACTGGCGGATCTACGCGGACTTCGCGCAGGTCTTGATTGGCATGGCACGGCCGTTATATGCCCACGACCCGATCGGTGTGGACTTGGACCAGACTCTGTACGCTCTCGACTCGACAACAATCGACCTCTGCCTGTCGCTGTTTCCGTGGGCGAGATTCCGCAAGCAAAAAGCCGCCGTGAAGATGCACACGCTGCTGGATCTGCACGGCAATATTCCCACGTTCATCCGCATTACTGGAGGCAAAGTGCACGACATCAACATCCTCGACGAGATCGGCCCGGAGGCCGGCGCGTTCTACGTCATGGATCGGGCCTACGTCGATTTCGAACGCCTCTTCGTGTTCACTCTCTGCTCGTCGTTCTTCGTCGTGCGAACCAAGAAGAACATCTTGCTCCAACGGCGCTACTCGCATCCCGTCGACAAATCCACGGGCTTGCGCTCGGATCAGACCGTCATACTGGCTGCCATCGAATCGGCCCAAGCCTATCCCGACCCGTTGCGGAGGGTCAGTTACTTCGACGCCCGGACGAACAAGCGGCTGAAGTTTCTGACCAACAACTTCGCGCTCCCGGCGCTGACCATCGCCCACATCTACAAGTCGCGTTGGCAGATTGAGTTGTTCTTCAAGTGGATCAAGCAACATCTGCGAATCAACTCGTTTTACGGCACCAGCGAGAACGCCGTCAAGACGCAGATCTGGATCGCTGTCTCGATTTACGTGCTCATCGCCATCGTCCGGAAACGCCTCGGGCTGGAAGCGAGTCTTTACCAGATTCTACAGATTCTCAGCGTTACGCAATTCGAAAAAATGCCCCTTTTACAGGCACTCCAGCCATCCGACTCCCCAAACGAATCCCCCTATGACCCCAACCAATTGATTCTATTCGACTTTTAACTGGAATTTCCGTTTTGGCCATCCCGCGATGGTCAGGATACTCCGATCCGCGGCTCGGGTGCAAGGTCTTCGTCTTCCTCTCACGATCGATGCTCCGTTCGCTCCCGTTTGGGTCGCTGAATGCCGCTCGATCGCCGCGTTCCAGCTCGCTGGAGGGCTTTTCGCCGACACGGCTCCGAGTAGTTCCCTCTTCAGCAACCCAGCGTCTCTTCTCCGTCGCAGCCGTCGCCCGTTACCCGCCTGGCACAGGCAGCGCCCAGATCCGCCCCAGCATCTCAGCGAACAGCTTGCGGTTGAGATGCCCCTCGGCCAACAGCAGCCAGTAATAGCGGGCATGCTTGACCAGCCGCCCTCCGGTTTTCATCAACCGATGCTGCAAGCTCGTCAGCGACCAGTTCTTGATCCTCTGCGCCAGCCCCAGCCGCCGCCACAGGTTCCCCAGGTTGTAGGCCAACACGCTCAACTGCAAACGCACCTCGTTTGCCCGGAAACGATGACAGGACAGCCGTGTCCAGTGGGTTGCCTGCTTGCCTTCCTTGATCCATTGCTCGGCCGTGCCGCGCTTGTTGTAGAAGCGCACCAGCGACCGACTGGGCAAGCTCATGCTCGTGACGATGAACCCGACGCGAGGAAACAACTCGCCTTGGTGGTGCTCAACCTTGGCCACAACCCGCCGAGGCTTCGACCAACTCGCGGCCTGATAGCGGAAGCTCTTGTAGCGCACTAGTGGCTTCAGGCTCGGCCTGCCCGGCGGACGGAACAGAATCTCTTCGATCTCCAACTCCAGGTTCTTGTTTGCTGGGATGCGAATGACGTAGTCCACTCCGCGATCCTCCAACGCCTCGTAGATCTCCGGCTTGGCGAAGGCGGCGTCGGCGCGGAACGTCACTTGCTTGCCTTCTCCCTGTTGGCGCTCGATCTCGGGCAGCAGCAGTTCGTCCCAGTCCTCGGCGCTGGACACGTTACCCGCTCGCAGCTTCGCCGCCAGACAATCACCGTGCTGGTTGAACAGCAACAGCGGGTGGTAGCAGGTGGACTCGAAATGGCCGTTGTAAGCGCTGCCTTCCTGCTGACCGTGGACCGGGCTTTCCGTGGAGTCCATATCGAGCACGACACGCTCGGACTCGTCCTGCGCTTGGGCTTGAGCGACCAACTCGCGGTTCACCGCCATCAGCCCAAGCAGGTTCTCTTCACTGGCCAGCAGCTCTGCCTCAAAGCTTTGTAGACGCGACGTAAGCGCCCCGCCGCGATCCCAGTTCTTCTTCGAGCCGATCAGACGAAAAGTCGGGTCAGCCGAGACACGGGCAGCATCGTTGAGATCCTCGTAGCCGGCGAGGCGGCTGTAGACCGATTGCCGCACCAGGTCGGCCAGTGGGAACTTCTTGTTTGTGCCTTGCCGCGAATCCGTCAGATGCTCGTCGATCAGCTTGCCCAGTCCGAGCCGCTCGTCCAGTTCCCGAATGAGAATCAGGCCACCATCCGAGGTGACGCGCGATCCTTGGAAATCGACTTTCAGAAATCCGTTGAAGGTGAGCTGAAACGGCTTGTTTTCTTTTTCACCCATTGGGTGTTGGCCTCCGTGCGTCCTGACAGGGCTTGAACCCCTATAAATAAAGACGCTGAAGGCCGCTGCAAGGTCGGGATGCCGAAATCAAATTGGAAATGCGCCCTTACAGTTAATGAACCCGCCTTCCCGATCTCGATGTCCGCTATAGACTTCCCTAAATTGTCGAGCGCGGTAACGAAGCGAGGCCGCTCAAAGTGAGTTACTACAGCGTATTCAGAGTATAGCAATCGAACTGGATGTCTATTACAGGCAACATCTGCAACACCTGAGACCGAACCGGAACCCGCTGGTCAGGGTGCCCATCCAATCAATTAGACACGGTTGACTACAAAGTCTAATACCCATCAGACAGATTGTTCTTCCGTTTCGAGATTTAGTCACAAGGAGAATCTACAAATGAGAGCATCAAGAGCTATTCCAATCTTGGGTCTACTGCTGGCACTGGGTGCGATACAGATGCATGCAGAAAGCCTTGGCGAGTTCGCAATTCCTTTCGATTTCACTGTTGGAAACAAGACACTGCCGGCCGGTGATTACTCCGTCCGAAACGTCAACTCCGGCTCCTTTGCCATCAGGATTCAAAATCGAGAGACTTATGCCTCCGCGATAGCCATAACCAATGCGGTTCAGAACTATTCGAATCGAGGCTACGCAAAGCTAGTCTTCCATCGCTATGGGAACAGACACTTTCTTTCGCAGGTTTGGTCCGGCTATCGGGTAGGGCGCCAATTGCCCAAGCGGTACCAAGAGCTTTCGCTTGTGACGAGCAGCTCACATCGGCAGGTCGAGATCTTGGCCAGTAACTTCTAGGGTTCTCGACGAACCTTCGAGCCGGTCAAGCAGCGCGGGTTGGTCCTCGCCGGTCTGCCGGCGGGGCCACGCGCTACGGGGAAATAGCCCCAATATTCAGCCGAGGCGTTATGGCAAGGCACTCTAAGCAAAGCGGTGACAGGAACTGTTGGTTGGCAATAGGGGCATTATGTTTGGCTTTTTGGTCCGGAAGCGGCGGTCAGGAGATCCGTGGCGAGCAAGGGCTACCGCTAGCAAGTTCCGCTCAAACAGTGGGCGAGGATGAGGGTGCCAAAAAGACTGAGGTAGCTCTTCCTCAAACGAAGGAGGGAACCTTGGCTCGCCCCCAAAGCGTCTTCGGTCAGGCTGTAGCCTACCATCGGCAGGGCAAGTATGAGCGGGCAGAGCCACTCTACTGGCAGACGTTGGAGGCGACAGAAGAGGCGGTGGGACCCGATCACGACGCAGTAGCCGCCATCCTAAACCAAATGGCCAACCTCTACGACGCCCTGGGCGATTACGCGAGAGCAGAAGAGCTCGGCCGACGGTCGGTCGCTATCTGGACGAAAACTCTGGGGCCAGGGCATTTCAGGGTGGCCATAGGCTTGAGCACCTTGGCGTTGGTCCATTACCACCAGGGCAGATACCACAATGCTGAACCCCTCTACGAACGGTCACTTGACATTAAGGAGAAGTCGCTGGGGCCAGAGCATCCAGAAGTAGCCGGGGCCCTCAGCGATTTGGCAGCCGTCTACCAGGCTCGATTCCGGTACCTAAAAGCAGAGCCTCTCTATCAGCGGTCGCTGACGATCATAGAGAAGGCCTTGGGACCAGACCGTCCAGAAGTGGCTACGACACTCAATAATCTGGGAAGACTTTATCAATCGCTAGGCTATTACGAAAAGGCAGAGTCACTTTACGAGAAGGCGCTTTCGATTAGGACAAGGGCTGTGGGGCCTCACCATCGAAAGCTGACGGGAACGCTCGACAATCTCGCGAGCCTGTATCGCACCCTCGGTTATCACACCAAGGCAGAGCGGCTTTACCAACGCTCGCTAGCAATCTGGGAGAGGGCCGTAGGTCCTGAACATCGCCTGGTTACCGGAAGCCTAAAGAACCTGATCGTTCTATATCTCGACAAGCGCAAACATGCCAAGGTGGAACCACTTCTGAGGCGCCTCCTGAGAATCCAAGAGAGGGCTCTAGTCTCCTGTCCGGGCTAACTCTTTACAATAGCTTCTTTGCAGCGGCGCACCTTGTCGAGAATGACATCCGCAGTGGCTTTCCAAACAAACGGTTGGGGGTCGTGGTTCCAGATGGCCAGCCACTGATAGATCGCTCGCTCCAGTTCTGCCACACAATGGAAGGTTCCTCGGCGGATCATGCGGTCGGTGAGGAGCCCGAAGAGACGTTCGACTTGGTTGAGCCAGGAACTGCTGGTGGGCGTGAAGTGAAAGTGGAAGCGGCGCCGCTTTTTGGGTTGCAACCAGCGCTGGACGGCCGCGCTTTTATGGCTGGAGTAGTTGTCCATGATGAGGTGAACTTCTTGATCCAGCGGCACCTCTCTTTCCACTTGGTTGAGAAACCTGACGAACTCCTTGGCGCGATGCCGAGGCAGACAACTGCTAATCACTTTCCCGTTCAGGATGTTGAAAGCAGCGAACAAGGTGGTGGTTCCGTGGCGCTTATAATCGTGCGTTTGTCGCTGTGGCAAGCCGGGCCGTAACGGCAGAATCGGAGCCGTTCGGTCCAGGGCTTGGATTTGGCTCTTCTCATCCACGCACAGCACCAAAGCCCGGTCGGGCGGATGCAGATACAAGCCCACGATGTCCCGCACCTTCTCTTCGAACTGCGGGTCCTGGGAGAGTTTGAATTTCTCTACCCGATGGGGCTGCACCTCGTAACGTTGCCAAACCCCATGCACGAGCGTGCGGCTCACACCGAGATGCCGGGCCAGGGTGCGCACACTCCAGTGGGTCGCATCCGGCGGCCTGGTCTTCAAGGTCGTATCGAGAATCTTCTGCTCCAACTCGGGCGTCAACACACGTCGCGAGCGCTGGCGTTTTTGCCGCCGCCGGATCGCCTCCACCCCGCCCCGCGCGAAGGCGGCTCGCGTCGCGATCACGGTCGGACGCGACAAGCCGATCTGCTGCGCAATGGCGTGGTTGGGCACTCCCTCGCCAGCCAGCAAGATCAGCTGGCATTTCCGCGCCAACATCTGCGGCGTGCTTCCGGCACGGGCCATCGATTCCAGTACCTGTTTCTGCGCCGGATTGATGGCAAGCGGAGTCGCTGGGGTGAACATGCCCCATTACATCATGATCCCGCTATATTGTCAATAGTTATAACGGACAGGACACTAGGCCCAACCGATCCTCAGGTAGCCAACACTCTACAAGCCCTGGCCTCACTCTATTGTACTCAGCGTAAATACGACTGGGCGGAAGCGGCCAGCAAATCGTCTCTTGCAATAAACACAGAGGCGCTGGGACCGCAGCATCTAGATCTCGCAACCCACCTCGAAAACCGTGCTTTTCTCCTTCGGAAAATGAAAAGAACGGAGGAAGCAGTCGAACTGGAGCTTCGTGCCAAGACGATGCGGTCTGACTTACTCGGCGAACCCATCGCGAGGTGAATGGGCAGCGGTGTTTCCCCCTTCCGGAATAGCTGCTCTTGAAATCAGTGGTAAGGGTATGGTTCCCGAAACTCAATCCGCCTACTGAACCCCGCATAATATTCTGACACCTTTTGGTTCCTTGGAGCATCTATAGATGTATGGGCAACCCGAAAGGTGTGAAGCGGGATTTCAAGGCGCTGGAGAAGCGCCGTTTCGAAGCGATGCGGCTGCTTGACCAAGGCCACAATCAGTCCGAGACGGCGAGACGGCTGAAAGTCGCTCGGCAAACCGTCAGTGAGTGGCGGCGGCCATACCTCGAGCATGGTCCGGCCGGGCTGCGTCGAGCCGGGCGCGCCGGACGCAAGCCGCTGCTAGACGCCGCACAACGCGAACGCCTGACGTCGCTGTTGTTGGAAGGCCCCGAAGCCCACGGTTTCCGAACGCCCCTGTGGACCTGCCCGCGGGTAGCTCGTCTGGTCGCCGATGAGTTCGGCGTCAACTACCACGAAGGCCACGTCTGGAAGATCCTGCAAGCCCTCAACTGGAGCCCGCAACGTCCCGTCGGAAAGGCGCGCGAGCGCAACGAAGAGGCGATCCGCACCTGGAAGCGCAAGACCTGGCGGCGTATTAAAAAAAGCCCAAACCGAAGGCCGCACGCTCATCTTCATCGACGAAAGTGGATTGAGCGAGAAGCCGCACCGTTGCCGTACCTGGGCACCGCGGGGTCAGACGCCCGTGCTGCAGTTTAACTTCAACTGGGAGAAGCTTTCGGTGTCGGCGGGGCTGACGCTGCGCAACTTCTACTTCCGGCTCTATCCCGGCGCCATCGGCGAACAGGAGGTGATCCACTTTCTCAAAGCGCTGCTGCGCCACATCGACCGGCCGCTGCTGATCCTCTGGGATCGACTGCCGGCGCATCGCAGCCGCCTGGTGCGGGAGTTCATCGAGCTCTCCGAGGGCCACATCGAAACCGAGTACCTCCCGCCCTATGCGCCGGAGCTGAACCCGGTGGAGTACATCTGCGCTTACTGGAAGCAGCACGAGTTGCCGAACGTCTGCCCGAAAGACTACGGGGAGCTGAGCGAGCGGGCCCGCAAAGCACTGCGCCGCATGCGCCGCAAACCGCGCTTGATTACTGCCTTCTGGAAGCAGTCTTCTCTTTGCTTCGATTGACGGGGTATTAGGCGGGACTTAGTCCTGCTCGCGGTCGCGCAGCTCGGCCAACGGCGGTGAAACGGCCGTGAGTGAAACGACGGCGAGCATCATATCAGACCGTCTCACCGGCGGCGTCCTGTCGCTCATCCGTCAGACGCCAGACGGTTCGCTACCGCCGCAGAGCTTTGAAATTCCTCCCTGAGGCAATCGATCGCAAAGTCGATCTGCTCATCACTTATATCGTCATGCGTGACGAATCGCAGTTGGTCGTCCTCGAGAAGATGAACCAGGACTCCCCGCTTCCGCAGACGTTCGCACAGATCGCGTCCGCTCAAGTTATCTGACAGCCCGGCGATGACGATATTGGTCACGACGCGCTCCGGATTGACCGCGACGCCGGAGAGCTTCGAAAGAGCCTCGGCCAGCCTCCTCGCCTTCCGGTGGTCGTCTTTCAAACGCGATTGAAAGTCTTCCAGCCCGTGGAGGCAGGCGGCGGCCAGAAAGCCTGGTTGATGGATCGCTCCCCCAAGCAGCTTTCGCACACTGCGGGCGCGCTCGATCCACGCAACAGGGCCGGCAACGGCAGCGCCTGCCGGGGCGCCCAACCCCTTCGCGAAGTCGATCATCACCGAGTCAAACCCCGCGGACAGCTTGGTCAAGGAAAGCCCGCCGGCCGCCGACGCGTTCCCCAGCCGAGCACCGTCCAGGTGAGTCTTCAATCCGAGTTCGCGGGCCCGGGTGCAGAGATCGTCCACTCGCTGGTTGTCGAGCACCGTACCTCCGCAGAGGTTGTGAGTGTTTTCCAAGCAGATCAGGCTTGTCTGCGATCGGCTGTAAACCCGCGGCCGTATTCGCGCTTTGATGTCGCCCCAGCACAGCATGCCGTCCTGATCGCCGGGTATCGGCCGCGCCAACAGCCCGCAGACGGCAGATAGCCCGGCCATCTCGGCGTTGTAGATGTGGCTTTGTTCTTCGAGGATCACCTCTTCCCCCGGCTGGGTGTGAACCTTCAACGCGACCAGATTGCCCATCGTTCCCGTCGGAACAAACAGTGCAGCCTCTTTGCCGAGCAAATTCGCAGTTTGTTCCTCCAGCAGATTGACGGTGGGATCTTCGTGCAGCCCATCTTCGCCGATGTTTGCGTCAGCCATCGCTTGCCGCATCTCCGGCGAGGCTTGGGTCACCGTATCGCTGCGCAGGTCCACGGGCTTATGCTTCCGGGGACTGCTTTTCCTACTCACATTCCCTCCGTCTGCAGCGCTTAGAGTCAGAGAGCTAGGGGTCTTGGCCTCGCCTCAACATCTATGCCCGCACATGTTCTCAACATTCTAGCCCGCATTTCCAATTTGATTTCGGCATCCCGACCTTGCAGCGGCCTTCAGCGTCTTTATTTATAGGGGTTCAAGCCCTGTCAGGACGCACGGAGGCCAACACCCAATGGGTGAAAAAGAAAACAAGCCGTTTCAGCTCACCTTCAACGGATTTCTGAAAGTCGATTTCCAAGGATCGCGCGTCACCTCGGATGGTGGCCTGATTCTCATTCGGGAACTGGACGAGCGGCTCGGACTGGGCAAGCTGATCGACGAGCATCTGACGGATTCGCGGCAAGGCACAAACAAGAAGTTCCCACTGGCCGACCTGGTGCGGCAATCGGTCTACAGCCGCCTCGCCGGCTACGAGGATCTCAACGATGCTGCCCGTGTCTCGGCTGACCCGACTTTTCGTCTGATCGGCTCGAAGAAGAACTGGGATCGCGGCGGGGCGCTTACGTCGCGTCTACAAAGCTTTGAGGCAGAGCTGCTGGCCAGTGAAGAGAACCTGCTTGGGCTGATGGCGGTGAACCGCGAGTTGGTCGCTCAAGCCCAAGCGCAGGACGAGTCCGAGCGTGTCGTGCTCGATATGGACTCCACGGAAAGCCCGGTCCACGGTCAGCAGGAAGGCAGCGCTTACAACGGCCATTTCGAGTCCACCTGCTACCACCCGCTGTTGCTGTTCAACCAGCACGGTGATTGTCTGGCGGCGAAGCTGCGAGCGGGTAACGTGTCCAGCGCCGAGGACTGGGACGAACTGCTGCTGCCCGAGATCGAGCGCCAACAGGGAGAAGGCAAGCAAGTGACGTTCCGCGCCGACGCCGCCTTCGCCAAGCCGGAGATCTACGAGGCGTTGGAGGATCGCGGAGTGGACTACGTCATTCGCATCCCAGCAAACAAGAACCTGGAGTTGGAGATCGAAGAGATTCTGTTCCGTCCGCCGGGCAGGCCGAGCCTGAAGCCACTAGTGCGCTACAAGAGCTTCCGCTATCAGGCCGCGAGTTGGTCGAAGCCTCGGCGGGTTGTGGCCAAGGTTGAGCACCACCAAGGCGAGTTGTTTCCTCGCGTCGGGTTCATCGTCACGAGCATGAGCTTGCCCAGTCGGTCGCTGGTGCGCTTCTACAACAAGCGCGGCACGGCCGAGCAATGGATCAAGGAAGGCAAGCAGGCAACCCACTGGACACGGCTGTCCTGTCATCGTTTCCGGGCAAACGAGGTGCGTTTGCAGTTGAGCGTGTTGGCCTACAACCTGGGGAACCTGTGGCGGCGGCTGGGGCTGGCGCAGAGGATCAAGAACTGGTCGCTGACGAGCTTGCAGCATCGGTTGATGAAAACCGGAGGGCGGCTGGTCAAGCATGCCCGCTATTACTGGCTGCTGTTGGCCGAGGGGCATCTCAACCGCAAGCTGTTCGCTGAGATGCTGGGGCGGATCTGGGCGCTGCCTGTGCCAGGCGGGTAACGGGCGACGGCTGCGACGGAGAAGAGACGCTGGGTTGCTGAAGAGGGAACTACTCGGAGCCGTGTCGGCGAAAAGCCCTCCAGCGAGCTGGAACGCGGCGATCGAGCGGCATTCAGCGACCCAAACGGGAGCGAACGGAGCATCGATCGTGAGAGGAAGACGAAGACCTTGCACCCGAGCCGCGGATCGGAGTATCCTGACCATCGCGGGATGGCCAAAACGGAAATTCCAGTCTAGAGGGCTTTGTCAAGTTAACGGCAGTTGGCGACAATCGACCGATGCGATCACTGTATCGACGCCACAGGTTTCCACCCGAAATTATCAGCCATGCCGTTTGGCTGATAGCTTGGCAGTCTCTTTGGTGTCTATCTGCCGGGTTTCGGGGTCGATGGCCACCCGGTAAACCTCTCGTGCTCGCTCCAGGCTCACTTTGCCCTCGCGCACGTCTGTTAGCACTGCCTGTGGGTTACGTTCTTCGGGCGGCCCATAGCCGCCTCCACCACAGGTGCGATAGCTCACTACATCGCCTGGTTTCAGTTCGATGGTGACTTTTGATCCCAACTCGGTGGCTTCACCATCAGGATTCAAAACATAGCTGGCCTTACGAGCTGCCAGCCCACCAAAGAGCCCCCACGGCCCCCAGCGATCTCGATCCGCCAAGACAGTAAAGGACACCTCGTGATCGGGAAAGAGATAATCGCGGCGTAAGCCCAGTCCGCCGCGATATTGGCCCCCGCCTTCCGAATCTTCCACGAGTTCGTAGCGGCTGATGCGAAAAGGGTAGTTGATTTCGATCTCCTCGATGGGCGCATTCTCGGTATTCTGGCCATGGGCCTGGACAGCGTCGGGGCCGTCGCGCGTCGCCCGGCCTCCGTACCCACCGGCAAGAGCCTCGTAGTAGGCGTACAGTTCGCCCGTGCGGGGATCGGTGCCGCCGAAGCCCACCTGGCACATCATCGCCTTGGTGCCTGCGGGAACACGGTCGGGCAGTGCCGCGGCCAGGGCCTTGAGAATCACGTCCGTCAGCCGGGTCTGAGTTTCCCAGCCTCCTACCACAGGCGCCGGGGCCGTGGCGTTAACTACCGTTCCTTCAGGGGCGATCAGACGCACCAAGCAATCGAAACCGGCGTTGACCGGCACATCCGGGTCGATCAGGCACTTGAGCACATAAGCACAAGCAGAATAGGTCATAGCGTAGGTGGAGTTCACCGGCGCCCTCCGCTGAGGATCAGAGCCGCTGAAATCGAACAGAACACCATCGTCGTCAATCACAACCTTGGCCACCAGATGGACCGGTTCATCGGTGAAGCCATCATTGTCCACATAGCCGTCAGCGGTGAAGACACCCTTGGGCAGATTGGCCAACTCCGCTCGGGCGCGGCGCTCCGTGTAAGTGATCAATTCATCCATGTAGAAGGTTACTTCTTTACTCCCTCGTTGACTTAATAGTGTGCTCAGCCGGCGCACGCCGGTATTGTTGGCCGCCAACTGAGCCCGAAAGTCGCCCGCCGTCTCGCGTTGGGAACGGATCTGTGCCAGAACCAGTCGAAAGATGTCGGGCACGATTTCGCCACCCTGCACCAGCTTTACCGGAGGAATGATGATGCCCTCTTGGTAGACCTCGCGGAAGGCGCCGATGCTAGCCGGTGCTCCTCCGCCTACGTCTACGTGGTGAACCAGGCTGGCCACATAGCCGAAGAGTTCATCCTGGTAATACACCGGTGAGATGAGAGTGATGTCATTGAGGTGAACCCCACCCAAATAGGGATCGTTGGCAAGGATGGCGTCACCCTGAGCCAGCTTCTCGCGTCCATATTCATTGATCACGCGGGGCACTAACACTGCTAGGGAGCCGAGATGAACCGGCTGCCCAAAAGCCTGGGAGATGGCTCGTAGATGGCGGTCGAAGAAGGCGCAAGAGAAGTCCGCCCTGGTCTTGATGTTGGTCGAGTAGGCGCTGCGACGCAGGGCAATCGCCATTTCCTCCGTTACTTCGATGAGCGCGTTGCGGATAACCTCAAATCGGATGGGGTCACGTTGGGTGAGACCGTTCATCGGGACAATCTCCTCCTAAGTCAGTGGCCGAATGCCGGCCACTTGAGACTGTTGCATATATGAATGAGAAATTGAAAGGAGGCTGTCCGTTAATCCGTAGAAAGCAGCGACTCTCCGACCGAGGCTGGAGTAGCCTCGGAGTGAAGTTTGTGATTTCGAGAAAGGAGAGTCGCTGTGAGAAGAAGATAACAAATGGACCGCGAGAAAGCGGTCCGCCGTTTTCGAGAAAAGGCCGAGCAAGAGATTCATGGCCCCACGCTCGTCAAGCCAGTGGACGAGAGGGGGACCTTTTCATTCCCCAGGGGGCGAAATCAGGCTACTATAAGTGGCTTTGTTGGAGCATGTTACGAACCAAGAACGCTGATTGCTGGTGGGAAGGGCGATATGATCGGCATAGGGGCGGCGATCGCCCGCCGACCCCTGCCACACCACCGCCTTTGGCGCCGTCCTCCTCACCCTTCGACCACTCTCTCGGCACCAAAAACGCGGCGAGATACGGCTGCACTGTGTCTTAACTGACTTCAGTCAACTCCCCGCGCGTGGCACCGAGATGGACCAATCCTTCTCGAAGAAGGACTTGCCGTCTCGCGTGATTCGAACGAGAACCGTGTGATGAAACTCTTCATCGTCGCTGCGAGTTGATTCAGTCGAATGCACTTCGACATCGTACTCTGCTCGGCGTACGCGATAGCGACCCTCGGCTTTGAGCACGGCGTCAGCGGGTGACCGGTCGCTGACCGTGAAGGCGGATTTCAGTTCGAGTCGATTGTCTGAATCACCGGATTCAACATGCAAGCGCGCGGTGGTCGTCTGCTCGCTCAAGTTGTGAGTGATGGAGTACTCCGTCGGTTGCAGCAGTTGGTTCGGATCGGCGGGCTCGAGTTTGTGCAGGTCGGGACGTGTCACCGTTGGTGATTGCCGCCCGATGGCCGGCAGGATGATGTGCGAAGCACAATGGCCACCCCGGAAGATGGAATGAACGCCTGGCTGGGACGTCGGCCAGGCGTTCTGGAAATCAGCTCCCGCAACGGCGATGCGCAGCCGATGACCGCGTTCAACTGGAATTTCCGTTTTGGCCATCCCGCGATGGTCAGGATACTCCAATCCGCGGCTCGGGTGCAAGGTCTTCGTCTTCCTCTCACGATCGATGCTCCGTTCGCTCCCGTTTGGGTCGCTGAATGCCGCTCGATCGCCGCGTTCCAGCTCGCTGGAGGGCTTTTCGCCGACACGGCTCCGAGTAGTTCCCTCTTCAGCAACCCAGCGTCTCTTCTCCGTCGCAGCCGTCGCCCGTTACCCGCCTGGCACAGGCAGCGCCCAGATCCGCCCCAGCATCTCAGCGAACAGCTTGCGGTTGAGATGCCCCTCGGCCAACAGCAGCCAGTAATAGCGGGCATGCTTGACCAGCCGCCCTCCGGTTTTCATCAACCGATGCTGCAAGCTCGTCAGCGACCAGTTCTTGATCCTCTGCGCCAGCCCCAGCCGCCGCCACAGGTTCCCCAGGTTGTAGGCCAACACGCTCAACTGCAAACGCACCTCGTTTGCCCGGAAACGATGACAGGACAGCCGTGTCCAGTGGGTTGCCTGCTTGCCTTCCTTGATCCATTGCTCGGCCGTGCCGCGCTTGTTGTAGAAGCGCACCAGCGACCGACTGGGCAAGCTCATGCTCGTGACGATGAACCCGACGCGAGGAAACAACTCGCCTTGGTGGTGCTCAACCTTGGCCACAACCCGCCGAGGCTTCGACCAACTCGCGGCCTGATAGCGGAAGCTCTTGTAGCGCACTAGTGGCTTCAGGCTCGGCCTGCCCGGCGGACGGAACAGAATCTCTTCGATCTCCAACTCCAGGTTCTTGTTTGCTGGGATGCGAATGACGTAGTCCACTCCGCGATCCTCCAACGCCTCGTAGATCTCCGGCTTGGCGAAGGCGGCGTCGGCGCGGAACGTCACTTGCTTGCCTTCTCCCTGTTGGCGCTCGATCTCGGGCAGCAGCAGTTCGTCCCAGTCCTCGGCGCTGGACACGTTACCCGCTCGCAGCTTCGCCGCCAGACAATCACCGTGCTGGTTGAACAGCAACAGCGGGTGGTAGCAGGTGGACTCGAAATGGCCGTTGTAAGCGCTGCCTTCCTGCTGACCGTGGACCGGGCTTTCCGTGGAGTCCATATCGAGCACGACACGCTCGGACTCGTCCTGCGCTTGGGCTTGAGCGACCAACTCGCGGTTCACCGCCATCAGCCCAAGCAGGTTCTCTTCACTGGCCAGCAGCTCTGCCTCAAAGCTTTGTAGACGCGACGTAAGCGCCCCGCCGCGATCCCAGTTCTTCTTCGAGCCGATCAGACGAAAAGTCGGGTCAGCCGAGACACGGGCAGCATCGTTGAGATCCTCGTAGCCGGCGAGGCGGCTGTAGACCGATTGCCGCACCAGGTCGGCCAGTGGGAACTTCTTGTTTGTGCCTTGCCGCGAATCCGTCAGATGCTCGTCGATCAGCTTGCCCAGTCCGAGCCGCTCGTCCAGTTCCCGAATGAGAATCAGGCCACCATCCGAGGTGACGCGCGATCCTTGGAAATCGACTTTCAGAAATCCGTTGAAGGTGAGCTGAAACGGCTTGTTTTCTTTTTCACCCATTGGGTGTTGGCCTCCGTGCGTCCTGACAGGGCTTGAACCCCTATAAATAAAGACGCTGAAGGCCGCTGCAAGGTCGGGATGCCGAAATCAAATTGGAAATGCGGGTTCAAAGACGTAGGACATTGACTTTAGACGGACGTCTAATTCATAAACCTCTCTTGGGACGAGCGGCTGCGGCTGAGAATGGGACTCGCGATGCGTCGCATTCAGGCCCCCGTACCGCACCAGCTTGGCTGTGCCATCCGGCGCGACATCGATCAACTTCACGCGGAAGTAAGCGACGGTAGCCGTCGAAGATACGAAAAGCTTCGCTTGAGGTGTGCCGGTAACTTCGAGTTCTCCCTCCAGCGGAGCCGAGGTGTAGACGAGCGAATTGGCGTCATCGAGTCGCTGGTCTAACGGCATTCCCCACGGCAGTACTCCACCGCCCCAGTGAATTCCTGACGAGATTCCCGCACCGGCGCGGAAACGCAACTCATCCCCACTAACTTCCTTGGCGGGTGAATCGTCAAGCCCATGGTCTCCAAGATACAACAGGCGTTCTTGGCGGCGTGCGATCGGCCACTGCCTTTCGTGCCGCCATTCTCCTGACTCTTCGAGAGGCATGCGGACGTCGGGAGTACTATAGCGACGAACGAAAAGCGTGACGGGAGGTTCGTCCATGATTCCGTTGTCGATATCTTTCAGCCAATAATCGAACCAGCGAAGGTAGATGGGACGTGTATCGATCCGCGGCCCGGGTACGGCGACCGACTCCTCGCCATACCAATGTCCCCAAGGACCGACCATGGCCTTCTTGGGGCACTGTAAGTTTTCATAAGCTCTCAGCAACGCCGTTGGATAGCAGTCAGACCAGCCGCCGACGACGAATGTCGCACACTTCACACGCCCGTAATCCGCCGACAACGAGCGCTCTCGCCAGTAGGATCCTTGCAGTGGATTCGAGAGGTAGCCGATGCCCCACGGCGCGTTCTGCTGGAGCCGCTCTTGCCACAAATCTTCCCACTGTTCTCCGACAACATCCGGGTCTGGCGGGGCGAAGTTCCAGGTGTTCATGTTGGCGGAATAGCTGTCGAACATATACGGACGCAAGCAACCACCCGGATAGACCCACTCGGTATAAACGTCGTCGTTGGCCGACCGGACGATGATCGCCTTCAACGCGGGTGGATTCTGAACCGCGACCTGCCACTGCACGACGGCGCTGTACGACTTGCCGATCATTCCCACTTGGCCGCTGCACCACCGCTGAGCGGCGATCCAGCCGACCATCTCGTACGCGTCCTGCCGTTCCTCGTCGTTGTAGATATCAGTCGTCCAGCCAGCCGAATTGCCGGTGCCGCGAACATCGAACTGCACAATCGCGTAACCGCGCTCGGCCAGGTAAGGCACGACCGGGGGATACTCGTTGCGGTAATCCGGAAGAAGCTTGCGGAGTCGCCGATAGGGATTGTACTCCATGATCGCAGGGAACGATCCGGCACCGTCGGGCCGCGTTATCTTGGCACAGAGGGTGACACCATCACGCATCGAAACACAGACATAATCGATCCGTACTTGATTTTCAAAGGTTGCGGTCATTCCTCTTTTCAGCTCCCAGCAGGTGCTAACTCAGCCGATCGCCGGCACCACGAGGTGTGACGGATAATGACTATTGTGCAGCACTGTTTGCTTTGCGGTATGCATCCGCGTGCCCGTGGCGATGTCTTCTCCGGTGTTGGGGACGCGTAAGCCGTGCAGCAGGCGGATATCGCTTTGAGACTTAGACATCTGAAGGTTTTCTCACCACAGCACAACAAAGACTCGGTAGCCGGCGAGCAGAAGCACGGCCGCAGCCCACAATTCTGGCCGCCACCACCAAGAAATGCCCTGCTCGTCGACGCGGCCGCTCAAATTGCGAATTTGATCCATGCGATCTTGTGACCGAGCCAGCCACCCGGTGGCTGGAGTCGGCGATGTCGTTTCCTTGGGCTGTCCGCGAAGAAATGCTGAAGCAATCAACATTGACAGGGCTGTGATCAGGGTGCTCCAAAGATAGGATGCGAATTTCTCCGTCAGCCAGGCTGGCAGCAAACCTTGCGAATCAACCGTTTCGCCGAGCGTGCCGGCGGCGAGGCCATATAGCGGACCGACGATGAGTCCCACAAGAGCGCTGCGCCGGTCGGCTTGCGTCACGACTCCCACGACGTACACCGTCAGCAATGGAGTAACAAACACGCTGGTGATGCGAACAAAGAAATCGACAATGCTGTTTGAATAGAGAATGAATGGCACGTAGACAAACGAAAGAGCCACAAACAGGACCGTTGTGACACGGCTGACCGTGAGGTAGTGCTTGTCGGAACCCTCCTTCACAAGCAGCCGAGCATAGATGTCGCGAGTGAAAATTGCAGACAGCGCGGCGCCAACGCCTTGGAACGTGCTGACAGCCGAAGCCAGCACACCGGCGACGACTAAGCCCTTCATGCCGGCAGCCAGATATCGGTCGACAAGCTGTGGGTAAATCATGTCGGGCCGATCGAGTCCGGGCATCAGCGCCCGGCCGAAGATTCCAAGCGTACTGCTGAAGTAACCTGAAATCATGATCAGGCTGACTCCGACAACGACGGACATCTGCAGGTCCCACAGCGAACGTGCGCCCATCAGCTTCATCGTCTGTGTATGATTGACAACGAAGTAACCGGTTGCGATCAGAATCCACCCCATCACGCCGACGAGCGGATGGCTCGCCCCGTCGCGTTGTACCCCGACGCGGAGGAGCGTCGATGTTGTCTGTCCGCCTTCCTGCTGGATCAGAGTCTGCTCTGCTCCCGTCCAGCCACCCACCTCGTTCGAGATGACGAACCATAAGGTGAATGTCGCGGCCAGCATAATGATGCCCAACAGCAAATCAGCCGCCGCGACGGTTTTCAGCCCGCCCCAGGCTGCATAGACAGTCGTTGCCAGCGTTAGGACAGCAATCATGATCCAGGCCTGCGGAGCTTCCACCGCTGCCGCCTCGGTGAGCATCAGATGCAGCGCCACTGCAATCGTCGCCAAAACTGCCGTGCGATACTGAATCTGCACGAGCACACTGATGACACGCACCGACAAGCCAAAGCGCGATTCGAGATACTCAGCGTTGGTAAAGTAACCTGCACGGTACATCGGCGGTACGACGACGAAAGCCGCTATGATCCCACCGACGCCAACTCCAAAAATGGGCCCAACCAGCATCGACATTCCATCGCGATACGTGACACCATTGATCGAGACATACTCACCACCATCGACCGACGTAGCGAACATTGACATTCCGATGAGCCAGAACGGCAGGCTCCGCCCGCCAAGAAACCAATCGACATCGGACTTTGTTTTAAGCGACCGAAGGGCCGCAAAACCAAACACGAGCGAATTGAGCCCGACGACAATAGACCAGTCAATCGTTGTCATGTTGCCGTTGTGAACCTGCCCCCAAGAGTTGTACCACTTTCTTAAGTTAGGATTTGGGTCGTTTTCACAGGGGCGGAACCCCGTAGCTCGCCTTGGTATTTCTCGATGAGACCCGATAGATCCTCACTAACGTTAGAACCTTATCTGGAGTAATCCGGCGCTGGGAGGCGCGAGTAAAGGTGATAGGCCGATCGCCGGGTTACTTTGGATAAGGCCGTTTGAAGGGAGCCGCTCGCGTTTGCGGCGGACGCGGCAGCTGTGATTTTGGATCGAGCTACGACGGTTGGCAGGGTAATTGCTTATGGGTATTTAAATCGCAATCGTGTTATCAATTGCGGCACTCGTGCTACTGGAAACCTGGTTTGCTCCTGCCCGAAGCTGATCGTCCACGCTGCAATGCCGTTGCCAGATCCTACCACGCGCAGGCGTCCGTCGCGCGAGCGGCTTAGTTCTAACGGCGAAGGGTTGACCGGGGCCCTGGGGTTGGGAGTTGGAGGTTTGGGTCGGGCCGGCTCACCCCGGCTGCGTCAGGGTTCACGCCGACTGCAAGTAGTCGCGCCGCCGCCTGAACCGATCCTTCGGCACGCCGCGCTGCCCGACCCAGTAATCCTCGTTCGAGATGATTCTTCTGAACGAGGCCAGGTGGTTCTTGACGGCCGGGGGATGGGCCTTTTCGCGCGTCGCGCCGGTGTAGTCGCCGCGGTAACGCAGGTCGACTAGCACATCGCGGATCTTCAGGTGCAGGTCGCGCCAGTTCAGCCCGCCGTACTTAGCGACAACGTCGGGCTTGTTGCAGATGCGAATCACGTCGCCCTCCAGCTCCTGGTAGGTTCGGAGGAACAGCGCCTTCTGCTGGTCCGGGGTGATCTCGATGGTTCCGAGTTCATTCGCGGCGATGAACTCCTTGGCCTGCTTACCCTTCTGGCCATGGGCTCGGGCCAACTTCCCGGCCGTCGTTTTCGGAACGCCCGCGGCGACCAGATCGGCGACGATCTCGTCTCTTGATTTCTCTCGCATGTCGTAGCCGCGGCCGATGGTGGCCCCGGAACTGGAGCTCGGCACGTGCAGGCGGCGACTGAAGAAGCGGCCTGGCCTTTCCAGCCCCTCAGGCGTCGAAGGTCAACTGACCGAACGCAACTGTGAAAGGATCGTCGACAGGAGCCGCGGGAGCCGCTCGAACGGGTGCTTCTTTCTTCGTCGGTTTCTTCTTGACCGTTTTGACGGAGCCGAGGCTCCTGCCCGGGATCTCGACCTTGTCGCCGACGCTGATCGAGTTCGGGTCCGCCTTGTATCGAGGGTTGACGGCCAGCAGCCCCACGAGCGTGACCCCGTGGCGCGACGCGATCTTGGAGAGCGTGTCTCCACGTTTTACGGTGTAGGTCACGTTCCGGTCGTTTTTAGTCTTGGAGAGAGCCGTGGGCGTAGATCGCGGCGTGCGTCCGTCAGAGCCGTGCAGATTATGGTACATCAATCCAGCCTAACGGGGCTGTGTTTTCGTGCACTTCGAAGGCGTTGAAGAAAGACGGGAGCACTTGTCCGGGATTGCCGACCACACAGCCAAATGGACCATTGAGTCGACCTAAGCCCCTTTTTTCGAACAGGTTAGACGGGGAGGTAGCGGGGTCCTCATGCGATCCCGATTTGTACAACACTCAGATTTACCGATACCTGCCGGACGGATGCGGGGGCCCGCCCCCCTAGTGCCTCGGAGAAAACAAGGGCTCTGGAGAGATAAGGCTACACCTTCGCGGGCAACGGGAAGTCTTTGTGATAGGTCCGCGTAAGCATCTGATCCGCCTGCTCGTCGCCCTCGAAGGTTTCACTGGCCGGGTCGAAGCGCAATTGGCGTCCGAGGCGATAGGAAGTGTTGGCGAGATGGCAGAACGCGTTCGATAGATAGATGTCTTCGATCTCGGCGTTCAGCATCTCCGGCTTGCCCGTCCGCATCGCGTCGAACCAGTTCGTGAACTGAATGTCGTCGATCGGCTGGAAGCTCTTGGTGGGCTCCTGCGGGGCTTTCAGATCCGGCTCCGGCTCCTTGCTGCGGCCCATATAGACTTTGAACAGCCCGGAGGGAGCGATCTCCATGTGGCCCTTGGTTCCATAGAAGTGCCAACGGCGGGGCTCGCCGGTATAGAGGCCGCGGATCTCGCCGACCAGGACCGTCCCGTCGTCGAACTCGTAAGTCGCGGTCATCGTGTTCGGCGTCTCGGCCTGGTCTTTGTAGCCGAAGCGTCCCCCGACGGCGTGGACCCGGGTGGGCAGGCCCTTCTCTTTCCCGAGTCCCCAGTGGCAAATGTCGACGGAGTGGCTGCCGTTGTTCCCCATCTCGCCGTTGCCGAAATCCCAGAACCAGTGCCAGTTGTAGTGCACCAGGTTGCGGTGGAATGGCTGGTCGGGGGCAGGCCCGCGCCAGAGGTCCCAATGAAGCCAGCTCGGCGGGGGCTCGGGCCGTTTGAAGCCGATGGAGTTACGCGGTCCGGGCAGCAGCCAGCGCGTCATGTAGATGTCGCCAATCACGCCGTCGTGGATGAGCTGGATAGCGTGGCGGAAGTTCGGGTGTGAACGCCGCTGCGTCCCGCCCATCACGACGCGCTTGTACTTGCGCGCCGCCTCGACCAGCATGCGCCCTTCCTTGATGTTGTGCGAGACGGGCTTCTCGACGTAGGCGTGCTTGTTCGCTTGACAGGCCAGAATGCCCGCGGGTGCGTGCCAGTGATTGCAGCAGGTGATGATCACGGCGTCGACGGAGGAGTCGTCCATGATGCGACGCAGATCCGGCTCGAGCTTCGGCTTCTTGCCGGTCCGCGCCTCCAACTCCCCGGCGCGTTCACGCATGCGGTTCTGATCCGGATCGCAGAGCGTCGCGACTTCAATGTTGTCGAGAGCGGCGACTGTTTTCATCACACTGCCACCGCGGCCGCCCATCCCGATGACGGCGACGCAGATGCGATCGTTTGCGCCCGCCCAGCTTCGGGACGTGCCCAGAAGCGAGACCGCACCAACGGAGGCGGCGGTCTTCAAAAGATCGCGGCGATGGAGTGGTTTCATGATCGGCTCCCCGATTCAGGTTTGTGTGCGGCTACCGCACGTAGTGGCCTTTCTTTCGATCGGACGCGAGCCACGCTATCCGAGATCTTATCGCAGATCGGGAGTTCGGGAGCCGTGTTCTTGTCGGAAAAACGGGCGGCGGGCCGGAAGCCCACGCCCCCATTCTCGACCGTCGCACGATCGTCGTTGCAGCGCGCCGGGGAGGCAGAGTTCGTTGTTGCCATGCGACATCGATCTATCTCCATCTATCCGAACGCCATCTCAAAGCGGCCGGCACGCCGATCGACCAGGCGGAGTTCTCCAGCCCGGACAAAGTCAAGACGCTGGAGCTCCTCCAGCATCATCTTGCGTAATCGGGTCATTGGACACCTCCTTCTAGGTGTCCTGACCTTACGCTTACTTCGTCGCCAATGCTGACGAACCCGTCACGCGTAGCGTCCGCCGCCCGAGCGGCTTCGTTCTGACGGCGTAGTGTTTTTTTGTACCTTACCCGGACCATTCGCGACAGCTAGTCTCCTGTCCGGGCTAACTCTTTACAATAGCTTCTTTGCAGCGGCGCACCTTGTCGAGAATGACATCCGCAGTGGCTTTCCAAACAAACGGTTGGGGGTCGTGGTTCCAGATGGCCAGCCACTGATAGATCGCTCGCTCCAGTTCTGCCACACAATGGAAGGTTCCTCGGCGGATCATGCGGTCGGTGAGGAGCCCGAAGAGACGTTCGACTTGGTTGAGCCAGGAACTGCTGGTGGGCGTGAAGTGAAAGTGGAAGCGGCGCCGCTTTTTGGGTTGCAACCAGCGCTGGACGGCCGCGCTTTTATGGCTGGAGTAGTTGTCCATGATGAGGTGAACTTCTTGATCCAGCGGCACCTCTCTTTCCACTTGGTTGAGAAACCTGACGAACTCCTTGGCGCGATGCCGAGGCAGACAACTGCTAATCACTTTCCCGTTCAGGATGTTGAAAGCAGCGAACAAGGTGGTGGTTCCGTGGCGCTTATAATCGTGCGTTTGTCGCTGTGGCAAGCCGGGCCGTAACGGCAGAATCGGAGCCGTTCGGTCCAGGGCTTGGATTTGGCTCTTCTCATCCACGCACAGCACCAAAGCCCGGTCGGGCGGATGCAGATACAAGCCCACGATGTCCCGCACCTTCTCTTCGAACTGCGGGTCCTGGGAGAGTTTGAATTTCTCTACCCGATGGGGCTGCACCTCGTAACGTTGCCAAACCCCATGCACGAGCGTGCGGCTCACACCGAGATGCCGGGCCAGGGTGCGCACACTCCAGTGGGTCGCATCCGGCGGCCTGGTCTTCAAGGTCGTATCGAGAATCTTCTGCTCCAACTCGGGCGTCAACACACGTCGCGAGCGCTGGCGTTTTTGCCGCCGCCGGATCGCCTCCACCCCGCCCCGCGCGAAGGCGGCTCGCGTCGCGATCACGGTCGGACGCGACAAGCCGATCTGCTGCGCAATGGCGTGGTTGGGCACTCCCTCGCCAGCCAGCAAGATCAGCTGGCATTTCCGCGCCAACATCTGCGGCGTGCTTCCGGCACGGGCCATCGATTCCAGTACCTGTTTCTGCGCCGGATTGATGGCAAGCGGAGTCGCTGGGGTGAACATGCCCCATTACATCATGATCCCGCTATATTGTCAATAGTTATAACGGACAGGACACTAGATCGCCACATGCCGACAAGGCAGGATTTAGCGCCGTGCTCCGTTTAGCCGAGCTTGGGGCCAACGGACGAGAAAGCCCGTTTTCCAGGTACCAGCACAGCCTTCCGCTCGTGGCAGCCGTTCAGCGGTATCAATTTGCTCGGGGTCTGGGACGCACCCGATGATCGGCCAGACCATCTCGCACCACCGCTTCCCGGACAAGCTCGGCAGGGCGGCCTGGGATCATTACCGCCGAGATACCGCCACCAGCTATGGTGTGGGCAAAGAGGCGAAGACTGCGACTTGTTCAGCTACTGGATGCTGACGGTGACGGTATTGGCGGTTTTGCCATCGACTGTTAGGAGGATGTTCACCTCACCCCGGCCGATCAGTGATCGTGGCAGAGGGCCGAGGTTGGCCTGGTCGAGCCCCACGAACTGCGGCTGGGCCACCGGGCCGAACACGCCCACTACCACGTCACCGACGGTGGCGGTGGCATTGTCCGTGAAGCCTCGCAGGCCGGTCCCGAACAACAGCAGGAAAATCTGATCCCCGTCAGGGCCGAGGTCGATCGGGAGGGCGGCCCGGCTGCCTTCCGGGGCAGTACCGTCAAAGACGAGCTGGCTCGTCTGGGTGCCGTCGGTGGCCACCCGTAGAGCGACTGCGGCGGCCACACCCTGACCGTTGGCGTTGGCGGCGAACAGGCTGGGAGCAACGTCATTGATCCGCAGGGTTCCCCGCGCGACTTCTTGGCCGTTCGTTTCCACCACCACCAGGGCGAGACCGGCTGCGGCGCCCTCGGGGATGAGATAGTTGATTTGACCGGGCGCGACGAAGAACAACTGCGCCAGATACTCGGTTCCTCCGCTATCGGTGATTCTAACCACCGTGCCCGCCAGCGAGGTTGGCAGGGGTAGCTCTGTGGCGACAACAATCCCCGTGGCCAACCCCTCGCCGAAGCCGCTGGCAATCGACTCGGGCGCCGCACCGAATTCGCCACTGAAGCTGGCGGCCGAGACGGTGGTCAGCACGGGCGGCGGCGTTCCGGGCTCGATCTTGGCGACCAAGACATCCGCAAGGCCCGCACTGCTGGTTTGGAAGGCCCCGAAGGTGACCGGGGAGTTGCCCGACGAGCTGAGCCCGGTGACATATGCGTCTCCTGCTGCATCCAGTGCTATAGACACTACAGAGTCCCGGTCGCTGCCTCCCAAGTACGTGGAGTAGCCGATAGTAGAACCGTCAGGATCCAGCCTGACCACAAAACCGTCACTCATTCCCCCGTTCGCAGGCTGGAAGGCACCGATGGAGGGGAAATCACTCGAATCCGTCTCGCCCGCAACGTAAGTGTTGCCGCTCGAGTCGACAGCGACGTCGAAGCCGATATCCATACCAGTCCCACCAAGGAACGTGGAATAGACGAGTTCCGAGCCTTGCGCGTTTAACTTGCTCACAAACGCGTCAAAGCCCAGCAGGTCGTCGCCTCTGAGTTGCTCGCTTGCGGCATTCAGGGTCGGGAAGCCGGTCGAACCCGTGACCCCGGTGACGTAGGCGCTGCCGTCGCTGTCGACAGCAATGCCGAGGCCGTAATCACTGCTCCCTCCGCCTAGAAAGCTCGAAAAGAGTAAAGCTGTGCCGTCGGCCTCAACCTTACTCACAAAAGCATCGAAATGCCCGGCCAGCTCCGTTTGCAAGGCGTCCACCGTGACCGGGAAGTTCTCCGACAACGTCGCCCCCGTCACGTAGGCGTTACCTTCGGTGTCCAGGGCGATGCCGCGCGCGAAGTCGTCTTCGCTGCCGCCAAGGTAGGTGGCGTACACAACCTCGCTTCCCGCTGGGTTCAATTTGGCGACGAAGTCGTCGAACCGGTTACATACTGACTGCCGTCGGGACCAACAGCAATGCTTCCACCCGCGTCATAGTCGCCACCCCCCACATAGCTGGAATACGACAGCACCGGGTCGATCACGAGCGGCCGGGACGTGTCGTAGGAATCGACCTGAAACCCAACCAAATCCCCTTCACTGACTCTGTAGCGGCCGGCGATCTGCTGCCGGTCCCCGTCGACTACTTGGTAGATGAACGGCCTTTTGAAGTGGAATTGTTCCGCTCGAGATTCGAGAAGCAGATTCCCGTGCTCGTCAAGTCCCAGCTTGTCGACCCCCTGAAACGTCAGCCGTATCTGATTGGGACTTGCCCCGGGGGAAATAATGAAGTCGTAGGCGAGTTGGCGCTGTTTGCCGTAGTAAACCAGGTCTACTCCGGGGTAAACTTCTTCGTACTTGACTTTCCTGTAATGCGGCACATTGGTGCGCCACTTTGCGGGATCATTCCCAAACAGGTAATGGCTTTTCCCAGGTTGTGCCTCCAGCCCCGCAACCCTCGGTGACGCAAGCGCTCCCACAAGCTGCATACGCACAACGGACGTTGAGGGTGCGGTGACCTTGGAAACCGGGGTGGTGACCAGCAATGCTTCTTGGGGGGTCAGATAGAGCCTATATCCGAGTCCCCGGGCGAGATAATCGACGGTCATGTCGGCCTGCCCCCGATTAGCCTCAAAGGTCAAGGGTACTTGGTCATACTTGGCTCGAACTTGCTGACCTTCGCTGGTAGGTCTTTTGCGACTTCGCTTTTCTGGGGGAGCGACGAAGTTGGCTAAGAGTTCGCGATCCGCCAGATAGTCCCGTACCTGCTGGAGGGTGCTCTGCAATGCTGACCCAGCGTAGGCTTGGAAGTGCTCGATCACGTCCGCAATTTTATTCACCCCACCTCCATGCAGCCGCACCACTCGCGCGATAGCAATCGCTTGGAGCAGCGGCGAGTACGTTTTCACGTTTTCAAGCAGGCGCTGGAACAACTCAGGATCGTCCAACAGAATCTGCACGGTCTCGTCGGGGGAGAGGTCAGCCGGGTCCCTGTGTGGTGCCTGTCGCGCGAGAAGTTCGTTCCACGAGCCGCGTAGCGGGGCTAGCGAACGCGGCAGGTGGGCCCCTCGAAGCATGGCCGTCAGAGCGCCGAGTCCCGACACGACCGAGCCTCTGCAAAGAAAAGACGTACCGTCGATGGATCCGCTGGCTTCGAAATCTGTTCGATCCAATGGTTCTGCGGAAGGTGGGACATGCTCGAAGGTCGCTCGTCCGTTGGCGTCGGTCTGGAGGGTGACCGTCGATAAGGTCGGTGTCTCAGAAGAGTCCAAGAACGCGGGTTTCGTTGCGAGCAACGAGATCGTCACGCTTTCAGAAGGAGGAGCGCCGTCAACGTTCACAACCACGCTTGCCGGATGTGGCAGATGCCGAGCCGGATTCGATAGATGGTTCTCAAATACGTGAGTCGGCAGGTAAGTGTTGCGCGGCTGAATTCGGCACGTAGGTGCGCCCTCGGGTGCGATCGTCACCGACCAGTTATCGATGCCGCTTTCTCGGAATACGGTACTAAACCCGCGTGTGCTGTTCCTTGTAATGTAGCCGAACTGGATTGGGCTTGCAGTCGCCGAAAAATCGGGCTCTCGCGGACCGCTGCCTACATTAAAAAACTCCGATGCCGTCAAGCCCGCCTGGCCGAAAAGGGACCAAGTTCCGTTGAACACGTTATCCTGCGGCAACGACCGGTAATACATGCCGTTCTGCAACAGCACCAAAGAATAGCCGACCGCCAATCCGGGGGGTGGGTTCAGGTGGATTGCGTCGTACGAATAGCCGATTGAAGCAATAGATCCTTGCCCGGCAGGGTCATAGACGGCCCCTGCTCGCAGGTGGGCCACGCCGATAAGCCCCTGTGTGTATTGGTGGGTAACACGCCGGAATGGGCCATTATCTGCTCCGCTTCCGCCTGAGGAGACTTGCGCAGCCGTAAACACAGCCGATGCCCCCGGCGTTGTGTCCTCCACTTTCTGGGCCGTCCAATCGGCATCGCTGAATGTTTCGTCTGAAAATGTCACCACCTGAGCAGTCAGGGTGCCCAGCCCTAGCCCTATTACCAGCAGAACCGAGCGCGCGTACCGCAGCAGATTCGACATGGTTTCCTCTCCGAGAAAGCGCCGAGACGGCGGCCCTGAAGTACCGGCGACTTCACTAGATTCTAGCAGCGCGCCTTCGGCGCAATTCACCAATTCGTCCAATGTGTTCATTTGGCGCGAAGTCACAGGAACACGCGCTTCGCCCGAAGAACAGGTCATCACGAAACCCAAATCCTACGAAATCAACGACACCCCGCGATAAAACCGGAAATTCGCCCCCTGCACTTGTAAACTGGACCCGAGCCCGCCTCAAATCTGAAACGACCAGTCCCTAAACGCTTCCGGCTGCACCCACCGCCGGATCCCCCTCGATCTGATTCCTCCGCCAATACCCCCGCCAATGAATCGCCTCGGGATCCCAAGGCAGCTTCTGCCGGTCCCTCTGTCCAAGAATGGGCGTTCGGAGGGTGCTAGATCCTTCCTGACGGCGAAGGGTTGATCCAGGCGTACCGCTTTACGACCCGCCAAGCCCGCCGGCTCGCCCTCGGCGACAGGTCTACCCTGAGCGGAGGGGTGCGAGTCGGGGTGACGAGGGCGCAAAAATGAAACAAAAAAATTGGGGTGTGGGGTCAACCCCCGGGTACCTGCGCTCTCTCCTCCCGCGTGGGGACAAAGATGGGCCTTTGGGGCTCTGGTGGCCTCGTCGCCGCGACCTGGGTTGCCCACTGGGGCCCGCGTGCGGCTGTGTTGGTCTGGTCGGGCCCGCGTCCCAGGCGTCGCGCCGGGGTGGTGCCGATAGGGTGGCGGTGGCGACCCTCTGCCCGCCGGTTGTACTCCCTCGGACCGCCCGCGGGGGGATCGTGTGTGCAGGGCGTGCTCCAAGCCAGCCCGAAAGTGAGCCCGCGTTGACAGCAATTCTGAGATCCGATAATATACAGGTATCGGACGTTAGAGCCTCACGGAGGGCACAATGACCCAGGCTGACCTGATCCCTACCGGCGTCACTGAGGCGGCCCTCTCCCCTGTGATGGACCGGGCCCGGGAGTATGCCCGCCAGTCCAAGGCGTCCAACACCATCCGCGCCTACCGGTCCGACTGGCGAGACTTCGAGGAGTGGTGCTTTCCCCATCGCCGGCGACCTCTCCCCGCGACACCCGAGACGGTGGCCTTGTACCTGACTCAACTGGCCGACCAGGGCCGCAAATCCTCGACCATCACCCGGCGAGTGTCGGCAATCAGCCAGGCACATCAGATGGCCAGTCGTCGTTCTCCCACGCGAAGCGCCAAGGTGCGGGCCGTGCTGCGGGGCATCCGTCGCACGAAAGGTACCATGCCCGAGAGTAAGGCTCCCGTGTTGATCGATGACATCCGCCAGATGATGGCCGGCTTGCCAAAGCGCCTCCTGGGAGTTCGGGATGGGGCCTTGCTGCTGGTGGGTTTTGCTGGAGGATTTCGACGATCGGAGCTGGTCAGCCTCAATGTCGGGGATCTAGAGTTCACCGAGGACGGCCTGGTGGTGCGCTTGCGGCGTTCCAAGACCGATCAGGAGGCTGCTGGGAGGAAGGTCGGCATTCCCTTCGGATCAAACCGCGGAACCTGTCCGGTGCGCTCTCTGAAGGCGTGGCTCGAGGCGTCTGACATCGAGCGCGGGCCTGTGTTCCGGCCGATCAACCGTCATGGGCAGGTCCGGGGGAAGCGGCTGTCGGACAAGGCTGTGGCTTTGATCGTGAAGCGTGCTGCCGAGGCTGTAGGGAAGGATCCGGCGGAGTTTGCCGGCCATAGTCTCAGGGCTGGGCTGGCCACTGCGGCAGCAATCGGCGGGGCTTCAGAGCGGTCCATCATGAAGCAGACGGGGCACCGGTCCACGGCGATGGTCAGGCGCTACATCCGGGAGGGGAGTTTGTTCCGGGAGAACGCGGCGGCGAAGGTTGGTCTGTAGCGTCGCGGTACGATACGCGAAGCGAGTGAGATGGCTGGCAAGCACCCCGACGGGGTCTCTGTGATGCCGCCTAGAGGCCAACGCTCGGGGCACAGGACCTCGGCTGGGTTGACGGGTGCGACGTTCCTGCTCGGGGTGTGTGCCAAAAGTGTGCCACGGACATGCATTTTAGGTAGTTCTGCCACTTCTGGCACATTGTAGAATCAATAACTTACGTGTAGCCAACGATGGGTGAAAGTTCGAATCCCTCTTCCTCCGCCATACCACATAAGTGTCTTAATTTGAACAGATTGTGATTCTTGGTGTCGGTTGAGGGCGAAGAGAAGGCGTAAAAACGAGACTTGTCCCACACACAGTCATAGCCTGATTCGGCGCGAATTCCAAGGCTGCAACAGTCTGCAGGGTGACGTCCTGTTTGGGACTGTCGGTGTTCGCTTCAGGCACGGACGCCCTGTTGGGTCGGGAGCGCTTGAGGATCAGCCTCGACGGGGCCCGCCTATTCGGTCGGAATCCAGCAAAAGTATAGTTGCAGGAAGGATTACTACTGTCATAGAAGACAGGCAACGGCAAAAGCTCGGATTTCCGGCGGGTTTGAAGTTCAGATGTAAGTAAAGCATTGCAAATCCTAGAGGTCTCGGTCGGTTACACTCAGATTACCGATCTGGAACCCTACGACAGTTCTTCTCGCAACCGGTCCACTTCCGCACGAATCAGTTTGCAGCGGCTGCGGAAGATCTCGGAATCAACGGAATACGCTAAATAGGTGACCCCTTCACCCATCCAAATCTTGGCTTGCTCCGGCGAATTCGCAAAACAGCCCACGGCAACGCCTTGGCGGGCGGCGGCCGAAGCGATGGAGCGCATGGCTTCGCGCACCCGAGCGTGCGTGACCTCGCCGGGAATGCCCATCGTCTGCGACAGATCGTAAGGCCCTAGGAAAGCGACGTCGACACCCTCTTCCGCGAGGATCTCTTCGACGTGGTCCAGCGAGTCTTGTGCTTCGACGTGCAGGACGACTAGCGTGTCCTCGTCGGCCGTCCGCCGAAAGTCTTGGACCTGTCGCGCCCCATAGTCAGCAGCGCGGACAAACGGATTAAAGCCCCGGACGCCCTGAGGCGCAAACCGTGTAGCGGCGACTGCGCGGGAGGCGTCTTCCCGTGTTGCGATCTGGGGTATGTGCAAGCCTACAGCGCCCAGATCCAGGACTTCCAGGATGTCCCCTGGATCATTCTTCCTTACGCGCACAAGCGGGGCGATGTCCGCGGCCTGGGCGGCCCGTATCAGGTTTCCGGTTGCCTCGCCCGAGAAAGCTGCGTGCTCGCGGTCGATGATCACATGATCAAAGCCGCTGAGACCGAGGCTCTCGACGATTTCGGGCGCGGGAATCTCGACGAAGCAGCCTAGAAGGAAACCGTTCTTCTTGAGGCGCTCTTTGGCGCTGTCGCGATGCATGACCGGCTGAGCTTAGGACGGACCGACCGATCCGGCCGGGGCGGGGTCTTTTTGTAGTGCGTCCTTTTCCTTGGACTTGAGCAGATCTAGCGCCACATCGACGATCATGTCTTCCTGGCCCCCGACCATGCGACGGCGACCCAACTCGACCAAGATCTCGCGCGTATCTATGCCGTACTGTTCGGAAGCCTTCTCGGCGTGCCGCAAGAAGCTCGAGTAGACCCCTGCGTAGCCGAGGGAGAGTGTCTCGCGATCGACGCGGACAGGGCGGTCTTGGAGGGGACGGATCAGGTCTTCCGCGGCATCCATGAGTGCGAACAGGTCGCAACCGTGCTGGAAACCGAGCCGATTCGCAACCGCGATGAATACTTCCAACGGAGCGTTGCCCGCACCAGCTCCCATACCGGCGAGCGAGGCGTCCACGCGCCGCGCACCGTGCTCGATCGCGACAAGAGTGTTTGCGACGCCCAACGACAGGTTGTGATGGGCGTGCATGCCCTTCTGGGTCTCCGGCTGGAGCACGTCCGCGAAGGCCTGGAATCGTTCCGCGACGTCTTGCGTCAGCAGGGCCCCCGCGCTGTCGGTCACGTAGACACAGTGCGCGCCGTAGGACTCCATCAGCTGCGCCTGGCGAGCCAGCTCCCGAGGCGGCGTCATGTGGGCCATCATCAGAAAGCCGGCAACGTCCATGCCCAGCTCACGGGCGCACTCGATGTGCTGCTTGGCAACATCCGCTTCCGTTGAGTGGGTCGCAACTCGAACCGAGCGCGCCCCGGCCTGATAGGCTTTCTTCAAGTCCTCGATCGTTCCGATTCCCGGTAACAACAGCGCGGTAACCGTGGCCTGCTTCACGTTCTCGGCAACCGCGGCGATCCACTCGTAGTCGGTGTGCGCGCCTACGCCGTAGTTGAAGCTCGACCCCGCCAGTCCGTCGCCGTGCGTGATCTCGATCGCGTCCACGCCGGCCGCATCGAGGGCCCGGGCGATCTGGGCCGCTTGCTCGGCGGTGTATTGGTGACGGATGGCATGCATGCCGTCCCGCAAGGTGACGTCCTGGATGTAGAGTTTCGGTTTGTCGTTCATGCGGGCGCCCCCTGTGACACCAGTCGCTCGGAAAGTCGTTCGCCCGTGGCGAGGGCGGCGGAGGTCATGATGTCGAGATTGCCGGCGTAGGCCGGCAGGTAGTGCGCTGCCCCTTCGACCTCGAGATAGACCGACACCTTGAGGCCTCCCGCCGGCAGCGGCTCGGGAAGGGCGTGGCTCTGGTCGGGGGCGATCGGCTCGAACTGGACGTCCTGTTTGAGCCGGTAGCCGGGAACGTATTGCTGGACCTCCTGAACGGTGGCCTCGATCGAGCGGGCGATGGCATCCGTGTCCGCCAGGTCCGTCAAACAGAAAACGGTATCGCGCATGACGAGCGGCGGTTCCGCGGGGTTCAGGACAATAATCGCCTTGCCCCGGCCCGCGCCGCCAACCACCTCGAGGCCTCGGGCCGTTGTCTCGGTGAACTCATCGATGTTCGCGCGCGTGCCCGGGCCGGCGGACTTACTCGCGATGGATGCCACGATCTCCGTGTAGTGAACCGGCGTTACGCGCCCCACGGCGGCGACAATGGGAATCGTCGCCTGCCCGCCGCAGCTCACCATATTCAGATTGGGTTCCTCGAAGTGTTCGCCCATATTCACGATGGGGACTACATACGGGCCAATCGCAGCGGGCGTTAGGTCGATAATGCGCTTGCCGCGCTGCCGCAAAACCGCGTCGTGGGGTCCGTGCGCCTTCGCCGATGTCGCATCGAAAACGATTTGGACCTTGGAGAACGCGGGCATGTTAACGAAATCGTCAATGCCTCCGTGCGTCGCCGGCACCCCCATGGAATGGGCGCGCGCGAGTCCATCGGAGTCCGGGTCGATGCCCACCAACGCGCCCATCGTAAGCGCATCGGACGACTGCAGAACCTTCATCATCAAGTCGGTTCCGATATTGCCCGACCCGAGAATCGCAACTGACGTCGGCATGAGGGCTGTAGTGTAGCAATTCCTCCGGAGGGGATAGCGACCGGCGAGATCGCCGGTCCCTACTGCCGCAGCTTATGACGACTCAAGTAGGGACTACTGCCGCGCTTATGACGACTCGAGTAGGGACAAGCGATCCCGCTTGTCCAGGGCCCGACATGTCGCGCCCGTACATAATAAGCGGTGCAATGCGGGGCAAGATCCGTTGCTTCCATCACAGCTCAGGTGAACGGTCTTGCGGCTAATTGTGGCACAGCTTACAAGCTTTTTCGCGCGGCAGCGTGAGGAGAGCCTTTGCCGTGGAACCATGCGCGTTGTGGCACTGGCCGCATTCTTCTAGCATGTGCGGCGGGTGGTCGTGGATACCGGCGAACGTCTCTTGCTCGTGGCAAGCGAAGCAGCCGCCGGTGAAGCGAAAACGGGCGCGGCGACTCAGTCCGTGGCAGTGCGTACATTCAGTGGCAACAGGTGGGTGGCGACGGAAAGGTTTGAAGCGGGCAGGAGGATCGTCACCTACATAGAATCGGATTTCCTCTCGACCGCTTTCCCAAACTAACGCCAGGGTGTGTTCACCTGGTGCGGCGTTCGTTGAGGCATGGAAGACATCGGGAAACGGCTGTTCGACTGGAATCGCCTGGCCGTCCAACTCTAGTTTGCCTCCGGGAGCCGTGGCGACAACACTAAGCTTGCCGGAGAGCAGCGCGGCGCCGTCTTGGGGTCGAACAATCTTGCCTTCTCTCTCGGCGGAAGCGGAAGTCAGCGACAACAGCGTCAGAAACAATAGACGCTTCGTCATATTTGAATCCGGCAGATGTAGCCCGAGTACTTGCTGTTGCT
The DNA here is from genome assembly GCA_965248205.1 of Bryobacterales bacterium. Classification (GTDB taxonomy): domain Bacteria; phylum Acidobacteriota; class Terriglobia; order Bryobacterales; family UBA6623. Next base: position 6,528,219 of record CBDFIS010000006.1, read on the forward strand.
GTCGACGCCCCCGGGGCCAATGCCCGCATCGCAGTAGTAGAAAGCGCCGTTATAGCGCGTCATGCCATGCGGGTCGGGATCCGATTCCTTCCGAAGCTGCACTGCTTCAATGATACGGCCGTCCTTTGCATCGAGTCGCTGAATCACGTAGTCGTTCGAGAAAACGCACCAGATCGAGCCGTCATCCCATGCCAGGCCGTGGGCGCGGTCCAAGGTCACAGGAATACTGCGAAGGATGTTGAAATCCACATCGACCTGGGTCAATTTCTTCAGCGTCAGCGTAGTGACCCACAGCGAATTCTCTGCCCAGGTCAAACCATGAAGACCACCTCTTCCGGGAATCGGGTAGCGCGCAACCGTGTTGCCGGATTTAGCATCAATCTTGACGACAGCGCCCGTGGTGCCATCACGGGGACGCGGCTTGCGCCGCAAAGGGGGCCCGTTGGCCGCCATCCAGAGGAATCCTCCTCCGTAGGCCATGCCGCTGGTGTTGGAAGAGTCGGTCGCGATTTTACGCAACACTTTGCCGCTTTCCCAGTCCAGCAAGTAAGCCACGTCGGTGATCTGCTCCCCAACCCAAAGGCCCTCGGGCGATGCTTCGAGAGCGTTCGGGTAGCCGTCGGGAGATTTCCACAACGGCTCCACTTTCGGACGATGGACTGGGTAGTCCTTGGCAACCAGTGTGCCGGCCGCCAGCACGGCGATTAGTTCTCTGCGGGTATACATGGTCAATTGCTCTAATCTCGCCACCGAACCAGTTTGCGATCGATGTCTGAAATCTTGGCCACCCCGGACATTCCCATGTCCAGGGCAAGTTCCGTGCGGAGAAGCTCGAGAACGCGAGAAACGCCCCGCTGTCCGAAACTAGCCAGCCCCCACAAGTAGGGCCGCGCGATCCCTACCGCGGCCGCGCCCAGCGCAAGCGCTTTCAGAATATCGGTTCCCCGACGGAAGCCGCCGTCCACCATAACCGGGATCTTTCCCGCGGCCGCCTCGACGCATTCCGGCAAGGCTTCGATCGGCGCGCCGACGTGGTCGAGCTGCCGGGCCCCGTGGCTTGAGACGATCACCGCCGACATGCCCGTCTCGACGCACTTTTCAGTATCTTCTGCGGTCAGAACGCCCTTGATGACAATCGGAAGGTCGGTTTCGTCGCGGAGCTGTCGCACCGTGTCCCAGGTCGCGGTGGGGAAGGGCCTCTCCGGATAGTTGCCTGTTCGCCACGCGGTCTCGCCGGGCCGGTAGATCAGATGGCCTTGGGCATCTCTTGGGATTCCCGTCTCACACCAGCGTCGCACGAACTTATGGCGAATGCTGCGCTCGCGATGGGAGGTGTGCATGATGTCGACAGTAAAACAGATGCCGGCGGCCCCCATATCTTCCAGCTTCTCCACGAAATTGAGCATCATGTTCTTGGTGCGGAACTGGCCGCCGGTAGTAAGTTGCCACCAGTTTTTGGGTCCCTGTCCCGAGGTCAAAAGGGCGTCGATGCCGCCGTTAGTGATCATCATGGCATTCGATTCGGCAGCGGCTTTGGCCACTTCTTCTTCACCATTGGGGTAGAAACAGTTCTTTCCTCCCGCCGGGCAGATAAAGATGGGGTAGTCCAACGTGCTTCCAACAGCGCTAGTCGAAAGATCGATCTTATGGACGTCGGTCAAGAACCGAGGCCGGATGATGATGCGGTTGAACGCTTTCCGGCTATCCCGCAATGCGACCTCATCCGCGCCACCCTCGGCCATGTAGTCCCACGCGACGGGATCGAGTTTCGATTTCGCTAGCTTGGCGAAGTCGAATACATTGATAAGGTCAAGCAGCGGATCGTCATCAGCGGCCAGGCTCAGACCTTGTAATAACGGCGAGGCCAGGAAGAATTGAGCCAGGCCCCGGAGTGCTTGCCGTCGGGTGTGGGTCATGCCAACCTACCTAAGCCACCTACAGGTAACCACAGGTGATACTAGTGGGTCCTAGTTGGGAGACGGTTTGAGGCTCTGCATCACAACCGGGAGGACGAAGAATAGACCGGCCGCGATGCTGATGGCGACTGAATGGAGTATGGTATCGTTCCGCCAGCCAGGGTCGCCAAGGAAGCCGCGCCAGCAACCATCGACGATGGGCCACGCAATCGTTGCCGAGGTGAGCCACAGCCCCGCTGTTTTTGTGGACTTTGACATGACGTGCTCCTTGGCTAGAGAGTTTACGCGATGAGTTCTTCGATTGTCCACACGTTAGTGGAACCCGTGAAGCCTTCAATCGTCAAGGACCAGGAATGAGCTGTTCACCTGGCTCCCCGTCCCCGCGCTAAGATCCCACGGGATCTGCAACATACCCTTCAGTGTGCCGCAAACTAACCTGTTTTGTCGCGGGACGGCGCTCGAAGCTGAATGCAAACTTCGTTGCCGAATGCCGGGAAGATCGCCGCCAAAAACTGGTTGAGGCGCACCCAAGCCTGGTAGTTCTCCAGGCGGCTGCCGGTCCAGCGAAGGATATGCGAGCCGGCGAAGACCTCCACCTCAAGGCCGAGTCCGGCGGCCAGCCGTTTCCACATTCGCGGATGGAAGGCGGTGACGTGCTGCCCGAGCTGCCGTCTTCCGGCCTGCAGTTCACGGCCGTATCGCCGCTGATAGTATGCCGCTACGGGCCGCGCCAGTACCGGAGATCCGACCAGCAAGATTCCGCCCGGCTTGACGACGCGGATTGATTCGCGAAGTGTGTCTTCCGGGTTTCTCAGGTGCTCCAGGATGTGTGAGCAAACGATGATGTCAGCCGAGTCGTCGGGAAGTGGCATCGCCTCCTCGAGATTGCATTCGTGAAGTTCGTGATACCCGGCGGCCACTACGTACTCATTAGCGACGTTGCGGTCCAGTCCGATCCAGCGGGCGTCAGGTACGGGCGGTGCAAGATTTCTTAGCAATCCGATTTCAGAACCGACGTCGATAATGGTGGGTCCGCGGCCAAGGCGCCTAGCCTCATCGAGGATTGCCTGATAGACCCACCAATAGCGCAGCACCCGGAAGGGGTACTTCGTTCGCTTGGCTCCTTCTCGCAAGGGAAGCGCCTCCATTGGCGCCCGAAAGTCTTCCATGGGAGCCAGCGGCCACGAGAGCAGTTGAAATCGGCGGATGGCTTTCCCTTGCATAAGACGTGTCGGACTCCAATCAGGAATTTCCTGAACCTGACAGCACGCAACACCGGGGGGACCTCCGATTTTAGCCGCTTGCCGAGTGGATTGTCGGCGCTGAGCGGCGAGTGTGAGGCTGTGAAAAACCCCGGGACTGTCCCAAGCGCCTTGCACGGGGGTGGCGTTTTACCAATGATGTACGCGGGGCGCGGGGACTGCACCCAAGGTTTTTTCACACACCCGCGAGCGGTCTAGTCCGCATTTCTCACCAGCGGTCGGCAGGAGTGGAAGCAAATGCCCGCCATTAGTGCTGCAGACGCAGCGTTGCAGTAAGACAGACGCAGCGTTGCAGTAAGCCGGGCGTACCGTTGCAGTAGAAAGACCCAACCACCGCGCATTCTATCACTTAGACGCACCAAACGGGTCGCGTGTCACTGCAACACACGGCCCGTTAAATGTTTTAGGCTGACGACCACCGAGCCGTCATGCGGCCCGCCTCAGCCTTCTGTAGTGGGCGCTCGAAACCTCAGCGGGTAACGCCACCGCCCAGCGCAACAGCGCAAGGTGGTCCCATGCCCACCAGGTCACATGCGGTAGCTGCTCACGCAGCCGCGCGATCAGATACTCTTGCTCCCACGGCGAGCCGCCGTCGAACCACCCGATCAGGTAGCGCACGTCCGCCTTCGTCCATGCGAACTCGGTGTACGCTAGCTTGATGGCTGCCTCGGCCTTCACCAGATCCCGATCGGTGCGACCGTGCGCCAGAGCCTCGACCTTCAGGCGGTCAAATCCCGACCCGCTCTTCTGCTTCCATGCGGTAGGCATGTTTACGGCGCGATTCAAGCGCCCTCCCACCTTCGAGAAGCCCGTCTGCACTGAAACATCCTGGTTTACGTCAGCGGGCCACAGTAGCTCAAATTTGGCCCCTGCATGGGTGCTCAGAACGTGGGTCCGAATCGCCGCGACGTGATCCTTGAGCCGGTCGGCGAGAAAGTTCGCGTCCGCTGAGCTGTTCACCGTCGGGTCGTCGGTCGGCAGGATAAAGCTGTCGAGCGCCCGACCGAGCGCCGCCTGCGCCGCCGCCTTCGTCGCGTCGTCGTAGTAGGCCATCCCGCCGTCCGTGTTGGTCGAGGCGTTGTAGTTCGAGAAGTACCAATGGCCGATCTCACCGATCTGCAACCACACCGGCACACCCGCCGCATTCATCAGATCGGCAAACTCCAGGAACTCTTTCTTGTGGTAGGCGAGCACGTCGTCGGAAAAGGCTAGCTGCTCGCCGACGAGCGTCCCGAACACGTTCGCCGTGAGCACCTTGTCGCCGTCTAGATAACGCGCCGTGAAAACCTTCCCGCTCGCCGGGTCGTCGGGCGGATTCGCCATTTCCATATTGAGCGCCTGGACGACGGTCCAGCCCTTCGCTAGGATCTCCCCGTAGAAGTCGCTGTGCCAGTCACGAGCCGCACGGTTCACCACCTGAGAAGCGGCCTCGTCCACCGTCCATGTCCCCTCGACGCCGCCAGTGAGCGAGCCGCTTTCGCTGATCGTCCCGCTCGCACTAGACTTGCTGGTCGAGAACGTGAATGAGAACACGGGCGACCGGTTTGTGATCGTCAGAACGTTGCTCGACACCGAGGCCCGCACGCCGCTGAAGGTCTCGTTAATGAAGCGCTCGAAGTGCGCCGCGATGGTGTCGTTCGTATCTGCCGGGAAAACGCTCTTGCCGATCGTCGTCCCGCCTATCGCGAGGAAGGCCGAATCCCCGTCCGCCCAAACACCTCCGAACGTGACCGTCACACTGGGGAACGAGCCGCCGACCCGCTTGCGCTCGGAGTGGAAGTAGATCAGCGTCGCGTGGTTCACGTCGCCCTGAAAACCGGACCACTCGATCGCCTTGACCAGCGCAGTGGGCGCACGCAGGTAGGTCGCATTGGTATCGAAGTCGGTCGAGATACCGACGTCGGTGTAGACCTGCGGCGCAGCCGGAACGTCGCTCCGCTCGACCACCGCCTCGATCACGTCGACGAACCCGTAGAAGTCGGACGAAGCCCCGTTCTTCGTGCTCTTCAGCGTCAGCTCTAAGGTGTGCTTTCCGGCAGCGACCGCTGGGCGCACCTTACGTCGCGTCACCACCGGAGGCTCGGCGTTCAGGTACATATCGAGGTCCGTCTTCGCATCGCCGTCGAGCGACACCTCGAAGATCCCGCGATCACTGTAGAGCGACGTACCCACCTGGAGGTCATGGGTGTGCTGGCAGTGGTACGTGAAGGTCACTTTATCGCCCGGCGTCGCCGCTCGACGCGCGAAGCCCTGCTCGTAAAAACCGGCCTCATCACTCCACGACGAGCCACTATAGACGGCCCACTGATCCCGCGCGCTCACCCGCACCGACTTGTCGAGATCCATCACCTTCAGCGCCCGCTTGCTCTCGGCGTCGGTGACAGTCCAGTTCGTGACGACCGCCGAGAACTCCTCGGATGTGAACGCGCCGCTGTGAATCAGCCGAGGCGCGAAGGTAAGCCACGCTTGCCGGACGCTCGTGATTCCAAGCGCCGAGAAGTCGAGGGTCACCTGCCATGTCGTAGACGAGTCCCCGCCCGTGAACGCAACACTCGCTTGCGTGGTCTTCAGATTGTTGTTTTTCCAGATCGAAGACATCTCGATCGAGTTGCCGTCGTAGCCGCCACGCTCGGCGAGATACAGCACGTTGGTTTGACTTCCGGCGCTCGCCGTTAGGGTAATCTGCGTCGGTGAGTCCACGGTCGAGACGGTGTAGGGGACCTGGTTGATTCGGATCGTCGAGCTACCCGCGATCCCTGGGAACTTCGCGCCGCTCACCCACGTAACCGTCGTCCCGCTGGTGTCTACGCGGCCCGCTCGCTCGGCCTTGATCGTGAGGTTGCTGCCAGAGCGATCCGCGCGTAGAGCAAAGGGACTGTCGCTGGTCCAGTCGCGGTTATTGATCTGGTCGCGGATGTCGTCGATGGCCGCGCCCAAGGGGTCGCCGCTCGGGGGGTCCGTCACGATGTGATCAAAAGCTAGGTTTTGGAACCACAGCGTCACGCGATCGAATGCCTGAATTCCGTTGTCCTCGAAGGTGAACGTGCCCGAGGCGACGCCGAGCGTGCCGCCGACTTTCTTCGCGTGATCAAAGAGCTTCACGGTCGCCGTGGAGCCGTCTTGCTTGATCACCTGCAATAGATCGGCCTTCGTGAAGTCCACGAAAAACGGACTGTCGAGCGGAAACACGTTCGTGTAGGCCACATCGAACTTGAGCGTCAAGCCGCTGAAATCGAAGTCCGGCAAGTAGCGCCAGCGCGGGTGCCCGAAGGGGTCATCGGCGTCGTAGAGCACCAGCACGGCAAAGTCCGCCGAGTCTTTCCACACGCCGCTAACAGTGAAGCCCGAGGCGCTCGCGGAATGCAGCGCCGCCGCCGCGCCCCGGCGATCGAACCCGCGAAGGTGCATCGTGAGATAGTCGAGCTTTCGGAGCGTGTCAGACACACTAAGTCATTTCAGCTTCTAAGAAACGCATCTGCCTTCTGCTGCCGGATGAAATCGGTGAATCCGCCGTCAAATGCCTCGATCTCTCGATGGGGTACGGATTTTCGCAGCTTGTCACGAACTTTCCCCGCCGTGTCCTTGCCACTCGCAACGACCATGAGACTCACTTCGCGTCGCACGTTCTTCTTAAGGAGATCAAGAAACGGGATTTCACTTGCTCGCCATCCGATCGACAGTAGCCTCGTGACTTTTGGGAGGCACGCGCGCAATGCCTGGAGGTGTTCATCTGGGCACTCGTGATGGCGCTTGGTCTCAACCGGGATAGCCAAAGCGGGGAAAAGATCAATCTCCTTCACTACTCCGCTGACGACGTTCGAGGTGATCACGCGGTACCGCTGGCTGACCTTGAGATTCGGTGCTCGCTCTATCAGTTCTTGGGCGATCTGCTCGGAATTGAGACTCCCACTCGGAAGTACGTCATCTAGTTCGCGCCCCCAATTGACCGACCCGTGGATCTTTATGAGCTTCCACTCATCGCCTGAGATGTAAGCGTTGATGTCCCCGATCGGCTTGCCAATTGTGCCGAGAGCTCTGTCTAGGAGCGTGTCATAGTTGAAGGTGACTAGGCAGGTTTCCTCTCCTTTGCTAGAGTGCCTTATCTGGTCAAGGAGGGTCGCATAGTTCGTTACTCCTCTTGTGACGTTGTTCCAGCGGTCGACACATTCCGAAAGCATCACTTGAAGGTAGAAGCGTATCGCCGCAAGTTGGCGGTGTCGCTCGGGGTCGCGGTCGGACTGAGAATTAAACTCTTCGAGTCGCTGCTCTACTGAGACGCCCTTTGGACGGTGCCGGAGAGGGTCAATGATCGGCAGACACCGTCGAAACCTGGAGGCAACTTGGCTGAACTCATCCCTGTCGGCGAACAGTTCATCTGCAAGCGGTGGCCGGTGCCGATGCGGCTTTAAACCTGGTGGGAGCGACGGAGCGGAATCGTACGAGGCACCTGCCCCGAAGATCACCATCAGCATTGGCTCACCCTAGCACGGCCTTTGACCAGAGGCACCTCAGAATCTCACGCTCGCGACCAGCCGCTCGCCGGGAAAATCCGAGCCGACTTGGGTCAAGTCGATCGACACGGGCGTATCTTTGTTGACGAAGCCCAGCTCGGCGAACGCCGCTGTCGAGCCGCTCGTTTGTCCGGCAGTGATCTTCACGCCGGTAATGACCTTCACGCCTCCCACAACTACATCGACCAGCAGGTCAGCGCCGGTAGGCGCTTTGTTGTCGTCCACCCGCAGCAAGACGTCTTTGATGGGCATCGCCCGCTCGATGGTCAGCGGTGGCCCCGCGCTCGACGCGATCGCCAGCAGTCCGTCGATCACAAAGTCGAGCTGCCCGCCGTTGAAGACCCGCAGCCCGTTGTTTTGGAAGCCGGTTGTGAAGTTGTTCGTCGTCGTCGGTGAATCGCCCTTGCGGTTCGTCACGAAGCAATCAACGGCCACGACACGCTGCCCGCCCAGCTCGGCCTGCCCTTGCCACGAGCCGCCCACCGAGCCAGCAAGCCCGCTGAAGGCGTTGAAGGGGAACACGAACGGGAAGTCGGTGCGCGTGATCCCCCACAGCTTCGCGCCCGACGAGTGCGCCTCGGCGGTCGAGCCTTCCTGGGCGCGCGCGACGGTGATCGCGTTGCCGGTGATCGTGTCCACCTTAACGATCTCGCCGCCGATCGCCACCAGCTCGCCAGCCGTGAGCTTCGTACCATCGGCCACTGTCCACGAGGTTGCGCTCGTGTCTACCGCCGTGCTCAGGGTCGTCGCCTCGCTTGCGATGTCACTGCGGTGATGGACCTGGAACGTCGCGGTGTCGATGAACTTCGTCGAGTTGTCGAGCTGAGAAAACCCGATCCCCGCGAAGCGTACAAGGCCGTCTTGCTGAACCGCTACGCCGAAGCTCGGGGTCGGTGGACGTGCGATCGCCGAAACGATCACGCCGCCTTCAAAGTCCTGGTTCGGATCAGCCGCGTCGGTGAACGCGGCCACGTCGTACTCTTGCAACAAAAACTCGCGCTCTTCGCCCGGAAGCTCCCCGGCCTCGATCACCTCGAAGGCTTTCTTGCCGTCCCATGGCGCGAGCGTGTGCTCCACATCGACGCGATCGCCGGGCAGTAAGTGGATCGAGTCCTGCAACCCGCGCAGGCTCACCATACGACGGTCATCGACCGCGCGGGTGAGGAAGTAAGTGCCTATCCGCCGCGCCTGTTGCTGGGTCGTGTTGCCGAGGTCGAGTTCCTTCTCGATCACCTTGCCGATGAGATCCTGCGCCGACTCCCGCTCGCCGAAGATGCTCGCGACAGCGAAATCGTTGTCGAGATCCCGGAACTTGAGCCGCAGCCTGTTGGTAGCAGCACTGATGTCGCGCGTCCAAAACCGAAAAGACCCGTCCCCGACGTTGGAAGGAACCTTGTCGGTGAAGGTGTGCGACGCGACGCGCGTTTGGTCGATGCGGATCGAGATTTTTCCTCCGTCATCCATGAGGAAGCCCCGACAAGTATTCAAGAGCGCTTGAAGCGCTTCGCCGAAACTGACCTGCTTCGGAAAGGCGACGTGGCTCTCGAAGCGTGTAACCGTCTGGCTGTTGACCGTGATTTGCGCGTCGCAGTAAGCGGCCTCGGTTGCAAAGGACGCGAAGTCGATCCGGCTGGTCGGCTCGCGCATGAGCAGCATGTCGAGGACCTGCCACACCGGGTTAGCGCTGTAGACGGTCGAGAGCGGCGTTCCGTTCGGGTCGTAGGTCCCGACCTTGCGTGTCTTGTATTTCCCGAGAACGAGGAACTCGCTCGTCGGAGCCTCGATGTCCTCTGTCGATCGGATCGCGACGTAGGCCGTACGGGAGAAGGTGAGGCCCTGAATTTCAGCGGGAAACCAGAGGTCGATCTTCTGGTCGCCATCGACGCCGCCCGTGCCGGTCTCGCCGTCTTTGCCGGGATGAAAGTGGAATTTGTCGCTGGCGAGCACCAGGCCGTTCAAGCGAAGCTCTTCCACGCTATCCCACTCACCCTCGCCGAGCGCGACCATCAGGATCGTGACGTTGTTTGTGGCGTCGTCATCACGCAGAACAACGTTGCCCGCGACCAGGTGACGACCGTAGGCGAGCGCCACCGGCTTGTTCTGGCTGGCCGTCAAGCGATCGAGGAGTTCCGTCGTTATGAGACTCATTCCGGTTCTGGGGATTCACTCTGCGGGGCTTCATCGGTTATCGTTTCGATCCCACTCGGAACACCGTACTTCTGCTGATACTGATCGTTAAGTCTCTTGCCAACGACAAACAGTTGCTGCATAGCGGGAAGCACAACTGGATCTTGCCGGAAACGGCCATCGAAGCAGCGGTCAAAGGCATCGAGAATCCTGCCGTGGACGGCCCCCAATGTGATGAATTGCCGCTCGATCTCACGATCGTTCGTGTGAAAATAGTTGAGGTGCACCTCGCCTTTACCCTCTCCAAGAGTCTTCCATTGCCAGTCAAGGCTGTCATAGAACTCAGGTGTGAAGTGGACGGATGCGTCTGACAGTACGCCGAGAAAGAGATCCATTGTGTCGATCAAAGGATCACCACGTACCGCTTTGAGCTGGACTTTGAAGTGCTTGGGCTTCTCGCCCTTTTGCCTCGCCAACCACCGTTCATGACGTTCTTGAAAAGCCGTCCAGCGTTCAGCATTCTCACCATCGAGTTTGATTGCTAGAGCGGTCTTTGCGGCCTCAACTGCTCTCCGGGTGATGGCAACAGAGTCCTCTGGCTGCCTTTCCAAGATCAGCATGGCTGCCGATAGAAGGGACTTATGACAGATGAGGAGAATCCGACCAAAGGTTGTGGGGTAGCCTTCAGACGGCACGCTTCTAATCGCTACCTTGTAGGCTGCATTTATTGAACCGATCAAATCCTTAAAATAGGGATTTCGTCTACTGCCATCGAGATTCGCTCTCCGTGCCTCGATGAATCTGTCCATGGCGGGTTCTCCAAGAAAATGGCCTTAGATAAACTCCCAAGGCGGATGCATTTCACCGGGGAAAAACGTCGTCGGATTCACCGGCTCGGGCGTCGGCACCGGGGGAACCTGCTCGGTGAGTTCCCGCGTGAGGTGAATAAAGCCGTTGAAACGGTGCGTCTGCGCCCGCGCCGTGCAGTCGGTGAAGGTCTTGTTGCAGACGGTGAACTCCGTCCCCGTGTAGCCGCACTCGGTGCTCTTGAACTTCCAGCTGCATTGTTGCGAGTAGACCCGCTCGGGGATGCGCCGCGCTGTCGGATCGAGTCCCGAGATCAACACCAGCTCGGCGTGCCGCCGCTCGATGCGGCACGAGGCCACGCGCCCATCGAAGACCACGACCGCCTCGTCCGCCTCGGCGTAGAGTCGTCGCAGTTTCGCAGTTGCACCGTCGAGCGTGACCGTCTTCATCAAGTCGGTGAAATAGAGGCTCGTGTTCTCGACGACAACCACAGCGCGGTCGAGCTGGAGCGAGCGGTGCTGTGTGAGTGAGTCCTCGAAGGTGAGGCGCGGAAGGTAGTCGTTTCCCCCAAAGCGCATCGTCATGTCGGCAAAGTAGAACGGCTGCGCTCCCGCCACGACGTCGAGCAACAGATGGGTGTGGGCCTGGTTCGTGTTCTTGGCAGCGGTGAGCGTCGATGAGAGGGATCGGGGCATTCGATGTCACTTCAAGACCACACCGAGCGCAGCGGCGATCTGCGGTCCCCAAACGTTAAAGATGCTCGCCGCTGCGCCAGCCATCCCTGCTAACTGGCTGACGCGCTGGAGCATCCGATCGAGTGTTGCCTTGTCGAGCCGCTCGTCTTCGGATCGGTCTAGTTGCTCCGTGAGTGTTCTGAGAAGGTCAAGAGCTTCGTCGCGCTGGTCGCGGCTGAGCCTCTCACTACTCTTCAGCGAATCCCTCAATTGAAAGAACCCTTCCACCACAACCACGACGGACACCGGTTCCTGGCGCTGAAGCAGTTTGTCGCCGACTAGCGAAAGCAGCTGATCGTACTTTCGCCTGCTCTCTTGCAAGTCCTCTTGTTTGATCTCTAGGATTCTAAGAGTCTGCTCGTGCCTCACTCTCTCTAGTTGGAGTGTCTGTTCAAGTTGCAGGATGTGGAACTTGTCTGCTAGCAGGTCCTCAGGCTTTTTCCGGCCAACTACGACCAAGCCGTATTCCGTCAAGGTCTCTTCGATTGGCTCCTTCTTCCCCTCAGGCGTCTCGACAACCATTCTCACCTTGAGACCCTCTTGCTCAATTCGCACTTTGACGGGGATGTGAGGGTACTTTTGCCGGACTACGGTCCCGAAGTATTCAAGGATCGACAGGCCAGCTTGGTGATGTTGGGGCGGGAATTCGATCTGCCGAACGATTCTGTCTACTGATTCGGCGTTGGCATCATCAACAACCTGGGACGTAACGAGCAGACCACTTCGTATCATTGTCTGGACGTCAACTCGTGCCGAGGCCAACTGAGCGAGGGTCAATTGGGACCCACTCATCTTCGCGCCTCGAAGGTCAGTGCCCTCGATGTCCACCTCGCTCAGGTCCGTGTCGCGGAGGTCCGCCCCGCTGAGGTTCGCCCTGCCGAGGTTCGCCTCGCGGAGGTCCGCCCCGATGAGGTGCGCCTCCCTGAGGTTCGCCCCGCCGAGGCCCGCCCCGCTGAGGTCCGCCCCGCCGAGGTCCGCCCCGCCGAGGTCCGCCGTGCTGAGGTCTGCCTCGAGGAGGTTTGCCCGGCTGAGGTACGCCCGGCTGAGGTTCGCCCCGCTAAGCTTCGCCCTGCCGAGGTTCGCCCCGTCGAGGTTCGCCCGGCGGAGGTCCGCCCCGCTGAGGTTCGCCCCGCTAAGCTTCGCCCTGCCGAGGTTCGCCCCGTCGAGGTTCGCCCGGCGGAGGTCCGCCCCGATGAGGTCCGCCGTGCGGAGGTCCGCCGCGCTGAGGTTCGCCCCGCCGAGGTTCGCCCCGCCGAGGTCTGCACTGAAGAGGTCGGGCCGGACGTCGGGATTCTCTTCCCTCCACCGATTCCAAACCTCCATCCCCTGTTTCAGGGTCTTTAGATGTTCCGGGTTCATGGCCTTCAACTATGCCGCTGCACCGCTCTCCGTCTCTTGCTTCAGGTCGCGAATAAGTCGCTCGAACGCCTTCTGATAGGCGTCGTGCTCTTTCCAGTTTCGAAAGTCGCCGATGTTGCGCGTGCGGCGAATGTCGGCTGCCCAAGCCTCATTCGTGTCCATCACGGTGTTGTCCAACCGGATCGGGAAGAGGACGGTTTCCTTGCGCCGGCGCTCTTCCTCGAAGGCGGTCTCGACTTCCTTTTCCACCCAGTCGCTCGCGATGGACTTCTCGGACAGGATCAGCAACAGCTTGTCGCGTACCCGGATCGCTTCATCGATGGCAGGACGGGTCCTCGCGCCGATCTTGAGGTCTTCGGGAGCGAACCAGCAGCGGACACCATTGTTTTGGAGGTCAGCGTATAGCTGATCCACAAACTCTTTGTCTCTGCTGGAGTAGCTGATGAAGCAGGAGTAGAACTGAACAGGCTGGTCTGTTCGTAGTTGTACGACGCGGTAAGCAATGTCCGTGAGCTGCCCTTCGGTCAAATTAGGCTGGTAGAGCTTTGTATTTTCGATCTCCCAGTCCGAAAGGCCACACCCCCGCAGAAACTCAAGCGGCAGGCTTCCCGATTTGGTGAGTGTCCGGTGGTCCACAATGCTCGGACCAATATGTCTACAGGACTCAAGACCCCTTGTACCGCTTAGGTTGGTATCCCCCAAGACGGTTTCTATCAATGCCGCGCCGGTGAGGTCCGCCTCGCTGAGGTCCGCCCCGCTGAGGTTCGCTTCGCCGAGGTCCGCCTCGCCGACGTTCGCCGCGCTGAGGTTCGCGTCGCTAAGGTTCGCCCTGAAGAGGATCGCCCCGCTGAGGTTCGCTTCGCTGAGCTCCGCCGCGATGGGGGTCGCCCCGCTGAGGTCCGCCTCGCTGAGGTCCGCCTGGCTGAGGTCCGCCCCGCGGAGGCCCGCCTCGACGAGGTTCGCCCCGCCGAGGTCCGCCTGGCTGAGGTCCGCCCCGCGGAGGCCCGCCCCGCCGAGGTCCGCCTGGCTGAGGTCCGCCTGGCTGAGGTCCGCCCCGCCGAGGTCCGCCTCGCTGAGGTCCGCCTGGCTGAGGTCCGCCCCGCGGAGGCCCGCCTCGACGAGGTTCGCCCAGCTGAGGACCGCCCGGACGAGGTCCGCCCCACTAAGGTCGGGCCGTACGCCGGAATTCTCTTTCCTCCAATCATTCCAGGCCTCCACCCCCTGCTTCAGGATCTTGAGATGTTCTGGGTTTGCCATGGTCTCAACTACGCCGCTGCACCGCTCTCCCACTCTTGCTTCAGGTCGCGAATCAAACGCTCGAACGTCTTCTGATAGGAGTCGTGGTGTTTCCAGTCTCGGAAGTCTCCAATGTTTCGTGTGCGGCGAATGTCGGCTGCCCAAGCCTCGTCGGTTTCCATCACGGTGTTATCTAACCGGATCGGGAAGAGCACGGTTTCCTTACGTCGGCTCTCTTCTTCAAAGGCGGTTTCGACTTCCTTTTCCACCCAGTCGCTCTCAATCGATTTCTCGGACAAGATCAGCAGCAGCTTGTCGCGTACCCGAATCGCCTCATCGATGGCAGGTCGGGTCCTCGCGCCGATCTTCAAGTCTTCGGGAGCGAACCAGCAACGAACGCCTTCGTTTTGCAGGTCGGCGTGAAGCCGCTCGGCAAATTCTTGGTCTTTGCTGGAGTAGCTGATGAAGCAGGAGTAGAACTGGATCGGGTCGCCTTGAAGGACGGGGATGTTATCGATGATGAACTCCGGCAGGCCAACGCCGCGCAAGAATTTGAGTGGTAGCTTGCCGGACTTGGCGAGGGTCCGGTGGTCGATAGTGCTGGGACCGTGATGTGTACAGGACTCAAGACCTTTTGTACGGCTTAGGTGGGTGTCCCCGAAGACTGTTTCTAACAATGACGCGGCAGTGAGGTCCGCCTCGCGGAGGTTCGCCATGCTGAGGTTCGCACTGAAGAGGTGCGCCTCGCGGAGGTCCGCCCCGCGGGGGTCCGCCTCGCGGAGGTTCGCCTCGCTGAGGTCCGTCCTGCGGAGGTTCGCACTGAAGAGGTTCGCCCTGCTGAGGTCCGCCCCGTAGAGGTCCGCCTCGCGGAGGTTCGCCTCGCGGAGGTTCGCCCTGGAGAGAATCGCCCCGCTGAGGTCCGCCCTGCGGAGGTTCGCCTCGCGGAGGTTCGCCCTGAAGAGAATCGCCGCGCGGAGGTCCGCCTCGCGGAGGTCCGCCCCGCGGAGGTCCGCCCCGCGGAGATTCGCCCTGCGGAGGTCCGCCCCGCGGAGGTCAGGCCAGACATCGGGATTCTCTTCCCTCCACCGATTCCAGGCCTCCACCCCCTGCTTGAGGATTTCGAGATGTTCTTTGTTTGCCACGGTCTCAATTATGCCGGATTCTCGATCATGTAGCTGCTTTTCTGGTAAATGACCGCTCCCTTGCGGTCGCGGCTCTGTTTCACGGCTCATGGCTTAGCGGCTCAACGGCTTCAATGCACAAACTGAAACGTCGAAATCACCGCCGCCGCTGGCTTCGCCTTCAGCGTGTGCAGCGCGAGCGGCAAATCGAACTTCTGGAGTGTGTTCCCGACCGACACGCCGTCCACCTCCACGTCGGTGATGAAGCTCCCGGCGATCTTGAAGCCGTAGCCTGGATAAACGGCCACCTTGCCATCGGAAGCCGAGGTGATCTTTGAACTCGGCAAGGTATGAAGCGGCGTCTGCGGGTAGTTCCGCAGGTTTTGGTTCACGGCCTCGATCAACTGCAAGCGAATGTTGACCTGCTCGTTGCCCACCTCGTCGTACTGCGGCTCGCCAAGGAAGTAGCAACTGAAATCGCGATTCCCTTGACTCTTGTCCACGAAGGTGAAGTGCGTCTCGCGGTGCGTCAGCCGGAAGTTCTCGATCAAGGTCCAGTCCGCGTAAGGCCGTTCCTGAAAACCCAGATCGAACACCCTCCGCAACGGTGCGCGCGTGCGCCGAAACTCTTCGCCGCTCTCGACGCGCGAGACAAGCACGTTCGGTTCGCGGCTCCGCGACACCGTGTAGTCGGGATCAACCGGGAAGATGTCGGTTTCCGCCATTTTCAACTCCAACAGAGCCGCACCCGCGAGGGTGCGGATGAGCCACCCGCAAACCGTAAAAGGCATCAGGACCTCGCCCGCTACCTCGACCGCAGGCTTGCGCCAGCGGCTCTGTTCCCTACGGTGTTGCCTTCGCTGTCCAAACATAGGCGTCGCTCGCGTTCTTCATACAGACACGGTAAGTGTCCGCAACGCTCGCGCCGCCCTCGACGTAAACGATCGTGCGCCGGGTGGTTGCATCGCACGTCGGCTCGACGCCGTTGCCGATGCGCCACTTGCCGTCGCCGGAGAGAAATGCGTAGCGCGTCGTACCGATGTCCGCGATCTCAAACCCTCGGAAGTCCGCCGCCGCCGTGATCGTCGGGTCGAGATACAATCCCCGCGTGATCCCGTTCGCACCGCCCGTCTGATTGATCGTCGGCTCGATATGGAGGCTGTTGAACTCCGCCGAACCGCTCCCCGGCTTGAAGTTCTGCATCAGGGTTACGCCATCGTACGGACCGCCCGACGTCGGGGCCATGTCGTTCTCGAAGCTCACCAGATCGGCATAGCAGCCCACGCAGGCCGTGGACGAGGCACCGAATTTCGTCTGGTTGTGCAGGCGTTGAATGTCGAGCACCCCGCTCGAATTCAACTGGCATCCGCTACACCCTTCGAGCACGACAGCGGTCTCGTCGATCCGCCACTTCGCGGCCCCGGCGCTGGTTTGACTCTCGAAGATATTCAAAGATCCCTGCGACGGTCCCGCCTTCACGATCAATTGCGTCGCCCCGGTCGGATCATAGACCGTGAGGTCGCCCGCTGAGCTTGCCGGACCGATCACGACCGTCTGAGCGGTGAGCGAACCTGCAAGAAACAGACACAGAGCCGCGACCGCAAGGGAGCGGCCAAGCGCGAGCCGCGAACTCAGAGCCGCGACCGCAAGGGAGCGGTCAAGCCGTGAACCGCAAGCCGCGAGCCGTTGAGCCGCTTGTACGGGCGCGACATGTCGCGCCCCCGCCGCCAGCCGCTTCACCGCGACACCCCCAGATAGATGAACGTGACATCCGGACTAGTCCCACCGCTCAACGCCGTAAGGTTCCCCCGGATGTAGTTCACCGGCTTCGAGTCAAGGTGAAACATCACGTTCGAAGTGCAGGTCTGGCTTCCCGAAAGATCGAACCAGGTCACGTTATCGAGCGAACCCTCGACCTGGTAGGTGCAGGACGTAGGCGACCCTGTGACGTTCAACTGCGCCGTCGCATCGACGGGCGCGATGTTGAGCTTGTCGAGATTCAGTGACGCCGTGGTTCCGGTTGTCGTTTGCGCCGTGAAAGTCTTCGTCGTCCGCTTTCCGGCGACCGCATCATCCGCGCCCGCGAGAAGCAAACTCAGAGCCGCGACCGCGAGAGAGCGGCCAACCCAGATACCGACAAACGTTTTCCTCATCAGAAACCTCCCTCTCAAGCTGCCAACAATCCTCCGCCGTCGCGGACGTCGCGCCGGACCACCGACTTGATGAAGCGGCCAAACGTCGCCTCGTTGCTGCGTAACATTTCCTCGACGCCCGACTTGTCAGGCGTTTGAATGATCACCGTGATACCGCCCGGCGACTCCCCGGCGTTCGCCTGCTCCAACCTCGGCGTGCCGATTCGCTCCACGGCGTTGCGGTTGAGAACAAACTCGCCCGGATGAAGCGCCGCGAGCAGTGGCCTGTTGCCGACGCCATGGACAAGCCCGCCGCTTTGGAACTCCGGCAGGGGTAGCGAAGCGATCAAGTCGCTACGCTCGTTCCGCTTGCGCTGGATCTCTTCCACCCGCGCCACATACGCAGCGAAAAACGGTTGCTGACTTGAGATCGAACGCCGTCCGACTTTTCCGCCGATCTGCTCCCAGCCCTGGACCATCTGATCCCAGATGCGGTTCATCCCATCGACGGCGCGGAGAAAATCCACTTGCCGCAACTCGAACGCGCGCACGATCTGGTTGATGTCGGCAAAACCTTCGTTGGCAATGTCGGTCGCCTGCTCCTTTTTCTTGCCGCGCTTGAGAACCCCGACGATGAAAGACGTCAGGCCGATCCCGCCCAAGATCGCCAGGCCGATCGGGTTCGTCAGGAACCCGGCCAGCCCGACGCCCGCCCCGGCCAGCGCGCCAATGCCGCCCGCACTGCCCGCGATCGCGCCGGAGAGTGCGACACCACCGAGAGTGCCCCCAATGCCCGCCAACAACCCGCCGATAGGCCGCCCGCTGCCCCCGACCTGCAACCCCAGCAGAAGACCCAACAGCGCGCTTCCGCCGCCTCCGGGACCGCCGCCGCCAAACAGCGCGCCCAAACCACCGGCAGCCTGTGAGCCGACCGGGACAGCCCCCGGAATCGACCCGGCACCTCCAGCCCCGACACCCAATCCGGGAATCGCCGCACCCGCCAGAGCGCTGTTGATAAAGCCGCTGCCGGCGTTAGGGTTGAAGTCCGGCGTGCGCGCTGAGACAGGTACCGACGGACCAAAAATGCCGCCGAGAAGTCCGCCGAGAATGCCGACTCCGCCACGCCCTCCCCCGGCCCGACTGCGGGTTACACAGCCAAGCATCAGCCGTTATGAGTCGGGGGAGGTCACCCCCAGCCACTACCCCCTGCTCGTGCTCTTTGGCCTCGCCAAACGGCACGAAAAGCGCATCGTCGCCGAGGCGTTGCGCGAAGTGCTCGGCCTCGCGCGGACACCGAGCGAGGCGGTGATTAAAGACGGCTTGAGGATTGCAGAGCAGGCGCTCGGGGAGCTGGTCAAGATCACGGCGCAAACGCCGGTCGATACCCGCTGGCACCGTTTCGTCACAGAAGTGCTGCGAATGGCGAACAAAGCCACCGTCAGCCCCGACGACTATCCGCCCGAAAGCGCCATCGAGTTTCTCTCTCTCCTCTGGGAACACGGTGACGACCTCGAAGCCCTGGGCCTGTTTGAAGACGCCGTGGGTTATCTCAGAGTCCATCTCGCAAAGAAGCGCTAAGCCCACACACACGGCCTCCGCAGTGAGGCCCAAACGCGATCAACTCTTTAGCTTTCTCGGGAAAACGAACTACCGAGGGAAGGATTCCTGCTCGTCGGAAGGAATGCCTCGCGTCAATGAAGGATGCCCCCCATTGCGGGAGAACACACGAGGCAAGTACAATGCTGAAACGCTTCCTGCACGACTTACCTCGTGTGGGTTGCTAGGTCCGGTGGGGAGTTCGCATCTCCCTGCCGGGCCGTTTGGTTTACCAAAATTAGGTTACAATAAGCTCAGCGCCGAAAGCAAATTTATTTCGGCTCCTTTTGAGAAAATCTTTTGTGGGTTTGTGTTGGTTCGCGCACAACCCCACTTTACCCCCGCCGCCGTCCGGGAATTCACCTGGAGGTGACCCATGATCCCCACAATCGGTGTGATGATCGCAGCCTACATCGTCCTGCGCTGCTTCGAGATGATGCTGCGCTCGGAGGACTACTGGAACAGCAACGGCGGGCGGCTCTTTGTCGTTCTTCTTGCGGCTTGCGTTATTGGAACCACTGTGCTTTCAGTGGTAGACCTCGCGGCAAGCAGCCAGCGTCTCGAAAACACGTACAACACCCTGGGAATTCCCCTGCGTTAGACCGCCAGAGCGCCCCGCAACATCATATAGAGGATAAGTTTCGCCTCAAAGCAACCCGGCGAAAGCCGTGCAGCGCACGCTTTCTTGGAGCCGCTCGATCCGATTCCCTCGGCCCCCCGCCCTTTGAGTACTAAAACTTGCCAGAAAAGGCGGGGCACTGCAACGGTACGCCAAAAAGTTCCGCTGGATTGCCTTCACGGAGCAAAACCGGCCCGGCCCAAGTTAGTTCCGTTGGAGTTCCGCTGGATTGGTGCGAAAAATGGGGTGGAAACGGGGAGTTCCGTTGGAATATCCCATATGTAATTCAGTGATGTAGCGGTCGCCGCGCCGCATCCACAACGGAGTTCCGCTGGAAAAGTGGCAATCCAACGGAACTCGCACTCATTCTAAAGGGCCGACCGTACCCCGTTCACCCCGTTACTGCAACGGTACGCCCCACCCGCACCCCATCCTAGCTAGAAACCTAGTATCCTTATAAATCAACACCTTGACTCACCGTGTCCCATGGCTTCCCTGCTTTCCCCGCACTGCAACGGTCCACCTGTACAACTAGCCATCAGAGATGTAGGGGCGCGATTCATCGCGCCCGCTCGCCGACAGACTGTACGTTGAGCAATGTGCACGAAGTGTTGCCGCGCGCCAAGGCCGCCGGGCTTTTCGCCTCGTTCACCGCGGTCGTGGTGAGAAATGCGGGCTAGAGATGAGGCCACGCAGCATGAATGATCCCGCGTCAACACCTACGCAGAATATAGTTTCTGTCACCATACTTTCTTATCTGTGGCTGCAAAGTGAGGGTTTGCTACGGGCTCTTCTCTGAAGACAATACAGCGTGGGCCGCGTTGTGTCCCGGCGCTCCAGTTACTTCGCCCCCGGGATGCGTGCCGGCGCCGCATAGATACAGTCCGTCAATGGGTGTCCGGTAGTCTGCCCACCCCGACAGCGGCCTGTCGGAGAGCATTTGCCCGGGCAACATGTCCAAGTGGCGGATGTTGCCGTCTGTCATACTCATCCGCTTCGAGATGTCTTCCGGTGTGAATAGATCCCACTCAACGATACAGTCGCGAATGTCCGGTGCGTAGTTTGCGAGATCGTCGATGAGCGCTTTGCCGACGCTTTGCCTGACTGAATCCCACGAGCCGTTCCGCAGGTGCGCCGGCTCGTAAGTCACCCAGATCGACATCACGTGTTCGCCGGGTGGCGCCAGAGTCGGATCGACGACCGATGGAATCTGGACCTGCATGAGCGGGTAGCGAGTCGGGATGCCCGACATAGCGTCACGCCAGCTCGCTTCAATTCCGTCGACATCCTGCCAGATGCGAATCATGGCAAGCGCCGACTCATCTTGGTCCGGACGAAGAAAGCGCGATAAGTCGGGTAGTTTTTTCAGAGCGGCGTGGAATTTCAACGACGCGGAACGCGTCGTAAGCGACCGTACCCCGGCAACGAAATGGCTAGGAAGCTCCGATTCATCAACGAGGCACAGAAAAGTCGATTTCGGATCGGCATTCGACAGCACGATGGGGGCGCTTAGCGACTCGCCGCTTGCGAGCTTTACGCCTCGAGCGGCCCCCTGTTCCACCGCCACTTGATGAACGGTCGCATCGGTGCGGATTTCGACGCCGGCTGATGCGGCCGACCGCGACATGGCCTGCGTGATGCCGCCCATACCGCCGCGCACGATACCGAAATCCTCATCCGCCGTTAGCAAGTTGGTTTTGAAGTAGGCAAGCGGCAGCGCGCTGCCAGGCTCACTGATTTGCCCGTAGTCACTGCTGCCAATGGCGGCGCCGGCCACCCTCGGATCCTTGAAATACCGCGCGGCCAGGTCGCGCAGCGGGGTCTTGCACAAGGCTTCGAAAACCTGCTCTTCGGGCGTGCCTTCAACGTCGGACGCAACCTGCTCGATCGTCGGCGGTGGCTGCAAGAAATAGCGTTGCAGTACACCCGCGGCTCGCTCCCAGAAGCGAATCCACATCGGGTACGCCTTCGCATCGGCCGCGGAGACTCCGGACATGCGTCCTATCTCTGCGGCTGTTTTTTGGGCATCGTGCCAAACCCAGTAGTAGCTGCCGTCAGCAAACGGAGACAGCGCGACCGGGTCCATCGAGTAGATGTGGAGGCCGTGCTTGCGGAGCTGCAAGTCGTCGATGATTTTTCGCTGCAGGATGTGGCAGATATAGGAGCAGACGCTCAGGCGGTAGCCGGGAAACAGCTCCTCGATCACCGCCGCGCCCCCGACAACGCTGCGTCGCTCCAAAACGATAACCTTCAAGCCGGCCCGCGCCAGATACCAGGCCGCCACGAGACCATTGTGTCCCGCGCCGACAATGATGCAGTCCGCGTCCTTTGTCATGGGAAAGACCCGCGTTTCTCGCGTTCCGGAATTGTCACGAAGAAACTCGTAACCCAAGCCAGTCCGCCTCAAAAAGCCGAAGCGCTACCCGTCGATCGCTTGAGCAGCTAGCCCGCATTTCTCACCACGACCGCGGTGGACGAGGCGAAAGGCCCGGCGGCCTTGGCGCGCGGCAACACTTCGTGCACATCGCCCAACGTACAGTCTGTCCGCAAGCGGGCGCGATGAATCGCGCCCCTACATCTCTGATGGCGGGCATTTGCTTCCACCCCCGCCGACCGCTGGTGAGAAATGCGGACTAGCTCGGTGACGATGACCAAGAGCGACACGATGGCTAGCATCTGAAGGCCCCTCCACGGGTGTGCCGAGCACTCTCCCGATCAGTCGATTCCCGTAGATCCTACCTCCAACAGCAACACCCCTTAACGTGTTCCGGGTTTGAGATTACTCAGGCTCCCGCGCGGGCTGGCGGCTTTGTTGGCAGCATGGCGATAGCCGCGGCGCCGGCCATCGCGAGCGCGAAAACCATCACCAAGCCTACATTGTAGGTGCCCATCCGGTCGTGGAGGTAACCGAGCAAGGCGGGAAATCCTGTCTGAGAGATCGTATAGACAGGCAAGATGATCCCCATCACCCGCGCCAGAGAGTTGGTGCCAAACAGCTCAGCTCCCATCAATGGGATCAGCATGAAAACCGCGCCTAGGGCGAACCCGAACAGCGCGGCGAACCAAAAAGGAATCGTCGGACGGTCGACGAAGTATAGCAACGGGATGGGGAGTGCAATCAGGAGGTAGGTCGCGACCATGACGTACTTTTTCGGCAAGCGGTCCGCGAGCCAGCCAATCAGCATGCGGCCCCCAAGACTCGAAACCAGCTTGACAAACGTGGTGTCAGCGACAAGCGCCGCTGTCAGTCCGGCGTCCCGAAACAGCAGTTTGGTGTGCTGGTCCACGAAACCGTTGGCTCCGATAGTGAAAGCACCTCCCAGCATCAGCAACCAAAAGGCCCTGCGCCGCAAGAGGTCAGAAAACTCCAGCGATTTGCCTTGAATCTCCTCCGGGGAAGCTTCTTCGCCGTCGGCGTGTAGACCTTTTGACGAAGGGTGGTCCCGCACGATCCACAATAGAACGGGGATGATCAACAGGAGCAGGCCCCCCATGATCTTGATCGCGGTCTGCCACCCGAACCTGACAATCAGCGGTAGTGCAACGAACTTCTGCGAGATCGCGCCCCCGATCCCCAGCCCGAAATAGGCCAAACCCATCGCGGTTCCGCGTTTTCTGTAAAACCACTGGGAGAGGATGACTTGATTGGGAATCGGGCCCGAGAAGAGGTTGCCGGTCCTCAGAATGCACCAGATCAGGTAGTAGAAAACCAGGCTGCCGCCCATCATCCCGAAACAATTGAGCGCCAGGGCGAACACCACCCCCCCGAAAATGATGGCTTTGCGGGGGCTGAAGCGATGGATCAGCAACCCTCCGATGGGCAGGATGACGATTGTGGCGAAGGCAATGCCGCCGGTGGTTTGGGCGCGGTTCCAACCGAAGTCTTCGATGTAGTAGTCGTAGAAATACGGCATGGCGTAGAGCGGGAGGCCCACTGTCATCGCCAGGATGAAAGCGCAAGCGAGCGATATGTACCAGCCGTAGAAGATGCGTGGCTTCATGATCAGAAAGGTTTGGTTAGGCGGAGCCTTCTGGGGACGTACGCCGATTGTTCCACAACTAAGTGGAAAGAACGCGTGGGGATATCTAGGTTATTGAAAAAATGGTGGCCAGGGACGGAATTGAACCGCCGACGCCAGCCTTTTCAGGGCTGCGCTCTACCGACTGAGCTACCTGGCCGGGAAACTTGATTGTAGGAACAGATCGGCACCCTGTCAAACACAACCGCGCCCCGTGCATGTGGTGTAGAAACTCACGCTAAACGCCTTGCTGTTGCTCGACACTTGGGGTGCAGTTAGGGTCTACGAACCCGTTCTTCGCCGGCATCTGTGAGCTAGTCACGAAGTGTGCCAGGTCCAACGCGCCTGCTGAGCCGGTGCGCTCCGAGCAGGCGAACCCTCCGCCCAACCTGAACATCAGCCGGGTGGGACCCACTCCCTTCATCCCGCTAGTAATTGCAAACTTCGCAGTAGTACTCCTCGTATCGCGGTATGATTTTCTTTGCGGAAAACCTCGTCTTCGCTGTGTCGCGCGCCGCTTTCGTAAAAGCTTCATGTTTGCTCGGATCGGTTAGGAGCGACAAAGCGGCGGCCACCATACCCTCGATGTTCCCGACTTCGACGAGGAAGCCGTCCGCGCCATCCGTTACAACTTCAGGCAGCCCTCCGACTCGTGAGGCAACGCTCGGAACGCCACAGGCCATCGCTTCGAGGGCGGCAAGACCGAAACTCTCCATCTCGCTCGGCAGCAACATCAAGTCCGATATCGCGAGCAGCTGTGCGACGCCGAGTTGCTTGCCGAGAAACTCCACCCGGTCCTCTACGTGAAGCTCACGCGCCAAAACCTCGGCAGGACCGCGGTCTGGTCCGTCACCGATCATCAGCAGTCGCGCAGGCAACACGTCCGCAATCCGGGCAAAGATCCGAATGCAGTCCAGAACTCGCTTGACAGGACGAAAATTCGAAAGGTGAACGATGACCTTTTCCCCGGAGGACGCGTGCCTGGCCCGCAGAGCGGGATCTCCATCCGCGCAGTAGAGTTCACAGTTGACAAAATTTGGTATCAGCCGAATCTCGCGGCCAATGCCGAACACCTCTACGGTTTTCTCTCGAAGATACTCACTAATCGACGTCACGCCGGGGCTTTGTTCGATGGAAAACCTGGTGATCGGCAGATAAGAAGGATCAGTGCCGACCAGCGTCACATCCGTCCCATGTAGCGTGGTTACAAATGGTAAATGCCTATCCAGCATTTGGCTCGCCAGCCAAGCGCTCACCGAGTGCGGAATCGCGTAATGGACGTGCAGCAGGTCGAGGCCCGCCGATTGAGCGACCTCAAGCATTCGTGAGGCTAGGGCCAGGCTGTATGGCGGATATTGAAACAGCGGATAGTTGCTGACTTCCACCTCGTGATAGTGAATGCGCGGCGAATCGCCGGTGAGACGGATCGGGTTGGCGTAGGTAATGAAATGAACCTCGTGCCCGCGCGCGGCGAGCTCCATCCCGAGCTCGGTGGCGACAATGCCGCTGCCGCCGTAGGTTGGGTAACCGGTGATACCTATCTTCATCCGGGAACTTCTACCATCCGTTCGCGCCCATGTCACCCACCGGAGATCGGAACACCAAGGCTAGAATAGTAAGTTTAGTCTCTGGGCTGTCACCGGTGCCTTCTTCCCCTGCGAACTCTGCCGCCCCGACGTCGTGCGACGTCCTGGTTGTGGGTGCTGGCCCCACCGGTTTGTCGTGTGCCATTGAAGTCAAGCAGAGGGGATTCGGGATTGTGGTCGTCGAAAAGGGCTGTCTCGTCAATTCGCTCTATCGCTACCCAACCAACATGACGTTCTTCACAACCCCGGAGCTGCTGGAAATCGGCAATCTCCCCATGACGGCCGTTCGCGACAAACCTACGCGCAACGAAGCCCTCAAGTACTATCGCCGCGCTACGGCCCACTACGAACTCGACGTTCGGCTCTATGAGCGCGTGGATGCCGTTCAAGGAAACGATGGGCATTTCCAAGTAGCCACCACCGCGCGAGCGGAGGACAGCCTTTGCTACAAGGCCAAGAAAATCATTCTGGCAACCGGCTACTATGATCTCCCGGTGACGATGAACGTACCCGGCGAGAACCTCGACAAAGTCCTTCATTACTATGAAGACCCCCATCCGTTCTACGATTGCGATCTGGCCGTTGTGGGGGGCCGCAACTCCGCGGCGATCATCGCTCTCGAAGCCTACCGCGCCGGCGCCCGAGTTACCCTGATTCACCGCGCGAAACAGTTGAGCGACAAGATCAAGTATTGGGTTAGGCCTGACATCGAAAACCGCATCAAGAACAGTGAGATTCGCGCTTACCTGGAATCGAGCGTCGAGGAGATATCCGAGAAGACAATCAGTCTCCGCACACCGAACGGACGGGTTGTACTGCCCAACGATTTCGTTCTGGCTGCGACCGGCTACCAACCGGACGTCGCCTTCCTGGAACGTGCCGGCATCACTTTCAATTCCGAGTCGCAGCGCCCGCGCACCAACCCCGATACGCTTGAAAGTCAGCGGGCCGGCGTCTACTTGGCGGGTGTCCTGGTGGCCGGGATGCACACAAACGAGATTTTCATCGAGAATGGCCGTTTTCACGGGGAGCGCATAGCCGCGGACATCGCCACCAAACTGGGCTGATTCCCATTCAACGCTTGGTAGGCATTGGTCGTCTATGTCGTCTATAATCAATAGGCTTCGGCGCGCTTTTATGTGATTTGCCGGGGAGTTCGTGAGGTGAGACATGGCCTGCATAGAATGTTCTGCAATTCTCGAAGACACTGACAACTTCTGTGACAGTTGTGGCACGCCGACGGCCGTCTTCGAGCATTCTGAAAAGGTTCACCGTTTCCTCTGTCTCCACTGCGGCACAGCGCTGAAACGCGCGAAGAACTACTGTATCTCCTGCGGTCAGAAGGTCCCCCCGAAGTACGATCAGGGTCGCAGGCCGGTCCGCCATTGGATTGACTCGCCGATCGCGAAACTGGCCCTGCTGCCGCTGCTGGCCTTTTTCTTTTATATGGCGTATGTGTACGAACCTTCCACCAACAAACCCGTGAGTATCGCCTCGGTCTACAACATCCGGACCGTGGTCGAGCCCGGAGAAGAAGGTTCTCGAAACCATCTGCGGCTCCCCGCGGGCATTGCCATGGACCAGCAAGGCAACGTCTACATTGCGGACGCCGAACATCACCGGATTCTCAAGATGGATACCGCGGGGGTGATCTTTCCCTATGCCGGTACAGGCAAGCCAGGATTCTCCGGTGACAACGGACCGGCTTACGCCGCCCAGTTTTTGCGGCCAACGGGCCTGGCAGTCGACTTCAAGGATCATCTTTACATCGCAGACAGCGGCAATCACCGCGTTCGAAGGATTTCGCCGGATGGCAAGGTCAAAACCATCGCTGGAAGCGGGCCTACGGGCGACGATAGTGGAGCGTACACGGGAGACGGT
Organism: Bryobacterales bacterium; assembly: GCA_965248205.1. GTDB lineage: Bacteria > Acidobacteriota > Terriglobia > Bryobacterales > UBA6623. The sequence continues at coordinate 6,555,125 of CBDFIS010000006.1, forward strand.
AGCCTCGCCACCCGGGCGAGACTCAGTACTCCGAGTGCGGTCTACACTGATCAGCACGGCAACATCTACGTCATCGATAGTGGCAACCAGCGGTTGCGCAGACTCGAGCCCATCGAGAAACGTGACTCTTCCGAGTAGCTCCGTAGGGCCGAGCAGCCCGCTTCATCGGAGAAACTGGTTCCAACAATTTGGGCGTTCTCATACACGTCGTGCCCCGGCTCGCGGGTGCCGAGCGAAGCCCAAAGACGATCAAGCCCATGCCCGCTGACCGGGCGACCGAGCTGCCCAACAACGAGCGCTGATCCACAGCCGCTTCTCCGTTGCCTTCCGCGCACGCCGCGATTCATTGAGCTGATCCTCGCAGCTGATCGGGCTAGCTCTGTATTTCTATAGACCGTTTTCGTTGCCCGCGTGCACCCCTCAAACCCACCCATAAGATCACTCGCAGTCTGGTCAGCCCGACAGCCTTGTGGAAGGGCGCCTGCGAGAACTGAAAAACCGGAGGTCGCGGTATGCTTGACCCCCTGACTCGGCACCACTGCAACTAGTGCAGACTAAACGTTTAACCCCGCATTTCCAATTTGATTTCGGCATCCCGACCTTGCAGCGGCCTTCAGCGTCTTTATTTATAGGGGTTCAAGCCCTGTCAGGACGCACGGAGGCCAACACCCAATGGGTGAAAAAGAAAACAAGCCGTTTCAGCTCACCTTCAACGGATTTCTCAAAGTCGATTTCCAAGGATCGCGCGTCACCTCGGATGGTGGCCTGATTCTCATTCGGGAACTGGACGAGCGGCTCGGACTGGGCAAGCTGATCGACGAGCATCTGACGGATTCGCGGCAAGGCACAAACAAGAAGTTCCCACTGGCCGACCTGGTGCGGCAATCGGTCTACAGCCGCCTCGCCGGCTACGAGGATCTCAACGATGCTGCCCGTGTCTCGGCTGACCCGACTTTTCGTCTGATCGGCTCGAAGAAGAACTGGGATCGCGGCGGGGCGCTTACGTCGCGTCTACAAAGCTTTGAGGCAGAGCTGCTGGCCAGTGAAGAGAACCTGCTTGGGCTGATGGCGGTGAACCGCGAGTTGGTCGCTCAAGCCCAAGCGCAGGACGAGTCCGAGCGTGTCGTGCTCGATATGGACTCCACGGAAAGCCCGGTCCACGGTCAGCAGGAAGGCAGCGCTTACAACGGCCATTTCGAGTCCACCTGCTACCACCCGCTGTTGCTGTTCAACCAGCACGGTGATTGTCTGGCGGCGAAGCTGCGAGCGGGTAACGTGTCCAGCGCCGAGGACTGGGACGAACTGCTGCTGCCCGAGATCGAGCGCCAACAGGGAGAAGGCAAGCAAGTGACGTTCCGCGCCGACGCCGCCTTCGCCAAGCCGGAGATCTACGAGGCGTTGGAGGATCGCGGAGTGGACTACGTCATTCGCATCCCAGCAAACAAGAACCTGGAGTTGGAGATCGAAGAGATTCTGTTCCGTCCGCCGGGCAGGCCGAGCCTGAAGCCACTAGTGCGCTACAAGAGCTTCCGCTATCAGGCCGCGAGTTGGTCGAAGCCTCGGCGGGTTGTGGCCAAGGTTGAGCACCACCAAGGCGAGTTGTTTCCTCGCGTCGGGTTCATCGTCACGAGCATGAGCTTGCCCAGTCGGTCGCTGGTGCGCTTCTACAACAAGCGCGGCACGGCCGAGCAATGGATCAAGGAAGGCAAGCAGGCAACCCACTGGACACGGCTGTCCTGTCATCGTTTCCGGGCAAACGAGGTGCGTTTGCAGTTGAGCGTGTTGGCCTACAACCTGGGGAACCTGTGGCGGCGGCTGGGGCTGGCGCAGAGGATCAAGAACTGGTCGCTGACGAGCTTGCAGCATCGGTTGATGAAAACCGGAGGGCGGCTGGTCAAGCATGCCCGCTATTACTGGCTGCTGTTGGCCGAGGGGCATCTCAACCGCAAGCTGTTCGCTGAGATGCTGGGGCGGATCTGGGCGCTGCCTGTGCCAGGCGGGTAACGGGCGACGGCTGCGACGGAGAAGAGACGCTGGGTTGCTGAAGAGGGAACTACTCGGAGCCGTGTCGGCGAAAAGCCCTCCAGCGAGCTGGAACGCGGCGATCGAGCGGCATTCAGCGACCCAAACGGGAGCGAACGGAGCATCGATCGTGAGAGGAAGACGAAGACCTTGCACCCGAGCCGCGGATCGGAGTATCCTGACCATCGCGGGATGGCCAAAACGGAAATTCCAGTTAAAAGCGTAGGTGCTAGGGTTTACCCCGTATTCTGCGTCGTTCCGACTGGTACCTATAATCGAGGTACTCCGGCGTAACCGATGCGCGGGGGCGGAATCTTCCCTCTTGAGGTGAACCGTGACTTGCAGCAAGTGCATTTCAGTCCTCGAAGACGAAGACAAATTTTGCGACAAATGCGGCACGCCCACGGCTGTGTTCGAAAAGTCCGGTAAGGTAAGCGGCTTTCTTTGTTTACATTGCGGCACCGCGCTAAAGCGGACGAAGCGCTACTGCACCGCTTGTGGTGAGATGACCGAACAGAAACACCGCGGCGGCTTGTTGAGTCTTATCCGGCGTTGGCTTAACTCGCCGAAGGCGCAAGTTGCCTTTGCCCTGGGACTTTTCTTCTTGCTCATCACGCCCGTCGTTTATCTGATGAATGGGCCCGGAAGACCGTACTCGGGTAAGCCCCCTGCTGTCTTCTCTACGTACACAATCCACACGGTGGTTAGGCCGGGAGAAGAAGGTTCTCGAAACCAGTTGCGGCTTCCCGCCGGCGTCGCCATGGACCAAGAAGGCAACCTCTACATCGCCGATGCCGAGCAGCCCCGCATCCTCAAGATGAATACAGCGGGGGTGCTCTTCCCCTACGCGGGCACCGGCGAGCCAGGATTCGCGGGTGACAAAGGCCCGGCCTATGCCGCGCGGTTCCTACACCCCACGGGACTCGCGATTGACTTGGCCGACTATCTCTACGTCGCGGACAGCGGCAATCACCGGATTCGGAGGATCTCGCCGGATGGCAAGATCACGACAATTGCCGGCAGCGGCGCCACGGGCGAGGGCAACGGGGGGTATGAGGGAGACGGAACCATCGCCACTGTGGCGAGGCTCAACAACCCCAGCGCCATCTATACCGATCCGTCGGGCAGTATCTACATCACCGATAGCGGCAACCAGCGCCTCCGAAGACTCAAGCCGCTCGAGGAACGTGCCGCTTCCATGGCACCCTGAATGCTCCCGGGAAGAGTTCCTGCTGCTTGGCCTAATGCCGGCTTGCGCATCCCGGGCCAAGCGCAAGTTTTCTGTCGTCGCCCCCCCCGCACAGGCGGTCCTAAGCCCGCATTTTCAATCTGCTGCCTGACGCGCTGATCTTGTAGCGACCTTCAGCGTCTGTATTGATGGGATTTAAGCCGAGTGAGGATGCCATGAACGTCGGCACCTAATGGGTCAAAAAAGAACGAGGGCCGTGTCGGTCTAACTTTTAACGGACTATCGATAGTCGATCTCCATGGATCGCACGTCACTTCAGACGGTGGCTTGATGGTGGTTCGCGAACGGGACGAACGCCTCGGGCTCGAAGAAACTGATCGATCAGCATCTCACCGATTCGCGCCACGGTCTGAATACTCAGTCACTACGTCGTCACCGATGACTACGAAGCCGGTGTGATGGCCGCCCGCCGCATGGGGGAGATCCTCGAAGGGCGGGGCAAGGTAGGCCTGATCCTAGCGGGCCCCCCGCGTGGGAGGTAGGATAGGAAGCGACGAAGGATTCAGACTGTGAATCCGAGGTAACTTCATGAACACACTGAATAGTCTTCTCGAGCAGCACGCCGTTCTCTCAGGCATTCTCTGTCGCGATCCGACTTTCGTCGACATGGAACTGCTCGCGCAGCTCGGCTACAACGCTATCTGGATGGACCTCGAACACTCGCCCACCTCGATGACCGAGGCGACGCGGCTGAGCCGAACCATCACTCACCTGGGCATGGTGCCGATGGCTCGCATCATCGAGCTCTCCCGAACGCACGTTCAAGGGTTGCTCGATGGCGGGTTCGAGGTGCTAATTCTGCCGGATGTCAAAGACGCCGCTCAAGCCGCCGAGTTCGTTCGGCTCGGCAAGTACCCTCCTGCGGGTCAACGCGGCGCCTCCTCAACCGCTGCGGGGCTCGACTATAGCCTCGGCAGCGACCCTCGGCGGACCCTGGAAGAGGCCAACAAGAGCACTCACCTGATGGTGATGGTTGAAAGCGACCAAGCATTCGACGAATTGGATGCCATTCTGCGGGTCGATGGTATCGACATGGTGACCGTTGGGCCGATGGATTGGACCCTCAGCCACGGTGCGTTCAGCGAGGATGTGAAAGCCGGACTCGCCCCAAAGATTGACGAGGTGGTAAGCAAAGTCGCCGCGGCAGGCAAGATCCCCGCCATGACCGTCGCAACCGCTGAGCAAGCCAAACATTTCGCGGATCTGGGAGCACGCGTCATTCTCATGGGCGTTGACGTCGGAGTCAAACGTAAGGCGTTCGCGGGCGCCCTAGCACCGTTCCAAGAAGCGTTCGGGAGCTAACCAAGTATTCTATTTCGTAAATACACTGAGGTTTCAGGCGCGTTCAAGGGAGTGTATGGAAGCGGCGCCGCACCGCCGGTAGCGACCGCCACTCTTGTCGGTCCTAGTTCCCAGTAGTGACCGTCACTCTTGGCGGTCCTAGTTTCGAGTTCGGCCGCCAATCCTGCCGGCTTCATGCCCGACCTGGCCGGCGAATTCAAGTCGAGTGTGTATCCTGCGTGAGCCGCTCCTCGCCCTGACGACCCGCCAACCCACCGCGCACTGCGCCACCACCCTTTGCGCTCCACCCATCCACAATGGCAGGATAGACAATGTCCACTAGGAGCTTCCCGTGAAACTCGGCGTCAACAGTTACTTTCTTCACTTTCTCGAATTCGAGGATGGACTACGCTTCGCGAAGGACCACGGCGCACAAGCGATCGAAGTGGCCCTGCTTGGCGAGCCCAGCCTCAAGTACTGTGACATGGAAAAGCTGTTGGCGGATCGAGACGCCCTACGCCGCTGGCTCGACGCGTTGGCCGAGCACGGGCTCGAAATCAGCGGATTCACCGCGCACGGCGAGCCGCTCTCCTCCGACCCGGAAGTGGTCAAGGCGTATTCCGACTATTTCGAAAAGGTCTGTCGCTTGGCGGAAGCAGCGGGCGCGCCGCGGCTGATCGTACTTTCCGGTATTCCCGCGGGCGCCCCGGGAGATGCTTGTCCCACCTGGATCGTCGACTCCTTCCCTCTCGAGAACCGCCGCATTTTGCGATGGCAGTGGGAAGAACGATTGATCCCCTTCTGGCGAGAACACGGCAAGATCGCCGAAGACCATGGGTGCACGGTCTGCGTGGAACCGCAAATTGGGCAGTTGGTTCATTCCCCTACCACAATGGCAAAGTTGCGCGATGCAATCGGCCCTGTTATCGGATGCAACTTCGACCCGTCTCACATGTTCGTGCAGCAAATCGACGTGTTGGAAGCGATCCGGTTCCTAGGGGATGCCATCCACCACGTCCACGTGAAGGACACACGCTTCTTTGCTCACAACCTGCGGCTGCAGGGAATCCTCGACAATACCAATTACACGAAAGCCGAAGACCGTTCTTGGAACTTCACGCTGATCGGATGGGGACACGATCAAACCTTCTGGCGGGACTTTATTTCCACCCTGCGATTTATAGGTTACGAGGGCGCTCTATCGGTTGAGATGGAGAGCAACTATATCAATGTGAAAGAGGGCCTCGAGAAGTCGTTTGCGTTCTTGAAAGAGCTGTTGCTTAAAGAGCCGGTGGGGACAATGTGGTCGGAATACAGCGGTCTCGATCTCTCTAAGGAGGAATAAGATGGCAGTCAATATCGAATGGGTAGCGCATGCTTGCTTCCGCGTCTGGCGCGACGGTGGACCAGTGGTCGTCATGGACCCCTACACTCCTTCCGAGCTCGAGAAATTCGGTCTGCCCGAGAACACCGCCTCGCTAGAAGGCGACACGGTGATCTGCAGTTCACTGACCGATCTCGCCCACGGAAACCCGAAGCTAGTCCCAGGCGCTCCGCGGGTGATTGACGCACTCGAAATCGTCGAGAAAGGGGTCGAAACCGAAATCGACGGGAGCACCGTCGTAGCGGTCGGAGCGGCCGAACATCCCGACCACACCCTGCACGATCCCATGGACAATGCGCTCTATTCCATAAGATTCGACGATCTCTGGGTCATGCACGTTGGTGATCTCGGCTATGGACTTAGTGCCGACGAGTTAGCTCCGTTCGTCGGCCACTGCGATGTGCTGCTGGCAATCACCGGAGATCACAACACGATTCCCCTGCCGGACCTCGATTTCATGATCGAACACCTCAAGCCCAAGTGGGTCATTCCGATGCACTACTTCCTGCCCCCGTTCGGCGAGGGCATGGCCCCGGTCGGCAAGTTCCTCGATCGGCGTCGGAGCGATCCGGTCGTCTATCCAAAAAGCACGACGATTCGCCTCCCTACGGAAATTCCCGGCGCCAACGGAGGGCCGGCCATCATCGTGCTTGAGCCATCAAGCTACGAACTGACGGCATATAGTTAGTGCAAGTTAGTGCGCATTTCTAGCCAGCGGCCGGCAGGAGCGGAAAGCAAGGCCCGCCGTTTGAGAATGTAGGGGCGCGATTCATCGCGCCCGCTTGCCGACATAACTGTACGCTGGACGATGTACACAAACCGTAGCCGCTAGCCGTAGCCACCGGGCCTTTTGCCCCAATCGCTGTGTCAGGTGGTGAGAAATGTGGGCTAGAACAACGGGTTTTCCCGCGAACGGGCGAAGAAAAAACGGGACTAGCCCGCTTACCGCCGCGCAACGGGGGCAGGAGGCAAGTCAATGAGTGACCAGGAAGTCGAAAGCTCCACTGTTTCGCTCGAAGAGGGGTCACCCGAAGCGCTTCACGCTCAACACGCCCTGGAGTTACTGAAATCAGAGCAGAATCTGACGTCAGGCATCCTTGGTGGTGCGATCGGAGCCGTATTGGGGGCTTCCGTCTGGGCCGGCGTCACCGGTGTTACGGGATACCAGATAGGCTGGATGGCCGTAGGTGTCGGATTCCTCGCCGGATTCGGGGTACGCCTGCTTGGAAAGGGCATCGACCAAGCCTTTGGGATCGCCGGCGCGCTGCTGTCGCTGGCGGGGTGCGGTCTGGGCAACCTCCTCGCGGTGTGCGGCCTCCTATCGAACCAGGAGGGTATTCCCTTTTTCGACCTATTGTCGCGCCTTGATCTCGAGATGGTGGCGGAACTGATGGTGGCCACCTTCAGTCCCATGGATCTTGTGTTTTACGGGATTGCTATGTACGAGGGCTACAAGTTTTCGTTCCGTCCCCTTTCTCCAGAAGATCTGGCGCTACCTTCTGAAGAGTGACGCGGCCCCTGACAAGGACGAGTCGGAAGGGTCGGCTATCCTCTCTGCGGCAGGATGGCCAAACAGGAAATCCCGGCTTGAACCCTCCCTGGAACGGGATCGAAAATTGGATGACCGACTTCCCCAAAAGCCTCGGCGACGAAACCATCAGGCACCAGCGCTTCGCTATGCTCGATGAGCCGCACATCAAGAACTTCACATCACTGGTCAAAGAAATTCGACGGCAGGAAGGATTTTCCGAGGAAGTACCTTACTTCGATCCGATGGATGGGGGGACCAACGCTAGAGCCTTGTTCCTTCTAGAAGCGCCGGGTGTTAAGGGTGTGCGTAGCGGATTTATTTCGCGAAACAACCCCGATGAGACTGCGAAGAACATGTTTTTCGCTCTCCAAGACGCTGATTTGCCTAGGAACGAAACCGTGTTGTGGAACGTTGTCCCGTGGTACATAGGATCGGGCTCAAAGATCCGACCGGCAAGGGCAAGGGATATTGAAGACGGCAAGGCGTATATCGCCCGGCTGTTAGAGATCCTACCGAGGCTCAGAGTCGTTGCCCTTGTCGGCCGCAAGGCGCAGCGTATTGGGACTTGGCTTGAAACCGGTGCGAACCGTTGCTTTGAGGTTTTTCATGTGCCCCACCCGAGCCCGTTGTTTGTCAACCACCGACCGGGCAACAGAGATCTCCTTCGCGAGTCGATCCGAACCGTCGCTGATTTCTTAGCCCCTTGACGATGCGCGAACGACCGCATGAGTCGACAGCAAAAGCGGAGGCCTGGGACCACCGGGAGAAATCTGCACTATGTCAGAATGACGTTGCACGAAATAGGCACAGTAAGGTCAACGGTTGCCGTTGGGGAGGTTGCCGTACGATAAACAAGAGTTGGCTGAGGTTTCATTGGTGATGGTCAAATAGGAGAAGCCATGAAAGCACTTCGACATATTGGCTCAGTGGTGTTCGTGCTCGGACTTTTCACCGCAGTATTTGCTGGGTTGCCATGGTACGTAATGGTTGCCGATGATCCGGTCGTGCCCTGGTGGCTGAGGATAGCGGTTTTCTGCCTTTTGGGGGGTATCCTTGTGGTGCTGGTGATATTGGCTCTCGAACAAAGGGCACTCAAGGCGTCAGCTGAAAAGCCGCTGCCTACTGAGTCCGATCGCACCGTTCTGCTGTTAAACTCCGATGTACTGCCCGGGCGAGAAATCACTGAGATTCTCGGCTTGGTCCAGGGACACACGGTGTTTGCCATATGGCTTGGCAAAGACCTATCCGCCATAGTCAGGCTGATCCTTGGTGGTGAATTGACTGAATACAACTGAATACACAGAGATGATGGGGACCGCTCGGTCAACCGCCACCGAGAGGATGACAGCTAAGGCTACAGAAATGGGAGCCGATGCAGTCATCAATGTTCGCTATATGACTACGAGTGTTGTGGGCAGCGCGGCTGAATTGTTAGTGTACGGCACAGCCGTCAAGCTCAGCTAACCATGCTCTTCCAGCCGATGGCTAGTCGCTACGGCCGATGAGTCCAGTTAGGCATCTGACTTAACGGCTGTTGAACCGGACTTCCCCGTCGCTCGACCTCCACTGCTACATTCCTTACGAAGGGAAAGTGGAGCTAAAGATGAAGCAGACGAAGTCCGTTTCGCTTCGCGTTCCCGATTGGGCCGACAAGCAGGCGGTGAAGTGCCAAGTCGGCGGCCAGCCCCGCGAGTTTCAATGGGGCGGACAGTATATCGATCTGGGCAAGGTCGAAGCCGGGCAAACGGCCACCGTCGAGTTCCCGATCTCGGTTCGAGAGGTACGAACCGTGCTCGGCGACAAAGAATTCCAGTTGTGGAGCAAGGGAAACACCGTCGTCGACGTCGAGCCGACCGGTAAAACCTTCCCCATCTTCGAGCGGAACCACTACCGTGGCCCGGTGCGCTACAGGAAGGTGAGCCGCTTCGCCGCTGAGGAGACGATCGACTGGTAGGCGTTAGAAACTGTTCGCTAGCAAAGATCATTCAAACGAGCTGCTCAATCACCTCATCGCTCCTCCACCTGCCGTAGAACGGCGAGCCTGGCTCCGGATGGGAACGAACCGCGTGAAGGCGACAGGAAAATAGACCTGCTTAGTCAAGGAAGCCACCACTTGTTTCAAAACAGGAGGCTTTGGGGATCTTAGTCCTGCTCGCGGTCTTTGAATTCTTCGAACCAGTTCTGGACCACATGGATCGACGGCGGTTTCGCTTCCTCGCCTTCTTCGCTTCCGACGTCTTCGACGACAACAAAACGCTGCCCATCGGCCGAGACATCGTAGGTCGAAGAAAGTCCCCCACCCAAACCGGGGTGCTCGAACAGCGCCTTCACCGAGCCCGCCGAGAAGCCTTCCGCCATTGAAACGGCGACCGCCATGAGCGTCTCCCCTTCGACGTAAAACAACTCTTTGCCGTCTTTGCTCCAGCGCTGACTACTGCCGCCGTTGGCCGAAATCTGCCATTTCCCGCCGCCTTGCGGAAACGGCCTCACGTAAACCTCCGTCCGGCCCGACTCGTCTGAAAGATAGGCGACGAAGCGGCCGTCGGGCGACAGCCTTGAGCCCGTCTCTGAAAAAGAGGTCTGGAGAAAGGGCCGGGAATCAAAGCCGCCTTCCAGCTCCTTGCGCTCGAGATACCAAATATCCAAGCCCGTTTCCGGGCCTGGAGTAACATACAAGAAATACTCCATATCTGGGGACCAGGCCGACGGGAACTCGGCGCGGGGCGTGGACACAAGCGAGACCGGCTCAGCGCTGCCGTCAGCCGCCCGGCTGAATATGTCGACGTTGTCGGTACGGTCGGAACTGAAAACGACCTCCTCTCCCGACGGCGACCACTTCGGGAATTGGTCACTTCCTGGATCGAACGTGAGCCGCGTCTTCAGGGCGCGGTCAACCTCGTGTACCCAGATGTCCTGGTTTGGGCCTTCTTCGAAGGCGGAAACGACGACACGCCCGCCGTCTGGGGATAATGCGGGGTTTAGGATGAGTTGCTGGGGCTGCCCGATGGTCCCCAGCTTGCGGCCAGTGCGATCGAGCCAGACGAGTTGCTGTTGGTTACGTCCAAGGGCATCCACGGAAACCAAGGTGCCATCGATCGCCACACTAGGGAGGGCGACATTCTCGACGATCGGGAAAGGTTCTCCGGTGGGCTTCAACGTCTCGATCGAGAAGGGCAAGGCCCACAGTCCGCCCCGAAAGCCCCGCGTGACGTCGCTCTGATCCCGCATTTCCAATTTGATTTCGGCATCCCGACCTTGCAGCGGCCTTCAGCGTCTTTATTTATAGGGGTTCAAGCCCTGTCAGGACGCACGGAGGCCAACACCCAATGGGTGAAAAAGAAAACAAGCCGTTTCAGCTCACCTTCAACGGATTTCTGAAAGTCGATTTCCAAGGATCGCGCGTCACCTCGGATGGTGGCCTGATTCTCATTCGGGAACTGGACGAGCGGCTCGGACTGGGCAAGCTGATCGACGAGCATCTGACGGATTCGCGGCAAGGCACAAACAAGAAGTTCCCACTGGCCGACCTGGTGCGGCAATCGGTCTACAGCCGCCTCGCCGGCTACGAGGATCTCAACGATGCTGCCCGTGTCTCGGCTGACCCGACTTTTCGTCTGATCGGCTCGAAGAAGAACTGGGATCGCGGCGGGGCGCTTACGTCGCGTCTACAAAGCTTTGAGGCAGAGCTGCTGGCCAGTGAAGAGAACCTGCTTGGGCTGATGGCGGTGAACCGCGAGTTGGTCGCTCAAGCCCAAGCGCAGGACGAGTCCGAGCGTGTCGTGCTCGATATGGACTCCACGGAAAGCCCGGTCCACGGTCAGCAGGAAGGCAGCGCTTACAACGGCCATTTCGAGTCCACCTGCTACCACCCGCTGTTGCTGTTCAACCAGCACGGTGATTGTCTGGCGGCGAAGCTGCGAGCGGGTAACGTGTCCAGCGCCGAGGACTGGGACGAACTGCTGCTGCCCGAGATCGAGCGCCAACAGGGAGAAGGCAAGCAAGTGACGTTCCGCGCCGACGCCGCCTTCGCCAAGCCGGAGATCTACGAGGCGTTGGAGGATCGCGGAGTGGACTACGTCATTCGCATCCCAGCAAACAAGAACCTGGAGTTGGAGATCGAAGAGATTCTGTTCCGTCCGCCGGGCAGGCCGAGCCTGAAGCCACTAGTGCGCTACAAGAGCTTCCGCTATCAGGCCGCGAGTTGGTCGAAGCCTCGGCGGGTTGTGGCCAAGGTTGAGCACCACCAAGGCGAGTTGTTTCCTCGCGTCGGGTTCATCGTCACGAGCATGAGCTTGCCCAGTCGGTCGCTGGTGCGCTTCTACAACAAGCGCGGCACGGCCGAGCAATGGATCAAGGAAGGCAAGCAGGCAACCCACTGGACACGGCTGTCCTGTCATCGTTTCCGGGCAAACGAGGTGCGTTTGCAGTTGAGCGTGTTGGCCTACAACCTGGGGAACCTGTGGCGGCGGCTGGGGCTGGCGCAGAGGATCAAGAACTGGTCGCTGACGAGCTTGCAGCATCGGTTGATGAAAACCGGAGGACGGCTGGTCAAGCATGCCCGCTATTACTGGCTGCTGTTGGCCGAGGGGCATCTCAACCGCAAGCTGTTCGCTGAGATGCTGGGGCGGATCTGGGCGCTGCCTGTGCCAGGCGGGTAACGGGCGACGGCTGCGACGGAGAAGAGACGCTGGGTTGCTGAAGAGGGAACTACTCGGAGCCGTGTCGGCGAAAAGCCCTCCAGCGAGCTGGAACGCGGCGATCGAGCGGCATTCAGCGACCCAAACGGGAGCGAACGGAGCATCGATCGTGAGAGGAAGACGAAGACCTTGCACCCGAGCCGCGGATTGGAGTATCCTGACCATCGCGGGATGGCCAAAACGGAAATTCCAGTTTGGTTACTTACCGGAAAGTTTCGGAATGTGTCGGCGGTGATGCACGTTCCTTGGCCAGGATTTGGCGCACGCGGCGTGGCGTCACGCCGGCTAGCTGAGCGATCTCACGGGTAGAGACGCCTTGATGCTTCAGAGTCAGCACGAGCTTGTGGCGCACAGCAAAGAAGTGCGTATCATCCGGGAACCATAGCAGCCCTGTGAAGTGTTGCTGGACCTCGCGGAATAGACCCGGATACACTGGTCAGAAGGGTCGCGGTGGATATCCGAAAACTACTCGAGAGAAGTCAGCTAATCGGTGAACATTCACTCTATGTTGAAGGATCAGATCTATCTGTGGGCACCTTGAAGAGGGAGAACTTTTCTGATATAGAGGCTGAAAGAATGCAATCTAACCTTGAGGGAAAAGATGAAGAGAGCAGCCGTGTTCGTACTGATTCTGATCCTTGCCAAAACGGATCCATTGGCTCAGGAGACGGACACCAGGCTTCTAAGCAACCCAGGTGACTACAAGTCTGACAGTCACTTTCATCTGCTTGATTTTCTGCAAAACGGAGAGTTCCTGAACACGGATGGCAAGTTTCCGGGTACAGAATGGGGCCTGACCGAGAGCGGCCGTTATTCGACGCTTCCCTTTGGGGAAAGAGGGAGAAGAATTGAAGCACTGCTTCGGGGAATGGAAGCGGCGAGAGTCGAGCACATCATGGTGTCGGGGATGCCGTTTATCAAGAAGTGGTCGGAGAATGAACCGTTCTTGAGACCAAAGTATTACCTCGATAGCAGTTCAAGAGTAAAGCGTGCACGCGATACCGACATCGCTGTTGCCTCCGCCCTTCTCGACTATCAGAGAAAATATGCGAACGACCCTACCCAGCTCGCGAAACTTCGAAAGATACACCCGTTCATCACGGGTTTTGATGGGACTGATCTTGGGGCGGTTGATCTCATCGTAAAACGGATCAAGGAGTTCCCTGGAATCTGGCAAGGGATAGGTGAGGTGATGTCGCGCCATGATGATCTCACGAACCTGACGACCGGGGAAAGACCCCGTGCCAACCACCCGGCGCTTGTGCGTATCTGCCGGTTCGCCGGGAAACATTTTCTTCCGGTAAGCATTCATCACAACATCGCCCCGATCTCTAGAAATCCGAGTGAAATCAAGGCACCACTCTATCTGGACGAGCTGGTCGAACTGTTTCGTCATTGTCGTTGGCAAGAGGATGACGGGAACTACACGACTCGGTTTATCTGGTGCCATGCGGGCGTCAGCAGACGAGTCAACATTGAGAATCTCCCATTCTGGATAGAAGAGGTTCTCAAAGATTCAGGAGATCAAGTCTACATCGATCTGTCGTGGGTTGTCTTAGACGATTACATATACAAGGATCTGGATCGGTGGGTCCAATTGATAAAGCAGTACCCAGAGCGATTCATGATTGGATCGGATGCGGTCGGTGGTGCCAGTAAGCTCAAACAAGAGTTCGGTCGCTTTGACCTGCTGTTGTCGAAGTTTCCCTTGGATATCAGAGTCAAGGTTGCTCATGACAACTTCGCCGATCTGATGCAAGAAATGGCGGTGATGAGGGCGAAGGCAGGGCTGGGAGAAGAGGGGATCGTATTGGATTACAAATACGAGTTCCCGGAGTATGCCAATACTGGACGATTGTCCAAATCGGAGTCTTTTACCCGTTCCAGAGAAAAACCCGAATAGAACTGATAGCCGTTCAAGGCGTCGGATGCCAACGTCCCCCAGTCCCCCAGTGTTCCGACTACTTGAGTTGTTCTAACAGATCCATCCCCCGATAGAGATAGGGTGGGACAGGTACGGTATTTCGTGGGACCATACGCTTCTATGTGGACGGCATCGATCTTGACCATCGCGCAGGAGCTCGCCCCCAAGCGAGAAAGCCGTTGTTGGTTAACTTACCGGAAACTTTCGGAATGTGTCGGCGGTGATACGCGGTCCTCGGCCAGGATCTGACGCACGCGGCGGGGCGTGACCCCGGCCAGCTTGCCGATCTCGCGGGTGGAGATGCCTTGATCCGTCAGGGCCAGCACGAGCTTGCGACGCGTCTCATAGAATTGCGTATGGGCCGGGACCCACAGCAAGCCCGTGAAGTGTTGCTGGATCTCGCGGAACAGATCCGGCGGCAGCACGTCCTGGGCGTTGGCATATCGGCATTTCACGCTTACAGCAGCCTATAACATACTGGAAGCATCTGCTCTCTTTATCTGTCTTATAGCGATTGTTACTCCCGCACTAGCCCCATATTGTGCGCTATTGACGATACAAGTTGCAGCGTTATGGGCAACTATCTGCGCGCTCTGCGGCTGCCCGTAGCAGACAGGCAGATGATCCTGTGAGGATCACTTATGACCCAACATGCTATGACGTACAATAATTTCGGTATTCGGACACTGCGCGGCGTGTACTGGATAACCTTCATTCTTGGATTCCTGATGATCAACGTCGTCGTTATTCAAGCCGTACAAACTGATCAGCACCATCTGTGGACAGCCTCGAAGATCGCTTGGGTCCTTGCTATTTTTCTGAACACGGTCCGTATTTTGAACCGCTTGAAAAAATTGGAAGCAACGAGACAAGGGCCAGACGACGACATGAAACTGATGTTTCATCTCGCATCGATGTTTCCGATAGTCGGGTATCTTCCGTTCTTTTTTTGTTGAGATTCGGTTCCTGAGGAGCAGGCAATTCCGTGTGTCCCGGCGCCTGCCTTTTCGTCGTAGCCGATCACTAGTTCCTTCTCAGCCATCACGGCACATCCTCACCTGCCCTCCCGCCGCGCCTGCGCGTGACCTCCTTCGTAGGTCTCATCCCACCAGTCGATCGCACGCTCCAGACTGCGCTCTTCGGTGGGCGTCAGCGCCTCGAGGAACTTCCCGCGCTCCCGGATCGTCAGCATGCCGAGCGGATGGGCGCGCTTAATCATCGCGGCGATCAGATTCTTCCTTTCTTTACTGTTTTTCCCCGCTGATACACAATGTGCCCGGTCAGAGAAAATACAGGATAGCCTCCCTCGGCGAGGACCGAAAATTCGCCTGTTTCCAGGTTCTTGACCCCAATATCACTTTCGGTCACCGACCCCAGCATGAAAACAATGCCGCGCGCCGTCGCCTTCCCTGGCAAGAACCAGGGTCGAGAGTTGCCGAGGGCTTTCTCCGACTGCTCGGGTTCGAACAACAGCTTGGGGTCGCCGCCTTGGGCGCGAACTTCGTAAATTTGAGGAGGAATGGCGGTGCTGAAGGCGATGACGTTGCCGTCCGGGCTCCAGGAACCTCCCCCGAATAGGCCTGCAGGGAGTGAGCAAAGGGTGATTGCCGGGCCTCCCTGGAGCAAGATCTTTTTCAGTTCGTTGCCGGCGGCGAAACCAATGAATTGACTATCGGGTGACCAAAACAGCCCGAAGTTGCTAGCACCCGCCGTTCCGGGCAACTCGCGTGGCTCTTCGCGGTCGAGATCCCGCACCCAGATCGTCGGCTGGTCTGTGCCTGCTACGTACGCAATGTGCTTGCCGTTGGGAGAAATCACAGCCTCGCCGCGGAAGTCTTCCGGGGTGAAGGCGAACCGGCGCAGCGGGGCAGGCTCACTGGGCGCGGGCTGGCGCGTCCAGGAGAGCAGAATCAGCACAACGGCCAGGACGAAAAAGACAGCCGTGCCGATGACCTTCAGGCGTTGTCGTTGTTCAGCCCGGCGAGCCGCCGATTCCGGCAAAACGCTGATCGTGACCGAGCGGCGGAGTTCAGTATCTTCGGCGCGGTAGGCGGCGCTTTCGCCCCCGGAGCCGAGGTCCTCGATGATGCGGTAAGGGCCAAACGTGCTGCCGGGGGTAACCGAGTTAGCGGGGGCTTGAGGGGCGACATCGGGCGCTGAGTGCTGGGCTTCCGCATCGGCCGGCTGGGGGGTTGGCACGACATTCGGACCGGCAGGAGTGCCGGTCCCTGCTGGAGCACCGGGTGCGTACGATTGCCGATTTACCCGACTTCAGCTTCTCGCTGAGCGTTTCGAAGTCAACCACCATGTCGGCCGTACTTCGATACCGCTTATCCGCCTCCTTGGCGAGGCACTTGCCGACAATCCATTCCAGCTCCATCGGGACGCCCGTCCGCAGCGCTGTTATCGGCTCGGGCTCTTCGTTGGTGATCGAATACATGACGGCTTTGTCGTAATGGCCCTTGAACGGCTGCTGTCCGGTGACCATTTCGTAGAGCACGACACCCAGTGACCAGATATCAGTCCGCTGGTCCAACTCCATCCCGGACGTCTGCTCGGGCGACATATAGGTCACCGTCCCCATGGTTTCGTCCAAACGGGTGAGCTTCGAGCGGCCGGTCAGCAGGGCCAGCCCGAAGTCCATGATGGTGACGAGTTGCTTGGAGCCCGCGCCGGTGATCATCAAGTTGGCCGGCTTGATGTCGCGATGAACGATGCCCTTCTCGTGTGCCGCCTCAAGTCCTTGTGCCGTCTGGATCGCGATATCGAGCGCATCCTTCAGCTTCAGCGGCCCGGACTCGATTTTCTTTTCCAGCGGCTCGCCTTCGAGGAACGCCATGGCAATGAAGGTCTTGCCTTCGACTTCATTGATCTCGTAGACGTGGCAGACGTTGGGGTGATTGAGTGCGGCGGCCGCTTCTGCCTCTCGCCGAAAACGCGCTTTGATGTCTTCGTCGCCGAGCAGGTGAGCGGCAAGGAACTTAAGAGCGACCGGGCGTTTGAGGTTCGTGTCCTCCGCCTTGTAGACGACACCCATCCCGCCCTCACCGAGCTTGTCAGTGATCTTGTAATGGGAGATGGTTTGGTCGATCATCGACGGCTAAATTGTACCGCTGTGGGATTATTGTTGGTAACAAGCCTCCCGTCCACCTATCAGTCCAGAACCTTGTTAACCGCCTGATCTACCTCGACTTTCGCCCGCCCGCCGACCTTTTGGGGGGGCTCTGATGGCTGATCGCTGGAGGGGAAATCATTGCTCGACATCGCAACGACCGCGACGAACTTCGTGGGATGTTCTAGCGAGGGCAGGTAACGAAAGGATCCCGCTTGCCGATGGAGTTTCCGAGCCGCTGAGGCCCTGCAACGGATGAAGTCAGCGACATTGGTGGAGCCTAAAATCCTCCGCCTCGCCTACTACCTCGTCCTTATGCGGGTTACTGAGATGGGTTGTAAGGAACTGGCTCAAGCCAGAGATTCCAACCAGGGGCAATGCTCGCCGTGGTGGTCGGACGCCGCACCAGACAACCTCTCTCCGGAGCCGATCCCCGTCAAACTGCTAAGAACCCCCGTCTCAGGGCCGTTTGTAGATCGATCTCACCCGCTTTCATCACGAACGACACGCGGGTCATGGTCTCGATATCTTCGGTCGGGTCTTCCGGAGTGGCGACGACATCGGCCAGCTTCCCTTCTTCGATCGTGCCGAGTTCGTCTTCGATGCCCAGTAGCTCAGCCGCGCTGAGCATCGCTGCGCGAATAGTCTCCAGCGGAGGCATGCCACCCTCCACCATGTAACGGAACTCCTTCGCGTTGTCTCCGTGCGGGACGACTCCGGGGTCGGTGCCGGAAGCGATCTTGACCCCGGCCTCGTACAACTTACGGAAGGTCGCTTGCGCTCTGGGGGCGATGCTGACCGCCTTCACGCGCACTACAATGGCGGCCTGAGCCACTGCCTGACTTCAGGGATGTTTCATGATCGCGTTCCGCGGCGCGTCTGGCAAGACACTTGACCAGCTCCTTCAGGTGCCGAACTCCGAGCGGGTCAAGCAAAGGAAAGACTGCAGTGCTGTCCGGGGAAAGTCGCGCCATCGGACGGTAAGTCTCGACCGTTCAATGTCTTATGGCCTGTTTTGCCCGGGAACGATTTGAAATCCCGAGGCCGCAAATGGTCGCCTGAACGGAGCATCCGGACGCGGCACAATGAGGGATGAACCTTGGCCGTACGGTTTTCTCCCAACTGATCGAGCACCTACCGAGCAAAGAGTTTCAGAAATGTGTATCGCGCTACCGCGGCGATTCCTATCTGAAAAGTTTCTCCTGCTGGGATCAGTTTCTTGCGATGGCATTCGCCCAGCTGACCTATCGGGCAAGCCTCCGCGACATCGAGACGTGCCTGCGTTCGATGCACGGCAAACTCTACCACATGGGATTCCGCGGCAGGGTAGCGCGCTCGACACTGGCCGACGCGAACGAGTCGCGCGACTGGCGGATCTACGCGGACTTCGCGCAGGTCTTGATTGGCATGGCACGGCCGTTATATGCCCACGACCCGATCGGTGTGGACTTGGACCAGACTCTGTACGCTCTCGACTCGACAACAATCGACCTCTGCCTGTCGCTGTTTCCGTGGGCGAGATTCCGCAAGCAAAAAGCCGCCGTGAAGATGCACACGCTGCTGGATCTGCACGGCAATATTCCCACGTTCATCCGCATTACTGGAGGCAAAGTGCACGACATCAACATCCTCGACGAGATCGGCCCGGAGGCCGGCGCGTTCTACGTCATGGATCGGGCCTACGTCGATTTCGAACGCCTCTTCGTGTTCACTCTCTGCTCGTCGTTCTTCGTCGTGCGAACCAAGAAGAACATCTTGCTCCAACGGCGCTACTCGCATCCCGTCGACAAATCCACGGGCTTGCGCTCGGATCAGACCGTCATACTGGCTGCCATCGAATCGGCCCAAGCCTATCCCGACCCGTTGCGGAGGGTCAGTTACTTCGACGCCCGGACGAACAAGCGGCTGAAGTTTCTGACCAACAACTTCGCGCTCCCGGCGCTGACCATCGCCCACATCTACAAGTCGCGTTGGCAGATTGAGTTGTTCTTCAAGTGGATCAAGCAACATCTGCGAATCAACTCGTTTTACGGCACCAGCGAGAACGCCGTCAAGACGCAGATCTGGATCGCTGTCTCGATTTACGTGCTCATCGCCATCGTCCGGAAACGCCTCGGGCTGGAAGCGAGTCTTTACCAGATTCTACAGATTCTCAGCGTTACGCAATTCGAAAAAATGCCCCTTTTACAGGCACTCCAGCCATCCGACTCCCCAAACGAATCCCCCTATGACCCCAACCAATTGATTCTATTCGACTTTTAACCGGACAGCAGTGGAAAGACTGGTATGATACCTAATGCCTTTTCGGAAAATTGAGTGGGGCATGACAAGCTGACAATGTGGAAGCTGAGTTTTTGCGAATGGAAGGCGGATATTTAAACACAGTGCTGTCCGGGGAAAGTCGCGCCATCGGACGGTAAGTCTCGACCGTTCAATGTCTTATGGCCTGTTTTGCCCGGGAACGATTTGAAATCCCGAGGCCGCAAATGGTCGCCTGAACGGAGCATCCGGACGCGGCACAATGAGGGATGAACCTTGGCCGTACGGTTTTCTCCCAACTGATCGAGCACCTACCGAGCAAAGAGTTTCAGAAATGTGTATCGCGCTACCGCGGCGATTCCTATCTGAAAAGTTTCTCCTGCTGGGATCAGTTTCTTGCGATGGCATTCGCCCAGCTGACCTATCGGGCAAGCCTCCGCGACATCGAGACGTGCCTGCGTTCGATGCACGGCAAACTCTACCACATGGGATTCCGCGGCAGGGTAGCGCGCTCGACACTGGCCGACGCGAACGAGTCGCGCGACTGGCGGATCTACGCGGACTTCGCGCAGGTCTTGATTGGCATGGCACGGCCGTTATATGCCCACGACCCGATCGGTGTGGACTTGGACCAGACTCTGTACGCTCTCGACTCGACAACAATCGACCTCTGCCTGTCGCTGTTTCCGTGGGCGAGATTCCGCAAGCAAAAAGCCGCCGTGAAGATGCACACGCTGCTGGATCTGCACGGCAATATTCCCACGTTCATCCGCATTACTGGAGGCAAAGTGCACGACATCAACATCCTCGACGAGATCGGCCCGGAGGCCGGCGCGTTCTACGTCATGGATCGGGCCTACGTCGATTTCGAACGCCTCTTCGTGTTCACTCTCTGCTCGTCGTTCTTCGTCGTGCGAACCAAGAAGAACATCTTGCTCCAACGGCGCTACTCGCATCCCGTCGACAAATCCACGGGCTTGCGCTCGGATCAGACCGTCATACTGGCTGCCATCGAATCGGCCCAAGCCTATCCCGACCCGTTGCGGAGGGTCAGTTACTTCGACGCCCGGACGAACAAGCGGCTGAAGTTTCTGACCAACAACTTCGCGCTCCCGGCGCTGACCATCGCCCACATCTACAAGTCGCGTTGGCAGATTGAGTTGTTCTTCAAGTGGATCAAGCAACATCTGCGAATCAACTCGTTTTACGGCACCAGCGAGAACGCCGTCAAGACGCAGATCTGGATCGCTGTCTCGATTTACGTGCTCATCGCCATCGTCCGGAAACGCCTCGGGCTGGAAGCGAGTCTTTACCAGATTCTACAGATTCTCAGCGTTACGCAATTCGAAAAAATGCCCCTTTTACAGGCACTCCAGCCATCCGACTCCCCAAACGAATCCCCCTATGACCCCAACCAATTGATTCTATTCGACTTTTAACCGGACAGCAGTGATTTAAACATGTCCACTACGGGCACCCGATCTTAATAGGAGGGAACAATATGAACATACTTACGGTTACTCTAGCGGCCTTACTGGCTATCTTTCCGCTCAGCAGCGGTGCTCAGTGTCTACTTAATGGAGTCCCAGTGCCTGGTGATCCCGAACTGCCCGAACTGATAGAAGGAACCAATGCCCCCGACGTCATCGACTGCAGCGCCTCTTCCACAAGGCACGACATCTATGGTTTCGGCGGCGCCGACACAATCTTCGGTAGCGACTACGACGACTTCATCGCTGGTGGCGACAGAAACGACACCATCTTTGGTGGTGGCGGCGACGACGCCATTGATGGTGGCGCCAAAGACGACACCATCCATGGTGAGGGCGGCAACGACATCCTCTTTGGCGGGGTCGGGTCTTCCCCAGCCTCAGGGGTCGGGTGTGACCTAGCCCTAACCGCTGGCAGCAGCTATTTGACGGTAGGTGGCAGCGGCGACGACACCATCTTTGGTGGCGAGGGTAATGACTGTATTGACGCTGGCAGCGGCGAAGATACCGTCTTTGGTCAGGACGGCAACGACACCATCGAGGGTGGCAACCACAGCGACATGCTTGACGGTGGATCGGGTGACGACCAGATCGACGGTGGCTGGCACACCGATACCTGCGTCGGAGGCGGCGGTAATGACACATTCATTAGCTGTGAGCTAATCGGTTCAGCTCCATATTGTGGAAACGGTATGAAAGAGCAGGGAGAGGAATGTGATGGTCTGGATCTCGGTGTTACTACCTGTAGTGATTTTAGTTGTTCAGGAGGAATTTTGAGCTGTTCAGTATCATGTACTCTTGACACTTCGTTTTGTGCGGGATGTCCAATGTGCTTTAACGATGGAGTGTGTAAAGGTGAAGAGGACTGCAACACCTGCTCAATCGACTGTGAAGGAAAATCAACTGGAAAACCCTCGGGAAGATATTGCTGCGGAGATGGTGAAGAACAACCGGTAGAAGGGAACGGTTCTATTTGCGATGGTAATTTCTAATAATAAATAGAATCACCTGGGCGTTTAACACCCGCAAGATTGCTCTTTGCAATATGCCCATACATCATAGCGCCCTGCGAGTCGCGATCGTCTGTGAAAGTGGTGTAGAATCCACGTTATGGGTTGCTGCTTGAATTTAATGCAAAGAAATAGCTGGTCAAGTTACTGATACTTGTCTTGGGAACACTGATATAAACAGAGGAGCTGGTGGATCTCAAATTGAGTGACATTGACACCTTGCCACTTATAACGGGGGCTGTGGAAAATGGGATGTACGTTTCTGAATATTGGGAAAGTTCAAGGGTGTCAGTTTCTTCAACGCATAACTCGGAACCGTTCTGAGACAGTGTGACTGTAAGTGTTGAGCCTAGATAGTTACTCATCTCGCCTACACTTATATACACTCCATTTATTTTTGAGTGATCAGTTACGCTAAACTCTTCCCTAAGTATTACCCCATTAATTAGGTTTACCGTTTCAGTTACACGGCTGGTGAAACTGTAATTCTTAATTTTATCTGTTGGTCGATAATGCCCAATACGGCCTAAATTATCTGGATCAACCCAAACTTTCAATTGATTGATTGTATTACTAAAATGATCGTAAGCCAGATCGAATCGGAAAAAGTAGTCGGATTTATAGTTGTCCCAATCTGTACTTCCACTCAACCCGCCTATGATCTCAAAACTGGAATTTAACAGAGGGGCGCCAGAGCTGCCCAGGGAAGTAATTCCCTGAGCCCACTGATCTACTTTCCAATGTCCAAAATCCACGGTATTGTAAAGTCCGCCAAAAGTTGCGAGTGATGCTTTCGCTATGCTAAATGAATTTAAATGAATATTGAGCATCTTCGAAGTCAGGAGAGTGTATGCTGTAAAGGAATGTGGGTTGAGAGATCACTTTATTCCAACCTAAATATATAGGTGAAACATAAATAGGGATCCTGCTTTCCAGTTCGAGCAATGCAAAATCAGTGCTGTCCGGGGAAAGTCGCGCCATCGGACGGTAAGTCTCGACCGTTCAATGTCTTATGGCCTGTTTTGCCCGGGAACGATTTGAAATCCCGAGGCCGCAAATGGTCGCCTGAACGGAGCATCCGGACGCGGCACAATGAGGGATGAACCTTGGCCGTACGGTTTTCTCCCAACTGATCGAGCACCTACCGAGCAAAGAGTTTCAGAAATGTGTATCGCGCTACCGCGGCGATTCCTATCTGAAAAGTTTCTCCTGCTGGGATCAGTTTCTTGCGATGGCATTCGCCCAGCTGACCTATCGGGCAAGCCTCCGCGACATCGAGACGTGCCTGCGTTCGATGCACGGCAAACTCTACCACATGGGATTCCGCGGCAGGGTAGCGCGCTCGACACTGGCCGACGCGAACGAGTCGCGCGACTGGCGGATCTACGCGGACTTCGCGCAGGTCTTGATTGGCATGGCACGGCCGTTATATGCCCACGACCCGATCGGTGTGGACTTGGACCAGACTCTGTACGCTCTCGACTCGACAACAATCGACCTCTGCCTGTCGCTGTTTCCGTGGGCGAGATTCCGCAAGCAAAAAGCCGCCGTGAAGATGCACACGCTGCTGGATCTGCACGGCAATATTCCCACGTTCATCCGCATTACTGGAGGCAAAGTGCACGACATCAACATCCTCGACGAGATCGGCCCGGAGGCCGGCGCGTTCTACGTCATGGATCGGGCCTACGTCGATTTCGAACGCCTCTTCGTGTTCACTCTCTGCTCGTCGTTCTTCGTCGTGCGAACCAAGAAGAACATCTTGCTCCAACGGCGCTACTCGCATCCCGTCGACAAATCCACGGGCTTGCGCTCGGATCAGACCGTCATACTGGCTGCCATCGAATCGGCCCAAGCCTATCCCGACCCGTTGCGGAGGGTCAGTTACTTCGACGCCCGGACGAACAAGCGGCTGAAGTTTCTGACCAACAACTTCGCGCTCCCGGCGCTGACCATCGCCCACATCTACAAGTCGCGTTGGCAGATTGAGTTGTTCTTCAAGTGGATCAAGCAACATCTGCGAATCAACTCGTTTTACGGCACCAGCGAGAACGCCGTCAAGACGCAGATCTGGATCGCTGTCTCGATTTACGTGCTCATCGCCATCGTCCGGAAACGCCTCGGGCTGGAAGCGAGTCTTTACCAGATTCTACAGATTCTCAGCGTTACGCAATTCGAAAAAATGCCCCTTTTACAGGCACTCCAGCCATCCGACTCCCCAAACGAATCCCCCTATGACCCCAACCAATTGATTCTATTCGACTTTTAACCGGACAGCAGTGATGCAAAATCTATTTCTCTTGACGATGACAGGAGGGAAGCGCCAGTACTACTGCTCCATTCCAATCCATCATAGGGTTGGCCCTTCAGGAGTTTTCTTTTACCAAAAAGTACAACTATTGAGTTGAGGTCTTCTTCGCTTTCTATGCAATGAGCAGCGGTAAGAATTAGGGGTCGGCCCTGATGCCGCGTGTTATTAATTAACACCCCGGAGCAGGTGTGAGATCCATTAAGGATGATTTGACAAGTTGCGGAATTGTAGCTCGCTATTTGATCCAAGATGTCTATAGAAGGCTGACCTCTGAGATCCAGGGCAATGAGAATTCCCGTAACGAACCATAAACAAGTTGCTATAAATTGAGGAATAAGGGAGTTCATGTTAATAGGTGGATATGGTTGGAAAGTAGGAGCTGGCTCAAGCCAGAGATTCTAACCGGGAGCAATGCTCACCGCGGTGGTTCGACAGCTTATCAGAGGACCTTTCTCTAGCTCCATTGTCCGCCAGACCCCTAAGAGCCGCCGTTTCAGGGCCGCTTGTAAATCTCTCCGCCTTTCATCACGAACGACACGCGCGTCATCGTCTCGATATCTTTGGTCGGATCCTCGGGAGTGGCGACGACATCAGCCAGCTTTCCTTCTTCGATCGTGCCGAGTTCGTCTTCGACGCCCAGTAGCTCAGCCGCGCTGAGGGTCGCCGAGCGAATGCCCTCCAGGGGAGACATGCCGCCCTCCGCCATATAACGAAACTCCTTCGCGTTCTCGCCATGTGGAATGACCCCGGAGTCGGTGCCGAAAGCAATCTTGACCCCGGCATCGTGCAACATACGGAAGGTCGCTTGCGCTTTGGGGGCGATGCTTATCGCCTTCGCGCGAACCATTTCAGGAAAATAGCCGGGAACTTTGGCCTTCTCGGCGGCAAACCAGCCTGCGGCCAGCGTGGGTACGTACCAAGTGCCGTGCGTCTTGAAGAGGTCGATCGCCTCGTCGTCTGCGAGCGTGGCATGCTCGATCGATCGCACGCCGGCGCGAATGGCCCTCTTCATGCCCTCTGCTCCGTGGGCGTGCGCCGCGACATGAAATTCGTAGTCCCGCGCCGTGGCAACAATCTCGCGAATCTCACTCTCGGTAAACTGCGGGTTCTGGCCGCTTTTGGCCACGCTTAGAATGCCCCCGGTGGCCGTAATCTTGATCAGGTCGGCACCTTCCTTGTAGCGCTGACGCACGGCTTTGCGGGCATCGTCGAGACCGTTCACGACCCCCTCGACGGGGCCTGGGTCTCCCATGAGGTCGGCGCGTAAGCCGCTGGTTAGATCCGCGTGGCCCCCGGTTGTGGCCAGGGACTGCCCGGCGTTCCAGATCCGCGGACCCTTGACCAGCCCTTCTTCGATCGCTTTTTTTAGAGCGATCGATACGTTATTGCGCGTGCCAAGATCTCGCACGGTCGTAAAGCCCGCTAGCAGTGTCTTTTCGGCGTAAACCGCGGATCGGAAAGCGTGATCGGCCGGGTTCAGGCGGAACAGCTCCTCGTAGTGCTTCGGGCTCATTTCAATGAACAAATGGACGTGCATGTCCATCAGTCCCGGCATGCAGGTGTGGGATTTGAGATCAACAACCTCCGCTTCGGAAGTCGCAGCGGAATACCCGGCCTCGACGCCCTTGACGCGGTCGCCTTCGACGACAACCGTAACCTCTTCACGAATACTGCCGGCGCGGACGTCGACCAGCTTTCCGCAGTGCAGGAGAGTCGACGCCCACAGGCCGGGCGAGCCGAGCAGGAAAGAGACAACGAGTATCTTGTTCACAGGCAGGAACACCTCCCGGCGACGCACACCGTCTGCTCTGGGCAAAGCGGTCTGCAAGGTTGCTCTATTCTATCGCCCTTTGCCGTTCAGGCAATCACTCGTGCCCACGCTGAATGGTCGGACGAAGAGAAGCGCCAAGTCGAGAAACCGACGGCGCCACTCTGGTAATGTAGATCCCGAATGGCCCAACCGGGAAACCCCTTGCGCAGGTCACGGCAACATCGCTGGATCGCTGGAGTATGCGGTGGCCTGGCCGAGTGGTTGGGATGGAACCCTCTCCTTGTGCGAGTCTTGTACGTTGCCGTATCGATCGTCTCGGTCGGGTTCCCTGGGAGCGTGGCCTACATCGTCTTGTGGATTGTCATGCCTCTCAAGCCGAAGTAGCGCCAGTGGGGTTCCGGTGGCCGCTACGCAAGCAGCTACGGAGCCTGCAGGACGTCCTGGTAGAGATCGGGGCGCCGGAATCGCGTAAAGAACTGGAGATCGTCCTGCCGCTTCTCTTCGAGTACCTCAGCACGCAGGTCCACGACGAGAAGGTCCTCCGCGAGAGGTTGGGCATTGGCGACTACCTCCCCCCAAGGGTTCAGCACCATAGAGCCGCCCGGGAACGCCGGTAAGTCAACGTGAGTGTCTCTCGCAGTTGACGGGACGTGGGCGCCACCAGATTCCTCGGTTACGGCACTGCCTACCTGATTTACCACGACGAGGTAGACACTATTGTCAAAAGCGCGAGCCGGTAAATAGCGAAGCCACCGTTCCCGTTTGGCGGCCAATCCCTCTTCGGTGAAAGGACCTGGTGAACCGTAGGGACAGAAAACAACTTCGGCGCCGCGCAACGCTAGCGTTCTTGCTGACTCGGGGAAGTGGTTGTCGTAACAAATCTGGACGCCGAACGTAATCCCGGGTTGCGAATACACGGGCAGGTTGTCACCGCGCCGGAACCGCCGAGCCTCGGGTCCCGCTACGTGCGTCTTGCGATAGGCGCCAAGAATGCCGCTCGGACTCACTACCAACTGCGTGTTGTAGACTCCTTCCCCTTGGCTGCGCTCGACATAGCCCGCAAGTATTACTAAACCCGTCTCGGTGCTCAGATCCTGCATCGCCTGCGCCGGCTCCCCATCAGGCGGGTGCGTCACATCTAGAACCGCGGAGTCCTCGGTCGGGTAACCCGAGAGCGAAAGCTCCGGGAAGCAAACAACCTTTGCACCCTCTTCGGCAGCGTGTTTAGCGTAACGCCGATGCTTTTCTACGTTGTCGGTCAGCTTCCCGAGGGGGCAGGTGATCTGCGCTAGGGCTACCCGGATGTCATCCATGATGCAGGCGTCCCTTCGTTAAGGGGCTGTCTTTCGCGCGCTGCGAGGCACGCCGAATCGGTCGCTCATGAGCTTCGTTGCGTAAAATCGCCGAGCCAGTCTTTGTGCCACAGGCTCGCGAACGGGCTCGGTTCGTAGGGATGTTTGGCGATGACCTTCTCGTCGATGTCGAGGCCCAGACCGGGTTCGTCCGACAGGAAAAACTCGCCGTTCCGGAAGGGATTCCACCCCCGGACAAACTCGTTCCGCCAGGGTACATCGTATTGGCTGAAATCCTCCTGGATGAAGAAATTCGGGGTGCTGACGTCGAAATGAAGGGCCGCCGCCAGGGCAACCGGGCCCACCGAGGTATGCGGCGCGACCTGGATATCTTTTGCCGCCGCGATCGTCGCGATCTTCTTGGCGGCGTGAATCCCGCCGCAGTGGGTAATGTCCGGTTGCACTACGTCTACAGCGCGCAGACCAATAAGTCGGTCAAACTCCGCCAGATTGTAGTGGCGTTCTCCGGCGGAGATGCGGCTAATGACCTGGTTCTTGACCTTGGCGAGCAACTCGACGCTTTCGGGCGCGACCGGCTCCTCGCACCAAGTTGGGTTGAACCTCTCCATCTCGCGGATTGTTTCGACCGCGCTCGGCAGCGACAGCCTGCCGTGAAACTCGATCATGATCTTGACATCGGGGCCGACCGCATCGCGAACACCGGCCACCAGAGCGATCGCAGTTTCGTATTCCTCCGCGGTCAGCTCCTTCCAGGCAACTCCAAAAGGATCGAATTTGAGCGCCCGAAAACCCCGCGCAACAACGTCACGCGCGCGCTCGGTGTAGTCTTCCGGCGTCTTCGCTCCGGCGAACCAAGCATTGGCGTAGGCAGGGATGTTTGAGTGGCAACGTCCGCCAAGAAGCTTGTAGACGGGCTGCTGGCAGGCCTTGCCGATCAAGTCCCACATGGCGATCTCGACGCCGCTGATAGCGGTCATCACGGTCGGGCCGCCTTGGTACTGGTTGCGGATCATGCCGCCGACAACGGCCTCGATATCGAAAGGATCGCGCCCGAGGACTTGTGCCTCAACCCAATCGTGGAGGAGCGTTTGCACGGCCTTCTCCTGCCACTCGAGGGTGGCCTCGCCGATGCCGGTCAGTCCGGTGTTGGTGTTCAGGCGAACGAAGAGAAAGTTGCGCGCTCCGGCGTTCGTGAGGAAGCTTTCAAGGCTTGTGATCTTCATTGAGATTCCTGGAAACTACTGGCTAACCATGGTACTGCGAAAGATAGAGCCTCCGCATGGTTGCTGCCGGCGGGTCAGCCGTGGTGTTCGGCAGTGCCCGGCAGTTCCCTACGCATAACACCCTGCGTAGCTGAAAACTCGCCGGTTCCGCGCGAAGGGGTTCGACAGTGCCACCCCGCTGCTACGAGATCCCAACGCTACACTGAAAAGTATGATTCAGCTCACCGCTGCCTCCATCCGGTACGGCGAGAAGGTGCTGTTTGAAGACCTGAATTGGCTCGTCACGCCCCAGGCTCGAATCGGCATCGTCGGTGCCAATGGTAGTGGTAAGACGACGCTGCTGAAGATTTTGGTCGGCCTAGAGACCCTCGACCACGGACGTATCACCCAGCAGAACAACTTGCGCATAGGCTACTTGCCGCAGGATGGTCTTTCGCTTTCCGGCCGCACGGTTTTCGACGAATGCGTCGCGGTGTTCGACGAGGTCCTGGCTCTGGAGAGCGAACAGACTGAGTTAACGGAGAAAATGTCGTCTCTCGATCCCGAGAGCACCGAATATAGCGCCGTCGCCAAGCGCTATCAGTGGGTTCACGACCGCTATCACGCTCTTGAAGGGTACTCCAAAGAAGCGCAAGTGGCTGCTGTCCTGGCCGGTCTTGGATTCACCAAACAAGACTGGAACCGCAAGACAGACGAGTTTTCCGGGGGTTGGCAGATGCGCATCGCGCTGGCCAAGCTGCTGCTCGAGAAACCAAACCTGCTGCTTCTCGACGAGCCGACGAACCACCTCGACCTCGAAACCCGCAACTGGCTGGAGGGATATCTCGACAAATACCCGTTCGCGTTTATTCTCGTGTCCCATGACCGCTACTTCATCGATGCCACCGTCAAACGGATCGTCGAAATCTGGAATCAGACAGTTCACTTCTACGCTGGAAACTATTCCCGGTACGAGAGCCTAAGGCAACAGCGGATCGAGCAAGTCCAGGCCGCCTACAAGAATCAGCAGGATCAGATTCGCCATCTCGAATCGTTTATTAACCGGTTCCGCTACAAGGCGACGAAGGCCGTGCAGGTGCAGAGCCGCGTCAAACGCCTGGCCAAGATCGAGCGAATCGAACTACCGGAGGAAGAAAGCACGGTCCACTTCCGGTTTCCACAGCCGAAGGCCAGCGGCCGCATCGTCATGGAGTTCCAACATGTGGCCAAGGCGTACGGACCGCAGGAGGTTTTTTCGGATCTTAGCTTCATCATCGAACGCCGAGACCGCATCGCGCTAATTGGTCCCAACGGCGCCGGGAAATCCACCCTCATTCGCCTGCTGGCCGGGGACGAACCCCTCACTCGAGGTCAACGTATCGTGGGGCACAACGCCGAGGTGGATTACTTCGCCCAAGACCAGTACAAGGAGTTGGATCCCAACGTTTCGATGTTCGACGATCTGGCTGGGTTAGCTGCTCGGTCGGGCGACAGCGAACTGCGGAGCCTCCTGGGATGCTTCCTATTCTCCGGCGACGATGTTTTCAAAACCATCAGCGTTCTATCGGGTGGAGAGCGGAACCGCTATGCTCTGGCGCGCATGCTGGTCAAACCGAGCAACTTCCTCTTGCTCGATGAGCCGACAAACCATCTTGATCTGCGCGCCAAAGAAGTGTTGCTTCGCAGTCTGCTCGACTTCAGTGGAACGATCGTCTTTGTCTCCCACGACCGCTACTTCATCGACAAACTTGCCACCAAGGTCTTCTCCGTCGGCGACGGTGGCATCGAGATCTTCCCCGGCAACTACGAGGACTACCTTTGGCAAACCAGCCGCCACCGAGAGTTGGCCCAGCAACAGCGTGCGACGGCGAATGAATCACTGAAGCCGCCGGCCGGCGAGGTCCGCCACGGCGAAAACTCTACGAACTCACGAAAGAAGGCCGCGCGGATGAACCCCATGCAAGCCGAGCGTCTTCGTGGCCAGGTCGCGGAGCTTGAGGGAGAGATCAGCGGTCTGGAATCCGAGGTCGCCGAGCTGCAACTCCGGCTCAGCGAATCCTACAAAGACCACCAGCGCACTGCCGAGATTACCGTCCGGATGGAGCAGTGCCGCGAGCTTATCCAGGCCCGCGAGCAGGTCTGGCAGGAACTGACCGCAAAACTCGAAGCCAACGCCTGAACCCCGCGGCTGCTTGGCAACGGGCACCTTGCCTGGAACAGTGTCTTCAGCGACCCCGGTGTTCTCAACAACCCTGTGATAGACTCGGTCGGTGCTGGAGTTCCTGTTCTGGTTTTTTGTCATCCCAGCCACCCTGGCGACCTTTTGGTCGATCCGAACCGGTCGGCGCTACCTGGAGCACGTCCAGTCTTCTCTTCAGGACCCGCCCTCGAACTACCATCCCCTGGCCACTCTGATTGTTCCCGTCAAGGGCCTCGAACACGACCTCAGCCGGAACCTGCTCACGCTCGCCGAGCAAGACTATCCCGATTACGAATTCATTGTCGTTTCACGAAGCGAGGCGGATCCGGGCCTGAGATCCGCCCGGGCTGTGCTTGCTGAAAGGGTGCGCATCGTAATCGCCGGTGCGCCCCCTGACGGGCGAGGAGAAAAGGTACACAACTTGCTCGCGGCGGTCGACGAAGCACGCGCCTCCAGCGAGGTTTTCGTTTTCGCTGACTCCGACGGACAGGTCACGTCCACTTGGTTGCGGGCTCTCGTTGCCCCGCTAGAAGACCACTCGCTCGGAGCCACCACCGGCTTTCGCTGGTATTTCCCCGAAGATGGCGGGTTTTGGCCCTTGCTGCGCAGCGTGTGGAACTCGACCGTCGCCGGCAACATGAGTGGCAACGATAAGAACTTCGCCTGGGGAGGCGCTACCGGCATCCGCAGGGAAGTGTTCGAGCAGGCGGAGCTACGAAAGTTCTGGCAAGGCGCCGTTAGCGACGACTATCGCCTCTCTTCGGCGCTCAACGCCGCCAAGCTGGGCATTCGCTTCGTTCCCGGCGGCATGGTCGCCAGCACGGGCGCTTGTTCCGGCGACGAATTCTTGCAATGGGCCACACGCCAGTTGATTATCACCCGCGTGTACCGGCGAGGCTTGTGGTGGGCAGGCTTCCTCAGCCACATCGTTTACTGTGGAGCGATGCTCATCAGCTTGTTGATGGTGGTTGCCGGCAATCCGCTCGGTCTCGCCGGTTTGGTGGTCACCATCATCCCCGGCATGGGCAAAGGCGCCATGCGGGGCTACGCCGCCCGCCTCATGGTTCCCGACCGCGAGGACTGGCTGGACCGTTTCGGATGGGCTTTTTTCTGGTTCGTCCCGATCGCCACGTGGGTCTGGCTATACATCTTTTTTCGCTCGGCGGTCACCCGCAAGATCGAGTGGCGCGGTAATGTGTACGAGTTGGTGAGCGCGGAGGAAACGCGGCTGGTGAAGACTGGGGACGCGGGTTCCGGAGCCTAAGGTGCTAACCGCAACACAGCAAGCTGCGATGCGAAAGACCTATAGCGTGACTGCCCCGTGCGCTTCCGCTCGGGCGGCCGGAAGCGCAGTCCAGGGCCGGGGTTCATCCAATACTTGAGACGACACACCCCACCATGCTAAACTACTTCAGTATTTCCGAAAAAGGAGAAAGTTATCGTGAGAATTCCGGATAAAATAGCTCAGCGTATCTCGGCTGGCATCCGTAAGTACCACAAGGTCCTGTCTCTAGCACGTGATCGCGACATCAACGAGTCTGATACCGTTGTAATCATTGCTGATTTTCTCAGTGAAGTTCTCGGGTTTGATAAGTACGTCGACATCACGACCGAGTTTTCCATCCGCGGGAGTTACTGTGACCTGGCCGTCAAGCTCGGCGGCCAAGTACGGTTCTTGATCGAAGCGAAAGCTATCGGGATTGCACTTTCCGAGCCCCATCTGCGACAAACAATCAACTACGCAGCGCAGCACGGTGTGGACTGGGTCATCCTCACAAACGGCGCTACGTGGCAGGTGTACAAGATGCGTTTTGAGCAACCAATCGAAGCAGACCTGGTGTTCACTATGGATATCCTCGGCACCAAACCAAGGAGCCGAGAAGCAATTGAGCGCCTATTCTTACTTAGCAGGGAGGGTATTGCGAAGTCGGCGATCGAGGAATTCCAGCAGCAAAAGGATGCCTGCAGCCCTTCCCTGATTGGTGCACTCCTGCGTAGTGATCCGCTCCTTTCAGCTCTCCGCCGTGAACTGCGACGGATCTCGCCCGCAGCCAAGATCGATGAGAGTGAGCTCCGGGAGATCCTCAGTGACGATGTGCTGAAGCGAGAGGTCGTCGTCGGCGATGAAGCGAAGTCGGCCGCTACGAGGGTAAAGCGGGCTTCGGGTCGGCTGCTTCGAAAGACGCCGAAGAAACCAGCGTCGCCTCCGGCGGGTCCGGATTCGGACTCAACGACAGTGGATCCAAGTAATGCTGTACGTACCCTCCTGGAGAAGTCTGCCTCGCCCACCAGCCTCAGTACTTTGTAAGGCAAGTCAAGCCGGGCCACCGGTTGACTTCGATCTTCGCTCGGTCCCACCTTCTGCCGGGAACGCTTTTTCTGTTGCGTTTCGAGAGATCCCGAAACGTCGAAAACGGATAAGGACACCCGGCGCGGCAACACCCCCGCCGGCCTGCAGGCGCAGCACGCTGTACCTCTAAAGCCGATGACTCACAAAAGGACTCTCAAGAAGGGGTGAAACGATCACTCTGTCCTGGTACCCTTTAGAGTCGGGCTGTGGAGGCGTTTGTTGGCCCGGGCGATGAGGCCATCGTGCCCGTCTACGGTGCGACCGATTTGATGGCCTCGACCGATCCCGCGCGCGCAAGTTCATGAAGAAGAAAGCCGTCTACCTAGCGATCCTCCTGTTGGCCGTCCTGCACCAGGACTTCTGGTTGTGGGACGACACCACCCTTTTGTTCGGCTTCCTACCGATCGGCCTGGCCTACCACGCTCTCTACTCGCTGCTCGCCGCCCTGGTTTGGTACCTGGCCCTTGTCTTCGCCTGGCCGGCTGACGCCGAAGCCTTTGCGGAAGAAGCACCAGAGGAGACGGCCGAATGACCCAGCTCATGGTCATGTCCGCCTACCTGGTGCTCTTGCTGGGGCTCGGTTTGCTTAGCCATCGCTTCTTCCGCGGGACGGCCCGGGACTATTTTCTGGCCAGCCACTCGATAGGTCCCGTTCTTCTGCTGATGTCCGTGTTCGGAACGACGATGACCGCTTTCGCGCTGGTCGGCAGCACCGGAGAGGCGTTCCGAGCCGGCATCGGCGTCTACGGGATGATGGCTTCTTGGTCCGGATTGATTCACGCCGCGGTCTTCTTTCTGGTGGGCATCCGGCTGTGGTCGATAGGGAAGCGACACGGCTACATAACGCAAATTCAATATTTTAGAGAGCGCTTTGAAAGTGACTTTTTGGGTCTATTGTTGTTCCCCATCTTGGTAGGACTGGTAATCCCCTACCTGCTGATGGGCCTTCTCGGAGCTGGAGGCGTCGTGCGCTCGCTGACTCGTGGGGCGTTTCCAGAGATGTTTGCCGCGACGCAAGGGGGCGTGCCGCCGTGGATCTCTGGAC
This sequence comes from Bryobacterales bacterium, assembly GCA_965248205.1. Classification (GTDB taxonomy): domain Bacteria; phylum Acidobacteriota; class Terriglobia; order Bryobacterales; family UBA6623. The sequence goes on from CBDFIS010000006.1 coordinate 6,589,276, forward strand.
TGTTTATCTGCGCAGTGGTCCTACTCTACGTTTTCTTTGGAGGTCTGCGGGGCGCCGCCTGGGCGAACACCTTTCAGACGTGCGTTTTCATGGTGACGGGATTGATCGCGTTCATGGTGATTTCCTCCAAGCTCGGGGGTGTAGTGGCGGCCAGCGAAAGAGTTCTCGAAGCGCGCCCGGAGAGGCTCATCCGCGGCGCGGAGATTAGTCAATTGCAGTTCCTCACCTATTTCTTCATTCCCTTTTCCGTGGGGATGTTTCCACATCTGTTTCAGCACTGGCTCACGGCTCGATCCGCGAAGACATTTCGACTCACGGTGGTGGCGCATCCGATCTTCATCATGGTCGTGTGGGTACCTTGCATTCTGATCGGTGTATGGGCGACGGCGGCGGTGATGCCCGACGGCTCGCCCGTGGTTCCGAACGGCGTGCCCCCTAATACCGAACTCGCGATCATGGTGCAAAAGCTTACCGGCCCGTTGCTTGCCGGCCTTTTGGGCGCGGGCATTCTGGCGGCCATCATGTCTTCTCTCGACTCGCAGTTTTTCTGCCTCGGCACGATGTTCACCAACGACATCGTGACCCACTATTTCGGGGAAGCTCGCTTTGACGATCGCGACCGCGTCCGATTGGCGCGTTGTTTTATCGTCGGCGTTGTGGCGGTTACTTATCTGCTTTCTTTGGCTCAACCTCGACACGTCTTTACGCTGGGCATTTGGTGCTTCAGCGGCTTCGCGAGCCTTTTCCCGTTGGTCTTCGCTTCGATCTATTGGCGTCGGGTCACCAGGGCAGGGGCCATCGCATCCGTTGTGGTCACGGCCGCCGCTTGGCTGCTGCTGTTTCAGGCCGGTGACTACGGGGGCGACCGCAGGTATCTCTTTCTGGGGATGATGCCGGCGGCCACGATCTTCGTCTGTTCACTCTTGACTCTGGTCGGCGTATCGTTGTTCACTGCGCCCCCGTCGGAAAAGACACTGAACAAGTACTTCCCGCGCAAACAACTCGGGGGTCCGGCGGTGGCTGCCAGTGTGCCCGCGTCTGGCGACTAACCTTCCATGAAGATCGCCTACATCACGGCGGGAGCCGGTGGGATGATCTGCGGCAACTGCCTGCGCGACAACGCCCTAGCTGCCGCGCTGCACGAACTCGGCCACGACGTCCAGCTCATACCCATCTATACGCCCATCCGAACCGACGAAGAGGACGTCAGCCTCAGCCGGGTATTCTACGGCGGGATAAACGTCTACCTTCAGCAGAAGTATTCTCTCTTTCGGCATACGCCTCGTTTCCTTGACCGGCTGTTCGACCAGCGCTGGTTATTGAGCCTCGCCGCCCAGTTTGCGGTCAAGACGACGCCGCAGGCACTCGGGGAGCTGACGGTTTCCGTCGTCGAGGGCGCCGAGGGACGCCAAAAAAAGGAACTCGCTAGGCTGATCGCATGGTTACGCGAGAGCCGCCCGGAAGTGGTGCACCTGACGAACACAATGCTGGCCGGTATCGCACCGGCTGTCAAACGAGAGTTGGGTTACCCCGTATGTTGTTCGCTGCAGGGCGAGGACTTTTTCCTCTCGAATCTTCCCGAGCCTCATCAGGAACTCGCTTTCGACCTTGTGCGCCGTATGAGCGCTTCCGTCGACGCGTTTATAGCTCCCTGCCGAGACCATGCGGAAGCGATGGCCCCTCACCTCGGAGTCCCCCCAGAATCAGTCCACGTCGTAATGCCGGGTATTAGTTTGGAAGGCTTCGAGTCCAAACCAAAGAGTGACCCACACGAGTTCGTTGTCGGCTACTTGGCGCGAATCTGTCCTGAAAAGGGCTTGCATCTGTTGGCTGAGGCTTTCCGGCGGCTTACTCAGAAGCGAGGCTCGTCGGGGCCCCGCCTACGCCTGCGCGTTGCCGGGTGGCTCGGCCTCGAGCATCGAGACTACCTCGATGGCATTCGACGACAAGTCGAGGAATGGGGCTTGGGAGCTAACTTCGAATACCTGGGTTCCGTCGGACGCAAACGAAAGCTCCGCTTTCTTGGCGGCTTGGACGCCCTATGTGTGCCGGTGACTTACCGGGCCTCGAAAGGTCTCTACGTCCTCGAAGCGCTGGCTAGTGGGGTTCCCGTGGTTCAGCCGCGGCTGGGAGCTTTCCCTGAACTGATTGAAAGAACGGGCGGCGGGTTGCTGTTTGAGCCGGGGAATGTAGAGGACCTCGTCCGCTCACTCGAGCAGTTGATTAACAACCGTGCCGAGGGTCAGCGGATGGGGCAGCGCGGCCGCCAGGTCGTCTACCACCGCTTCCACAGCCAGCGCGTGGCCGAAGAGACGCTGGCCGTATACGCGACCATATAGACTTGGAACTGATGGCACACGAATTCCACTACCGACGGCTCGTCCACTGGCAGGATACGGACGCCGCTGGGATCATCCACTTCACGAACTACTTCCGCTACATGGAAGAGGCGGAAACGGAGTTCTTCCGGTCCCTCGGGATTCAAAAACTCAAAGACCCACCGTTCGACACGGTGCTCTGTCCACGGGTGTCTGCAAGTTGCGACTTCGTCAAGACCGTGGCGTTCGGTGACGAGCTGGATGTCCACCTCTCCGTTACTAAGATCGGGCGCACTTCGATCGGTTACCAATTCTCTTTCACGCACGGTGAGAACGAGGTGGCCCGCGGCCGCCTCACGGTCGTCTGCGTCAGCAGAGACCGCAACGGAGAAATGAAATCAGTGCCTGTCCCCGAGGGGCTGAGACAGTTACTGGAAGTACGCGAAAGAGAGAGGGAGACGATCTGAGTCGAAGGGTTCTGCTCTTCCTGCGTTTTCCTGAGCGCTTCGACATTCGTAAACGTCCCGATAGAGCGTGCCCAGATTCGAAGGAGCCTGATCAACCCGAATCGGAGCAGCCATGGACTCCCAGCACAACGCGCCGTCCAACCCGGTCGAGGAACTTGGTAGGAAGCGTTCCCTCTGGTGGCACAAGGTCCTACAGCCATCCCTGGCGGTTTACGCAAATCCCGACGAGCAGCGATTTCAGCCCCCTTTGGGGAAGTGGAATCTCTACATCGGTGGCGCCGGGTCTCGAGTGAATGGCTATGTCAACGTAGATCTCTATCCCCTCGCCGGCGTGACTGTTGTGTGCAACGCTGAGCAGCTTCCTTTTCAAGACGGGCTATTCCAACGCGTGGAGTGTGACGCCGTTCTGGAACATACAGCTAGACCGACCGCCGTCCTCGCGGAGATCCGTCGCTGCCTAAAGCCTGGGGGATTCGTTCACGTGGTGGTTCCCTTTTGCCATCCTTTTCACGAGTACCCGAAGGACTACTACCGCTTCACCCTTGACGGTCTGAAGAAACTAGTAGAACCGCTGGAGGTAATCCGTTGCGGTTGGCGGACCGGACCGACCGCAACGCTATTGGTTTTCTGCCGCGAGTACTTAAAGCTCTGGTTCAAAGGCCAAACAACCAAGAGAATTGTTTACGTGATGCTGGCCTGGCTGTTGTTCCCATTGCGCTACCTCGATTGGTTCCTCTTTCGGAAGGACGTAGCCAATCAAATGGGAAACCACTGCTTTGTTTGGGCAAAAAAGTGCGAGTCCTCATAGGCAGCGCCTTGGCCTACCCGTTGGTTACTTGCGAAGAACCCGCAAGAGTCTGATGCGCAGATTCTTCTTCCAGCCACTACTGAAGGGCGTAGGTACGTAGCGGGCGATCCGCCCTATCATTTCTCCGCCACAACAACGGCTTCACCGCAGTAACGGTGCAGGACTGGCAGCGCCGTCAGCAGCACCCGATCTGTGCCTTCGAGGCCCCTCAGGATCCCCCGAAGAGCGGGTCGTTCGAAACGGCCGCGGAATAGACGCTTCGCCATGGCCAATAGGTTTAGAGGCGTAACTTCGACCTTGCGCATGCGCTGGCGCAGCCGCTCGACGTCGCCTTCGTTGAAGATGACGCCTTCGCCCGCTTCGGCCGGCTCTCTGCCGAATCGCCACCGCAGACGGCGCGCGGTGTTGAGCAGGGGGTTGTTGCCCCAGCCCTCCGCCAGCACCAGCCGTCCTCCCGACTCGAGTACGCGCAAGAGTTCCTCGAAAGCTCGCTCGTACTTGAGCGTGTGGTGGACCGCGGCACAGGCGAAGATGAGATCAAACTCGCCGTCGGCGAAGCAGCTGAGGTCGCTGGCGTCGCGGGCAAAGCCGCGCACATAGTTGCTGACCCCGCTTGCCCGAGCGCGCCGCAGGGCCACCTCGACGGCGACAGGCGAAAGATCCAACAAGGTCACCCGTGCCCCTTCGACTGCTAACATCACGCCCCAGTCGCCGACCCCGCAGCCGTAATCCAGCACGCGGCGTCCCGCCACGGGTTCCGCAAGCAGCCTTTCGAGGGCGGTGTGATACAGCAGCCGGCGCTCGAAGCACGGGCTGGCCGGGTCGTCAAATTGGGCCGCGAGGATCTGCCGGTCGATGCGTAGAGCGCTGTCGTCGGCTTCGAGGTGAAGGGCGTAGGCCTGATCGTAGTAGCCTCGCTCCTGATCGGCCGTTACGCTCATGGGGCGGGGAATTGTGGTGAGCTTCGGCAAGGATTGGTTCGGGCTGGCGGAAAATACCTCGTTTTTGTGGGTCGTTCCGGGCTCCTTTCTGATCGGTATGTCGGTTGCCTGGTGTTTGAGCGCGTTTTCCGCTCCGGCCACTGTTGAAACTTTGAAGCAATCCTAAAATACACGTATGGTGACCACGTAAATTGGCTATCGACGGATCTGGGTCGGCGGGACCGAGTATGAGCGCCTCATGGCCGCGGCAGTCCCGCCTTTTCGAAGGCGGCGGCCATGCGCTGGTAGCACAGTTTCAGTGTGGCAATGGGTTCGTAGTCCGGCTTTCCGTGAACGTGTACGCTGACCTCGACGGTCACAAAGCCGCCGTAGCCGTGCTTCCGCAGTTGGCGGAAGAGCTTGACGTAGTCGGTCGTGCCGTCGCCGGGTAGCAGGTAACGGTGATCTGGAGGCGTTCCCTTGGCGTCTTTCACATGGATGTTGGGGCTTACCGGCAGCAGATCCTCCAGCGATTGGACGAGGTCATGGCCCGCGAGCGAGAGATGGCTGTAGTCGTAGGTGCAGCGTAGGTAAGGGCTGTCGACCTGCTCGATGAGCCAGAGAATGCGCTCCACGTTGTGGACGGCGTTGCCCGCGTGAGGCTTACAGCAGATAACCGTCTTTCCGTCGGCCCCGACACGGGCCCAGTCGCCGACTTCGTCTACCATGCGGTACCTGACGGCGTCCCACTCGTCCGTCTTGCGGCCAAGCCCGGTTCCGAAGATGGGCGGCTTGCCGGGCGACAGGTCGGCACCCAAGTCGATCGCCCGCCGGACGCGGTCGAGGTTCTCCTGGTGTGACTGCGTGGGGTGCAACGCCCACAGGTTTCCGGAGACAGCAGGAAGTTCTAGGCCAAGGTCCCCGAGCGCGCGCCGAAGTCTAGTGCGCTCGCTGCTGGAAAGCAGTTTGGGTTCGGTGGGCCAGCCCGGCAAGAGGGCGATTTCCACACCGTCGTAGCCGCTAGAGGCGACCAGCTCGAGCGCCTCTTCCCAGGAAAACATCCGCAGACCGTATGTGCCGAAGCTGAGCCCAACGGGTTTAGTGGCGGCAGGACAGAGCGTTGTAGCCGCCAGGCCGCTCAGCAGGGCTCTGCGCGAGATTCGGTTCCCGCGATTGCTAGTTTGCATCACTCACTCCGTTCCTAAACGGCCCAAGTACACCTAGCCAATCCGAACCAGCGCGCTACCAACAACAAAAGACCCGTCAGGGAAGACATTGTTACTCCTAGCTTCCCCGGCGACCGCATGTTGGAATGTACAGATTCTGGACCCTGCTCTTCGCTACGGTCAAGCACTTTGAAAACTGGGGCTGCTCGTCGCAGCACCAGCTTCACGCGACCGCAAACCGCTTGATGTAGATCTCGGACGTTCATGGTTCGGGGGGCGGGATGTCAACTCTCGAACCACGAAACAGGAATAATCGAGGGTTTGAAATCCGTAAAAAAGAAGGTTGGATTCTGCTGCATCCATTCATAGGTCAACAGGTAAAAATCATCTCCATAGATCCGACAGGCCGGGTAGGACCAACACCGGCATTCCTTTTCTTCGATGAGTTGACGAAAATGAAAGCGGTTCCCTTCATCGCTGCTGACCGCTAAAGCCAGGGGCCGTCGGTCGGACCACGCCCCCTCGGCTCCTTTGGGGTTGTTGTTGTAGACCATGGCAACATGATCGGAGTCCGGAAGTCGAATCAGGGTCTGAGGGGAGGCAGGTGCGGTGATCTCTTTAATGGGTTTGGGAGCACTCCACGTCTCCCCTCCATCCTCGGAGAAGCTCCGGAAGGGGTGCCCCCGACGAGTACGGATCACCATGAAAATGCGGCCGTCTCGCAGTTCGACTAAGCCCGGCTCTTGTAGGGTACGCTGGAAAGAATCCAGACTCTGATACTCTTCTAGTGGCAGAGTGCAGGGCTGTCCCCGCCTCCAATTGGCACCCTCGTCATCCGAGAAGAAAGTCAAACAGGACTGTTCTTTCCACCCAAACCCCTGCCCTGTATTCAGGTCGACCGCAACGGGTACGAGAATCCGCCCGCCGGAAATCTGAAGCACGCGGGCGTTATTGCAGATGTAGTAATGATCTCGGTCTGAGATGAGAAACGGTGGGGAGAACGCCCTGCCGTCCAGGGTGAACCGGCCGAAGACGGAACATCTGATCCTCCGATTGAAATCCGAATTCTCAGGCTCGATTTCCTCTTTCCCTATGTACGTCAGTAGGATGCGCGATTCGTTCTTTAGAGGAAGCAGGCTCACGCTCATCAAGTTCGAGTTGAGTCTGTGGGAGGGATCTGAGAGCGATGCGACGGGAAAGATATCTCCCCAGGTCCTTCCCGCATCGCTGCTTCGTCTGCCAACCAATTGAGCCCTGGCATGATCGCTGCTGGCTGAGAAACGTGTCCACACGGCCAGCAGCTCTCCGCCTTCAAGCTGCACCAGGTCACCCTCGGAATGCCGGGGATAGCGTTCGTCCGACCGGCCTAGAATGAGTTCCAAACCTGGGGCTCCGGATTCACGTTGTCGAGTACGGATGCCGGCTGGTTCGCCGACCGCCGGCGTGGACGTCGACGCAGTGGATTGCGCTGAAGCGTTATTGGGGAGTAGTCCGCCGGCAGCGGCAACGACTCCCACATCCGCCAAGAGACGACGGCGGGTCACTCCTGCTTTTGTTGGCATTTACTCACCGCCTTTCACAGAAGGGATCTTACGCAGTAAAACCATGTAACGCGCCAGCGTCGGGCCCCGCTACGATGTCCCCAGTAATTCCGCCAGGCTCTTGACGATTTGCCCACGTCCCTCGTGAATGTAGATCCCTATCGAGGGCGAACTGAGCCAGCGCATACCCGGCGATTGTGAACTGACTGACGCTGACAACACCAATCCCGAATTGCGACAGGGTGAAAACGCCGAAGGCAAACTGACCGATGGCAATGATGCCCCTAGCCGGAACCGGACGTTTGCTTGGCAGGTACTTGAAGGAGATATGCAGCCAAGGCACGCCCAGGAAAGTTGCCTCGGTTTTGTATTCGAAACCCCATCCGTCCCATTTCTCCTTTGCCGGGAACGGTGCCCCGCACTTCGGACAGGCCGTCGCTTGTTCAGAGACTTCGTGTTGGCATTCTCGACAAGGCTTCATGCTCACCTACTCTACCTGAACAGGCGCTCAGCAGACTGGTGGTGCAAACCCGCTTGGGGGTCCGGGGCCCCTCCCTCGACCCGCTCAGCCCGCTGCCGAATTGATAGGTTCTAGCTTACCGTTCTCCGGCAGTGCTTTTTCAAAGTAGATTAGCAAGGGATTAGCAAAACGCCGATTTGCGGGACTTCGTGGGAAACAGGGTATCTCTAAGTTATTGATATGGCGGAGGAAGAGGGATTCGAACCCCCGGGCGAGTTACCCCGCCAGCGGTTTTCAAGACCGCCGCCTTCGACCACTCGGCCATTCCTCCGCAAAGACTTACACCGCTTTCATGCTACCAGTATGAGGCGACTGTGACGCTCAAAACGGGCCATCGCCGCCGTGTGTGCTGCGGAGTGGCGTGGACGTCATGGTCATCGAGATTGTCGAGTGCCCATCAGCTCTTGGATCCCGGTCGGCGCTCGACCGCTCCTAGCAACCGCTCGCGGTAGCGACAAACAATCCTGTTTCTCCTAGCCGACGCCAGGCGGCTCGCTTAACAGCCTGTGGTAGTGGCTAGTGTAGTGCGCCAACCAGATTGCAACTTAACCGTGAGTCGCTTCCTTAATCTGTTGGTGGGGCAGGGGCGACCTTTGCGGTCCAAATGCACATGTTTCGGCGATGAAACGGAACCTTAGAAGCCGCGTTGACGCGGCTTTGTCTTCCTAGGCCAGCCGTTTTACAGCTGGTAGGCGGCCTATGCCGGCCCAGGCTGGGAGCCCGTTTTCAACGGGCTTCCCGCGAAAGCCTGGAATCGGGAGAGCGTTAAGTTACGGTATTATCGGCGCACTACACTTAGGTTGGGCAAAAAATAGGGACTGGTCATCCGATTTTCGCGTCGGCAACTGCTTTGTTTCCAGTATGGGTTAGAGGACGAAAATCGGTGACTGTACCATTTTTTGCGACGAAGGGATTCACCACGGGCTGTACTGTTTGAGCCGCGTTCACGGCCAATACTGTTCAGTTAAACTGTGATGGAAACACCGAATCTTTCCGGCATTGCACCTTTTGTCATGCAGGGGCGCGACATGTCGCGCCCCTGGGGGCCGCTCGTGCCACCATCCGTGTCCCTACAACCTTTGGCTTCAGCTTGGAATCCGAGAGACCAATTCGAGCATCCGTGCCGCTAGGTGAACAGTATTAGCGTTCACGGCGTTCGCGAGGCTTTGCTGAGCCATTGCTAGGCCAGCCGTTTCATAGCTGGTTGGAACTTCGTTCTTCGATCCGCGGGGGCACGGCATGCCGTGCCCAAGGGCTGGCCGTTTTACGGCTGCCCCCCCAACGCCCGTCGTTTCCTTCCCCGCCCGGCCGCCGCTGGCGGCCGAGCGGGGCGTGGGGTGGGGCAAAGATCGGCCGTGATAACGGCTGATTTCCTCCTTCTTACTACTTGGCCATAGACGCTACAAGTCGCTAGGGAAACCGGGGAGGGAAACCGGGGGAGGGGAAACCGGGACAGCCTCAATTAACACCAGGGGCAGCGGGCATCTTTCCGGCCCGCACTACACCCCCGCTGGCAACATTCCATTAATGCTGGCCCGGGGCGTCGGCCCCGGCTGGCCGCGCGGGGCTTGGGGTGGAAAAAAATCCGCCGTTCCAACGGCCGATTTTCCCTCTTTCCGCCCTTCGCCTGCACAGCTTCCACCATCAGCTAGGCGGCGTTTTCCTCGCGCTACGACTGCGCTACGATATGGTTTTGGCACGGAAAATCAGGCCTCGAGAACACTTTCCAGCACCCCCTCAAAACCCTGTGAGGATGTCCGTTTTTCCGTTGAAAGAGAGCGACTCTCCCCGGTTAATTCAGGCGGCACAGGCCTCCTGGATGTTACAACGCAGACGATAAGCCGACTCAAGGGCAGCGATGAGCAGCGGTAAGTGGCGATAGCCGCGAATCCGATTCCAGCGACTCTCGGCATACAACAGCGCCGAGCCCACCCAGCGCAAACGATGGTCACTGCCTTGCCAGCGCTTCACTTGCCGGCATATCTCCTGCACCATCGCAAATCCCGATTCGATTGCGTTGGTGCTCGCCAGCGCTTGCCCTAGCCTCGGCGTCACCCGCAACTCCAACAGCGCCAGTGTCTCCTCCAGGCCCTCGGCTAAGTACACCGTTTCGTAAGTACGGTCACGTATTATTTTCAGCTATGCGGCGAGCGGAGTCGAGTTGTGGGGCTGTCTTTTTATCTTGTGCAATAGATCGGTCAGATCGCGTCGAGTGAACTTCCATTCAAACCCGCATTTCCAATTTGATTTCGGCATCCCGACCTTGCAGCGGCCTTCAGCGTCTTTATTTATAGGGGTTCAAGCCCTGTCAGGACGCACGGAGGCCAACACCCAATGGGTGAAAAAGAAAACAAGCCGTTTCAGCTCACCTTCAACGGATTTCTCAAAGTCGATTTCCAAGGATCGCGCGTCACCTCGGATGGTGGCCTGATTCTCATTCGGGAACTGGACGAGCGGCTCGGACTGGGCAAGCTGATCGACGAGCATCTGACGGATTCGCGGCAAGGCACAAACAAGAAGTTCCCACTGGCCGACCTGGTGCGGCAATCGGTCTACAGCCGCCTCGCCGGCTACGAGGATCTCAACGATGCTGCCCGTGTCTCGGCTGACCCGACTTTTCGTCTGATCGGCTCGAAGAAGAACTGGGATCGCGGCGGGGCGCTTACGTCGCGTCTACAAAGCTTTGAGGCAGAGCTGCTGGCCAGTGAAGAGAACCTGCTTGGGCTGATGGCGGTGAACCGCGAGTTGGTCGCTCAAGCCCAAGCGCAGGACGAGTCCGAGCGTGTCGTGCTCGATATGGACTCCACGGAAAGCCCGGTCCACGGTCAGCAGGAAGGCAGCGCTTACAACGGCCATTTCGAGTCCACCTGCTACCACCCGCTGTTGCTGTTCAACCAGCACGGTGATTGTCTGGCGGCGAAGCTGCGAGCGGGTAACGTGTCCAGCGCCGAGGACTGGGACGAACTGCTGCTGCCCGAGATCGAGCGCCAACAGGGAGAAGGCAAGCAAGTGACGTTCCGCGCCGACGCCGCCTTCGCCAAGCCGGAGATCTACGAGGCGTTGGAGGATCGCGGAGTGGACTACGTCATTCGCATCCCAGCAAACAAGAACCTGGAGTTGGAGATCGAAGAGATTCTGTTCCGTCCGCCGGGCAGGCCGAGCCTGAAGCCACTAGTGCGCTACAAGAGCTTCCGCTATCAGGCCGCGAGTTGGTCGAAGCCTCGGCGGGTTGTGGCCAAGGTTGAGCACCACCAAGGCGAGTTGTTTCCTCGCGTCGGGTTCATCGTCACGAGCATGAGCTTGCCCAGTCGGTCGCTGGTGCGCTTCTACAACAAGCGCGGCACGGCCGAGCAATGGATCAAGGAAGGCAAGCAGGCAACCCACTGGACACGGCTGTCCTGTCATCGTTTCCGGGCAAACGAGGTGCGTTTGCAGTTGAGCGTGTTGGCCTACAACCTGGGGAACCTGTGGCGGCGGCTGGGGCTGGCGCAGAGGATCAAGAACTGGTCGCTGACGAGCTTGCAGCATCGGTTGATGAAAACCGGAGGGCGGCTGGTCAAGCATGCCCGCTATTACTGGCTGCTGTTGGCCGAGGGGCATCTCAACCGCAAGCTGTTCGCTGAGATGCTGGGGCGGATCTGGGCGCTGCCTGTGCCAGGCGGGTAACGGGCGACGGCTGCGACGGAGAAGAGACGCTGGGTTGCTGAAGAGGGAACTACTCGGAGCCGTGTCGGCGAAAAGCCCTCCAGCGAGCTGGAACGCGGCGATCGAGCGGCATTCAGCGACCCAAACGGGAGCGAACGGAGCATCGATCGTGAGAGGAAGACGAAGACCTTGCACCCGAGCCGCGGATCGGAGTATCCTGACCATCGCGGGATGGCCAAAACGGAAATTCCAGTCAAATGGTCTCGCAATCGACTCGTAGTGTTGCTGGAAGCTCAACAGGCGGTCTTCCACCGCCGCGAGCGATGCGAAATCATTGGGGGTGAGGGCCTTGCGCTGCAAGATCGAAAAGTAGATTTCAATTTGATTGAGCCAACTGGCGTGCACTGGCCCGTGCACCAATACCAGGGTGGGATGCTTCTGCTTCAAACGGACGATCGACCGTTGGCCCCGATGCGCCGAGCCGTTGTCAACGATCCAGAACACCCGGCGGGCCTGGTCATAGGGGGGTTGAGACATGACTTGCTCCACCAAGCGGTCAAAAGGTTCGATGCCCGTTTTCGACTCGCAACGACCGAAGAGTTTGGCACGCTGAACATCGAGTGCAGCGAGGTAGGCCCACGCCCCACATCGTTCGTACTCATGTTCCACCTTCATGGCCGATCTGGATCGCGGGGGGTGAGTGGCGTGCTTGCGACGGCGTGCTTGGATACTGGTCTTCTCGTCGGCCGAAAGCACGAACTCATCGCAGCTAAGGGGCTTGCCGTCCCACTGCCGCTCGTAGAGATCCAAGATACGCCCCGCCTTGGTGGCGAAATCCGGATCGCGAGGGAAGATCCAACTGCGATGCTGCCAGGGGCGGATGGCGTCTTCGTGGAGCCAGCGCCAGACGGTGCTACCCGACAAGCTGGCCACCAGTCCAGCCTGGCAGGCATAGCGGGCCAGTTCCCCGCTGCTCCAACGAGACAGGGGGCGGTCTTGGCTGGCGGGAAGTTCACAGGCTAGTGCCTTGATCTCGACGACCAGCTCCGGGGGGAAAGGCCCGTGGCCGACCGGACCGCGGACGCTCTTCGAGACCCTCGAGACGTTGCTGGTAGAAACGTTTGCGCCACAGGCAGACGACCTCGCGTCGTGTCCGCAGACGGCGGGCGATCTCCTGGTTGGAAAGGCCCTGGGCGGCAAGCAAGATCATCTGGGCCCGAACGACCTGAAAATACGATAACGTATACTTCGAGGTACGGCGCTGTAACTCACGGGCTTCGGCGGAAGAGAGCACGATGTGGTAAGGGCTTTTGCGAGGCACGTGGGGTAACCTCCCTCGTGCCACTGTGCCACATCAGAACATAACTTTCAAGGCCTAGATACGTTAGTGTCTTTATGAAATTGTGTACTAAGCTGCCCGCCGCGCTCGGATTCTCCTCCCTCAACTCGTCGTGCAGTTTGTAGAGAGCTTGCCGCGCATCGGCCGCTTCGTCCTTACCGTACGCCGCCCGCATCCGGAACTTCATCGCCGGGCGCTGCTGTGGCGGCAAATGCTCGCACACGTTGCGGATCTTGTGCACCTGGCAGCGCTGCAAGAAGGCGGCCTCGCCAGCGTAGCTGTAGATCGCCGCGCGGATCGCCTTGCTGCCATCCACCAGGTACAGCCGCGGCTGGTTGAAGTCCACCCCGCGCTCGGCCAACTCGCCCAACAACGCCCGCACCACCGTGGCGTTTTCGGTGGCCCCTTGCCGTACTCCCAGCACCAGCTTGCGCCCACTACGCTCGATCCCGATCGCCACGATCAGATGCTGGCCTTGGAAAATCGTCCCGTCGATGATGATCGCCGCTAGCGACACGTGCTCCAGGGAACGCTTCATCAGCTGCTCGAGTTTGCTGCGGCTGGCCCGTACGAAGTGCTCGCTGATGGTGGACTTCTCCAGCCCATAGGCGTCGGCGAATTGCTTCACGACCTCTTTGTAATGCCGCATCGTCAGCCCGTGCATGATCTTGTGCCAGACGGTTTCCTCGATCAGCGAGGCCTTCTGGAACAGTGCGTAGCTGCCAAGCGGAATCTCGTGGTTGTGCTGGCGGCTGCGCACCCGCGGCCGATCGATAGCCACCCGCCTGCCCGTCTATGATGCAGAAGCCGGATTCGCGGCCCCAGCGGTAGGCTTGGCGGGCGCGGTTGGGTTGGGAGCGTTCTCCGACCAGTTGCTCGACTTCGTCCTCGAGAACCGTTTCAATGAACACTTTTCCCACCCTGCGCAGCAACTCGCCGAGGCTTTGCTCAAGCAGTTCGGCGACGTCGGCGGTAGGGAAACTCAACTGCATGGGTTCCCTGCGAGAGGCCGTCCAGGACTGAAACCTTTCGACCGCTCGTTGCTTTCGGATCTGATATCGTTTCTTCATGCGACTCTCCTTATATGGGATTTCAGACATCTCGGAGCCTACCACGGCTCCCGGGAGAGTCGCTCCTTTCTACGATCTTCCGGACATCCTCAAACCCGGTCACAGACTTTTCACATCTTTTCTCCTCCCCGTTTCAACAACTTACCCCCTCGGACCCCTCTTAACGCTCAGTCCGTCCCCTATTCTGGTACGGGGCCCAGAAAGCGAAATCTCGGGGGGGGCGACCCTCGTATTTCCGCCACTTTCTGCCACCGGCTCTTGCCTGGGAGGCTGGGGACGCTACTATGTCTCACAATTCAGAAGACTTAACCATCAAGCAGAGCGCTCCCATCGGCGCTCCCCTCGCCTGCCAAACCACCGCCAGGCGACGAAAATCGTTCGCTAGCCCACTCCTAGGCCATCTTTTGACCCCGCCCGGCTGCCCTTTTCTGGCCGAATACGGGGTCAAATTGGTCTCGGAGGCATTGTGATTCTTGGCCAGACGCGTAGCCCGCTGCTGGGGTCGTTTGGCCCGCGCGTGCGGCTGTTTTCAACCACTTGCAGGGGGTAAGAATCGTGAAGAGGCCGGCGTCGAGCACCGGAAAGAGCCGTGCCCGTCAGGGCGCGGGCCCGCCGGATGGGCACGGTTTTCGGTCCGAAGCCGTTCGTTCACCGTCCGACGAAGGTACTTGGCCCACGGGCCCTCGTTGGGGAGACGACGAAGACCAGCATTCACACTGAGGCGCGAGGGGGAAAATACGAAACAAACCCAATCCCTAGCAAGCCAATTGCAATCAATGAGTTACGGTTTGTTCTGCGCCCGCCTCCGTTCCTTTCGGCGCTCGGCCACCGGAAGCGGCCGAGCGGAGCTTGAGGTGGGCCGAAGACGCGCCGCCGCCGGCGGCGCGTCTTTTCGATACTCAACCCCGCCGCCGTTGAGTTCGAACGCCTACGAAAGGCCGTAGCGCGATCTAGGCGGCCGATCATGTCTATGGAAACCTTAATCAACGCGCCCGGCAGTGTCTGCGGCCTTTAACTATTTCGGTGACGGCGATGCCCGGCGCCGAATGGAAACGCCTGACGTCTTGGCTATCGTGAGGCCAGAGACCGCGGGCAATAGCATCGCGCTCGAGGGAGAGAAAACGAAACAAAGCCAATCTGGCACAACCGACAGGTAATCAATAGGTTACGGTCGACATTCGGGACGGCGAGACGGCCCGGTTGCGAAAACGTGCACGATCGCTTCACCGGCTGCGAGGAGGACATGGAACTAAGGCAGGTGTCCCGGGAAACACCGACCACGGCAACAAAAATAATCGGAGCAGGGAACTAACAGAGACCTGAGCAACGGCAAGCGGCGAAATGACCAAACAAAGCCAATATGTAAGAACTCCCATGAATACAAGTACTTACAAGGTAAATCCACAGCGGTCGGGAGATCGGCGTGGGACGCGCATGCCCCCACCTTGTGTCAGTGCCCTTTCACCACAGGCTGGTGCTAAGGACGCGACCGCCGGAGGGCGGCATCGTGCTCTTGGTCGGCATGCTGTTTTTGGTCAACTCTCTAGGGTTTTGGCAGCTGCGGCAACTTCCTCGCTACGTTCTAGCGCCGTGCGGCGATACTCCTCCCGAGGCGTCCTTTTCTGTGCGCCGCGACGAGTACCATTCTCAGCAGCGAGGTGCAGTGGAACCGGAGTCGCCCGGCGAGGAACGCCGCATAACGGGTCCATTTGCGCCAGCGGAGGTAGGGTGTAATGTGCTGGGCGGGTAGGAACATGGCGTCGACGTGGCCGGGAAGACGTAAGGGCAGCAACCTGCGGCGAGTGACGCGAATACGGTCGCCGAGCCTGGGGAGCATCGCCAGGTGCAGCCAAAGTTCGTCTTTGTTCGGCCGGTACTGGGACGTCAGTGGCGAGGCCGCGAAGTCCGCAAACCAGCCGTGAACGTCGCGCGACAGAAGCGCTACCTCAGCTTGGATGGCTTGCGGGAGGCGGCAGCCAAACCATGCTTCCGCGAGCAGACAAGAAACCGTCTCGAGCTGTCGGAGAGAGGCATCGTGCCACTCTTCCCATTGGCGCCATAGCTCTTGGTTGTTGCGCTGGTTCTCCAGAAAATGCGCCAGCTCGAGGACGTGGGCGGGCTTTAGGTCACCGCGCAACAGGTGACGTAGCGCATGGAGCGCCGCGTAGCCAAGCTGATTGACCGGGTCGAGGGCAGGTACGGGGCTTTTGTCGAAAAGCTGTTGGGTTCGCGTAAGCCAGAACTTGTCCAATCCGGTGACCTGAATGCGCTCGGTACGTTCGTCCCAAAGCTGGAAGTGTAGCTCGACGATCGGCGGAATATCGGGATCGAAGTAGTTTCCTTTCCAGTGCCAATCGGTGCGGCGTACCATCGGAGGCAGGTGGTCGATAGGTAGGCGTTCTTGGCCCTGGACGGTGTCGAACCCGAGTTCCGTGAGCAGCTTCTGGGCTTGCTGGACTTCTTCCCGTGCGCACAGCAGGTCCAGATCGTACTGCATGCGGAGCCGGGCGTTCCGAACAAACTGCGGGGCCTGTAAGAACCCTTTCAGGACAACGTGGCCGACGTCGTGGGAATTGAGATAGTCGGCGATCTGGAGATACTCTTGCTTGAGGCGGCCGAGGCGTTGCGAATTGGATGTGAAGTTCTGTTCGATGCGTGCGCGGACGCGGTCGGGCAAATGAGATCGGCAGGTATCCCCAAAGACTAACGTGAGCTGGGAACGATCGCAGAACCGCAGGGCCTGATCCCACTCGTTTTCACGTAGGGAGACAAGCAGCTCCGCCGAGGGCTCAGCGAAATTCAATACTGCGAGGACGGCAGCGCAGGGGCGGGGAAGTCGAGGTACCTGCTGCCACCTTAGGGGCGGCATTTCCCCACTGTACAACAGAGGAGTGAAACTTAGTCGCTGAATGGTTATCGGCTCGCCTAGCGACGGCCTGACATGCCCCGTGAACGTACCGTGAACGTGGCTCCAATACATCATGAGAGCCGCCTGGCGACGGACGGGACAAGCAGGAGTGTCCCTACTGGGTCGGTTGCCGGCGGCGGCTGGGACAAGCAGGATTGTTCGTCCCTACTGGGTCGGTTGCTAGGAGCGGCTTGGCCCCGCCCCTCATACACCCTACGGGCCGTCCGTGGTGAACTCGATTACTAAGGGGAAATCGCAGGTTGGCGGGCGGCGGGTGCGCAGGGATTTCCGCGCTCATAGCGGGTTAGTTCTCGTCTTAGTCTCGCTGTCAACCGGACCTCTTTGGCTTGTTCCGCCACACCAAGGATTCGCCGCTGCCAGTCCGCCGCTTCCCGGCAACGTCCCAACTGAGCTAACGCCATGGCAACGGTTTCCCCGTGGTCGAGAAGCTTCGTAGCGGTGTACGCCTGCATGGCCAGTCGAAGGGACCGTTGTCCGTCCCGCAGGTCGGCGTCTGGAGAGCCGGCCAAAAGCCGCGCCAACGCATTGGCCGTTCGGACTCGCTGCGGGAACCGACGGTGTGCCTCTTCAAGCAGATCCAATGTTTCTCTATAGCGATTCCTTCTGACCAGAAGACCCGCCAGCCTTATGAGAGATGCTTCGTCGCCGGGGGCCAACGACACTGCTTTGGAAAGATAGGTCACCGCCTCGTCATCCCGGCCGACCTGCAAGAGCGATTTGGCTAGTTCACGGTTCGCCTCGATGTCTGTGGAGTTGCTTTCTAGGACGGCTACGAAATGATCAATCGCCTGGGAATGATCTTCCTGGCGTGCCAAGATCGTTCCAAGATTGAAGTGAGCCGTCCGATTCTGTGGGTCCACGACTAGGACAGCTTGCAGTTGTTCCACGGCTCCTTGCAAATCACCCATCTGACCTAAAGCACTTCCCAGATTGGTGCGGGCTCGTATACTTTCCGGTTCAGCTTGAACGGCCTTTGCAAACGCTCTAGCAGCAGCTTCAAACCGGCCGGCATTGAACGCCAACCGTCCCTGAAGCAGATGGACTCTTTCCCCCCGGAGTAGCCCGAGGGCCTCGTCCATCAGAGGGTCGGCCGCGCGGACTCCGACCATGCCTCGCTGCTTCAGGTGAACTCGGGCCTTCTCCAGATCTCCCATCCCTCGATAGGCCATAGCCAATGAGTAATGGATCCGGTTGGCGTGAGGGACTCTTTTCAGCGCAGCCAGAAAATAATCGACGGCGTCAGAGTAACGTTGCTCGGCAAGAGCAACCTCGCCAAGTCCGTAGTCGGCTGCTGCGCAACCAGGATCCAGCGCCGAAGCAGCTTCGAATTCCCGTCGGGCTTCGCCCAAACGGTCTAGTTGCAGGTAAATGCCCCCCAGATTCGCTGCCGTTGCGACGTAGTCAGGAGCGATCTTGCGCGCCGATTCGTAGAACGCCGCCGACTTTTCGAGGTTCCCGGCCTTCTGGTTTAGCTGCCCAAGCAAGTGGAGCCAGCGATGATCTTTCGGTCCTAGGCGGCTAGCGTTGAGATAGCAGGCTTCGGCGGAATCGACGAATTCGTACGCGTGGTAGAGCCGCCCCAGCGTTCCATAGGCGTCGGATAGATCCGCGTCTGAAATTTCCGGCTGTGCAAGTAGTTCGGCAGCGGATGCTTGGGCCGACCGGATTTGTTCGGCCACGGATTCCTCGACGGAGCCCAGCAGTGGCAGTGGCACCGACTCCAGACCAATCCTTGGCGGCGCGAGAACGTTAGTGGGCTTAGATTTCTCCCCAGACTGGGCGGACGGAGCAGGGGCCGAGTGGCCGAACATCACCGTCACGAGCAGGCACCAAAAAGCTCTCGACTGCAATCTGAGCATCGATGTTTTGTCTTACTGCTTTTCTGGAGCTTCACCTTTGCGCAAAACGGAGTACCGGTCCAGTGGCAGGTCTCGCCATTCTTCGATGGCACCATCTGGCCAGTGGACTCGTACCGTAGGGGGCTCATCGCGGTCATCCATGCCGACGAGGAGTCGAGGGTCGCTCGCGGAACAGTAGCTGCCGTCAGTGTGAACGCGCCTCCACAGGGTACGCCCGCGCGGACTCACCACCTCGACTCTCGTTTGGAGGGCATTCGGCGGGCCGGGCTTTCCGACCAGACGCAGTCCGAGCCAATGTCGGCGGCTCCCCACCTGATTCAACAGCAGGCGCGCGCGACCGTTGTTATTGAAAACTACAACATCGGTGTCTCCGTCGTTGTCAACATCTCCGAAAGCTGCTCCGCGGCTCACCTCGTGCACATCGAACGCGGGACCGGTTTTGTTTGCGACTTCCTTAAATCTGGCTTGTCCTGTATTTCGGAAAAGGTGATTGGGTTGATGCAAAGGGTAGAGTTCTCCCTTCCGGGCCAGCCTTTCCATGACTCGCACCGCACCATTGACGACCAATAGGTCGAGCCAACCGTCGTTGTCGTAGTCGAAGAAGCGTGTTCCGAAGCCCGTATAGGGCAGGCTCGGCAGGTGCAATCCGAGTTTGATCGTTAGGTCCTCGAAGAAGCCATCGCCGGTGTTGACATAGAAGGTGTTAGACTCCCCGTCCAAGTGGGTCATGAAGAGATCTTCGTCCCCATCGCCATCGAAATCTCCAACGGTCACGCCCATGCTCGCTTCGGCGCGGCCCTCGTGATTCAAAGCGACCCCGGCTAGCAGCGCCTCGTCCTCAAAAGTGCCATTCTTTTGGTTGATCCAGAGCTGATTGGGGTCGCCGTCATTCGCCACGTAAACATCTGTCCAGCCGTCGGCGTTAAGATCCGCGGCAACTACTCCGAGCCCGGCCCCAAAGGTAGCTCGAATCCCGGAACTGACGGTCACGTCCTTGAAGGTGCCGTCGCCCTGGTTGTGGAACAGGCGATCGGCCACGGAGTCGTAGGCGTGGGGGCCGCAGTAATCTCGGGCGCTCGTATTGGCGAAGCACTCACGCTTCATGTCGGCGGAAAAATCTACGTAGTTGGCCACATAGAGGTCAAGCCGGCCGTCGCGATCATAGTCGAAGAAGGTCGCGCTTGTGCTCCAGCGGGGGTCGTCCGTTCCGCTTCGCTTTGTCACATCGTGGAAGGTGCCGTCGCCGTTGTTGCGCAACATCTGATTCGAGCCGACGTTTGTGACGTAAAGGTCCGTCCAGCCGTCATTGTTGAAATCTCCGGTGGCTGCTCCCATCCCGTAACCGAGTGAAGCAATTTCACTTGCTTCGGTGACGTCGCTGAAACGTAGCGTTCCGTCGCTGTCAGATCCCTTCAGATCGTTACGGTAGAGCCGATCACGAGGAGGCTCGTCGCCTTGCCAGGTGAAGCCCGACGGGTTCGGGCGAGAGAGGAGCTTGGCGCCCTGAACCAAATAGAGATCGAGGTCACCATCGTTGTCGTAGTCGAAAAGTGCTCCGCCTGCACCAGTAATCTCGGGAAGAAAGAACTCTCCCGTCGTGCCGTTGAAGTGAACGAACTCGATTCCGGACTCTTTGGTCGCGTCTACTAGGATTTGGGACGAGGGAGCCGGCTGTGCGGCCCTTAACATCATCGACGTGGGGAGGCCGAGCGAGAGCAACGAACAGAGCCTGGAACGCCAGTGACAGGCCGAGCGTCTGTCACGGCCCGTATGACCGCTCACTCGCGTTCGCGGCTCGGTTTCGCTCGTCGCGAGGGTGTGCGATTCGCGTGTCGCAAGGCGGTGCGAGAGCAACGAACAGAGCCTGGAACGCCAGTGACAGGCCAAGCATCCGTCACGGTCCGTATGACCGCTCACTTGCGTTCGCGGCTCCGTTTCGCTTGTCGCGAGGGTGTGCGATTCGCGTGTCGCAAGGCGGTGCGAGAGCAACGAACAGAGCCTGGAACGCCAGTGACAGGCCAAGCATCCGTCACGGCCCGTATGACCGCTCACTCGCGTTCGCGGCTCGGTTTCGCTCGTTGCGAGGGTGTGCGATTCGCGTGTCGCAAGGCGGTGCGAAAGCAACGAACAGAGCCTGGAACGCCAGTGACAGGCCAAGCATCCGTCACGGCCCGAATGACCGCTTGCGTTCGCGGCTCTGTTTCGCTCGTCGCGAGGGTGTGCGATTCGCGTGTCGCAAGGCGGTGCGAAAGCAACGAACAGAGCCTGGAACGCCAGTGACAGGCCGAGCATCCGTCACGGCCCGAATGGCCGCTTGCGTTCGCGGCTCTGTTTCGCTCGTTGCGAGGGTGTGCGATTCGCGTGTCGCAAGGCGGTACGAGAGCAACGAACAGAGCCTGGAACGCCAGTGACAGGCCAAGCATCCCTGACTAGCATTTCGCCTATACTTTTAAGTACCGCGTGCACGCCTCCGAGACGCCGAAGCGCCCAGGCACCGGTCCTTCGGCGTACCTCATCACCTTCGCCTGCTACGGTGTACGATTCCACGGGGACCCTGACGGGTCAGTCGACCGCTCCCAGAACCTCTGGCGAGCACCTATGGTGGCGGCCAACCCTCGTCGCGCTCGGTTTGAAGGACACCTACTCAGACACGACCCTGCCACACTCAGCCCTGTCGAGTGCCAACTCGTTCTCAAATCGATACAGCAGCACGCGACCCACCGTGGATGGACTCTACATGCCGTGCATGTGCGATCGACTCACGTTCACATCGTCCTGGAATCCGATGTTGCGCCCGAGAAGGCCATGACGCAACTCAAGGCGTATGCCTCGCGGGCTCTCAATCGGTCAGATCGTCGGCAGTGGCGGCGCTGGTCCCGTCATGGCAGCACTCGGTACCTTTGGGACCCAAGGGACGTCGATGCCGCGGTGGACTATGTCGTCCAGCAGCAGGGTCCACCGATGGCAGTGCACCTCAACCCGGATCGCTGGGGAGTGAGATAAACATCGGGGAGAGGCCGTGGCGTCATGACCGCTCACTCGCGTTCGCGGCTCTGTTTCGCTTGTCGCGAGGGTGTGCGATTCGCGTGTCGCAAGGCGGTGCGAAAGCAACGAACAGAGCCTGGAACGCCAGTGACAGGCCGAGCATCCGTCACGGCCCGAATGACCGCTCACTTGCGTTCGCGGCTCCGTTTCGCTCGTCGCGAGGGTGTGCGATTCGCGTGTCGCAAGGCGGTGCGAAAGCAACGAACAGAGCCTGGAACGCCAGTGACAGGCCGAGCATCCGTCACGGCCCGAATGACCGCTTGCGTTCGCGGCTCGGTTTCGCTCGTTGCGAGGGTGTGCGATTCGCGTGTCGCAAGGCGGTGCGAAAGCAACGAACAGAGCCTGGAACGCCAGTGACAGGCCGAGCATCCGTCACGGCCCGAATGACCGCTTGCGTTCGCGGCTCCGTTTCGCTCGTTGCGAGGGTGTGCGATTCGCGTATCGCGAGCCGCATCTTGTTATATCGGACGCGAGCCGAATGACGTAGAGGCCGCTCAGCCCTTGCACGTCTTGCCGCCCTGTGGCCCGCGGCACTTGTTCGAGCAGCAGTCTGTGTTGAAGATACACCCCTCGCCCACCTGACCGCAGACCGGGCAGGCTGGGCAATCGGGGTCGAGACAGTCAACTAAATCATCGCAGTCGTTGTCTACATTGTCGGTGCAGAGGCTCTCATTCATTGGTGGGGCGCCGCAATCCGCCGCGCAGGAGCACGGGTCCTCGCCGGGATCGCAGGAGTCGTTGCCACAGAAGGGCGGGGCACCGCAGTCGACCGCGCAGGTCGAGTTGTCTTCGGCGCTCTCGCAGATCATGTTGCCGCAGCAGAACCGCCCTGACGGCGAACCGTTTTGTTTCCCGTCACAGTCGCTGGGGCACGAGACACAGTCCTCGCCTGCGTCGCAGATACCGTCGCCGTCGCACGGAATTGGGATGCAATTACCGTCGACGCACATCTGTTCAGATCCGCAATCCACCGGGTCATTCGCGCAACCGCTTGCGAGAACGCAGATGTCATCGGTGCAGGCGTCGCCGTCGTCGCAGGAGTCGGGAGGGAAGCTACAGGTTCCGGTGCCGGCGTCGCAGGAGTCGACGGTGCAGGGGTCTCCGTCGTTGCACGCAGGCTGGTTATCGCAAAGCCCACCCACGCAAGCGTCGACCGTGCAAGGACTACCGTCGTTGCAGTCACCGTCCGAAATGCAGGGGTCGCCGAACTCATAGGCGCCCATGTCGACCGTCCCACCGGCGATCCGAGGGTTCCCGTCGATATCGATTGCCGGCAGCGCCGGAGCTGAATTGGTTCCGGCGTCAATCAGGGTTGAAGTCAATTGCAGGCGATAGTCCCCATCCGGCCCCGCGATGTTGACAAACAGCGGATTGACATCCAGGTTTCCCATGCCGGGGAAACCGCCTTCGATGTCGCTGTAACTCACCTCCGGCGCGTTCGCCCCGCTGAAGGACCCGCCGGTGTTGCCCCAGACAATGCAATTCGTGAGCTTCGGCGTACTGCCATTACGACTGGAGATGCCGGACCCTTCGTTGAACGCGAAAGTGGAGTTGGTAATGATTGGGCTCGGATCGTTGTTCCGCATGCCGGCGCCCGATGTCGCGATGTTCCCAATAAAGAGCGAGTTGACGATGGTAGGCTCCTCGCTGTCCTCGGTTGCGTTGCCGACGTAGTTGTGCATGCCGCCGCCTGAGTCGGCGGTGTTGCCGATGAACTTGCAATTCATGACCACGGCGTCGCTGTTCTTGCGGTTGTCCATGCCGCCGCCCTCTGATCCCGCATGGTTGTAACTGAAGACTGAGTTGGTCACGATCGGATCGGCATGGAGGTAATTGCGCATTCCCCCGCCCTTGTTCGAGGTGTTCTCGGTGAAAAGACAGTTGTCGATCGTAGGGCTGGCGCTGTCGATATTGAACATCCCTCCGCCCATGGCGCCGGAAGAATTTTGGCGGAAGGTGGTGTCGCTGACACTGGGACTCCCGAAACTGTTGTACATGCCGCCGCCCCGGTCCGTAGCGGTGTTGTTCTCAAAGATGCAGTTCCTTACGGTGGGGCTGGTGCCGATGTTGAGCATTCCGCCACCCTCGTTGGCATTGCCGCCAGTGATGGTGAGGCCCTCGAGGACCGTGCCGGGTCCCTCGCCGTTCACGCATTGCACCACGGAACCCGCTCCCGACCCGTTGATGATTGTGACTTGGGGTCCGTCGGAGCTGCGGAGCGTGATTGCTTTGCCGAGAAAGTTGATCGTCTCGAAATATGTGCCCGGAGCGACGATGATTTCGTCTCCCGGGATCGCCGCGTTGATCGCCGCCTGGATCGTCGGATGATCTGCTGGAACGAGAAGGGTCCCCCCGCGGGCCGACGACCCGACGAATCCGGGCTGAAGCCCGCAAAGAAAAAACAGTGTGATCAATGGCGTGCGCATCCGCCGCAATGAAGCGCGCTTTAATAGCGAATTACTGATTGCTGTGCCCATTCCACCGGCCCCACCGGGGCTGTTGCGAACAAGTCCAACTGCCCAAAGGCTGATCGAGGTCATCTTTACTAGGTTCATTTTCATCGTCTAATCCCCTCTCTTTTCGGTCCTAGCAAAATCAGGTAAAAGCCGTTTGGGTTTTGCCAGCCAAAACTCGCCTGCATTCTCAACTCGGACGCGGGCGTTAGGTGCATCAGGTTCTTTAATACCATTGAATTCAGGGAGGTTGCAATGCCTTTTTTCCAAACGGTACGAAAAAAGTACGTCTGTACTAGTACGATTTGAGGTCCAGCGCGGGGTGGGGCTAAAAATCGGCCGTGCCAACGGCCGATCTCCCTCCTCCTGGCCTCTCGCCCGCACACCTAATAAGCTCGCGCAGATCAGCATCAAACTAGGCGCGGGAATCCTTCCGTTGCTTGCTCTCCTCCACCATGCTCCAGACATAATTGTGCGCTCGTAGCCGCTGCTGGGTGGACCCTGACTGTTGTGATCAGAACCCCTTCTGAGGCATACTTTTATCTGCGCTCGCGTCTTGCCAGTTTCAAGCAGGGCATCGACGACGAGAAGGCGTGCACTGGAGGCCGTCGCACGAGCCAATCCGAAGGCCAGCGAGGGACAGCAACAGGAGGAAGCGGACAATGAGTACCAGCAACGAGACCCAGCGCCTGACCATGGCGCAAGCATTGGTGAAGTATCTTCAGGTCCAATACAGCGAGCGCGATGGTCAGAAGCAGCGCTTGATCCCGGGCATCTTTGGGATTTTCGGGCATGGCAACGTGCATACCCTCAGCCAAGCGCTGGTGGAATACGGGCAGAACCTTCCTTACTATCAGCCGCGTCATGAGCAATCCATGGTCCACACGGCCATTGGACACGCCAAAGCCACCGCGCGCCGTTCAACGCTCGCCTGCACGTCGTCGGTTGGCCCAGGTGCAACGAACATGATCACGGGGGCGGCTACCGCGACCATCAATCGTCTGCCGGTGCTGCTGTTGCCGGCGGACTACTACGTCACGCGCTATCAAGGTCCGGTCTTACAGCAGCTCGAGCATCCAATCTCCGGCGACGTGAGCGTCAACGACTGCTTCCGCCCGGTCAGTCGCTTCTTCGATCGCATTTCGCGGCCCGAACAATTGCTAACCGCTCTGCCCGAAGCGATGCGCGTCCTTACCGATCCGGCCGATACCGGCGCTGTCACGGTGTGCATCCCACAAGACGTGCAGGCGCATGCCTACGACTACCCGGCGCACTTCTTCGAGGAACGAGTCTGGCCGATCGAGCGCCGCATGCCCGACCGCCAGCGCATTCAGGATGCAGTTGCGTTACTGAAAGCGGCCGAGCGACCGGTCCTCGTGGCGGGCGGTGGTATCCATTACTCGGAAGCTCGTGATGAGGTGCAAAAGTTTTGCGAAGCTTTCGGGATCGCCGTCGCCGAGACATTTGCGGGCAAAGGAGCGATCCAAAACGACTCCGACTTGCTCTTGGGTGGACTTGGTGTCACCGGCACGCCCTGTGCGGCCAAGATCTTCCGTGACGCGGATCTCGTGATCTGCGTCGGCACGCGCATGGCTGACTTCGTGACCGGCTCGCAGGGGCTCTACCAGAACCCGGACGTCAAGTTCATCGGCATCAGCGTATGCGGCCACGACGCCTATAAGCAGGGAGCGGTCCCCATTCTTGCCGACGCCCGCGAGGCGGTGCGCGAGCTTCACAAGGCGGCCGAGGCGGCGGGAGTGCAACCCAATAGCGATTATGTCGAAGAAGTCGCCGCTGCCAAGCGCGAATGGCAGCAAACTGTGACGGAGGATATCTACGTCCAGCACCCGGGTGAACAAATGAGCCAAGCGCAGGTGATTGGGGCGCTCAACGAAACGACAACGGATGGCGACGTAGTCGTCGCCGCCGCCGGACTCCCGCCCGGAGACCTGCTCAAACTCTGGGACGCCACCGGAGGGCGTGGGTGCCACCTGGAATTCGGCTTTTCGTGCATGACCTATGAGATCCCGGCGAGCATCGGCGTCCGCATGGCGCAGTCAGGCGGGGAGGTGTACGTTCTCATAGGCGACGGCACATACTTGATGAACCCCTCAGAGATCGTGACCTCGGTCATGGAGAGTCTCAAGATCACGGTCGTGATTTGCGTGAATCATGGCTTTCAGAGCATCAGGGGTCTGCAGTTGGGGACGATCGGACAGGGCTTCGGCAACGAATTCAGACGTCGCGACCCCACGACGAATCGCCTCGAGGGTGAAGACGTCAGCGTCGACTTCAAGCAACACGCCGAAAGCATGGGAGCAAAAGGCTGGTACGTGACGACCCCGGACGATCTCTGCTCGGCTTTGAGGGAGGCTCGCGGCGAATCCGGGGCCTGCGTCATTGCCGCCGAGATTTCCCGGACCCGCCAACCTGAAGCGTCGGGAGTCTGGTGGGACGTTGCGCCGGCCGAAGTCAGCGGGGACGAAGCCGTACAAAAGAGCCGTGCGCAGTACGAAAAGCTGCGGGGCGAGCGGCAGCGGCTCCACTACTGAGGCTAAGGGACAGCGCAATCGGTCCATGTAGAACGTTAGTTTATTCTTGTAATCTATCGATTAGAAAAGCATGTAGTTAACGACTGTCTGAGGGTAGTGAACCGGCTCGGTCGCTTGTCCGATCGGCCACGCACGACGTCCGTAAACCATTCCCATGAACGTTAGAATCGGATCCGCTCCCGCCGCGTGGGGTGTTTGCATGCCCAACGATGCGAAACAGCCCCCTTGGCGACAATTCCTCGACGAGGTGGGCGAAGCCGGCTACGAGTGGATAGAACTTGGCCCCTACGGTTATCTTCCTACGGACCTGCCAACCCTGCAGACCGAAATCTCCGGGCGTGGACTGAAGCTCTCGGGAGGTTTCGTGATGCGGCACTTCGAAGATGCCGCCGAATGGCCGGTCATCGAAAAGGAACTTGACGCGGTCGGGACCATCCTGACGGCGTTCGGCTCTCGGTACCTGATGTTGATTGACGACACCTACACGGACGTCGCTACTGGCGAGTCGCTTCGGTCCGACCAGCTTAACGATGACCAGTGGCACAGACTCATCGAAACCACCCACAAGGTTGCGGATCTAGCGAAAGTGCGTTTCGGGCTCGAACTTATTTTCCATCCTCACGCCGAAACGCACGTCGAGTACGAAGCTCAGATCGAAGCATTTTTGGAGCAGACCGATCCGGAGCGCGTTTTTCTCTGTCTTGACACCGGCCACCATTCTTACCGGGGTGGTGACCCCGTAGAGTTCGTCCGCAAGCATCACGAGCGCATTCGGTACTTCCACTTTAAGAACGTGGACCCGGAAATCCGCAAGCAAGTGGAGCGGGACGGCGTCGCCTTTGCACCGGCCGTCACGATGGGCATGTTTTGTGAGCTGTCCCAAGGCGCAGTGGACTTTTCCGCGTTGAAAAATGTTCTCGAGGCAGTTGACTTCGACGGCTGGGCGGCCGTCGAGCAGGACATGTATCCAGCGCCATTCGACAAGCCGCTGCCCATTGCCAAGAAAAACCGCGCATTTTTGCGCGAAATAGGAATTGGATGATGGTTCCTTTCGCACCGTTAGTAACACAAGAACCCGGTTACCGAGAGGGCAGGCGGTAAAGGAGATTTCCATCTTCGGAGAAAAATCATGCAAAGGGTGACGACATTCATGTTTTTAGCCATCATGTCCGCGTGCGCTCCAGTCGCCGAGCGCGAGGTGACCGAGCGCCAAGTTACCGACATCTATTGGATTGACGTTGATGGCGGCGCTGCCACGTTAATCGTCACGCCCGCCGGCGAGTCGATCCTCATTGACTCCGGTGAGAACAAAGACAGCCATGCCGCGCGAATGCATCACGTCGCCGCGGAGGTTGCCGGGTTGAAGCAAATCGACCATTTCATCGTCACTCATTACCACGGCGACCACTGGGGTGGGACGTACAAGTTGAACCAACTGATCCCTATCGAGAAAATCTACGACCACGGGTTTGTCGACAATCCGGAGGGGGTCGGGGACGGTTATCCGGAGCTCTTGTCGCTGTACCAAAAAGTGACCGGCGGCCACTCTCAAACGGTGAAGGCAGGGGACACGTTTAGCCTCAAGCAAAGTGACGGGCTGCCACCTGTGGATATGGTCTCGGTGGCTTCGGATCGCCAGGTTGCCCCCAGCGACAGCGCCTCGGAGATGCCGAACCCGCTGTGCGCGGACAAGCGAGATCCACCCGATCGGCCCGAGTTCGCACCGAGCCTGCCGGAAAACGCCGCCAGCATCGCCGTACTGTTTAAGTACGGGAATTTCCGCTTTTTGGACACCGGGGACTTAACGTGGGACGTTGAGGCGGATCTGGCCTGTCCCAGCAACCTGGTTGGGACGGTCGATTTGTTTCAAATCTCCCATCACGGACTCGATGCGAGCAATAATACGGTATTCGTTCACAGCATTCGTCCTCGCGTGGTTGTGCTTAACAACGCCCCGAGGAAAGGAGCTGAGCCTGTGACGATGCAAACACTGAAAACCAGCCCGGGTCTGGAGACTTTTTGGCAGATGTACCGCAACGTGCGAACAGGGCCCGAGCTGAACACGGACCCGCAGTTCATCGCCAACAAAAACAGTGAAAGCGGCGGGGAGTTCATCAAGGCCACGATTCAGCCGGACGGAGCGTTTTCTGTTCAGCTTGGGGAATCGGGTTTTGGCAAGAAGTATCAGCCGAAGAACTAGCGTTCTACCGTCGGGTATCGGCCAATCCCCGTCGTTGACTTCCGGTTTCAAACTCTGAGACGATGGGGCCAGCTGTGGAAGCGACAGACTCTCCTCGATAAGACGGTACCCTAGTCCAGCCGTGGGTCAGCCTTCAGCCTCTTCAGTTTGTGGATTCCCCGGGAAGTTTGCTAGCCCGGGGCAAAGGAGCGGAAATGAAGCTTTATGTGGGCAATTTGTCCTATGATGCGACCGAAGGAGACTTGGAAAAATTGTTTTCTGAGGCGTCGGTTACGGTGGACAGTGTTACCTTGGTGCGCGACCGCTTTTCCGGACAGGCACGCGGCTTTGGGTTTGTTGAAATCAACGATGACGAGCAAGCGGAGGCCGCCATTCAGAGCTGCAACGGCAAAGAGATGATGGGTCGGCCCTTGGTGGTGAACGAAGCCCGTCCCAAAGTCCCGCGAATCGGGGGTGGCGGCGGGGACTATGGAGGCGACCAGCGCGGACCGCCTTCCGGCAAACGCGGTAAGCGTGGCCGGCCGCGGCGCTGGTAAGCTTTCTCGACGAGACCTTATTACAGGCAGTCACCGCCACTCATGGCGGGCCTATTTGGAAATACCGTGGGACGTACCCGACCCCCGGAGTAGCGACAAACTGAAGCCTACTCAACCCTGGCTTAGTCCCAGATGGAGAAGTGAGGGCTGCCATCCGATTTTGCGGTTGCGCGTGAGCTCCCTTTCTCGAATCAACTACACCGGGTTTTCCGTTGGGGGCAGGGAAGCGCGCCAGCCTTCGTGCAGCATGCCTGTGAGCCCGTTCACGAGACTCCGGTTTGCCGGATCGTTGGCGACGTTTGAGTTTTCTTCCGGGTCGGTTTCGTGATCGTATAACTCGCGTGCACGGAATCCCGTTTCCTTGACGAGCCACTCTGTGTAGCGGTGGCGGTTCGTTCGCATGGAGTATCCCATGCCATCCCCAGCGCCGGGGATCTCACGTGGATATTGGCTGAAAGCGGCGCGCTTCCACAATCTCTCGGGATCCTGGAAGAGCGGCACGAAGCTCGACCCCTCCAAGCCGTTGGGGCGCTCCAGGTCGCAGATATCGCAAAGAGACGGATAGACATCGACCAACTCGGTGAGTGCGTTGGTTTTCCTGCCCGCACCTCGCTGACCGGGAACGCTGATAATTAGGGGCGTGCGGGTCGCGGTTTCGAAATTGGTGTACTTGTTCCATAGGCCATGGTCACCTAGGTGATAGCCGTGGTCACCCCAGAGAACGATCACCGTGCTTTCGCGCAGTCTGAGCTTATCCAGGGCAGCTAGCAGGCGGCCGATCTGGGCGTCCACGTAGCTCACTGAAGCGTAATAGCCGCGCACGAGTTCGCGAGCCTTATGTTCGGGTACACCTCCCGACATCGGTATGTCCGTGTAGGCACGAAGCTCGGCGGAATCGTGTAGAGCGAAGGGCGGGGCATAGGCGGGTGGGAACACGTTTTTCGCCGCCTCGGGGGTCCCCGGGTAGAGATCGTAATACTTTTTGGGCGCGACGAAGGGCAGGTGGGGCTTTAAGAAGCCTACCGCCAGAAAAAACCGCTTGTTGCGGATCTCCCGCAGCGTGCTGATGGCTTGTTCGGCTGTTCTTCCATCGGGAAGCGCCTCGTCGGACAGGTCGGGGCTCTCCCAACTTCGCATTTGCCATCGGACCGCTTCGCCGCGTTGGGCCTGCCGTTTCGAGGGGTCGTAGAAATACGCTTCGTTCGAGACCCAGCCGGACTGGCGTAAACGATCCCACCGCCCTCGGGCGGAGGCCCTATTCTCTTGGCTGCCCCACTCAAAGCCGTCGGGAATCCAGGGCGGCACACTCCACGAGCGGGGATCGTCAAGCTGTGGTTTGTGGTAGATCTTGCTGAAGGCCGTGGTGAGGTAGCCTTGCCGCTTGAACTGCTGGGGCAACGTTGTGACGTTAGGCAGGTAGCGGCGGAAATGCGTCTTAGCGTCGTAGATTTGCGTTGTGTCGGGACGACGTCCCGTCAGAAGCGACGTCCTCGACGGACTCGACGTTGCCTGCTGGCAATAGGCTCGTAGGAAGGTTAACCCTCGGTCGGCGATCGAGTCGATATGGGGTGTATGGACCGTGCTACTGCCGTAGCAACCCAGTTCGGGACGCAAGTCGTCGACGGCAATGAAAAGCAGGTTCAGCTCGGGTTTTTTCTTTTTCTTTGCCCGCAGGGGACCGGAACGTCCTGCCAGGGCCAACAGGGGAGAGGCTTGCAGTCCGCGACGAAGGAAGGTTCGACGAGAATATGCGCTCATCACGGGTGGGTTTCGAGTGCTCGCGGCGACCCGATCTGCTCTCTTTTCAGCCTATCGTATTTTCGCGGCCAAAGTAGTCGTAATGGGTCCCGGCATACTTTGTCCACGGCCCGCGCCTGGGGGGCGCCGCGGGTCGGGTTGAATAGTACTACCCCACTATCTTATGCTCGGGCGCAAGGAGGTGAGGAAGATGGCAGAAGATCCAGTTGCTGTTGACCCCCAACATTATCAAGTCGAGTTCGAGAATGACCGCGTACGCGTGTTGAGAATTAAGTATGGACCAGGCGAGAAGTCTGCGATGCACGGGCACCCCGACGGGCTTGCGGTCTTCCTTACCGACTGCGACGGGAAATTCGACTTTCCCGACGGGAGTTCCGAGCCCATCACCGCAAAGGCCGGGCAAGCCGTCTGGACCGACAGCACAGAGCACCTGCCGGTGAACACAAACGACCAGCCTCTCGAGATAGTCTTGGTGGAACTGAAAGACTAGCGCCGGGCAGGTGACTTTGCGGGCGCTGACGAGCTGGTGCCCTGTTCCCATCAAAAGCGTCGTGAGCGCGGTGTGACAGCCGGTTCGTTGATGCCCCGCATCGCACGCATTCCCCACGCGGCCTCCGCCCTTCCAAGTCCGCCCATGACAAACGTCACGCTGGTGGCTGCCGTCGGACCTCCGAACGCCGACCGAATTCCAGGGCCGTGAGACCCAAAGATGCAGTCTCTCGGCAGGAATCAGCCGCCGATGAGTCCACCACGGAGGGCCATGGCGAAGAGACCCGCCGCGGCCAATGACGCAGCGGTCCTGACGTGATTCCAGAGAGTCCAGCGTGAGAGGTAGTGGGCCCACAGCGTCTCCGCGCCCGAACTGTCGGGATCGGCCGACGCCAGCCGATTGTTCAGTGGTACGTTGAACGCCACAGTGACGAGAAGGCACCCGAACAAATAGAGGGCACACGCGGCGAGTAGGTAAGCCCGATGTGTGCCGGCCGCATTCCCTAAAGCGAGAAACGCGACCGGGAAGCAGACCGCTCCCGTTCCAAAGAACGCGAGGAAGAACCAGGGGTTGAGCACCGTGACGTTGATGGCCTTCATGGCAGCAATTCCCTGGTTCTCCGGCAGCTGGCCGAGGGCTCGCATCACGAAAGTGGAGAAGGCGAAGAAGATTCCCGCAACCAGGCCGGAGCCCAACACAGCGGCGAGGGTCAGGATCTCCAGGAACTCCTTCATCGTTGGCCCTCCCAAGTGACAGTGGCGGTCGGCTCTCGAGCGTAGTCGGCAAAGTCGGGAGGCTCCCTACCCAAGGCCCGCTGAACGCCATCCGCCACTACGCCGTAGCGCAGCGATTGACGTCACCACCTGCCGAGCGTCCTACCGTTGCGAGACGCTTAGCCCGTACCTAGAGTAACGGATTGCATAGGCAGGGGCGCGACCGCCAGTCGGAACAGGCACCGGCCGCGCAGACTGTCACGAGCTGGCCTTAGGATTGGTCACGGCCGGCTTCGGGTGGAGCTTTGCCGATGCGGTGAAGCTTGATCAGGTCGGTCTTTCCGGATACGCGGAAAGGCGTACCCGCTACGATACAAATCAGATCTCCCGGCTCGCCCCATCCGAGACTCAGCAGTAGAGATTCGGCCACCTTTACCAGGTGGTCGACGTCCCGGATTTCGTCGACCAGCTTCGCCCGAACTCCCCACAGCAGTTTCATGCGCCGGCAAACCTGCTGGTGTCGAGAGAGGCCGAGAATCGCGGAGCGTGGACGATGTTTGGAAACCAACCGGGCCGTGTAGCCGCTTTCGGTGAAGACGACGATGTAGTTTGCTTCTAACTGCTCGGCTAGCTCGGCTGCGCTGCGAGCAACGGCGTCAGAGAGGTCTTCACTTGGTCCTGATTTGGACGAAGTTGAGAAACCACGTTCGGGAAGCATAGCTTCAGCCGATTCGATGATTCGGCTCATCATCGCCACGGCCTCGACAGGGTAGCGGCCCACTGCCGTCTCGCCGGAAAGCATCAGGGCGTCGGAGCCGTCAAGCACGGCGTTCGCCACATCGCTGGATTCGGCCCGGGTGGGCGATGGTCGTTGGATCATCGATTCGAGCATCTGAGTGGCGGTGATAACCGGCTTTCGCATCCCTGCTGCCTCGCGGATGATGCGTTTTTGTTCGATCGGAACCTGCCAGGGAGACAGCTCGACGCCCAAGTCACCGCGCGCGACCATAACGCCGTCGGCGACTTCCAGGATGCGCGCAAGATCATCCAGGGCTTGAGGCTTTTCCAGCTTGGCGATAACGTGGGTGTCGGTCTTTGCCGAGGCGACCAATTCCTTGACCAGTTCGACATCACTTGCGCGACGGACAAACGATAGGGCGACGTAGTCGACTCCCTGATCGAGGGCGAATGTCAAGTCTGCCTTGTCCTTTTCGGTCACCGAGGGAAGCTTGAGCGCTGCCGCGGGGACGTTGACGCCCTTGCGTTCACGGAGAAGCCCGTCGTTCAGAATTTCACAAACGACGTCGCCGTCCTCGATCCGCGTCACGCGTAAGGCGACAGCCCCGTCGTCGAGGAGAACACGGTCGCCGGGTTCGACGTCCTCCGCCAGTGTCGGGTAATCGATACTTACGTTTTGTTCATCCCCGAAGATCGGTTGATGGGCGAGTCGGAGGACGCCGCCGGCCTTAAGGCTCACTGGCTCCCCGTTTTTAAGCTTCCCGGTTCGGATTTTCGGTCCCTGGAGGTCGGCGATGATCGGGATCATGCGGTCGCGCCGGCCCGCTTGTTCTCGGACGCGCCCGATGTGGGCAGCGTGCTCTTCGTGCGTGCCGTGAGAAAAGTTCAGCCTCACGACACTCATACCCGCGTCGAGGAGAGCACCAATAGCGTGAGATTCGCTAGAGGCTGGTCCCAGCGTGCAGACGATCTTGGTCTTTCGCATTAGATATCAGGTCGAGCGCCCCCCGGGCTCCCTACTATAGGTATCGGGTCTCGGTGTCTGTGAGAGTAGCAAACTGTTCCCGGCGAACGAGTTGACGAGATCCAGGGAGCTGACTAGCGCCAACGACCGGCTAGTTCCGCCGATAGGCACGCTTCAGCAGTTGCCGCGCCTCTTGGCGCGAGTCGGCGAAGTCCTCTAGTTCGAGGACGGATTCGTAATGGCGTATTGCTTGTTGACGGCTCCCCATTCGGTCGTAGGTCTTCCCCATCTCGAGGTGAGCAACGACTCTTGAAAGCGTGGAAGTGGAGGCCTCGTCGAGAGATTTCCGAAACCACGAGGCCGAGTGCTCGAACTCTTCACGAACTCGGAAGACAACACCGAGCCGATTGTGCACGATCGCTGGTTCCAGTCTGTCGTAACTGTTCTCGCTGTCTTCAACTTTTCGTAGGATGTCGCGGTACACCGTTACGGCAGCATCGGTGCGATCCATCAGCATGGCAATGCCACCCATATCCAAATGGACCAAATAGTTTTTGGGATAACGCTTCAGTAACACCGACAGCTCGTCGAAAGCGGCCTGGAAGTCTTTTTCGCGGGTGTAGATAAGCGTGAGAATGACGCGGGCATCGTCCGCGACAAGCTGAGCCTTCTCCGTACATACGCGAAGCTCGCGCTTTCCTTGTTCCCGGCTGCCCCGGTAACCGAGCATAAAGGCGAGCCATTTGACGTTCCAGCCCAGCCGGCCAACGACGTAGTGGAACACGCCCGTGCTCAGGTAGCTTTCGTAGAAGGAGGGGTCCTGGCGGAGCAGTTCGGAGTGGTACCGGAATGTCTTGCTACCCGCGCGAAACGACGCCCACCAACTCCTCTTCAGCGAGGCCTCGAAACTGGCGAGATTCTGGTAAGCCAGTCCCAGCAAGAAAAGAGTGGTGCGGTCGTTTGGTTGGCTTTTCAGTCGCTCGCGGCCTTTGGCGATAGCTAGGTCGTTCGCTTGACGGAACCGCTGCTCGGCACGGGGGTCGACCTGCGGTTTGTACTTCACCGTCTCGGCAAAAAAGTCGGAAGCCGCAAAGCGGTCGATGCTGAGTTCCTGCTTCGCGACGAGCTCTTGAAGCCAGTAGGTTTTGGCGAGATAAGTGTATCCGGCGGGTTCGTCAGGAGATTCATCAATCATCGCCTGATAGATCTCGACCGCGCGGTCGTGCTCCAGGTTGTAGATCGCTCTGACGCCCTGCTGGATGCGTTCCATCTGTCGAGCGGGAAACAACGGTTCGTCTGCGACGGCGGTTGCGCCAAGCAGCAATAGCGACGGCAGCACTCGTGCGACAGACCTCAGACAAGCGACCCTCTCCGTCATGACGTTGGCAAGATAACCGTTACGCGGGTTCCGTGATCGTGTGAGATGGGGCTCTCAATTTTGATCTCTCCACCCAGTTGGCGAGCATTCTTCCTGGCGATCGCGAGCCCTAGGCCGGTCCCTTTTTGCTTCGTCGTATAGAAGGGATCAAACACCCGCTGTTGTAGCTCTTTAGGAATGCCCGGCCCCTCGTCACCCACAACGACGGCCACTTTTCCGGGCGGGCGAGGCTGCACCTCCACCGTCACCTGCGATCCCGAAGCCGACGCCTGGATGGCGTTCAGGGCCAGATTGAGCACAATCTGTTGCACGAGTTCCGGACTGGATCCCTCGATCTGAATTTGCGGCCCGGCGATGTATTCCACTCGCACGCCGTTCGTTGCTTGCTGACGCGCGAGCGTGCCAGTGGTCATTTCCAGCAAGCCGGTAAGGTCGATCGTGCTTTTTGTCTCCGGCGCCGGTCGGGAGAACGTGAGCAGCTGTTGAACGCTACTATTCAGCCGATCTACCTCGGCGATCATGTAAGACAAGTCGCGCGAGTATCGTTGCTTGACCTCTGGGTCTTCTTGCATGAGTTGCGCAAGAGTTTTGATCGAGCTCAGCGGGTTCTTGACCTCGTGTGCGATCGTGGCCGCCGCTTTGCCGAGACGAGCCAGATTTTCCTGTTGCAGGAGGGTCTTCTCGAGGCCAATCTTTTCGTCGACCACGTGACAAGTCTCGATCGAATGGGAGATCTGCCGACAGAGGCCGAGCAGGATGGGCTCATCCTGGTCGAGGTAGATGCGCGGTGACGTATCGAGTAGCAGGAAGCCTGTCAAGTGGTCTTCGTACCGCAGGGGGAAAAGGTAGTTGAAATCGGAGTGGGCCACAATCGCGCGGAGCTCAGGATGGCCCGTCTCGTGCCGATGGACAAGTTCCACCTTCTGACCACGCATCGCTGCTTCGAGTTCCCGGACAGCGTCGGGAGTTATCCCCGGCTCCTTCGGGCCGAATTGTCCAAGGACGATTCGTCGGGCGCTGGTAGCCAGAACAGCCCGTCGCAGTTTGAATGTTCGACCGACTTCTTCCGCCAGAAATTGAACCCGTTTTCCCAAATCGAGAATGGCGGCGGCCTCTTCGATGACACGTTTGCTAAAGTCGCCATAAAGCTGCGTTCTCTTGGATACAAACCGGTTCATCCAGGCATACAGAGGCAGCCAAATCAGAGCGGCGGCGAAGATCAAAGCCAGTTCGGTCAGGGGACCAAGAAAGTCGAACTCGTCTTCTACGAAGTCGGCTACACGACGGACCAGAAAGAGATAGAACGCCGAGAAAATACCGAGGACAAGGGCGAAAACAAGACGGCGGCTAATCAGGAGTCCCAGAAAGTCGTAGCGGTAGACGAAATAGGCGAAGCAGACGGAGGGCACCAGGGCAGACCAAACGACCAGAGCGGAATTCTCGCCTGTCAAAACGCCGACTGCGGGGGCAAGCAGGGTCGCCGCCGACCAGCGAAAGAACTTCCGGTACAAGGGGTCCGACTCGCGCCTGGCAGCCAGCAGCCCTAGCACGCACGTCACAACAAGGATGCCGGCCAGAACGAAGCGATAGCCGCCTAAACGATGTGTTGCAAGCATCCACAAGGTAATTGGGACAGCCCCGTATCCGACCACTGCCAACCAGACCGATCGTTTCGCCCAGACAAGCCCCAGGTGAAGTAGCAGGGCTGGTGTCAGGGCCAGACCCGCTCGGGCGATCTGGTCAAGCACGTTGAGGAAAGGACCCGTCTCGGCGCCGGTGTTGAGGCGGATAAACATTGCCAGCGCGTTGCCGGCGTGCCACATTCCGGCCGCTGTGATGACGGCGAGCAACAAGCGCTCGATTCTGCCCACTCCGGGTTTGCGGACCAACAGGACGCCCAGAAACAGGTGTAGGGCGGTTCCAACCCCGAAGCCCAAGAACCGCAGCGTGAAGTCGAGCAGCATAGATTCAGCTCGGCCCGTCGACCGGCAAAGTGATGATGAACTTGGTTCCGTTGCCCGCGCGGCTTTCGACCTCGATGCGACCGTGGTGCGCCTGCAAAATCTGGTAGCAGATGGGCAACCCCAGCCCCACTCCGACACGGACTCCCTTGGTCGTGAAGCCGGGATCGAAGATCTTGCTCAGATGATCTTGGTCGATGCCCGAGCCATTGTCTTGAATCTCGATTTGAACGGAATCCTCGTGACGACGAGTGCGGATGTGGACAACTCCGTCGACACCCGCCTGGCGAATCGCGTCTCGGGCGTTGAGCAGAAGATTCATGAAAACCTGATTGATTTCGCGCGGGGCGCAATGAACTTCGGGGATGTCTCCGAACTCTCGCTTGATCTCGATGTTCGGGGTGAGTTCGTGTTGCATCAGGCTCAAAGTATTTTCGATGCCGTCGTGGATTGGGACGGCTTGAAAACCACCGCGGTCGAGCTGTGCGAACGCCCGAAGTTTAGCTACAGTCTCGGCAATCCTGGCAGAGGCTTGGTGTAACTGGACGGCGATTTCCGGTAGTTGGTCGACGATTCGGGACATGCTGGAGCCACCGGCCGACGGCTCGGTCAGTTCAGCCTTCAGTCTGGTGGAGGCTGTTTCTATCGTTTTCAGGCCACTCTGAAGCACACCCAGCGGCGTATTCATTTCGTGCGCAATACCGGCAACCAGCCGTCCCAGGGACGCCATCTTTTCAGCCTGCACGAGGGCTGTCTGGGATGCTTTTAGTTCCGCTAGAGTTTGGTGAAGCTGGCTCAGGTAGCGGCGATTCTCACGCAGCAGGCGTTGCTTATCGATGGCGTTTCGGATGATCACCCGCAGATCGGCAATCTCGAAGGGTTTGGAGATATAGTTGTAAGCCCCGAGCCGCAGAGCTTTCACGGCGACTTCTTCTGATCCGTAGGCGGTAATCAGCACGACCGGCGGAACTTCGGACTCGTCTTTCGCTTGGCCTTGGAGATGTTTCAGTAAGGAAAGCCCGTCCATCGCGGGCATATTGATGTCGGAGAGAACGACGTCGGGCTGGAACTGCCGGATCGTTTCGAGGGCTTGGTCGCCGTCGGAAGCCTCTTGGATCTCGTATCCCTGACCCGACAACGCGCGGACAATTCCGTACCGAGCGGCTTCCTCGTCGTCGATGACCAAGACTTTCGGCGGACGCTCCAATGGACACTCGCTTTAGAGCAAAGCCGGATTACAAACACCGAGTCTAGCACACGCTTTTTGAGGAGATTCAGCGGCGGGAGCGGCCGCAAAAGCCCGCTTCCCAACAACCTTGACCTCCTCGACGACGGAAGTCGGCTTCCGTGGTCAGACACAGACGGTCGCATAGGGACCAGACCATCCCTCGTGTTGCGGTCGGGTATTCTATAAGTGATCGCGGACAACGCCGAGAAAAGGTAGCGCTGCATACGTTGAACGTCTCTGTTGCCAGAGACCCCTTGAACCGACCAAGTTTGCAGGCTACGCTTTTGAGTTTCTGATTACCTCCTGGATTCACCGCATGGATATCTCGCCACGCCCTAGTAACCTCCGCGGTGAAAGGCCCACAGGAAAACGTCTTTCCCTGGTGGCAGCAGCCGTCGCTCTGCTACTGGCCGGGTCGCTGTCTCTCGAAGCCGTCTTGGCGGCAGGACGGGAATTGGCGGCACCTAGCGTCGCGGTGGCTCAGTCTGCGCCGGCTCAATCAAACACAGTGCTGTCCGGGGAAAGTCGCGCCATCGGACGGTAAGTCTCGACCGTTCAATGTCTTATGGCCTGTTTTGCCCGGGAACGATTTGAAATCCCGAGGCCGCAAATGGTCGCCTGAACGGAGCATCCGGACGCGGCACAATGAGGGATGAACCTTGGCCGTACGGTTTTCTCCCAACTGATCGAGCACCTACCGAGCAAAGAGTTTCAGAAATGTGTATCGCGCTACCGCGGCGATTCCTATCTGAAAAGTTTCTCCTGCTGGGATCAGTTTCTTGCGATGGCATTCGCCCAGCTGACCTATCGGGCAAGCCTCCGCGACATCGAGACGTGCCTGCGTTCGATGCACGGCAAACTCTACCACATGGGATTCCGCGGCAGGGTAGCGCGCTCGACACTGGCCGACGCGAACGAGTCGCGCGACTGGCGGATCTACGCGGACTTCGCGCAGGTCTTGATTGGCATGGCACGGCCGTTATATGCCCACGACCCGATCGGTGTGGACTTGGACCAGACTCTGTACGCTCTCGACTCGACAACAATCGACCTCTGCCTGTCGCTGTTTCCGTGGGCGAGATTCCGCAAGCAAAAAGCCGCCGTGAAGATGCACACGCTGCTGGATCTGCACGGCAATATTCCCACGTTCATCCGCATTACTGGAGGCAAAGTGCACGACATCAACATCCTCGACGAGATCGGCCCGGAGGCCGGCGCGTTCTACGTCATGGATCGGGCCTACGTCGATTTCGAACGCCTCTTCGTGTTCACTCTCTGCTCGTCGTTCTTCGTCGTGCGAACCAAGAAGAACATCTTGCTCCAACGGCGCTACTCGCATCCCGTCGACAAATCCACGGGCTTGCGCTCGGATCAGACCGTCATACTGGCTGCCATCGAATCGGCCCAAGCCTATCCCGACCCGTTGCGGAGGGTCAGTTACTTCGACGCCCGGACGAACAAGCGGCTGAAGTTTCTGACCAACAACTTCGCGCTCCCGGCGCTGACCATCGCCCACATCTACAAGTCGCGTTGGCAGATTGAGTTGTTCTTCAAGTGGATCAAGCAACATCTGCGAATCAACTCGTTTTACGGCACCAGCGAGAACGCCGTCAAGACGCAGATCTGGATCGCTGTCTCGATTTACGTGCTCATCGCCATCGTCCGGAAACGCCTCGGGCTGGAAGCGAGTCTTTACCAGATTCTACAGATTCTCAGCGTTACGCAATTCGAAAAAATGCCCCTTTTACAGGCACTCCAGCCATCCGACTCCCCAAACGAATCCCCCTATGACCCCAACCAATTGATTCTATTCGACTTTTAACCGGACAGCAGTGAATCAAACAAGCTGAAGGATCTCGCCAAAGGCATGTTTCTGATTGCCGGTCGCCAGCTGAGGGACCCTAATTTTCACGAAACCGTCGTCCTGCTTCTCGACTACAGTCGCGAGGGGGCGATGGGCCTGGTTGTGAACCGAGACACAGGGATGAGGCTGTCGACGCTGATGCCAGAGGCTGAGGGGCTACGGGACCGTAACGTCACGCTTTTCATCGGAGGCCCTGTCGCGAGAACGCAGATGTTTATGCTTTTCCGCTCACACGACGACGCAGAGGGCGCCGAACACGTCTTTGACGATGTGCATGTGACTTCCAGTCAAGATCTTCTCGACAAGATTCTCAATGGAGGCGAGGACGAAAGAGTGCGCATCTGTGCCGGCTATGCCGGTTGGTCGCCAAGGCAGCTCGAGGCTGAAGTGGCGTCGGGGGCCTGGCACATCGTCCCGGCCGATGCTGAGACGGTTTTTGACCCCCATCCGTCGCAGGTCTGGCCGAACCTCATCGACGCTACCGAAACCCGCTGGGCCAGCGCCGATACGCCTCGCTTCCAACTTGCATGGGCGACGCACTCCGGCCGCTCGCTGGATTAGTCCGTTTTCCAGCTCTCACTGGCCCAGAGGGTGGGTTCGGGATCGCAATGACCACTGGACTTGTCGATATGTCAACCTAGATCAGGGTCATGAGAGAAACTACAATCGGCGCCACGGATTTCATTGCCCGCTGCCATCGGTGGCTCGACCGGGTGGCGGAAGAAGGGCATACCCTGATCATGACTAAACACGGGCGACCCGTCGCTAGATTGGTGCCTATCGAGTCGGCCGACAGGCCTTTGGCGGGAAGGTGGGAGGGTCAGGTGAAAGTCGAAGGGGATGTGGTCTACCTCGACACAAGCTCCGAGTGGGAAGCCCTCTCAATGATTAGAGCCGACGTTGGGGCGGCGCCGAAGTCTTGTAGCGTTCTTTTTCTCCCACCCCTCACTCCACCGGCTCTCCGTCAGTGTCCATAAGCCTTATTTCCTCGAAATCGAGTTCTCGGAGACCGCCCTCGATCTTGGCGCGATCCCCGACGACGATCCAGACAATTCGATCGGGGCGCACGATCTTTTCTGCTGCCGCCGAGATGTCACCTAGTTCTAGACGGGTGATGTTCTCCGCACGTCGAATCCATTCGTCTTCGGGCAAACCGAACTCGATGATCTCGCTGATCGCTCCCCGGAGCGCGCTTTTGGTTTCCAACAGGCCCGGCAAGTTGAGGACTTGATTCTTCTTGGTTTTCTCCAGCTCCTCTTCCGAGGGAGGCCGCGGACCGAGAATGCCGCGCAGCTCCTTGTCGAGCTCGACCATCGATTCCTTTGTCTTGTCCGTCTGCACCGGTGCTGTGACGATGAAGAGCCTTTGACCCTTCGCGTCGGTCAAGCGACTGCGCGAGCCGTAGGACCAATGTTTATCCTCGCGCAGGTTCATGTTGATCCGCGAAGTGAAGGATCCACCCAGAATGCGGTTCATCGACTCGATGGCGAAGCGATCAGGCGTGTTCAGGGGAGGAGCAATGAGTCCCCCGATGATCGACGACTGCTCTGAGCCGGGCCGATCAACGAGATAAAGGACACTACTCGCAGGGTTACTAACCGCCGCAACGTTTTTCGCCGGCGGTTCGTTGAGATCTTGCCACCCCTTCAGGTTGCTTTCGAGCTTGGGAATGATTTCGTCGAGCGTGGTGTCCCCGACGATGATTAACGTTGCGTTATGGGGCTGAAACCACGTTCGGTGAAACTTTTCGAGATCCGAACGGGATATCGCACGTACGGATGCTTCGGTGCCTGAGCCTGTCAGGGGATTCCCATACGCATGGTTCTTTCCGAACAGGATCCCGGGAAGCAGCCTCCATCCGATCGAGAAGGGGTCGGTCTTTTCCTGTGCAATGCGGGCCAATCGCTGCTTCCGGAGTCGTTCAAGCTCCGATTCCGGGAAGACGGGGTTCAGGACGACATCCGCGAAGACGGCCAGCGACAAGTCGAGGTTTTCCTTGAGTGCCGAGAGGGTGACGATGGAGCTATCAAGACCGGAAGACGTGAGCAATCTGGCGCCGAGCTTCGCCAATTCCTCGCTGACCTCAAGCGATGAACGTGTTGCGGTTCCCTCGTCGAGCATGTCCATGGCGAAACGTGCCAGTCCCGCCGAAGCGAATTGGTCGGCGGCGTAGCCTGCGTCTATCAGCAGTTCGAACTCAACGACCGGCGCCTCGTGCCGCTCAGCCAGAACGACGCTCAGGCCGTTTGAGAGTTCTCCCTTGGCCAGATCGGGCCACTTGAGGCCGGGGGGCTGAGCCACATCGGGAAGCTTGGAGCGATCAGCGCCTTCCGTCGTGTTTGAAAACTCGGGGAAGGGATGAACTTCGAGGATGTATACGCCGTCACTGAGCCACCTCTTCGCGGCTTCGTGGAGGTCGTCTGGTATAGCTCCGGCGATTCGTTTGAGAGTCGCTTTGTAAGCGTCCGGACGGTCGCCGTAGACTTCGTTCGAAGCGAGAATGTCTGATTTACCGCCGAACCCACCGATCCTCTCGATGCCTCGAATAAACCGGGCTCGGTATTGTGTTTTCACGCGCAACAGTTCGTCTTCCGTGGGTCCCGCTTTAAGGAAGCGATCGAGCTCCTCGTCGATCGCCGTCTCGAGTGACTCGAGATCAACGCCGGGCTGAGCTGTGGCCTGGATGTAGAATTGACCGCCCACAGGCCGCTGGCTGATAGAGGCGGAAATCTCAGTGGCGATTTGGTCTTCGTAGACAAGGCGCTTATAGAGACGGGAGTTCT
Source organism: Bryobacterales bacterium (assembly GCA_965248205.1). Lineage (GTDB taxonomy): Bacteria > Acidobacteriota > Terriglobia > Bryobacterales > UBA6623. The sequence goes on from CBDFIS010000006.1 coordinate 6,632,521, forward strand.
TGCCCTGGCCGAGCACGTCGCTGGCTAGATCGAGGTAGTCCGAATCGGCACTGCCCCACTCGGGGACGTTCCAGACCTTGTAGATTCGCGCCTGGGGCACGCGGTCCTCGAGCGTCTGGCGGTGAGTGCCCTTCATCTTGGCGATCCAGGCTTTCTGTCTTGGCACAGGCGGCCCTGAAGCGATGTCCCCAAAATAGTGCTCGACGCGCGCCTTGACTGCGTTCGGATCGACGTCGCCGGCCACGGCAACGACGGCATTTGCGGCACCGTAGTAGGCTTTGAACCACTCCTGGACGTCTTCGAGCGAAGCGGCGTCGAGATCCTCCATTGAGCCGATCACCGTCCAGGAATAGGGGTGTCCTTTCGGGTACGTGTTTTCGGTGATGAGCTCGTAGACTTTTCCGTAGGGACGGTTTTCCCCCTGCCGCTTTTCGTTTTGCACTACGCCGCGTTGCTCGTCGAGCTTGGCCTGGTCAATGGCGCCCAGCAAGTGTCCCATGCGGTCGGATTCCATCCACAGGACCAAGTCCAGGGCGGATGTCGGGACGTTTTGGAAGTAGTTCGTTCGGTCGTTGCTGGTGGTACCATTCATGCCCGTCGCGCCGACCTTTTCGAGCGGCTTGAAGTAGTCGTCGTTGTAGTGTTCGGAGCCGTTGAACATCAGGTGTTCAAACAGATGGGCAAAGCCTGTTTTGCCGGGTTTCTCGTTCTTCGAGCCAACGTGATACCAGACGTTGACAGCGACGATCGGCGCCTTGTGGTCCTCGTGCACGATCAACGTCAATCCGTTGTCGAGGACGAATTTTTCAAAGGGGATCTCCAGATCTTCGGCTTGCATAGACGTTAGGCAAACTAGCGTAGCAAGGACGAGCGAGGATCGACAGATTCCCGAAGCCAGGTGATGACAGAGCCGAACCGATGGCTGCTGTAGTGAGCAAAGAACTCTCGCAATCATGTTGGTGCCTCCCAGTCCGGGTTTCGGCGTTTGCAACGTGTGCTCCGATATTTAGCCTACAGGTGCCCGCCACAAGCGGCAACGCATCGGCTGTGAGATTCGGCACGTTCCCGGGTTCATAGAGGGCCGTAGATATCGGACGCACTTGCCGATAGGTCGCTTGCTGCGTTCCCTGTTGTACCGGAGCCCGTTTCCGCCACCCGCCACCCCAGTCTCGATCGAATAAGATACGGCTATGGGAAAAGGAAGGTGCGGCAAGACGATGCTTCTGGCGGCGGTCTTGCTTGGTGGTTGCGACGCGGGACAGCAATTACTTCCTCCGCCGGAGACCAGGGTGGAAATGCTGGAAGAGACCCTGCATGGAGTGACGGTCGCTGACCCCTACCGCTGGCTGGAGGACGAGTCGAGCCCCGAAACCGAGCGTTGGGTGGATGAGCAGTCAGCCTACTCGCGGACCCTCCTCGATGCGCTGCCCGGCCGAGCAGACGTCCGTCAAAGGCTGACGGAAGTGCTCGGGACCGGGTCGCTGACTCGGCCGGAAGAAGCGGCTGGGCGGTATTTTTATTCCAAAAAACAGGGGGGCCAGAACCAGCCCGTCGTCTACGCCAGAGATGGCGTCGACGGAAAAGACCGTGTCCTGATTGACCCCAACGAGCTGAGCAAGGACGGAACCGTCACTGTGGATTGGTTTCTCCCTTCCAGGGACGGCCGATTGCTCACGTACGGCATGTCGTCCGGCGGTACCGAGACGAGCGACCTGCACAACCTCGAGGTTGATAGCGGCGAGACCGTCGGAGAGCCGATCCCGAAGGTCCGCTGGGCCAATCCTCAGTGGCTCAAGGACGGCTCGGGTTTCTACTACACGCGGCCCCGCGAGCTCGAGGGCATCGGTCCCGGTGAGGAGGTCTACCATCGGCGGGTCTTTTATCACCAGTTGGGCGCGACTTGGCCGGAAGATAAGCTGATTTACGGCGAGGAGCTGAAGAAGGAAGAAATGCCCTACGCCATCCTTTCGCCGGACGAACGTTATCTGCTGATAGACGTCTCTATGGGGTGGGGCAAGAAACAAAACGTCTTTGACGACTTTATCGCCGCCGCGGAGTTCCTCGTCGAGCGGCAATACGTCGATCCGAAAAGGCTGGCCATTCACGGGCGCAGCAACGGAGGTCTACTGGTAGGAGCGGCGATGACCCAGCGGCCCGATCTGTTTCGAGCGGTGATTTGCGGCGTGCCGCTGCTCGACATGGTTCGCTATCATCGCTTTCGCATGGCGCGGCTGTGGATCTCCGAGTACGGTTCAGCGGAGAACCCGGAGGATTTCCTGTGGCTCCACGCTTACTCCCCATATCACCGGGTTAAGGATGGCGAATCGTACCCGCCGACGTTGATCTACACGGGCGCATCCGACTCGCGCGTCGATCCCCTGCACGCTCGCAAGATGGCCGCCCGGCTGCAAGCAGCGAACGCTTCCAAGCATCCTATCGTGCTGCGGGTGGAAACCGGCGCCGGACACGGTCGCGGAAAACCCCTCAGCAAGACCGTCGACGAGTGGACCGATATCTGGAGTTTCACGTTCGATCAGTTGGGGGTTGAGTACGACTGACAATCCGTAGACCGTGGCGACGAGCAGATCTGAGCCGCGAACGCGAGCGAGCGGTCATCGCGCTACGGATACCGGGCCTGTGTCAGTTCCGCTTGGGGTACCGAAACGGTAAGATTGTGATTCAGCCTTTTGCGAGTCAAGTGCTACGCTGACGTCCATCCTGCAACAGGAGGGCCATTTCTATGTGGATAAGCCACAAATACCGGAAGCTCTTGGAGCAAGCTGAGAACGCCGCCTACCGTGCGCCTGTGCCGACCCAGATGGTGTCGAATGGCGAATACATGCCGTTGGCGCAGACGGAGGCGCAGAGAGAGGTCGAAGAGCGATTGAAAGCTCTAGCGGACGCTCAAGGCAAGAAGCTGGGACTCGACCGTCGGCAGTTCCTTCAAACGAGCAGTGGCATGGCCACGGCGTTCCTGGCGATGAACCACGTGTTCGGTCCCCTGTTCCAAGTCGAGCGGGCGGAAGCCGCAGACCCGGCCGCGGCGGAAGAACGTCGGGCGAGCCTGGCCGGCGAGTTTATCTTCGACGCGCAGACCCACCACGTCCACGACGACTATGAGTGGAAGGGCGTGCTTTCCGGGACCCAGTGGGCGCAAGGGAAAAACCGGCAGGAAACGGCAATCAACCCGGAACTCGGCACGAAGGAATGGACTCTGGATCGACTCAAGTTCGATCACTACATCAAGGACATCTTCCTCGATAGCGATACGAAGGTGGCAATTCTAACGGGGTTTCCGTCCGAGACGCCCGAGCACATGGCTCTTACCTCGGACCAAATCGTCGAAAGCCGAAGTTTGATCAACCGCTTGACGGGGTCCCAGCGTTTAATGGGCCATGGCCTGTTTTGGCCCGGCAAGCCCGGCAACCTCGACGAGATGGAGCGCCTGGCGCAGGACCTCAAGGTCGACTCTTGGAAGGGCTATACCGTGGGTGATCCCCTGGAGGGAACCTCCCAATATCCCTGGCTGATGGACGATGAAAAGGTGGCCTTCCCCTGTTGGGAAATTGCCGACAAGCGGGGCGTTCGGAACGTTTGCATCCACAAGGGGCTGATTCCGCCTGATTATGAAACCTTCGCGAACTGGCAGTATGCGGGGGCCGATGACATCGCTGGCGCGGCCAAGGCTTTTCCCAAACTGAATTTCATCATCTACCACTCGGCGCTCCGGCCCTTGCTGGACGTCGAAGAGGCCGCCAGTAAGTTTGAGGAGACCGGGCGTATCCCTTGGGTCACCGAGTTGGCCGAGGTGCCGAAAAAACACCGGCTCACAAATGTCTATGCCGAGCTGGGAACGACATTCGCTTCTGCTATCGTTACTCATCCCCGGTTGGCGGCAGGCATGTTGGGACAGCTAATCAAGGGCTTTGGAGCGGACCACGTGATTTGGGGTACCGATTCCATCTGGTACGGGAGCCCCCAGTGGCAGATCGAGGCGCTGCGCCGTCTAGAGATCCCGGAAGACTTGCAGAAGAAGCACGGGTTTGCTCCGCTAGGGCCTGCAACCGGGGACGTGAAGCGGGCAATCTTCGGGCTCAACGGGGCCCGCGTTTTCAATGTAGATGTCGGTGCAAAGCGGAATCCAATGCCTGCGGACTTTCAAGACCACCTTGCGAAACTGAGAGCCGATTACTTGGCGGAAGGAGCGGATCCAAGGCACACGTATCACGGTTGGGTTCGAAAGCGGGCGTAAGCAGCCACGTGACAGTGCTTAGCCTCTTTACCTTCGGCGCTCTCTCAGCTCGCGGCGTCGCGCCAACAAGGGATTTGACACCTTCACCAGCGGAAGCCGATACGAGTGTGTCACCGCGACACCGAGCAGTGGCGACCGGCGATCCCGCCGGTCCGGTGTCCGCTTGTCCACGACGAAAGAAACAGGTCGGCCAAAGGACCCTGCTGGCCGAGCGAGCCTTCCGCGGCTGGGACAAGCGGGATCGCTTGTCTCTACTGCTTCCGCATCGCCGAGCAAGCGCAACGCAGTCATGGCGGGTCTACCGTGTGCTCAGAGCGTCGGGCCGTGAGAATACGGGCTAGCATTTCTTGAGGAACGCCCCTTTGATGCCGAGATCAGTACAAATGAAGCGTCTAAACCGACTCACTGTCGCGTTTGCTGCGTCCTTCCTCGCCGCCTGTGGTCCCCACCAAAGAACGGTTCCCGAAACCGGCTACCGCGATTGGCAGATCTACGGTGGTGGCTGGGACAGCATTCGATACTCCGCCCTCAACCAAATCAACAAGGCGAACGTTCACAACCTCGAATTGGCGTGGGCCTACGACTCGGGCGACGCCTTCAGGGGTTCGGAGATGCAGTGCAATCCAATCGTGGTGGGGGATACCTTGTTCGGGACGACTCCGAAGATGCGGCTGATCGCGCTGGATGCCGCTACTGGTAAGCTCCGCTGGGTATTCGACCCGAGCAAAGCCAACCAGTCCATCGGACTCTCCAGAATCCGGGGTGTCGCGCATTGGGCAGACGGCAAAGACGGCCGTGTTTTTTTTACTGCCCACCACAATCTCTACGCCATCGATGCTGGTACAGGCAAACTCGTCGCGAGCTTCGGGAACCAAGGGCGGGTCGATCTGCGTGAGGGTTTGGGTCGAGACGCCAGTCAGTTGTCCCTATATGTCAATGCGCCCGGGGTGGTTTACCGTGACTTGCTGATTCTTGGCAGTGTCGTGAGCGAGTCGCTGCCGGCCTCTCCGGGGGATATCCGCGCTTATGATGTGCGGACGGGTGAGCTTCGATGGAGCTTTCACACTATTCCCCATCCGGGAGAGTACGGCTACGATACCTGGCCGAAAGGTGCCTGGAAGTACAGCGGTGGCGCCAACGATTGGTCCGGCATGAGTCTTGACATCGATCGCGGGATCGTCTTTGCTTCGACGGGGTCCGCCGCTTTCGACTTCTATGGTGGAGATCGAGTCGGAGACAATCTTTTCGCGAACTGTGTGTTGGCGCTCAACGCTGCCACGGGCGAGAGACTCTGGCACTTCCAGGTAGTCAAGCATGACATCTGGGACCGCGATTTGCCTGCCCCGCCAAACTTGGTTACTCTTCTCCGCGACGGCAAACTGATCGACGCCGTAGCCCAAGTCACGAAGAGCGGGCACATCTTCGTATTTGACCGCGACACAGGAGAACCGCTCTTCCCGATCGGATATCGCAAGGCCCAGACATCGGACGTCCCCGGGGAAGTCACCGCCGAGAGGCAGCCTTTCCCCCTCAAGCCGCCGCCCATCGCCCGGCAGCGTTTCACCGAGGAGATGGTGACCCAGCGGACGCCCGAAGCGCATCGGGCAGTCCTAGAGCGTTTGCGGAAAGTCCGCAATGGCGGCCCGTTTGATCCACCCAGTCTTCAAGGGACCATTTTCTTTCCGGGCGTCGATGGTGGCCCCGGGTGGGGCGGCGCGGCGTTCGACCCGGAAACCGGCCTGCTCTACGTGAATTCCAACGAGATGGCTTGGATCATGCGACTAACCGAGCTCAACCTAGACGATCAGCGGCGCACGGGACGAACTCTGTACCTGCGGTACTGTGCAAACTGCCACCGCGAAGACCGTAGGGGCTCACCGCCCGAGTTTCCGTCGCTGGTCGGCGTCGAAAACCGGCTCACACCAACGGAGATCTACACGGTCGTAGCCGTGGGCCAAGGGCGCATGCCGGGCTTCCCGACTTTGGGTTGGGATGAGTTGCCCGCCCTAGTCCAATACGCATCGACCGGGGAGGATACGGTACTCGAGCCGGGGGGCGAACTATCTACGGAACAGGCAAACATGCCTTACTTCCACGACGGCTACAATCGATTCTTGGATCCGGACGGTTACCCTGCCGTCGAGCCGCCCTGGGGCACGTTGAACGCGATCAATCTGGACACTGCGGAGAATGTCTGGCGAATCCCCTTGGGTGAGTACCCGGAACTGGTCGAGCAGGGTATTCGGAACACGGGAACGGAGAACTATGGCGGTCCAGCAGTCACGGCCGGGGGACTAATTTTTATCGCCGCAACCGGGCCAGACAAAAAATTCCGTGCGCTCGACAAGATGACCGGCGAGCTCCTTTGGGAAACAACTCTTCCCGCGGGAGGAAACGCTACCCCATCGATCTATGAGGTGGATGGCCGGCAGTTTGTCGTGATCGCGTGCGGCGGCGGAAAGACCGGCGCGCCGTCCGGAGGCTCCTACGTCGCGTTTGCGTTGCCCAAAGCAGTAACTTCGGGTATCTGACAAGCTGTGGCAAAAAGTCAGCGGCGCGGGTTCTCCCGAGCCGTGACCGTGAGGGAGCGGTCCAGGGACTATCGACCGTATTAGCAATCGTGGACTGATGGGGACAACCACCATAGCAGCACCTGGCTAGTTCGGAGGGCCGTGGGGACAGGCAACCAAGCGAACCTCGTCCGCGCCACGAAGGTGGTCGGGTATTTGCCTGTGGGAACCCTGAACGTAGAAGCGTCCGGGGTGCCTGTCCCCCTTCCTGGCGATAGGTAAACCGATCGCCTGGGCCGCGGCATGTTACTGCTCGTACATCCTTGCGCGGTCGATGGCCGACGACTCGAGTTCATCCCTGAGACCCTAGACTATGATGAAGTGAGATGAAACTGACTGAAAGAGCGACGCGCGTTCCCCTGCTAGCCTCAGCGGCACTTTTGTGTTGGTTAGGCGCTGTAACTCCTTGCTCCGCCCAAGCGCTGGGGGATCCGGCGGAGGACCTTGCGGCCTTCGGCCAGCCTCAGAGTGAAGCCCAAATGGGCCCTAGTAATGCTCTGGACAAAGAAGACCTGGAGATCTACTTGCGGCACCTCTACGCTTGGGCGCCGGGGGTCCAGGTAGAAATCGGGGCCTTTGAACCCTCGTCCGTTGATGGTCTTTTGCGAACGACTGTGCGGCTCTCCTACAAGCTCCGGTCGCGGGAGATCGTATTCCGCATTACCAAGGATGGCCGGCAGGTGCTCGACGGATCTGCCTACGAGATCGCCAAGAATCCCTTTCAGTCGAACCTGGAAAAAATTACGACCGCCCCTCACCCCAGCTTCGGCACCTCCGGAGCGCCGGTCGTGGTCGTGGCCTACAGCGATTTCCAATGTCCGTATTGCGCTAAGGAGGCAAAGGTTCTTCGCACTCAGCTAATCGAAGCCTACCCCGAAGACGTACGGGTCTACTTTCGGGACTACCCTCTAAAGACCCACAACTGGGCGATGGGCGCCGCGATCGCGGGGCGCTGCATCTACCAGCTCGAGCCGGAGGCGTTTTGGCAGTATCACGACTGGATCTTCGAACACCAGAAGGATATGACGCCCGCGAACCTAAAAGACAAGGTCATGGAGTTCGCCACTGGCGAGGGGCTGGATGTGCTGAAACTAGGCCCTTGCATAGACAGCCGCGAAACGGAAAAGGCCATTCAAGAATCAATAAGAGAGGGGGCCTCGGTTGGGGTTCGCTCCACGCCCACTCTGTTCATTAACGGGCGCCTCGTGACGGGGGCGGTCGAATGGGAACGCCTGAAGCAGATCGTTGACAACGAAATTGAGTATCAAAAAGTGGCCAACAACGCCGGGGACGACTGCGGCTGTGAGGTCACGCTTTCAACTCCTTGAGACCCCTGAAAGAATCCATGCGCGTGGCGATCCCTAGCGGCCGCGTCAAGTGCTACCATGCCGGGCTTGCGCTGGCGGTTTGGTGTGCAACAGCCCTCGCGGAACCCGCCAAGCTCGCCGGCGTCGATCCCGACCAGTACGTCGAGCACGTAAGATTTCTTGCTGCTCCCGAGATGAAGGGCCGGGGGGCGGGCTCTCCCGAGCTGAAGCTAGCGGCGGACTACATCGCAGGGCAGTTTCAGGATCTCGGGCTGAGCCCGGCCGGAGGCGACGGCTCGTACCTCCAGTCTTTTGTAGTCACCACGGGCGCCACAATGGGCCCGCGCAACCGGCTCGTCGTTCGCCGCGAGGGTTCTGAGTTAGCGCTTGAACCCGGCGAGGACTACGTCCCCGTGAGCTTTTCCTCCGCGGGATCTGTGACTGGAGGGGTCGTCTTCGCGGGCTACGGAGTGTCGGCCTCCGAGTTTGAATACGACGACTACTTCCATCTCGATGTGAAGGACAAGATTGTCGTCGTCCTTCGGTACGAGCCAAATCAGTTCGCCGAAAAACGCGGATCCGATCCAGGCACGTATACCCACCATTCGCACTTGATCAGCAAGGCGATTAACGCCCGCGAGCGGGGCGCCAAGGCACTTCTGATTGTCAACGGTGAGCTTGAGGGTGAAGAGGAAGATTTGCTGGTGAAGTTCGGGAGTGTAGCCGGCCCCGAGAATGCGGGCATCTTAGTGTCCCATGTGAAAAACAAGGCCGTGGACGCGTGGCTTTCGCGGGAAGGAAAGTCTCTCGCCCGACAGCAGTCCGAAATCGACGAAGGCTATCGTCCGAAGTCCTTTTCTCTATCAGGCGAGTTAACGATTTCTCTCGACGTTGACATCGAGCGCAAGCAGGCGGAGGTGCACAACGTTGCCGGCTACTTCCCTGGGGACTCGGACGAATACGTCATCATCGGGGCGCACTATGATCATTTGGGTTTCGGTGATCAGAATTCTCTCTCTCCGTCCCGAATCGGAGAAGTGCATCCCGGCGCGGACGACAATGCGTCGGGTACGGCGGGTCTGATCGAGCTGGCACGCATTTTCGCGGGGTGCCGAGAAACCCTCCGTCGCGGCGTATTGTTTCTGGCCTTTGCCGGCGAGGAGATCGGCTTGCTCGGATCGTCGCACTGGGCAAACCACCCGACACTCCCGCTTAACAAAGCGATCGCCATGATCAACATGGACATGATCGGGCGGATACGGAAGTCCAAGGTATACGTAGGCGGTGTCGGGACTGGTTCTACATTCGGGTCGCTGCTCGAAGCCGCGAGCAAGAATCACCACTTCAGGATCGACCCGGCCCAGACCGGTTACAGCTCGAGTGACCACACAACTTTCGTTGGCAAACGCATCCCAGTCTTGTTTTTCTTTTCCGGCTTGCACTCCGACTATCACAAACCGACCGATACCTGGCAGAAGATCAAAGGCGGGAACGCCGCGGACCTGCTGGACATGATCGCCGAGGTAACTGCGAATATTCAGGCGGCGCCAGACCCTCCGGCCTTCATCGAAGTCGATCGTCCCCGGCGCGGAGGCGGCCGCTCGGGCGGGGGCGGCGGGTATGGTCCCTATTTCGGTTCGGTGCCAGACTTCGGGGAGGTCGAAAGTGGCGTCAAGTTTGCCGACATTCGCCCGGGATCGCCGGCGGCCAAGGGCGGCTTGGAAGCAGGCGATATCCTCGTTCAGTTTGGCGATAAAGCGATCAAGAACCTTTACGACTTCACTTACGCCTTGCGTGGCAGCAAAGTCGGGGACGTGGTCGAGGTGAAGGTCCTGCGAGAGGGGCAGGAGGTCTCAACGCGCGTAAAATTGGAGCAGCGCCGATAATCTGGATTTACTTAGTGGCCGGCAGCAGCCGAAGCAGATGACCGCCGTCAGGGATGTAGGGGCGCGATTCATCGCGCCCGCTTGCCGTGCCCGAAGCTCTCGGCCGCTCAAATATCCTGCCTTGCTAGAATGACTCCCTGATGGACGCGGAAATCGGAATCATCGGCGGCAGCGGGCTCTACAACATGCCTGGCTTGGAGGACCGTCGGGAGGTCGACATCGATACGCCATGGGGCGCCCCCTCGGACTCCTATGTGCTAGGGTCCCTTGCCGGACGGAAAGTCGCCTTCTTGGCTCGGCACGGGCGAGGGCATTGCGTCATGCCGTCGAACCTCAATTTCCGCGCCAACATTTACGGTCTCAAGACGCTGGGCGTTCAATGGGTGCTTTCGTTCAGCGCCGTCGGCTCGCTGCAAGAGAATCTCAAGCCCGTAGACTTCGTCATTCCCGACCAGTTTTTTGACCGCACGCGTGGCCGGGTCTCAACGTTCTTCGACGAAGATGTGGTGGTTCACATCGGCTTTGCCGATCCGATCTGTTCACAGCTCGCCGATGTCGTCGAACAGGCCTGCAAAACGGTAGGTGTGACGGTTCATCGCGGCGGAACGTACTGTTGTATGGAAGGGCCGGCTTTTTCGACGCGCGCGGAATCGAATCTCAACCGGCAGTGGGGCTTTTCCGTGATCGGGATGACGAACCTACAGGAGGCCAAACTCGCCCGCGAGGCCGAAATGTCTTACGTGACGGTGGCTATGGTGACTGATTACGACTGCTGGCATCCCGACCACGACGCGGTCACCGTCGAACAGGTAATCGAGTATCTCAGCAAGAATGCTGAAAACGCCCAGGCGGTAGCGCTCGAAGCGGTCAGGAATGTTCCGCGCGATCAGCCCAGTCCATACGCTTCGGCATTGAAAAACGCCATCCTCACGGACCGAAACATAATTTCCGCGGACTCTCGCAAAAAGTACGAGCTGTTGATCGGTAAGTATCTCGCGTAGCTGGCGCCGTGGCGGCCGTGGGGAAGGTCCTTCGCCGAAAAAATGGATGCGGGAAGGTGTGAAAAAATCACTACGGCGAGTTGAAGTGTCTATCGTAGGGCCGATTGGGTGAGCGACATGTTGAGCTTAACCTGGGTTCTTGCGTGCGGGCAGCCCGGAAACAGGTGTCGATAGAAGTACCGACACGGCAGGTCTGGGGACCTGCGCTACGAGGGTGGTTGTTCCCTTACGCTCGGAGCGGCGCCGTTGGGCTTCGGTGTCTGTTGTGGCGCAGACGCCTACGTCTGCCGCGTCGACACTCGTGTCGACGCTGGGACGTCGCTCAGTGCGGCTGACATCCGGCGCCGCCGCGTAGCAAGCGAAGGCGAAACCAATGTCACTACTTGTAGTCGGCTCGGTAGCCTACGACGGGGTGGAAACGCCCTATGGAAAGGTCGATCGCATGCTCGGGGGCTCGTCGACGTATATCTCTCTCGCCGCCAGCCATTTCACGAAGGTCAATCTCGTGGGCGTCGTTGGTGATGACTTTGCTCCGGAAGACGAGGCCATTCTGCTTGACCATGGGGTTCACCTCGAGGGGCTCGATAAAGTCCCTGGCAAGACTTTCTACTGGTCGGGCGTCTACTCCAAAGATATGAATGAGCGGACAACGCTGAAGACTGAATTGAACGTCTTTGCTGACTTCAATCCTCACGTCCCGGAATCCTATCGTTCCACGCCCTATGCTTTTCTCGGCAACATCGATCCAATGCTGCAGGCGCAAGTGCGGGAACAGATGCGATCGCCCCGCTTCGTCGGCGGAGATACGATGAACTTCTGGATCGAAGGCACGCCGGACGAGCTGGCCCACGCCATCCGCAAGTGGGATTTCATTCTTATCAACGATGGTGAAGCACGCCAGCTTTCGGGCGAGTTCAACCTTCGTAGAGCGGCCGAGCGAATCCACGACATGGGCCCGCACACCGTCGTCATCAAGCGGGGCGAATACGGTGCCATCCTCTTCCGGTCGGAAGGTTATTTTGTCGCTCCGGGCTTTCTCTTGGAAACCGTCTTCGACCCCACCGGCGCGGGTGATTCATTCGCAGGCGGCTTCATGGGCTATCTCGCCGAGGTCGGAATCAGCGATATTGACCACGCGTCTCATGTCCATCTACGCCGTGCCATGATTTATGGCTCCGTAATGGGAAGTTTCTGCTGCGAGCAGTTCGGCACCGGCCGTCTTCGAACGCTCACCCGCGAAGAGATCGAAGCCCGCTTCCAAGAGTTCAAGGCGTTCACCGAGTTTTGACCGAGTCTGTCCGAATGACGATTCCTTTCACGAAGGCGCAAGCGGTGGGGAACGACTTCCTGATCGTCGAATGGGGTTCGCTGTCCGCGGAAGGTGTCACCGAGCCGAGTCTGCCTGAGCTCGCACGTCGCATCTGCCATCGTCACCACGGTGTGGGAGCCGACGGTCTTGAGGTGGTTTTCGCGTCCGACGATCCTCACGCCGACGTCCGGCTCCGAATCTTCAACTCCGACGGTAGCGAGGCCGAGGTCTCGGGCAACGGCACACGCGCGGTGGCAGCGTTTCTGATTGCCGAGCGCAGTGCTGACAGCGCACTCCGTATACAAACCAAAGCTGGTGTCAAGGAAGTTGGCCTGATCGAGCGACAAGGAAGAATCTTTGTCTTCGAGATGACGATGGGGCGGCCCACCTACCTAGAGAGCGACATCGGCTGCTCCCTCGAAACCCACGGCGGCGCGCGTCGCGTCACGCTACTCAACGTCGGCAACCCGCAGTGCGTTGTCTTTGTCACCGATTTCGACTTCAACTGGCGAGCCGTGGGCCGCGAGATCGAAACGCACAACAGGTTCCCGGATCAAACCAACGTTTCGTTTGTGAAGATCCTCGATCGGAATGTGATGGACGTTCGTTTCTGGGAACGAGGGGCCGGCGAGACAGTGAGCTCCGGTACCGGGGCCACCGGTGCCGCCGTTGCGGGGATTCTCACAGACCAGGTTCAAACCCCCGTGCGGGTCGTCACGCCGGCGGGCGACCTCAACGTCCGTTGGGAACAGGGGAACGAAGCCACCCTGGTGGGACCGGTCGAGATCGTTGCCCACGGCGACTTTTACTGGATGTCGGAGTCCGAATCCGACTGAGCGCCACAAACTACAGTCGACAGAAAACCTGTCACGAACCCGCCTCTCCCGCTTTGTCTGACGAAATGCAACAAGCTTACGCGGGCAAACTGCCGGCGACCGTATCGAGAGATCAAAAGTTGTCCTCAGACCGGATCTTGTCGCCGTTCGAGCCATCCTGCCACGACCATGGTCCCAAATCTCTTGCAAAAAGGGGCTTTCTCCGGCCCCACCCCACGTTTGGTCGCTCGCGTGCTTCTGTCACCGCGTCATGATTTATCCTTTCACCAGCCTCAACCCAACTCTGGAGCCTCATTTCGTCAAAGATCCCGGTCCCAATAACCGCCAGGCCGCGTTCTGGGCTTTCATTCACGCCCAGGAAAAGACGTCCTCGACGCCGTCCGCCACAGGGCCTCCCCATTCAGAATTGCCCTCACGGGCACGACACGTCGCATCCCTCGGCGGCCTCGAGAGCACCTCGGTCCCACCGTTATGGGCTCGAGCCCACCATGTGGCTCGGGGACGACTGCCTACTCATTTGCCGCCCCATAGCCCCGCCGGCAGTCATCGTCCCACGAGCCTCCCGGAACTACCCTCCACCACGCAGCCACTCGTTAACCCCGGCACTCCCCGTTACGAGGACGTTCCCGAGTGGGCGAAGCACCCTCTAGGACCGTACCGGCAGGCGCCGGCCGAATACGGAGGCGAATGGTGGTTCGTCAATCCGTTCACGGGGCCGGAACCCTGGATTCCCCGCGCGTCTCAGAGCGAGCAGGTCCTTCCAGACGGCTTCGCCGAAATATTCGGCTCGCGGCCACAAATGCGAGACTACAAGAGCAGTAACGAATTCTACGCCGCTCGGCTTACTTGGGAACAGGATCTGAAGTTCTTTAGAGGCGCCGGAGTGCCCGAACATCTCGATGTTGCCGAGATCGAACGTGTTGGCGACATATACGAAGAGTGGGGCATGGGCCGGCCTTTGTTTTACGAAGGCCGCTACGGTTGGAAGGTTCGCTTTCCCGACTCGCACATCCCCAATTTTGAAGCCAATCCAGAGGGGATGATCCGCGCGCCACACGTACTCGTCGCACAGTATCAGATTAGGCTGATACAAAAAGGGACAGTCCCAGCGAATCCACATCCTTTCGTTCCTCCCGAGCTTTTCCCGGGTGGAACTGCGCTTGATCCCTTGAACGTGTCAGGCGAATCCGAATCCTAAGCGTCCCGCGGTGCCCCGAACAAACGCTCGCCGCTTCTGACCGCCTTCCAACTGAGCCAGGTCCAGGTAGGCTGCCCGGCCAGGAAGATGTGAAAGAATCGGGACCGCCACAAGCGGCGCTCTCGGAAGCCTTTCGGATTCACCAGTCTTCACTCGCCGCGGTTGTCTGTCCCAGCGTTTTTTCACACCTTCAGCACCGATTGGTAGTTGCCTCTCTTTGATACAGTAGTGCCGGTGCACCTCTGGGTCTTGGCGGTTTCCGTTTTTTTCAGTAGCTCGTTGGCGACCGCCAAGGTGCGCGTCATGGTGTGGTCGGAGCGGAGTGAACCCGTGGACGTTTACCCGAACGGCATCAACGGTGCGATTCGGACAATGCTCGAGCTCGACCGCGGAATCAGTGTCGAAGCCGTGAACCTACTCGATCCCCAGCAAGGTCTCGACAAAAGCGCTCTAGACAAAACAGACGTGCTGGTCTGGTTTGGCCATTTCAATCACGCAGATGTCACGGATGAGAACGTAGCCCGGGTTGTACGCCACGTCGTCGAGCGAGGCATGGGTTTTTTGCCGTTGCACTCGGCACACGCCAGCCGGCCGCTTCAGAAACTGTTCGAGGTCAAAGCCAAAAGCATAGGGATCGAGCTTGATGGAAGAATCGGTGCGTGGTCTCAAGTGACCAACCACGGGAAACCGGAGAACATCCGGGTGCTGGAGCCTCGCCACCCGATCGTGAGAGGGGTTGCGGATTTCGTAATCCCCGTAACGGAGATGTACGTCAACCCGCTCAACGCTCCTCCGGCGGACCGCAAGATCTTGGAAGGATCGTGGGAAGGCGGTGAGCAACGCGGCAGCGACGGCTTGATCTGGCGCGTCGGAAAAGGCAAGATCTTCTACTTTCGCCCGGGACACCAAACACGCCCCATCTATCGTCAGCCGGAGGTTCAACAGATTCTACGAAATGCAATCCGCTGGCTGGCGAAACGCTGACTGATAGAACCCGACATCCCTTCAAAGTCTCACCTAGCCAATCGCCGGCCCCCCCCTAGAGGATGCATAGTCCTCCCCAAGAGGCCTTGTCCTCTGGGCGTCGCCATAACTGTCGCGCCTCGGCAAGGTGCCGCCTTGAATAAGTTTGTGGAGCTACGGATTGTTGTATTGATTACCGACGCGAGACTGCTCCTGCCCCCCAGCGATTAACGTGTGTTATCGCTCGTTTTCCGGTAGAGACCACATTGGTCTCACCCTTTTCCGAAAATCGTCACTGTCCCCGCCACTCAGGACGTCCCACAGGGGCAGCCCCGCCTGGCGTGAGACCTCCTCCGTTGGAACCAGGAAATCCGAAGGTTCCTTGTCCGTCTTTTCGTTGGGGATAACGAAGGACCACATCCGCAGCCTTCCATGTGTGGGCTCCGCGAGGACCGATTTAAAGAATGCATCCGGCAAAATGACACGACTGTCACCGATAAACTCAACTCTGCCGCCCACCTGAAAAAGAGGGCCCGAGATCACGTAGACCTCCAAATACCGTTCCTGTGCTGCTAGTTCCCTCACAGCGACCTCGAGCAGTCGCCATATACCACGATTGAACTTCGGTTTTTGGGGGGTGAGATTACTAGTTAGGAACGTCTCGCTATTAACGATCGCCCCCTGGCGATGATTGCCTGGCGTAGCCAAATGGCCGCGATCGTACCCAGAGCCCTTCCAATCGTTCGGGGTAGAACGAAACTGTGCTGGAATCCTGAGATCCTCACGAAAATTATCCATTCGCCTTAACCCCTCTTCCACCTGCAATGTGCGGTCGTTGAGAAGTTCCAAGACCCATCGTGGCTGGCGACGTTCATATGAGTAGCCTACGATGTACTCGCGATTGAGGAGGTATTGGTCTGCTGTCGGGATTCCGTACCGTGCTTCAGGTCTAAGGCTTAAAATTTGAGCTCTGGTGATGCCGGTCGCATCCTCTTTTGTAGTAGGCGACCCACCATCATCGGTGGGAGTTGTGCCGCTGTCGTCGATGCCAAGGGCCTGGTCACCGTTGTCTTTCGGCGAAAAGAACACTGCAGCGACCAAGAGTACGGTCGCCGCTGCGACTCCCACCGCCGCGCGCCGAGCGAGGCGGAACTTCCTTGTACCTTTGCTAGGCGGCGTTGGTCCAGCCTCCACAGGCCTAGTTCGTTCGGTCGCCCCCGCGATCGGTAGGGTGCTATGTGCCCCTTCGTTGCTCTTGGGGAGCTTGTCCAGTTCGCCTACTTGAATGGGGCCATGCGGCGTTGGGGAAGTCTCGGCAGGTTCTGAAGGCGGGGGAGACGGGCTTACCGCGCGTTTTTCAATGCCCAGACTCCTCAGAAGCAAGTCGACGCCGTCTTGGTATTCGGCGGTGAAATCGATGTACTGCACGCGCCGCAAACGAAAAGGGATCTCGCAAGCACGAAGCAAGACCGGAATCACTTGCTTATTCGTTTCCAAGGCGAACGAGATCTCGTCCATGACGTTGGTCGATCCAACGGCTGTGGGAGAAAGTACGACTAGCAAACTCTTGCAATTCGCGAGGGCATTCTCGACGGACTGATCCCATCGCTCACCAGGCTGTATGTCGAGTTGGTCAAGCCAGAGGTTTGCTCCGGCTTCGCGCAGGTCCTTGGCCAGCCGGAGCGCGAACTCACTGTCCTCACGCGCGTAGCTTATGAAAGTTTGACCTTCGTCGTTTGGCATTTCGTGTACCCGCGTGACAGTCAGTTATCGGGCCGTGGAGTCTAGCATATCCTAACGTAAACTGCTGCAGCGCTGGGCATTCAATGGTATTCACCCGCCTCTTGACCAGAAGCATCAAACAATTCAAGGAAAGTCGTGGACAAGGAAGTTTAGGGACGGAACATGTGAATAGATTCCTGCCATGTTCCAATCCCTCGGTCAAGTTCCTCTTCTGCGGTCACCGTCACCAAAAAACCGGAACAAGCCGGGTCTGGTACCGTAATTACGATCAGACGCCTTTCTCACCGGCGCGACAATGGCTGCCCTAGACCTTTCGTGCGCGACGGCTATCCACGGAGTCCCTGTGACCAGAACCCGCGACTTTCCGCGGTTTCTAGGCCATCAGCCTTTTGGTACGCCAACATGACCCAGTCCGGTTTCCTCAAAACTCTGCTCCTGTTTCTTACTCTACCCGCCGTGCTGTTGGGGTCGGAAGAACGCATCAT
The DNA here is from genome assembly GCA_965248205.1 of Bryobacterales bacterium. Classification (GTDB taxonomy): domain Bacteria; phylum Acidobacteriota; class Terriglobia; order Bryobacterales; family UBA6623. The sequence goes on from CBDFIS010000006.1 coordinate 6,650,071, forward strand.
GTTCGGTCAGGACATCGTCGTTGCCGAAGATGAAGTCCTTGGCGAGGTTGTATGCTTCGGCTGCTCGATCCATGTGAAGGGAACGGTAACCCGAGAGGCTGTCGCGATTGGGGGAGATCTGGAGATTGACAACCTCGTCGAGGGCGAAGCTGTTGCGATAGGCGGGAACGTGGCCGTCAACGGCACTGTGGGTGGCGAAATCGTTGCGGTCGGAGGCGACGTTGATCTTTCTCCCGGTGCCGTGGCAGGATCCGAGGTTGCAGCGATATTTGGCAATGTCAACGGAGCCGGGGCCGCGGCGGTCGATGGAGAGATCACGTCGATGTTCAGCCCTGTGCAGGAACTCTTGCCCCTAGCGTTGTCGGGCTTCGTGGCCATGCTATTCGGCCTCGCGCTATTACTGCTATTGATCCAGCCACTAATGGTCTTGGTCGCGTTTGTGATCCTCGGCGAGGACAGGATTCAGGTGCTCGCCAACACGATACGGCAGCGAGCCGGCCTCGCCTTTCTCTCCGGCATCGGCCTGGTTTTCTGTTGGACCGTCTCGAGTTTTTTTATAGCCATATCCGGTATTTGGATCCCCGGTCTAGAGGTTGTCTTCTTCGTTGTCCTAGTGGTGGGTTATTCGGGAATCAGCTATTGGGTGGGCCGCGGCATGTCGAAGTCCAGCGGAGCCTTGGTGGCAGCGCTGCTCGGAGCGCTGCTGGTGACGATCTTCCAGGCGATCCCCCTTATCGGATGGCTGGGGTTCGCCATTTTTAGCATGATGGCGCTCGGGTCGGCGGTGCTAAGCGGTTTCGGAACCTCGACCGATTGGCTTCTCCGGCGAGGTCAAGGTGAACCGATCCACAGGCCCACGGCTGGGTGATGCAGCAGTCCGTGGCTCGCTCTGTTACCTGTTAACCACTTCGTCAAGCACCTCAAAAAACTCAGGGAACGATACGGAAGCCGCTTCGGCCTTCCTGATCACGCAAGGCCCGTCAGCACGGAGCGCCGCAACCGAGAACGCCATGGCCACCCGGTGGTCGCCGAACGAGTCAAGTTTCGTCGCCCGGAACCTCTGCCGTCCGGATATATGCATGCCGTCGTCGAGTATTTCGACCGCAATCCCCATACGAGTAAGATTCTCAGCCACCGTCGCGATGCGGTCGCTTTCCTTGAAACGCAACTCCGAGGCGTCTCGAATCGTCAGGCCTTCTTCGCTCGCGGCACCTAGAACCGCGAGCACGGGAAGTTCATCGATCACTTCCGCGGTCGTCTGACCCTCGATACGGCCTCCTTGCAACACTGGTGCGGAAGTAGGTCCCGATCTTCTAACCCGCACGTCTCCCAGCGGCTCGCCGTGGATTTCGTCATAGGCCGAAACCTCGATATCAGCGCCCATTGCTCGCAGGACGTCCAGCACGGCCGTCCGAGTGGGATTCATCCCCACCCCTTCCACCGTGAGGTCGCCACGCGGTGCCAACAATCCGGCCGCCAGAAAGAAGACAGCTGTCGAAAGGTCGGAAGGCACCGCGAGATGCAGTGCTCTCAGCTTCGGCCTTCCACGGATCCCGATTCGCTTCTCCCCCATTTCGATGTGCGCGCCAAACTGCTGGAGTGCGATTTCCGAGTGGTCCCGTGTTGGAAGCGGCTCGCGAACAATAGTTGTCCCCTCGGCGAACAGGCCGGCGAACAGAACACTGGTTTTCACCTGTGCGCTTGCCACCGGTAGTTCGTATTCGATGGGTTTGAGATCCGCCCCCTGAATTCGCAGCGGGGGCAGATCGCCATTCCGTCCGACGATGTCGGCGCCCATGCGCGTCAGCGGCGTAATGATCCGGCGCATTGGGCGGCGCGAGAGCGATTCATCCCCGCCGATGACGCTTTCAAAGCCCTGTCCCGCCAGAATTCCCGAGAGCATCCGGATGGTGGATCCCGAATTCCCGGCGTCAAGCTGATCTCGCGGCGCGCTAAGGCCGTCGAGTCCCACGCCTTCGATGACGACCTCGTCGCCATCGTGTCGAATGGGGACCCCAAGGCCCCGCAAACAATCGAGTGTCGAGGCACAGTCGGCGCCGGAAGCGAAGTTTTCGATCACACTCTGTCCCTCAGCGAGAGCCGCGAGCATGGCGTAGCGGTGGGAGATCGACTTGTCACCCGGCAGGCGAACCTTGCCGGAAATAGTCCGAGCCGGGGCGATCTTACGATCCATAGAGTTTATTATGGCGACTGGAATACGGGTAACCACGGGCGTTTCTCATCGACGCGGGGCCAACGTCGAGAACCTGACAGAGCCGTGCCCGTCAGGGCGCGGGCCCGAGGCGAGTCCCCCGCCCGCCGCATGGTCGCGTTACGGATACTGCGCCTGTCACGAGCGTTCCAAGCTCTGTTCCTTGCTCCCGCACACCCTCTCGTCAAGCGAATCGGAGCCGCGAACGCGAGTGAGCGGTCAAGCCTATGGCAATGACGTGCGTTTCTCATCGGTGCGTCCCCGCGGCGAGCACCGGATAGAGCCGTGCCTGTCAGGGCGTGGGCTCTAGGCTAACCTCCCCCCGCCGCTGGACAGAACCGCGGAACCTTGCCTACTCCTGCTGCCGCAGCAATGCCTGCAGCGTCTTAACAAGCTCCGAGCGTTGCACTTCTTGTTGCCCGAAGCGGGCCGACTTCCACTCCTCGTGCTCGGATACGTCAGCGGACTTCGTCTTGCCAATGCCCATTTCTTTGACAGTGACTACACCGCGCGAGGCTTCGTCGGACCCCATGATGACCACGTACGGAATCTGGAGCCGATCGGCGCGTTGCAGTTGCTTGCCGAGCCGTTTAGGGCGCCCGACGTGGATCTCAGTAGGAATGCCGGCCCGGCGTAGCTCATACGTGATGGCAAGATACTCTTCGGTAAGGTCGGGGTCCATGGCAGTCACTAGGACTTTCGACGTTGTTCGCCGTTCCGGGATGCGCTCAAGCTCGATCAGCGCCGCCAGCAGCCGATCGACGCCGATGGACGCTCCCGTAGCCGGAATGCGCTGTCCCGTGAAGCGAGTGACGAGATCGTCGTACCGGCCCCCACCGAAGATAGAGCCGAATTGGGGCGCATCGAGCAACATGGCCTCGAAAACCGGCCCCGTATAGTAAGCCAGGCCGCGCGCGATGCTGACGTCGAGCGATACTCGGTCGCTTTCGTAGCCGAGTGCCGTAAGGTGAGACGAGATGCGCCGCAGGACGGCCAGTTCGTCTTCCGCCCCTTCAACTCCGGTGAACAGTTCGGCCAGCTTCGACAACACCTCGTCCCGGGTTGAGCCGGTGATGGCGAGGAACTCGTCGATCTTGGCGACTTGATCATCGCCAAGGCCGAGACCACGAATAGGATCGCCCGACGCATCGGTGTAACCGGTCGTGAGCTCCTTCTTTACTTTGTCGAGGCCCACCTTTTCGAGCTTGTCCAGCACGCGAAAGACGTCGGCGGAAGCGTTATCAGGGATGGAGGCATAGGAGAGCAGCAGGGTCAAGATCTTGCGGCTCGAGAAACGGACACGGTAGGGGCCAACATTGAGCGCCTCCAATGTGTCACACATGGCGGCGATGATCTCGGTGTCGGCGATTTCGGATTCAGCGCCCACCGAATCGATATCGAATTGCGTGAACTCCCTGTACCTTCCCGCTCCGGGCTTGTCGGCCCGCCAGACCTGCGCGACCTGGTAGCGCCTAAAGGGAAGAACCATGTCCTGCTGGTACTGGGAGACGACACGTGAAAGCGGAACGGTCAGGTCAAATCGCAATCCTAGGTCCTCGTCTTCCGGGTTCGTAACGCGAAAGATCGACCCCTGAGCTTCCTCTCCGGCTGACCCCGACAGCACGTCAAGGTATTCAACGGCCGGGGTCTCTAGGGGCGAGAACCCATAGAGTTCATAGACCTGCCGAATAGTCTCGACCATGCGCTGGCGCGCCAGCATGTAGTCCGGCAGCAGATCGCGCAGGCCACGCGATAGACGCGCTTTCGCCATCTTCTTTTGGGGGTGGGAAGCGGCCAAGAGGAATCGCTACAACCGCCTCAGGTTAGCATTTTTGAGAGTGCCCGTTCAGCTGGGGCAGTGCCCCGAAGCAGGACGCTGCCGGGACAGACCCCCAATAGGCCGATCGGCAAGAATGCGGTCAAACCGATCGCCTAGTGGCTCGCCTCACACCCTCCCGGCGGCGCCTTTCGCTGCTTGCTTTGCCGGAACGTAGAAATGGTCAGGCTCCCAGTCGCCGGCACTCCAGCGGTAGCCCTCCACGAACCGGACATGAATGTAGAAATCCGTCTCGCGGGCCTGACACTCGGTGATAGTCGCGCGAACCTCGAATCCCTCCGTGGCCAAAGCAACCCCTAGGCCGATCGGGTAGGGGGTCTCCACCGCCAAACCCGCGCCCTCGGTACCGATTTCTTCCAACACGACGACCTGGGGACGATCATCGCTGTCCGGAAAACTGCATCGGACAAGGTGGGAGCAGAGTCCGAAATCAGACCCACTACTCTTCGACTGGGGATTCTGGGCGGCGCCTGGCATTCCTAATGTAAGGCCTTCAGTAGTTCTCGTAGATCTGTGTAACAAAGGGCTTAGTAAAGTTTTATTCCATGCAGCTCTGAGCGACATACACCTTCCAACACCCACTGATTTTACCGTCTAAAAGCGGCGATTGGGGAGGGGACCGGTGTCAGGGGGTAAGAGCGACCCTACCGCAACTCTTCCATGATCTCGGCCAAAGCCGACTCAGAGGGACGCACTCGCTCCTGGCCAAGGTGGACCAGCGGCTGGTCGACGAGATCGAGCGTCTCAAGGAAGTTCTTCTTTTCGTTGTCCAAATAGAAGACCCCGGTAAGCACCTGTCCCTCGCCAGTTGCTTCATCGAGCAGTTGAAGCGCCCGACGGCGATCGCTGGGATCGTGGTCAGTGTCGATCCTTTTCAGTAGCAGCGTAGAGCCGTCGTGGAGGGTGACTTCGCGAACCGAGCCGGGTTCCGACTCTTCGTCAAGGTGAATCTCGTCAAAAAAGGGAACGAAGTCGACACCCTGCACGTTGCTGCGGTGTTCTCGGACGTAACTGTAGCTCTTGGTCGATCCGCGATGGTCGTTAAAGGTAACGCACGGGGAGATCACGTCGATCATCGACGTCCCGCTATGTCCTATGGCCGCCTTGACAACCGAGAGGAGCTGCTTCTTGTCGCCGGAAAACGAGCGTGCCACGAAGCTGGCGCCGAGGTGAATCGCCAGGGCGCATGTGTCGACCGGGGCGAGTTCGTTGGCAGTGCCGTTCTTCAACGTCGATCCGACATCGGCTGTCGCAGAGAATTGACCCTTCGTAAGCCCGTAGCAGCCGTTGTCCTCGATGACGTAGATGACGGGCAGATTACGGCGCATCAGGTGGGCAAACTGCCCCATACCGATCGAAACGGTGTCTCCGTCGCCGGTGACGCCCAAAGCTTTCAGTGAGCCGTTTGCCAGCATCGCACCGGTGGTCACCGAAGGCATCCGGCCGTGAAGGGCGTTGAAAGCGTGGGAAAGTTGGAGAAAATAGGCAGGCGATTTAGACGAGCATCCGATGCCGGAAAGCTTGATCACATGAGAGGGATCGACGCCCATTTCGAAGAAAGCTTCGATGATGCGTTCGGAGATCGAATTATGTCCGCAGCCGGCGCAGAGGGTCGTCTTCAGGCCACGGTAGTCTTGGAACTCCAGTCCAATACGATTGATCTTCTTACGGGGCCCCGGAGGCGCGGCGGTTGTTGTACTCACAGGCCCTCCTGCTGGACGACGTCGTCGGTGACGGTGCGAGCGTCAATCGGTAGTCCGCCGTAGTAGCGCACGCTGAGAACTCTAGGGGCGAGCTTGGCTGGGATTTGGCGCAGAATCAGCTCGCGCAGTTGCCCGTCGCGATTCTGATCGACGACGTACACACGATCATGCCGGTCGATGAAATCGGCAAGCTCGCTGTTGAAAGGATACGCCTTCACGCGCGCGTAGGAAGTATTCAGCTTGTGTTCGTCGAGCAGTTGCTGGCGGCTTTCTTGGATCGCGTAATCGCTCGTGCCGCAGCCGATCAGTCCGACGGCTGCCTTTTCGTTGACGTCCACGACGGGTCGCGGCATCATGCCGCGGGCCGTCTCGAATTTGCGGGCGAGTCGGTCGATATTGCGCACCCAATCGGCGGGCCGCTCGCTGTACTGTGCGTTCTCGTTGTGTCCTGTGCCCCGCGTGAAGTAGGCCGCTAGCCGGTGTTCGGTGCCTGGAAGCGTGCGGTAGCAGATACCGTCGCCATCGATGTCCTGATAGCGATGGAACGTGCGCAGCCTGTCAAGATCTTCCGTCGTCAAGACCTTGCCGCGCTTGATTGATGCTTCTGGGTATTCGAAGGGGTCCGACATCCAGTAGTTCATGCCCAAATCGAGGTCGAGCATCACGAAAACGGGTGTCTGGAGCTGCTCGGCAAGATCGAAGGCCTGCATGCCCATCTCGAAGCACTCCTCGGGACTCGAGGGGATCAGCAGGGGATGTTTCGTGTCTCCGTGCGAAAGTGTCGCGCAGCTGAGCAGATCGCCTTGCGAAGTCCGCGTTGGCAGCCCGGTGGAAGGTCCCATGCGTTGCACGTCGAAAATGACCACCGGAATCTCCGCGAAGTATCCCAACCCGACGAACTCGGACATCAGTGAGATGCCGGGTCCGGCCGTGGCGGTCATCGCTCGGGCCCCGGCCCAGCCGGCTCCGACGGCCATGCCGATCGAAGCAATCTCGTCCTCGGCCTGAACGATCGCGAAGGTCGCTTTGCCGGTTTCGGGATCCGTGCGATAGCGGTGGCAGTAATCTGTCAAGGTTTCCGCTAGAGAGGAAGACGGTGTGATCGGGTACCAAGTCACAACCGTCACGCCGGCAAACAGGGCGCCCAAGGCAGCGGAGGTATTACCCTCGATGATGATCTTGCCTTCGGTGGCGTTCATCCGCTCGACGCGGTAAGGATCAGTCTTAGCGAGTGATTCTTTAGCGAACTCATAGCCCACTCGAACCGCGGCCCAGTTCAGCTCCGCCGCCTTCGGTTTCGTAGCGAACTGTTTAAAGAGCGCTTTGTGAATCTCCTCAAGGTCGATTCCCAGCAGCCAAGCCAGCACCCCGTCATAGATGATATTGCGTACGAGGCGCCGCAATTTCGCGTCCGGGCAAACCGGCTTGACCAGTTCGTCGAACGGGACCGGATAGAAGTGGAGATCCGTGCGGACGGCGTCAAGTTTCAACGGCAAATCGTAGACGACGGCCGCGCCGGGAGGAAGATCGAGCGTATCTTCGCGGGCGGTCTCCGGGTTCATGGCTACTAAGAAGTCGATTTCCTTCTTGCGTCCGATGTACCCCTTCTTGTTGGTGCGGATGGTGTACCAGGTAGGAAGGCCGGCGATGTTGGAGGGGAACAGATTCTTTCCCGAAACCGGGATCCCCATCTGGAACAGGGAGCGGAGGAGGACCAGATTCGCTGTTTGGCTCCCGGACCCGTTTACCGTGGCGACCTGGATGCTGAAGTCGTTGACGACAGGCTCAACGTCATCAGTTGCAGCCTCGCCTACGAGAGCGGTATCGACACTGGACATGCGCTATGGTTGCGAGAACGTCCTTTAAGAGGGGGGGAGATCGTAGGCAGTACTTTTCATAGTAACAGGTTTTTGCCGAACGCAGAAAAGGGCTTCCCGTGCTACGGCCCGGACCACCCTCAAGCGGTAGGCGGCGCCTCGGTCGGGCTGTAGTCCCAAGGGATCGCCGCGCTTGCGGGCCTAGGGAAGCACTATGATAGAGAAATGCGCCAAGCCTAGATCGCGCTGTCCGTATGGTGTGCCTTCATTGAGTCGCTCACACCCAGCGCGCGCCCGGCCTTGAAACCCGGCTGTTCGCAGGCGGCCCCCTCGGCCCCGAATGCGTGCCCCACGTAGCCTCCTGACTAACATCGGCGACGCATATGCCCAGCTTTGACAGGCCTCGAGCCACCAGAGACTTCCTGCCCTCGGAGACGGCAGCGCGAAACCACGTTCAGGCGCAGTTCGCCGAGGTGGCTGAGCGCTACGGCTTCCAGGCGGTTCAAACCCCGACGTTTGAGAAGGCCGAGCTCTTCTTGGCCCAGTCGGGAACGGAGATCAAAAGCTCGCTGTTGACGTTTCATTCCGACCACGAAGAATACGCATTAAGGCCGGAGATGACCGCCCCGGTATGCCGTCTGGTAGGTTCCGGCGCTTTTGAGGGTTCCGAGCGGCACCAAAAGCTCTACTACATCGCGCCGTGTTTCCGCTACTGCCGGCCACAGCCGGGTCGCTATCGCGAGTTTACTCAGGCGGGCATCGAGTGTATGGGAGCGGCCGGCCCGGCATTCGATGCGGAGGTGATAGCCGTAGCCTGCCAAATCCTGCGCCGCCTAGGAATCTCGAGCTACACCCTGAAAATCGGTAACATCGGTGTCTTTCGCGATTTGCTTCCGCCCGAGCTGGATCCCGGTGACCGAGCCACCGTCATCGGTCATTTGGACCGTCTGATCAGTATTGACGACAAGTGTCGCTCGCTCTCCAAGACCGATGACGCGGGCCTGCTCGAGGATCTAAACCTCGATCGGATGGAGCTGGCGACATTGCAGCAGCAGGTCGACTATTCAGGGCCGCGGGCTATTGCGCAACGGCCCCGATTGTCGGTGGGCGAGTATGCCGAGACTCTGCCCCAGGAGGCCGAAGCCACGTTTCGCCGGGTGTGGAGTGTAGAGAACCTGATCCCAGACGAAACTTCGGACTTCCTGCTACGAGTTTCGCGGTTGAGAGGCTCGTTGGCCGAAGTCCATCAGGAAGCGCAGGCGATTCTCGAGGGTACACCCGCGGTCACGGCTTTAGACGAGTTGGTCTCGGTCTGTCGCCATTTCGAAACCTACCAGCTAGGCGATTTCGACGTTGTACTCGGTATCGCACGCGGGTTCACATTCTATACGAGCACCGTGTTTGAAATTGCTTCCGAGGCCGGCAACGGCGGTCGGAAGTACTGCGGCGGAGGCCGCTACGACGGGCTTGTCGAAGAGTTCGGCGGGCCGCCGCTGCCCTCGACCGGCTGTGCCTTCTGGTTTGACACCCTGGTGGACGCTTTTCTCGCCGAGAATAGTTGGTCCGCACCAAGGCCTTACCAGCTTTATCTGTTGGCCGAGCGCGACGAGGTCCTGGCCCGTGTAATCGTTCAGGCGGAATCGCTGCGGACAAGGGGACTGCGGGTGGGAGTGGAAGTCGGGCCGCAAACCCCACCTAGCCCTGAAGACTGTAAAGGCCGCCAGACCGACTGGATCGCATTGGTCGGCGCGGATCAGCTCAACAGGAACACGCTGCGAATCAGCGACGGCTCCCGATTGGAAGAAATCTCCGCCGATCCCGAGTCCGTGGCCATTCGAATCAGCCAGGCCAGCGACTAACCCGCTTTTCTCACGACGTGGCGAGGCGAAGTGCGGGAGAAGCCCGTCAGTACAAGGCGCGCGCCGCTCGGCGCCCAAATCCCTAAACAATGCGAGCGTACTTGAACCCTACGTTGAGCACGGCGAGCAAGCGCAACACAGTAATGGCGGGCTTATTGCGTGCTTCGACCGTCCGGTGGCGAGAAATGCGGGTTAATTCGGCCCTCGAGACGCCAGTCACTCCAGGGTGTTCTTGATACTTCTCGCAGCTGCCTGGGTGTCATCCTAGAATCAGATTTCGGAGTGAACATTCTTGCCGGATAACTGGGCTGTTCTTCTAGACATCTTCGTGCTGCTGAGCGCGGCATTGCTCCTCGGCATGCTGTTCGAGCGGCTCCGCCAGGACGCTGTCGGTGGATATCTGGTCGCGGGCATCTTTCTCGGACCCGGAGTTTCGGGATGGATTAGCAATGTCGAGGATTACCGAATTCTCGCTGAGCTAGGAGTCGCCTTACTGCTGTTTACCATCGGGCTTGAGTTCTCCTGGAGCCGCCTTCGGGAGCTGGGTTCGGTTGCCCTTGTCGGTGGCACGATACAGATACTCCTGACCGCTGTCATAGCGGCCGCGGTGAGTATCGCTCTCGGCTTTTCTCCCGCGGAGGCGATCGTCGTCGGGGCAGCGCTCTCTCTCAGCAGCACTGCCGTCGTTCTGCGCGTGCTCACCAACCGAGCCATGTTGGACAGCCTTCATGGACGGAACTCCCTAGGGATTCTACTGCTACAGGATCTGGCCGTAGTTCCGCTCGTCTTGCTGATTTCGGCTTTGGGCGAAGGTCTCCGCGGTCGAGCGGCTTTCGGTGGGTTTGCCCTCAGCCTCGCTGCGGCGACTGCGTTGGTAGCCGCGATGTTCCTGCTGACCAAATACGCGTTTCCTCGCGTCCTGCACATGGCGTCGGCCTACCGCAATCGGGACCTGCCCGTGGTTCTGGCATTTGCGGTCTGCCTGGGAGCCGTTGCGGCATGCCATGCGTTGGGACTCTCCCCAATCCTGGGGGCTTTTGTGGCGGGAATGCTGTTGTCCGAGTCTCCTTTCTCACAGCAGATACGGGCCGACATCATCCCACTGCGCGCTGGATTTCTGACTCTGTTCTTCGCCTCGTTCGGAATGTTGACCATCGTACCGGCATACCGGGATCTACTGATGATTGCGCCTCTCGCGTTGGCCATCATGTGCGGTAAGGCGATGATCGTGGGCTTTGTCATTCGACTTTTCCGACAACCTCGTGGCATGGCTGTGACCACCGGGCTAACTCTAGCTCAAATAGGGGAGTTCTCTTTCGTCCTGTTGGAACTAGGCTATCTCCACGGCCTGGTGGCCCCAGCAACGTTTCAAGCGCTTTTATGCGCCTGCGTACTTACCCTGATCCTAACGCCCAACGTGATCGCTGGAGCTCCCAGGCTCGGCGAATTCATCACGCGCGTTCTGTCTCCCCGGGGCGAGGCGCGATCCGTAGAACCCCATCCAGGCCGGGAAACCGAGCACGCTCCCGGCCCTGTTATCATCGTCGGCTTCGGACCGGCGGGCCAACGTGTAGCCGAGATACTGCGAGAGGCGATGAAGCATTTTGTAGTAGTCGATCTCAACCCTCGCAGCGTAGCCGCTCAGAGGTCCAGCCTCCCCATTGAGTTCGGGGATGCTACTCGCCCCGAAATCCTCAACCACTTGGGCATACAAGACTCGCGGGCCGTCGTGGTCACTGTCCCTGACCCACAAACATCGGAACTCATCGTTCGTCAGGCGAAGAGGATGGCTCCGCAGGTTCCGGTTATCGCCCGCTGCCGCTATCACGCACACGCACCGGGCCTGCTGCGTGCGGGTGTTGATCGCCTGGTCGATGAAGAAGACCTCATGGGTCGGCGGCTGGGTGCCGAAATCGTCGACCTGCTCCACGGCGTGAACACTGCGTAGTCAGCTCCCGTGACTGCTCTCTCGGAGGCGGACAAGCGAAACCCAAAGCCCGGCTATAATAGTTGCAACGTTCCTACTGACTCTCGCGAATATGCTGACATGGCCTGTTCAGCTCATAGGGGTACGGCACGCCGTGCCCGGCCTCCGCGAGCCTCAGTAAGTTCCTGATTACACTTAACTCCTCACAACGCCATCCTGACCGTTCGATTACAAGTAGTCCTGGGCGGCCTTTTTGGCCGGTGCCCGGCAAGTAGCGATGAGCCAAGTGAAGCTAGCAATCCCGAAGGGTAGCCTGGAGAAAGCCGTCGCCGCGTTCTTCAAAGAAGCTGGCATTGAACCCCGAGGCTATGCCGATGGCACGCGCAGCTATCGGCCCGAACTCGATCTTCCGGCTAGCGTCAAGGTTCTTCGTCCACAGGAAATCCCCTACATGATTGCCGCCGGGTTTTATGATCTGGGGATTTCGGGCCTTGACTGGTATGTGGAAAGCGAGTGTGCTCCCAATGTGGCCGACCTGCTGGACTTGGGCCTGGGCAGAGTCGACATCGTGCTGGCTGTGCCGGAAGCCTGGGACGACGTCAACTCGGCGGAGGACCTGTTTCAAAAATTCGTGAACTCAACGGGCACACATCCTCTGCGAATTTGGACAGAGTACCTTAACCTCACCGAAGCGCTTGTCCGCAAACACGCCGACCTCGAGCCGTCACTCTACAGCCCATATTCGCGCCTGCACGTCGAGCGACGAAGCTCGTCTCCGGTAGCGATCTTCCATTCCTTTGGAGCGACCGAGTCGAAACCACCCGAAGACGGTGACGCCATCATTGATAACACCGAGACCGGACGCACTCTGCTCGCGAATGGCTTGAAAATCATCGACAAGATTCTGCCCAACTCGACCGCCCGGCTGCTCGTCAACCGCCGATCTCTACGGAATCGCGAAAAGCAGCGAGCCATTCAGGATGTCAAAGACGTGTTGATGGCGGCCGCGCCCGTGAAGCGTCAGTCCGAGCCGGTGTTCGGGCATATCTAGTCTCCTGTCCGGGCTAACTCTTTACAATAGCTTCTTTGCAGCGGCGCACCTTGTCGAGAATGACATCCGCAGTGGCTTTCCAAACAAACGGTTGGGGGTCGTGGTTCCAGATGGCCAGCCACTGATAGATCGCTCGCTCCAGTTCTGCCACACAATGGAAGGTTCCTCGGCGGATCATGCGGTCGGTGAGGAGCCCGAAGAGACGTTCGACTTGGTTGAGCCAGGAACTGCTGGTGGGCGTGAAGTGAAAGTGGAAGCGGCGCCGCTTTTTGGGTTGCAACCAGCGCTGGACGGCCGCGCTTTTATGGCTGGAGTAGTTGTCCATGATGAGGTGAACTTCTTGATCCAGCGGCACCTCTCTTTCCACTTGGTTGAGAAACCTGACGAACTCCTTGGCGCGATGCCGAGGCAGACAACTGCTAATCACTTTCCCGTTCAGGATGTTGAAAGCAGCGAACAAGGTGGTGGTTCCGTGGCGCTTATAATCGTGCGTTTGTCGCTGTGGCAAGCCGGGCCGTAACGGCAGAATCGGAGCCGTTCGGTCCAGGGCTTGGATTTGGCTCTTCTCATCCACGCACAGCACCAAAGCCCGGTCGGGCGGATGCAGATACAAGCCCACGATGTCCCGCACCTTCTCTTCGAACTGCGGGTCCTGGGAGAGTTTGAATTTCTCTACCCGATGGGGCTGCACCTCGTAACGTTGCCAAACCCCATGCACGAGCGTGCGGCTCACACCGAGATGCCGGGCCAGGGTGCGCACACTCCAGTGGGTCGCATCCGGCGGCCTGGTCTTCAAGGTCGTATCGAGAATCTTCTGCTCCAACTCGGGCGTCAACACACGTCGCGAGCGCTGGCGTTTTTGCCGCCGCCGGATCGCCTCCACCCCGCCCCGCGCGAAGGCGGCTCGCGTCGCGATCACGGTCGGACGCGACAAGCCGATCTGCTGCGCAATGGCGTGGTTGGGCACTCCCTCGCCAGCCAGCAAGATCAGCTGGCATTTCCGCGCCAACATCTGCGGCGTGCTTCCGGCACGGGCCATCGATTCCAGTACCTGTTTCTGCGCCGGATTGATGGCAAGCGGAGTCGCTGGGGTGAACATGCCCCATTACATCATGATCCCGCTATATTGTCAATAGTTATAACGGACAGGACACTAGTTGGGACGATACGTGCGCAGGGATCTCTCGATAAGCCGGCTGCAATTTAGTGGTGGAGAAGTCTCGGCGTGACAAAATGCGCGATCACGTTGTCGGAGACTTGCGGCCGTTGACTCGGGGTCGTCGTAAGGCTGCGCGAGAGCAAGAAACAGAGCCTGGAACGCAAGTGACAGGCCAAGTCCCGTAGCGAGGATCTAGGCGGGTGCGATCTCGCTTCCCTCCGCCGCTGTCGCTGCGCCGCCCGCCAGATCCGCGGCCTTTCGCTTTTGTGGCGCACACTCTCAGTGTGCCGCGTCGAGACTCTTCTCGACGCTTGGGGCCGTTCGGCTCCCAACCGCTGATACTCTCTTACGCCGCTCAGTCCCGGCAGTCCCGTCGCGCACGGCTCGGCGGTCGTCTTGTCGACACTTGCGACCGTTGGCTATACGTGAACGCGACCAGGCAATTATCGGCCGATCCCGGTAGGGACAAACAATCCTGTTTGTCCTAAGCTGTGATGGAAACACCGATCTTTTCCGCATTGCACGGTTCGTCACATACGGCCGCGACACTGTCGCGCCCTGAGGGTGATCGGCCGTGCCAACGGCCGATCCCGCTCTCTCGTCCTTCGCCACCATGCCGCTACCATCTCGCTAGACGGCGTTTTCTCTCCGCTAGGACACGATTTTGGTACGGAAAATCCGGCCTCGAGGACCCTTCTGACTACTCCCGCAAAACGCCGTCACAGAGTTTTCACTTTTTTTCTCCTCGCCGCCTCAACGACTTAGGCCCCTGGGGCTCTTCTAACCCACAATCCGTCCCGTATTCTGGTACGGGGCCCAGAAACCGAAATCTCAGAGGAATGACCCTGGTATTTCCGCCACTTTCTGCCACCGCCATTTCTCTCGGCGGTTGGGAACGTTGCTATGTCTCACAATTCAGAAGACTTAACCATCAAGCAGAACGCTCTCATCGGCACCCCACCCGACTGCCAACCCACCGCCAGGTGACGAAAATCGCCCGCTAGCCCACTCCTAGGTTTTTTGCTCGCGAGACGACTTTTTCTGGCGAAATAGTGGCTCAAATTGGTCTCGCAGGCATCGTGATTTCTGGCCAGACGGGTAGCGCGCTGTGGGCTGTCACTTGGCCCGCGCGTGCGGCTGTTTTCAGCCGCTTGGACGGGGTAAGAATCGCAAAGGGAGTGCCGGCGTCGAGCACCGGAAAGAGCCGTGCCCGTCAGGGCACGGGCCCGCCTGATGGGCATGAGTTCCGGCTCGAAGCCAACCGTTCACCGCCTGCGGAAAGTACTTGACCTGCCCGCCATTGTCAGTGGAGATCTTGAAGACCAGCACATCCGCAGCAGAGGCAAAAATACGAAACAAACCCAATTCCTAGCAAGCCAATTGCAATCAATGGGTTACGGTTTGTTCTGAGCGCCGCGGGTAAGATTAGCGAAGGGGGACATGCTGATTCATGACCAGAGTCAACAGGGAAGCGGCCATCGCCCAAGACACTTGGACCCACGTGCTCTTCTCGACGAGCGGGGACCGCGCACAACTCATCTATCTTCGCCTAGGATCCTTGCCCCAGCGAGGACCCCTTGGCCGTTGGCGCTCGACCGATCCCGGTAGGGATGAACACTCCTGTTTGTCCCAGCCGCCGCCAGGCGGCTCTCACGACGTTTGAGCCGCGGAGCGGCGCCGGAACGGCGGAACCCTAGGCTAGGAATTGAACAGAGTCGAGCCCTGAAAGGGCGGAAGGAACGATGGGGGAAACCGGGACCGAAACCGGGACCGAAACCGGACCGAAACCGGACCGAAACCGGACCGGGAAACCGAAACCGGGAAACCGGGACAGCCTCGGACCGAAACCGGGGCGGAAACCGGGACAGCCTCAGTTAACACCTTGGGGCGGAAACCGGGAAACCGGGCGGAAACCGGGGCGGAAACCGAGACAGCCTCAGTTAACACCATGGGCAGCGGGCATCTTTCCGGGCCTGCACTACACAACGGCTGGCAACATTCCATTAACGCTGGCCCGGCTGGTCGCATCCTGGTCCGCTCCTTTGGGCGCTCGACCGCCCCTGACGGTCGAGCGGGGCCTGGGGTGGGGCAAAAAATCGGCCGTGCCAACGGCCGATCCGACTCGCCGCCCGCACTCGCACGACCTCTCCCCCAAAACGCCGTCACCGCAGTCTGAAATTTCTAACTCGCGCGCCATCAGTGAAATCGTCCTGCCTTGACCATCTACGCTCCCCGTGCGATGTTACTCTGGGCCCGTAAGAGCGCCGGCCTTCAGGGAGCGACAGACCGGCGCACCCCCGGCCGGGATGTAAGTCCTCCCCATGGCCTCCGTCGGTGAGCCGATCACCCGACCGCGTTACACAGAACAACGGGATCGATCCCAAACCGTTTGGCGGCTCCGCGCGATACCAAAGGAGCCGCACCTCATCAAGCCGCGCCCGGGGCGCCCTTAGCAACCCGCGGTAGAAGCTAGCATCGGCAAAAAATAGGACAACAAGACTTAACCGGAAACAACACAATGGCAGTGCCGCCCCGGATACCGCCGAAAACCCCCTCCAAATGGCCGCCAAACCTCTGGTAGAGGCAGGAAAAACCGCGTTTTCCGCTCGCTAGACGTCGTTTCTGGCACGCTAAATGGCACGGCTTGTGCCCTTCGCAGCCATCGCCGAGGTCCGGCGGAAGTTCCGATGAGGGAGAATTGCCAAACAAAGCCAATCCACACATAAGTCGAGATAGTCTCATAGTGCATGGGCGCGGCCGTCGTTTGCTGAGACTTGCGGCCTTGGCTCGGGTCGCCGCAAGGGTGCGCGAGAGCAAGAAACAGAGCCTGAAAGGCCAAGACGAATAGCACACTACCGGGCTGTTGTCTGGGCCAAGGCCTGGGGCCGTTTCTCCCACACGGGGATCGCTTTCCCGTGCGGTTGGCGATCGGTCGCTGGGGGCGACCGATCGGAGATTGGGGTGGCGCAGTGAGGGCCGTCGGGGCCGGCCCTCACCAATCGAAATGACGAAACAAACCCAATCTCGCCTAACTACTTTGGAATCTATCGCGTGCTCCCCCGTCTGCTCGTGGGAAACGCCGGCTAGAAAGGACAGACAACCTTGCCAATGCCCTGACACTTTGCCGAGTCCGCGGGAGGAGATCGCCGCAAGGCGATCCGCTCGGAACCGACACGCCAAGCTGCGCCCGTCGAAGGCCGTGGTGTATAGTGATTTGGTTCACGACCGAGCCGTCACGCCTCCTTTGCGAGGCGTTGCCGCGGGGAGAACCATCTATGGCATCTGACACTCTCTACCAACCGCCCAAGGAGTTTGCGAAGCGAGCGTCTGTTGCAAGCATGGATCAGTATCGCGAGATCTATCGCCAGGCTACCGAGGACCCGGAAGGTTTTTGGGGACAGTTCGCGGAGAAGGAACTCCACTGGTTCGAAAAGTGGTCCCGGGTGTTGGAGTGGGATGTGCCTTTTGCCAAGTGGTTCGTCGGCGGCAAGACGAATATGAGCTACAACTGCCTGGACCGTCACTTGCTGACCTGGCGGAAGAACAAAGCGGCGATCATTTGGGAAGGTGAGCCGGGCGACGAACGGGTGCTTACGTATCAAGAGCTGCACCGCCGCGTGGCGCGGTTTGCCAACGTGCTGAAGCAATTGGGCCTCAAGACAGGCGACCGCTCCATCATCTATATGCCGATGGTTCCTGAGCTGCCCATTGCGATGCTGGCTTGCGCACGGCTTGGCATTACGCATAGTGTCGTTTTCGGGGGGTTCTCGGCGGAGGCGCTGAAGACGCGCATCCTTGACCTCGACGCAAGAGTCGTCATCACGGCCGACGGTGGTTGGCGGCGCGGCAAAGAGGTTCGGCTCAAAGACACGGCGGACGAGGCTTTGCAAGACTGTCCGGATGTCAAACACTGCATCGTCTATCAGCGAACAAACAGCGATGTTCGGATGAAGGCGGGCCGAGATCACTATTGGGCTGAGCTGGAGCAAAACGCGGGTGAGGAGTGCCCGGCTGAGGTGCTCGACGCGGAGCATCCGCTCTACGTCCTTTACACTTCGGGCACCACGGGCAAGCCCAAGGGCATCGTCCATACGACGGGAGGCTACCAGGCGCAGGTCAGCGCGACCATGCGTTGGGTCTTCGACATCAAGGATGAAGATACCTACTGGTGCGCCGCTGACATCGGCTGGGTCACCGGACACAGCTATATCGTCTATGGACCTCTGATGGTTGGTACGACCACGGTGATTTATGAAGGCGCGCCCGACTTTCCCGAGCCGGACCGTTTCTGGCGCGTCATTGAAAAGTACAAGGTCAATATCTTTTACACGTCTCCGACTGCTATCCGGGCGTTTGTCAGGCAAGGGGAACAATGGCCGGAGCGCCACGACCTGTCGAGCCTGCGGCTGCTGGGAACCGTTGGGGAGCCCATTAACCCCTCGGCGTGGGAGTGGTATCACAAGACGATCGGCCACGAGCGCTGCCCGATCGTGGACACTTGGTGGCAAACGGAAACCGGGTCGATCATGCTCTCTCCGCTGCCGGGAGCCACGCCGACCAAGCCTGGGTCGGCGACTTTCCCGATGCCCGGCATTGTGGCCGATGTCGTCGACATGGAAGGCAACTCGGTCGAGGCAGGCGAGGGCTACTTGGTCGTCCGCCGGCCGTGGCCGTCGATGATTCGGACATTGTGGGGCGACCCGGAGCGTTACAAGGAACAGTATTGGTCACAGATTCCGGGGATTTACTTTACCGGCGACGCCGCTCGGCGAGACGAGGGCGGCTACACCTGGGTCCTCGGTCGAGTTGACGATGTGATGAACGTAAGTGGACACCGGCTCAGCACGGCGGAGCTCGAATCGGCGCTCGTGAAGCATGAAACCGTTGCCGAGGCAGCCGTGATCGGCAAACCGGATGAGTTGACCGGTCAAGCCGTCGTCGCGTTCGTGACCCTCAAGCAAGGTGTCGACGCCAACGATGAGTTAAGTGAGACTCTGCGCGGTTGGGTGTCGCAGGAAATCGGCAAGTTCGCGCGTCCCCAGCAGATCCGCTTCACCGAAGCCCTCCCCAAAACCCGCAGCGGCAAGATCATGCGCCGCCTGCTACGCGAAATCGTCACCACCGACAAGGTGTCGGGCGACATCACGACCTTGGAAGATCTGTCGGTAATCAACCGACTGGCGGGGGCCCAGGAGGAAGAGTAGGGCGGGCCCAGACACTCTCTGCCTGAATGACGCAGAAGGCCTCCAGATCACCTTTGAAACAGGACGCCCCGGAGCCCGAGGGCATCGAAACACGCAAACACTCGCTCGAAGCCACCGAGATCACGCCGCAATGAGCCGTGGCGTACCCGAACGAGCGCAAGACGGGCTGGCTTCAAACGCCGGTGATAAAGGGTGGGGGGGGGCCGGAGGTCCGACCCTAGCTACGTCAACGGTATCACTGGCCAGCTGCCGCCTTCTTCGCAGCAAGAGCAGCCTGAGCTTGCTCCGTCTTTATCTTCCTTTCTGTCGGGTTTCGGATACCGAGCGTGGTGAAGACACGAAACACTCCGTCGCTCCCACCAGCGATGAGGAGCGCAGTGATGACCTGACCCCAAAACGTCAGCGTCGCCTTGTACCCTAGGGCAACCAGAACGTCGCGCAAGACATCCAGGTCGTAGGTCCAAAAGACCAGCAAAGCTAAAATCACCGTCAGTGGAGTTTTGACGCCCTGACCCTCGAATCGAGCAACGAAGACGCGCCAGTTGAATATAGGGGTAAGCGCTACCTCGAAGATTACAGATAGCACTAAGAAAACAAGCAGCACTTCACCGACCTCGCCGAGTCGTGACTGGTCTTGGGAGGCCGGCGCGGCAACGGCAACACCAGGTTGGTCGGCGGCCACAGCGGGCGAGGGATCCTGCGCCAACAGCAGCAAAGGTGCGAGCAAAAGGACAAGAAGTCCAGCGACTATGCTTCTCCACTGCTGTCCGGTTAAAAGTCGAATAGAATCAATTGGTTGGGGTCATAGGGGGATTCGTTTGGGGAGTCGGATGGCTGGAGTGCCTGTAAAAGGGGCATTTTTTCGAATTGCGTAACGCTGAGAATCTGTAGAATCTGGTAAAGACTCGCTTCCAGCCCGAGGCGTTTCCGGACGATGGCGATGAGCACGTAAATCGAGACAGCGATCCAGATCTGCGTCTTGACGGCGTTCTCGCTGGTGCCGTAAAACGAGTTGATTCGCAGATGTTGCTTGATCCACTTGAAGAACAACTCAATCTGCCAACGCGACTTGTAGATGTGGGCGATGGTCAGCGCCGGGAGCGCGAAGTTGTTGGTCAGAAACTTCAGCCGCTTGTTCGTCCGGGCGTCGAAGTAACTGACCCTCCGCAACGGGTCGGGATAGGCTTGGGCCGATTCGATGGCAGCCAGTATGACGGTCTGATCCGAGCGCAAGCCCGTGGATTTGTCGACGGGATGCGAGTAGCGCCGTTGGAGCAAGATGTTCTTCTTGGTTCGCACGACGAAGAACGACGAGCAGAGAGTGAACACGAAGAGGCGTTCGAAATCGACGTAGGCCCGATCCATGACGTAGAACGCGCCGGCCTCCGGGCCGATCTCGTCGAGGATGTTGATGTCGTGCACTTTGCCTCCAGTAATGCGGATGAACGTGGGAATATTGCCGTGCAGATCCAGCAGCGTGTGCATCTTCACGGCGGCTTTTTGCTTGCGGAATCTCGCCCACGGAAACAGCGACAGGCAGAGGTCGATTGTTGTCGAGTCGAGAGCGTACAGAGTCTGGTCCAAGTCCACACCGATCGGGTCGTGGGCATATAACGGCCGTGCCATGCCAATCAAGACCTGCGCGAAGTCCGCGTAGATCCGCCAGTCGCGCGACTCGTTCGCGTCGGCCAGTGTCGAGCGCGCTACCCTGCCGCGGAATCCCATGTGGTAGAGTTTGCCGTGCATCGAACGCAGGCACGTCTCGATGTCGCGGAGGCTTGCCCGATAGGTCAGCTGGGCGAATGCCATCGCAAGAAACTGATCCCAGCAGGAGAAACTTTTCAGATAGGAATCGCCGCGGTAGCGCGATACACATTTCTGAAACTCTTTGCTCGGTAGGTGCTCGATCAGTTGGGAGAAAACCGTACGGCCAAGGTTCATCCCTCATTGTGCCGCGTCCGGATGCTCCGTTCAGGCGACCATTTGCGGCCTCGGGATTTCAAATCGTTCCCGGGCAAAACAGGCCATAAGACATTGAACGGTCGAGACTTACCGTCCGATGGCGCGACTTTCCCCGGACAGCACTGATGCTTCTCATGTAGTGTCTCCTTTCACGATCGAACTCTTCTGGAGGCTAACGAATGAAGGCTAGCTGGCAGCTGGGCCCACAAACGACTTCCAAGCAAAAGACCATCGGCATTGAATCAATTACCGCTCTCTGCTGTTTCCGACTTAACTGTGCCCGGCCACGAAAGCCCCAGGGCTTCCGCGACCATCGGACCGACAATGCCATCGTCGGCTTCGGGACCAAAGTGGCTTTCTTGAAAAGCCATGACGGCTCGATGCGTCCTTGGGCCAAAGTCGTCGTCGATATCTCCCTCGTAAAAACCTTCCCGCTGTAAGGCCGTCTGTACCTCGGCCACGAGCGAGTCGAGCGAGCCGAAGCGCAGCTTGACAGGAAGCTTGTTAGGCGCGAGAACGGCCTGCTCCAACTCCCTGGCATTGACAAGAACGTACGGAAAAGACTTTTGGTCTGTCGCGTACGCGTTCGCCTTGAATTCCTTCCAAGCTCCCACGACCGGCTTGTCGCCTCTTTTTTCGCATTCTGGAAACCCGACAACGACCTGACATCCCGCACTTCCATAGGAGTCGTGGTCGACTCCCATCGACCAGCCGGCGTGGAGGTTGTCACCAGGGTTGGTGACCTCGAAACGATCAAGATTGTCAAAGTCAAGGTCGTCCGCCGTGCGGCGAACCGGGCGCTGCGACGACTGAACGAAAGCCTCGTGCCCTGTGGGCTTGCTCGCCAGATGCCTACCCTTGCGGTAGTCCTTGTAGAATCCCGTCATCATCTGGTTGGCCCCAGCTCCCGATTTAGCCAGAGCTTTGTGAACGAACTTTTTGTGAGGGACAGTGCTCCCGGGAAACAGAGCGAGAGTGTTCTCTTCCCTGAGGCATTGGACCAGCGTACAGCGAGGGTGAGTGTAATCGATGTTCGTAATACTCAACTGTTGCTCTTGGGCAAATCCGAAATCCTGAGGAGCAACGGGAAGAGCACCTCGCAAACCGAAGAAGATCAGGTTCTCATCACCCAAGGCGAAGCGATTCCGTTCTACTAAGAGCTGGAGATGATTGGTAGTGACCGAGACCATGGCTATTCCCTCGCTCGCTACCCTTAATCCGTTAAACCAACTGCCACCAACTAGCCTTAGTTCGCCGTGGCGACCGCGATGATCCCGACTATCGCCGGCAGTACCCCGATGAAGATCTCAAATGGGCTTTTTTTCTGGGCTTCGATGGCTCTGGTGAGTATTTCAATATTCTGTCGCGAGACCTGGACGGCTTGCTGAAGATCAGCAACATCAGCTCTCAACAGAGACTTTTTCTGATCCAGCAACTGGTTCTGGGTTCGGGTGTTGGCAAGTCGTCGCTCGTAGAGATTGTGGAGGGCCAGTTGTAGTTTTAGCTCCTCGTCTCGTTTGAGGACCACGTCGTTTCTGCTGGCCACGTACTGGAGTTGAATACCGCCCGAGCGGACGAAGAGCTGGAACTGGCTACCGTCCGGTCTACTCCTGCCCATCTCGAGACGAACGTTATCCGGGTCGATGGGCAGGCTCAGCAGCCCGGCACGGGCCGGCTCGGCTTCTAGGACCTCTTCAACTGAACTCGCAGCCGGCTCGGCTTCGCGTGCTGCGGTGCCAGTTGTGCTAGTAGCGCCTGAGGCCCCAGAGGATCCCTCTTCGTTTGCCCCCTCCCCCGTTGCAGCTGACGGTGCCGCTTCCGGGACGGGAAGTGCCGATTCCAGCTCAGCCTGGCTCTGCTTGGCAACGGCGAGCGCCTGCAGCAAGTCAGCCTTATTAGCCACCAATGCCCGGACCTGCTTCTCGAGGTCAGACTGCTGCTCCTTGAGGTTGCCGAGCGAGGTTTCGCTTAGAGAGTTGAACTCAGCCAGCGCAGCTAGTTGTTGTTTGAGTGCCTGTACAACATCTTCGCGGGAGGCCACGTACTTGATGGGAGAACTCCCACCAATGCGCACAAGTACAAGGAACTGGCTGCCATCGGGGCGAATTCGGTCACGCACGATCTCAAGAGCAGCGTCCTCGGGCACTGGGATGGAGAGGAACTGCGCTGAACTCGGCGTGCAAACCAGTCCCAGGAAAACGAACCCGGTGACTAGCCTCGAAAATGGTCGTCTGCGTTTTGTTTCTGCCATGACTCTTGCTCCTATATGGGAAGGACTTCTGAAACTGAAGCGTTCGTTGCCGAGTTGTTGACTGCGGCACATCGACGCTCGTCTGCCTCGCGGAGCGGGCCGGTCGAGCGCTGTCTTGAGCCAGCGACTATTACTCTACTCTCTACTGTCCAGGTCCGGCGGGGTCAAGGAGGTCGGCGCCTGAAAGACTCGCAGCATCTTCCGGTGTGCGCACAGTGATCCTGGATTTGATTCTGTTGATCTGCTCGTCTAGTCCCGCGTTCTCTTGGCGTAGCCGATCCAGCTCCTGGTCGATTGCCGTGAGTGCGGCTTCTCGCTCGCGCACCCTCGCTTCCGCGGCCGCTACCTTTTCGTTGTTGCTTCTTACCTGACTCAGCACCTGGTCGAAGTTCTCGTTGGAGGAGCCTGTGATAGCGTCAACGATCGTTCTGAAGTCCTCGCCAGCGAGAGCGCTAAGTACTTGGGAGATCCGAGACTGCTTTTGCGGATCGGCCATCGCGTTCTCCATTTGTTCCGACTCTTCTGCTGGTAGAGGTGCTCCGGTTGTGTCCTCCGGCGTTTCGTCCGGGCTACCTGTGGTGGTGTCGCTGCTCGTTTCTTCGTTTGCGTTGGTATCTTCTGGCATAGTTAGCTCATCCTTTAGTTAGTCTTCTAGTTCATAGTTCAAGTCTTTGTGGCTGGCAGTCAAGCCCTCCGCAACTCCAAATCCTCCGCGATCACTTCTTGCCCTTTGCGATACGCTTCCGTGAACGGCTCCAGGCCGTGGCTGCCGCCGTTGACCAGCTTGCGGGCTTGGCGGAGGTCGTCTTGTGCGAGCGCCGCGCGGATTCTTGCCTCCTGGCCTTTGATGAAGCTTGCCAGCAGCTTGGAGGCGATTTGGGAGTCGTTGCCAAGATCAGGTTCTTCGACTAGTCGGTCGCCGAGGCCTATCGCCTGGCTGTGTTTCGTGTAGTTGAAGCGGCCCGTCAACTGAATGAATCCGCGACCCTTGAAACGGGCGCCGTCAGGTTTGCCTTGGTTGCCGAGGTCCGTGCGATCGTCGTAGAGATCGAAGTCGTGTCCGTCGGGGGAGGTGTTGAATCTAGACTTCAACTCGCTAATGGGCTTGAAACCCTCGGTCTCCGCCCGGATCGACGACAAGGCCATCAGGACCATCTTTTGGTCCCGCAGTGCGGAGTCCACCAGCGCGCCGAGGACATTTGGCAGGTGCTCGCGGATATTCCTGAGCGGCGTATGCGGCGAAAACATCTGCGATACTGCGGTGACGCTGACGCCCTCGAACCCTGAAGGGATCTCGGCATCGGGGTCGAAGTTCAGCGCCGCCGCAGTCGTTTCACCCACGACCCCGTCGACTGTTAAACCATTAAAGTCTTGGAAAGCGCGAACGGCACGCTCCGTGCCCGGGCCGAAGCTGCCGTCAACCCCACTGGGGTCGAACCCCAGTTCTTCCAGGCGAAGTTGTAGCACGATCACAGCCGTGCCGGCGGAACCTCTTCGCAGCGGAAGCAAGCCCATGGAAACCGGACACACCTTGGCACTATTGAGACACTTTTGTCAATGGCCTGGTGGGTATCCGAAAGATCTGTTCCGAAAGTGGAACAAGAACGTGTTTTATGTGGACCTGCGCGATTGATTCCAAAGGTATTCCGGGCAAAGGACGAGCAGACTTCACTAACATACGTGCACGGGTGACTACTTTTTTCGGGAATCAGAACAGAAATAATGAATGAGATGTAAACTAACTCGCCCTTGTTCTGGTGAGACGCGTCTACTCCACGTACACGTTCGACCACAAGTTGCCGGCGGGTGCCGCATTCTGCAGGGTCTTGGTCGGTGAGCGGAACGGGCGGGATTCACCTCCGTGACGGACTCCTTGGGGTGTGTAGTTAAGGGCCATCCCAGGGGTAGTGTCTTCGTGAAAAATCGGGTACAGCCAGCCAGTGCGCTTCAGACTGAGTCCTTTGTTTCGAGGGCCATGACGGGGAGCGAATTGTGGCAGTCCCCATTTTCCGCTCTGCACCACCTTTGCCGGCAGGCGCTAGGGTTCTGCACTACATCGTTTCGGGGGAGCGGGGCTGGGCGTGGTTCACTATCGTGAAGGTTACGAGCTTACTCTAGCGGTGTTGGCTTCTCATTTCCTTGCTCTCTGGTGTTTCGGCGATTGGGCCGTGAGTTCCCATGTACTTGCCGCTTGCGCTGGGGCGTCTAGTGAGGCTCCCGAAATACCGTGACCTTGGAAGCCGGGCACGGCAGGCCGTGCCCCTACGATCTGAA
This sequence comes from Bryobacterales bacterium, assembly GCA_965248205.1. GTDB lineage: Bacteria > Acidobacteriota > Terriglobia > Bryobacterales > UBA6623. The sequence continues at coordinate 6,675,327 of CBDFIS010000006.1, forward strand.
CAAGGGGACGTGTCAGTCCAATTCGCGAAACTCAGCAGGGACGACCGGTGCCGGGGCAAACCGTATGCGGCGTGGGAGGGAACATCACTTCAAGACAGGACAGCTCTGGTTCTGTACGATCCCGTTTTGGGGTCTGACAACGCGCGGCTCTATCTGAAACGGGGAGAGTTGCAGCGCCTTCACCGCGATTGGGACGCTGCTTTGGCGGACTACAACCGCGCTTCTGAGCTGGCGCCGGATCTCTCGGGGGTCCATCTTTCCCGCGGCCGAATGTGGTTCGAGTCGGGACGATTCAGCTCTGCCCTGACCGAGCTAGACCGCTTCCTATTTGCTCAGCCTGGGCACGCGGAAGGACTTCTCTGGCGGGCGCGGGCGCTGGTCAAGCTCGGGAACGGACTTGAGGCTGCAGAGGACTACACCGCTGCCATTGCCCGACTGAAGCGCCCAACGCCGGAATACTTCTTGGAGAGGGCGCGAGCATTGGTGAACGCGGGTGACGAGTATATCGACGAAGCACTCCGCGGGCTGGACGAGGGAATCGTTCGACTGGGTTCCCTAGTCACCCTCCAGCAATTTGCCATCGAACTCGAGCTCAAGCAGCAAAGATACGAGCAGGCGCTGGCGAGGCTCGACCGGGTGGCACGCTGGATGGCACGGGAACGGTTCCTTCAACAGCAGGGCGCCATTCTCGAGCAGGCCGGCCGATCTGTCGAAGCCAGGCAAGCCTTTTCGGCAGCACTAGCCCACATTGAATCTCTTCGGGAAACGCGCCGCAGCGCAAAGCCCATCGTAGAGCTTCAGACCTCTCTGCGCGCCGCCCTTGGCCTACGATCCCCTGACAGAGCTAGCCCGCTTTTCTCACCACCCGACGGTCGAAGCACGCAATAAGCCCGCCAATACTGCGTTGCGCTTGCTCGCCGTGCTCAACGTAGGGTTCAAGTACGCTCCCATTGTTCAGGGATTTGGGTGCCGAGCGGCGCGCGCCTTGCACTGACGGGCTTTTCACGCACTTCGCCTCGCCACGTGGTGAGAAAAGCGGGCTAGAATAGGCTCTTGCCGTCAGCGGGAACCTCCGTCGGCCAAGCGCTCAATTCCTCTCTGGTGGACAACACGATGAAAGGGTCGGATCTATTCGTCCAGTGTCTCGAAAACGAGGGTGTCCGCTACATCTTCGGGCTGCCCGGTGAAGAGAATGCCGACTTGATGATGTCGCTGAAGCATTCCTCGATCAAATTCGTGCTCTGCCGTCATGAGCAGACGGCTGCGTTCATGGCGGACGTTTACGGGCGGCTAACCGGACGGGCCGGTGTGTGCCTGGGAACGCTCGGGCCGGGTGCTACAAACCTCGTGACCGGTGTGGCCGACGGCAACATGGACCGCGCGCCTATGGTCGTGATCACGGGCCAGGCTGATACCAAGCGGATGCATAAGGAGTCCCATCAAGCCATGGACGTGGTCGACATGTTTCGGCCCTTGACGAAATGGGCTCGTCAGATCATCAATCCCGACAACATCCCTGAGGTTGTCCGCAAAGCATTCAAGCTCGCGGAGATGGAAAAGCCGGGCGCCTGCCATATCGAGCTGCCCGAAGACATCGCGAAACTTCAGACCGAGGTCGCCCCGGTTCCTTTTCACAAGCTTCGCCGGCCGGCGCCCGATGAGAAGATCGTCGATCAAGCGATCGAGCTGATCCACGCTTCGAAACAACCCGTTATTATTGCCGGCAACGGTGCAATTCGGAAGCGGGCGTCCCGGCAGTTGCTCACCTTCGTTCACAAGACAGGTATTCCCGTTTTCAGCACGTTCATGGGCAAGGGGGCTCTCCCTCGAACGGACGCGCACTGCTTGTTTACTGTGGGTTTGCAGTCGAAGGACTACGCCGTCCACGTGATCGAGGGTGCTGATCTCGTGATCACGATTGGCTACGACTTGGTCGAGTATCCTCCTCGGCTGTGGAACGCTGGCGTAACGAAGAAGATTCTTCACATCGACTTTCTCCCGGCGGAAGTCGACGACAAGTATCGGGTGGATGTCGAGATCAACGCCGACGTTGCGAACGCCATCTGGCAGCTGAATGAACGTCTGGGAGAAGAGAAGCCGCAGTTCAACATCGGAGACTACAACGGTGTTCGTGAGGATTTGCTTAGGGAGTTTGCCCAGTACAGAGATGACGATGCAGTAGGCGCCATCAAGCCGCAAAAAGTGTTGTGGGATGTTCGGGAGTTCATGGACCCATGTGACATTGTCCTCTCTGATGTCGGTGCACATAAGATGTGGGTCGCCCGCTACTATCAGTGCGATGAGCCAAACACTTGCCTCATCTCGAACGGCTTTTGCTCCATGGGGTTCGCTATGCCAGGAGCCATGGCCGCCAAGCTCGTCTATCCGGACCGAAGAGTGCTGGCCATCTGTGGTGACGCCGGTGGGCTGATGAATATTCAGGATCTGGAGACCGCCAAGCGCCTCGGACTCAACTTCGTGATGATGATCTGGGAAGACCACGAGTACGGGTTGATCAAATGGAAACAGCAGACCCACTTCGGCGATCACAGCGATCTGGCGTTCACGAATCCCGACTGGGTCAAGCTTGCGGAAGCATTCGGGTGCAAGGGAGTTCGCTGCGACGATTCGTCTAAGTTGACCGCGGCGTTGGAGGACGCCTTCTCAGCCGACTCGCCGGCCATCCTTGTCCTACCGATCGATTATCGAGAGAATCTCGAGCTCACCAAGCGCCTGGGCGAGATTACTTGCCAGATTTAGTGCTATTGGCGACCACGCTGCGCGGACACAACACCGTGATTGTTGATCTCAAGAGTCAGTCCGACTCTCGGGGCGACGAGCTACATTGGATAATGTAGCTACCATGACAACTGTCGCGAGCCGTGAGCTCAAGAACCGCCTGGGAAAGTATCTGCGTCTGGTCCGTGACGGGCGGCCCGTACGGATCACGGACCGCGGCCGTCCCATCGGTTGGATACTTCCCGAGTCTTCCACCGCCGAACGTTCGCAGGCCCTATTGAAGGTGCTGGGAAAAGGAAATACTCGTTTCGGTTCCGGTCAGCTCGGAAAGAAACGTCGTCCCGCGGCCATGAAGCCCGGTAAGTCCATCGCGGAGATGATCAGCGAAGACCGCCGCTGATGCTCTACGTAGATACGTCGGCTCTCGCCACATTCTACTTGGCCGAGCCCGGCGGGATCACATCGCGGACTCCGGCGTTGACATCTTGGTGTTTCAAAGACATCATCAAGATGTGCGAACGACCCTGACTCTTGACAATGATATCGCTGACAAACTTCGCGAGGTCGCCAAGAAAACGGGCCGGCCCTTCAAGCAAGTTGTCAACGGAACGCTACGTTTGGGTCTAAACGCTAAGCGAACCATGAAACCCCGCAGGCGGTTTACTGTTCGTACGCGCGACACAGGACTTCGTCCCGGCTTTGAGTTTGACTGTGTGTCGTCTCTGCTGGAGGATCTCGAGGGACTGCCGAGTCGATGAAGCTCGTCGATGCCAACCTTCTTCTACAGCCTTATGACCCGTCGACCGATCATCATGCGGCGGCGAGGGTCTGGCTGAAGACCACGGACAACGACTTTGGCCGTTTCGATCAGGTCCAAGTTGTGAATCCACTCGACTGAGCGACCCGCCGGCTGCCAGGGAAGCCCTAGAGAATTCATGGTTACCCTTCTGGTTCTTCGCCATGGGAAGGCGGATGGGGATGCGTCATTCGAAAGCGACCACGAGCGGCCGCTAGCCGAACGGGGCCGCAAGGCTGCGTCTCTGGTAGGAGCGTTTCTGAACGCCATAGGATTGACCCCTGACTCGGTGATTACGTCGTCGGCCGTTCGCGCCAGAACCACCGTCGAGATCGCGGCTGAAGCAGGAAGCTGGGGCTGCGGGATCAGGACGACAGATGGCTTTTACGGTGCGACGCCGGGGCAGGTCATGGAAGAAGTGAAATCCGAGACAGACTCGACAAAAACCCTTCTGATCGCGGGGCACGAGCCGACGTGGTCTGCTCTGATTACCCTCCTCATCGGCGGAGGCACGCTTCGGTTTCCTTCCGCTGCGCTCGCGTGCGTGGAGTTTCCGGTCGAGCATTGGAGGGACGTGGAACCCTCGCGGGGTCAGCTCGCCTGGTTGGTAACGCCCAAGCAGCTCAAACTGCGTGGGTTGGGGAAGTAGGCGGGAACGGTGGGTCCAACCGCCCATGCCTCGAAGGGGCTGCGTGCACCCACTGGTCTCCGCTATTTGATGTCGCCACGAATGGCGACACGGCACGCAAGAATGCGCGCGCCACGAAGGGCTTCATGAAGCTTTCGCAGTGATGGCGCCCGAACGGAACGTCGCTACCGCTCGACCCGTGTGTGACGGTGCTGCGTTCCTCCTACCAGTAAGATCCCATCCATGTGGCCTCGAAGGGTAGCTCTACAGGTGGCCGCTTGAGGATGGCCTCTTCGTTAATGTCGGTGCCTAGGCCGGGCCGGGTTGGTATCTTCAGGAATCCGTCTTCGTACTCGATGGGATCGGTAAGGATCTCGTTGTACAATTCCAAATCCGGGTAGAAGAGCTCCTGAATGATGAAATTGGGAATGCAGGCATCGAGGTGCAGGCTGGCGACGGTGGATATCGGGCCGTTCGAGTTGTGGGGCTGGACGGAGACGTAATAGGCTTCGGCCATGGCCGCGATCTTTTTCAGTTCCAGGATGCCGCCCGCGTGGCAGATGTCAGGCTGAATGATTCGAGCCGCCTGTTTTTCAAACAGCGGTCGAAACTCCCACCGATTGTAGAGCCGCTCCCCGGTTGCAATGGGAAGGTTGATCGCGCGCTGCACCTCGGCCATGGCGTCCACGTTGTCGGGTGGAATCGGTTCCTCGTAGAAGAAGGGGTCAAACGGCTCGAGTTTTTGCGCCATCCGGATCGCGCTCCACATGTTGAAGCGCCCATGACACTCGATTAGGAGATCAATGTCCGGCCCGACGGCTTCTCGCACAGCCCTGACCGAAGCGATCGCGTACTTTTCCTCTTCTTTGGATATGACCTGGCCGCCGCGACGGAAGGGGTCCCACTTCAAGGCGGTGAACCCGTCCGAGACGGTCGCCTCGGCGTTTTTGGCGACGGATTCAGGTTTGTCGTCCATGCCTCCGAGTTCGATCGCCTTAAAAGCCCAGGCGTTGGCGTAAGCTCGAACTTTTCCCCGTAGTTTTCCACCGAGGAAGTCGTAGACGGGCATTCCGAAGTGCTTTCCCTTGATGTCCCACAGGGCCTGCTCGACTCCGCTCAGAGCAGCGAGGGTGATGAGTTGACCGTACCAGAAGGTTTGCTTGAAGAGAGAGTTCCAAATTTCCTCAATTTGAAAGGGATCTCGCCCTACGAGGAAGTCCTTAAATGACGCCAGCGCCTGGGCGACCACAGGCGCGTGGCGCTCGATGCTGGACTCCCCGACGCCGGTCAAGCCCGAGTCGGTGTATAGCTTGACGAACGTCCAGTTGCCGTGCAGCCCGTGGGTTTGGAAAACCTTTAGGTCAGTGATTTTCAATTCTGTGTCTCCTGTTCACGAAGCATGCACGGCGGTCGAATTCCATAGTCTAAACGAACTGGTGTCGGTGGGAAAATCGGGTACAGTTGGCCAATTCGCTCCAGGCTAAGTACTCTGCTTCGAGGGCCATGACGGAGGTGAATTGGTGGCTGGAAGGTGTGAAAAAATGCCGGGACAGTCAGCGCGCGGCGGAAGCTGCGATTGCTTCCGGAGCGGGGACAGGCACCCTGGACGGTTCTACGTTCGGCGTCCGGCAGGCAAAAAACCGACCATTACCGACCATCTTCGTGGCGCGGACATGGTTCGCTTGGTTGCCTGTCCCCGCAACCGTCCGACAGCCCCTGATTTTTTCACACATTCCAGTCCTGGCAGTCCCCATTTTTCCTGGTGGACGATCGGGACTTCTTCTTTCCGAACTCGGGCTTTTGGGTCGGGACCCATCTTCAAACCTGAAGGGATTGACCCAGGGTGCGCCTCATTCGGTTCGCGGGGAATCCGCCGCGGCTCCGAAGATTCGCTGAAATTGCTGCTGCCGGTGGTCGAAGATTCTTCTTAGGTCACGTTTGACCAGAATCCGATTCACAAGCGAGCCACCGGGCACCGCGTAGCGGATCTCGTCCAGCGCCAGCGTGTACTTCTCGACTTCCTGAAAGCGGTGCTCGTGAATCCAAAGCCGATAGGGACCTCGCCTCTGCTCATCGACGAAGCGGTGTGGGGGTTCCCATGCGGTGATCTCGCTTTGCCACCGAGCGGGCAAACCGTGAACGCGGAGCCGGTAGTCGATCCTCGTACCTATTTGCATCCGGATTGGCCCCAGCGTAAGAACCTGAAAACTGAGCCAAGGTGGTGTGAGAATTTCGAGGTTGTGCGCGTCGGCGAAGAACGAAAAGACCTGATCGATGGGCGCCGCCAGTCGCACCTCGGCGGAGAAAGTGTGGGGCATGGTAGGGAGTGTTGGACCGGTACCGCACCCGGGCCATAACCCCGCTACTTTACTAGAGACCAAGCATCCGACGAATTGACAGCATCAGGTGCAGCCGTCGGAAGGTGAGGAACTCCCGGGCAGCGACGACTCCGAACTCTGGATTGGTGCTCGTGGGGATCGCAAATCGCAGCACCCTCCAGAAACGTTGGAAATCCCCCCAAATCTTTTTGGCGAGAGCCGAACGCAGTCGCCGTCGGGCAGTCGACGTTGCCGCTTCAAGGTCCCGGAGCGTGTCTCGATAGGCCTCTTCAGCAAGGGGTGTTGCTTCAAGGTCCTGTAGATCTGCTGGTCGTTCAGGCGGAGGTCGACCTAGCTTGACCAAAACGACCAGGAGCGTTAAGGTCGACAAGGCTGTGAGCGCCAGAACTAGGACAAAAATCATCTAGATGGAACCGCGGAGAAGGAATGCTGGGGGAACGGGGAGACCTGCCCGGTAAAGCGTAGAAAAGCAGCGTGATGGGGAGTCGGGCCGTTCCCGAGGGCTGTGACAAGCCGGGTGATTAACCGCGCTATGGCAGGCGGATTAGGACTAATATGACCCATAACGATCGCTGGAGTCAACAACAAAAACGCTATTCGCAGAGTTGCTTTCATTGTTCTTCCGTTGGGTGCATTGAAATGTTTCAAAACTGTTTCAATCTCGGGCGCCGAACGTTCTTGGTCAACCCTTCACGCTTCGACCTTTGATTCACCTGGTATAGCCAGCAGGACAGCGGGTCACGAGCCGTTGTAGAATGTCACGGTAGGTGAGGAGGCAACAATGGCAAAGGAGAGCTCCCGGCGGGACTTGTTGCGTGGGACGGTTGGTGGTGCAATGACAGCCGCGCTTGCGAACCGTGCTCTTGGCCAGCAATCCGGGTCCACAGGCATTCCGACTCGAAGACTGGGGCGGACGGGTGAACAGGTCTCGATTCTCTGCCTGGGCGGCGGACACATGGCTTCGGTGGCTTCCAAAGACAAGCCGGCGGCGGTCCGCATGATGCACGCGGCGGTTGACGAGGGGGTCACCTTCTTCGACACGGCTTGGGAATATTCGGGTGGCCTGAGCGAGCAGGTAATGGGGGAAGCCTTGGCAGAGGGTGGACGACGCGACAAGGTGTTCCTGATGACCAAGAACTGCGAGCGCGACTACGCCGGGTCGATGAAGTGCCTGGAGGACAGTCTTCGCCGCCTTAAGACGGACCATCTGGACCTGTGGCAGTTCCATGAAATCGACTACGATAATGATCCCGATTGGGTGTTCGAAAGAGGGGGGATCAAGGCAGCCATCGAGGCCAAAAAGGCCGGCAAGGTTCGATACGTCGGTTTCACCGGCCACAAGGACCCACTCATTCACCTGAAAATGCTGAGCAAGCCTTATGCCTGGGATACTTCTCAGATGCCGATCAATGTCATGGATGCCCACTTTCGAAGCTTCCAGCATCAAGTCGTGCCGGTGTGCCGGGAAAAGGATGTGGGTGTCATTGCGATGAAATCTCTGGGAGGGGGCAACGGAATCATTCCCTCGAGTACGGACCTGACGGCCGAGGAGTGCCTGCGCTATACGCTAAGCACCCATGTTTCGACGCTCGTCGTGGGTTTCACGTCTATCGAGCAGCTCAAGGAGGCAGTGGCCATAGCCCGTGACTTCCGGCCGCTCTCGGAAGGGGCCAAGCAGAAGCTGCTAACTCGGGCCAAGTCCGAGGCTACCGACGGTCGCCACGAGCGCTTCAAGACGACGCAGATTTTCGACGCCACGCATCACAGGCTGCAGCATGGCTTTGAGGCCTAGGAGGGCCTTAGAGGGAAGCAGTATCAACATGAACGAGGACCTCTTATGAAACAGAAAAGTCTCTCAAACGCCAAGGCAGTAGCCATGATGGAGGGCATCGTCCGCAAGACGCTGACTTATAACGACGACGCGATGCTCTGCCACATTGAGATGAAGCAGGGGGCCAAGATCCCTCTGCACCATCACGAACCGGTGCAAATCGGCATATGCTTGTCCGGGAAAATCCGTTTCATCGGAGAGAGTGCCGAGGATGAGTTCATCGCGGCGGCGGGCGATGGTTACATAATGGACTCGAACAAGCCTCACGGGGCTGTGGCGTTGGAGGACTCGGCCGTCGTCGAGGTGTTCACACCTTCGCGGCCGGAGTACGCGGACTTCTAGACGGCGGGAAAGCCGGTCGACCCGAAGGCCGAAGGCCTTTGTCCGCAGGATGAATGACGCCCGCGTGCCCTATTCAAAGGGTTGCAGGCGGTCGATTTCCCAGTGGTGAACTTGCCGCCCGCGGACGAACCTGCAAAAATGTAGTTAGTCTACGAGCCGGAAGTAGGTCAAGAGATTCCTCGTCGTCATCCGTCTCTCGCCGCTGATTCGACCGAATTCGGGATACTCACCGACGGTACCACCGCAATATGGCGGAGCGGTGTCATATCGGTCACAGGGTCCGGTCTTGCCAGCCCTTGTGCCATGACTTTTCGTGCATTCTAAGGTAATTGAACATGGCAACAGACAACCAAATCAAGGTCGCAATCGCGGGTGTTGGGAATTGCTGCCAAGCCCTCGTTGAAGGGCTTGAGTACTACAGGCGGAATCCCGAGGACACCCGCGGGCTGATGAACGTCGATATCGGCGGGTACAAGGCGACCGACATCGTGCCAGTGGCAGCGTTCGACATCAATGCGGACAAAGTCGGGAAAGACCTGAACGAAGCTATCTTTGCCGCACCGAACATGGCCTACCGCTACGGTCTGGACCTCGAACCGTCGGGCGTGACCGTCCAGATGGGACCTGTACTTGACGGCAACCCCCCAAACCTAGGAGTTACAGCGGCGGCGGCCGAACCGAGTAAGGTCGCCGAAGTACTGAGCAGCTCCGGGGCTGAGATGCTGTTGAACTTCATCCCTACGGAGTCGCATGACGCCGCCCGGTTCTATGCGGATGCCTCGATTAAGGAGTCCAAAACCGGCTTCATCAACGGCATGCCGACGTCGATTGTCTGCGATCCCGCTTATCAGAAGGCCGCCGTGGAAAGTGGAGTGCCGATTATCGGCGATGACGTCAAGAGCCAGTTGGGGGGAACGGCCATCCACCGCGCGCTGGCGACGTTGTTCGACACGCGCGGCGTCCACATGCCCGAGACCTATCAGCTCAACTACGGCGGCAATACCGATTTCGCCAATTTGCAGGCCAGGGGCAAGAGCAAGCTGAAGACGAAGACGGAGTCCGTCACCAGCCTGATGCCCTATCCCGTGAACATGTCGACGGGATTCAGCTACTTGCCGCTGATGAAAGATCGAAAGACCTCGATCTTTTGGATCAACGGCGGCAACTTTGGCAACACGCCACTGCATTTCGAAGGGAAGCTGGAGGTGGAAGACAGCGCTAACTTCGCGGGCGTCATCGTTGACATGGTCCGCTATACCCGGATCGCCCTCGACCGAGGCGTCTCGGGCGCGCTGAATTCGGCTTGTTCCTTCCTCACGAAGCATCCGCCCGAACAGATTCGCGATATGGACGCTTGGGAGCATCTTAAAGAGTTCGTAGCCGGCTCCAGAGAGAGATGAGGGCTGCGCCTGATCCGACCTCCCAGAGAGGGCCTCAATCATCTCGTCGCGCCCTTGGCTTTGAACGCACCCTCGTAGGGCAAACGGCCTCGTAGGGAGGGCCAAAAAGGCAAACACGATGGCAGACGTAAGAATGGGCGTTCTCGGTTGCGGCAGCATCGCCCAGATCGCTCATCTTCCCGCAATTTCTCGCAACGATCAGGCGACGTTGGCGGCAGTCTGTGACACGAGCACCGAAAGGGCTGAGGAAGCGGCGGCCAAGTGGGGTGCTGAAGGCTGGTTCACCGACTACCGGGAGATGTACGAGAAGGCCAAGCTCGATGCTGTCGTGATCGCCACTCCGAACTACGCCCACCGCAACCAAGCCATCGCCGCGGCTCAAGCCGGAATCAGTGTGGTCGTCGAGAAGCCCCTCGCCGTGACGAACGTCGAGGCCTGGGACATCGTCGACGCCTGCAACAAGGCCGGCGTGAAGCTCATGGTGGGTTGCGACCGGCGATTTTGGACGCACAACCAGTGGGCGCGGGAACTGATCGAAGCCGGTGTCATCGGCAAGGTGCTGATGAGCCGTTCGTGCTTGCACGAGCACTGGTTCAACTATCAAAACCACGTCGCTGTCACTGACTTCCGGCTGGATGTGAAACTTGCCGGCGGTGCAGCAATTAATGACACTGGGGCGCACGCCATCGACTTGCTGACCTGGCTGAACGGGAGCAAGGTGAAACGAGTGATTGGAGTGGCCAAACGGATGGTAATGCCGGAGGACTACACGCACTGCGATGACACAGCCCTGGCCATGGTGGAATTCGAAAACGGCGCTTTCGGCACCATTAGCTGCAACCGTTTTTCGCACGCGGTCAACCAAGCCACGGAATTGTGCGGTACCGAGGGCACGATCTTTACCGCTACGGACGCGACGAATCCCTTCCAGAGCTGGCCGATGGCCGTTTACACGAATAAGGAATTCACGGAAGAGACGCTCCCACCCGTCCTGAAAAACTTTCGTTGGCCGGAGTTGTTTTGGGTAGAAGATAGGATCGAGGCTACCGTTCGGAAACGCTGGGTTCCCATCTGTCCCCCGCGTTACCCCAGCAACTACGAGCGCATGACGGCCCATTTCCTCGACTGCATCATTAACGACAATCCTCCGCTGGTCAGTGGTGAAGACGGAGCCCGTGCTATCGAGGTGATGTGCGGCGCCATCAAGAGCATGGAAACGGGTGCCTGGGTAGATCTGCCGCTGAAGGAGGAAGTCGTACCTCCGGGTTATGATCCTCCTCAGGATGGTGCGTAGCGAGCGACAGCCGACGGCCTTGTCGATCCTACTCCGTCACAATAAGACAAGATGTCGGTTCGCCTCGTCACCATGGGCCACGTTTTGTGCGAGACGATTGTCTTTGCGGACGGTCGACGTGAAGGGCCTGTGCTGGGTGGTCCGACGGCATATGCTGGAACCGTGACAGCCCGGCTTGGGGTGCCGACGGGTGTCGTAACCAAGTTTGGACCGGATGCGCCCGGCCTTCTGCTCGATCCTTTGCGCGATGCGGGGGTAGACCTCGGGGGCGTTGATACCAAACAGGGAATCACGACAACCAATGAGCTCGTGTACGCCGCGGACGGGACTAAGGAGCTGAGGTTCCTCAAACAAGCCAGCCCGCTGACCCCGGAGGATATTCCGGCCGATTACCGGCAAGCAGAGGTGTTTCACGCCGGCCCTTTGGACTACGAGGTTCCGCTTGCGACCGTGCAGGCCGTTGCGAGCTTTGGAGCGCAAATTAGCCTCGACCTTGGCGGGTACGGTGGAGCTCACGTCCGCCGGGACACCTATGAGCAAAAGAAGCTCTCCCGGTCGTCACTCGAGGAGTTGATCAGTTGTTCTCAAGTCGCTAAGGCGAGCGACGAAGACGCCCGACTGCTGTTTGCGGAGGAAAATCTTACCGAAGCACAAAGTGCGCAGCGATTGGTCGATTGGGGCGCCGGAATTGGCGTCATCACGCTGGGGGCGCGAGGCAGTCTGGTTTTCACCAAGGACGCGAAGTTTGCCGTCCCCGCCATCCCCGGCGGTGCCGTGGATATCACAGGCGGAGGCGACTCCTATATGGGAGGGTTTCTCACCGAGTATATGCGGACCGGGGATCCCTGGCAGGCGGGGGTGTTTGCCTCGGCCGTGGCCTTGTGCGTGATCGAAAGAACGGGGGGAGTCCGAGCGGAGAGAATGCCGACGGCCGAAGAGGCGCGAAAGAGAATTCCGCCGGATGCGAAGCCGCAGCGACTACGAAACGAGGGGCCACACGATTGTGAGTAGAGGTAAACAATCTTGTTTGTTCGCCTCAGCGTCTCGCGAAAGCGGCTATCGATTTCTCCTCGCAAGGGAATGAAACTCTAGATCTATGTCGAATTATCTCAGCGATTTGAGACCTAACTTCTCACCCTTCGAGATTGACTGTGGGAAGATCGGCGCCTACCAATACAAGGGGAACTTGAAAGCGGAGTTGAGCGCGGGGCGAATGGATGCATCCATCGCCCGGGATTTGTTGGAAGGCATGCTCATGGTCCGCGAGATGGAAGAGATGATCGTGAAGCTGCGCTCGGGTGCCTACGATCCGCTTCGCACTTTCAATTACCGGGGGCCGACTCACGTCTCAATCGGCCAGGAAGGCAGCTCCATGGGCGCGTTCAGCGCGCTGGAAGTCGAAGACTACATCACCAGCACGCACCGGGGCCATGGCGACAGCTTGGGCCGTGGTTCGCAAACCCTACGGCGCATGGGGGAGGAGCAATTACGGGATCGCCTTCCTCAATCGCAGGCTTCTTCGCGAGAAGAGCTTTTAGAGGAAGCGCTGGAAGACCATCTTTACCGCACCATTGCCGAGCTTTTCGGCAAAGAAGACGGATACTGCCGGGGCCGCGGTGGCAGCATGCATATTGCCGACTTCCGTGTCGGACACTTGGGGGCGAACGCCCTAGTGGGTGGAAACGTTCCTATTGCCACGGGCGCCTCGCTGGGCGTCCGCTCAACGGCAGCTCGCTCTTGCGGCGACGACACCTGCGGAACAAAAACACATTTGACCGAGGAACCGGGGACAGTGGCGTAGCCCAGGCCTCGGCAGCCGTTTTGCCGAGACTTGCGGCCGTTGGCCGTCCAATCGCACCCCGCCCGATGAGGCAGCACATGGGAGGCCCGCAACGCTGATCTGGAAAGTCGGGGGAAAGACCCGTAGCGCGGATCTCGCCTTTGAGATCCGCGACCGTTTGTTCAATGGCCCGCCGGCCCCTTCGACTCGTCGCCTGCCGCCGGTTGAGAACAGCCGGGTGGGACAATCGCAACTGCGGTTGAAAACTGTTCTGCTTCCATGAATCCAGCGTTGCGACGATTCGTAAGGGAGTGGATGCCAGGCCCTCTTCGCCACGTTGGTCGGCTTCTCTACTACCTCCTCTATCGGACATTCGTCTGGATGTGGTGCGGAACCGATCTAAAGGAAGAACCTTCGCAAAGTACGTTCGGCCGATCTTATCCCGCCGGCCAATCAGGTAGTTGCCCAACAGTTCCTCGTCCGCGGGGTTGCTGTATTGGGCCGCTTTCACGACTGCGCGGATCTGCTCGTCCGTGAAAGCCATCACTTTTTTGGCGGCCCAGAACTCGTCGTCCGGTAGGCGATTCTCGAAGGCGGGGCTCGGGTAGTTAGGCTTGAACCGCTCCGGGTCGAAACTGGGGTACTCCAGCATTCCCAGAGCGCGAGACCTTTTGTAGCGGGCACGCATCCAACGGGGCGTATAGATTCCCAAGGTGAGCATTTGAGCCACAGCCGGTTTAAAATCCCACAAGTAGGCATTCCCGTCGCGGGCCGAGTTCGACACAACGCTGGCACTCCCGAGAATCGACCCGAAGTCGATCAGGTAGTGCCTCACAAACTTCACGCCGCCGACTTCCACAAGCGAGTCAAGTGTGTTGATCGCTCGGGAGTCGCTGTGGTTTAGCCAGCCGCAGAAGACGAACAGGCCGCGTAGCTCCCGCCGATGCTCGTGATCGATGATGTCATTCGGATCATCCTTGCGGGTTCCGTAATAGCGGAACTCGCCGAGAATCTTGCCGGGAAGCAGTAGGCTGGCGACACCGCGAAGCCGTCCCTGGTTGTCGCGCGGCACGTTCAAGAGGCTGATGGTGACATCCCTGAGCGTCATGGGACGCTTTTGACCAGTAATGTCCTTGAACGTGGTTCCCTTGGCGATGACCAGTCGGTCCCTCGCAAAAGTGACCAAGTAGTTTTCCGGAACGTTGTAGCCGAGGGCATAGAACAGGCGAGAACCGACGACGTCCACGCTCGTCGCCATCTCGGGATGCGCTGCTGGGTCGAATTTCAGAAAATACTGACGCCCCTTCGAATCCCGGATGCGGAACCCCGGCGTCACGCCTTCGGTCTTGGCGGCCACGATCTCCCACGGGCCGTCCAGTGCCGGCGCGTTTTCGTTGCCCGGCCCCCGCATTACGTCTTCGACGCTCACGGGGTGAGAGCCGATCCGATTGGTGAACCAGGCACTGTCGGGGACTTCCCCCAAGGTGTTCGCGGACTGCGCCGGAATCAGTTTGATCTGCTGTCCAGCCTGCTGTGCTTTCCGGATCTCCTTTTCCGTGGGCTGCCGACCGCCCGGCTTGGCGAACATGTTCTGAAACAAGTCGACGTAGTCGTTGAGTTTCCTGAAACTCGCGTCCTCTACCGGCAGCGGCGGCGGTTCTTTCAGCAGCGGATCATCGGGGTAGAACTTCCCCGCGACCGCCAGCGACGGCAGAAGTATGGCTAACGCAGCGACAAGTCCGAATCGGCTGGCGCCGGCAAGCGGCCTCTTTGGAGGTCTGACTGCGGTAACCGCCCGCGCCGTTTCTATCTCGCCTAGCAGCCCGTGGTGAAAGTAAACGTCGCGAAAAATCGGGTACAGCCAGCCAATTCGCTTCAGGCTAGGTGCTTCGTTTCGAGGGCCAGGATGGAGAGCGAATTGGTGGCAGTCCCCATTTTTCGCTCCCACCCGACCTTTGCCACGGGCTGCTAGTCGGTTGCTAGAATACATTTCCAAATTTGAGCCAAATCTGTGGTCCTTCATGACTAAAGCCTACGTCGATCCGTATGAAGACACTGTTAGCTGCATTGAACCGGAAACCGAAACCTGCTGAGCCCTCGAGGTCGTGGAAGTTGATCTCCGAACGCTTGGGAGTAACCTTGCCCGCATCGAAGAACAGGGCCATATCCAGGCCGCTAAACGCTTCCCAACGATACTCCGCTGTCGCCACGATCAAGTTGTCATCGTAGAAGCGCCACTGCCGGAAGCCGCGCAGGTCATCCGATCCGCCCAAGACCGGCTGCATATAGAAAGGAACAACGGCGCTGCCGTTAGCGAAGGTCATGATTGTCTTGGCGCGGAGCGCAATGACTCTTTTTCTGTTGAAAAACGGAAAATAGTGCTGGGCATCCAGATCTAGCCTTCGGTGGCTGTGGCTCTCGAGATTACGGTCATGGTAGTAGACAAACCGGGCCGCATAGTTGCCTCCTATTCGCGGCGTGCCGGGGACGTCTCGATTGTCGAACTGGACGAAAAATCCGCCTCGCAGAAAATCCGGCTGGTCGATCAGTCCGGGAATCGACGAAGGGGGGAAAACGTCACCGATCTGGACATCATCGTGACCCCGGCCCGTGTTGGGCTGGTACAAGCCTCCCGTCACACCCAACGTGAACGGTCTGAAGGGATGCAACCCTATTGTAAAGTCGTAGCTGTTCTCCTCGATCCGATAGTTCGTCTCGTTACTTTCTTTCGAGTCCGGACCTGGTCCGAAATACTCGAACATCGGAGAGTTTCGGTGCAAGGCGTGGAAGTCCAAGGTGAACTTCCCGTTTGCCAGCTTGGGCATTGTGACCTGTAGATCTGCCAGCCAGGCTGTGGTGAGTGTCCCGGCCAGCGAGGTGCGGAAAACGACGTTGCCGTCGGCCAGGTCACGACGCAAATACTCCGGACCTACTGCAAAACCCTGCCCTGTCGGCATGCCGCCAAGCCTGACGCCCAAGCCATCCGCTCCCACCATGAGACGTTCGATAACTCTTTGACGGTCAAGGTTGTTGAGCCGTTCTTCGATTTTGTAGGACACCTCCGGTTCGAGGCGGTCGGCCTTTTCTTTCCGCGCGGCGCGAATCTCGTCCTCGCGTGTTTCATGTTGAGCGGCCAACGGCACCGCCAGCAACATGCCGACAAGAAAGCATCGCTCGAACCGTGCCGCTCTGTGCGATGGGGAGGAACCAACGGTTCGCTTTGAAGGAAGCCCCTGCACGGTGTCATTCCATACGGTCTGCGCAGGCGGGCTCTTGCTCGGTGAGGCTTCGCTGTGAAGGTCGGGAACCACCAGAAAACGCCCGGACGAACCACCGCAAATCACGGGGGGATTAGGCTGCCAGTATAGGGTTAGACGAGGCAGGTTTACAAGTTGTCGGGTTCACAGCGGGCCCGGTGAACCAAATGGTCGTATGCGAGTCTCTCACGCAAGGATTTGCCAGCGCTGACAGGGAGATGACTTGCGGGGCAGGACCGGCAGAGCCATACGTGGTTTAGAATAAAGCAGACAGACGACGCTGGCGTAGCTCAGATTGGCTAGAGCGCCTGACTGTGGATCAGGAGGTCCCCGGTTCGATCCCGGGCGCCAGTACCATTCTTTTCTACAACAAGTTGCTACTTAGGAGGATGTCGTGAACCCTGTTATTGCTCGCTTTTCCCTCTTACGGATTGTTGTTCTCGTTGTCTCAGTGACTCTCATGCTGCTGGGCGTATCGATCCCGTCGAGTTTCGGGGCCGACGACGGGCGTGTCTTTGAGCTTCGAGTCTACACGGCTCACGAAGGAAAACTGGATGATCTTCACAGCCGTTTTCGAGAGACGACGAATCCCCTTTTCGTCAAACATGGAATCGCCCTCATTGGGTACTGGACTCCTACGGATGGCGAGCGAAGCGGTAACACCTTGATCTACGTCGTCGGGCATCAGAGCCGAGAGGCGGCGAAAGCGGCCTGGGAGGCCTTCCGGGAGGACCCGGAGTGGAAGGCCGGCTACGCGGCATCCATTGAGAACGGAAAGCTGGTGAGTAAGGTGGAGTCGACGTACATGAAGGCTACTGACTACTCGCCTGTCCAGTAGCTGTTGTCTTCCCTTCGGCGGTCGGTGAGCGGTCACCCACTTGAGTCTTACACAGCAAGCGGTTACCGTGGTCCGGCTACACGTTGTGTTCGTGCCGCTCTTATTTTCGTTCCACGCCGGCCGTCCAAACTCCCGTGACGAAAGAGGGCCTGTGGCGCATTTCTCACGACAGAACTTTAGGAGCCGGCCACTGTGCCCGCCTAGAGAAGTTTTTGCCCGGTTTGGTCACGTGATCGAATGCAACGCGGTGTGAATCTCGCTGCATGGGCGGACACGGCGGTCCGCCCCTACAACATAACGTTCGTTCAAAGCGGGCCATCCGAACCTTCGTGAGAAGAGCGGGCTAGTGGCGCTGAATAGCATCCTCAGGTGCTGCCGACTCGGGTCGCGTCGACAAACTGTTCGGTGGTGTCGTCAAGAGAGCGGGCCTGGCGGCCGCTGTCTTCGTGAATGTAGAGCAGTTTGGGATCTACCTGATCCCGAGGGGCGGGAGGAAGTGCGATTTCATAGCTGACCGGTCGCTTGTGGTCCGCCAACTGCAACTTCGGATTGTAGACGCTGTTGAACTTCCACAATAGCTTGACGAAGTTCGTCTGGCCTCGTAGCAGGTGCCCGAGGGCCAGCGTTGCGGCGCCACGAAGTGCCGTCCAGCCGAGGTGTTTTTGGTTTAACACTTGCTGAGTTCGTACCAGCTCTTTGTAGAACTCGGGCAACGGAAGTTTCGTCGGAAGGACGGCATGCTGAATATCGAATAGCCGATAGTCGCGTGTCGTAATACGCCGCGACTCGGTATGCCAGGTTTCGGTGCCCGGGTAGGGGGTATTCACACTGATGCTGACGATCTCGGGAATCTCGAGACACCATTGGCGGATCACCTCGAAGCGCGCTTTGTCCCAGTCAGGATCGGCAATGAGGTTGATCGCGACGTGAATATCGAGTGAGCGCGCGAAATCCAACGCCTCGAAGTTCTTGCTTAGCGTAATTCGCTTGCGGTACTTGTTGAGGCCTTCTTCGTCGATAGCCTCCACGCCGAGGAACATGTACCGCAGGCCAAGCTTCCTCCATAGCCGAAAAGCCTCTTTGTTTCGCAGCAACACATCGCCGCGCGTCTCGAGGTAGTAGTTCTTCCGAATACCCTTCGCGGCCACGGCTTCCCCGATGCTCACGGCCTGGTCCGACTGGATGAACGCCACGTCATCGACAATGAAAACGCCCGGCTCCTTTACGCGGGCCAGATCCTCCACAGCGCGTTCCGTGGTGACCGTCCGGTAGCTGCGGCCGTAGAAGGTCCACGCGCTACAAAAGGAGCAGTCCCACGGGCAGCCGCGCGTGAACTCGATCGAAGCGCAGGGGTCTAGTTCACCCAGAAAGTACTTGCGTCGGTGCCGCAACAGGTCCCGGGCCGGCCACACGTCGTCCAGCGAATCAACGAAACTGGGGGCAGGTCCGCTACCCTCTAGCGTGACCACGCCCGCGACTTTGTCCACCGACCGGCGATCGTGTTCTACGGCTTCGAGCAGGGCGGGCACACCTGCTTCTCCCTCCCCGAGCAAGATGCAGTCAATGGTTCCCGCTCCGTGTTCGAGGATTTCTTGTGCCGTAAACGACGCGCTGTGGCCCCCGATGAAAAAGAATACGTCCGGCAGCTTCTGCCTGCTGGCTTTGGCCAGGTCGATGATCTCGGGGATGTTGGCCAGGTAGTTGCACGAGAATGCGATGACCTCGGGCTGCCAATCATCGAGGACTCGAAAGTAATCCCGGTGGCTTTCGACCTGTAGGTCGAGCAGCCGAACCTCGTGACCTGCCCGACGTGCTGTCTCGGCTACCAGCTCGAGGCCCAGAGGTTCCAGCCGCAGGAAGATCTTTGTATACATCAAGGGGCCGGGATGCACCGCAAGGACTCTCATGATGGCGCGCCTTTTTTCCGATTCGCCCGAAGCGCCGGGCGAAACCGGAGGAGAACCAAGTGTACACGGTATGCCCGTGGCCTGACCATTAGCTGGGCACTTCCGACGAAGCGGCTCCTTTTCCGTTTCGCGGGGTGCACGAATTCATCGTGCGACAACAGGGTCTTGCCTGACAGCGTGACTGCGACCAGAAGTCGACTCAGGCGCGCCGCCCCTGGCGGCGCGCTCTCGAGTTTGGCGTTTTGACTAGATAGATTCCCACATTTGAGAGGACGAGAGCGGGCCGAGGGGATAAAAACTCTTGCTGGGGCGAAACATTGTGAGGTATTCTGGTATCCAGTTATATAACTAGATAAGGAGGCGACATGGGTTACCCTACCAGAGTCCAACTCATCAACCGCAAAGCCAGTCAGCAGTGGTACGTCAACTTCCCTTCCGCCTTGGCCCAGGCGCTGGAATTCTCGCGCGGTGAAACCGTCGAGTGGGTCATCGAAGACCGCTCCCAACTGCTGTTGAACCGTCGGCAGGTGCGCCCCGGACTGCTGTGGGGGCGCCGGCTGTGCTCCTCCAGCCCGGCCACGCCTCCCGATTGGTAGCGCCTCCACCACTTGTAACCCGTCGCCCGGCTGATCTCAAACTCCCGACACAACGCCGCCATCGATTGCTCCCTGCGCTCGGCCGCTACCGCAAATCGTATCCGCTGCTCGTACACATCCACCTCGTTCCAGGCCATTCGCGCAGCTTCTCAGCTGTCTGCGATGTCCTGATAACGAACTGTCTACCATGTCATGAGATTGAACATCCCCAGGCCGGCCGAGTCATTTCTGAGCTGCTCGCACGAAAAGAGCCCAGTCTAAAGGGGGCGCAGACTTTCTCCAACCAACCTAAACCGCCGCCTACGACCCGTCTCCGCCACCCGCGTTGGTTTTCCCGCTGGTTGCTTTCTTCGCGTTGGCTGTTTCCCCGCGGATCAATTCCTCGTAGGTTTCCCGTTCACGAATCACTTGAAATCGATCTCCCTCGACCAGCACCTCGGGCGGACGCGGGCGGGAGTTGTAGTTGGACGACAGGACAAAGCCATAGGCCCCTGCCGTCAAGACCGCCAGCAGCTCGCTGGGCTCGACATCTTCCATTTCTCGATCGCGAGCCAGAAAATCACCCGTTTCGCATACGGGCCCCACAACGTCGGCACGCACAACCGCGCGTCCGCTCGACCGCGCGATCGGGATGATCTCGTGATGTGACTGATAAAGGGCCGGCCGGATCAGGTCGTTCATCCCGGCGTCGACGATGACGAACTCCTTGCTGCCCGTCCGCTTGCGATAAAGAACTCTCGTTAGTAACACGCCGGCCTGACCGACAATCGAGCGCCCCGGCTCGAGCAGTAGCGTCAGGCCTTTTCCCTCCACGGCCTCCGCCAGCACACTCGCGTAGTCGCCGACCGACGGGCTCGGGTCCTGGTCCCGATAGGCAACCGCCAAGCCTCCGCCCAGATCCAGATAGCGGATGTTAAATCCGCGCTTTCTAAGGTCCAGCGCCAACGCGATGACCTTGTCGAGCGCCTCAAGGAGAGCTCCCGTGTCGAAGATTTGTGACCCAATGTGGCAGCTCACTCCTTCAAACTGAACATGGGACAGGGAGGCGTGCCTTTCATAGATTCCCTCCGCCTTTTCCATCTCCACACCGAACTTGTGTTCCCGCAGGCCAGTAGCGACATAGGGGTGCGTCTCGGCGTCTATGTCCGGATTGACTCGCAGGGCGGCTCTGGGGCGAGAGTCAAGGCGCTCCGCAAGCTGGTTCAGCAACAACAGCTCCGCTTCCGACTCACAGTTGAAGAACCCAATATTGGAACGAAGTGCGTACTCGATTTCCTCTGCCGTCTTACCTACGCCGGAGAACACAACTTTGGACGGGTCTCCTCCAGCCTGCAGTACGCGGAATAATTCACCTCCGGAGACGATATCGAACCCCGCTCCTTCGCCGGCGAGCAGTGCCAGTAGGCCTAACGACGAATTGGCCTTGACGGAGTAGTGAACCTGGTGAGGGCTCGGCAGGGCAGTTGAGTAGGCTCGATAGTTGGCGACAATCGAGCTCGCCGAATACACATAGCAGGGCGTACCGAGATCGGCAGCGAGGTCACCTAGAGAGACGCTCTCGCAGTAGAGCTGCTCCTGTCGATACTCGAATCCCAACCTTGGCATTGGCCTGTGAGCTTATTCCTGCAAGTCTAAAGTAGAGGTGATATCGCTCCTGATTTGGACCGACGACACCTCTTCAGGCAGAAGTCAGAGCCGTCAACGTCAGTTCGGCAACCAACCACTCAGGAACCGGGCCTGCCAAATCTAGCGCTACTCTTGGTCCTGCGTTTCGTAAACACACTCACACTTCGGCCCGAGTGCAAGCGGGCACGGCATGCTGTGCCCTACAAATATGTGGGGTCGCTTGAAACGTGGGGCACGGCAGGCCGTGCCCAAAGTTCCCGATCGTCCACCTGGCTTCTAACATACGTGACCGTACCAATGACATGGACCACTTACTCCGTCGCCTTAACAACGATAATCGTGCAGTCGTCGTCTTTGCGGCCGCCGGCGGTGAACTCTTCGACGTCCTCGAAGATTCCATCGAGAAGTTCCGAAGCCGGCGCGCCGGCGTGGCGCTCGAGAATCTGGGGCAGCCGTTCTTCCCCGTACTGCTTGCGAGTGACGTCTTCGCTTTCGGTGATACCGTCGGAAAAAAGCACGAGCGTATCTCCTGGGCTCAGCGTCAACTTGAGCTCCTCGTATTTCGAACCCGGCAAAAGGCCCAGGGGGATTCCGGTCACCGCCAGCATGTGTTTCTCCGCCTTGCGGAGAAGAAACGGACGCGGTTGCCCCGCGTTGGCAAGCCGCAACGTTCGTGTCTCGCGGTGCCACAGAGCGTACAAAGCCGTCAAATAGCGGGTCTCGATCTTGCGATCCAGAAGCGCGCCGTTGGCATCTGATAACAGTTGAGCCGGCAAGCGCTCCGGTCCCACGAGGTTCCTCACCAAGCCACTGAACAACGCCCCGTATAGCGCAGCGGCGGCGCCCTTGCCGCTCACGTCTCCCAACAGGATGCCCACGACCCCGTTGTCGAACGGAAAAAACTCGTAAAGATCTCCGGTCACCTCAGTGGCCGATCTATTTCGGGCTGCGATCTCAAGCCCCTGGCAGGAAGGACAACTTTCCGCCAGCAAATGTTTTTGCAACTCCCGGGCGGCCGTCAGGTCTCGCTCCATTCTCTCTTCGTTCTGGCGCACTTGCTCATAGAGACGAGCGTTTTCGATCGCAGTGGCCACCCAGGGAGCCAACAGCGAGAGCAACTGCAGGTGAGCTTTCGAAAACGATCCCACTTGCTTGCTTTCCAGGTTGAGGACGCCGATTACCTCGTCCTTGGCGATCAGCGGTACCGCCAGCTCGGACCGGATACCCTCAACGAGTTCCACATAGCGGGCGTCACGCTTCGTGTCGCGCACAAGCACCGGCTGCCCCGAGTGTGCCGCGGCGCCAACGATGCCCTTGCCCAACGGTATGCTCTCTAATTGCACCCGTTGGTCGAAGCGGACACCGTAGTAGTGTTTGAGCGCCTCCGCTTTCGGGTCCAGCAACAAGACGCTAAAGGCGTCGTACGGGATCTGGCCTCGCACGGAGGACGACACTTTGTTGAGCAACCCCTCGAGTCGCAGAATCTGTGAAAACTCCTGGGCGATCTCGGTCAGCGTGCGCAGGGTGCGGTTTTGGCGAACCGTCGCGCGATACAGCCGAGCGGCGTCAATCGCCAACGAAAAGCGAGAGCCGATGAGCTCGAGGATGTTCCGCTCGCGATCGCTGAAAGCATTCAATTCGGGGGACTGCAGGTCGACGACACCCACTATCTTGCCGCGCGCAACCAGCGGCACCGCCATCTCGGAGCGCACGTTGTCGACCGCGGGGATGTATCGGGAATCGCGGCTTACATCGTTGACGATGACCGGCTTGAGCTGTTGAGCCGCCGTTCCGGTGATGCCTTCTCCGATCTGAATACGCAAAGACCGAACGACGTCGTCCCCGTAACCGATGGAGAATCGAATTCGTAACGCGTCACCCTTTTCGGTGCTAAGTAATACGGCAAAGAGCTGATAGTCGATGACTTTGCGGATGAGATCGGCCAGGGCTTGCAACAGCTCGTCTAAATTCAGCGTGTGGCCCGCGGCAATGTCCGACGCCTCGATAAGGATTTCCAAGGGGTCGAGACCGCGGCGCGTCGAAGCTGGTGACGGCGAAGACATGAGAGTTCTACTAGGAACTAGATGCTCGATTACTGAGTCTCGCAGATCATGATGACATGGCTCGTGTTCAAGCTATGGGGGCGCAGCATGCCGTGCCGGTGCTACAAAGTCACCCTATTTTGCGAGCCTGAATACCTGCGGAAGACTGTTGAAGAATCTCTACGCTCGAGCTGGAACCGATTCGGGTCGCCCCCGCGATCATCATCGCTTTCATGGCAGCGTACGAACGAATGCCACCCGCCGCTTCGATGCCCAGTGTCCCACCGACTGTATTAGAAATCAGCGCCACGTCGGAAGGGTCAGGCCCTGCCGGACCAAAGCCGGTGGATGTCTTGACGAATTCCGCGCCGGCGAGTTTGGCGAGCACGGAGCCTGTGATCGTTTCTTCTTCGCTCAAGGAGCCGGTCTCCAGGATCACCTTGACCAGAACGTCGGCCTGATGCGCGAGTGCAACGACCGATCGGATGTCCGTGAAAACTAGATCACGGTTTTCGGATCTTAGCGCGCCAACGTTCGTCACGATGTCGATTTCCTTGGCCCCGAGTTTCATGACTTGCTCGGCCTCTACACACTTCACGGGCGTGACCGTGGCGCCGTGGGGGAAGCCGATCACCGTTGAAACGTCGACCTTGGAACCATGAAGCTCCCGTACGGCCCGCGCCACCCAGCTCGGCTGCACGCAAACAGTCCGGAACCCATGGCGATCGGCCTCGGAACAAAGATCCGTGATCTCAGACTCCGTGGCATCGGGTCTGAGGAGTGTATGATCCATTAGGCCTGCGATGCCCTTCTCAGGCGGAGTCCAATCGATGTCTCCCCAACCGTCGATCCCTGGCACCGGAGCTGCCCCGGATTTCCCTAGTGGCCCGCAAGCGCACGTAGATGCTTCCGCCAACCGACTCTTCAGCGACGAGTCGCCGAGCTGAGCCAGCACCTCGTCACCGATCCGGCGAACCAGGACATCGAGTTCTTGTTGTGTCACCGCCATCGTGTAAGCCAATCCCGCGACGCAAGCTATCTAATCAGAGTACCGTTTTTGTGGGGAGCAGACCCAGAAGGGCAGTGGTGCAGACGGATGACGCGGTTAACCTGCGCCTTCTCGAAGAGCCGGGAGAATCTGCGGGCGGCGCTGGCCTTGCACTTCGCCTACTACAACTTCTGTCGGATTGATGCCTCGTTGAGGGTGACTCCTGCCATGGAAGCGAATGTAACAGATCACGTTTGGGGCCTCCAGGAACTAGTTTCTTACCCACCCTTATTGACCATCGCGATATAAAGAGCGCATAATGGCGGCAAAACACAGGAGGCCCACCATGCAAACCGCTGCACTTCTCTGCTTGTCCTTCGGTTTATCATTCGCTGCGTCGGCGGCGGAATGTGATTCCGCCATTCAGATCATCGAGGAGAAGGGCCAACTGATCATCAAAAACGTCTCGGGCAAGCCGATCGTTGCCTACGTCTTCACTAGCGTCAACTCTAAATCACAGGATGGGTCACCGACCCGCACCTTCTCCGGCACATTCGGCGGAGGGGATTCGTTAGGACTGGGACAGTCTATGGAAATCGGCAAAGCGGAAATGGCCCCGAAAGAACTATCCGTCGATTACGTCCGATTTGCGGATGGCTGGCGGTGTGGCGAAGCGCCGCCCGAGGTTCGCAGCAGCGAATCAACCGGGAAGTAGCAATATCCCCATCTCCACACTAAGACCCCACTACCCTAGACGCTCCCTGGGACCTAGCCAGCTGCGCCGGCTGTAGAGCCGCCGGTTACTCGACCGCCGGCTGTTGCTGGGTGCAGCAGTGAACTGTGCCGAACCCCCAGGCCAGGTCCACGCTATGGATCCCTACGACCTCGCGGTCGGGAAACAGCTTTTGAAAGGCGTCAAGCGCAACGCGGTCGTTGGGGTCGTTGAAGGTCGGCACCAGGACGAGGCCGTTGGCGATGTAGAAATTGGCGTAGCTCGCCGGTAAGCGATAGCGGTCGAAATAGAGCGACCGCGGCATGGGGAGCTCGACGACGTCGAGGCGGTTGCCGTCCTGGTCCGTCGCGGCGCGAAGCCTCTGGAGGTTTCGCCTCAACGGCGCATAGTTTGGGTCGTTACGATCGGGTTCGACGGCGGCAACGACGGTCCGTGGCCCTACAAATCGCGCAACATCGTCCACGTGGCCTCCCGTATCGTCCCCGGCGATTCCGCTTGCTAGCCATACGACATTGCCGACGTTGAAGTGGCTCGCCAGTATCTCTTCGACTTGCCGTTTGTTCAGGCCGGGGTTGCGTTGCTGCTTCTTCCCGAGCAGGCACTCTTCGGTCGCAAGGAGTGTTCCACGTCCGTTGACGTCTACGCTACCTCCTTCGAGAACAACCGGCCGACCCGCTTCCGAAGGGTGCCAAGCGCGAACACCGGCCAATCGTGCGATGTGGTCAGCTACTCTGACGTCACGCTTCCAGTTTGAATACCGGCCCCAGCCGTTAAAGAGCCAGCACACCGCCCCAAGCTCTGAGCCGTTGGTGACGAAAATAGGACCGGAGTCCCGAAGCCAGGAACGGTCAGTCGCGATTCGATGGAATGCCACGCGCGAAAGGTTCACCCTTCCCCGCTCGAGCATCTTGCGGGTACGCTCTTCGTGCTTGCCGCTTTCAACGATCACGCAAACGCGCTCTCGCCGGCAGAGGTGGCGCACGATTTCGACGTACACCCAGTGAATCGAGGCTAGCTTACCGGGCCAGTCCTCACGGTTGTGAGGCCAGGCAATCCAGGTCGCATCGTGCGGTTCCCACTCAGCGGGCATGCGGAAGCCCAGTGCCCGCGGCGTTTGGTCGTCAGGCATGGCCTAGCAGCCCGTGGTAGAAGTGATTCGCCTCAAGAATGGGTACAGTCACCGATTTTCGTCGCCCAGACCAGCCTGGAAACAAGGCAGTTGCGGAAGCGAAAATCGTTGACAGTCCCTGACAGTCCCCATTTTTCGCTCCTGCACGACTTCTACCACGGGCTGCTAGGCCGACCCTTGGCCTCCTCAGAGAGGTCTTGCGGCGTTTGATTCCGCGATCAAATGGCATGCCGTGTGAGCTTCACTTAGCAAACCGCGCTAGGCTCGTTCGTCGAGAAAGCGATTGCCGATGTCTTGGTAGGCGTCGATGCGGCGGTCTCTGAGAAACGGCCAGTTGCGGCGCGTCTCCTCGATCAGTCCGAGATCGCATTCGACGATCAGCAGTTCCTCCTGGTCACAGGTAGCTTCACCAAGAACATGCCCGGAAGGGTCGCAAACGAAAGAGCCTCCCCAAAACTCGATGCCCTCGTAGGTGGCCGGTCTTTGCCCGGATTCGACGAGCGGGCGCTCATGGCCCACGCGGTTCACGGCAGCCACAAACACGCCGTTCGAGATGGCATGGGATCGCTGCACTGTTCGCCAGGCGCTGAGCTGGCGTTCGCCGACGGCGGCTTTCTCGGCCGGGTGCCAGCCGATCGCGGTCGGATAGAAAAGAATGTCGGCGCCTCGCAACGCGGTCAGCCGGGCTGCTTCTGGATACCACTGGTCCCAGCACACGAGGGCGCCAACGCGAGCAAACTTGGTGTCGAAAGCCTGAAACCCCAAATCCCCCGGCGTGAAGTAGTACTTCTCGTAGTAGAGAGGATCGTCGGGAATGTGCATTTTGCGGTAGACACCCGCCAGCGATCCATCGGCATCGATAACGACGGCGGAGTTATGGTAGACGCCGGCGGCTCGCCGTTCGAAAAGCGAGCCGATAACCACCACACTGCATTCCTTCGCGACCTCACAAAGCGCTTTGGTCGTTGGGCCGGGGATGGGCTCCGCCGTATCAAACCAGTCAGGATTCTCTTCCTGACAGAAGTAAAGTGACGAAAACATCTCCTGCAAGCAAACGATCGTTGCCGAGGCCCGCGCCGCTTCGCGAATTCTGTTGACGGCGTTTTCGAGATTCCCTCGACGGTCTTCACTCGCCGCCATCTGCACCAATCCCAGCGTACACTTCGGACTATTCCCCGGCATGCTGAAACCCATGATTTCAGAAGGTCAAAACGCTGTCAACGAGGGTTGCTCGGAACGGTGGGTTCCCTTGCCAGGAGAGCTAACCCATGAAAGTTTTGAATTCATAACGACCAAAACCCCCGAAACTGAAAAGGGTACCCGGGATAAGACTTTCGGATCGTCCTCGCGGCGTGGCGCACGCATTCTTGCGTGCCGTGTCGGGCTTTCGATCCCGACATTTCCGAATCTATGTACTGAACTCCCGTCCGGGACAGGCCTCTACTGCCTTGGGATGAAGCTCGAACTCGCTCACGCGCGCCGTCGACGGAGTTTCGACTTCAGCGCCGCAAGCGCTTCAAAGCCTCCGCGCCGTCGACAAAACTCTGCTTGCCTTCTGATGCTTCTTGGTAGCGTCGGTCGATGAGATCTCGAATCGCTTGAAGTTCCTGGGATCGCTCCCGGTCTTTGTGCGCCAGCAATCCAAGCGCTTCGCGAACAACCTCGCTGGCCGAGTTGTAGCGGCCGCTACGGACCATGCGGCGAACAAGTTTTTCCAGCTCGGGAGTGAGAGATACATTCATACCTGAGTAACCTGAGTAAGTTGTCGAGTCCTTATCGTCCGTTCTTCTTTGTCTTGGTTTACGATGCCACACTTTGACATCGGCCCTCCGGTTTAGCTAGAGGGGCGCCGGATACACGGCCCCGGCCTGACACAAGGTCGAAACCTGGGCTTCCATCCCTTACCGAAAACTCCTCAAGTCTTCGTCGGGCAGGTGCTGAATGCTGTTGAACGTAAAGAGGCGCGATTCCTGCCCGCTGACCCGCAAAGTCGTAACGCCGGCATTGAAGGTGACTCCCGCCAGCCGCCACATCATTCGGTCGCTCGTGTCGAGCGCTCGCCCGGCCCAAACACCGATCGGCGTCGCGGAAGTAATGACTGCGATTTTCTCACCTGATTCGCGCTGGGAGAGTGTATCAAGTGGACTCAAGATTCGAGACTGAAATTGCTTCCACGACTCTCCATCGTAAGGATATCGCTCCTCGGTCCAGGCCATGACCACTGCCGTATCGCAGTAATTGTGACGACGGTGAACCTCGTGGTTCTCATCCTCCAGCGCCGCCATCATATGATCGTATTCCTGCTTGAACCTGGGGTCATCTCGGGCCAATCGGTCCGCCATGGCGCGATAGACATCCCCCAAGTCGAACTCGTTCCAGCGCGAGTCTTTCGTAATCTCAGGAAACGAATGGCCGGCAGCTTTGTAAGCCTCGTCGATGGCGAGGGTTGTCTCAACCTGCCGCTCGAGCTCACCCGAATACACAGCCGCAAACCTAACATTACTCGAAGCTAAATGTTCGCCTAGCAGACGAGCCTGGATGCGGCCCAAATCCGAGAGCTGATCGTATTTATGCCGCGGGCCGGCCTGGGCGTGCCGGATCAGGTAGAGGACACTCAACAGGCGCGCTCCATCACGAGGATGGCGGCATCGGCGAGGCCCCGCACTCGTGCGGGGAGATTTTGAAAACGCGGGTCCCGCGTCTGGCCCTTGTGATAACGATAGTAGATCTGCTGCAGCACGACCGCGAGTTTGTAGAGACCGAACACTTCGTAGTAGTCAATACGGCCTAGGTCGCGACCGGTCGCGGCGGCGTATCGCTCCAAAAGTTGCCGGCGAGAGTAGAAGCCGGGTTGAGTCGTAATAGGACTGACTGCTTCTCGACGCGCTTCAGGGTCGCCTGACTCAGGCCAGTAAGAAAGGACGACACCAAGGTCGGCCAGCGGGTCACCGACAGTCGCCATCTCCCAATCGAGCACTGCAGTAATCTGAGCAGCATCTTCTGACCCGAGCATCAGATTGTCGAGCTTGTAATCGTTGTGTACGATTGTAGCCGTCCCTGAAGTGGGCATCCGTTTTGCCAACCAGTCACCAAGGTGGTCCATATGAGGCAGCTCCTCGGTCTTGGCTCGTTGCCACCTCGCGGCCCACCCTTGCAGTTGCCGCTCCAGGAACCCCTCCGGGCGGCCTAGCGAGTCCAAACCATGCCGAAAGATGTCTACGGAATGGAGTTCGACGAGGCAATCCGTAAACGCTTCACTGACTCGACGAAAGATGTCAGGTCCTACCGGATAGTCCGCGGGCCACTCTCGTCGCAAAACTACTCCGTGACGGCGCTCCATCAGGAAGAATGGCGCACCGACGATCGAGGGGTCGCCACAGAGCAGAAACACCTTAGGGGCGGGGTCGAAATGCAGGCTTATCGTCTTCAGGACCCGGTACTCGCGCGCCATGTCGTGAGCCTTGGGAGCAACTCGTCCCAAAGGAGGCCGCCGTAGGACGTATTCTTCGCCTCCACATCGAAGCAAATAAGTAAGGTTCGAGTAGCCGCCTGGAAACTGCCCGACGTCGAGACCCTCCGCGATGCCGGGGATCTTGTCGCGAAGGTAGGCGGCAAGTGCGGGAACATCCAGTTCCTCGCCACTGCGAACCGGAGCTGTGTCACCGGGCATCGAGATCACTCGCCTATTCGCTTGCAAAATCGGAGCGGGCGAACAGCGGACGTATCCTCCAGAGGCCCCGGTAGAAGCTAATTTCGGCGAAAAATAGGGACCGTCATCCGATTTTCGCTCCTGCAACTGTTTGTTTCCAATATGGACTAGAGGACGAAAATCGGTGACTGTACCATTTCTCGCGACGAAGGACCTTCAATACGTGCTGCTGGAGGCGTCAGTCGCAGGTTCTCGCGAGGTCTTTGATCAGGAACGGGATTGCAACGGACCCTGCTCGGCTTGACGGGCTAAAGCCTACTTTCTGCTCCTCTGACCCGCTTCACCTGGGGCTTGCTTGCCCACCTTGATGAACTTCCGTAGTCGCTCGAATTCCTTCTCCGAAAGTCGCGGTAGCGCTCTTAGTTCTTCAACGCTCTTGAACCGACCGTTGCGCTCGCGAACGCGGACAATCATCTCGGCCCGAGACCGACCGATGCCGGGCAGCCGTTCGAGTTGAACCACGCCGGCTCTGTTGATGTCGATGGGCCCGCTAGGCGGAGGCGCCTTTGCTCCGCCGGCCATCAGAGCCAACAGCGTCAGCGTCAGTCGCGCGTTTCTCATTGAGGAAGGAGTAATGTTCGCCTCCCTTCTGAAGAACTTGCAACGTGTGGACAGCCGCCCTGCGGTATTCGCGGGCCATGTAAGGGTCGAGACGCGCCAGATCCTCTAGGCAGTTGCGAAGCCCTTCCGTATCGCCCTGCAAAAGGGGTCCCGGCTTGCTATCGCGGCTAGAGCGGCCGAAATCCACCGTTGCAGCCTCTAGAACGCGGATAATAGCCTGTAGGCCCCGCCGCCGCGAGAAGCCGCCAGCTACCATTTCGCGCACCGCCTGCTCGATCAGCCCCGTCATCAGGTCGGAAGCTATCGACTTGGCGATACAGTGGTGAATCTTGTGTTCGGCATCCACCAGTTGAAACTCACCGTCGAGGTCCCGGATGAGCTTGCGCGCCGTGTTTGTGGCGGTCGAGGCGCCTTCAACGGCAAAGTGCACACCGGCGAAAGATAGAAGCGGCCGTTGAAAAATGCAGACTGGGTGCATTGATCCCACGGCAGCACCGCGCTTAGCCAACGCGCCTAAGTCCGAGCTGTCTCGAACCCCACTTGTATGCAGGACCACTTTCCTTGTCAAAGAAAACGACTGTCCGGCAAGCCGATCGGCGACCACCACAATTTCGCGGTCGGGAACAGTCAGCAAGATGACGTCCGAGGACGCAAACGCCTTCGGATCGGCGGTAGGAACGCCTCGCTCCATCAGGCGCACGGCGCGCCGGGCAGAGGTCGGTGTGGAGGACAGAATCGGCCCGATTGTGTACTTCTCCGGCGGTAGAAGTGTTGCCAAGGCTCGCCCCACCCGCCCTGGTCCGATAAGGCCGATTTCAATCACGAGGTTCCTTGGGAGTATGGCTCGTGTTCAAACTGTACGGGCACAGCATGCTGTGCCCGTGTTCCAAAGTCACCGTATTTCGCGAGCCTCAATAAGGTCTCAGCCCGATGTGTAGCGACGGCTTCAGCCGTCGCAGTTTCCTACCGCGAAAACTATGAGGATACCAGGGCCTGGTCCAGGCTGGGGTTGGGGGAGGAAGCGCTCGGCGGAGCCGCATACTCTCGAGCTTGCTTATTTTTGTACATCTTCACGTCGGCTGCGGCAAGCAGCAGCTCCACGTTGTCTCCGTCCTTAGGATAGAAGGCCTGCCCGACGCTGAGGGATAGTGACGGGTCGCTGCGGATCTTATTCACTCTTAGACGAAGCTGCTCAATTTTCTCGTCTACCTTGGTGGCATCAAAACCCGGCAGAACCACGACGAACTCGTCGCCGCCCATGCGGGCCACGTAGTCGTACTCCCGGCACGCGTCGCGTAACGCATGAGCTACTGACCGCAACACTTCGTTGCCTTCCAGATGACCGTACTCGTCATTCACCTTCTTGAACTCATCTAGGTCACACACCAGCACCGTCAAGGCCGAGGCGGTGCGCTTACAACGGGATAACTCTATGTCAAGATGCACGAACAATGAGCGTGCATTGGGCAGACCCGTCAGGTAGTCAGTCGTAGCGTTGCTTTCCGCCTGCCGGTATTTCAATGCATTCTCTATAGACAGCGCTACCTTGTGGCTGACAGCGCGGAGAATCCTCAAGTGTTCACGCGTGAATGCGTTCTTCTCTCGACGGTAGAGCATTGTAGAGCATCAACACGCCAACGAAACCGGAAAGGCCTTCCAAGGGGATGGCCATGGCCGATTGCAACGTCCCTAACTGCGTCGGGTCATCTACGTAGCCGGGCTCGACGGTTGGGTTGCCATTCATGATAGGCTTGCCGTTGGCCGCCACCCACCCTGAGAGGCCGTCCCCAAGAGGGATGCGCATTTTCGAGAATAGTCGCGAGTTCTCCCCGTTGACGTACGTGGGAACTAACGTTTCGTTGTGGCAGGTATAGAGGACGACCGCATCGTAGGGTACCAGGCGATTCAATCGTGCGGTAAGGACGGAAAGCGTTTCGTCCAAGCTGAGGGAGCTGCCCAGGTCTCGAGAGAGCTCAAGAGCATCTGGGCTTCTTCGCCGGCCCGGGCGATAGAAGCCAGGAAGTCAAGCTCTATGCCGTTGGCTTCCGCGGCTCGTTCGATCTCCGTCCCCTCGAAGCCGGCCGCCGGCGAGTCGCCCCGCCTAATCTTCAGATCTGTGGGTAGACGGCAATGATCGGGTTCCGATTGCAAGAGTTCCTCCATTGCCAAATAGCGTCGCTTGAGAACGTCTACTACCCTTGGGTCGTAGCTCTTGCCGGCCTCATCCGCGATCGTCTCAATGGCCTCCTCCAGAGGCATGGCCCGTCTGTATGGCCTGTCAGACGCCAGGGCGTCTAGGCAGTCAACAGCAGCGAGAATACGGGCGCCGATGGGAATCTCTTCCCGACTCAACCCGTCGGGATAGCCGCTGCCATCCCATTTTTCGTGGTGCGAGCGCACGATCGGAGCCGCCGGGTACGGAAACCGCACCCGCTCCAGAATCTCAGCGCCCACCAGGGGGTGGGTTTTGACCTTGTCAAACTCGTCCGGGTTCAGCCTACCTGGCTTTGAAATGATGTGCTCCGGTATGGCCAGCTTGCCGATGTCGTGCAGCAGTGCCGCGGCACGCAGGGCCTGCAGCGAAGACCCGTCCAGCCCAAGTTCCTTGCCTATCTCTAACGCGTAGACTTTCACTCTCCGTAGATGGGCGTGAGTCGCGTTGTCCTTCGCTTCAATGGCAAGTGCGAGCGCTTCGATAATTCTCAGGTGAAGCTCAGCCATTTCGGCGGCATGCTTCTGCTCGGCTTGCAAGCGGGTCGGATACAGCCGAAAGGCGCGGTGGATAAAGTGAATCAAGGGTAGCAGCAGAAGCGTCAGCGGCCAGCCGGCGTGGTGCGCAAAGACGCTCAATAGCCCCGCAACGGCTGCCGCCAGCCAACACGACCGAAACGACGAAAAGTAGTTCGTTTTCCACGTGCGCCACAGAGGATTGCCCGCCCTGAAAGCCCCTTCGGACAAACTCTCGGTGGCGTAAAAGACACCGGCGACGGAAAGCGTTGCCACAGCTGCCGCTGCCCCCGATCTTCCCGCCGTCAGGGCGTGATAAATGCCGTAACAAAATCCGATGGCCGTGGTCGTGTTGGCCATTTGGAAGATGGTGTGAGCGAAGTCGCGCTGTAGTTTTGACCTTCGTTGAATTAACACCCCTAGGCAGCCGATCAATGCCGTTTCCAACAGCCCCAAACCCGCAATCCCGATCAGCACTAGGATCAGCCGGGACGCCAACGTGTCCGAAGTGCCGGGCAGGGAAACCCTGTGACGGAAAGCGAGCAGCGTAACTAGCGCGTAGCTGAGAAGGAAAGCACCATCCGTTGACTCCCACATCAGGAGTCCCGCGACAAGCGTACACGCCGCCGCGATGATCACGATGCCGAAATGCACCTGTAGCTTTGTGGACATGCACTGGACGGCTCTCGGCTAGCGGCCGGCTTGCCATCTACCTTATCGGCCGGCAAATGGAGATTTCCGGTGGCGGTTGAAGAAACTGCTCTGATCGGCTTTGGCCGCTAGGACGGGGACCGGTCACTAGTGAAGGCTTCGAATCTACCTGAAGATCGGGTGGCCAGTCCGGAACACGGGTTGCCGCGGAATTCCAGAGTCTCACAAGTCATGGTGACGTGGCCCGTGTTCAAACGGTAGGGGTACACGATGCTGTGCCCCTGTTCCAAAGTCACCGTATCTTGCGAGCTTTCAATAGAACCGCGAAGAGTGGTGCTCGCTACCTATTAGGCTCGGGGGCTGATCGAGGGCTCACCGAGGCTCCTGGGCCACCCCGGTTAGCTCTCTTGTCTTGAGGGCTTTGATGCGGTCGCGTAGCTTGGCTGCCTGTTCGAACTCGAACTTCTGGGCGGCGTCCCGCATTCGTTTCTCGAGGCGCTCAACAAGATTTTGCAGCTCCTCAACCGACCCCGGCAACTCTGTGTCCGTTTCGTCGTCGGGAATGGAGAGGTAGTCGGCCTCGACGATCCGAGCTAAGCTCATGTCCACCGGCTTCGAGATGGTCTGCGGGGTGATGTGATTCGCTTCGTTGTACTGCACTTGCACCGCTCGCCGGCGGTCCGTTTCGTCGATCGCCCGCTCCATGCTCTCGGTCATCCGGTCGGCGTAAAGAACGGCCCGGCCGTTGACGTTGCGGGCGGCTCTGCCGATCGTCTGAATCAGCGAGCCGAAGGAGCGCAGAAACCCTTCCTTGTCGGCGTCCAGAATCGCAACTAGCGAGACTTCAGGCAGATCCAATCCCTCACGAAGCAGGTTGACGCCGATCAGGACGTCGTATTCCCCCTTCCGCAAGTCCCGCAACAGCCGGACTCGCTCCAGGGTGTCAATCTCCGAATGCATATACCGGCAGCGGACGCCGGTCTCCGAATAGTATTCCGAAAGGTCTTCGGCCATGCGCTTCGTGAGGGTCGTCACGAGAACGCGCTCGCCGACCTCGGCTCGTTTGCGGATCTCGCCCAAAAGGTCGTCGACTTGCCCCTTGACCGGCCTCACTTCGACTGCCGGGTCGATCAGACCAGTCGGACGAATCAGTTGTTCCACCACCGTGCCGGCGGACTTGGTCAACTCGTAGGGTCCCGGAGTTGCCGAGACGTATACGGCTTGGTTCACGCGATGTTCGAACTCTTCGAATTGCAAGGGCCGATTGTCGAGGGCGCTGGGCAGCCGAAATCCGTATTCGACGAGGGTTTCCTTCCGCGATCGATCGCCCTTGTACATGCCTCGCAACTGGGGCACGGTCTGGTGGCTCTCGTCGATGAAGAGCAGGGCGTCCTGCGGTAGATAGTCGAGCAGCGTCGGAGGCGGCTCGCCCGGCAGTCTTCCGGAAAAGTGCCGCGAGTAGTTCTCGATACCGTGGCAATAGCCGATTTCCCGAATCATCTCGATATCGAAAAGTGTCCGCTGGCTCAATCGCTGTGCTTCGAGGCGTTTGTTTCGCTTGTTTAGTTCCCCAGTCCACCAATCGAGCTCCGCTAGAATCGCTTCGATAGCGCTTTCGCGAGTCTCCTTCGACATGACGTAGTGGCTGGCGGGATAAATCGGCAGCCGAAGGTAGGTTTGACGGACTTGTCCGAGCAGGGGGTCGATTTGCGAGAGGCTCTCGATCTCATCGCCCCAAAGCTCGATGCGGTAGGCGTAGTCGTCGTAGGTGGGTAGGATCTCGATCACGTCCCCGATAACCCGGAAAGTGCCCCGTTTGAAGTCCCCATCCCGGCGCTCGTAAAGGATCTCGACCAGCCGCTTGGTAATCTGCTCGCGCGCGATTTTCTGGCCTTTCTCGAGCATCAGCAGCATGCCGTAATAGGCATCCGGGGATCCCAAGCCGTAGATGCAACTGACGCTGGCAATAATCACGCAATCTCGGCGCTCGAACAAGGACCTCGTCGCCGACAAGCGCAACTTGTCGAGTTCGTCGTTGATCGTGGCTTCCTTCTCGATGTAAGTGTCGCTCGAGGGAAGATAGGCCTCCGGCTGATAGTAATCGTAGTAGCTGACGAAAAACTCGGCCGCGTTTTCGGGAAAGAAGTTCTTAAACTCGTGATAGAGCTGAGCGGCAAGCGTCTTGTTGTGGGCGATCACTAGCGCCGGGCGCTCGAACTGCTCGATGACCTTGGCGACGGTGTAGGTTTTGCCCGATCCCGTCACGCCGAGCAGGACTTGGTGGCACTCGCCGTCTTTGAGGCCGCGAACGAGCTGCTCAATTGCCGTCTGCTGGTCGCCGCGCGGGGTGTAGGGCGATGCCAGTCGGAATCCCATGGGGTGATCGGGGCTTGTAGGAGAGGCACCGGGTGCGGTCGGGTCTCGGCGGTGAAGCTCCTGTGGACTCAAGCTGCGAGTCCGACGCAGGCGTTCCTGACGTCGCCTACGCGCTCGCTCGGCCGGACGAGATCATTCTATCACCGACCTCCGCCGCCCCAATCGCGGAACATGCGTGCCTGAAACACGCCGGTCGCATCGGCCGATCGGCGGCGGCCCGGCAATTCGATGAAACAGCGATCGAGTTGGCTGTTCAGGCACACGTCAGACACCAGCACACAGACTACGATGAGCCCCTGGCACGGGGTATGGAGCGGGGCGAAGCACGAGCCGCCGTGCGGGCAGCCGTAGAAGGTGTCCTCGATGGCTGGCGACCGTAGGACCACGCCCCCTGATTCCGCCGAAAGGGTAGCCATCAACAGATCTAGTGCTACAATGTGTATCCCAGTTCACAGATTTGGCATTGGGCTTCCTATACGTACCGAACGGAGAGAATAATGCGTACTAGCCACCGACTTACCTTTGCAGCAGTTCTGACTTGCCTGGCAGCGATGATTTGCACTGTCCCGGCGCAAGGTCAACCTTTCGCTCCACTGCCCTTGGGCGTCGTCAGCTGTTCCGCCTTTCCGGTTGTGCCGTTGGTGCGCCGTTCTAACATCGCTGCGTTGCAGGGCGCCGTTCTTATTACAGTGCTGTCCGGGGAAAGTCGCGCCATCGGACGGTAAGTCTCGACCGTTCAATGTCTTATGGCCTGTTTTGCCCGGGAACGATTTGAAATCCCGAGGCCGCAAATGGTCGCCTGAACGGAGCATCCGGACGCGGCACAATGAGGGATGAACCTTGGCCGTACGGTTTTCTCCCAACTGATCGAGCACCTACCGAGCAAAGAGTTTCAGAAATGTGTATCGCGCTACCGCGGCGATTCCTATCTGAAAAGTTTCTCCTGCTGGGATCAGTTTCTTGCGATGGCATTCGCCCAGCTGACCTATCGGGCAAGCCTCCGCGACATCGAGACGTGCCTGCGTTCGATGCACGGCAAACTCTACCACATGGGATTCCGCGGCAGGGTAGCGCGCTCGACACTGGCCGACGCGAACGAGTCGCGCGACTGGCGGATCTACGCGGACTTCGCGCAGGTCTTGATTGGCATGGCACGGCCGTTATATGCCCACGACCCGATCGGTGTGGACTTGGACCAGACTCTGTACGCTCTCGACTCGACAACAATCGACCTCTGCCTGTCGCTGTTTCCGTGGGCGAGATTCCGCAAGCAAAAAGCCGCCGTGAAGATGCACACGCTGCTGGATCTGCACGGCAATATTCCCACGTTCATCCGCATTACTGGAGGCAAAGTGCACGACATCAACATCCTCGACGAGATCGGCCCGGAGGCCGGCGCGTTCTACGTCATGGATCGGGCCTACGTCGATTTCGAACGCCTCTTCGTGTTCACTCTCTGCTCGTCGTTCTTCGTCGTGCGAACCAAGAAGAACATCTTGCTCCAACGGCGCTACTCGCATCCCGTCGACAAATCCACGGGCTTGCGCTCGGATCAGACCGTCATACTGGCTGCCATCGAATCGGCCCAAGCCTATCCCGACCCGTTGCGGAGGGTCAGTTACTTCGACGCCCGGACGAACAAGCGGCTGAAGTTTCTGACCAACAACTTCGCGCTCCCGGCGCTGACCATCGCCCACATCTACAAGTCGCGTTGGCAGATTGAGTTGTTCTTCAAGTGGATCAAGCAACATCTGCGAATCAACTCGTTTTACGGCACCAGCGAGAACGCCGTCAAGACGCAGATCTGGATCGCTGTCTCGATTTACGTGCTCATCGCCATCGTCCGGAAACGCCTCGGGCTGGAAGCGAGTCTTTACCAGATTCTACAGATTCTCAGCGTTACGCAATTCGAAAAAATGCCCCTTTTACAGGCACTCCAGCCATCCGACTCCCCAAACGAATCCCCCTATGACCCCAACCAATTGATTCTATTCGACTTTTAACCGGACAGCAGTGTTCTTATTACTTGCACTAACACGCCTGGCGTGGCGACGGATTTTGTGACGACGCTCCCGACTAACGTTACTGCATTGTTCACCAACGCCAACGCCACCAACAATATCGATTTCAGCGAGGGCCCGACGATTACAGACGCGGTCCTCGTGATCAACTCAAACGACTCGATGACCCCGGTGATAAATTCCACAATCCCGCCACCTCCGTTGCCGCAGTACGGCGAAATAGCTGCACCGAGCCTAATCCAATGGCTTGCTGTGCAATTCCCCGTGCCGGGAGCGCCGCTTAACTCCGCCTCTCCCCCCGAGATGTGTCCGGGTGACGGAAGCTTATGCAATCCGCCGACCACGACCGTTCAGATGATAAGCATGCGGGCAAACGTGTCACAGGCACCGATCCCGCCGCCGAGCGTAATCCCGGTTATTGTCTCAATGACGGGGCCGACCAATATCCCAATCTTCCCTAACACGTTGAACATCGGCCTTACATTGGATGGCTTGCACCCGACTATTTCGCCGGGCGCCATCCCCGGGGACTTGAACATCAACCTCGCCGAAGGGTTCGCCGCGGCGTTCAAAATCTTGGGGACTCCCTCTTTCACTCCCTTCTTTGATGTTGAAGAAGGATATTTCGCGCCGGGGTCGGGCGCTGACCAAGGCACGCGCTTCCTGGTGCGTTTTCAGAATGTGGCAGCGGGGCAGACCGTGATGGTCCCGGATATGGTGACTGGTCCGCCGCCCCCGCCGTTGCTTGATCAGCTGATACTGGCACGGGTAGACGGGACGGACGCTTCTGGCGCCGGCGGAACTGTTGTCGCCACGTCGGGAGCCTTCTCGGTCCCCATCGTCTCGGGCTCCGGCTTTGTTGTTTATGAAGTTACCAGCGCCAACTCATTCGCCGTGGAAGCGATCGACATCCCCGCTACGCTAATGCCTCCTTCCCTGGGTTCCATTCAGACAAGCGTCACTTTCGCTCCCACGAGCCTCGTCATGACCGCCAACGGCCCGTTGCCAGAGCCGAGGTTTGTTGATACCGGAGTCCCTTTGTCACTCACGCCCGACGGTACCGCCGGCGACGGAACGGTCCAGGACGATTTGCTCGGGGACAACGCTTCGGTGACATTTCCAGCTGGCGTAGTGCCCCCCACGACAGAGGTCATCATCGACGTCATCGAAAACCCACCAACGCCCCCTCCGGGCGGGTTCTCGACAGGCAGCAGCTTCGTCAACATCGAGTTGGTGCCCGAACCCGCGTTCCCACTTCCGCCGCCCGGCCTGACCCTTGTCCTTCCCGTGTCGCCCCCCCTTCCACCCGGTACGCCGCTCAATCTCTTCCGGGTCGACGAAACAACTGGCCTTCTCGAACTCGTGCTCGACCCTATGAGCATGCCGATCGTCGGCACTGTCGACCCGGACGGCGACAGCGCAACGTTCACCGGAATCGTCGAGCTCTCGATGGTCGTGGGTTTCACTAACGATCCGCCGGCCCTGATTGACCAACTCATCTTTCTCGTGGACTATTTCGTCGCCCAGGGAGACTTGGATGCGAATCAACGGGCTCCTCTGCAACCGTTGCTCAAGAACGCCAAAAAGGCCCTTGATGGCGGCCGCACGAATGCAGCGATTTCACTCCTCGAGGCATTCATCGAGAAAGTGGGCAAGCTCATCGAGCAGGAACGCGTCAGCGAGCCCGCGGGCCAGCTTTTGATCGACCTGGCCGAGCAGATTCTCGCCGGTCTCTGAGAATTCGTCCGCGACAGAAGCTGATCGCGGGAATCAGCGGCTCGAAGTATGTGAACGACCGCCCAGGCGTATGACCTTAAAGGGGTGATTGGCGGGCACGACGTACCGTCCCGACGGAGCCCCGGTTGTGTTGAGGCGAGGTAGCGACTGTCGCCTTGACTCCACATGAGTATGGCCATATGATAAATAGTATGGCCATAACATCGATCAAGAATACATATTCTCTCGATGTCGAAACTGTCCGCGCTCTCGAGGAGATGGCCCGCCGCTGGGGTGTCTCCAAATCCGAAGCCTTGCGGCGGGCGATTCGTGCGACCGCCAAGGCAAACCTCCCCGGCTCGCCGGACGCCTTGGCTGCCCTTGACGCTCTCCAGCAACGTCTGGCCCTGGATCCGGCGACAGCGCGGGCGTGGAACCGCCGTGCAAGGAATGAACGCAGAGCATCGTCGCGGAAAGCCGAGGACCGTGGCCGGTGATCCATATCGATACGAGCTTCCTCATCCGCGCGCTCACGAAAAAATCTTCGGAAGATCGTCAGCTTCGATACTGGTTGCGGGATGGCGAATCGCTTGGAATCAGTGCGATAGGCTGGGCGGAGTTTCTCTGCGGCCCCGTGGATGAAGAGGAAGTTGGGTTAGCGGCAGACATTCTGAGAGAACAAGTACCGTTTCTTCCAAACGATTCCGTTGTAGCAGCCCGCCTCTTCAACCAAAGTGGCAGGCGTCGGGGGTCATTGACAGATTGCATGATCGCTGCAACGGCAATCCGTTGTGACGCGGCCCTCGCGACCTCCGATCTAGCTGATTTCCGCGGGCTGGAATCGCTCGGTTTGAAGATCGCGGGCGCATA
The DNA here is from genome assembly GCA_965248205.1 of Bryobacterales bacterium. GTDB lineage: Bacteria > Acidobacteriota > Terriglobia > Bryobacterales > UBA6623. The sequence continues at coordinate 6,716,223 of CBDFIS010000006.1, forward strand.
GCCGGGTCGAAGAGGCGCGCTTCGAGATCGTTTCGCTAGAAGCACAGGTAAACTCCCCACCGAACCTATTGCGAGCAGGCTACCCGACCGTTTGGGCAATGCCCCCCCGGCTGCTTCCGGCAAGTCCGCCAACCACAGCGTGATAAGCTACCTTCATGGCGACCGAGGCGCCTCCGACCCCGCGGGCGTCACCTCCTGAGCCGGTCCAGCCCTCCTCCCACGCCCGCATCGTTCGATCCGCCGGTGTGATGAGCGCGGCCGTTTTGTTCAGCCGCATCACCGGCCTGGTTAGAGAAGTTGTTTTCGCGAAATACTTCGGCGCCGGGATGGTCTATGACGCCTTCGTGGCGGCTTTTCGCATCCCGAATCTAGCTCGCGACTTGCTGGCCGAGGGTGCGTTGTCGGCGGCCTTCGTAACAACCTTCTCGAAGTATCTGGCCACCAAGAGCCAGCGCGAAGCCTACCAATTGTCGAACCGCCTGGCGACCGTATTGGTCCCTTTCTTGGCAGTGTTGTGTCTTCTTGGCGTGATCTTCGCCCCGACGGTTGTGGATTTGATGTTCCCCGGCTATGGAGAGGTCGCGGGCAAGAGGGAGCTGACGGTCGAGCTGACGCGCATCATGATGCCCTTTCTGCTGTTCATTGCCCTTGCGGCCAAAGCCATGGGGGTACTGAACTCCAAGGGAATTTTCGGCCTTCCGGCCCTGGCGTCGGCTTTCTTCAACATCACCGCGGTCGCGACCGGGCTCTTTCTCGGTTTCTATGTCGGACCCCGCGTCGGTCTCGAGCCCATCGTCGGAATGGCGATTGGGACCTTGCTGGGAGGCTTCGTTCAATACACGTGTCAGTGGCCGAAATTGCGTGGCGTCGGCCTGCGCTTCCGTCCCGACTTCGACTTGTCCGATCCGGGACTGCGCCAAATGCTCTTTCTGATGGGCCCCGCCGTTGTAGGGGCCGCCGCCGTGCAAGTCAACGTCGTCGTCAACGGAGTTTTCGCCTCCCAAATAACCGACAGCGCCGGCGACGTCGTCAACGGTCCCGTCTCATGGCTGGTCTACGCTTTCCGATTCATGCAGCTTCCTCTGGGATTGTTTGGAGTGGCGGTAGCCTCGGCCACCCTGCCATCGATTTCACGAAGTGCGGGACGCGGTCAGATCGGGGCGTTTCGAGAGACGCTTTCCCGCTCACTAGGGCTTGTGTTCTTGCTGACGATTCCCTCGGCAGTCGGCCTCATCGTGCTCAGCCGGTCGGTGGTGGGCTTCATCTACCAGAGGGGCGCATTCACTGCGGTGGACACCGAACAGACGGCGCACGCTCTGTCGCTCTACTGCCTAGGCTTGGCCGGCTATGCCGCCATCAAAGTGCTTACTCCCGCCTACTACGCCTTGAATGATGTCCGTATCCCCATGGCGGCGAGCGTCACCTCGATCTTTCTCAACTACCTGCTGAACTGGACGTTCGTCCGCGTCCTGGGGTTGGGGCACGGTGGCCTTGCCTTCTCGACCTCATTGGTGGTCAGCTTCAATTTTCTGGCCCTGTTCTGGCTGATGCGGATGAAGGTTCACGGCCTCCTGGGTCGCCGCCTACTTGTGAGCGTGTCGAAAATCTCGGTGGCCTCGGCGGTGATGGGGCTCGCCTGTTGGTCGTCCTCCCGATCCCTCAGCTATGTTTTCGGCGAGGCGACTCTGGCCCGACTCCTTGACCTGATTGTTTCGATATCACTGGGGGCGCTCATTTTCTACGGCCTCTGCCGACTTTTGCGAGTTCGAGAGGTAGAGAATGCGAGACAAGCGATCGTAGAGCGTTTATGGCCGGGATCCACGCCACGAGTGGACGACACGCAACAACCCTATGATAGAATCGACCTCGATGGATACTAGTCCGCATGCACTCTGAGCTCACGTCGGTTCGCGAACTCCACAAGGTCGACCGCCGCCGCCAAGAGCTTAGCGCTGAAATCGCCCGCCTCCCAAAACACATCATCGAAATCGAGCAGAAGCTCAAGTCCCACCGCGAAAAGCTGGAAGCTGACCAAGCGGCGCTCGAGGAAAACCACAAACGCCGCCGCCAAATGGAAGGCGAGATCGGCACCCACGAGCAAAAAATCTCCCGCCTCCGCGAGCAGATGAGCGAAGCCAGGACGAACGAGCAGTTTCGCGCCTTCCAACATGAAATCAAGTTCGCCGAGGATGCAATTCGCAAAATCGAAGACCGTATTCTCGACGGGATGGAGGAGGCCGAAGCCCTCGATCAGCTTGTTAGCGCGTCCCGGGAGTCTCTCGACCTGGAGGCCCAAGCCGTCGAGAAAGAGGTCCGGGAGGCCCGTGCGTGTGTGGCCAAGGACGAAGAGGAGCTGGCCAGTGTCGAAGCGCAACGCAGGGAGTTAGCGGGTTCGATTTCGCCTGAAGTCCTGGGGATGTACGAGCGCGTCCGAAAGCTGCGAGGAGGCAACGCCGTCGCCGAGGCGAGCGAGGACCGCTGTCTGGCGTGCAACGTCCGCCTCCGGCCCCAGTTCAGCCAGATGCTGCGATTCGGCGAAAAGGTGCTGACTTGCGAATCTTGTGGACGCATTCTCTACTATCTTCCCGCCGACGAAGGGCCGCCCCTCGAAGATCCCGCTAGTGAGTCAAACGTCGCGCCCAATAACCAACCGGCGTGAGCACAACCCGATGTCCCAAAGTGCCCTGACGATCCTCTCGGAAGAGGAACTTCTGTTTCGTGAGACGGTCACGTCCTTCGCGCGCGACGAGATCGGGCCCCACGTGCGGGAGATGGACGAACGGGGCGAATTCCGAGCGTCGCTGATCGACCAGTTCTTCGAAATCGGGCTGATGAGCATCGAGACCCCGGAGCAATACGGCGGCCAGGGAGGCTCATTCTTCCAGGCGGTGCTCGCCGTCGAGGCACTTTCAACCGTTGACCCTTCCGCGGCTGTGATTGTTGACGTTCAGAATACGCTCGTGAATAACGCGCTCATCCGCTGGGGGTCGGAAGAACAAAAGCAGCGCTACCTCCCGAAACTGGCCCGCGACACCGTCGGCGCCTACGCTCTCTCAGAACCAGGGTCAGGCAGCGATGCCTTCGCGCTCACGACGAGAGCCGAGGATAGCGGGGACCACTTCGAAATCACCGGCCGTAAGCTCTGGACTACTAATGCCAAAGAGGCAGGCCTGTTCATTCTCTTTGCGAACGTCAACCCTGAGGCCGGCTATCGCGGCATCACGGCCTTCCTAATCGAAGAGGACTTTCCCGGGATCACTGTCGGCAAAAAGGAAGACAAGCTCGGGATTCGCGCGTCCTCCACTTGTGAGCTGATCCTCGAGAGGTGTCGCGTTCCAAAGCAGAATGTACTAGGCGAAGGCGGCAAAGGGTATAAGGTCGCCATCGAAACGCTGAATGAAGGACGCGTCGGGATAGGCGCACAGATGGTCGGCCTGGCCCACGCGGCTCTGGCTCACGCGCTCAGCTACGCGAAGGAAAGAAAACAATTCGGGAAACCCATCGCCGAATTCCAGGGCCTACAGTTCGAGTTAGCTCGCATGGCAACGGAAGTCGAGGCGGCCCGGCTGTTGGTTTACAACGCTGCACGGCTCAAGGACTCGGGCGAAACGTTTCTAAACCAGGCAGCGATGGCCAAATACTATGCCTCGGAAATGGCCGTGCGCGTGACGGCTAAAGCTGTCGATGTGTTGGGGGGCGTCGGCTATACCAAGGATTATCCCGTTGAAAAGCTCTACCGCGACGCCAAGATCGGCACCATCTACGAGGGAACCAGTAACATCCAGCTGCAGACAATTGCCAAGCAGATGCTAGCCTGAGCTGAGGCCATCCTTTCGGCTCACCTCGGCACCGCAACCGACCGGCGGCATTGCCCGTCGCCGCCGCGGAGGAACCGGCCAACATCACTGTCCGCCGCAGATCGGGACTGACCGTCACTTGCGGTTTTGCACAAAATCACTAAACTGTTACGAGGACCGAAGGAGGTTGCTATGCCCACCAAAGCGAAGATGCTTGTTCTAGCGATTCTTCCAGCTGCGCTTGCGCTAACCGGGTGCGGAGAAAGCGCTCCGCCCGGCCCGGCTAAAGATACTCCGGAATGGTTCTGGCTGGCCGCGGTCGACAACTATGCCGCGGGCGACTTTGAGAAAACCCAAGACCAACTAGGCGAGATCGTCAAAAGCGAGAATCCCTGGCGAACCCGAGCCGCTGTATGGCGCGTCGTTATGCTCGCCGGCTTGGCCCGTGCCTCCGGGGATCTCGCTGATGCCTACGAAAGCGGCGCCAAGAAAAACCAAGCAAGGTCGGCGAGCTTTCAAAATCCGATTCAACAGCATCGCCGCGACGCTCGCCGACACACGATCGCCCTAGCGGAAACTGTTGGCACGCTCAAGAAATCGCTAGGTGACGCCGAGACCGTGCCCTTCGAGTTTTCTCTTCCGCCGGGTACTCCAAACCCCTCTCCGGACCTGGGCAGGGTGAGCGACGGAACGATTCTCCGGGAAGGCCCGGCAGCCCAAGCGAAGATGGATACCACCCGTCGCGGGCTGCTGCTGGAGGCGGCGAAAGCGGTGAACTCGGGAGATGACATCGCTAAGGCAAGGAGTCTGTTCGAGAGTCCACCGGTGGAAGTTCCAAGGAAGGTATTCTTCCTGTCACTGGGACGGGCGCTGTTTGAGCGTTCGGAGTTATTCGATCGCGCTCATTTCAACGAGCCTCCCAAGCGCAAATTTATGTTGGATCGCGCGATCACCTTTATCACGCCGGCACTCGAATCCGACGACGAGAGCCTGAAAAAGAAAGCCGAGGAACTGCAAAAGGAGATCCAGAAATTCCAAGAGAAGGAGTAACGACGCAGACGGCTGTTTGACCCCGGTGGACCCACAAGGGCACGGGAACGTTGGACCTCGATATCTGACGATGTGGCGCAGACGCCTACGTCTGCCGCGTCGACACTCGTATCGACGCTGGCGAGAGGACGTTCGCAATCTTGACCGCGGGCTCGCACCGGCGGCTCCGTTTGATCCCGGTTCGGTCCGGGCTAGCCGGCCCGCTTTGTCCGGTGATGTGAGCTAGGCAATCGGTTCTTCAGCTTGCGGCCAGGAGCCTACGCGGCAGGAAATGACGAGCGCTGCCATTCTATGAAACGCGTCACTTTCCACATCGGAGACGTCGAAGTCCACTCGGAATGGAACACCTCGGAAACCGCGGAACGCCTCTACGCCGCTCTCCCCATCGACGCTCGCGGCAACTACTGGGGAGGCGAAATCTACTTTGAAGTGCCCGTTCAAGTTCCCGCTGAGCCCGATGCTCGTGATGTAGTTGAGCCAGGCACGATCGCCTACTGGCCAACCGGCCACTGCCTCTGCATCTTCTGGGGACCCACGCCGGCCAGCCAAGGCGAAGAATGCCGCGCGGCCAGCGAAGTCAATGTTGTTGGCCGGGTCTTGAACCCCGAGGTGTTGCCGACCTTGACGGCGTCAGATGTCCGACTGGCCGCTTCGTAAAGCGCCGGGGGCTGTCGGCGCCGTTCGATGATCGCGGTCAGGGAAGAAAACGCCCGGGCCAGTATAGACGGCCAAACTAAAAAGGTGAAGGCGGCTCGGCTGGTTCAAACAGCACGGTGAAGCCGTATCGAGAATTGCTGACACCGCTCGGATAGCGGCGGCGAGCTACTCGAACGGATGGCGCCAACGCAAACCTGGAAACCGTGCATAATCACGATCGGTGGTGATCCACTCGCAGCCGGATTCGATGGCCAAGGCGGCCAGGTAGGCATCCGGAACCAAGTTGCCCTTTACACTAGTCGAGAGGCAGAGGTGCCGAAAGATCTCCCAGTGACGCGGGCCGGGATTCACTCTCACACAGTGCGGCTGGGAAAGGATGCGCGCCCCAAAGGCCAACGCCTGCGCGATCGGGGTCGGTGGGCGGAAGATCTTCGGGTGCGTAACGATTCGAAGAAACCCACTCAAAACGATGCCGCTGATGCCAAAGGCTTCGTCGCTTCCCACAACCGACGTTAGCCACCCGCGGTAATCGCTATGACCGGCGGAATCCCGACGGAAGGCGTACACCAAAACGTTGACGTCTACGAGGATCATTCCGTAGCTTCCATCAGGTCCAGCAAAGCCGCCGAGTCGTTAAGGTCAACCCCGGGCTGAAGCCCCTCACCCCCGAATGTTGGTAGCCGTACCGGTCGGCGTTTCCCGCGCTGCGTTCGTCGTGCCACGACCTCGCGCAAGGCGTCTTCAATCACAGCCGTAAGGGTGCGGTCGGTTTCGAGCGCTAGCCTTTTCGTCTCCCGAAGCAGGTCGTCGTCGATGCGAATCGTGGTCCTCATATCACGAGTCTACTATGTGGACATCAATATGTCTAATAGAAGCATCAATATGTCATAGGATGCCGTTACATCGCCGTGCGAAATCATATGCCGGCCGCTTTGAAGGCTTGGTCGAGGGGGGAGGGTCACTTGACGAGGGGAGATACTCTGTGGATACTCCCGGTATCGCCCGGCAACCACCGAAATCTTCCCCCACCGCAAGACCACCCTGATACAATCTTGGATCTCCAAACCTAACCGAGGAAAGCCATGAAAGCCATCCGCGTTCACCAAACCGGGGGACCTGAGGTCCTCCAATTTGAAGACGTTACCGCCCCGGCTCCGGGTCCCGGCGACGCCGTCGTCAAGATCGAGGCCGCCGGCGTCAATTTCATCGACATCTACTTCCGCACCGGACTTTACAAGACCGACCTGCCGTTTACGAACGGCCAGGAGGGAGCCGGCGTGGTCAGCGCAGTGGGATCGGATGTCAGCGAGCTCCAACCCGGCGACCGCGTGACCTACACTGGCGTCGTAGGATCGTACGCCGAATACGCCCTCGTCCCCGCGGACAAACTCGTCAAACTGCCCGATGGCATCGATACCCGCACCGCTGCGGCGATCACGCTGCAGGGCATGACCGTCCACTACTTGAGTCACTCGACCTTTCCGATCGAAGCCGGACACACCGTGCTGGTACACGCTGCCGCCGGCGGGGTGGGCCTGGTGCTGGTCCAGGTGGCGAAAATGCGTGGCGCACGCGTGATCGGAACCTGCTCAACGCCCGAAAAGGCAGAACGGGTGCGGGAAGCCGGCGCCGACGAGGTCATCCTATACACCGAGCAGGACTTCGTCGCCGAGGTAAAACGCCTCACCGATGGCAAGGGTGTGGATGCCGTCTACGACTCAGTCGGCAAAACCACCTGGGAGGGAAGCCTCAACTGCCTTCGTCCCCTGGGTTGGATGGTGTTTTTAGGCAACGCCAGCGGGCCGGTTCCCGGCATCGAGCCGCTCACACTCACCGCGAAAGGGTCGCTGATTCTGACCCGCCCGAGCCTGGTTCATCACACCGCAACCCGGGAGAAGCTTCTCGAGCGGGCGGCCGACGTTTTCGACTGGGTACTTTCGGGGAAAGTGAAAATCTACATCGGGGAAACGTTTCCCCTCGCCGACGCCGCCGAGGCCCACCGTCGCCTGGCGGCCCGTCTGACAAGCGGTAAGATTCTGCTGTTGCCGTAGGATCCCGTCGCGAAAACCCTACGGGTCGTCGTTGGCGCATCGGACAAGCAAGAACGCCCACCCCACCGGGATTTGCGCTCGGTCTTCGTAGTTTATGAGAATAAATAGCAAGACCACGTTCTTTCCGGTCGATCAGACAAAGGCCGAGTCACAGCCCAGGGAGCCAGCGAGCGAATGTTGGAACGGATCATCTCACTTTTGTTTTGCTTGATACTCGGTCTCGCCAGCCTCGGCGTGGCCGGCTGGCTCGCCGTGACCGGCAGGGTCATCGCGTCCGTAGACGGGTTGTTCATCACCCTCGTGGCCTTGCTGACCGCTGTGATCTGCTTCGGCTATTTGGGCATGCAGGTCCAAGCCGCCCTGTCACCGGAGCCCAGTCCCAAGAAGCGGCGGTGAGTCCTTGAATGGACCTCTGTTGACCCGCATTTCCAATTTGATTTCGGCATCCCGACCTTGCAGCGGCCTTCAGCGTCTTTATTTATAGGGGTTCAAGCCCTGTCAGGACGCACGGAGGCCAACACCCAATGGGTGAAAAAGAAAACAAGCCGTTTCAGCTCACCTTCAACGGATTTCTGAAAGTCGATTTCCAAGGATCGCGCGTCACCTCGGATGGTGGCCTGATTCTCATTCGGGAACTGGACGAGCGGCTCGGACTGGGCAAGCTGATCGACGAGCATCTGACGGATTCGCGGCAAGGCACAAACAAGAAGTTCCCACTGGCCGACCTGGTGCGGCAATCGGTCTACAGCCGCCTCGCCGGCTACGAGGATCTCAACGATGCTGCCCGTGTCTCGGCTGACCCGACTTTTCGTCTGATCGGCTCGAAGAAGAACTGGGATCGCGGCGGGGCGCTTACGTCGCGTCTACAAAGCTTTGAGGCAGAGCTGCTGGCCAGTGAAGAGAACCTGCTTGGGCTGATGGCGGTGAACCGCGAGTTGGTCGCTCAAGCCCAAGCGCAGGACGAGTCCGAGCGTGTCGTGCTCGATATGGACTCCACGGAAAGCCCGGTCCACGGTCAGCAGGAAGGCAGCGCTTACAACGGCCATTTCGAGTCCACCTGCTACCACCCGCTGTTGCTGTTCAACCAGCACGGTGATTGTCTGGCGGCGAAGCTGCGAGCGGGTAACGTGTCCAGCGCCGAGGACTGGGACGAACTGCTGCTGCCCGAGATCGAGCGCCAACAGGGAGAAGGCAAGCAAGTGACGTTCCGCGCCGACGCCGCCTTCGCCAAGCCGGAGATCTACGAGGCGTTGGAGGATCGCGGAGTGGACTACGTCATTCGCATCCCAGCAAACAAGAACCTGGAGTTGGAGATCGAAGAGATTCTGTTCCGTCCGCCGGGCAGGCCGAGCCTGAAGCCACTAGTGCGCTACAAGAGCTTCCGCTATCAGGCCGCGAGTTGGTCGAAGCCTCGGCGGGTTGTGGCCAAGGTTGAGCACCACCAAGGCGAGTTGTTTCCTCGCGTCGGGTTCATCGTCACGAGCATGAGCTTGCCCAGTCGGTCGCTGGTGCGCTTCTACAACAAGCGCGGCACGGCCGAGCAATGGATCAAGGAAGGCAAGCAGGCAACCCACTGGACACGGCTGTCCTGTCATCGTTTCCGGGCAAACGAGGTGCGTTTGCAGTTGAGCGTGTTGGCCTACAACCTGGGGAACCTGTGGCGGCGGCTGGGGCTGGCGCAGAGGATCAAGAACTGGTCGCTGACGAGCTTGCAGCATCGGTTGATGAAAACCGGAGGGCGGCTGGTCAAGCATGCCCGCTATTACTGGCTGCTGTTGGCCGAGGGGCATCTCAACCGCAAGCTGTTCGCTGAGATGCTGGGGCGGATCTGGGCGCTGCCTGTGCCAGGCGGGTAACGGGCGACGGCTGCGACGGAGAAGAGACGCTGGGTTGCTGAAGAGGGAACTACTCGGAGCCGTGTCGGCGAAAAGCCCTCCAGCGAGCTGGAACGCGGCGATCGAGCGGCATTCAGCGACCCAAACGGGAGCGAACGGAGCATCGATCGTGAGAGGAAGACGAAGACCTTGCACCCGAGCCGCGGATTGGAGTATCCTGACCATCGCGGGATGGCCAAAACGGAAATTCCAGGTTGAGGAGCAAGCTATGACTAACTACGCCTCGGCAGCTAAAAGCCTGACAAACGCTTTGCACATGAGTTGGCCGCCAATTGCTGTCTGCCTGGCCGACTCGGTGCCCGAGGGGGTTCCTAGCTATTCAGGACCAAGGCTGCCCGCGGGTTGCGTCTTTTGGCAGGAGGCTTCCAACGGGGCTTTCGCCACTTCCGCCGACGACCACAATCTCTGCGCTATTGGTATGCATACTCACAATCTTGAGACCAGCCCGACAGAGGACACAGATCGCGAAGATGCCCTCAAGACGTTCGCCGATCTCGGCTACCTCCGCCCTGAGCAGATCCCCAGCATTCCAGTTCTAGCGAAACGGCCAAGACACATCGTCTACGCCCCCCTGGCTAGCACTCCGCTGCCCCCGGACGTCGTGCTCCTGTTTGTAGAAGCCGATCAAGCTTTGGTGCTATCCGAGGCATCCCAAGCCGTGGAAAATGGAATGCCGCCGGCTATGGGGCGACCGGCGTGCGGCGTCGTACCTGCGGTGAAGAATAGCAGCCGCGCCGCCCTGAGCCTCGGATGCTGTGGTGCCCGGGCTTACCTCGACACGATGACACCGAACCTATCGCTGTGGGCTCTTCCCGGCCCACGGCTAGCCGAATACGCAGATCGCGTCTCGGAACTCAGTCACGCCAACGAGGTGTTGACCAGCTTCCATCGACTCCGACGAGCGGACGTTGAAGCCGGCCAGGCTCCGTCGATCAAGCAGTCCCTCGTTCGCCTCGAAGCACAGGCTTGAGGTCGCTACGCCGTCCCTTCAACTTCCGGCAAAGCTCCCGTCGCATCGCGGCGCAACTGGGTACACTATGCTTGCCGATGACTAGGACGTCTGGCTTGCGCGGTCGGGGGGCCTACGGGGGCGGAGTTGAGTTTGAACAACGATGGGGTTCTCGCTTCGGACACAAATCCTTTCCGTGGCTGATGCTCGCGGTCCCAAATGGGGTCCTTCTACTCGCCAGTGCCTCGACCATCCCGACCGAGCTTCCGCCGACGATCGAACACTATATCCGTGCCGAGATGGAACTCAACGATATTCCCGGTCTATCGGTGGCGGCGGTCCGGGGAGACAAAGCCGTCTACTTGAAGGCGTTCGGAACAAAGAATCTGGCCACTGGCGATCGGATGACGGTGGAAACTCCCGTGGATCTGGCTTCCGTAAGCAAGTCGTTCACGGCGTTGGCCGTTTGGAAGCTCCACCAAGAGGGAATCTTGGACATAGAAGCCCCTGTGAGCAAGTATCTTGCCGGTTTTGGCTTCGCCGACCGGGTGGCGGCAAGCATCACGGTTCACGACCTGCTTCGTCATACGAGCGGCTTGCCTCGCCGTGCCGACCGATTGCTGCCGTGCTGCGAGAGCAACAGCGCATCAGCACTAGGCCTAGCCGTTCTCAACCTACGGCCGGCGGTCTTGGGCCGGTCTACGGGCGGGCCGTTCGAATACACCAATAGCAACTACGTGCTGCTAGCCGCGACTGTCGAGTCGGTATCGGGACAGTCGTTTCCCGGCTACCTGCGGCGAGAGGTCTTTGGGCCGCTCGGCATGACACGTACCACCCTCGACGGGGAGCAGGCTACGCTGTGGGGTCTGTCCGCCTACCATGAACAAAGATGGCGGCGGATACGACCCACTTCGGAACCCTTTTCCGGCTGGTGGGGTTCCTCTGGGATCAAGTCGACAGCCGTCGATATGTCGCAGTATGCGCGGTGGATGTTATTCGAGGGACATCGCGGTTTCGACGGGTTGCTGCTGGCCACCGACGGTGACTCACAATCGCGCTTCTACGATATGGGTTGGAACGTCACCGCTCGAGCAGGGTGGCTCAACGACACCCGAGTCCTGGAACACTCCGGAGACATCTGGGGCGCAAACACCGCCATCGCACTGGCGCCCGAGCTCGAGCTCGGCGCTGTGGTGTTGATTAACTTGGGAGCTCATCGCGCGGAGGCCATTGCGCAGGCTACGTTGCGAGCGCTGGCAGGCTTGGATCTCCCGCCTCCGGCACCAACTCCGTGGACGAGAGTCCCCGACAACTGGGCGCTTTGTTTCGTCGCGGCGGGTGCTCTTGTCGCGGTGTACCTGGCTTGGTATCTCGTCAAGGTCAGGGGTCAGTTTCAGCGGCGAGAGCGCGGCTTCCGGTGGGATAAGAACTGGGGAGCCGTCTTCAGGGCAGCACTGCTGGGCGGCATGGCGATCTACATTGCCGAGGTGTCACTTGGCTTCTCCGCGCGTCCCCTCAGCCGCTACCCGACGACTATTCAGACCGCCTTGCCCCTGCTGGTGGCGGCCGTCGTAGCGCTCTTTCTTACCCACGCCGTGTTGAGTTTTTCTCCTCGTACGCCAGCTGCGGCAAGGCAGAGTTCAAGAGTGCCTGGGTAGGCGAAGGCAACGCGTAGATCTTAAGGGCAACCTGGTTCACTCCTTCAGTGTTTGGTCGCCAGACCCGTGTCCGACACGCCTTTGCGCCGTCATTTTCTTCAGCTCGACCCACGAACTCAGTGCGTTCGGTAGCTTAGGACTCGACGGGCTCAAAGCTGTGACCGATCCGTTCAGGACACGACCCCGGAGCTTTAGCGAAAGAACAAGGACATAGGGCCGACGATTCGCATCTTCTGTCCGGATATCGCCATCCATCCAAGCCGACAGGTGACCGTTCTGAAACTTCACCTTCGTCAGTGTGCTTCGTGGCTGGTCGTCCAGTTGGCCCTCGCTCTCCGAAGACCGTCGCAACCATAGCTTTAAGGGGAGCTGATCCTCATATGTTCTCACGATGCCTTTCCAGACACCCTCGATTCTTCGGGGAAGCTTTGCACGGGACCCACAGATGTCGGTTCGGTTTTCGCGGGTCGGGACGTTGGAATCGTTAGTGCCAACTCGCCCATACTGTGGCAGTAGCGTCGTTAAGATTTGGTGACCGATCCGCCGCACAAAGTCGGTTTGCGTGTTTGCCAGCAACGCGACAGCTACTTTCTCTCGTGGGACCAAAATGAGCCACGCCGTGACGCCGCCCATCGATCCCGTGTGCGAGACAACGCGACGCCCATCTCCTTGCCGAAAGATTTGCCAGCCCATGCCGTAGCCGCGGCCAACACTTCGTCTCGCGATCGGGCGTTTCATTTGATCGATGGAACGGTCAGTAACAATGGCTTTTTGATCGGGAAGGCCAACCTTGAGGTAGAACATCCCAAAGCGGACAACATCGTGAACGCTCGAAAAGACCGCCGACGCCCCGCGATGATCGAAGTCGTAGAATGGCAGCGGCGTCTCCGAGTTCCAGTAGCGAACAGCCCATTTTCGCTTTGAATCAAGCGTCGTTGGGACCGACGTTTGAGACAGACCTAGCGGTCGGAAAACTTCCTCCTTCATGAACTTCTCGTACCTCATGCCCGAAACCCTTTCGATGATGTAACCGGCTATGCCGTACCCGAGGTTCGAATATTGATATTTCTCTCCGGGCTTGGTGACCAGGATCCCGTAGCGGCGGATGGTTTCCTCCATCGAGGGACGAAGATAGTCCTCGTTTTGCGGAAAGAAATGGTAATGCAGCGGCAGACCCGAGGTATGAGCAAGAAGCATCCGGACCGTCGCTTTGGACGACTCGCCCGCATGTCCCGTAAGCTTGACCTGCCCAAGGTAATCGTTGATCCGCCCATCTAGGTCGATTTGGCCTCGCTCGACCAGAATCATCAACGCCGTTGCTGTCATCGGCTTCGAGACAGAGGCCAGCGAATAGATCGTGTCGTGCGTGGCAGGAATGTGGTGCTCAAGATCAGCCCAGCCGAATCCCTCCTCCCACGCGATCTTGCCATTTCGGGCGACAGCGACTGCCAGGGACGGAAGTCTCCCCTTATCGATCTCCGCCAGAATGGTTTGTCGAACACCTTCGAAGCGGTCATCGCCCGCCGACGCCAAGCCGATTAAGAAAAAAAGCCCCGCCAGAACGCGATAAATTCGCATTTCCCAGTTCACAGGGGGATCTGGAGACCTCTTCTAGTTCGAACGGGCCCAACTGATATCCCTAGACCAGCGCGGCTCTATGGGCCGGTAGCCACAAGGAGGCGGGCGTTCAGACTGAAGGTCGTTGCAAACTCTATGCGGCGCGCTACCGTGTCGATGTGGTATACGCGACCCACACCACTGTCGGCGTACAGCAGCGTTTTGCCGTCCGGTGTGATGGCCATATCGTAGGTATCGAACCGTTGTCCCCCTAACGGTAGCGTAATGAGATCGACGAGCGTCATCGACGCGGCATCCACAACGCCGATCCCAAAGTTGACGGAATCGCCCGGCAATCGAGCCGGGACAGCGTAAAGATGCGTGCCACTGGGATGCATCAAAGCACGCTCTGCGGTTCTGAGCTCCGAGATGATGTGTGAGGAAACCGTGTTGGTTGCGAGGTCAATGACCTTCACCTCTTGAGTGCCCACCACAAACGCACGCTGACCATCGGGCGTGATCACGAGATCCTGCGCGCGTCCAAACCCGGGGAGTTGAATCTCTTCAGCGAGCTGACGCGCACCGAGGTCCACGACCAGTACACGGTCCCGGTTTGTAGGGAATCCGTTCAGGTCCACGGCGGCAGCAGCCACGTAAGCGAAGCGTCCGTCCGGCGTGATTGCGGCCCGACCCGGGTTGAGATCCACGGGAACATCAAGTTGCCCTATCGCCATAGCGCTTTCGATATCGATAAAAGTCAGGGTGGAGGGCGCAACCAAAGATCTGCCGGAACCGGAACTTACCACCAGTTGTGTGCCGTCCGGCGTGATAGCCATTGCCTGAGGCTGGACGATGGGGATTCCCCAGTCGAACTGGTTCGTCATCAGGTCGAGGAAGCGAATCGACTCGTCGTCCAAAACATAGAGACCGGGCACGGCCACGAGAAACTCCGGCAGGCCCAGTTCGGGCTCTTTCGTCAACGGTGCGCTCAGACGTTTCGTCAAGATCTGGTCGATTGGAAGTTTCCCGTCATGCTCGTGCTCGGCGGGTTCGGCAGGATTCACGTACACGCTGGTCTTTGTTTTCTGCTGTCCTATTTCGACGATGGCACAGACCGGTTTACCGACGATCGGAACCGGCTTGCGGATCAGCAGCGGTACCGAGTCTGGGGACGGGTCTAGGTAAGGGGACGTCCCCGTTTCGCTTTCGCTCTCTCCGACTTCGTCACCGCCGCTTGGTGGAGGGGGAGGGGGCGGTGGTCTCATTACGGGAGGAAGCCCTGCATAGATGCTTTCCGAGCCGATTCTTAAATCGTTCGGCAGCCTCTGTATCTGCGCCGCAACCTTGGGAGCAAACGCACAGCCGGTGAGCAGGGCTGCAAGAGAAATTCGATAAAGCCGCAAGCCAACCAGACGTGAAGAAACTTCGGGATGCAGCCCGCCCGCCATCTCAGCCTTAGTTCGCCGCACGCCCACACACCCAGGCTTTCGAATCGTTGTCGGCATCACTTCTCTTAGCGGAATCCCACCGACCTTCCCACCCTCGCCAAGCTCCCAGCCTGCCCTGAATTCAGACCTGCGGCAGTGAACGTTGTGAAGGTCGAAGCGTTAAGCCCCGTCAGCACCACCCAGCCATAGGATTCGATGCCGCGGGTCGGGGAAATATTAGCCAGTACGTATGCTGGTACGGTGAACGACCCAGGTGCGGCCGGAGCCAAACATGAAAAGATCGACTGAGCGTTGTTAGCTGCATCCATCCCGCCACCCCACACCCAGACCATCTCAGGCACCGGTTCGCCGCCCTGCCAAGTGACGGTGAAACCCAGACCACGATCGATAGTTTCGACGTCGTCAAGGTTTGTCCAGGTCAGCGCCGTGGTGGGCGGCAAGGACACACTGAAGGCACCAACTCCGTCGCCGCCGCTCCCGGTGACGAGAACCGGTGCGAGCTGTTCGGCAACAACTCCACCCGAGCGAAGGCCCACTGTCGAGCCCGCCAGTTGAGTGCGGTACACCCGAATCGTTCCGCCTTTACGCTCAGCCTGGGCGGCACCGCTGGCGGAATTGACAATCAGTGCGTCACCGGCGTCGAGCTCACGCAGTGATCCTCCCGCGCCGGGAATGGGATCGGAAATGGAAAACCCACCTTTTCCTGAATAGGCCATGCACGTTCCCACTGGGGGCAACGAACTGTTGGGCTCGAAAAAGAAGATGCTGCTGCCTTCTTCCCGGAAGGTGGCCGTGAGCGAGTCGGCACGTGTTTCCGCGAGGCTTCCGTCGTCGGTCTCGTCGTAGCGGACACTTTGCTCGAGGTAGATCGTACCCCTTCTGTTCAGCGGAACGCTTTGGGCCACAGACCTCAACGGGTTGGAGCAGGCCTTGGCCTGGGCGTCAATGGCCATCGTGACGCTGTTGCTCACAACCTGATCGTTGGTGCGGATTTGGATCGGGACCCAGCAGCCGCTGGGAGCGTCCGCCGGCACCTCGAAGACGATCTGGTCAACGCCCGCGCAGCAGGGGCTGCGCCCTTTGTAGAGTCTTCTGCTGACACGCTTGCCCCCTACGAAGATCTCAACGTCTACCGGGAGGTTGCCGAGGGGCGGGGCCACGTTGTCCTCGTTGAGTCCAGCGCCGAGTCCGGTGGCCCACAGGGTCACCACTTGCCCCGGCCGCGCGGCTGCACTTAGGGAATTGAGAGGTTGGTCATCCTGAGCCACAAAGTTCTGAATCACGCCTACCCCGAAACCCCCACTGTTGACGGCAAAGATCCCCAAACTTGACTCCACAACCGTGACAGTCGAGAAGTTCCCGGCCTCCCCGTTGAAGGTCACTCGAATGGACACCAGTCCCAACGGGGCACCCGAGGGCATGATGGCATTCACCTGCCCATGGCTCACAAAGAGCGGAATGGCCTGGAGGCAGCTCTCACCCTGGCAGACCTCGATCGAAACACCGGCCAGCTCTGTTGCCAAGGGGAAGGCCGAGACCATCGCGTCCGCGAAGGGGCCGAGATCGCGTCCGAAGATCGTAAAAATGGAGCCGCGCGCGATGGAACTGTTGGGCAGCCCCGGCGAGGCGAAGCTCGCTGCGTTCACAATACCCCGGTAGAAGATGAACGGCTGGGCGTCAGAGGCGCACACACTGCCCGCTAGGAGGACTGCCAAGCACAGCGATCGCGAGGGCCAAGCCATGGGGGATCGTCCGAGGTCGGACATTAAGGCTAGACAGCTACATTATACTGCGGTCCATTTTGGCTGATCGCTTAAGTCATTGATAATACTATGATTTATCCTTTTCGCCACACACCAGGGCAGCTAGGTCAGGATCGGCGGCCTATCAGCGTAAGACCTTCCGTAAGAAGGACTTGACACACTTTGCGGCTTAGGATATTGCCTCGAATGAGGCTGGCCCGTTTTCGCCAAAGGAGGGAGTCTGCAACTTCTCTCTGGCAGTCAAACGTGACCCACAGGAGTGGAGGCGGGTCCGGATCAACGAAAGAACAACACTTCCGGTACGACCTGGTAGTTAGATGTCATCGAGCAGCGGCCGCATTCTGTTCGGTAGCCAATTCCGAGGCCCTCCGCAAAAGCTGCGATCTCCAAAGGGTCGTCCTCGTCTTCCTCAGCGGCAATGACAAGGCGGGGCTTGTTGGCATCGAGCGTAGTTTTCGCGCCGTGTAAGGCTCGCATCGTAGCCCCTTTGATGTCCATTTTGATGAGATCGACACGCGGCAGGCCTAGTTCCGTAACGAGCTTGTCTATCGTCGTCAGCGGTAACCCTGCGTTGACCACGTGCGCCGCGCTGCCAACCACGAAGTTGCTGGCCGCCGTGTTTTGGGAAAGCTCAAAGAACGGCAGCACGTCGTCCTTGTCCCAAACGCCCTTCGGATAAATCACCACGCGACCCTGAGCGATCTCTTTCCGAAAATTGCGCCTCAGACACTCAATGTTTTGGGGCGAGGGCTCGATCGCCACAACGACGGCAGCTCCTGACTGCAAGGCTTTGCGAGTGTATACCCCGACGTGCGCCCCGCAGTCAAGAACGATGTCCCCTTGTTGGACACCCTGATCGCGGTTGCCGTAGTCGTCGACAAGCTGTTGGGCTACCAAGACATGTAGTGGCCACCCATTCCCCGCCGGCACCCAAAAAGCTCCGAGGGGAGTCTCCCACAGATCAAACCCGGCTTCGTCTTGCTCAACCCTTTGGCAACGGGAGCCGAGTTCCTGCGCCGTCTCCCCCAGGCGGTAGCGCGTGTTCGCACCAACCATCAAGTCGCCTACCGAGCACATGGGACTACGCCCGGCGGCGGCGAGGCACCAGACGAAAACCGGCGGGTGTAAACGGACTACGACTCCGGCGAAGATAACCACCGAACCAACTACGATGAAAACTCGCAGACCATAGAGGACAGCGGTCTTCCAACCCGGGCGCCTTTCGGGGCAAGGCGGGGCCGGACCCTTCGGTTCAGGTGCGCTAGATTCGATCATTACCTTTGATCCCCCGCAAGTAGGTTGCCGCGATATAGCGCCATAGTCAACAGTTTCCGCCCTGTTCTTCGAAACCTAAGGTAAATAAGCGCGGGGCCTTCGTTGGAACCAGTCCCGCATTTACGGAAATCAACGAAGACGAAGTAAAGATCGGTGCGCTCCACCGCGATCTGGGGAAGGAAACGATGAGCTGCGAGGAAGGAGCCGGCGTCCGCATCACTCACCTCGGACACGCAGGCGTAGCGCGTCGCCTCGAGAGTTTTGTCGTGCGAAACGCGGGCCTCATGTTTCCGAACGCGTCATGACAACGGGCAGACGCGCGTTCAGTCTATCGACAGCTACAATATGGCTAGTGACCTGCCCTTCACGGCCATGCTGGATGTTGAACTGATCGTGACAAAGTGCAGAACAGCCACAAAGGCTGATTTACCCGTTCGATTGCCGTTAAGTTGTTGAATACAAATGTGCGAACGTGGCGGAACTGGCAGACGCGCTAGATTTAGGTTCTAGTGGGCTTCGCCCGTGGGGGTTCGACTCCCCCCGTTCGCACCACTCATATCAAACAACTTATCCCCGAGTGGGCCCCTGGCTGGCCGGGAAAGCGAGCCGAGACCTCCTGCAGACAAGCATCCCACGCCGCTTCGAAGTTGCCGAAGAGGTGAGAATCTACGACCTGGACGTCGTCGCCAACCACCCAGACGTTGCTGAAGAGGTCGACGTCGGTGATGTCGCAGCCGTCGGGGCCTAGTGTACATTGGATGGTGTGACACGGCGTCTGTGGTTCGCTAAACCCCCGGTGGCCGGCTTCGCCGCACTTCTGTGACTGTGGGGCTCCGCCTTTGCGCTTCGGCTGGTTCTCACTCTGCTCGGCGCGACGGGTTCCAGCCTGGCGTCCTCTTGGGTACAAGGAACTGCCTACCAGCGCGAAGGAGAGAATCTGAGGCCGCTCTCCAGGGTCTACGTCGCGGCTCGTTCGTCAAGGGGCCAGCTACTCGCCACAACTCGTAGCAGCCGTGACGGGCGCTATCAGCTTCTTAACCTGCCCGCCGCAAGGATCGTCCTTACAGCGTACCGACCCGGATATTACACCCGCCTCGCCGCCGGGCGAAGCGGGTCCCGAATAGTTCTCGATTGCTCCTCCGGCTGCGCCCAATCGGGGATCCATTTCGAGCTGATCCGCGGAGCGGTGATCAGCGGCGCGGTCGTCGACAAGCTGCGCGAGCCGATCGAACGGGTTCGAATTTCCACCCGGCGCGGCGGTGAACCTTCCAGCGCCCGGCAGCGGACACGGGCGGGGCAAGCCGTCACAGACGACAGGGGACGGTTCCGTTTAGCCGGCCTACGCCCCGGCGCTTATACCTTGACTGCCCGAGGCAGGGCCCCTGGCTCTCCCCGAGAAACAAGGACGGTCGACGTGGAGGTTCACGAGGGCGGGCAAACCGATGGGCTAACGATTACCTTCGGTAGCCAAGCCGCTTATCAAGTCTCGGGAGTATTGGCGGGCCTGAGCCCGGCAAAGGGAGACCGAATACAAATCAGACTAGACGGCACAGGAGGTTCGCGCCAAAACCTTTCGACAAGGGCAGGGGAGGACAGCAACTTCCACTTCGCTGCTGTCACCGAGGGCCGCTACCTGGCGTCGGCAATTGTCGCAAAGCAGGGTTCCCGTCCGAGCACACGTCGGTTTCTGGATGTTGTTGACGTGCGCGGTAACATCGAGGGTCTGGTTCTACGTCCGGCGGCCACTGGTATCGTGAGGGGAACCGTGGAACTGGCGGCGGGCACGGCGCCGTCCCAATTTCGGTTGCGCTTTTCTTCCAACGAAGGGTTCGGCAGCCGCTGGCTTCGTGTCACGACGGGGGAGCCGCGGTTCGAAGTTCAAGACCTTGTGCCCGGGTCTTATCGCGTCGAGGCCCGCTCGTCGCAGGTCTATGTGAAAGGGATTCGTCAGGCCGAAGACATTGCGCCCGCCGATGACGTCATGGTATCGTCCGGACCCAATCGGCTCGATATTGTCGTCGCGGCGGACCACAGCCAGGTCTACGGCACGACTCGCGAATCGCGCGGCGGGCGGCCGCTGCCTCAGGCGCGCGTAGCTCTTGACGGTGCGGGCGGGAAGGTGTTGGTCCAAGCCGACCAGGGCGGTCGCTTTGTTTTTGGGAAGGTTGTTCCCGGCGAGTATCGAATCTGCGCCTGGACCGACATCCCGCCCGACGAAGTCGAGGATGAGACACGCTGGGAAGAAGCCGGCTGCGCTCTAAAGATCATCTCCGTGGAACCCGAAAGTCAGGTGGAAATCGACCTGAGAGCCGCCCCATGAAACGACTCGCCGCATTGGCTCTGGCGGTCTCTGTGGTGTGGGGATCCCAGGGTCCCACCAAGGGGCCGAAAGGGCAGATTGCCGGTACTATCCGCTCGGCAACGACCGGTGAGCCGTTCGCCAGCGCGGTGGTTCAACTGCGCCTGTCCTTCCAACGCGAAGGGGTTTCGCGAACCACGACCAGCGGACTACAGGGCGATTTTGCCTTTTTGGGCCTGCCCGTGGGTCAGTACACCCTCACCATTCGAAAGAGCACATACCGCACCCTGAGAGGGATCGCGACCCGGTTGACTTTACGCCAAGACCAACAAGTGAGCAATCTTGTTTTTCAGCTTTGGCCGGAGGGCGCCATCTCCGGACGTGTGATCGATTCCGAGGGGGACCCTGTACCCGAGGCGCAAGCGAGAGCCTATGCGCTTCTCCACCAAGAAACGGGAGTCAAGCTGTCGTTCGCCGGCACAGCAAAGAGCAACGATTTGGGCGAATATCGCATCTACGGCCTACAGGCTGGGAAATACCTGCTGCGAGTGTGGCCGCCCCGCGAAGGTACACCGGCCGGCGGATATTACGCCGGGACAGCAGGTACGTTCTATCCCAACGCGTCCGCGCCATCACAGGCCCTTCCCGTGAAGGTCAATTGGGGCCGGGAGCTTGCCGACATTGATCTGGAGCTTTCAGAAAGTGTTTTTTACTCTGTGGCCGGTACGGTGTGGGATGCGACGACGGACGGGCCGTGCTTTCGTTGCGTCGTCCATGCGGCCCGAATCGACGGAAGCTTGCTTGTAGGTCTCCCGAACACAGCTATCGCATCGCCAGAGGGGGTTTTCACGCTTCGCGGGCTCAGTCCGGGCGATCACAAGATCATGGCTCGACGCTCGGACTCGGACGACGTGGTCTCCCAGCGGCTCGTCACGCTGACGGACAGCAACCTTGAGGATGTCGGCCTTGTGGTTGGACGGGCTCAGCCGGTCTCCGGCGAGATCATGCTCGAGGACCCGCCCGAGGGTGTAGAAGCCATCAACTGGACTGCGTACGCTTCCTCGACGGTGTTGCCTCAATCTTGGCCCGACGCCGAAGATGAAATTCAAGAAGACTTGCGGTTTCGCATGGAAAGCCTCTCTGCGGAAACCTACCGCTTCGAAGTACTGGACCTTCCTCCCGGCGCGTATCTCAAGGCGCTGCGGGTAGGCGGTCTAAGGTTGCCGCGCCCCGAACTGACCGTCCTCGAGGACTCCCCGCTGACGGGCGTTCAGGCGGTGATTGCGTTCGATGCAGCAACGGTTAGCGGGCAGGTCAGGCCGCGGCGGTCAGGAGGCAGCTCTGAGGGGCCGATCGAGGCTCGGGTGACGCTGGTTCCCAAGGCGAATCAGAGCGGCTATGTGACGGCACGCTCGGTCGAAACCGCACCGGACGGCAGCTTCAGCTTCGCCTCGGTCGTGCCCGGCGCATACACGTTGTCCGCTTTGCCCTACATGAGCGCAGCCCAGGTGATGGATCCTGCCGTCCAAAGCGCCCTGCGGTCTTACGCACGGGCGGCGGATCTCGAGCCCGAGGAAAATGTCACGGTCGAGCTACGCCTGGCACCCGACCCGGAGGGGGCCTACTGAAGTTAGCCGAGGGCATTGTCAAGTTAACCGATCACAAGCTGACACAGCCCCAAGATATGGGTAGCGAGACCGCGCCTGAATACTCGCTATGGTGGCTTGGTCCCTCTGCTACCTGGTTAACTTGACAATGCCCGTAGGCCGCACCCGCGCTGTGGGCTCGTCAGCAGCTTGGCGAGCCATGCCGCGGGTCGTCACGTCGATGAGGCAGGTCGTCCGCGTCGACGTCGCGTCACCGATCCTCACCCGGGGATCGACGTCACTCGTCGCAGCCGCAGTCTTGTACTAGCCCGCATTTCTCACCAGCGGTCGGCAAGACTCGAAGCAGGGGCCCGCCGTCAGGAACGTAGGGGCGCGATTCATCGCGCCCGCGTGCCGACATACCGTACGCAGGGCGATGTACACAAACTGTTGCCGCGAGCCATGGCCGCCGGGCCTTTCGCCTCATCCGCCGCGGTCGTGGTGAGAAATGCGGGCTAGCGGCAAAGGTGTCCCGCCTTCGTCGGCCCATTCTGCATTCGCGGTTCTTTTTCGTGACGACGAACCTGCGCAAAGGCCTGCGCGCTTTCAACGAAACTGAATTTCGCTTGTTGGCGGACTCACTCCTCCTCATCCGGAAACGACTTCCGGTCGCGATCTGCGCTTACTGTTTCATGCCGGATCATGTCCATGCCATTCTGTTTCCACAGGAAGACACCACAATTTCCGACGTAATGATGGTTTACGACGGGGACAGGCAACCGTGACCTCATCGCCCGTCTTTGCGCAGGCAGGCTCACGGGTGCCTGTCCCCTGGCTCGCTTCAAAGTCGCCGCTTCCAGACGCATCCAGCCCATTCGCGGCCGGGCCTTCCGGCAGGCGAGATTCTATGACCGGGTTTTACGGAATCGGGCCGAGTACGACGAAGCCTTCGATTACATTCACATGAACGCAGTCCGCTGCGGATTGGTCGAAGACCCGTCGCAATGGCAGTGGTCGAGTGCACAATGGTTTGCGGAGCGGGCAGGTCCGCTCGCCATGGACGAGGTCCGATTACCCATGAATCCTGCCGACTGGATCTGAAGAAAAGGCCGCAGGTCTCTTCGAGCCCTGCGCTACGCGCTGAAAAGTGATCCCCGGGCGGCGCAGCCGAGCCCAGTGCTAGCTGTCGCCTTCCGCCCCAAGATTGTGACATCCTGGTAGCACATCCTGCAAGAAAACGCCCACGCTTCCCCGCGGAAGCGTGGGCTGAGCTGATAGCTTCAGGAAAGATTAGAAGTTGAACGGAAGTTAATCGTTGGGGCAATCTCCGGGTGCACCATTGTCGGTGATGTTTACTTCGATCGTGTCACCATTGGCGCTGCGCTTCTGATTCATGATTTTCGGTTCCTGTGGGTTCCCTACTAGGACCTCCTCCGTTGCCATTGCGTTCGGGCCTGAGTTGAGGTCCTTCGTTGCGCACTTAGTATACTGCTGCTGGCCCCCTCCAGCAGTGTTGGTTGTCCCGGTGCAGACTATCGTCGCGGAAGAGAAAGGACCTGATAACGCTAAGCCGAAGCCCTCCCATTTCAATCGGGGCCCTCCGCCTGATCCTATGGTGTGGCTCCCCGCAGCGGTCGAGTCATCACCGAATAAACCCTGATCGCATGTGAGATCCAGCTGGGCGCCGAAGTGGTCCCTTACAACGACATTGTCAAGGTCCTGGCCGTCGGTAGAACGCACCGTAATCAAGAAATCGAATTCTATTTCGGTTCCCCACGGCACGCCAGGACCGGCGAGTAAATCAGCACAATCCGACCCCGTTGGGTCTGTACACCCGCATTTCCAATTTGATTTCGGCATCCCGACCTTGCAGCGGCCTTCAGCGTCTTTATTTATAGGGGTTCAAGCCCTGTCAGGACGCACGGAGGCCAACACCCAATGGGTGAAAAAGAAAACAAGCCGTTTCAGCTCACCTTCAACGGATTTCTCAAAGTCGATTTCCAAGGATCGCGCGTCACCTCGGATGGTGGCCTGATTCTCATTCGGGAACTGGACGAGCGGCTCGGACTGGGCAAGCTGATCGACGAGCATCTGACGGATTCGCGGCAAGGCACAAACAAGAAGTTCCCACTGGCCGACCTGGTGCGGCAATCGGTCTACAGCCGCCTCGCCGGCTACGAGGATCTCAACGATGCTGCCCGTGTCTCGGCTGACCCGACTTTTCGTCTGATCGGCTCGAAGAAGAACTGGGATCGCGGCGGGGCGCTTACGTCGCGTCTACAAAGCTTTGAGGCAGAGCTGCTGGCCAGTGAAGAGAACCTGCTTGGGCTGATGGCGGTGAACCGCGAGTTGGTCGCTCAAGCCCAAGCGCAGGACGAGTCCGAGCGTGTCGTGCTCGATATGGACTCCACGGAAAGCCCGGTCCACGGTCAGCAGGAAGGCAGCGCTTACAACGGCCATTTCGAGTCCACCTGCTACCACCCGCTGTTGCTGTTCAACCAGCACGGTGATTGTCTGGCGGCGAAGCTGCGAGCGGGTAACGTGTCCAGCGCCGAGGACTGGGACGAACTGCTGCTGCCCGAGATCGAGCGCCAACAGGGAGAAGGCAAGCAAGTGACGTTCCGCGCCGACGCCGCCTTCGCCAAGCCGGAGATCTACGAGGCGTTGGAGGATCGCGGAGTGGACTACGTCATTCGCATCCCAGCAAACAAGAACCTGGAGTTGGAGATCGAAGAGATTCTGTTCCGTCCGCCGGGCAGGCCGAGCCTGAAGCCACTAGTGCGCTACAAGAGCTTCCGCTATCAGGCCGCGAGTTGGTCGAAGCCTCGGCGGGTTGTGGCCAAGGTTGAGCACCACCAAGGCGAGTTGTTTCCTCGCGTCGGGTTCATCGTCACGAGCATGAGCTTGCCCAGTCGGTCGCTGGTGCGCTTCTACAACAAGCGCGGCACGGCCGAGCAATGGATCAAGGAAGGCAAGCAGGCAACCCACTGGACACGGCTGTCCTGTCATCGTTTCCGGGCAAACGAGGTGCGTTTGCAGTTGAGCGTGTTGGCCTACAACCTGGGGAACCTGTGGCGGCGGCTGGGGCTGGCGCAGAGGATCAAGAACTGGTCGCTGACGAGCTTGCAGCATCGGTTGATGAAAACCGGAGGGCGGCTGGTCAAGCATGCCCGCTATTACTGGCTGCTGTTGGCCGAGGGGCATCTCAACCGCAAGCTGTTCGCTGAGATGCTGGGGCGGATCTGGGCGCTGCCTGTGCCAGGCGGGTAACGGGCGACGGCTGCGACGGAGAAGAGACGCTGGGTTGCTGAAGAGGGAACTACTCGGAGCCGTGTCGGCGAAAAGCCCTCCAGCGAGCTGGAACGCGGCGATCGAGCGGCATTCAGCGACCCAAACGGGAGCGAACGGAGCATCGATCGTGAGAGGAAGACGAAGACCTTGCACCCGAGCCGCGGATCGGAGTATCCTGACCATCGCGGGATGGCCAAAACGGAAATTCCAGGTACATGGGGTTCCCCCCCCCCACCTTATTTCCGTGACTACCTTCTCTACTGCTATCCCAGCATGTGCCGGGGAGGCGAGGAGAGCAAACCCCGCCAGGGGCGCGATAGCTAGCGCCCAGCGATTCAAAAAAGTGATTCCATGCATATAGTTTTCTCCTTTTAAGCTTGAAAGTGGATAGTCCAACCGCTTCCTTGGCATGCGTTCTACTGAATCCCGCATAATATTCTGACACCTTTTGGTTCCTGGGAGCATCTATAGATGTATGGGCAACCCGAAAGGCGTGAAGCGGGATTTCAAGGCGCTGGAGAAGCGCCGTTTCGAAGCGATGCGGCTGCTTGACCAAGGCCACAATCAGTCCGAGACGGCTGAAAGTCGCTCGGCAAACCGTCAGTGAGTGGCGGCGGCAATACCTCGAGCATGGTCCGGCCGGGCTGCGTCGAGCCGGGCGCGCCGGACGCAAGCCGCTGCTAGACGCCGCACAACGCGAACGCCTGACGTCGCTGTTGTTGGAAGGCCCCGAAGCCCACGGTTTCCGAACGCCCCTGTGGACCTGCCCGCGGGTAGCTCGTCTGGTCGCCGATGAGTTCGGCGTCAACTACCACGAAGGCCACGTCTGGAAGATCCTGCAAGCCCTCAACTGGAGCCCGCAACGTCCCGTCGGAAAGGCGCGCGAGCGCAACGAAGAGGCGATCCGCACCTGGAAGCGCAAGACCTGGCGGCGTATTAAAAAAAAGCCCAAACCGAAGGCCGCACGCTCATCTTCATCGACGAAAGTGGATTGAGCGAGAAGCCGCACCGTTGCCGTACCTGGGCACCGCGGGGTCAGACGCCCGTGCTGCAGTTTAACTTCAACTGGGAGAAGCTTTCGGTGTCGGCGGGGCTGACGCTGCGCAACTTCTACTTCCGGCTCTATCCCGGCGCCATCGGCGAACAGGAGGTGATCCACTTTCTCAAAGCGCTGCTGCGCCACATCGACCGGCCGCTGCTGATCCTCTGGGATCGACTGCCGGCGCATCGCAGCCGCCTGGTGCGGGAGTTCATCGAGCTCTCCGAGGGCCACATCGAAACCGAGTACCTCCCGCCCTATGCGCCGGAGCTGAACCCGGTGGAGTACATCTGCGCTTACTGGAAGCAGCACGAGTTGCCGAACGTCTGCCCGAAAGACTACGGGGAGCTGAGCGAGCGGGCCCGCAAAGCACTGCGCCGCATGCGCCGCAAACCGCGCTTGATTACTGCCTTCTGGAAGCAGTCTTCTCTTTGCTTCGATTGACGGGGTATTAGGCGGGACTAGGCGGGACTCAATAGTTGCTCAGCGCAGGCAGGCTCAGCCACACGATTGGGGGTAACTACGTAATTGTACTGTAAGGGGGCACTATGCACAACGGGATTTTCTACTTACGACCGTATTAGAGTGGCATACCACTGGTTTGCTTTGAACGTGTTACGGGGGCTATGGAGGGAGCATTGAGGCCAAGCTGAAGGCCGCTCTTCGGCCAACGAGATCGACACAACAAGGATGGCGGAGGCCGTCGGTCGAAGCCCATAGGTAAAGATTCGTCCCAATGTTGAATGCCTTACTCGCATAATCACCCCATGGATACCACCAATTATCGTGAAAGAACTGGCCAATGTGAAGCTCCGACTCGGGTAACAAACCGTTCCCACACACCCCTCAGCCGTCGTTTCGATTTTGCGTTTCCTTCCTTGTGGGACTCAATCCACCACTCTCCGCCACACCTACGCCACTTCTAAAAACGCTGACAGTGTCTGCTCAGCAGCTCTTCGCCAACTGAAGTCGGCCGCCCTTTGCCGGCCTCGCTTGATCAGCTCGGCTCGGTACGTCGGATCGCGCAAGGCCGAGTGCAGCCCTTCGGCGATTGCTGAGCTCGAGGTGGGATTGAAGAACTGGGCCGCCCCGTTGGCGATTTCCCGCAGCACAGGTATGTCTGAACAGACCACCGGAAGGCCCGACGCCATGGCCTCGAGCACCGGCATTCCAAAGCCCTCGAACGTAGACGGGAAGACTAATGCCTCCGCATTGTTGAACAGCGACAGGATGACCTCGCGGCGTTGCCAGCCAACCAGGTGTACGCGGGAAGCCCAGTCCTTTCCCTTCAGGAGCCGGTGAACAGCCTTCCAGGACTTGCCGGGCAGCCCGGCCACGACCAGATGCTCTTGCCAGCCTTCGGCGGCAAGCTGCCCGTACGCTTCAAGAAGACGTACAAAGTTCTTGTGAGGATGAATCGTCGAAACCGCCAATAGGTACACACACTCCGGCACGCCCGCCTCCCGGAGCACTCGAGCACCGTAGGCGGGGTTGTCGCCAAGGTGGAAGAAGCGGGGTTCCACGCCGTGCAACACGGCCCGCACTTTGTCGTCGCGCACGCCGTAGACCGCGAGCACATCGCTCCGCGAAGTTTCCGATGGCGTCAAAAGTAGATGCGATGACTTCACCGACTGCCAAACTGAATAGTTCCAAGCCGCTCGCTCCAAAAGACCGAAGTTCTTGGGCTGTCTCTTATGCTGCAGATCGTGAATCACGGTAATTTTTTTGCCGCGCGCGACAAGCGGGGAAGTAAACCCTGGCGAAAACAACACATCGAGCCGGTGCTTAGCGGTCTGAATGGGCAGGCCCGTCTGCTCCCAAATCAACCGCGCGGGACGAAAGCGGGCTGGAGTTCGACTCACAACTGCCTCGAAGTTCTGCGCCGCGGGACAGATTTCGCCACCCGCTTCGCTGGATGTGAACACGAAGTAGCGATTCCGCTCGTCGATTTGAGCCAACGCTTCGAGGAGATTACGAAGGTAAATCTCCGTTCCCCCAACGCCTCCGGGAATTAGGTAGAGGGCGTTGACACCAATTCGTAGAGAGGTTGGCATTTCGGTCGGAAGCCCCGGCGCGCACAAACTAGCCGCTGTCGCTTTTGAGGGGGAGGCTCGGCCGGCTGGTATATGATAGCCGCTTTTACCAGGTGTAGAAGCGACGAGACTCCAGCGGCAGGCCCTTAGGTTTCACCACCTTGGGAGCGCCTAATCGAAACCAACCACCGATTTGTGCCACCTGTGGCGATCTGCTCTACGGCACATGGCGGCGTGAACCGCTGCGCTGTCTGGTCCTAGGCGACAAGATGCTAAGATCCTACTTTGCAGCCGCCGCGCGCCTCGGTCATCGTGCCCACCCTGCATGCCGGAGAAAACCTCAGGCACTGCCTGGAAGCTCTCACGCAACAGACGTTCGACAGCTTCGAAACGATCGTCGTAGACAACAGCGGCAGCAGAGCAGCATCCGGATTCGGTGATCCGCCCGGAATCCGAATCATCGCGAACTCCGAGAACGTCGGTTTCGCCCAAGCGGTCAACCAAGGCATCGCAGCGTCGGAATCCGAGTTCGTCTGTACCCTCAACGATGACGCCTATCCAGCTGAAAACTGGCTGGCACAGCTTATCGCAGCCTGCGCCGACCATCCGAAAACCGGCATGTGCGCGTCGCAGATTCGTCTGCGAAGTAGCCCCGACCGTCTCGACTCCGCGGGACTCAATATCTACCCCGACGGTACAACCAAACAGCGAGGTCACGGTAAACCCGCCCAACACTACGCGGCAGCCTCGGCCGCACTTTTGCCCAGCGCATGCGCCGCGCTCTACCGCCGTTCGATGCTCGAGGAAATCGGGGTCTTCGATTCCGACTACTTTCTCTACTGCGAGGACGCAGACCTGGGCCTGCGTGCTCGGCTAGCCGGTTGGGAGTGTCGTTACGTGCCCACGGCCGAGGTCAACCACGACTATTCAGGCTCGGCCGGACGGGCTTCCGCCCTCAAGGCTTACCTGGTAGAGCGGAATCGGCTCTACACAGTGTGCAAGGTCTTCCCGGTGGTGCTGTGGCCCCTCGTACCGTGGTACTCGCTATATCGGTACGCGGCGCATCTCCGAGCGGGCATCAAGGGCCGCGGACTAGCCTCGGAATTTGGGAAACGCCAAAATAGGTGGTGGCGACTTGTGCTAATAGTAATGTCTGCCCATGCGAGCACACTCATCCATTTGCCCCAACTGCTGTTGAAAAGACGCCAGGTACAACGGACTCGTGTACTCGGTGTGCGGGCTTTCCGGGAATTGCTGCGTCAACATTACAGCTCGGCGACCGAAATCGCGCGGCAATGACGAGTCTTCTATCCCGCATCACCGCTTGCGAATGAGGGTTCATGATTTTTGACGGCCAATCCGTACTGGTAATCGTCCCCGCCTTCAACGAAGAAGGCGCGGTTGGCCGAGTCGTAAAGTCGGTGCGGGAAGTTTTGGGCGACACGCCGATCGCTGTGATCGACGATGGTTCGCAGGGCGGTACCTCTCAGGTCGCTGCCGCCGCGGGGGCCGACGTATTTCGCCTCCCGCACCACCTAGGACTTGGCGGCGCCGTCCAAACCGGATACCGTTTCGCCTTCGAACACGGATTCGAAAGAGTCGTTCGGGTTGACGGCGATGGCCAGCACGATCCAAGCGACATCCCGACTCTACTGAAAGCGATGGACGAGGGTGGTTACGATGTGGTCACAGGCTCTCGTTACCTCGGCCCAAACCACTACCCAACTCAGCCCCTGCGACGATTCGGGGCCCAGATCTTCTCGTGGGTCCTCTATCCCATCCTTGGCAGACACATCACCGATCCTACGTCGGGCTTTGTGGCCGTTAACCGACGAGCGCTGGAAGTCTTCAGTCGGAGTTTTCCCCTGGAATACCCTGAAATCGAAGCTCTCGTCGTTCTTAAACGAAAGGCCTTGAGCTTCCAGGAAGTGCCAACAAAGATGTTTCCTCGCTACAGTGGCCGCTCGACGATCGACACGTGGGCCGCCATGTACTATATGGTCCGCGTTCTCTTAGGTGTCTTCGTTAACGTCATCAAGTATGAGCGCCGCTATCACACCGGACAACGAGGCTAGAAGTGGAGAGAATTCGCGTCGCGGCGTTGGTCTTCAGCTTGCTTTTGCTGCTGCAGATCATCCGCGCCGTGCGGCGTGAACACATCCGCGTCGAGTACTCCATGGCCTGGTTCGGAGCGGCTGTCCTGCTGTTGGCGCTCTCGATTTCCGAACCCACGCTTCGTTGGCTCTCATTGACTTTGGGTATCGACGATCCATCCTTGGTTTTGGTTCTCATTGCGGGTCTGCTATTCCTGTTTACGTTCTTCCGCGCCTCGGTCCAAATATCGGATCTGAAGGACAATAACATCCTGTTGGCCCAAAAAATCGCTATCCTGGAGTGGGAAATCAAACGTCAGGCCTCGGAGATCGAGGATCTACGGTCCGCAGGGCAACACGGTCGCAAGGCCCCAGGAGAGAGCCGTGAACGTCGTATATGACGCCACCCCTCTACTGATGCGCAGTGCCGGGGTCAAAAACTATCATCACGCCCTTCTGAAAGAATTGATTCCCTCGTTCTCTCCCCATCGGATCCACCTGTTCCCGTATCTAAACACCCTCAAACCTAATCAGAACGAACGATCGAACTATCCGCCGATAGGTACCGGGGTCAGGCTGGGCTGCGTCTTGGC
This sequence comes from Bryobacterales bacterium, assembly GCA_965248205.1. Classification (GTDB taxonomy): domain Bacteria; phylum Acidobacteriota; class Terriglobia; order Bryobacterales; family UBA6623. The sequence goes on from CBDFIS010000006.1 coordinate 6,747,257, forward strand.
CTCGAACTACTCGGGTTTGCCATTGGCGTCGCTGGCCACGCGCAAAGCGCACTTGTTCCACACCACCCAACACGTTTGGCAACTGCCTCGCGGCGTCTGTTTGACGTCCCAGGTTCACGACCCGACCCCGCTGACTTTGCCTGCCTGTCACACCGCCAGCACAATCCGCTACTTCAAGAACTTCGTGGAGAACACGCTCCCCAAACTGGCTCGAATCCTCGTACCCTCCAACGCGGTCAAAAAGGACTTGGCGGAGCAGTTTCGCCTTCCACCGGAAAAGATAACGGTCGTGTATCATGGCGTCGACGAGGACTTTTTCTCGTGCAGCGACACCGCGAGATACCTGATCCGGCAAAAATACGGGCTCCCGGAAAAGTTCATCCTTTTTGTAGGCGCCATGGAACCTCGCAAGAACCTCGAGACCGTGGTCGAGGCCTATAGTTCCATGAAGGATGAACTCAAGAACACCTACCCGTTAGTGATCGCGGGCCCGACCGGATGGAAGAGCGCTGGGATTCGTCGTCTGGCCGCCAGGGCGCAGCGCGTCATCTTGACCGGCTACGTGCGCCGTTCCTTGCTGCCCGCCCTGTACCACTCCGCGACACTTTTCGTATTCCCTTCGCTCTATGAAGGCTTCGGTATGCCCCTCACCGAAGCGATGGCGGCAAGGCTGCCGATCGTTGCGTCCAACCGAGGCGCCATTCCGGAAATCGTCGGCGACGCCGCTATCTTGGCCGACCCGCTTAGTGCTTCCGAACTTGCCACCGGGATGGAGCGCATCCTCGAAACACCCCAAATCGCGTCGGCCCTTGGTGAGACAGGACGTCGGCGGGCACGTCGATTCACATGGGAAAACACCGCCGCCCAAACCAAAGCCTTCTTCGAGCAAGCACTGGGAGCAGTAGGGGCGTAAAGCGCCTTACTACAGAAAAGTCGCTATCCAACCGCCGCGTCTTGCCTCTGAGATGGATTGGCTTCCCCGGAATCACCGAATTCTCCGCTTGACTTACACCAGCTAACTGTGATAATTTTGCCGTCGGCATCAGCGGGTTTCCGCTGAAATCGCTTTTGGGGTCAAATTCAATGGTCCGTCGAGACCCGATTTCTCGGGTCGCGGGACGGTTTTCTGTCGTCCCGCGCTCTTGGGGCAACTGTGCCCGACCGCTACCATCCTCACTAAAGCGGCTCGAACTCTGCTCCCGCTTACGATCGTTCAACTCGCACGGTCACATCACAGTCGGTCCTGGCGGCGGCTTCGTCAGTTCCAGTTCTTGTACGTCGCAGCCTTGGGTGACAGATCCTGTCTTTCGTCCAATCCAAGAACCGCCCTCCTCAGGGCGACACTACCAGCGAACGCGATGCCAGTGTACCCAAGAAAAACTAAAGGAGAACAAACCATGAGACACCTCTGTATCTTGACACTGACAGGCGTGCGTCGCAAAATCTCGTTCAAAAGGGGAAACGTAATGAGACATCTCTGCGTTCTGACGTTGACGTTAATCATGTTGCCGATCATGTTGTCGGCCGACTCGGCGGAAACAGCTTTGTACCGAACCGACCTGAGTCCAACTTTTGAGGAGCCGCCTCTCCAAGGAGTCAGCGCCGGCGGTATGTCAAATATCAGTGCTGTCCGGGGAAAGTCGCGCCATCGGACGGTAAGTCTCGACCGTTCAATGTCTTATGGCCTGTTTTGCCCGGGAACGATTTGAAATCCCGAGGCCGCAAATGGTCGCCTGAACGGAGCATCCGGACGCGGCACAATGAGGGATGAACCTTGGCCGTACGGTTTTCTCCCAACTGATCGAGCACCTACCGAGCAAAGAGTTTCAGAAATGTGTATCGCGCTACCGCGGCGATTCCTATCTGAAAAGTTTCTCCTGCTGGGATCAGTTTCTTGCGATGGCATTCGCCCAGCTGACCTATCGGGCAAGCCTCCGCGACATCGAGACGTGCCTGCGTTCGATGCACGGCAAACTCTACCACATGGGATTCCGCGGCAGGGTAGCGCGCTCGACACTGGCCGACGCGAACGAGTCGCGCGACTGGCGGATCTACGCGGACTTCGCGCAGGTCTTGATTGGCATGGCACGGCCGTTATATGCCCACGACCCGATCGGTGTGGACTTGGACCAGACTCTGTACGCTCTCGACTCGACAACAATCGACCTCTGCCTGTCGCTGTTTCCGTGGGCGAGATTCCGCAAGCAAAAAGCCGCCGTGAAGATGCACACGCTGCTGGATCTGCACGGCAATATTCCCACGTTCATCCGCATTACTGGAGGCAAAGTGCACGACATCAACATCCTCGACGAGATCGGCCCGGAGGCCGGCGCGTTCTACGTCATGGATCGGGCCTACGTCGATTTCGAACGCCTCTTCGTGTTCACTCTCTGCTCGTCGTTCTTCGTCGTGCGAACCAAGAAGAACATCTTGCTCCAACGGCGCTACTCGCATCCCGTCGACAAATCCACGGGCTTGCGCTCGGATCAGACCGTCATACTGGCTGCCATCGAATCGGCCCAAGCCTATCCCGACCCGTTGCGGAGGGTCAGTTACTTCGACGCCCGGACGAACAAGCGGCTGAAGTTTCTGACCAACAACTTCGCGCTCCCGGCGCTGACCATCGCCCACATCTACAAGTCGCGTTGGCAGATTGAGTTGTTCTTCAAGTGGATCAAGCAACATCTGCGAATCAACTCGTTTTACGGCACCAGCGAGAACGCCGTCAAGACGCAGATCTGGATCGCTGTCTCGATTTACGTGCTCATCGCCATCGTCCGGAAACGCCTCGGGCTGGAAGCGAGTCTTTACCAGATTCTACAGATTCTCAGCGTTACGCAATTCGAAAAAATGCCCCTTTTACAGGCACTCCAGCCATCCGACTCCCCAAACGAATCCCCCTATGACCCCAACCAATTGATTCTATTCGACTTTTAACCGGACAGCAGTGGTCAAATATTAACATCCTTGTTCGACGCGACGACGACGGCAACATGTTGTACGCGTTCGTCGACTTTAGGGTGGCCTACTTCTTCGGGCAGGAGGAAACAGTAGTCGCTCTGCACATTCACGAGGGTGTGGTCGGAGAAAACGGGCCTGTGGTGATCAGTTCCGGGTTGACCACCCCGATCACGGGCCGCTTCGGAGATATCTTTCTTCAGGTGATGGTGGATGACCCGGTCGGTATGGCAACGGTCGAGAGAATCCTTGCCGCACCCGAGGGCTTCTACGTCAATCTCCACTCGCAGTCAAATCCAGCGGGAATTCTTCGCGGGCAGGTCAGAGCCCAGTTTGTTGCCCAGGCAGTCGACGGAGCGTCCCGAGAAGTGCGGGCGGCCATCGCCGCGCTGGAGATGAAAGTCGACATAATGGTGGCCCGCCAGAGGAGAATCTTGGCTGCGCTCGGCATACTAACTCGAGAGGAGGCCGCCGAGGCTGAATAGTCGAACCAGCTGACACTGGCCGGGAAGCCTCAAAGTCGATATAAGTCGCGTCGGCCCGGCCGAAGGCTTACACTGGACGATGACGCGGGATTCCTGATCTGCGGGGCCCGCGTCCCTTCTTTTCTGGCTCGGTGGTACGGTGCCAACCGCTCGATGACTAAGCCTCGCGCCCGCGAGGCATTTGCTTCTTCCTCAGCCTGCGTCTTCCCTCAACGAGGAAACGAATGCATCGCGGCGTGCCCGCAACTTTCCCCGTCAGCGAACTCCGGCACGACGGCGCCCTCCCCTGATGCCGCTACAATGGCCGAATGATATTCGATCCTACGATCGCCGTCATTGGCGCCGGCAATTTAGGGAGCGCACTGATTCAGGGACTCCTCCAGGCTGGGTCCATTTCTCGTGATCGACTGCTTGCCACCACACGGTCTTCGCAGCACTCGTCCGCCATTGCAGAGAAATACGGTATCTCGGCATCGGCCGGCAAAAACGCCGACGTAACCTCCTGCGCTGACCTGGTCGTTCTCGGTGTAAAGCCGGCCCAGGTTCCCGAGGTCATCGACGACATCAACCCGGCGCTACGGCCCGGCCACGTTCTCGTGTCGATGGCAGCCGCCGTTCCGATCGAGCGCATCGAACACGTCCTCTCGTCTGAAATCGCCGTCTTTCGAGCCATGCCCAGCCTGGCCATGAGTGTCCAGGAAAGCGCAACGGCGATATGCGCGAATCAAGTTGCAAACCACGAACAGCAGCTCTTCGTCGAACGAATCTTCGAGTCGGTAGGTACCGTCGTATCAATCCCCGAACACCTCATGCCTGCTGTTACAGCGCTTGCCGCAAGCGGACCCGGATTTGTCTGCGCCGTTATGGAAGCCATGGCGAAAGCTGGAGCGAACCTCGGGCTGGCGGACGAGGTGTCACTGCAGCTCTGTGAGCGAACATTTGCGGGTACCGCCAAAATTCTGCGCGAATCGCGAATTAGTCCGTTCGCCCTGCGAAGCCGCGTAACCACGCCCGGAGGCACGACCGCCGCGGGTCTGGAACAACTCGACAAGCACGGGCTCAACGACGCTTTCGTCGACGCCCTGGAGGCCGCTGCCCGCCGATCGGAAACGCTAGCTGATGAATTGGCGTAGCGGCAGTCCCCATTTTTCGCCGAACCCAGCCTTCACTGCGGGCTGTTAGCGGGTAATGCTTATGCGGAGCAGCCGGCGTTTGCGGAGTTTGTTGACGTGCGACCCCGGAGACCATTCGGCAGTGACAACCACACCCATCGACGAATAGCCGCCACGCGAAAGGTATTCTCCGACCCCCATGCTATATTGGTCCTAACCCGTTCCCGCCCCGTTTTTCCATGACATTAGAGAAGGTTTACGAGCCCCAGCAGTTCGAGCCTCATTGGGCGAAATGGTGGGTCGAAGAAGGACTTTTCGTCGCCTCGACGGACGGTTCGAAGCCCCCCTTTTCGCTCGTCGTCCCACCGCCCAACGTCACCGGCGCTCTGCACATGGGACACATGTACGAGATCGCCCAAATCGATATCACCATGCGTTGGCGGCGCATGCAGGGCTACAACGTCTTGTGGCTGCCGGGTACCGACCATGCCAGCATCGCGACCGAAATGCTGGTGGCACGCCAACTCCGCGAACAAGGCATCGAGCCTCGTGACATCGGGCGCGAAAAGTTTCTCGAACACGCCTGGGCTTGGAAAGAAAAGTATGGCGGGACCATCGTCAGCCAATTCAAGCGCATCGGCGCCAGTTGTGACTGGACCCGCGAGCGCTTCACCATGGACGCCGGTCTGTCGCGCGCCGTCCGCGAAGCCTTTGTCCGGCTGTACGAAAAGGGCCTCATCTACCGCGGCGAGTACCTCATCAACTGGTGTCCGGGATGTGGAACGGCCGTTTCGGATTTAGAGGTCGTTTACTCCGAACAGCAAGGCCACCTCTGGCACATCCGCTACCCCGTCACCGAAAGCGACGAGCACGTCGTTGTAGCCACCACCCGTCCCGAAACGATGCTTGGCGACACGGCGATCGCTGTCAATCCCAAGGACGAACGTTACCAACCCCTATGGGATAAGACCGTGACTCTGCCTCTCGTCGGACGCCAGCTTCTTGTTATCCGCGACGAACTTGCCGACCCCGAGTTCGGCACGGGCGTCGTCAAGGTCACGCCGGCCCACGACCCGAATGACTTCGAGGCCGGCAAGCGTCACGACCTCGAATTCATCACCGTGATGGACGAGCAAGCGCGCATGAATGACAGAGCCGGAGAGTTTGCCGGTCTGGACCGCTTCGAAGCACGCAAACAGATCGTCAAGCGCCTCGACGACCAGGGCTTGATCGAAAAGATCGAAGACTACACCAACAATATCGGTAGTTGCCAGCGCTGCAAATCCATCGTGGAACCGCGCGTATCCACGCAGTGGTTTGTTCGCACCAAGCCGCTGGCCGAGCCTTCGATCAAAGCCGTCGAGACGGGCGACATAGAAATTATTCCTGACCAGTGGCGGCGTAACTATTTCGAGTGGATGCGCAACATACGCGATTGGTGCATCTCGCGGCAGCTTTGGTGGGGCCACCGCATTCCCGCTTGGCACTGCGGGGACTGCGGAGAGCTGGTTGTCACCCGCGACGATCCCACTTCGTGCAGCAAGTGCGGCGGCGAAAAACTCGGGCAAGATGAGGACGTGCTTGACACTTGGTTTAGCTCCGGGCTGTGGCCCTTCTCGACCATGGGCTGGCCCGACGAAACCGATGATTTAAAGATTTTTTACCCCACTTCGCTGCTCAATACGGGCTCCGACATCCTATTTTTTTGGGTGGCCCGTATGATCATGCTCGGCATCGAGATGGCAGGCGACGTCCCTTTCCGCCAGGTCTACATCCATGGGCTGGTTCGCGATGCCGACAGGCAAAAGATGTCGAAGACGAAGGGCAACGTCATCGACCCCATCGAGATGACCGACAAGTACGGGACCGACGCCGTTCGCTTCGCGCTGGTTGTCGCCGCGGGACAGGGCTCGGACGTCGTGCTGTCGGAGGAACGCATCGCGGGCGCTCGCACATTCGCGAACAAAATTTGGAATGCCGCCCGCTTTATCTTTTTGAGTCTGGAGAAGTCCGGCGCCGAACCCTGGTTACCTGAGGATCCCGACAAGTTTGTCCCGCAGGCCGCGACCGGCAGCAGCGAAGCATCCCTCGAAGACCGTTGGATGTTCTCGCGGCTCAACGAAGTCGCTAGGCTTGCCAACGAGCACATCGAGAAATACCGATACCACGAGGCCGCCAATCTTCTCTATCACTTTTTTTGGGGGGAGTTTTGTGATTGGTACGTGGAGCTCAAGAAGCTTTCCTTCAGAGAGATTTCCGGCCTAACCCCGGAGTGGAAAAACATGCTGGCGGCGATGGAGCGGGCGCTACGCTTACTGCACCCCGTGATGCCCTTCATCACCGAGGAACTTTGGCAGCGGCTGACGACCAACGGTACGGAAAGGCCCAAATCCATTGCCCTGAGCACCTATCCAACCGAAGACCCGACCCTGACCGACAAGGAAGCCGAGCGTGACGTCGAACTGCTGCGGGAGATCATTGTCGCTGCACGTAACCTGCGGGCCGAGCTGGGCATTCCGCCCAAGACCCAGTTAGAAGGAATCTGCTATGGCCATCGGGAAGAGGTGGTCGAGGTTGTGACCCAGCAAGCCGCGGCGGTCTCCAGACTGGCGAACGTCAAGCTCACCGCCCAGTCGGGAGCCGCCCCACAAGGCAAGGCCATGCACCATAGCAAGGAGTTTGACCTGCAACTGGAATTGCCCGCCGAGGAAACAAAGATTCTCAGGGAGCGTCTAGCAAAGCAGCTTCAACCCCTCGAAAAGGCCCGTGATTCCTCCAAACGTCAACTCGGCAACGAGCAGTTCCTCTCGAAAGCCCCCGCTCACGTGGTCGAGTCGATCCAAAAGAAGTTGGCCGACTACGAATCGCAAATCGAGAGGATACGGGAGACACTGTCAGGGTTAAGCAACACCCACCGATGACTGAGCCGACGAGCGCGCCACCTCTGGCCTCGCTCGGAGCTGATCCGCTACCCTCGCGGCTCCAGCAGAAGCGAGTGCGCCAATGGCGTATAATTGAGATGTGGCCTTTGCGCCCGTCACCGTCGTGGAGGTCGAGCCATTTTCAACCAAGGCCAGGCAGGTTTGGGACGAGGACGACAAGCTCGAGTTCATCGGCTTCGTGGCGCACCATCCCGAGGCGGGCACCCTCATCCCGGGGACAGGCGGTGTTCGCAAGCTGCGCTGGGGACGCCGCGGCACCGGCAAGCGAGGCGTTCGCGTCGTGTATTACTACCACGACCAGACCTTGCCTCTTTTCCTGCTGACAGTCTACGCCAAGGGTGAGCGGGCTGATCTGACGCCCAGCGAGCGTCAGGCGATACGAAAACTCGTCCGGGAGCTGAAGGCAGCCTATGGCAAACAGAAAAGCGAAAAGCACTAGGCGGAAACCGAATTCACTGGGCGGCGAAATCATCGTCGGGCTCGAGAACGCCGTTCGGTACGCAAAGGGGAGCAGAGCGGGAACCGTTGAACACCGGGCGGAGGTTCCCGGCCAGGTTGACGTCAGGAGTGTGCGCGCCAAGCTCGGGATGTCCCAGCAACGGTTCGCGGAACGATTCGGCATCAGCACCGCGACCTTGCGGAACTGGGAGCAGGGCCGCCGGCAGCCCGAAGGACCCGCCCGCGCGCTCCTCACGATCATTGACCGCGAGCCCGAAGCCGTCCGCCGCGCCCTGCATGTAGGGCCTGTAGCACAGCGGTAACCCGCGCGGTTTGCGGGCAAACCCGCGGCTCTTTCTTCCCCACCCTCGCCCTGATGAGGTCAGCGCGGAGCGATCAGATCCTATCGGTAGCTACGGAACCACGGCAGGCGGGCACGACTTGCCGTGCCTCTGCTTCCCGCTCCACGAATACGTTAACCTGAGGGCATGCAAGCTTCAACGACCGTGTCCGTTGAAGAGTATCTCTCCACGAGTTACAGCCCGGACCGCGAGTATGTCGACGGCCTGGTATTGGAGCGCAATTTGGGAGAAAGGGATCATAGCCGAATCCAGGGACTGGTTTGCGGCCATCTGCTTGCCTACGAGAAACAGTGGCGTATCGTTACACTGCTAGCGCAACGTGTTCAAGTCAAGGCTACCCGTTTCCGGGTTCCCGATATCTGTGTTGTCTGGGCCGATGACCCGAATGATCCCATTGTCCAACGTCCGCCCATTGTTTGCATCGAAATCCTTTCCAAAGACGATCGCATGTCAGCGATGCACGAAAAAGTCGACGACTACCTCGCCATGGGAGTGCAACACGTCTGGCTCATTGACCCTTCAACGCGTCGCGCGTACGACTTCACGACCGGCGGTATGCGGGAACCCGAACGCGGTCTGCTGAAGGTCACGAACACCGACATCGAGGTTCCCATGGAAGAGATTTTCCGGCAGGTAGCACCCAGGTGACCCTGCCATCGTCTTCGATCGGCCCCATCCTGCCATTGTGACCTGGCAATACCCGGAAATCACCGACGCGATCCGTCGCGCGCTGGCTGAAGACATCGGCAGCGGCGACATCACGACCGATGCGTGCGTAGACGAGGATCAAACAGCCATCGGTTTCTTTCTGACTCGGGAACCGCTGGTCCTCGCCGGCATCGAGATCCTACCTGAGATTTATGACCCGGAAAACGTCGCGTTGTTGCACGCAAGCGGCGATCAACTCGACGCTGACTCAGTCGTCGCTCGCGTGTCGGGTTCCGCTCGACGCCTGCTAACGCTCGAACGAACGGCGCTCAACTTTCTGCAGCGCCTGAGCGGAGTCGCCACTCTCGCCCGGCAATTCGTCCAAGCCGTCGAGGGAACCGGGTGCCAGGTTCTTGATACTCGTAAGACCACTCCGGGCCTTCGGCGCCTGGAGAAACTAGCCGCCCGTGCCGGCGGCATCACCAACCATCGCCTAGGGCTCTTCGACGCCATCCTGATCAAGAACAACCACATCACCGCGGCCGGAGGAGTGCGACAAGCTATCGAGAGGACACGCTCGCACGGCAACAAGGTCGAGATCGAAGTTCGTACGTTGCAGGAGATCAAGGAGGCGCTCGAAGCGGATGCCGACCATCTACTGCTCGACAATTTCACAGTGGACGAAGTGCGAGAAGCTGTCGCAACGATCGCCGGGCGGGCGGTGATCGAAATCTCCGGTGGCATTCGGCTGGATACCATCCGCGCTTATGCCGAAGCAGGTGCCGACTCTGTTTCCGCCGGCGCAATCACACACTCGGCTCGCGCCGTCGATATTAGCTTTCGTCTAGATTGATGCACGTCGTCCGAAACCAAAGCTCGCCCGAAGAATTGACACAACATTATGTTGTAGTTATAATGTAGTGTAGTGGCTAGGCTTGACTTCGACTGGGATGAAGCCAAGGACGATGCCAACCGAAGGAAGCACGGCGTATCGTTTGAGGAGGCCTCCACGATCTTCTACGATGAAAACGCCCTACTCATCGCAGATCCAGATCATTCCGAAGGGGAGGATCGCTTTCTCCTGCTCGGGTTAAGCCTTCGGCTCCGCACGCTCGTCGTCTGTCACTGCTATCGAGAGGCAGAAGACATGATCCGCATCATTTCAGCACGCAGAGCCAACCGCTCAGAGCAACTCGAATACAATCGGAGACTTTTCAGATGAGAAAGAGCTACGACTTCTCCAAGGCCCGCCGAAACCCATACGCCAAGCGCCTGAAGAAGCAGATCACCATCCGGCTGGACACGCAGGCTTTGGACTATTTCAAGGAGCTATCCGTTGAGCTGGGCATTCCGTACCAGACGTTGATAAACCTCTACCTTCGCGAGTGCGCATCGACGGGCAAGCGGCCATCGATAAAGTGGCGAACCAGCGCCTAAGCAGCTGCCACCCATGTCGAAGGTGGCACTCAGGACCGAGCTGAGTCCTTCGCCGGACGGTGCCAATCGGCAGCGTCAATCGGCCTGCCGCGACTGTTCCTGCCTAACTGGACTAAAGTAGATTGGTCCCCTTCTTGGAATCCCATGACCACCCAACCCCACTTCGGCCACGTGATTCATCGGTTCGAGAAGCTCGATACGACGATGCTCGAGGCTGCGAACCTTGCCGAGGCAGATGCGCCGGAAGGAACGTTGGTCATTGCCGAACAGCAAACGGCTGGCCGCGGTCGCCTAGGCCGCTCGTGGGTGTCCGAGCCAGGTGTGGGTCTATACTTCTCGATTGTCTTGCGCCCGTCGATGCCGGCAGCACAATCCGCGATTTTGACATTGGCGATTGGCCTAGGCGTCGGGCGCGGCGTTGGCGAGGCCTGCGGACGCCAATGCGACATTCGATGGCCCAACGATGTGCTGCTCAATGGCAAGAAGTGCTCGGGAATCCTGGTAGAGATGGCAGCCGACGATGAACGCGTTCGCTACGCAGTCGCCGGTGTTGGAATCAACGTCAATCAGAATGAGATGCCGGCCGATTTGACCGACACAGCCACGTCCCTGAAAATCGAAACCGGCTGCGAGTACGTCCGAGAGGTCGTTCTCGATAAGGTCTTGCGGAACAGCGAGCGCTATTATGAAATGTTCTTGGAGCGAGGCTCGAAGCCAATCGTAAGCGCTTTCTCGCGTGCCTCCAGCTACGCTCGAGGGAAGCGGGTAGTTATTGAAACCGGAAAAGAGGTGATCGTCGGGACCACCGCGGGACTGGACGGCGCGGGCGTTCTGCAGCTCGAGCGCGAAGATGGGTCTCTCGAACCCATCCTGGCCGGAAGTGTTCGCCCTTGGGATGAATCATCACTTGATGGGAAAACGAGCTAGCCGTAATCGCACCGTCTGTCAGGTACGGGCGCGACATGTCGTGCCCCGGGGACCGTCTGTTGCCACCTTCCGAGTCCCCTCAACCTTTGCGTCCAGCTCGGAATTGCAGCTGGCGATTCGAGCATGCATGGCTGCTAGTGAAAGCCGGGCTACCCGGGAAACTCGGCCGCCGCACCCGGAACGTAAACGCCTCATGAGCTAGCAGGTCCCGTTGAGCCAAAAAATGCTTTTTGCCGTCGATGTCGGGAATACGCAGCTTACCTTGGGCGTCTACCGCGGCGCCGAACTCGCGGCACATTGGCGCCTGGAAACCGACACGGCACAAACGGTTGACGGCTGGGGTGTCCTGTTCCGGAACCTCTTCTCTTTGGCACAGCTCGATATCGGCGAAATAGACGGCATCATCATTTCGTCCGTCGTACCACAACTCGACGTCTCGCTCGAGGAGATGGCAGCCCGTTACTTTCAGACACAGCCTTTGTTTGTTTCGGCGTCCACGTCAACCGGCATAAGAATACTCACGGACAACCCTGCGGAAGTCGGAGCCGACCGGATCGTGAACGCTGTAGCCGCCTACGATCGTTACGGCGGTCCGTGCATCGCGGTTGACTTTGGTACCGCGATCACTTTCGACGCCATCTCGGCGAAGGCCGAGTACCTGGGCGGAGTGATTTGCGCCGGAATCGGCGTGGCCTCGGAAGCGCTGTTTCGCCGCACCGCCCGATTGCCGCGGATCGATGTCCGACGACCGGCCAGGGTGATAGGGAAAAACACGATCGCCTGCTTACAGTCCGGTCTCTTCTACGGGACCCTGGGAATGGTGGATGCCATACTGGAGAAGATGTTGGCGGAGCTGGGATCGGACACCAAGGTGATCGCAACGGGCGGCGAGGCCCGGGTCATCTGCCCTGAATCCCGCCATATTCAGGAGATCGACGAACATCTCACGCTCAATGGATTGCGGCTCATCTGGGAAAAGAACCACCCCTCCGATGAGGCGAAAACCAACTGAATCACGAATCCCATCGAAACCTCCTGAAACATTTCCCCCTTGAATGTAGTAGCTGCGCGTCAAGGGCCTATGCTATACTCACGTCTAGAAACAGACACAAAAACAACGAGATAGAAGCGCTTAAAGGAGTGTCGACGAACTGAATGCCCCTGGCGAAGCAGGCCAAGGATACAATCGTTACCCAATATCAGACGCACAAATCTGATGTCGGGTCTTCTGAGGTGCAGGTCGCCATTTTGTCGCGGCGGATTGCCGATTTGACCGAGCACCTCAAAACCCACAAAAAGGACTTCTCATCGCGCCGTGGATTGCTAGCCATGGTGAGTCGCCGCCGGCGGTTGCTGGCCTACCTAAAAAAGGGAGATCCTTCCGGGTACAGAGAATTGATTGGCAGTTTGGGTCTGCGCGGGTAGTTCATCAAGTTAGCGGTTGGGCCACGAGGAAAGACGGCCGAGTTCGAGCGACATTGAGGCGTGATCGCCGGCGGTTGAGTCCATTCGAAATCGTCATCCGCCCCTAGGATTGGAACTCCTCGATCACCCTACGTGATTAACCTCCTCTGAGGCGCAACCTCCGCACACCGTATTTCCGCTTCCATCTTGGACTCTCAAAAGCTCGGAAAGCCGGGCCCTGTGGATTTTTGAATCCGCCGGGCGTCGCCCTTTCCAGGAGGAACAAACACAATCATGATGCAAACCGTAGAAATTGATCTAGGCCAGCGCAAGCTACAGTTAGAAACTGGGCGGCTGGCCAAGCAAGCAGGCGGGGCAGTTCTCGTAAGCTCTGGGGACGCGCGCGTGCTCGTCACCGCGACAGCCGCGGACCACCCCCGCGAGGGAATTAATTTTTTCCCGCTGACGGTAGATTACCGCGAGTACACCTATTCGGCGGGGAGGTTCCCCGGCGGATATATCAAGCGGGAGGGACGACCCACCGAAAAGGAAGTCCTGACCAGCCGGCTCATCGATCGGCCGATTCGCCCGCTGTTTCCAGCTGGATTCAGAAACGAAACACAGGTCATCGCCATGGTGTTGTCGGCTGACCCTGAATTTGACCCCGCGAGCCTAGCCCTTGTCGGCGCCTCGGCGGCCTTGTCGATCTCCGAAATCCCTTTCTCGAACACGATCGGCGCCGTCCAGGTCGCCAAACTCGAGGGAGAATGGCTCATCAACCCCGGGTATGAGCAGAGAGAAAAAGCCGACTTGAACATTATCGTGGCCGCCGCGGATGAGGGCATTGTGATGGTCGAATCCATTGCCGACCAGGTTGGCGAAGACGTTGTTCTCGAAGCCATCAGGTTCGGCCATGAAACATGCCGCAAGATTATTTCAGGGATCCACGAGCTAGTCGAAAAGGCAGGCAAGACAAAACTAGCCGTCGAGCCGCCCGCGTTCAACCAGGAGCTGTATGACGATGTCGCGAGCCGCTGGGGTGATTCACTTGCTGAGGCGTTGGACACAAAGAAGCATGAAAAGCTGGAGAGTCAGAATCAGGTTAAAGAAGTCAAGAAACAGGTGGCCACTGCCTTTGAAGACGACGAAGATAAGGCCGCCGAGGCGGGCCGCCTGTTCGGCCAACTCAAGGAAGACATCTTCCGGCGGTTGCTGCTGAAAGACAAATTGCGTCCCGATCGGCGGGCGTTTGACGAGATCCGCGACATCAATTGCGAAGTGGGCGTGCTGCCGCGTACGCACGGGTCAGCCGTTTTTACGCGGGGAGAAACTCAGGCACTGGCAACGGTCACCCTCGGAACAAAGGTCGACGGCCAAAGACAGGAACGGCTGGAAGCGCCTGACTTCGAGAAATACTTCATGGTGCACTATAACTTTCCACCGTTTAGCGTTGGTGAGACAGCATTTCTTCGTGGTGCTGGCCGACGGGAGATCGGCCACGGTATGCTCGCGGAGCGAGCGCTGTCGCGTGTCATCCCTAGCCGGGACGACTTTCCTTACACCATCCGTGTGGTCAGCGACATTCTGGAGTCGAACGGCTCCAGCTCGATGGCCACCGTTTGTGGCGGCACCTTGGCTCTGTTGGATGCCGGCGTACCGCTGGCCTCCCCAGTGGCCGGCATCGCGATGGGTTTGGTTATCGACGGCGACGACTTCGCGGTTCTGACGGATATCGCGGGTGCGGAAGACCACTATGGAGATATGGATTTCAAGGTCGCCGGCACGACCGACGGCATCACCGCGCTGCAGATGGACATCAAGCAGCCCAACGTCAGCCTCGAGGTTCTGGAGAAGGCCCTGGCGCAGGCGAAGAGCGCGCGACTGAGCATTCTCGAAAGCATGAATCAAGCGATTGGTGAACCTCGAACCGACATCTCGCCTTTCGCGCCCCGCATTCACACTTTGAAGATCCCGACCCAAAAAATCCGCGACGTCATCGGACCCGGCGGCAAAGTCATCAAGGGTATTGTCGAACAAACCGGAGCCAAGGTGGACGTCAGCGACGACGGCACAGTGCAGATTGCTTCCAGCGACGAGGCGGCGGCCAAGAAGGCCATCCAAATGATTTCCGATCTCACCGCCTCCCCCGAGGTCGGCAAGACCTACCTCGGCAAAGTCACGCGTACGGTGGACTTTGGCGCCTTTGTGGAAATCTTCCCGGGAACCGAGGGTCTACTGCACATCAGTGAAATCGCCGAAAACCGCATTCGCCAGGTACGCGACGAGCTCAAAGTCGGGGACCAGATTCTCGTGAAATGCCTGGCCGTTGAAGGTAACAAGACTCGACTCAGTCGGCGAGCCGTCCTGCGCGAGCAGCGGGAGCGCGGAAAGAAGGAACGATCAGAGAGCGAGTAGCGCGAAATCGCTACCGACCAAATCAGCGCCTCTGGTGGGTTTCTTGCGATACGGGAGGTGTCGCCTTTCGCCTAAAGAAAGCGACACGCCATGCTCTCACTGCTCCATGCAATGTTTCAGTCTGATGGTGCGGGCTACTGTCGAGAAAACACCCTTCTCAACAGCTAACAGCAGAGCGGTAGAATGGGGTCGTCGTGGTCAGCTCGACATCTAGCCGATGCGTTGCCCTAGCGATCTCGGCGTGTATCTTAGCTAGCAGCCTGCTTGGCCAATCCGACAACGACCTCAACGCGAAAGTCGACGGACTGTTCGCCAAATGGGACAGGATCGACTCCCCCGGCTGCGCCGTCGCCATCCTCCAAGATGGCGAAACCATCTACACCCGTGGTTATGGAGCCGCTGACCTAGAGCAGGGTGTCGCCATCGGCCCTCAGTCCGTCTTTGATATAGCTTCGATCTCAAAACAGTTCACGGCTGCCGCCATCGTGCTGTTGGCCCAAGACGGAAAGCTATCGCTTGACGACCCTATTCGCAAACACCTGCCTCAGCTCCCCGATTACGCGAACCCGGTCACGATCCGACATCTCATTCACCACCAGAGCGGAATGCCAGAAGTCGTCGATCTATTCGATCTTGCCGGTAGGAGGGGACCGGATCTGTTGACCGCAGCCGACGTGATGTCTCTGCTTGTCCGCCAGAAGGCTCTCAGCTTCGCACCTGGCGAACGATTCGTTTACTCCAACATCAACTACATCACACTCGGCTGGATCGTCGAGAGAGTGAGCGGGCAGTCGCTGAGCGACTTCACGGTGAAGCGCATCTTCGAACCGCTTGGGATGAAGAACACGCATTTCTCCAACGACCACGCCGAGATCATTCGCAATCGGGCCTGCGGTTACCGGACGGACGAAGCGTCTGGACGATTTCGACGAATCCTTGACAATCAAGATTACGGTGGCCATTCAAACTTGTGGACGACCGTAGAGGACCTAGCCCTGTGGTTGAACAACTTTGAAGAGCCGCGCCTGGGAGGGGTGGCTTTTATTGAACAGATGCTCGAGATGGCGCAGCCGATTGCCCAGGGAGAGGGCACGCCCTACGCCTTTGGGCTCTACGTAGACGAATACCGGGGGCTTCGCAGGGTTTGGCACGCAGGCAGGTGGAGACATCGCTCCATGGCTGCGCTTTTTCCAGATCAAAGCTTCGGTGTGGCTTGTCTGTGTAACTCTCGGGAAATCGATCCAAGACCGATTACTTTGCAGCTAGCGGACTGGTACTTGGCGGATCACATTGAGACGCACGTTGATCCTGCCCCTCGGGGGCAAGGCGAAGACGAACTCGCCCGCTACGAGGGGAACTACTGGTCGAGCGAGCGTCGCATGGCCGTCGCAATCGTCCTGAGCCGCGGCAAGTTGAAGCTAGCATCTTCTTCCGAGGATGATGAGATCGAACTCCGCCCGCACGGAAGCGGTCGATTTGTCCGGCCGGGCTTCCCGCCGCTCCCGCTCAGCGTCTTCTTCGAACCACGTAACGGCGAACCCTTGTTTGATCTCATCCTCACGCACGGCGGAGTGGACGACCGCTACGAACCACTTAGGCCCTACACCCCTGCCCAGGAAGAGATCGGGGCCTATGTCGGAGCTCACTGCTGTCCGGTTAAAAGTCGAATAGAATCAATTGGTTGGGGTCATAGGGGGATTCGTTTGGGGAGTCGGATGGCTGGAGTGCCTGTAAAAGGGGCATTTTTTCGAATTGCGTAACGCTGAGAATCTGTAGAATCTGGTAAAGACTCGCTTCCAGCCCGAGGCGTTTCCGGACGATGGCGATGAGCACGTAAATCGAGACAGCGATCCAGATCTGCGTCTTGACGGCGTTCTCGCTGGTGCCGTAAAACGAGTTGATTCGCAGATGTTGCTTGATCCACTTGAAGAACAACTCAATCTGCCAACGCGACTTGTAGATGTGGGCGATGGTCAGCGCCGGGAGCGCGAAGTTGTTGGTCAGAAACTTCAGCCGCTTGTTCGTCCGGGCGTCGAAGTAACTGACCCTCCGCAACGGGTCGGGATAGGCTTGGGCCGATTCGATGGCAGCCAGTATGACGGTCTGATCCGAGCGCAAGCCCGTGGATTTGTCGACGGGATGCGAGTAGCGCCGTTGGAGCAAGATGTTCTTCTTGGTTCGCACGACGAAGAACGACGAGCAGAGAGTGAACACGAAGAGGCGTTCGAAATCGACGTAGGCCCGATCCATGACGTAGAACGCGCCGGCCTCCGGGCCGATCTCGTCGAGGATGTTGATGTCGTGCACTTTGCCTCCAGTAATGCGGATGAACGTGGGAATATTGCCGTGCAGATCCAGCAGCGTGTGCATCTTCACGGCGGCTTTTTGCTTGCGGAATCTCGCCCACGGAAACAGCGACAGGCAGAGGTCGATTGTTGTCGAGTCGAGAGCGTACAGAGTCTGGTCCAAGTCCACACCGATCGGGTCGTGGGCATATAACGGCCGTGCCATGCCAATCAAGACCTGCGCGAAGTCCGCGTAGATCCGCCAGTCGCGCGACTCGTTCGCGTCGGCCAGTGTCGAGCGCGCTACCCTGCCGCGGAATCCCATGTGGTAGAGTTTGCCGTGCATCGAACGCAGGCACGTCTCGATGTCGCGGAGGCTTGCCCGATAGGTCAGCTGGGCGAATGCCATCGCAAGAAACTGATCCCAGCAGGAGAAACTTTTCAGATAGGAATCGCCGCGGTAGCGCGATACACATTTCTGAAACTCTTTGCTCGGTAGGTGCTCGATCAGTTGGGAGAAAACCGTACGGCCAAGGTTCATCCCTCATTGTGCCGCGTCCGGATGCTCCGTTCAGGCGACCATTTGCGGCCTCGGGATTTCAAATCGTTCCCGGGCAAAACAGGCCATAAGACATTGAACGGTCGAGACTTACCGTCCGATGGCGCGACTTTCCCCGGACAGCACTGGTCGGAGCTTACTACAGCGACGAGCTAGACGCCGTCTTTCGCATCACAGTCGAAGACGGCGGCCTGCTGGTGAATAGGCGCTGGCAATCGCAGCCCAGCCGGTTACAGCCGATCTTGCCTGACGTGTTCCAGGGCCGGTTGGGGTGTTTGACTTTCGAGCGGGACTCCACGGGTGCCGTTACAGGTTTCTCCCGAAGCAAGGATGATCTCAAAGTGTATTTCGAGCGGGTAGACCTAGACTGAACCGCTGAGAAGCGGCGTCCAGGGGCTCGATCCACGTCGTAGAGCGACCGCTGACTCCTTCTGAGCCCGCATTTCCAATTTGATTTCGGCATCCCGACCTTGCAGCGGCCTTCAGCGTCTTTATTTATAGGGGTTCAAGCCCTGTCAGGACGCACGGAGGCCAACACCCAATGGGTGAAAAAGAAAACAAGCCGTTTCAGCTCACCTTCAACGGATTTCTCAAAGTCGATTTCCAAGGATCGCGCGTCACCTCGGATGGTGGCCTGATTCTCATTCGGGAACTGGACGAGCGGCTCGGACTGGGCAAGCTGATCGACGAGCATCTGACGGATTCGCGGCAAGGCACAAACAAGAAGTTCCCACTGGCCGACCTGGTGCGGCAATCGGTCTACAGCCGCCTCGCCGGCTACGAGGATCTCAACGATGCTGCCCGTGTCTCGGCTGACCCGACTTTTCGTCTGATCGGCTCGAAGAAGAACTGGGATCGCGGCGGGGCGCTTACGTCGCGTCTACAAAGCTTTGAGGCAGAGCTGCTGGCCAGTGAAGAGAACCTGCTTGGGCTGATGGCGGTGAACCGCGAGTTGGTCGCTCAAGCCCAAGCGCAGGACGAGTCCGAGCGTGTCGTGCTCGATATGGACTCCACGGAAAGCCCGGTCCACGGTCAGCAGGAAGGCAGCGCTTACAACGGCCATTTCGAGTCCACCTGCTACCACCCGCTGTTGCTGTTCAACCAGCACGGTGATTGTCTGGCGGCGAAGCTGCGAGCGGGTAACGTGTCCAGCGCCGAGGACTGGGACGAACTGCTGCTGCCCGAGATCGAGCGCCAACAGGGAGAAGGCAAGCAAGTGACGTTCCGCGCCGACGCCGCCTTCGCCAAGCCGGAGATCTACGAGGCGTTGGAGGATCGCGGAGTGGACTACGTCATTCGCATCCCAGCAAACAAGAACCTGGAGTTGGAGATCGAAGAGATTCTGTTCCGTCCGCCGGGCAGGCCGAGCCTGAAGCCACTAGTGCGCTACAAGAGCTTCCGCTATCAGGCCGCGAGTTGGTCGAAGCCTCGGCGGGTTGTGGCCAAGGTTGAGCACCACCAAGGCGAGTTGTTTCCTCGCGTCGGGTTCATCGTCACGAGCATGAGCTTGCCCAGTCGGTCGCTGGTGCGCTTCTACAACAAGCGCGGCACGGCCGAGCAATGGATCAAGGAAGGCAAGCAGGCAACCCACTGGACACGGCTGTCCTGTCATCGTTTCCGGGCAAACGAGGTGCGTTTGCAGTTGAGCGTGTTGGCCTACAACCTGGGGAACCTGTGGCGGCGGCTGGGGCTGGCGCAGAGGATCAAGAACTGGTCGCTGACGAGCTTGCAGCATCGGTTGATGAAAACCGGAGGGCGGCTGGTCAAGCATGCCCGCTATTACTGGCTGCTGTTGGCCGAGGGGCATCTCAACCGCAAGCTGTTCGCTGAGATGCTGGGGCGGATCTGGGCGCTGCCTGTGCCAGGCGGGTAACGGGCGACGGCTGCGACGGAGAAGAGACGCTGGGTTGCTGAAGAGGGAACTACTCGGAGCCGTGTCGGCGAAAAGCCCTCCAGCGAGCTGGAACGCGGCGATCGAGCGGCATTCAGCGACCCAAACGGGAGCGAACGGAGCATCGATCGTGAGAGGAAGACGAAGACCTTGCACCCGAGCCGCGGATCGGAGTATCCTGACCATCGCGGGATGGCCAAAACGGAAATTCCAGATCAGAAGAACTTCGACCAGTTTGAGGCCGAGCTCACTGCCTCCTCCAATGAGGTCGAGGCAGGTGGCGACTGGGCCTTCGACCGCGGTATGTACACGATTAAGGTGACGCCTAGGGCCATCGTCGCTTCGTGTTCTTAGTTTAAGAAATTTGCACTTCTCGCAAATCTATCAAGTTTCTCCAAGGTCTGTTCTACTTACTTGGGTATTTCGAATTTCTTTTCCCACTCCTCTGTCCATGACACAACCTGGTTTCGCTTTGCCCACTCTTCATAAAGGTCTGCCAGACGTCTTACCTGATCTGGAAACTTGGATGCCAGATCTCTGGTCTCCGTCCGGTCAGTCTCCAGATCATACAACTCCCAGTCCTGACGAAACCCCCTGAGATCTAGTTGGTTCCGAGGGCCGTGTTCCCTCTTGATTTACTAGACGATAAAGTATATTGTCGGCTACCAAAGGCCCCCTCAGAGCTGTCGCCTTCCCCCCGTAAATGCGACGCTTCCACAGTCGAGGCTTCCCTAAGTTGTTGATTTCCTGTACGCCGCCTCTGCGGGATCGCGTCAGGCTGTCGCAATCGTTGATGATTCACGACGGCCGCAGCGGACGGCCAAATACGGCGGCTCCCCTAACGGCGCTCTCTTACGTCTAACCCGTATGCGCTACCAGTATAAACGCGAACCTCTGACCGCAGATGAAGCAACCCGCTTGGCCAACGCCTGCAACCCCCACGAAGAGAAACTCGTTGTCTGGGTCCTTCTCGACACGGGACTGCGTGTTTCCGAGCTTGCAAACCTCAAACGAGCTAACCTCGACTGGCAGACTCACCGCCTGATGGTCTACGGCAAGGGGGGGCCGTTCGGCACCAAATCTAAGCGCCGGGTGATTCCTTTGACTGCCCGGATCCAACCCCTCATCGAGGGCTACTTCGCATTACACGAAACCTTCCGCTTGAGTACCCGCACGATCCAGCGCATGCTCAAGCGCGTGGCCAACCGCGCCCACATCAGCCGCACCGTCTCCCCTCACGTGCTAAGGCACACCTTCGCCGTCACAGCGATACAGAAAGGGATTTCCTTGCCGGCGCTGCAGCGCCTGCTAGGCTACGACACGCTGCTGACGACCGAGATCTACCTCAACCTCTCGCCCGAGCACGTTGTCGAAGAGTTCCAGCAGAAGTGGTGACCCGGTGACCGCCAGAAGCAGTAGGGGTCGCCCGTGGGGCGTCTTTCCGCCTGTTCAGATCCGAATTAGTTAGACCGCATTTCTCACCAGCGTTCGGACGACCGGCCTTGAACGGACTTTATTTGTAGGGGCGGACCGCCGTGTCCGCCCATTCGTGAGATGCACACTCCGTCCCATTCGATCACGCAACCCAACCCCGCGAGAGCCTCTCTGGGCGGGCGCAGCGGCCCGCCCCTACTGGTTTGTCGTGAGAAATGCGGGTTAGACCTCTCTCTCTAAGCCTGTCCACAAACTCAGTCTTTAGAGGGAACGACAATATCTCCTTTGGTGCTTTCCACTATCGCGAACAATTCTTCCTGTTCTGCGTCCGGCACCTTAAACGCATCCAGGGTAGCCTTGAAATCGGTACTCATCGCCTGCCACTGCTGCTCGCTGATGTTTAAGTGCGCATGCGAGTCCTTCATCGAGCGGCCCGTGTACTTGCACGGCCCGCCAGTTGCCTGACAGACAAGCTCGGTTACGCGGTATTTGAGACCCGCCTTGGGCACGCTGTCCCTTGCTTTAGCGATGGCCGGATTGGCGTTGAGCGTGTCATTGATCAAGAGCCGCTCGATGAAATCATCCACTACGGCGGCGATGCTATAGACGCCACCTAACCGCTCATAGAGCGCCGGCTGCGTGGTTTCCTCGGTGACCGCCGTCTCCTTGGCTGGAGGCGAAGGTGGTGCTGGTGTTTCCCCCTCTTCCCCGCAACCACTCAAACTTACCGCTGCCAGCAAGAGCGCGACCAACGCGATTCCCAACAGTGTCCTGCTAACCTTCTTTCCCATCATGAACAATCCTCCTCGGTCGGTTTCCCCAAGATTACCAAACTGTGTTCGGGTACAGTCGGCTGCACCGACAGGAAGGTCGAGTCGGTGGACGTCGGCAAGCGGGCGCGATGAATCGCGCCCCTACATGGGCGGGATCAGGCATCGGTGGTGTCTCAGTTTGACTTGAACTAAAATAAGTTCCATGAGGCGACGAACACTTGCACTCCGAGCAGCGGTGCTGACCGTCCTCTTTTTCACTTCGCTGGCTGCACCGGCGCAACAGACCGATACCGAGCTCGTAACGGCGATTCGCGAGGGCGAGCGGCTGGTGGAACTCGGTTACTACACCGAAGCCTTGGAGGAGTACCACGGGGTATTGGACATCAACCGCCACAGCTCGCTGGCGCACTACCGCATCGGCGAGGTCTTCTTGCTGCAGAGCAACTATCAATCAGCGGCCGACGAGTTCCAGGGGTGCCTCAACGGCGACCAGGAACCAGAGTGGACTCAAGTGTGGGCGCACATCAACTTGGGTAAGACCTTCGACGTCATCGGGCAGCGCGACCGTGCGGTCAACGAATACCAGCTGGCGATTCGGACGCGCGACAACACCCAGAACGCTCAGGAGACTGCGCGGAGGTATCTCGAGAAGGCCTACCGACGCCCGCGTCAATAGGAGCGGTCAGGCATCGTCAAGGGTGGCTTGACCTCCGTGCGAGGTTAGAGCATCCAAGTTGACCGCGAAAAAGAGTCGGCTGTGGGATTCAAACTAGGCCACTGCCGAAGCATCATTGTCAACCCCCAATAACACGCGTACAATATCCTTAGATTCAAGCACTAAGCTGGAGTAAACAAATGAGGGCTCCCAAACACTCCATTGCGCTTATTCTTGGGCTGGTCATGCTGTTCGGACTCGCACAAGCCCAAAAGCCTCCGGGGGCTGAGTTGCCACCCGCCGCGGAGACCCAAGTCGATTTCAAGAGCGACATCGGGCCTCTGTTGGAGCAAAAGTGCGCTACTTGCCACGGCCCACAACAGCAGCTGAGCGGTTTGCGGTTGGATAGCCGCGAGGCCACGCTGCGCGGCGGCTACTCCGGGCCGGCGGTCAAGCCCGGCGACAGCGCCGGCAGCAAGCTGATCCAAATGGTCGCCGGGGTAGGCATAGAGAAAAATCTCATCATGCCGATGGGCGGTGAGCGGCTCACGTCCGCGCAGGTCGGGCTTTTACGTGCCTGGATCGACGATGGGGCGGTGTGGCCGGAGGACGATCCCTCTGCCAAACAAGCCACCCCAGGTGAAACGAAACGCGTCAAGAGCGAGCACTGGGCTTTTACCCCGCCCGTGCGCCCCAGCCTTCCCGCTGTAGGCAACGACGCGTCGGTAAAGAACCCGATTGACCGGTTTGTACTGGCGAAGCTCAAAGCCGAAGGAATCGGCCCCTCGCCCGAGGCCGATCGCGCAACGCTGATTCGGCGCGTCAGTTTCGATCTGACTGGATTGCCCCCGACGCCACAGGAGGTGGACCGTTTCCTCGCTGACCAGTCCCCCCAGGCATACGAGCGGGTTGTCGATCGACTGTTGGATTCGCCTCACTACGGTGAGAAGTGGGCTCGCCAGTGGCTCGATCTGGCGCGCTACGCCGATAGCGACGGCTATGAGAAGGACATGATACGCCCGCACGCATGGCGCTGGCGAGACTGGGTGATCAAAGCCTTAAACAGCAACATGCCGTTCGACCAGTTCACGATCGAGCAAATCGCGGGAGATCTTCTACCGAACGCCACGATTGAGCAGAGAGTCGCGACCGGGTTTCACCGCAACACGCTGACCAACCGCGAGGGAGGCATTGATAGCGAGGAGTTTCGGGTGGAGCAGGTGATTGATCGCGTCGGCACCCTCGGCACGGCTTGGCTCGGTCTGACGCTCGGTTGCGCTCGCTGCCACGACCACAAGTACGACCCCGTCGCGCAAAAGGAGTTTTATCAGCTCACGGCCTTCTTCAACACCAGTGTCGAGCGCAACATCGAGGTGCCTCTGCCCCATGAGCTGGGCGGATATCTGCAAACGAAAGGCGAGTACGATCGCAAAAGAAAAGAGCTGCTCGCGGCGCACAAGGTAGCGGAGGTGATGCCGCTGTGGGAAGAGAAGCTACTTTGGGCTGCTGATCACCCCGCTAGAGATCCCACTCACGACGTAGCCTGGGACACGCTCCGCATCATGTACGACGGCGGGCATGCCGTGCTCAGAACACATCCGGCTTATCGGACCCAGAAACAGCAGGACAAGCTGATCGACCACTTTGTACGGTTTTCGCGAGAGACGTTTGGCCGAAAACGATTCGAGGAGTTGAAGTTCGAGGAACTCACCAAAAAGCTAAAACAGCTCAAGAATGAATACCCACAACTGACTGAGGCCCAGATCATTGTCGAGAACCCGACCCCCCCCAAAAGCCACCTTCTCATCCGCGGCGATTTTCGACAGCCGGGGATCGAGGTGCAGGCGGGCACGCCGGCGGTTTTGAATCCGCTGCCTCCAGATCCGGCGCCTTCTCGACTCACTTTGGCGCGCTGGCTGGTGGCCAAAGACAATCCTCTAACCGCAAGGGTGACCGTCAACCGCGCGTGGCAGGAATACTTCGGTCGCGGACTGGTCGAACCTGCCGCCGACTTCGGTACGCGCTCCGAGCCGCCGACTCACCCTAAACTGCTCGATTGGCTGGCGACAGAATTCAGGAACGGCGGGTGGGACCTCAAGGCCACGCACAAGCTCATCGTCATGTCGGGCACGTACCGGCAGTCTTCCAATTCACAAGCCGCTTTACTATCGCGGGACCCCGCCAACAAGCTGTTGGCGCGCCAAGCCCGACTGCGGCTGCCGGCCGAACTGGTCCGCGACAACGCGCTGGCCGTCAGTGGACTACTGGATAGATCTGTCGGAGGCAAAAGTGTGCGTCCGCCCCAACCGGACGGCGTATTAGAGCAGGGCTTTGACTCCAGCGCCGAGAGGTGGATCGAAAGCAAGGGCCGCGACCGCTACCGCCGCGGCCTCTACATACAGTTCTTGCCACTGCTGTCCGGTTAAAAGTCGAATAGAATCAATTGGTTGGGGTCATAGGGGGATTCGTTTGGGGAGTCGGATGGCTGGAGTGCCTGTAAAAGGGGCATTTTTTCGAATTGCGTAACGCTGAGAATCTGTAGAATCTGGTAAAGACTCGCTTCCAGCCCGAGGCGTTTCCGGACGATGGCGATGAGCACGTAAATCGAGACAGCGATCCAGATCTGCGTCTTGACGGCGTTCTCGCTGGTGCCGTAAAACGAGTTGATTCGCAGATGTTGCTTGATCCACTTGAAGAACAACTCAATCTGCCAACGCGACTTGTAGATGTGGGCGATGGTCAGCGCCGGGAGCGCGAAGTTGTTGGTCAGAAACTTCAGCCGCTTGTTCGTCCGGGCGTCGAAGTAACTGACCCTCCGCAACGGGTCGGGATAGGCTTGGGCCGATTCGATGGCAGCCAGTATGACGGTCTGATCCGAGCGCAAGCCCGTGGATTTGTCGACGGGATGCGAGTAGCGCCGTTGGAGCAAGATGTTCTTCTTGGTTCGCACGACGAAGAACGACGAGCAGAGAGTGAACACGAAGAGGCGTTCGAAATCGACGTAGGCCCGATCCATGACGTAGAACGCGCCGGCCTCCGGGCCGATCTCGTCGAGGATGTTGATGTCGTGCACTTTGCCTCCAGTAATGCGGATGAACGTGGGAATATTGCCGTGCAGATCCAGCAGCGTGTGCATCTTCACGGCGGCTTTTTGCTTGCGGAATCTCGCCCACGGAAACAGCGACAGGCAGAGGTCGATTGTTGTCGAGTCGAGAGCGTACAGAGTCTGGTCCAAGTCCACACCGATCGGGTCGTGGGCATATAACGGCCGTGCCATGCCAATCAAGACCTGCGCGAAGTCCGCGTAGATCCGCCAGTCGCGCGACTCGTTCGCGTCGGCCAGTGTCGAGCGCGCTACCCTGCCGCGGAATCCCATGTGGTAGAGTTTGCCGTGCATCGAACGCAGGCACGTCTCGATGTCGCGGAGGCTTGCCCGATAGGTCAGCTGGGCGAATGCCATCGCAAGAAACTGATCCCAGCAGGAGAAACTTTTCAGATAGGAATCGCCGCGGTAGCGCGATACACATTTCTGAAACTCTTTGCTCGGTAGGTGCTCGATCAGTTGGGAGAAAACCGTACGGCCAAGGTTCATCCCTCATTGTGCCGCGTCCGGATGCTCCGTTCAGGCGACCATTTGCGGCCTCGGGATTTCAAATCGTTCCCGGGCAAAACAGGCCATAAGACATTGAACGGTCGAGACTTACCGTCCGATGGCGCGACTTTCCCCGGACAGCACTGAGTTCTTGCGTACGACGCCTTATCCGCAACTGATGACCTTCGACGCGCCGGATTCGCAGGAGACGTGCAGCGTTCGAGAGAGATCGACGACGCCACTTCAAGCGCTGAACCTGCTCAACGACCCCGTATTCTTTGAGGCGGCTCAGGTGCTCGCGGCTCGCATCCTGCGAGAACAAACCGGGACCGTGGGCGACCGTATCAACCACGCGTATCGGTTGGCTCTAGGCCGCTCTCCGACTGCGCGGGAGAGAGATCGCCTGCTGGCGTTCCACGAAGAGCAGAGCCAGCTTCTCAAGACACGGCGCGACGTTGTCGAAACTCTGTTCCCGGCCTCGGACCTGGAAGGTGTCGAGCGTTCCGAAGCCGCTGCATGGGTGGCTGTGGGCCGCCTACTGCTGAATCTGGATGAGTTCATCACAAGGGGGTAGTTCCATGGATTTTGCCGATCTCCAGCGAATCGAGAGCCGCCGCGGTTTCTTCAAACAATGCGGTGCCGGACTGGGAACGATTGCGCTCTGGCACCTAATGGAGCAAGAAGGCCGCACCGCGCCCGTCATCAATCCTTTGGCCGGCAGGTCGCCTCACTTCGCCCCCAAAGCCAAGAACGTCATTTTCCTCTTCATGGACGGAGGACCCAGTCACGTCGACTTGTTTGATCCGAAACCGGGCCTGCGGAAGTGGGAAGGGCAGTCCCTTCCCGAGTCGATGACAAAAGACCTCAGGTTGGCCTTCATCAGGCCGAACGCCAAGGTCTGGCCCAGCCCGCGCGTCTTTACCAAGCACGGGCAGAGCGGCATCGAGTTTTCCGACTGGATGCCCCATCTCGCCACACGTGCCGATGACATGTGTGTGATTCGTTCCATGCACACCGAGCAGTTCAACCACCACCCGGCGCAGTTGATGCTAACTGGCGGATCGCCGCTGGGGGGGCGGCCCTCGGTGGGGGCCTGGGTCACCTATGGGCTGGGTAGCGAATCGAATGATCTGCCAGGGTTCGTCGTACTGCGGTCGGGCGGCAACGCACCGGGTGCAGGCAGTGGCAACTGGACAAGTGGTTTTTTGGCCTCCACCCACCAAGGCGTACCCTTTCGCCGCAGCGGGGACCCGGTGCTCTATCTTTCGAATCCGGACGGGGTGAGCGCCAAAATGCAGCGCTCCCTCCTAGACGGGATTCGCGACATCAATGAGCAAAAGCAGATGGCTACGGGCGACAGGGAGATCGCATCGCGCATCGCCTCCTACGAGCTCGCCTTCCGTATGCAGTCGGCCGCTCCCGAACTCATGGATTTCTCCGGCGAGTCCCAGAGCACGTTGGACATGTACGGGGTAGACAAGGAGCCGACCGGTCCGTTCGCCTCCAACTGCCTGTTGGCGCGACGCATGGTCGAACGCGGCGTGAGGTTCGTGCAGTTGATGCACGGCAGTTGGGACGACCATCAGGGACTGCTGAAGAAGCTGAAGGAGAACTGCGATATCGTCGACCAGCCCATCGCTGCGTTGCTCGAAGACCTCAAACAGCGAGGTCTTCTGGATTCTACGCTGGTCATTTGGGGCGGCGAATTCGGACGCACTCCGATGGTGCAGATCCAGTCCCCGGACGAAGGGACCGAGGGTCGCGATCACCATCCCTTCGCCTTCAGCGTCTGGATGGCGGGCGGCGGCGTAAAACCAGGCCAGATCGTGGGCAGGACAGACGACCTCGGAATGAGAATCGTGGAAGACAGGACACACATCAACGACCTACACGCCACGATTCTGCATCTGCTCGGACTCGATCACACGCGCTTGACCTACCGCCACCTCGGTCGTGATTTCCGCTTGACGGACGTTGCAGGAGAGGTGATCACCAAGGCGCTGGCCTGAGGGTGACTCGATCCCGCCCAAACAGAACCGCGCCCGAAAGGGTGTGTGAAAAACCCTTTGATCCGCTATCATTGCTGGAATGCCGTCGGCCAAGAATAGGCAATACTGGCTCGTCAAGTCCGAGCCCTTCAAATACTCCTGGGACGAGTTCCTCAAAGATGGCTGGACCTACTGGGACGGGGTCAGGAACTACCAAGCCCGCAACAACCTCAAAGGCATGCGTAAAGGTGACCACGTGCTCTACTACCACAGCAACGAGGGTCTTGCCGTGGTCGGCGTGGCGCGTGTCAAGAAAGAGGCCTATCAGGATCCGACTACCGACGACGGGCGCTGGGTCGTCGTCGACATCGAGCCGGTCGAGACCCTCAAACGCCCGGTGACACTGCCCGAAATCAAGCAAGATCCCAACTTCAAAGACATGGCCTTGATCCGACAATCGAGGCTTTCGGTCATGCCGGTCTCCGAAGATGAGTACCACCTTATCGTAGCCCGTGGGAGAGGCAAACGATGACGTAGCTCCCCGACCAGACCAGCCCCCTCGCAATCCTCGCCCTCTCCAACGCAACGAGTGTATTTTGGATCACGACCGGTCTCCCGAGCGAGAGGCAGCCCGGTAACGACACCACGAGCGAGAACGTAGGTAAGGGTAGGAGGGCGACCGGGGCTAGAGAAAACCCTAGCAGTACGTACTAAAGTTCAAGGGGTAAAAACTAGGAATCGTAGTACTCAGATTTTTCCCTGATTTAGTGTCTCTCGCTTATTGTAGGTAGGCCCGGGAAAACTCGATACTTCATGAAAGGCGATACTATGTGACGCCTCCTCCGGAGACTGCGGTTAGCCGCTTCCGCCCTCTCCGGCCGATATGAGGGGAGACGGTCGTGGGCTTCGGGCAAAGTCATGTCGTTCCCGCCGACAAACCTCGCAAACACAGCAGGCTGAAGGCGCCGATAGCAGGCGCCGAACCATGTTCAAGATCCCGATCTGTTCGCAACGAGAAAGCAATGAACCACAGTCTTCCCGAATACGAACCCGACCGAACCGTCACACCGGACGAGTACCAACCCTACATCGGTAAAGAGGGAGTCGATCGTCTGAAAGGGCTAGCGGACTCCGTGTCCGGCAAGCGCTGGGCCAGCCTGAGCAGCACCTTCCAGGGGGGCGGCGTTGCCGAGATGCTCCACAGCGTCATTCCGCTGGTTAGGAGCATGGGGATTGATGCAAGCTGGGCGGTGATAGAAGGCCCCCAGGAATTCTTCCAGGTCACGAAGAAGTTTCACAATTTATTGCAGGGAGTCGAACAGCCCATCACGCTCGGAGAGCTATTCGAGCAGTACCTCGGCACCATCGAAGCGAATGCCAAGAAGACCAATATCGCCGCGGATATGATTGTTGTCCATGATCCGCAGCCGATCGGCTTGACGGCTTCCGGTTCGTTCTTCGGCAACGTCCTATGGCGCTGCCACATCGACACCTCGGCGCCAAACCCCACGCTCTGGCGCTTCGTTCTGCCCTATATCAATCAGTGCGCGGGCGCGATTTTTACCCAACCGGAATTCGTCGGAGCGGGCCTAAACGTCCCGGTCTATCAGATCGCTCCCTGCATTGATCCTTTGGTCGATAAGAACCAACTCTACAACCAGCGGGAAGCCTTGGCCACTCTCGACAGACTTTTCACCGAACACAATGTGGATCCCGAACGGCCGATCCTCGCTGCGATCTCGCGCTACGACATCCACAAGAATCAAGGGACGGTCCTAGAGGCCTTCCGAAAGCTACGCGCGGAAAGAACCTACCCCGCGCCCCCATATCTCATCTTCTTGGGGAATACGGCGCCCGACGACCCCGAAGGCGAGGGCATGCTGGCCTCGCTACGGGAGCAGGCCGGGGACGACCCCGACGTTCGTTTTTGGGTCAATGTCCCCGATAACGACCGCGTGGTGGGCGCGTTGATGCACTTGGCACGGAGCTTCATCCACATTCCTACCCGGGAAGGCTTTGGCCTGGTCGTTACGGAGGCTCTCTGGCAAGGCACGCCGGTCGTCGGCTCGAACGTCGGCGGCGTGATCAAGCAGGTTGTCGACGGCAAGACCGGCTATGTAGTAGGTCCCAAGGATGTCGAAGCCACAGCTTCCCGCATGGCCCGGGTTCTCGACGATCCCGAGGAGGCCAAAGCACTTGGCAAGGGCGGACGGGAGCACGTGCGCCAGAACTTCTTGCTGCCGGAGCTGGTTTCTCGTTATCTCACCCTGCTGCAATACTACAGCGGCATCAGCCACACACTTCCTCCCTTTCGGCTTGATCGCGTCGCGCACAACGAGATAGCTCAGGCACTCCGGCCAAGCCATCCACATGTCCCCACACCGCTGGTCGACGGCGACCTAACTCGGCTGAGAGATATTCGTTCGGCCGCCACCTCGTCAGAATCGCGGGCGTCTAGCGACTAGGGGTCCGTGGTGAAAGGACGAGGAAAACGTCCCGTGGCATCCGTCGCTTCTGCTAAAACGTCGGTGAGGACCGGCTAGCCGGCAAGCTGAACTCGAATCTGATCGGCCCAGCTACGGCTCCCGTGGTCACCGCTACTTGAAGCCAAACGCAGTTACGACGATTCCCAAGTCGCGGTTGTCCCCGGGTGGCCGGAGAGTCTCGTCAACTGAGATCGAGACGCGTACGGACCGGCCCGCCGGCAAGTCGACGGGCCCTGTGAGAACGTGGCTTCCCGTTTCTGAGTACGTCTCCTCGACTAGAGTCTCACCGTCCAACTCGACGGCTACGCGTCGGGCGGGTGCAGTTTCGGGAATGTGGAAGACGAGTTCGAGCTCGGTGGAGTTTTCAGGAACAAGAAGAGCGGCCGATCCTTGCTTGCCCATCCAGCGCCAGTTCGCGGCTTCAAGACCGTAGAAGCCGCCAAGAAGATGGCCTTCGGCGTCCGGGGAGTCCATACGCAGGTAATTGGCTGTTGGCTCGCGGTGGCCGATCTTATAGGCGGTCACACGGTCAAGGCTTCCCCCGCCCCAGTCGAAGGGAAGAATGCCGAAATGACTGGATGAATATCCGGAACGCGATCGGAGGCCGACCGTCTGAAGGGGCCAGGGTCCAGCGCCGATGTCGGCTCGCAGAAGCTCAAGTTTATGATCCGCTGCCTGAAACGGAACCGTTGCCGCAAGGCCGCTGGTGACGACGACATCACCTGTGGGCAGGATCTGGTCGCGCAGCAACGGCTCACTGCCCAGTTCCCCGAGATAGTAACGCAGACCCCACTCGGCATTACTCCACAGCCGCTTTGATTCGGCCATGGGGGCGAGACGCCGCGCGAACTCGCGATATTGTCCGGCGTGGTGGTACTCGGCGGCCGCTAGCGCCACGCCGACGGCCAGATGGAGTGCGGTGAAGATGCTGAGAAACATTCTGGATTCGATTCGCCGGATGGTTAGGAGTACGACCGGCGCGGCCAGAGGCAGCAGGTACCTTGCCGAACCGGCGTAGAAAACGACAATCGACCCGGCGAAGTAGAACATGATCCAGGCCGACAGAAATCGATCTTCGATCGAAGCGCTCTTCCACCAGGTGAGCGACGCATTCAGCAGGAGGAGCAGTCCGGTCCCCAGCGCGAGTGCAAGTAACAGACGCTGACCAATCGTATAGCCGGTCAGCAGGACCGCGACGGCCGCTGCTACTCCGTAGGCGACGCCAACGAATAGGCCGGACTTGGGTGCTCTCCGCCATGCAGCCAGAATCAAGACAGGAGAGATGATCCAGCCTAAATGGCCGACAAGCGCCAGGGAACTGAAGAGTTTTCTGGACAGACCCAGAAGATCGTAGGTCTGAAAGTAGCCGGCCAGTACGGCTGCCGGCGCTGTTCCGGCGGCCGTGAATTCGAACACTTGCCACGCTCCGAGCGCCAGTGGGGCCGCTCCCACAGCCAGCCACAGCCGGGGACTCCGTCGGTCCGCAATCCAGGCGTAGTAAGCGAGGATGGGAACCGCAAGCATCGCTTGATAAGCGCAAAGACCCGCAGCCGCGAACATAACTGCTGCCAGGAGGCACCTACCGTAGACGAACAACGCGAAGCCACCTAACCAGAAGGTGAGCAAGGGTAAGTCAGCTTCCAGCTTATTGCCGTTCACGACGAAGGAGGGAACCGAGAGCAACACCAGAGACGCCAGCAGTGGCCTGGTTGTGAATCGACGAGCGAGGAAGTACATCGAAATCGCTGTCGCCAGCGAAAAGGCCATGTAAAAGAGGTGAAAGTAGAATTCCCTTACCCCTCCGAAGACCGCTAGCAGCCCCGCCAGCACATAGGCGTTGAATGGTGGACGAGTGTGTCCTGCGGCCCACACAAGCTCGCCTTGCAGGCGAAACCCCATCTGCATGGGGTGGAGCGGATCGACCTGGGCGTTGCGCGCAATGAGCAGGTAGTAAACGTCATCTCCTTGGACGGCTTGGTTGAGGAAGAGGAGGCGCAGCAACACCACTGCGATGGTCAGCAGCAGCAGATCACGCCGCATGGGTCAGGTCAGTCGGCGGCTTGCGCTTCTGGCTCAGGGGGCAGCCAGCGTACAAGTGGGCGTCGGGCCGCTAGGGTCTCGTCAACGCGTCTGGTTCTAGTCGTGTGGGGAGCGTTTTTTATCAGCTCCGGATCACGCTCGATCTCGGATGCAATGGATCGCATCGCGTCGACGAACAGGTCGAGTTCTTCCTTCGTCTCAGTCTCTGTCGGTTCGATCATGAGAGCCCCGTGAAGGATCAAGGGGAAACTGACGGTGTAGGGATGAAACCCATAGTCGATCAAACGTTTGGCGATGTCGCCGGTCCGGACGCCTCGCGCCGCCTGTTGATCGTCGCTAAAGACGCATTCGTGCATCGACGGTTCGTTGTAGGAGAGCTTGAAATGATCCTCCAGACCATGGCGGATGTAGTTGGCATTGAGCAGGGCGTCCAGCGTGGCGTTTCGCAAGCCGTCGCCGCCGTGCGCCAAGATATAGGCAAGCGCGCGCACGCACACGCCGAAGTTGCCGTAATAGGCTCGCACGCGGCCGATCGTTTTCGGACGATCGTAATCGTGCGCCAGTCGGTCGTCGCGCTTTGTGAGGCACGGAATCGGGAGATACGGTTCGAGTTCCGCTTTCACCGCGACCGGCCCCGCGCCGGGACCCCCACCGCCGTGAGGCGTGGAAAAGGTCTTGTGCAGGTTCAGGTGCATCACGTCGACGCCGAAATCACCGGGCCGGGCGATACCGGTAAGGGCATTCATGTTGGCGCCGTCCATATAGAGCAGGGCCCCGCGGCTGTGGAGCAAGTCCGCGATCTCCGCGATCTCTTCTTCGAAGATGCCGAGCGTGTTGGGGTTGGTCAACATGAGCGCGGCCACTGTGTTATCCAGGTGGCGATCGAGATCGTCGATATCGACCATTCCGCGACGGTTGGACTTAATCTCTTGAGCCTGGTAGCCGGCGATTGCGGCGCTGGCGGGGTTCGTGCCGTGGGCCGAATCGGGGATGAGGATCGTCTTACGCCCATCGCCCCGGTCGTCCAGAAAAGCGCGGATAAGCAAAAGCCCTGTGAGCTCCCCGTGCGCTCCGGCGGCCGGTTGCAACGTCACGGCACCCATGCCGGTGATTTCGGCCAGAAACTCTTCCAGCCGCGCCCGGATCTGCATCACTCCCTGTGAATGGCTCTCCGGCTGATACGGGTGCGCCGTAGCCAGACCCTCGATTCGGGCCACGTATTCGTTGAGCCGCGGGTTGTACTTCATCGTGCACGACCCAAGCGGATAAAGGCCCAGGTCAATGCCGTAGTTCCAAGTCGAGAGTCGCGTGAAGTGACGAATGACCTCGACTTCACTCACCTCCGGGAAACCGGGGATCTCAGAGCGCACATTGGCCGCACCCAAGACCACGTTCGGATCCGCGCCAGGGACATCGAGTGGGGGCAGTTGGTAGGCTTTCTTGCCCGGTGAAGAGCGCTCGAAGATCAAAGGCTCGTTCTGGCTCGGGTGAGTGCGAACTTTGTTCATGGTGGCTGACTCTAGCGATTAGGACACTACGTTGACGAAACTCCCGACAACTACGCCGCAAACTTCTCCGCGAACAGGTCTATCTCTGCACGCCGGTTCGTCTCGGTCGCACAAACGAGCATGCAATCGTCCAGTTCAGGATAGTAGCGGCCTAGCTCGAGGCCTCCGACGATTTCACTTTCGAGGGCCCGCTGATTCACTTCACCCGGAGTAGCGTTTACGGTCCGCACAACGAATTCGTTAAAGAAGGGTCCGCTGAAGGCTAACGAGGCACCGTGATTTTCGAGCTGCTTCGCCAAATAGTGAGCCTTAGCCAGATTTTGTTCGGCCAGCTCCCGCAGACCTTCTTTGCCAAAGACTGTCATGTAGACGGTGGCCATCAGTGCGATCAAAGCCTGGTTCGTGCAAATGTTTGACGTGGCCTTCGCGCGGCGGATGTGTTGCTCCCGCGTCGCCAGGGTTAAACAAAAAGCCCGATTACCCTCGCTGTCGACAGTCTGGCCCACCAGGCGTCCCGGCATTTGGCGAATGTATTTCTGCTTCGTCGCCAATATGCCGACGAAGGGACCTCCGTAGCTAGGCGGGTGTGCGAACGACTGGAGTTCCCCGGCGACGATATCCGCTTCGTGGCTGGGTCTCAGCAGGCCGAGCGACACGGCTTCGGTAAAGATGACCACGAGCAAGGCCCCGTGGCGGTGGGCGAGGGCGGCTGCCTCGCGTGTCTGCTCGATGGTCCCGAAAAAGTTCGGCGACTGCACAATCACAGCGGCTACGTCGTCGCTGAGCTTCGCCTCGAGAACCTCGAGGTCCAATTGTCCGGATTCACCGTCATAGGCGACTGGTTCGGCTGGAATTCCTTGGTGACGGCGGTAGGTGTCCAGCACCTGACGGTACTCGGGATGAAGAGAGCGCGCTACGAGCACCCTGTCGCGCTTCGTGATTCGCACCGCCATCATGGCCGCTTCAGGAACAGCCGTCGAGCCGTCGTACATCGAAGCGTTAGCGACTTCCATGCCCGTGAGCTGACAGATCATCGTCTGGAACTCGAAGATAGAGGTCAGCACGCCTTGTGAAATCTCCGCTTGGTAGGGCGTGTAAGCTGTCAAAAACTCGCCGCGTGTAACGATGGGGTCGATGACCACGGGCCGATAGTGACGATAAACCCCTGCACCCAGAAAGCTGGCGTAACCGTTAGCGTTTTCTTCCGAGCGGCGACGGAAGTAGTCGATGATTTCGTATTCCGACTGGCCGTCGGGAATGGCCAACGGGCGGTTCAGTTTTACGGCTTGGGGCAGGTGAGCGCAGAGATCATCCAGCGAATCGAGGCCCATGGATGCCAACATTTCGCTGCGCTCGTGGGGAGACTTTGGAAGGTACCGCACGTTGTCAGGACTCCGCCTCGGCAGCGACGTACGCCTGATAATCTTCCGCCGTCAGCAGATCGTCGAGCTCATTTCTGTCGGAGATCCGCGCACGGACGAGCCAACCCTTGGTGTGGGGATCTTCGTTGAGTATTTCCGGGGCGTCCACCAGAGACTCGTTCACTGCGGTCACCGTACCGCTCATGGGCGCGTAGAGGTCCGAAACCGCCTTGACGGATTCCACCGTGCCGAACGACTGCTTGGCGTGAATGGCGGCGCCGATTCTGGGAAGCTCCACGTAGACGACGTCTCCCAGTTGCTCCTGGGCGTAGTGGGTAATCCCGACAGTCGCTTTGTCACCGTCGACGTGCACCCATTCGTGCTCCTGGGTGTAGCGATACTGATCGGGATACATCGTATTCATTTAGTTCTTACGCGAATAAAAGGGAGTCGAAACGACCTCGGCCTCGACGCGCCGGTCGCGGATCTCGATCTCGATTGCGCGGCCGACGGTTGCATCGGCAGTCGGGAGCATGCCCAGACCGATGTTCTTACGGCAAAAAGGGGCCGGAGACCCGCTCGTGACCCAACCGGCGTCCGTACCGTCTACGAACACCCGGTAGCCATCGCGGGCGATGCCGCGGCTGCGCATTTCAAAACCAGCCAGCCGGCGGGTCACGCCATTTCGCTTCTGTTGCATCAGCGCTTCCCGGCCCACGAACTCGCCCTTCTCGAGCTTTACGATCCACCCTAACCTTGCTTCGTAAGGGGTGATCGTCTCATTGATCTCGTGGCTGTACAGCGACATCGCCGCTTCGAGCCGCAGGGTGTTGCGCGCGCCGAGCCCGCAGAGCAGTATGCCGAATTCGGCTCCGGCTTCTAGGATGGCTTGCCACGTGGCTTCGCTTGCATCCGGTGCGATGTATATCTCGAATCCATCCTCGCCGGTGTAGCCGGTTCGGGCGATGAGGGCCGGCTCTCCCGCCACCTCGCCGTGGGCGAAGCAGTAATAAGCAATCGACGGCAAGTCCGTGTCGGTTAGCTTAGCGAGCGCCGCCTGCGCCTTCGGGCCTTGGATCGCCAGCTGGGCGTATCGGTCGCTTACTAGTTGGACCTCAGCCTCAAAGCGATTCTGGGAGACGATCCACTCGTAATCCTTCTCTTGGTTGGCGGCGTTGACGCAAAGCAGGTAATGATCCCCGGCCATTCGGTGGAGCACGATATCGTCGACGAAGCCCCCATGCGGGTAGAGCAAGGCGGAGTACTGCGCTTGGCCGTCGTGAAGCCGAGAGGCGTAATTACTAGTGACGTGTTCGACGAGGTCGATAGCCTGCGGGCCGCAAACTTCAATCTCGCCCATGTGGCTGACGTCGAAGAGGCCGACCGCCGTCCGCACGGCCATGTGCTCGGCTATGATACCGGAGTACTCGACCGGCATGTCCCAACCCCCAAAACCGACCATGCGGGCGCCCGCCGCTCGATGCGTAGCGTTCAAAGGCGTCTTGCGAAGTTCCGCGGGCGCCACGGTTGATTCCATGTCAGCGGGAAGTGATCTTTCACGCTAGCACCGCCCGATTTGGGGTGTCAACGAATGGCTTGATTCCGGCTAAAGGTCCGAATAGATCCGATGTCGAAACCATCTAACAGGCGGTGGGTGCTTGCGTTGCTTATGGCGGTCGTGTTCCCCGCTCTGGCGATTCATCTCTCTTGCGTAGCTGTTCTCGGGCCCGGAAGTTGGGGATCCGAAGTGGAAGAGAAGGTCCCCGAGTTCCTTCTAGTGCAATCGAATCAGGAAGTGCTCGGCTACGTGGAAGAGTTCTCGCACGATGAGCCGGACAAACCGGCACCCCCCGAACCTCCCGAGGGTCAGACGCCCTGGCAAGGCAAGGTTTTCTGGACCGACCACGACGAAAGTGATGAACCTTGGATCATTGCTACCCATAACGGCGAGAGATGGACCGATCAACAGCACGTTTACCGATGGACGCCAGCGACAAATGCCGTCGAAGAGCTCGATATAGCCCGCGACATCGTTGTCGTCAGCCTCGCGGCGTTGAGGAAAGGAGAACGGCAACTGATCGCCTACCAGCGCTGGTACTCGTGGGCGGTGCCGGCCGCGGCGAAGATGGCCAGGTATCTGCGGAGCCATTTGGACGCGAAGTTGCGTCCCGAGTTTACGATCCACACTTACGAAGTAGAAACGGGCGAGAAGAGCTACGTTGGTCCCGGACACACTTTGATTGCGTCGCCCAACCGCCGGCGCGCGGTGTTCCTTCGTTCCGGCGCGCTGGGCGCGGGGTTCTACAGCGTGCATGTTTGGAACTTGGACAATGACCGTATCGAGACGGTGGTTTCGCTGGCGGAAGTGGATCCGGGCTCCGGCAGGTCGTTCGGCTACCGCTGGTCAGCGGACTCGAAAGCGGTGCTGATCACGGGTTCCGCCGGCGGCTTTGCCCGACGTAAGCACGAGCCACAGCAAGTGCGCATGATCTATCTCGTGGAGTCCGGATTGCTGTACGACGCGTCTGGCGGTGGGCAGTGAGTCGGCGGGCCAAATGGCGAGCTCGTAGCCGGGCCCGGTCGGTGCAGCGTTAGTCCCCGGGGCCGAGAACCCTCACGGGTTTAGCTTCTTGCGCAGGCGCTTTTTCGTCTTGCGGTCCGGAGCATACCGTAGCGCGGACTCGTAGGCGCTTGAAGCTTGTGCGGTTCGTCCGCGGGTCTTCTCCAGATCTCCGATCTGTTCAAAGATGGCGGTGTTTTCCGGCTGGCGGGCACGTGCCTGGTTGAGCTGCTCAAGCGCCACCTCTGGATCACCTGCCTTTTCGTGTAGCTTGGCGAGGGCGAGTCGGGCGGCCACGTAGTCCGGAAGCGCTTCGACAATCTCGGTGTACAGCCTGATCGCTTCGGGAGCTTGCCCCTGGCGGGAGAGGGCTCGGGCGAGGCTGATCCGCGAGGGCAGGTGTTCGGGGTCTTGGGCCAGGTTCTTACGCCAGAGATCGAAAGCTTCCGGGGCGCGATCGGGTTGGCCGCGGCGTGGCTCGCCTGACAGCAATACGGCCAGGTTGTGACGTGCTTCCAACAAATCGGGGCTGTGGGTCAATGCGAGACGGTAGAACTTCTCCGCCTCATCCCCTCGGTTGTTGGAAGCATTCAGATATCCGAGAGCGTTGTTGGCGTGTGCGAGATAGCGTTCCCTCGGGCCCGGTTCCAGCTTTTCTGCTTTCGTGATCGCTTCTCGATACGCCTTCTCGGCTTCTTTGCGCCGATTCAGCCGCTGGTACACCAGGCCCAGGTTATAGGGGAGGTAAGCGAAGTCGGGGGCCCGCTCGATCGCTTGCTTGTACGTCTCTATCGCCTTGTCATAGTTGCCCAGTTGGGTGTAGGCTAACGCGAGGTTGTGGGCGGGATAGGCCCATCGCGGGGCAAGGCGCATTGCGTCCTGAAACGCCAATATGGCCTGTTCATAGTTGGCCTGCTCTAGGTAGGCGATGCCTAGGGCGTTGTAGGAATAGGCTCCGGTGGGATCAAGGCGGGCGGCCCGCTCCAGGCGATCGCTGGCCTTTGGGTACTCCTTGTCGAAAATTGCCGCTCGCCCCAAACAAAATGCAGCGCGGGCGTCGAGCAGCAGGGACTCCGGCGTCAGCAGCTTCGCGGCTTCGAAGTAGGCGGCACCGGTAATGAACTCCGCTCGGGTCTGGGGCTGCTGCTCACCCTTGAGATAGCGGAGCAGCACCTGCTGGCCCTGTATCTCGAGCGCAGCCCGCAGCCGATTGGCCTGCTCGAGGTAATCCTGCTTCGCCAGCTTCCGCCGAAGGCCATTAAGCGCGGTGAACGCGTTGTCGGGATCGCTGGGCAGAACGCGGCCGGCTTCAACGGCCTCATCAAACCGTTGCAGCTCTTGGCCGACATCCCCTCTTCGCCTTTGGCGGGGCGGGGGAGCAGGGGGAACGAACGAGCGGGTCAAGGTGCCAACTTGCGACAGTTGGCGTGCGGCTCCCGGCTCAGGCGGTGTCCATGGGGCCATCTCAATGCCTGTCTGATCCAGCTTCGCCATCGCTAGAGTATTATCGAAGTCGCCAAAGTCGCGAGGGTGTTGCCGGTTGAAGGTTCCCTCCGCTACCTTCTCGCGAACGTAGTCGATTACGTCGTCGACTTGAACCAGACCGTCTTGGTCGTAGTCGGCTGCCCCATTGAGCGCGTTTAGGAGGAAATAGCTGAAGGCTCCGTGACCTCCCCCGAACTGCGGTCCCTCGTAGGAAACTTCCCTCGGCCGGCTGGCCATTAGGCCCAGAATCTCCCCGTCGGCTTCCCCCAAT
The DNA here is from genome assembly GCA_965248205.1 of Bryobacterales bacterium. GTDB lineage: Bacteria > Acidobacteriota > Terriglobia > Bryobacterales > UBA6623. Next base: position 6,787,273 of record CBDFIS010000006.1, read on the forward strand.
CGTTCGATAACCGAGTTGATCCTGTTCGTTTTGGCCTCGATCGTACCGATTTTGCCGGCATGGCAGACATCAACGTAGACGTGAACTCGACTGACGCGGCTAAGCTCTTCCCGGATCAACTTTTGAAGATCCGCCATGGGGAGAGCCGTGCTGACCAAGTCCTGGGGATCGCTGTCATAGGTGACCACGAAGCCCTCGCGCGTTTGGGGATCGACGGTCCCGTGGCTGGCCACAAACACTAGGACCGTATCCTTCGGACCCGCCTCGGCCTTGAGGAACGTGTCGAAAGCCAGTCTCACTGCAGCGGTTGTCGCCTCCTGGTTGATGAGCCGCACCACGTTTTCATCGGGCAGCCCGCCCCCACGAGGGCTCTTCAGGTGTTTTTCGAAGAGAATGGCGTCCTCGTGGGCGAATTGCAGAGAAGGGACTTGCGGATCCTGATACGAGGAAATCCCCACCAGCAAGGCGTAAGTTTCACCGTCCCCCTCCAAGGCCGTCTCACTTTGTGAAGCATCCAAGCTCTCAGCTGCCTGTTGCTGGTCGTGGATGAACAGACGGCTCCTGACCCACGCCGCGTCGGGCCATCGTTCAGCGATCTGTCGGTACTCCAGTAGGGCATCCGTTGACATGTTGTACTGATCGAACAGGGCTGCACGGGCCACTCGGGCGGCCTGGTCGTCCGGATTTTGAGCCAAGGCTTCTTCGACAGGCGCCAAAGCCTGGCGCAGCGCGATACTTTCGGCTTCAGGCAGTTGCTGGAGCCGGGATTCCAAGCTCCCTGCCGTGGTCGGCTCCGGCTGCAAGTCCCGAATGATCGAGCCCCCGTAGTGCTGCTGACTCGCCGCCGCATGGCGTTCGACGGGTGGAAGGATGCAAACTGGAACGTCCTTTTTATCAATGAGCTCGCCAGATTTGACTTGGATCTGGTCGGCGACTAGAAACGCTTCGCTCTTCTGGGTGAGAGTCTGGGACGATCTAGTCGGACAGTAGAGCAGGGAAATAGTGCCGCCTGGCGTCCGCAAGGAATCACCTGGGAAGAGAATGTCCCCGGGTTTCGCAGCTAGGGGCAACGACGTGCCGGCGCGAAGGAGTTCTCCACCTTGTGCTTCGAGCACCAGGCCCACCGGCAGCTGGGCCTGTCCCGGCAACGCGAGCAGTGTCAACACTGCGATCCACAGTAAGCCGACGGGCATCTGATTCAGTCGCAATCCGCGGCTCTTTTGTTGTTGGCTGGGCTGTTCGAGGAACATGGGTAGGGTGGGTTTCACGCTCGCGAATACCCTTGACGAACGTTATTGCTGGGCGGGCACGGTGGCCGGCCCCACGTTCTGTCGTGAGAAATGCGAGCTAAACCCTGCGGCTACAAGAAACCTTTCACTCTCCGATTATATGACGGCGGGAGACTGCCGGCCCGATGTCTTCAAGCAGTGAAAAAATCACCTCAGCCTCAGATTGGCGTACGGGGCAGTGAACGGCGCCCAAGCGTCGACACGAGTGTCGACGCGGCAGACGTGGGCGTCTGCGCCACGACATCGGACACCGCAAGCTCAACGGTCCAGCTCGGAGCGTAGGGCGACAGATGCCCGTGTGGAGCAGGTCTCCAGACGCGCGGTGTCGGTGCTCTTACCGACACCTGTTGAAGATGCAGGCAGCTCGACTAGGAGTAGCTGATCACAACGATCTCTCGTCGTTTCGGGATATTATTGAAACCAAAGCTCAGTTTGGACCTAATCTAGTTCGATGCGCCGGACAAAATCAATTGTTCTGATGGCTTGGGTCGCGGTCGCGTTACTGCGGTCTCAGACGACGGAAGGGCTCATTACGGGCAGGGTCCTGGACTCGCAGACTGGAAGACCGGTCAAGGGCGCCGAAGTCTCCTACTTGAGTCTCGGAACGGGCGCCCGTGGTGTCGCTGAGACCAGGGCGACCGGCTTTTATACGCTGCCCCTTCTTTCCCCCGGGTTCCATCGAATCCGCGTCACGGCCGCCGGCTATCAAGCACAAGAGGTACACGAACTGGAGCTTCCTGTTGCGGGACGGATCGAGCTGAATCTAAAGTTGCGGCCCTTGGGAGACGTGTGGGAACAGGGCCGCTACGGCAGTGTGTTTTTCCCCAACTCGGAGGCGGTTTTGGTGTTCTTCGGCCCTGACGTCGATACCAGCCGCGTGGGGACGTTTCAGGCTACCCCCGGCCAGCGGGGTGCTCTTGAATCGACCCTTTCGCAGGTGATCGACCCGCAGCAGGTCAGGGAGCTGCCCTTTGCCGGGCGTGATGTGTACACGATGCTGGTGACACAGCCGGGAGTCACGGCAGACACCACGACATCGAGGGGCCTCGGTCTTTCCATTAACGGCCAGCGGCCTTCGGCGTCAAATTTCATGCTCGACGGAATAGAGAACAACAACTACCTTGTCACTGGACCGCTGTCGGCTCTCGCCCCGGAAGCAGTCCAAGAGTATCGGGTCTCAAGCAGCAACTTTTCCGCCGAATACGGCCGCACGTCGGGATACCTGGCCAACGCGGTGACGCGTTCCGGGGGCAATGAGTGGCACGGGATCGGCTACTTTAACCTGAAAAACGATTGGCTCAATGCGAACGATTTTCAGAGAAACCGCCAGGGCCTCGATCGCTCACCGCTCAAGGAGTCCCAGCTAGGTTTCCACGCGGGAGGACCGATTCGGCGGGAATCCGTTTTCTTCTCGGGCGCTCTGGAGTACCTACGTAGCCGGGGGCAGCAGACCCCAATTGACGTGAAAGTGCCGGCACCCGGGTTCGCGGAGTTCTTTACGGCTCCCGACAGTTTGGCGCGCCGGCTGCTGACGGAATTCGTTCCGCCCGCCGTGGACGATGGTGACGGTATCACATCGAACCTGACGGTTCGACCGCCGGTCTCGGTAAACCGCTATCTTTTCCTACAGCGCGCCGACTATATTTCGCCGTCGGGCGCACATCGACTCATGGGCCGCGTTGCCGTAGCCCGCCTCTCGCGTCCTGATTTCATCTGGTCTCCTTATGAGGATTTCATCTCGGGCCTCAAGCAGCCCACCTTTAGCCTGGCACTTAGTCACGTCAGCACCCTGAGGCCCACTCTGACGAACGAGCTGCGGTTCGGTTGGAGCCACGACGACCTGCGGTGGGATCGAGCCCGTGCCGACATTCCGACACTCGGAATTACGAGAACGCTGCAGGGGCCGCAAGACACGGCGGAAGATCTGCTGCGCTCGACTCTTTTGCCGGGCAGCCCGGCGTCCTACGGATTTCGGAATCGTAGTCGCAACTGGGAATTGAATGACAATGTGCTGTGGGCACAGGGCCGCCACATTGTGAAACTTGGTGGCGGCCTCCTTTTCCGGCGGCTGGACGGGCACCTCACGGCAGGCCGTGACGGCCAATATGTTTTCGATGACATCTTCACATTTTCGTTCGACCAGCCTTCCCGTTTTCGGGCCGCGCTGTCGCGCGAGAGTCTTCCCATGCTCCAATTGCCGGAATACGAGCGCGAATACAGCTACAACCAGTTTTACTTTTTCGTCCAAGACACCTTCAAACTAGCGCCACGACTCGTGCTGAATGCGGGTCTGCGCTATGAGAACTTCGGGGCGCCGAAGAATACAGGTGGGGTCAAGGACACTCTCGTCGAACTCGGGGAGGGGTCGAGTTTCCCCGAAAGACTGGCGTCTGCAACAGTTGTCTTTCCCCCAGCTGGCGACCAGCCACTGTTCAGAGCGGACAGCAACGACTTGGCCGGACGGTTTGGTTTCACCTACGATTTGCGCGGTGACTTCAAAACCCTCGTGCGCGGGGCTTATGGGGTTTTCTACGATCGTCCGTTTGACAATCTCTGGCAGAACGTCCGCAATAACAACTTCATCTTACCCCCGTCTCTTAGCTACCGGGACACGGGAGCCGAAGATGGTTACTTGGCGCCGATTTCGACTGTCCTGCCGGCCTACGAGGGGGCCAGCTTCGCGAGCGATTTCCCCAAACTTACTTTCTTCGACTCGGACTTGCGGAATGGGTACATTCACAGCTACTTCGTTGGAGTCCAGCGAGAGCTGACGCGGCAATGGACACTCGAGGTCAACGCGCTGGGTTCACTGGGGCGCAAACTGATTACTACTGACATTGTGAATCGGCAGTTTAGCGTGCGTGGCACTTCAGACGGGCGCTACAACTCCGACCTGCCCGATCTTGCCTACCGTGCGGACCAGGGATCATCCAACTACCATGCGCTGGCGGCGTCGAGCCGTTACCGATCAGGCCGTGGGGCCTTCCAAGTAACGTATACCTGGGGTCACGCCATCGATAATCAAAGTGACCCGCTGGTCGGCGATTTCTTCGACCTGAGTTTCACCGGCCTAGGAGCAGCAGGGACAACGGGTCGCCGCGCAGCTTTCGCGCGGCAGTTTGACAGCCGGGCCGACAGGGGGAACGCCGATTTTGACCAGCGGCACAATCTCGTGTTTTTCTCCAATTGGGAGTTGCCGGACTTGTTCACCTCCTCAAAAGCGGGTGTGCTGTTTCGCGATTGGCGATTCGCACAACTGGCGGCGTTTCGTACTGGCTTCCCTTACAGCGTGTTGGGAAGCTCGACTGTCCTTGACGACATGAACAACGTCGTCATCAACGAAGGACAAATCCTCAATCAGCGCGCCGACATTGTGGACCCGACTCAGACCCGCACCGGCAAGGGCACTCTCGTTCCCGGGGGTGTTCGGCTGCTCAACCCTAAAGCTGGCGAGGGCTTCGACCAGCCTGGTCCAAGCGTACTGGGCAACTCGGGCCGCAACGCGTTCCGCGGACCGGGTCTCTACAATATCGACATTTCCTTGAGTCGCTCGTTCCCTTTACAACGGTTGGGGGAATCGGGCAGGCTTACCCTGCGGGCGGACGTCTTTAACCTGCTGAATCACGCCAACTTGAACAACCCCGAGGCTCTACTGGGTCCCAGCACGTTTGGCCAAGCACAGTTTGGGAGGCTGGGGCGGGACACAGGTTTTCCGGCATTGACTCCGCTAAACGAAACCGCCCGGCAGATTCAACTGATCCTGCGCCTGGAGTTTTGAAGTAGCTACGGCATGACGCCTGGTTGAGCGACGTTACAGAAAGCGTACGGTTGCGGGGTCGGACTGGGAGCATTCGATGGACGTCCCGCAAAGCCCCTCTGTCTAGCCGTTGGCTCGGAGACGTTCCAAATCTGGTGCGCTCGCACCCTATAGGCATTGGTGAGCTTCCTCTCGGAATCCAGTCCTTGAAACTGGTTATGTTGTCCGAGGCAGTGTAGCCTAAGGAAACGGGGCACGGATCGTAGGCGTCGGGTTAACGGAGATCGGCCTAATGGTAAGAACTCGTCTGATGCTCACCACGCTCGTTGTCTTCCTTCTTCTCAGCGTTGAGCTGTTTGCGCAGTTTGTGCCGCAGATGCCGCAGATTAAGAGCCTTACTCCGACTGCGGTTTCCGCGGGCGGCCCGGACTTCATCCTAACTGTGGATGGGTCCGGGTTCGATACTACTGCGGACGTCCGTTGGGACACCGTGTTTTTAAATACGCAGTTCATCAACGAAGATCGACTGCAAGCGATCGTGACGGCGGACTTAATTGCGAAGCCTGGCTTGGCGATGGTCACCGTAGTCGATCAGGAATTAGAGACGACCTCAAACACGGTGACATTCACCATTACCGAGCCCGTTGAGCCGCTAGTCATTACGACTCCGCGGATTCTCCCACCCGGCACCCTGGGGGTCGGCTATGCCACGTTGATTAGAGCCACGGGAGGCGTGCCGCCTTATATCTGGGCAAAGACTACCCCGTTTGTTATGTTGCCACCGGGCTTGAGCCTGAGACAGGATGGCGCCGTTATCGGTATTCCCACTGATGTGGGAAAGTTTAGTTTTCCCATACGCGTCGCAGACAGTGCCGCGACCATAGCCGCAAAAACGTTTGAAGTCACCGTTAATGGGCCTGTAGTGATCACTACGGCTCCTACGGCTCCTAGCCTGCCGCAGGGCACCGTCGGCAATTCCTACGCCTTCACACTGACGGCCTCAGAAGGGGTCCCGCCCTATAGGTGGGAAATTGTTTCGGGTTTTCCCCCGGGGTTGACGCTTGATTCTGCGACCGGCGTCCTCAGCGGCACGCCAATGTCAGCAGGTTCTTTTGATTTCGCGGTGCTGGTGACCGACTCGGCGGGTTCGATTGACGTTGAGCTCTTCAAGCTCAACAACAACCAGATTCCTGGTTTGGCGCCACTACTCGCAGTCCGCCCGGACCGCTTATTATTCTCATTTGTCCAGGGATCAGGGGCAACGACGCGGAACCTGTACGTGTTCAACGACGGCGGTGGTTCTTTGGACTTTCAGGTCGAGCCTCCACCCCCGTCGGAGGCGAGCTATCTTAGCGTTGACCCTGTTCAGGGGGATGTGACGGCCGGGAATCCTCAAACTGTCAACGTGACGGTTGACCCGACCGGTCTTCCCGTCGGGACCTACCTGACTGAAATCGGCAATACCAGCTCGACGACGGGACAGTCCATCCCCGTCGAGGTGGCTGTCGCGATCAGCTCTCGTCAATCGTTGCTTCGTCTTTCGCAGACCGGACTGACCTTTAGCGGTGTCGAGGGAGTAGGAGGCGCAGCGATACGGGGGGCGCTGCGGTTCGACGATCGGTCAGGTGTCGGGCAGGGCGTAGCGGACGGCGTCTCGACCGGGGTCATAGAGGTGTTGAACGATGGGTCCGGGGTGATGCCTTGGGACACACAGGTGAACACGCTATTGGGGGGGCCTTGGCTATCGGTGACGCCAAGGAGCGGCACAACCGGTCCCTCTAACAGCTCGATGGTCGCAGTTCGAGTCGACCCGGTTGGCCTTGTTTCCGGCACCTATTACCCCGCATTTCCAATTTGATTTCGGCATCCCGACCTTGCAGCGGCCTTCAGCGTCTTTATTTATAGGGGTTCAAGCCCTGTCAGGACGCACGGAGGCCAACACCCAATGGGTGAAAAAGAAAACAAGCCGTTTCAGCTCACCTTCAACGGATTTCTCAAAGTCGATTTCCAAGGATCGCGCGTCACCTCGGATGGTGGCCTGATTCTCATTCGGGAACTGGACGAGCGGCTCGGACTGGGCAAGCTGATCGACGAGCATCTGACGGATTCGCGGCAAGGCACAAACAAGAAGTTCCCACTGGCCGACCTGGTGCGGCAATCGGTCTACAGCCGCCTCGCCGGCTACGAGGATCTCAACGATGCTGCCCGTGTCTCGGCTGACCCGACTTTTCGTCTGATCGGCTCGAAGAAGAACTGGGATCGCGGCGGGGCGCTTACGTCGCGTCTACAAAGCTTTGAGGCAGAGCTGCTGGCCAGTGAAGAGAACCTGCTTGGGCTGATGGCGGTGAACCGCGAGTTGGTCGCTCAAGCCCAAGCGCAGGACGAGTCCGAGCGTGTCGTGCTCGATATGGACTCCACGGAAAGCCCGGTCCACGGTCAGCAGGAAGGCAGCGCTTACAACGGCCATTTCGAGTCCACCTGCTACCACCCGCTGTTGCTGTTCAACCAGCACGGTGATTGTCTGGCGGCGAAGCTGCGAGCGGGTAACGTGTCCAGCGCCGAGGACTGGGACGAACTGCTGCTGCCCGAGATCGAGCGCCAACAGGGAGAAGGCAAGCAAGTGACGTTCCGCGCCGACGCCGCCTTCGCCAAGCCGGAGATCTACGAGGCGTTGGAGGATCGCGGAGTGGACTACGTCATTCGCATCCCAGCAAACAAGAACCTGGAGTTGGAGATCGAAGAGATTCTGTTCCGTCCGCCGGGCAGGCCGAGCCTGAAGCCACTAGTGCGCTACAAGAGCTTCCGCTATCAGGCCGCGAGTTGGTCGAAGCCTCGGCGGGTTGTGGCCAAGGTTGAGCACCACCAAGGCGAGTTGTTTCCTCGCGTCGGGTTCATCGTCACGAGCATGAGCTTGCCCAGTCGGTCGCTGGTGCGCTTCTACAACAAGCGCGGCACGGCCGAGCAATGGATCAAGGAAGGCAAGCAGGCAACCCACTGGACACGGCTGTCCTGTCATCGTTTCCGGGCAAACGAGGTGCGTTTGCAGTTGAGCGTGTTGGCCTACAACCTGGGGAACCTGTGGCGGCGGCTGGGGCTGGCGCAGAGGATCAAGAACTGGTCGCTGACGAGCTTGCAGCATCGGTTGATGAAAACCGGAGGACGGCTGGTCAAGCATGCCCGCTATTACTGGCTGCTGTTGGCCGAGGGGCATCTCAACCGCAAGCTGTTCGCTGAGATGCTGGGGCGGATCTGGGCGCTGCCTGTGCCAGGCGGGTAACGGGCGACGGCTGCGACGGAGAAGAGACGCTGGGTTGCTGAAGAGGGAACTACTCGGAGCCGTGTCGGCGAAAAGCCCTCCAGCGAGCTGGAACGCGGCGATCGAGCGGCATTCAGCGACCCAAACGGGAGCGAACGGAGCATCGATCGTGAGAGGAAGACGAAGACCTTGCACCCGAGCCGCGGATCGGAGTATCCTGACCATCGCGGGATGGCCAAAACGGAAATTCCAGTCAAACAGATTCAAGTACCACCATTTCGAGAAGTAGAAATCCGCCTGAGTGAGGTCCGCGTTGTAATACACCGTCGAAAAACTAACGATCGAGTAGCCCCACCGCTGTAGGAATTCCGTCAACCGGTTCTTCCGCAGCAATCGCCTCACCGGGCGCCAGTCAGCCTTGTCCTTCAAATCGGCGGCCACGAGGCTGTCTCAGTGCTGTCCGGGGAAAGTCGCGCCATCGGACGGTAAGTCTCGACCGTTCAATGTCTTATGGCCTGTTTTGCCCGGGAACGATTTGAAATCCCGAGGCCGCAAATGGTCGCCTGAACGGAGCATCCGGACGCGGCACAATGAGGGATGAACCTTGGCCGTACGGTTTTCTCCCAACTGATCGAGCACCTACCGAGCAAAGAGTTTCAGAAATGTGTATCGCGCTACCGCGGCGATTCCTATTATATAGCATGCTAGTTTGGCACTCCCAGACAGACTCAAAGAAGCCGTTTTTAGCTACCCATACCAAGGATGCCCCTGATTGCTTCTAACCAGCCCATATGCTTAATAATCGCAAGGAGTGAGGCAACCACTGGAATCACTAAAAAAACAGCCTTTATGAGACGCCCCAGTAGACTGGATTCTGCTCTGTCTGCGTCGAAGCCAGAGGCAGCTATGAGGCTGAATGGCATATGAGCGAAGCGTTGGAGCACCTGACCTATCCACCAAAGTGGATTAAATGTTCTCACTACAGAATTTCGTCGATCGGCGGCGTACACACCAATAGCACGTTGGAGCATGTCTGTCACATGGACGGGTTCGAGCGAAAAATTAGAAAGATTGAATAGGTTAGTCCACTGCTGTCCGGTTAAAAGTCGAATAGAATCAATTGGTTGGGGTCATAGGGGGATTCGTTTGGGGAGTCGGATGGCTGGAGTGCCTGTAAAAGGGGCATTTTTTCGAATTGCGTAACGCTGAGAATCTGTAGAATCTGGTAAAGACTCGCTTCCAGCCCGAGGCGTTTCCGGACGATGGCGATGAGCACGTAAATCGAGACAGCGATCCAGATCTGCGTCTTGACGGCGTTCTCGCTGGTGCCGTAAAACGAGTTGATTCGCAGATGTTGCTTGATCCACTTGAAGAACAACTCAATCTGCCAACGCGACTTGTAGATGTGGGCGATGGTCAGCGCCGGGAGCGCGAAGTTGTTGGTCAGAAACTTCAGCCGCTTGTTCGTCCGGGCGTCGAAGTAACTGACCCTCCGCAACGGGTCGGGATAGGCTTGGGCCGATTCGATGGCAGCCAGTATGACGGTCTGATCCGAGCGCAAGCCCGTGGATTTGTCGACGGGATGCGAGTAGCGCCGTTGGAGCAAGATGTTCTTCTTGGTTCGCACGACGAAGAACGACGAGCAGAGAGTGAACACGAAGAGGCGTTCGAAATCGACGTAGGCCCGATCCATGACGTAGAACGCGCCGGCCTCCGGGCCGATCTCGTCGAGGATGTTGATGTCGTGCACTTTGCCTCCAGTAATGCGGATGAACGTGGGAATATTGCCGTGCAGATCCAGCAGCGTGTGCATCTTCACGGCGGCTTTTTGCTTGCGGAATCTCGCCCACGGAAACAGCGACAGGCAGAGGTCGATTGTTGTCGAGTCGAGAGCGTACAGAGTCTGGTCCAAGTCCACACCGATCGGGTCGTGGGCATATAACGGCCGTGCCATGCCAATCAAGACCTGCGCGAAGTCCGCGTAGATCCGCCAGTCGCGCGACTCGTTCGCGTCGGCCAGTGTCGAGCGCGCTACCCTGCCGCGGAATCCCATGTGGTAGAGTTTGCCGTGCATCGAACGCAGGCACGTCTCGATGTCGCGGAGGCTTGCCCGATAGGTCAGCTGGGCGAATGCCATCGCAAGAAACTGATCCCAGCAGGAGAAACTTTTCAGATAGGAATCGCCGCGGTAGCGCGATACACATTTCTGAAACTCTTTGCTCGGTAGGTGCTCGATCAGTTGGGAGAAAACCGTACGGCCAAGGTTCATCCCTCATTGTGCCGCGTCCGGATGCTCCGTTCAGGCGACCATTTGCGGCCTCGGGATTTCAAATCGTTCCCGGGCAAAACAGGCCATAAGACATTGAACGGTCGAGACTTACCGTCCGATGGCGCGACTTTCCCCGGACAGCACTGAGGTTAGTCAAGAGATTAACATTTTCCTTACGTCTACCGGACAATGCTGAGCTCGTACGCTCGACTGTTGTTGGTATGCCTGCCGTGAAAGTCATCCCGATAGTTTCACCGATCATCAAGTTAATAGCCTTACGTATATTTCTTTCTTCTTCCTCAATATCGGCTTCAGTAATGGATGATGACTGAGTACTATTAAAATATCTGACAACATAATCGTTAAATGTTGCCAATTTCTCCAGACGTCTCTTGTTCTCCCACAAGGTGATCTCATAGTAGTATTTCATCTTTGTCGACCAAGGAAGTAACATTGTTCCACAGGCCGCGGTGTATAGGCAAAGTGCTGGACATCCGCAGGTTTAACCGAGCGATTCAGATTGTCGAGTTCGCGATAAGAGCCCTTTCTTGAGGACCTGATCGCCGCCGAGCTTGTAACAGGTGGACTCGTTTGTGGGGGTTAGTCACCAGCCTCTGCGTCATCAACTACTCCATATCTCCTGCAAGATAAAGAACGCCTACTGCGCCAAGCACTAAGCCCATCGGATAGTCGATTTTTTGCTGCAGCGTGAACAGCTCGGCCTTTGCTTTAGCTAGAGGGCTACGAGCAAGCTTCCCCGCTATAGGAACGCGAACAGCAACACTGTCGGTAGTATCTTGAAGAAAAGAACTTCCTCTATACCGAGCAAAGAGTTTCAGAAATGTGTATCGCGCTACCGCGGCGATTCCTATCTGAAAAGTTTCTCCTGCTGGGATCAGTTTCTTGCGATGGCATTCGCCCAGCTGACCTATCGGGCAAGCCTCCGCGACATCGAGACGTGCCTGCGTTCGATGCACGGCAAACTCTACCACATGGGATTCCGCGGCAGGGTAGCGCGCTCGACACTGGCCGACGCGAACGAGTCGCGCGACTGGCGGATCTACGCGGACTTCGCGCAGGTCTTGATTGGCATGGCACGGCCGTTATACTGGAATTTCCGTTTTGGCCATCCCGCGATGGTCAGGATACTCCGATCCGCGGCTCGGGTGCAAGGTCTTCGTCTTCCTCTCACGATCGATGCTCCGTTCGCTCCCGTTTGGGTCGCTGAATGCCGCTCGATCGCCGCGTTCCAGCTCGCTGGAGGGCTTTTCGCCGACACGGCTCCGAGTAGTTCCCTCTTCAGCAACCCAGCGTCTCTTCTCCGTCGCAGCCGTCGCCCGTTACCCGCCTGGCACAGGCAGCGCCCAGATCCGCCCCAGCATCTCAGCGAACAGCTTGCGGTTGAGATGCCCCTCGGCCAACAGCAGCCAGTAATAGCGGGCATGCTTGACCAGCCGCCCTCCGGTTTTCATCAACCGATGCTGCAAGCTCGTCAGCGACCAGTTCTTGATCCTCTGCGCCAGCCCCAGCCGCCGCCACAGGTTCCCCAGGTTGTAGGCCAACACGCTCAACTGCAAACGCACCTCGTTTGCCCGGAAACGATGACAGGACAGCCGTGTCCAGTGGGTTGCCTGCTTGCCTTCCTTGATCCATTGCTCGGCCGTGCCGCGCTTGTTGTAGAAGCGCACCAGCGACCGACTGGGCAAGCTCATGCTCGTGACGATGAACCCGACGCGAGGAAACAACTCGCCTTGGTGGTGCTCAACCTTGGCCACAACCCGCCGAGGCTTCGACCAACTCGCGGCCTGATAGCGGAAGCTCTTGTAGCGCACTAGTGGCTTCAGGCTCGGCCTGCCCGGCGGACGGAACAGAATCTCTTCGATCTCCAACTCCAGGTTCTTGTTTGCTGGGATGCGAATGACGTAGTCCACTCCGCGATCCTCCAACGCCTCGTAGATCTCCGGCTTGGCGAAGGCGGCGTCGGCGCGGAACGTCACTTGCTTGCCTTCTCCCTGTTGGCGCTCGATCTCGGGCAGCAGCAGTTCGTCCCAGTCCTCGGCGCTGGACACGTTACCCGCTCGCAGCTTCGCCGCCAGACAATCACCGTGCTGGTTGAACAGCAACAGCGGGTGGTAGCAGGTGGACTCGAAATGGCCGTTGTAAGCGCTGCCTTCCTGCTGACCGTGGACCGGGCTTTCCGTGGAGTCCATATCGAGCACGACACGCTCGGACTCGTCCTGCGCTTGGGCTTGAGCGACCAACTCGCGGTTCACCGCCATCAGCCCAAGCAGGTTCTCTTCACTGGCCAGCAGCTCTGCCTCAAAGCTTTGTAGACGCGACGTAAGCGCCCCGCCGCGATCCCAGTTCTTCTTCGAGCCGATCAGACGAAAAGTCGGGTCAGCCGAGACACGGGCAGCATCGTTGAGATCCTCGTAGCCGGCGAGGCGGCTGTAGACCGATTGCCGCACCAGGTCGGCCAGTGGGAACTTCTTGTTTGTGCCTTGCCGCGAATCCGTCAGATGCTCGTCGATCAGCTTGCCCAGTCCGAGCCGCTCGTCCAGTTCCCGAATGAGAATCAGGCCACCATCCGAGGTGACGCGCGATCCTTGGAAATCGACTTTGAGAAATCCGTTGAAGGTGAGCTGAAACGGCTTGTTTTCTTTTTCACCCATTGGGTGTTGGCCTCCGTGCGTCCTGACAGGGCTTGAACCCCTATAAATAAAGACGCTGAAGGCCGCTGCAAGGTCGGGATGCCGAAATCAAATTGGAAATGCGGGTTATATGCCCACGACCCGATCGGTGTGGACTTGGACCAGACTCTGTACGCTCTCGACTCGACAACAATCGACCTCTGCCTGTCGCTGTTTCCGTGGGCGAGATTCCGCAAGCAAAAAGCCGCCGTGAAGATGCACACGCTGCTGGATCTGCACGGCAATATTCCCACGTTCATCCGCATTACTGGAGGCAAAGTGCACGACATCAACATCCTCGACGAGATCGGCCCGGAGGCCGGCGCGTTCTACGTCATGGATCGGGCCTACGTCGATTTCGAACGCCTCTTCGTGTTCACTCTCTGCTCGTCGTTCTTCGTCGTGCGAACCAAGAAGAACATCTTGCTCCAACGGCGCTACTCGCATCCCGTCGACAAATCCACGGGCTTGCGCTCGGATCAGACCGTCATACTGGCTGCCATCGAATCGGCCCAAGCCTATCCCGACCCGTTGCGGAGGGTCAGTTACTTCGACGCCCGGACGAACAAGCGGCTGAAGTTTCTGACCAACAACTTCGCGCTCCCGGCGCTGACCATCGCCCACATCTACAAGTCGCGTTGGCAGATTGAGTTGTTCTTCAAGTGGATCAAGCAACATCTGCGAATCAACTCGTTTTACGGCACCAGCGAGAACGCCGTCAAGACGCAGATCTGGATCGCTGTCTCGATTTACGTGCTCATCGCCATCGTCCGGAAACGCCTCGGGCTGGAAGCGAGTCTTTACCAGATTCTACAGATTCTCAGCGTTACGCAATTCGAAAAAATGCCCCTTTTACAGGCACTCCAGCCATCCGACTCCCCAAACGAATCCCCCTATGACCCCAACCAATTGATTCTATTCGACTTTTAACCGGACAGCAGTGATCAAGCGACTACAAGAAGAGGATCTCTTCACACGCTGTCTGTTATTAGTGCTGGTGCTCGATCAGTTGGGAGAAAACCGTACGGCCAAGGTTCATCCCTCATTGTGCCGCGTCCGGATGCTCCGTTCAGGCGACCATTTGCGGCCTCGGGATTTCAAATCGTTCCCGGGCAAAACAGGCCATAAGACATTGAACGGTCGAGACTTACCGTCCGATGGCGCGACTTTCCCCGGACAGCACTGTCGCTTGATATACTCTCTGGGTGTAATCAGTGGCATGATCAACTCCTTATTGTTGTTGGAGGTGGTGACCTTACCTCGTACCATCGTCTATCTCAGTAACTCGATGCTGACAAGAGATCGTTGAAGCCGGGGGGAGCGCAGCACAGCCGGCTCAATTTCAGGTTGCACAGGTCGTGGATCTGACGCCAGATCAGTTGCT